>CAWFUI010000013.1:0-140667 GCA_963818975.1 uncultured Planctomycetota bacterium | reverse complement strand
CAGAAGTCTTGACCTCGATTTCCTCCGACTGAGGAGCGATTACGGCAAATCGATCGCGCGCCCGACGCTGCTTCGCCGCGTCGGGAACGAACCGGGGATCCTCCGGTATCAGCGCGATCCAGTTGTCGGACATGCTGCAGGCTCTCCAAGAACAACCTCGGCTCCACGGAACGGACGTTTGCCCCAGGAGTGGGGGACCACAAAGCCAGAATGCTCGAGGATCGACGCAGACTCCGTCGCCAGTGGGTTGCTCCCTCCTCAGCTCACCGCCTTCTTCACGAGCGCGGCGATCCTTGCCTCTTCGGCAGCGGTCAACGCCTTCAGAGCGAAGGCGGTCGGCCACATCGCTCCCTCGTCGAGGTTCGCCTCGTGCTGAAAGCCGAACGTCGCGTATCGCGTCTTGAACTTCGCCGCACTCTGGAAGAAGCAGACGACCTTGCCGTCCCTGGCATAAGCGGGCATCCCGTACCAGAGTTTCGGCGAAAGGGCTGGCGCGTTGGCTTTGATGATCGCGTGCAGCCGCTCGGCCAGGCCGCGATCCGGTACCGGCATCGCGGCGATCTTCGCGAGTACGGCGCTTTCCCCGTCCGCCTTCTCCGCGCGAGAGCCACTGCGCCCCTCCGCCTTCAGCTCTTCGGCGCGCTCCTTCATCGCCGCTCGTTCCTCGTCCGTGAATCCCTTGGACGTCGTGCCCATCGCGATCGCGCTCTTGGCGGACTTCGGCAAGACCTTCTTTGCAGTCATTTTTCATTCCTCTTTGTGAAAAGCTTCGAAGCGTCGTTCGCTCACGCGTAGCCGGCCATTTCGCGGATCTCGAGCGGGCGTGGCGGGCAGTTCGGCCAGCACGTCCTCGCCCGGCAACTCACTGGCAATCGCCAGCGCGGCGTCGTAGTCTTCGGCCTGAATGATCGAGAAGCTGACGAGAATTTCCTTGGCTTCGACATAGGGGCCGTCGGTCACGAGTCCCGCCTTCACCACACGGCCGGTGGGCTTCAATCCGTCGCCTCCGACAATCGCCGAACTGAACTTTTGCATCCAAGCGTACCAGGCCATCTGCAAAGCCTGCATCTCCTCAGGAGAAGGCTTGGGGCGGCTCTCCGGGCTCTCCGTGGATTCGCGATAGATGAACAGAAACTTGGCCATGATGGTGCTCCCTTCGATTTCGCATTCTCGGGCAGAGGCCTTTCCTCCGCCTTGCGTGACTACAACGAACAAGCTGCTGACGTTCGGACACCGGCTGGGGAAAAATATCGACCCGCCCGATGTGCTTGGCCGAGCTAGCTGAACCAGAGAAGCTCGAATTCAGACTTTCCAGGCTCGAACCAAGGGGCTTAATCAGGTTTGGCTCGAATTCCGGACGATCGAACGGTTCCCACGTTTTTATCCGCCATTGTTACAGTCGGCCTGTTCGACGAGTTGGCTAGTGGTCAGTCTTGGTAAGATGGTAGCATCAATGGAGACGTTTGTGGGTTCCTTTGGATCAGACGAGCCCCTCACCATCCGAAGCTGATTCGGCAGTCGGGGAGATCAACGATGGCCATGACACCAACGGCCCATTCCAGGTTTGACGCCGTCGTCGTGGACAAGGAGAACCGCGCGGTTGCCCTCGTAGAAGTGAAGTCGCAGCCCGTAGAAAACTGGTCGAAAATCCTTCAATCGCGGCTCAGGCAAATCGCTGAACAAGCCGCTTTTCTTTTGACCGTCGATCCGAACTCGACCCACGTGTACAAGATATGCGGAGAGAGCCTCGGCAAGCCGGTTGTCGAGCTCGGCACCGCCGAAATCCTTCGGCATTATGATCCAGACTTTCCGAGAGAGCGACTGTTTGAGCCGTATCTCCTCACGCTCGTCGAGGCATGGCTTCGCGACCTGGCGTACCACTGGAAGTCGACGAGTCCACCGGGCGCTGAGGAGTTGAGAGCAGCGGGCATGCTCGAAATGCTCGAGGGGGGCACGACCCTCCGTCTCGAAGTCTAACGTGGATGTCATCATACACGTCGAAACCAATTTTCTGATGAGTGTAGCGATGGGACGCGAGGTAGCGGGTGACAACCTCCTGGACGCCGTCTCGCAGGCGGTGCGCATCGCGATTCCATCCAGTTGCTATATGGAGGCGTTCTCGGCTTTTGAAGACGAACAAAAAGGCCGAAACCGGTTTCGGGATGAACTCAATCGGCAGATCAGGCAACTCCGCCGGGACACGACTTCTGAGAACGCAGCAGCATTACTCAGGCAACTCGAAGAAAGCCAAATTGCTAACGACCGACTATTAAACGATGTTCAAGCCCGACTTTTTCAGTTAGTCGACAAGGCCGCGAGCATCCTGGAACCTATCTGGGAAACGCCTGAAATCGTTCATAATTCGATAAATAATATGCTTATTCCTGATCCGACCGACAACCTTATTCTCCACTCGATCTTGGACCATGCCAACCGATTCGTTGGAGCCACGAAAGCGCTCTTGACCAACAATACGAAACACTTTGACACGGAGGAGGTCCGAGCCGCTCTTTCAGATGCTGGAATCCTCGGACCCTTTCGATCCGTTACCAACGTTTTGGGTTGGTTGGGGTCACTTCCAAATTGATGCCGCGTGCAGTAATCCACATCGACCCATGCAACGTATGCATCATCGAAACCACGATCAAGAGCCTTTCTAACGAGCCGGAGG
This sequence comes from uncultured Planctomycetota bacterium, assembly GCA_963818975.1. Taxonomy (GTDB): domain Bacteria; phylum Planctomycetota; class Planctomycetia; order Isosphaerales; family Isosphaeraceae; genus CAWFUI01. Next base: position 137,996 of record CAWFUI010000013.1, on the reverse strand, counting down.
AGCCTGGAGGTCGAAGGCGCCGAAAGACTTCCGGAAGCCCCACGTAAAGGCCTAATGCTCGTAGTAACTTTTCACGGAAAACACTTCCCAAACGACACCAGCAGATTCGGGTTGCCCCTCAAGCGAACCTTCCGACTGACGAGCAGCCAAACGATGCTTCGTTGTTTGGCCAAGAAGCCAAGCCAAGAGTCGGCGTCGGCTTTGATTGTCAAGTCGGCCTTGCCGACAAGCCCCTCGACGACCTTGACCGTACTCTCTCGAATCGTCACCGTCGCTTGGCGCTTGCTCGAGCCGGTAAACTGGAAATGATATGTGGCGTCAAGCCCAACAGATTTACCGCGCTGAAAGCTGATCGACATGCCACGCAGGAAGCCCTCAATGCTCGAGGGCGAAAGTATCCTGCGGACTTGCTTGACCTGCTTGTGCGGGAACTTCTTGGTCACGTGCTCGACCGCGTCGGTGCCAGGGACAACGTAAACCGTCTCGGTGTTGTCCTGAAGCGGGCGGACGTAGTCCTGGACGAATCGTTTCTTGTCGTCGAGATAAGCCCCAATCACGTCTTCGCCTGCCGGGCAAACCGAAATGCAATTGCCCGATTTGTAGTTCGGGCCGAAGCCAAGACTCTGCCACATCGACACCGATTCTGGCCTGGAGATCTTCGAGCGAAATTCGGACGCGCTGGAGCTGTCCGCAACCTCTTCGACAAAATCGACGAAGCCTGCCATAAATTCGCGATAATTATGATGATAACAAGCAAGAAGGTCGAAGGCGCCGTCGCTCGAGATCGCACCCACGGGGCAGGCTGCGACGCAGAGCTTGCACTCGAGGCATGGGTTGTAGTCGACGGGTTTGCTGTAATCAGAAACCTCCGCGGCCAGAAGGATTGTTCCGAGCAGGATGAAATTGCCGAACCGAGGGTGGATCACGTTTCGATGGATCCCCATATGACCAAGGCCCGCGGCGACAGCGACGGGTTTGTGCGAGACCACCCACATCTTGTTCGGCCAACGGTCTGCCTCCATTGGAAACGCCATTGGTGGGTTGAGCGCTCGCACTCCGTTGCGGTCCAGCTCCGAGACGATCCGCCGGGCAACGTCGTTGACGTCGTGCCCAGCACTGTGAAATTCTACGTTGGCGACCGATCGATCGGGGCTCCGCGCGGGCTCGCGGTTCATCTTGCAAACGAAACCGATCAGCGATTTCACCCCTGGCATAAGGCGAACCAGCCTCATGGCGCTCAGGGTCAAGGGCCGGCCTCTCGAGCTCGACAAAACCTACGTCGGCCGCGCCACAGTCCAAACAAAGCTCACGAAGCCAAGCTGCGTCGAGAACCGCGATTTCGGCCGCTCGACCTCGCGGGCTCGATCCCAGCTTCTCCCGATAGCCCAGCACAGTCGGGTGATCTTCGAAACGCGCCATGACGTGTTGCTCCTTTGATCTCTCTCTCGAATTTAGTGGTATATACAACTATCTTCCGAAAAAAAGTCAGCTTCGGTTTTTGTCCGCGGACCAAAGTTTGTCGACCGCGCCGCTCAAGGCGGATTGAAGCTCTGCGCCAAGCAGCTTGGCTGCCGAGTCCTGTGCTTTGGACCATGCGGGAACGACCAGTTCGAGCAAGCTCGCGCCGGCTTCTGTGATCGAAAGTAGGACGGACCGGCCGTCGTCGCCCGGTGTTTGCTCGACCCAACGCTTCTCGAGCATTCTGGCAAGGTCTCGGCTAAGAGTCGACTTCTCGAGCTTAAGCCTTCTCGATAAATCAGTCGGACGGACCCTTCCGCTCGCCGCCACGCCGACCAACAGGTTCAACTGACTGATGCTGAGCTTGTAAGGACGAAGCTCCTGGTCGAAGAGTCCCGTGACAACTCGATTCAACAGCCGCAGGCGGACCGCAACGCACTCCTTCGCGATCCGCTGGGCCGATTCCTTGTAGCCGCTAGAGACCTTTTTCATAGCTTAGTTGTATCTACAACAACGGTCGAAGTCAAGTGGTTTGGGGTTTTCGCGCGGAATTGATCAACCGCTCGAGGCCAACACCTCGATGGGCGGCAGCCGCGAAAGAGTCTTCGCGTCCCCGCTGGCGCCCTCTCGACTAAACCGACGGCTGGTTGCACCACTGGCTTCCCATCATGTATGGTTGATTGCGCATTGGTTTAGTTGAACAAACGTGCCTTGGAATTTCAACGATTGTTAAAGGATGGAAGTCGAGCGATGAACTTACGACCAGATCCGCTCGCGCGAGACGCGTTCTTGGAAGCCGCGGTCGACGAAGCCAGGCAAGGACTGGCCGAGGGGGGAATCCCGATCGGCTCGGTGTTGGTTCTTGACGGGCGAATCGTGGGAAGGGGACATAACCGCCGCGTCCAACGCGGCAGCGCCATTCTTCACGCCGAGATGGATTGCCTCGAGAACGCAGGCAGGTTGAAGGCCAAGGAATACCAGAGGGCTGTCCTTTACTCGACTCTCTCGCCGTGCGACATGTGTTCCGGAACCGCCCTGCTCTACAAGATCCCCAAGATCGTCGTCGGCGAGAACAGAACCTTTCAGGGTCCCGAGGAATACGTTCGATCGCGCGGGGTCGACGTTCAGATACTTGACGATCCTGATTGTCGAGAGCTCATGGCTCTTTTCATCGCCAAAAACCCCGAGCTCTGGAACGAGGACATCGGCGTTTGACCCGGAAGCAGTTGCGTTTCATTCTTTGAATCCGCATTGACGGAGATACTCGACGCTTCTGAGCACGCGTTCCCGTCTTCCCTCGGGTCCGACGTCCTGTTCCCCAGAGATCCCCTCGATCTCGATCGTGCAGGCGCCCTGATAGCCAGCCTCCAAGAGAATGTGTCGAATTCGCCTGAAATCGACCGATCCACCGTCGCCGACCGCTGGGAAATACCAGTCTTCATACCTGCCCCGATTGTCCTTCACGTGCACGTTGGCGACGAATCCCACGACCTTCTCGAGCTCGGATGCCGCATCAAGGCCCAGATTGTAATAAGCGATGTTGCCTGTATCGAAGTTGAGCCTGACGGCTGGGTGATCTAATTCATCCATCAGCTTGCGCATCTCTTGGGCGTTTTGGGTGGGGCCCTTGTGAGTCTCGAGCGCGATGCACACGCCAAGGCCTTCCGCATGGTCGCCGATCGCTCGGAGCCGCTCGATCAATCGCGACCTCTCGGCCTGACTTGCCGGCTGACCTGCCCCCGAGACGACAAGAGTTGCGCCAAACCAGTCGACGGCGCGAGAGATGCGCTGCTTGAGCACCTTTTCGCCCTCCGCAGTCAGCGGATCGGCTCCGCCGATGTTGCAGCCGCTAAGGCCGACCGCGTTCTTGGCAAGTAGAGCTCGAAACCGCTCGACCGTCTCCGGTTCTGCTTTCTCGGTAATCACGGCGGATTCTGGAATCGCAAGCCCGCCCATGGCGTGCGTCCTGAGAGCAAGCTCGATCCAAGAGAGCCCTGCGATCCTTGCATGTTCGACCGCGGACCAGACGCCGTCGGCGCCATAACAGTTCGTATAGCAACTAAGCTTCATGATCCCGTATGTGGATGAGTCGTCTGGCGAGGCTCGACGAGTATTGGTATTTCAGACTCGAGGTCGGCGACCCTCAGGATCAATTTGCCCTCGATGACGTCGAGCAGGGTCTTGCCGCAGATCTGGCCCCTCCATCCTTGGAGAAGCTCGGGCGGACTGTCCTTGGGAGAGCCCTCAATCTTCCAACGAACCAACTCTCTGATGTCTTGAGCAGAACCCGCAAGGCTGGGCGCAACATCGCTTTCGATGCAAGTTCGGGCCAGCGCCGCGGAGAGCAGGCTTATCAGCATGGATTGGCCGAACCGGTCGTCAGACCGACTGTTGGGCCCTGGGAGTTCGGCGTCGGGCACGCTCTTCGCCTCGGCGATCAACCTGAGTACGTCGGCGCCTCTGGCCAAGAGGTGCGGGCGGTTGAAATCCCTCAAAGCCTCCAGTTCCTTTCGAGAGGTCGGCTGTCGCTTGGCGATCGCGACTAACAGATCGTCGCGCAGGAATTGTTTGACGGGTCGATTGGCGGATTTGGACTCCTCCGCACGCCAATCATACAGCCTTCTGGCGGCTTCGAGTCCGCGCCTCGAGAGCGCGCTTAAACCGGAAAGACGTCGCCAGCGCTCGGTGTCTTCCGCACGCAGGTCGATCGTCCTCGAATGAGCCCTCATCTCCTCGACCGCCCACTCCGACCTTCCCAGCGATTGAAGTCGAGCGGCAAGTTCTTCGCGGACTCGGAGCAGATGTCGAACGTCGTCCAGAGCGTATCGAATCTGAGCGGACGAAAGCGGCCGCCTTCGCCAGTCGGTGCGCGTCTCGCCCCCTGGCAGGCTCACTCCCAGCACCTGATAGACCAGATTGCCCAGAGAAAGTGGATAGGCATGGCCCACCAAGCCCGCCGCGAGCTGGACGTCGTAGACATGCATGGGCGTTTGCCCAGTGAGTATCTTGATGATTCGCAAATCCTCTCCCGAAGCGTGCATCACGATCTCGACGGAAGGGTCCAGCACCAGCTCCCACAGCGGTCCGAGGTCGTCGATGGCAAGCGAGTCGATCGCGGCGATTCGATCCTCGGACGCGACCTGGATCAGGCACAGCACCGGCTCGAACGTCGCTTCCGATACGAACTCCGTGTCGAGTGCGAACTTTCCAGACCGCCGCAGGTCGTCGACCAACTTGCGCAGGCCGGCGTCGTCGTCGACCCGCGATTCGTCCCTCTTCTCGTTGGAAAAATTCGATGCCATTAACTTTTGCGTTCTCTTTTAGCTTGTCATGCGAAGTGGTGGTCGAGTGGGCCTACATTGCCGCGCTTTTATGGGAGATTCCAATAAAGCGATCAAGTAAGGAGTTGACGTGGGCCGGTTGCTCGAGGGGCGCCATATGGCCGGCCTTGGAAACGAGTTCGAGCCTGGCCCCAGGGACCCCCGAGGCAATTTCCTGGGCCTCTGCGGGCGGCGTAAGCATGTCTTCCTCGCCCACGACAACCAGCGTTGGAAGGGCGATCGACGCCAGGATCGGCCGCCGATCTGGCCTTACGGCCATGCCTCGGAGAGCCGCCGCAGCCCCACGAGGGTCTGTATTCATCATCACCGCCGTGGTTCGCTCGATCGCTTCGAGCCCGACCTTCCGAGACGTCTCGCCAAACAGCTTTGGCTCCATTGTCGACGCAATTGAACGCATCGAACCAGTGGATTCCAGTTCTCTTGCATTCGTCTCCCTGCGCTGGGCCGTCTCGGACGAATCGGCGCTGGCTCTCGTATCCATCAGCACAAGTCGATCGAATCTCGAGGCATGATTGAGCACGAGCGAAAAAGCGACATACCCTCCCATCGAGAGGCCGCAAAGCGAAACCGGTTCAAAGATCTCGAGTCGATCCAAGAGCTCGACGACGTCCGCGGCCAAGAGGTCCATCGAATAGGCGTGCTCGGAGGTCGCGGGAGAATTTCCATGCCCTCGAAGGTCGGGAACGACCAGCCTGAATTTTGGCGAAAGCGCGCGGACCTGCTCGACCCACATCGTGCGATCGAGCGGAAACCCGTGCAATAATACGACGACGCGGCCTGCACCCACGTCGTCATGGGCCAATTCCATCCCGAGTACTCCTGCATCTTGGCGAAAGCAATCTCCACCATCCAAGATCGTACAGGCGTTCGGAAAAACAAGTCAATCGTCAGGCTTAATCAACGCCCGGGAGGTCCGTAATTGACGAAGGCCGCAGGCTTCGCCAATACTCGATGAACCAAGCCCAAAGGCCGCCTTCGGTTCCTTCCTCCTCGCCATTATTGCGATTTATATATGAAAACGTTCCATCTTTACGCGTCAGCCATTCTTTTGCAATCGATCATACAAGTGGCTTCTGGCGTCTCGGCCTTGGCGCGAGCCGAGCCTCCGGCGGGGTACAGGGTCGCACCCGGCTGGCGGATGGAGATTGCGGCCGAGGAGCCTCTCATTGTCAATCCGGTGACAACGACGTTTGGTCCGGACGGCAGGCTTTACGTCTCGGAATGGCTGCCGGGAGGAGGCCCAAACGATCGCATTCGTGTGCTCGAGGACGCCGACGGCGACGGCAAATTTGAGAAGGCCTCGATGTATATGAGCGGGCTCGAACTTCCCGCCGGGATCCTGTTTTGGGACGGTTGGACGTACATCACGCTCGACCATGAGGTCGTCCGGTTCCGAGACGACGACGGCGACGGCAAGTTCGAGAAAAGACAGGTCGTGGCCGGCGGCTTTGGCAACGACAACTCGCACCACCGCGTCTCCGGTATGGTGATAGGCCCCGACGGCTGGCTCTACTTGACTACGGGCGACAGCGACGCCCACGCGAAGGGCAGCGACGGGACCACGGCGGAGGTCTTGCGCTGCGGCGGAGTGTTCCGCTGCACGCCCGAGGGCAAGCGGATCGAGAACGTGGCGTTCGGTATGCGGAACCCCTGGGGAAACGTTGGATTTAGCGATCGTTTCGAGATGTTCCATACCGACAACGACAACGAAGGCTCGGCGGGATTCACGGGCTGCCGAATCTTGCACGTGGTCGAGAAAGGGGACTACGGCTGGAGGCTCCGCGAGGGCGCCCGCTGCTGCAACCCAGACTACGACCGGGCCACCTGGAACGGAGGCAGACCCGGCAGGCTCGGTTGGATCGCCGAGACCGGCAGAGGCGCGCCGGCGGGCCTTTGCGTGCTCAATTCGCCGGGACTTCCCGAAAACCTGCAAAATCTGCTCGTCTATCCCGACGTATTCCGAAAACTTGTTCGGGCTTATCGCATTAAGCCTAAGGGAGGCACATATACCGTTGATGAGGAGTTTGAGTTGTTGGGCTCCGACGACGGCCTCTTCAGGCCTAACGACGCCGAGGTCGGCCCCGACGGCGCCCTTTACATTTCCGATTGGCGGACCGATTCCGGCGGCGCCGGCCAGCTCTCGGGCAACGCAAAGACCGGCAGGCTTTATCGAATGACCTGGTCGGGAGGATCGGAGAAAAAGACCCAAAGCCCGAGGCCTCGCGACCAGATCGCCAAGCTCGCCGCAGCCAATGACGACCAACTGATTCAGACGCTCGGCTCGAGCGACTTCGGGCTGAGAAACGCAGCCTCGCTCGAGATCGTTCGCCGCGGAATTCCCTCTGCCAAAGCCTTGAGGGATTTGTCGATCGACACCAAAGCCCCTGCCCACGCCCGCCGCCACGCCCTCTGGATCCTGGCACTCAACAAGCCTCCCTCCGACGCGGAGATCTGGCGAATCTGGTTCAAAGAGCCCGACCTAGAGAACCGACGCCTCGCTTACGAGTCTGCCTCCCGGCAATATGAATATGGTCCGTTCGTCGACGTCTTGCTTTCGACTCTCTCCGACTCCGAAGAGCCTGAACCCCGGGTTCTCTCCGCCCGGCTCGAGGCTCTCGGGAAGGCAGGAGAGCTGGCGCTTAAGGACCCAGCAGCCAACAAACGAAATTCCCAAGCCATTGCGCAATTGCCTGGCGTGTTTCTACATGTTCTATATCCTTCAAGGAAGGCCGACGCGTTCCTGACCAACGCAGCGATCAGGGCTTTGGAGTCGCTTGGAGAAATGGGGGCCGAGGCCACTGCCGAGATGGTCGGCAAGGGTTCGGGCGAAGCACGCGACGCAGGCCTCATCGCTCTTGAGGGCGCCCGAAGCCCGCTTGTGATATCCACTCTTCTCGATCAGGCAGTCGCGAAGAAGCAGTTTCCCTCGGACGATCGCACTGCGCTTTTCCAAGCTCTTCGCGAGCAGATCGACAGAGTAAGCCCGGAACCCATTGCTGCCTGGATTACTGCCGATAAGGCGTCTGGAGAGCGCGAGCGAGTCGCCGCTATTCGACTACTAGCCGCGATGGGCCCAAGGGCCAACCGCTTCGGGAGCAAAGTGGCTCCTTCGGTTCTCGAGGATCCGCAATCGCCCGCCGGGGTCCGCCTTGCGGCCATCGATTTGGCCAGGACTTATCCCTCCGAGGCGGCCCTACGAGACCTGCTCTCGATCGTCTCGAACCCTAATTCCCAGGTCAACGAGCGGGTCGGCGCCGTCGAGTCCCTGAGATCCTATCGCGAGCCAGCCATCGCTCGAGCCCTCGGAGCGGCGATCGACGGCGGTCAAACAGGTGGATTGACCGGGGTTTACCTCGCGGGCTTGGCCGCGGCCGATTACGAAGCCGCCGCGAGCAGGGCCGAGAAGCTCCTTACGCATCCCGACCGCGAAGTTCGCATCCAGGCCATCCGTTTACTCGGCCAGAAGCCCGAGCAGGCGCTTGCGGTCGTCAAGAGCTTCAACTCCGGCGGCATCCCGGCGGAACACTTGAGCGACGTGATCGAGGCCATTCGCAGGCATAGGTCGCCTCAGCTTCAGGAGGAAACCCAAAAGCTGTTGAAGACCAAGCTTCTTGCCGCTCCCACGGGCGAAGACGCCCGCAAGCTCCGCGAATACGTCGACCGCCGCGGAAACCCCAGAGCCGGCGGGCGGATCTTCCTCGACTCCAAGAAGGGGAACTGCACGTCGTGCCATCGACTCGAAGGCGTCGGCGGATCGGTTGGCCCTGATCTTACAAGGATCTGGCAGACGCTTTCATTCGAAAAACGTCTGGAATCGATCTTAGAACCATCGAAGGAGATCAAAGAAGGCTACGCCACGCATAAGATCGCCTCTAAGGACGGCAAAATCCTCTTGGGACTTCTGGTCTCCGAAAGCCCGGAGGCAGTGACGATTCGAGATTCCGAAGGCAAGGAGGTCCGCGTGGCCAAAAGCGAGATCGAGGAACGAGCCAACGATCCAATCAGCCTCATGCCCGTGGGCGCGGCTGGCAATCTGACGTTCCAGGAGCTTGCCGACTTGCTCAGGTTCTTGGGCGACCAACAGGCCCAGGAAGACCTCCGAAAACAAGCCAAATGACCCCGAGAGGACAACCATATCCTCTGAACCCGCCCGGCAGTCATTTCCTCATATCATATACTTCAAACTTTGTCTGGAACAACGAAACCCGTGCGATATTCCCTCGAGAGCATCGCGCTTGCCTCGGAGTCGCCCGCGAACGTCTCGCTTTCAGGCTCGATTTGGAGCTTCCTGCCCAGCCTGTAGGCGATATTGCCCAGGTGGCAGTACGCGCTCGAGAGGTGGCCTTCGGCGATGTCGGCCGCGAGCAGCTTGGGGTCTCGCGCTTAACCGCCTTAACGAAATTCCCGAAGTGGTCGCCTCCGCCCCTGCCGCCAGGCCCCTTCTCCAGCTTCGGCCCGAGGAAGCTTTGCCAATCTGTGTAACTGGTGATTGCCAGGAAGCCCTCGGGACCGTAGAAGAGATCGCCGACCTTGACTCCCGATTCAGAGTTCGTCGGCAGTCCGCGAACTTCGAACTCGAGCATGCAGTCGTCGAACTCGAACGCAGTTGAAAGGGTGTTTGGGGTCTGGCCGTCGTCGGAGTACCCAAACCTGCCGCCGGACGCCTGGACAGACTTGGGGAATTCGTTTTTGTTTAGTCCCCAGCGTGCGAGATCCATTTGATGGATGCCCTGGTTGCCCAGATCTCCGTTGCCGTAATCCCAATTCCAGTGCCACTCGTAATGGAACCGGTTGGGGTTGAAGGGGCGTTCCGGGGCGGGCCCAAGCCAGAGATTGTAATCAACGCCTTTGGGGACGGCTGCATCGGCTTTATGGCCGATCGAGCCCCTCGGTTTGTAGCAAAGCCCGCGGGCCAGATAGACCTTGCCGAGCCCCCCTTCGTGCAAGAATTTCATGGCGTCCTTGATGCCTTGATGGCTCCGGCACTGGGTTCCGGTCTGAACGATCTTGTTGTACTTGCGGGCTGCTTCAACGATTCTCCTCCCCTCGACGACGTTGTGGCTGACAGGCTTCTCGACGTAGACGTCCTTGCCGGACTGGCACGCCCAGATGGCAGCCAGTGCGTGCCAGTGGTTAGGAGTGGCGATCGAGATCGCGTCGATCGATTTGTCGTCGAGCAGCTTGCGGATGTCTTGGTAATACTTTGCGGGCTTGCCTTGCTTGAGCGAGATCATCGTCTGGGCAGGGCCTATGATGTTCTCGTCGACGTCGCAGACGGCCACGATGTTGGCGTCCTTGAGCTTGCCAAAACCACCGATGTGCTCCAAGCCTCGGCCGTGAACTCCGACGACGGCGACGTTCAAAGCGTCGTTGGCGCTCGATTTCGTCGCCGGCGGGTCGTCTTCCGCGGCCGGCGCGGGCCTGGCGGCCTGAAGCGAGGCCAACGCAGCCGCGTAGGCCGCCGAGTTACGGAAGAAATCGCGTCGTTTGATCGGTTCCATAAGGCTTTCCTTGTGCGTGTGGCCGCGAACCGCTGCTCTGGCGTGGTCTTATCAATAAGAAACCAAGCCAATGCGCTTGTCAAGTCGTCTCACGCTTATTGATAGACTCCAAACGCAACCGACTGGACCATCGATTCGACCACCAGAAACAACAGGTTGATCACGGCCGCGGCGTACGATCGGTAGAACAATCTGACAAGGTTCTGACGAGCGGTCCGAGGCCCCTTTCGCTTTCCCAGCCGACGCAAGACGAACGGAATCAGAAGCAGGGCCGCGAAGTTGATCGGAGCGATATAGTGAACCAGCCTGGATTTGGACTCGAGGAGGTAGATGTCGCCGAGAAGCAAACCGCACGCCACCGACACCTGAATCATCAATTGATAGATGTTGTGCTTGCGGATGGTCGTCAGGAAAAGTGCGTTTAGCGTGATGCATAGGACCACCAGGATCGGCAGGTCGAGAGCCAGGTCCGCTCCAGCGGGCTCGGCAAGCTTGCGGACCTTGACGAAAAGAGCAGAAGCCGAGGCGCTGGCGAGCACCAGCAGCATCATCGACCAAATCGAAAAACGGACCCAGCGAGAACCGGCCATAAACCAGATGGACCCTCCGGGGTAAGAACGATCGTCAGTTATTGATATGAAGGCTTCCCGTCAATTCCTCGGCGAGCGCCTTTGCTTTGTAGATCTTGCGCAGCGATTCGAGAATGGCTCGAGAATCGACCGAGACGGCCCTGGCCAACGTATCTTCATAGCCATAATCCAGTACGAGTGATTGAATATTACCATCAAAGATCAATCCGACGATCTCGTTTTCGCGATTGACGACCGGGCTGCCGGAATTGCCGCCGATGATGTCGGCGGTCGAAACGAAGTTGAGCGGAGTTTCCAGGTCGAAGGCGCCATTCTCTTTGGCTTGGATCCAGCTCGCGGGAAGCTCGTAGGGAGGCTTGTTGCCGTGTTTGGCCGCGTGAGCGAACGCTCCTCCCATGGTGGTAAAGGGCGGAACCTTGACGCCGTCGACCTCGTAGCCCTTGACCGTTCCGAAGGCCAGGCGAAGCGTGAAGGTGGCGTCAGGGTAGACCGATTCTCCAAGCTCTTCAAAAATGGCCTTGGCAATTTTGGCGTATTGGGCGGTTTCGACGCCCTCGACCTTGTCTTCGCGTTCCTTGCGCACGGCTCTTGCGTCGGCGTCGACCGCCATGGCTAGTTTGATCATGGGATCGTCGCACGCCTGCACCGCGGACTTTCCTCCATCGAGAAGGCTTTTTCGGAACGCGACGTCGGCAAGCTTGGTTCCCTTGATCGCCTCGGCGGCGACCTCTCCGGCCGAACGATTGCGAAAAACGCGCTGGACGAGGGGGTCCGCGTCCCCCGAGATTCCCTTCCAGTATTCGAGCGAGTGGGTCAGCTTGGCGAGCTCGTAATCTGTATAGATCGGCGCTTCCGAAAAGAGTTCATGTTTCAAAGATTCCAGCCTCGCGTCGCTGAACTCGCGGAGCCGATCGGAGTTTGGCTTGGTCTGTTCCTCGGAGAGCCTTACGAGAATTCTGGCAATTTTGAAAAGCTCGGAGTCGAAAGCCAGGCCGCGTTCGATCAGGTTGTAGGGCTTCAAGATCTCTCCCGCGACCTTCTGCGCCTCCGCGATCTTCTCCCAAGCCGCCGCATAGAGGGCCTTTTTCTTGGGATCCGCCTCAATCCTTGATCTCAATTCTTGCTCATCCTTTTGCTTGCGAGTCATAAAGGCTTGATCGTTCAATCCGCCAAGCCCCCCCACCCGAGCCTTGCGACTGTTCTGATAGCTGAACAGGTCTTCCTTGGCCTGCCGCGCGTGCTCCTCCCCGCGCTTGCTGTATTCGAGCAAGAACTTCTCGCGGTCGAAGAGGAGTTCCAACGTGGTCGGCAGGCTTGTGTCTCGCAGGAATTTGAGATGCTCGGCGGTAAAGAGCCGGCTGGTGCGGCCTGGATGGCCCGCGACGAAGACGAGTTCCCCCTCCTTCGACCCCTTGGGGCTCCATTTGAGGTAGTGCTTCGGCTGGGCTGGCTTGCCGTCTTCGTAGGCTCTGAAAAAGCAGACGTCCAGGTCGTAGCGAGGATATTCGAAGTTGTCGGGATCCCCGCCGAAAAACGCCATGTCGAACTCGGGCGCCATCACCAATCGCACGTCCGTATATTTCTTGTAAGTATAAAGCGCGTATTTTCCGCCCTGATACAAAGTGACCACGTCGCTGCGCATGCCCGTCTTATCGGTAGACTCCTTCTCGATCTCCGACATCGCGGACCTTCTCGCGACGGCGGCCTCCGCGTCCGGCGACCCCGGCTTGACCGCGGCGTTCACCCGATCGGTCACGTCCTCGACGCTCGTGAGCACGTTCAGTTCCAGGTCCGGCGCCTTTTGCTCGTCGGCCAAGGAAGCCGCCAGGAAGCCGTCTTTGTAATAATCCTTCTTCGCCGTGCTAATCTTTTGGAGCGTATCGGCGCCGACGTGGTGGTTGGTCATGATCAGGCCGTTGGGCGATACGAACGAGCCCGACCCGCCGTTGTTGAACCGGACCGCGCTCGATCGGAGCCGCTGAATCCACTCCTCGCTTGGGGTGAATCCATATTTATCCTTCAAATGCTTGTAAGGCAAATTGTCGAACGTCCACATACCTTCGTCTGCGTGCACGGAACCTCCCAGACCGAAGAGAACCAGGGAAAGGCCAATCAGCGTAGAGCGTTTCATGGTTGATATCCTCATGCTCGAGAGCTTGATTCGACTATTTCGTGGCGATGTTTTTCAAAAAAAGAATGCATATGTATTTGAGAAAACGCTAGAGATTCTCTTCCCTGGCCGTGGTTCCCGTTTCCACCTCGTGGGGCTCGCGAGCTTTGAGCACGGCGCCCACGCCGACCAAGAAAAGAAAAAGCGTAGTCACGCCGAAAGCGGCAAGCGCCGGCCAAGGCGAATCGCCCCACCCCTTGAACACCGAGCCGCTCAGGTCGAACGTCTTCGAGGCGCCCGGAATGATCGCCAGAAGGGCCACCAAGATCCCCGCGATCGACCCGCCCGCGATGTATCCGCTCGAGAGCAAGACCGCTGGGCTCGAGTCCGATTCCGCGGCGCTCGATTTATTGACTCGATCGACCGCCGCCCTCACCAGCCCGCCAATGAAGATGGGCGCCGACGACGAGAGCGGCAGGTAAACCCCGACCGCGAACGCCAGAGAAGGCACGCCCGCAAGCTGAAGCACGACCGCAATCACAACTCCCAGGAAAACCAGGCTGCGAGGCAGACGATCGGTCATGATGCCGTCGATGATCAAAGCCATCAGAGTGGCCTTGGGGGCGTCGTATTTCGTGACCTTTGTGCCGTCGTCCCGCGTATCGACCCTGCCGTTGATCGCTGGATCGACAAGCCACTTCGGCTCCCCGGTCGAGGGATCGACCAAGTACTTCCCTGGCTCGACGCCCTTGATCGGCTCGACCACGCGCCAAACTTTGTATTCCTTCCCTTGGTGCGTCGCGGTCTCGGAAATCGTCGAGACGTCGGCAGTGATCTTTGGGAGATACTGATCCTTGGATGTGACGATCGTGCTGCCGTTGTTGAGAACCATCAACACCCCGCCGATCACCAGAGCCGAGGTGAGCGCGCCGACCAAGATGGCGATCTGCTGCTTCCAAGGCGTTGCCCCGAGAAGATACCCAGTCTTCAAGTCTTGCGACGTCGTCCCGCCGTTGGACGACGCGATGCATACGACCGCCGCGATCGAAAGCGCTGCCAGGCGATAATTCGAGCCAACCCAGCCCAGCAATACAAAGATCACGCACGTGAGCAAGAGCGTGGCGACCGTCATGCCCGAGATCGGGTTCGAAGACGAACCAATTTCACCCGTAAGCCTCGAGCTTACAGTGACAAACAGGAACCCGAACACCAAGACCATAAGCCCCCCGGCGATTCGACCATTCAAGTCGGTTGGGATCAGGCTTGTCGCGGCGATCGCGGCGATAAGCCCAAACGCGCCCAGCACCACAAGCCAAATCGGCAAATCGCGGTCGGTGCGGTCGAGCCCCGCCTTCGCGCCCTTCGAGCCAAGATCCTTCAGGCCCGCGAACAGCGAAGATACGATGAGTGGAAGCGCCTGAACCACGCTGATGATCCCACCCGCGGCCACCGCGCCAGCACCAATATAGAGGATATAGCTGTCGCGAATGTCCTTGGGCGTCATCGTGGAAATCGGCTTCGTTCCGGGAAAGATCGAGGTTGGAGTGGAGGCTCCAAAGAATGCAATGGCCGGAGTCAGCAGAAGTGCAGCCATCAATCCTCCCGCCGCCATCACGCACGAGACCCGAAAACCGATGATGTAACCCACCCCCATCAATAGAGGGCTCGCCTCGAGAGTGAGCACCGCCCCTTTGAAAGCCGTCAACGCCTTCGCAGGATACTGCTGCCAGGCCTTGCATGCTTCCATAAGGAATTGATACACAAACGAAAGTCCGAATCCGACAAAGACCGTCGTCGCGCTCGACCCGCCGCGTTCCCCCACCTCCAGAACTTTGGCGCACGCAGTTCCTTCGGGATAGATCAGCTTTCCGTGCTGCTTGACGATAAACGCTCGACGAAGCGGGACCATCATCAAGATGCCCAAAAGCCCACCCAGGCAGGAGACCAACATCACTCTTCCGATGTCCATGTCGTAGCCCAGGATCATGAGCGCTGGCATGGTGACGCCGACGCCAAAGGCGATCGATTCGCCCGCCGAACCTGTCGTCTGAACAATATTGTTTTGAAGGACGGTGGCTCGACGCAGGCTAAACGCCTTTGCCAGGCCCTTGAACAGCGTGATCGAAAGCACCGCGACGGGTATCGACGCGGAGACCGTCATCCCCACGCGGAGGACAAGGTAGAGCGACGACGCTCCGAAAATGATCCCCAGTACCGCGCCCATCAGAACCGCGGAGAGTGTGAGCTCCTTGGTTTCCAGAGTGGGCGAGACGAAAGGCGTGAACGCTTTCTCCTGCCCCACGTCGACGGCGGCGTCTTCGTTGATCGTAACTGCCATGCGTTCGTGTTCCCAACGTTCGAGAAAGAAGTCGAGAGGGACGGGAGGGGACCCTGCCTCTTGAAGTTGCTCCAGTACCCCTAACACCATACGAATCCGAAACCCAGACGCAATCCCCGAGCCTCTCCCACGACCCCTTGAGAACTCCTCGCGCAGCTAACCAGCCGAGCCACGCCCTTCTTCGTCCCACGGGACAACCTTGGGAACCCCGACCTTCGTCAAGTGGTTTTCGACCCCCTCGGCGGATCGATAAAGGCTGTGCGTTGTTGAGGCTTCGCCCCGAATACGCCTGCGTTCGGCAAGCCACTCGAGCATTTCCTTGGCGGCTTCCGGTTCGGCCAGCCCAATCGGCGACTCGCGCGCGCTCGAGCCGGCAAAAGTTTGATGCGGGACGGGAACCAATTGCGCGAGGCTCTCCCCCTTCTCGAAACGAACCTCGCCGGGTTCGATCAGCTTCCAATTCAATGTAAACGTATAATTGAGCCACCATGTCTCGATAATGCCTTCGAGAGGAGCGCAGTTCGCCTTGAATCGATTGCTTGGCCCCTTGCAATAAAGGTCCCAGCCGTCGGGCGTACGAAAGAGCCATGGCGGCGAAAACGTGACGATTCCCGAGCCAAACTGGCTCTTGACGGCGGGTGCGAACTGCGGGTCGACCTGCACGCTCAAGGCAGTGGGTCTTTCGCCGCCGTCCCATGCGACCTTGACGTCGGTCGGGGACAAAACCTCCCACCCCCACTGGTTGGCGACGACAAGCGGCAAACACTGATACGCGTGGGTGTTCTGGTCCATCCAACCCCTGCGCACAGGGCAAGGCCGAAGCTCCCACCCATTGGCCCATTTGTCAGGTAAAATCCTCAGCGCTTCGAGCTTAAAAGCCGGAAGAGTCTGCACGGAGCTCTGCTCGTTTTTGCGCAAGTTTGGATTCCAGGTCGACAACCCGCGCTCGAAGCTCGCTCAGTTCGGACGGGTCCGGAGGTGGATCGTCAATGGAACTCATGGATTGAACATTCGCCGTTTCGTCGCGCCGGCGCGACGTATCAGCCAACCATCACGCCTTTCTCGACGCGGAGCGAGGCAAGCCGGTTGACGATGTCGCGCAGCACAAACAACGGTTCTTGAGTTGCGTTGATCTTGAAAACAAGCTTGGGATCGTAAAATTTGAGCGTGTCGATGGTTTCTTCCTCGAACGCTCGAAACCGACGCTGAATGACGTCTTGGCTCATATCGTCCAGGCGGTTTTCCCGTAGCGCGGGGCCCGAAGCCTTTCGTTCGCTTTGTCGAGGTCGTCGACGAGCAAGTAAAAGATCTGCACGACGTCGAGCATCTTGTCCAATCGAACCGCCTGTGCGTAGTTCCTCGGCAGTCCGTCAAGGACCAAGGTGTGCTGAAGCGGAAGCAAAACCTCCTGCATTTCCATGATCTGGATGTGCCTTTCCCAGATCCGGATCGTAAGGTCGTCGGGGACCATCTCTCCAAGCGAGGTGTAGTGGACGATCTCCTTGCCGAGCGACCCGTGCTTGGGGAGTTGGCGGAAGACGTCTCCGCAGGAGATATGGATCAAGTTGGGCAATTCGCCGAGCACGCCTCCTTGCGTCCCCTTGCCGCTGCCTGGCATTCCGAAGAGCAAGATCGTTTTGTAGCGATTCATTACAAAGCCTCGCGAAGATGGGGGGGGAAAACGATAGAGAAGGCATGCTCGACGCCTTCGCCGCCGTCGTTCGCCGACGCTTCCATCATCGGCTAGCCCTATCGATTCGAGCAACCGCAAATCGAACTAAGGGGCCCGCACGAACCTGAGCCGACGAGATCCTGGGCACCTTCCACGGCTGATCCGCGGTCCTTCACGAAAACGCGGCGAGTTCGTCACTCCCAGAAGTCCCACGCGTAATGGAATATGCGTGCGGCCGCTTTTAGACGCCCCCTGTTTGACGACCCGCCATCCGTGAACTAGGCTGCGACGTGCGTGCATCAATTGTTTTGTAGGTACGAGGTCGACTTATGAAGAATCCGTTCAACTGGCTGAAGCAGTTCTTTCATTCCGAGGACGGACCTACCGCCGTCGAGTACGCCGTCATGGTGGCACTCATACTCGTCGTTTGCATCGTGGCGATCTCTGCGTTAGACAGATCCGTCACCGGGATTTTCAGTCAGGTGAACAACTCGCTGAGCAGCAGTTGAGTCAATCGCGGCGAAAATAGGACCCTGGCCACGCCAGAACCGCGGCTTTGGCGAACTGGTTGATGCCGAGCACTCGTTTTCTCACTCCCATCACTACTCTGTGCTTCGCGTCCACTCAGCACGTCTCTTTCGTCAATTGCAGCACAAAATCGCGTCACGAACCGATCGATCTCGGTCCGCACGCGATGGCCAATTCATGCCGTTGTCTCCCGGGCCCACTCCAAAGATATGGATGCTAAGCACAGCCGATGTAGCATCTTTGCGTGGGGGCTCGCCTCGCCAGAAAGATTGCTGGCTGAACCATAATCAGGGGTCGACGGTAGTCCGAATGACGCCTAACACTTCAATACTCTCCAGCATACGAGCTTCGAGACTCTGTCCAGACACCACGTTCGACAGCACGAGGGAATGACATCCATGCTGAGGCGCCTTCTTTTGGGGTTGTGCTTAGTCGTTTCGCTTCAAGGGCTTGCGTCGGCTGGCGAGGCCAAGCTTGCCCGCTATCCCGATGTTCACAATGGAAAGGTCGTCTTCGCTTATTTGGGCGACATTTGGATTGCAGACGATACGGGAAAGAACGTCCAGCGTTTGACTGTGAACAAGGCCCGCGACGTCTACCCCAGGTTCTCTCCCGACGGCTCATCGATCGCCTTTTCCTCGGATAGGGAAGGCAACATGGACGTTTACGTGATTCCCACCGCCGGCGGATCCGCCAAACGACTGACCATTCACTCCGCCGACGAGACGGTGCTCGACTGGACGCCCGACGGCAAAGGCGTCCTCTTTGCCAGCCAGCGCGGCGAAGACTTCATGGGTAAGCTCTACGTGGCCCCGCTCGACGGCGGTCTGCCCAAGAACGCAGGGCCCGATATGGGCGTCGCTGGATCCTATTCGCCGGACGGAACCAAGCTGGCCATCAATCGCAAAGCCCAGTCTTACTGGCGCAAGTATTATCGAGGAGCCTACCAGAGCGACGTCACCGTCATGGACCTTGGTTCCAAGACATTCAAAGACCTCACCACATTCGACGGGATGGACTCCTGGCCGATGTGGGGCAACGACGGGCCGATCTATTTTGTCAGCGATCGTGAAGGCAAGGGCCAGACCAACATCTACCGCGTCTCTGAAAACGGCGGCGAAGCTGAACAGGTTACGCAATTCAAGTCGGGCGACGTCCGCTTCCCGGCGATTGGCTCCGACGGCAAGACCATCGTCTTCGAGCACGATTTCACCATCTGGAAGCTCGACCTCGCCTCCAAGGAAGCCAAGCAAATTCCGCTCGACATCGTCTCCGAGACCCAAGAAAGCCTTACCGAGTTCATGAACTTCGATTCGACCGTCGACGACTTCGACGCGGCGCCCAACGGCAAACGTATTGTCTTTTCGGTCCATGGAGAAATCTTCACGGCGCCGACGGATCAGGGCGAACTACGCCAGATCACCGACGGCGAGGCCCGCGACCATCGAGTCGAGTATTCACCCGACGGCAAATGGATTTCGTATATCTCCGACGGCAACGGCCGCGAGGAACTGAACGTCGTGGCCGAGGATGGATCGGGGCCGGCCAAGAAGATCACCGACCTCGATACGCTTAAACAAGCGTACACGTGGTCGCCCGACAGCAAGCTCATCGCCTTTACCACCTCCGACGGCAAGCTCTATACGATCTCGGCAGAGGGCAAGGATCTGAAGGAGATTGCCTCGAGCAAGTACGGAAATCTCAGTCGGCCTGCTTGGTCTCCCGACGGCAAGTTGTTGGCTTACTCCAAGCCCGACGTCTCTCGATCGACCGACGTCTACCTGGTTCCGTCGGAAGGCGGCGAGGAGAAGAAGATCTCCTTCGATTCCGCCAACGAGTCGAATCCGCAATTCTCGGCCGATGGGACCAAGGTGTACTTTACGAGGATGGATGGTGATTTCAACGGAACGGATCGCCCGAACTCACAAATCTTCTGCGTGCCCCTCGAAAAGCTGACGAGCGACCCTCTCGACGTCGCCGAAGACGCCTCCGCCCCTGGCGGCAACGGCGAAGCTGGTCTTGGTCAAGGCCCAGGAGGCGAAGGCATGGGGCGTCGCATGGGCATGGGCGCGGGCCCGCGAGGCGTTCTGGTCAAGACGCCGAAGATCGACTGGGCAGGACTCAAACGCCGAACCAGGCAAGTGACCAGGGCGGGCTCGGTCTCCAACTTCATCGTCGGCAACGACGGCAAAACGCTCATCTTCTCCGCGACTGAAGGCGCGGCCGGCGGCGGCGGTGGAAGGCCCGGCGCTGGCGCGAGCGGCGGTGGAGGAGGCCGCTCGATCAATACGATCCAAGACGACGGCAAACGTCTGACCCGAATCGTCACCAACACTCCAGCCCCAGCGGTCGAAGGCCAAGCCGCCCCGCCCAGAGGTGGACGCGGTTTCGGCGGCGGCGGGGCGAATCTCAAGCTCAGCAAAGATGGGCGTACCCTGTACTACCAAGAAGGCGACTCGGTTTACTCAGCCTCGGTCTCTGGCGGCGGCGGCGGTGGAGCGGGTTTCGGCGGAGCCCTGGCAGCGATGGCCGGTGGTGGACAACGGCGTGGAAGCGGAGGAGGAGAATCCTCGGCCCCAACTGACGCCGCGGGAAGCCCCGGCGCTGGCGGACGCAAACGCATCTCCTTCAACGTTTCCGTTCGCGTCGACAAGCCCAAGCAGTGGGCGGAGATGTTTGACGACGCCTGGCGGACGATGAAGTACCGCTTCTACGACCCCAAGCTGCACGGCACCGATTGGGACGCCATGAAGGCCAAGTATCAACCGCTGGTCGCCTACGTCGCTGATCGTCATGAGCTCATGAACATCATCAACGAGATGATCGGCGAGCTCAACGCCTCTCACACTGGCGCGAGCGCCGCCTCGGGCGCCGCCGGCGGCAGGGGCCGAGCCGCCGGCGAGGGCCAAAACGTCGCCACCAAGCACCTGGGCATCGACCTCGAGGCCGACGACTCCGCCGGCAAGTACAAGGTGGTTCACGTCTACGAGGACGGACCCGCCGATAAAGATTGGATCAAGATCGAACCGGGCAACTACCTGATCGCCATGGACGGCAAGCCCCTCAAAGCCGGCGACGACTTCTTCGCCCTCCTGGGCAGCAGGCTCAACCGCAAGGTCGAGCTGACCATCAACTCCAAACCCAACGAAGAGGGCGCATGGAAGGTCAAGTACGAGCCGATCACCATGGCCGCCTTCTCCAACCTGCGATATGAGCGTTGGGTCAAGGACCGCCGCGCCTTGGTCGACAAGCTCTCCGGCGGAAGAGTTGGTTACATCCACATCAAGGCGATGGATCAACCGTCGCTGGCCAAGTTCAAAAAGGAGCTGGGCGAGTTCCGCCACAAGGAGGGGCTCGTCATCGACGAACGTTTCAACGGCGGCGGCAACATCGAGCAAGAGCTGCTCGCGATCCTGGTCCAGCGTCCTTACCAGATCTGGCAGCCCAGGGGTACCGAGCCGACCGAACGGCCTTTCTCGGGCTACTTCGGTCCCAAGGTCGTCGTCCAGAACTGGCGGAGCGCGTCCAACGCCGAGATGTTCCCAGCCGGTTTCCGAGCCCTCGGGCTCGGCAAGGTGATTGGCACGCCGACCATGGGCGCCGTGATCGGCACCGGCAGCTATTCGCTGATCGACGGCTCGACGATCCGAACGCCCGGCGTCGGCGTATTCTTGGCCGACAGCGGCAGGACGAACATGGAGAACCATGCAGTCCAGCCCGACGTCTTGGTCGAGAACTCTCCGGAAGACAACCTCGCCGGCAAGGACAGGCAGATCGAAACGGCGGTGGCCGAGGTTATGAAGGAGCTCAAGCCCAACGCAACGGCCGCGGTCGGCGGCGGCGGCCGCTAAGCAGACTGGGTCGTCCCATGTGATATGAAAGGCTGGGGGGCGTTAATCTCTCCAGCCTTTCTTTCTTTGGCCGCGATCGAGAACCTCTCACCACCAACTGAAGAGCTCGCCCAAGCGGACGGTGAAGACCGTGATCGAAACCGCCGCCATCACGAAAACAGCAACGAGCACTCCTCCCGTGGCGATCTCACGCGCCACCTTGAGCCCAGGCTCGTCAGGATCGCCCAGTGCCCTGGCCAGCGTATCGACTGCCGAGTGAAAGAGCTCGGCGATCATCACCAGCGACGCCGAGAGAACCAACAGGCACCAGGGCAATGGACCAACGCCAAGCATCGCGGCGGTCAGCGCGATCAAGATGCCGCGATAGGCGTGCGCGAAGAAGCTCGAATCGCCCCTGACGGCTTGTTTCAGGCCCAGGAGCCCCGCATTCAGTTTCTCTCGCGCATTCCTTCTGCCCGCGCGCGCGTGCCAGCCCCTCGGGTCTTCCAGGTCCTCGAGCCTGCGCTCGAGATCGGGGTCGAGCGGAAGGGAAGGCTCCGCGAGTTCCGAACCCGAGGAAGCCGACTGCACAGCTTCAGTCGGCGGTCTGTGCGTCGTCCAGGTCTTTGGCTGAGATTCAATCATATCGGCATCCTTGCTCGGACTAATCGAACTTGGCGTACCGCGTATCAAGCCCGCCCATGCCTTGAGTGCCGCCGTTGGAGACGTTCGGAGAAATTCGCGGAACGATCTGCAAACCAAACTGCGTGGCGCCTCGCTGCGGGTCGATCGTAAAGCCCAAAGTCGTCAAGAAATCAGAACCGATCCGGGTGAACGACAGCGCCGAGCCCAGCGACACCCCGTTGCCGAAGTCGTACACCGTCGCGAACGTCGAATACCACTTCGGGCTCATCCAGTAGCTATAGCTCAGGTTCAAGGCCGAAGTTGAAATCGGCCCAGTGTCGATGATCGTATAGCCCATGAACAACTTGCCCTTCGGCGGCCGGTCGATCGAAATGCCGTTCGTGATCACGTTGATACCAAACGGATTGTTGCTGTGGTTGGGGTCGGTCTTCAAGAGCGGTTTGCCCGTGATGTTGAAGAACTCGAACCAACCGTAGGAAATAAAGCTCGTCCGATCGCCGATGTACCATTCCCAACTATACATATTCTGACCGAACGACTTGCCGAAATTGTCCCGCGAGGCGTTGGGGAAATAGGTCGTCTGAACGTCGAGCTCCATCCAATCGATGATCCTCCGCTTGCCGATCGGCCCCCGCTTGGTCTGGAGCCGCTGGTGCACGCCCAGTTGCACCCCCTGAATCGTCCCTTGAATGTCGGTCGTGCCCGTGATCGGCGAAGTCATCCTGCGCAACAACAAGAACCTTGGGTCGTATTGCATCGGCAAAAGTCCGCCGGCGTAGTTCGTCAGAGCGAAATATCGGCGAACAAATTCATACGTATTGTCATCAATTGTATCTTGGACGCCGATTTGGTTCAGGTTCTGGTTCGAAAAGGCGTTGCGATAGTCGGCGTAGAAGTCGATCTTGTGGTTGATTCCGTGGACGTTGAACAAATCGCTCTCCACGTCGGCATACTTCCGCCATACCAAAACGTCCGCCCGAGCTCCAAACGCGCCCCAGATCCGCGCCATCGATTCCCCGCCGATCTGGTTGTTCCAGCCCACGAATTGGCCCTGCGCAGTAAGGAACAATGCGCAAATATTTCAAATTGATTGGCATATCAATTTCATGTGCTGTATACATTCTGCCCGATTGGAAAAGCCCGCTGGTGTTCGACACCGGGTCGTAAGGCAAAAACGCGAAAATGCTTGGGTTGTTCACTTCAATGGCCGTATGAACGGCTGCATAGTCGACGCCTGAATGCTGGAAGTAGGTAAAGCGGTCCCCCAGGAACGAATCGCCCAGGCGGTAATAGTCGAGCCTGGGAAGCCACTGCGTCTGGGTGTAGAAGTTTTGCAGATTGCCCTCGACGGTCGCCGTCGCGGCTCTGTTTTCCAATTGGCGAATCAGGTAGAGGTCGGTCGATTGGTCGCGGCCGGTGTTCCATTCGTTCTGGTAATACTCTTCCTGAAAGTGACGGTCGGAGATCAGACCAAACTCGAGTTGCAGGCGCAAGTCCTCGAGCGGGTCGTTGGGCAGGTCCAGGAGGGTGGGCGTGTCCTGGTCGATGATTCTGTACGCCGGCAGGTCGTCAGCGAAGCTGGGCTTGCCTGTTCGATTATTGATAAAGCTCTGCATGTGCCGAAACGTGGTCATGCCTCGCAGCGATTGTTGCAGCGGCACGTCGCCTCGCTGGAAGCCCCGTTGGCCCAAACCTGGTGGTCCGTAGGTGATCACCGCGGGGCCCGTGCCCAACGTATCGATGCCGTGGTCCTCGAGACCCCAAATCTTGAAATAGCCCGAGTATCCGTCAAGATAGCCTGGAATCAGCCGCTCGCCGAAGTAGCCGATGTTCGTTCCAAAAGCCACGCCGCGTTTGGAAAGCTCGTCCATCTCCAGGTTCCAGATGTCCACCGAGCTTGGCTTCTGGATGTTGAGCCCAGGCAAGAGATCGCTCAAGACGCGGAACCCATTCCAGTCGGTAAGCAGGTATTGGCCGAAATAACTGATGTACCCAGGCGTGATCTCCCGCAACGATGGGCTCAGGTCGTCCTCGTCGGCTTCCTGATAAGGCCAGAAAAACACAGGCACGCCGCCCAGGTAAAAGATGTTCTGTCTGCCGTCGACAACCGTCTTGAGCCGGTAGACAGGCCGGCCGTCCGGGTCGGTCAATTGCTTGCCCGTTGATGGGTCCGTCGCCGGCACTTCGATCTGGTTCGCCTCCATGTAGCGGCTGGTGAATTTATAGCCCGGATCGGCGAATCGGCTTCCGGTGGTCGTGGTGTTGTCCGCCCGAATCGTCTTCAGCGGCTGGCCCGTGGACGAAAGCCTGTCCGATGGGAACTGATCGATCCTGGGCGCCGAGATCCGCATGGGAGAAATGACGCCAGGCGAAAAGACGTTCGCCTCGCCGTCGAGCGCGATCAAGCGATCGGTCTGAAAGTCGTAAAACGCCCTCTCGGCGCGAAAGGTTCGTCTATCGGGCTGGCCCGCGATCTTGCGGTCGTCCTGACGGAAGACGACGTTGCCCTCGACATACATCTGCATCGGAGTTTGCTTCTTGGCGCCCGCCGCTTGGCTAGGCGGTTCGGGCTTGTACCAGATCACCGCGTTGTCGGCCACAACGTCGATGGTCCCCAGATGCGGGTCTTGCTTCGGTTCGTCGGAAGGCTTCAGGCCCAGCCGCGCGGCGTCCTCCAGTTCCTGCTTGCGCTCTTTCTCGCGCTTGGCCTGATTCTTCGGATCCTCCATCGGCTTGACGCCGGTCTCCACCACGATGTTCACGCCTCCCCTGATCACCACCTTGGTGATCCCGTCCACCGTCTCCAACTGTCTCGAGGAAAAGCCGTCGCTGTCGATTTGATAAATGTTCAAAACTTGACGAAAACCAGGACCTATGGGCGTCGCGTCCGAGAAATCGGGGTCGCCGATCGGTTTGGGCAGCGGAACCGAATCCACGTCGTCGAGCGGTTCCGGCGGTTCTTCCTCGATCGGAATGTCCTCGGTGGGACGTGAAGGCCTGGGCACGACCGACCCCGGCGCGGGCGGATCTTGCAACGAATCCAGGAGCTCCTGCGGCAATTCACCCCCAAGATCTCCCTGAACCTTTTGTACCGCGGCGTCGGTCTTCGGCTGCTCGATCGCGCCGCCGGGTCCAATCCGCGGCGGGTCGACCGCAGGCTCGGTCGAAGGCGCCTCTGGTTTCACCATCGACGTCTGGTCAACCACACGCGCCGTTTCGGCGGGCGCTTGCCCCCTTGCCTGGTCTTCCGCGGCAGGCTTTGTCCTTCGCCTCGCTTGGGAAGGCTCGGTCTTCTGCGTCCCTGGGTCGCGTTCTCGTGGAAAACCCAGGTTCAGAAGCCTGAGGTCGCTCGGAGGCCCCGAAAGCGGCTTCACGTTCTCCTTCTGGTTTGGCTGCTTATACGGCTTCAGATCGACTCCATAAGTCGACTCCATGTGGATCCTGGCGTGCGAAGCAGGCTTGGCCTTGCTGAAACGAGCGCCGGGAACGGCGTCGGTCTCGATGTAGGCGTCGAGCTTGGTTGCGTTTTCCCCGGTCAGCGTGGCAGGCAAGATCCGAACGATGGCTCGATCGCCTCGAGGGCCAACCAAACCCTGCTGAATGGCAATTTGCCCCTCGAGTTGCACCCAGCGAACCTTCCCCTCGGACCACGTCGTCATTCTCTGCGCTGCCAGATCGATCGAATCGGCCGACGAAGCCCCCTGCGGCCCCTCTTTCGCAACGCCCTGAGCTAACAGGCTGCGAGGGGTCGAAATCGCCGCCAGGCAGAGCCCGATCGCGGCGCGAAGAGCGAGACCGGCGATGGTCCTTCGCACTCCAGATCCCAAGACGTCCTTGTCCTTTCCGCGGCGTGACCGTCCTTGGCCTGCCGCTGGACGGGCTCGAGCCCACGGCCGCAAGATACTTAAGCCCCTAACCCCAGTCGCTCACATGCATCGCGAATGATCGCGACCAGGCTCGCGGAGCCAAAACGAACCTATTCGATCCGAAAAAAGGAAATGCGCAGAGAAATGTCAATCGCCCGGAACCATAACCAGTACCGCCGGGTCGGTCAATAACGGTTGGCGGGCACCCTTACGTTAATCCGAGGCTCGAATCTTGGATTCAGGTCCACGAACCACGGAGCTAGGCGGCTAAACCAGGTCGCGAAGGACCAGATCCGCCAAAAATACGCCCTCGCGTGAAAATCGTAGTCGCAACCCATCGTCTTCCACCAACCCCGATCTCACATGCCGTTCGATCGCCCCGCCTAGCAAAGCGTCGAAATCGAACCCTGTCGCGGCTTGGTACTCCGCCCTCTCGATGCCGAGCTGGATGCGACGGAGCATCAGAACCGCCGTCTCGCGAGCTTTCGCCGCCGGCGCCAGGGTTTCGGTCGCAGTCGTCGCCGATCGATCAGACTCGATTCGTCGCAGATACGCATCCAAGCTTCGGGTGTTGACGGAACGCGTCCCAACTACATAACGCGCCGCACCCACGCCAACGCCAAAGTAAGATCCATTCGCCCAGTAAACCAAGTTGTGCCTACACTCGTGGCCTGGGCGTGCATAATTCGAAATCTCGTACATTTCGAGACTCGAGCTCGCTAACGTATCGATAACATGCTCATACATCAATCTCTCAACATCCTCGTCCACCGCTCGCACCCTCCCTTCGGACCACTCTTTCCAAAGCGATGTACCGGTTTCGTACACAAGCCCATAGCAGGAAAGGTGTTGAGGGCCAAGCGAAAGGGCTTCGTCGAGGTCGCTCCGCCAGTCGTCAAGCGTCGACCCAGGCACTCCGAAGATCATGTCCAGCGACCACCGAGGGAATACAGCCGAGGCGATTCTCGAGGCCTCCCGGACCTCGTCAGGCACGTGATGCCGCTCCAGCACTTCCAGCAATTTGGGCTGGAATGACTGGGCGCCCAAGCTGAGACGATTGACGCCCGCCTCGGCCAGAACCTCGGCCTTCTGGCTGGTCAAAGTACCCGGGTTGGCCTCGACGGTCCATTCGCCCCCGTTCGCGAGCGGGAACCAGCGGACTATCGACTGACAGAGCCGGGCCAATTGGTCGGCTTCGAGCCTGGTTGGCGTGCCTCCACCGACAAAAATCGTCTCGACTGGGTGTGGACCACCTGTGCTCTGCATCTCACGCTCGAGGGCGTGAAGGTAACGGTCTGCTTGATGATCGACGCCGGCGAGCGAAGCAAAATCGCAATAGCCGCACTTATGAAGGCAAAAGGGGATGTGAACGTAAACCGACCGTGGCGGAGCAGTTGCAGCCGGCGCAAGCTCTGCAATGGACCTAATGGAGGCGTTCATGGCGTCAAAGGATCGGCTAAACCACTGCCTCGACGAAGCGTATTTCAGGAATGTGCGATTTCAGGATCGATTCGACGCCCATGGTCATGGTGATGGAAGAAGAGGGGCATCCCTGGCAGGCCCCACCGAGCCGAATCTGCACGATGCGATCGTCGTCGATGCCGACGAGCGTCACCTCGCCACCGTCCGCCAGGAGGATGGGGCGCACGTGCTCGATGAGCACGGATTCGATGCGTTCGATCATCAAGTGGCGATCGAACGTCGCTGGTTGTTCGTTTGTCGTGGAAGGCATGGCTCGAGAACCCGCGTTCTAGGCAAACCGGTGAATAGGCTTAGTAACGATCGTGGCCGCCGCCGCCGCCGCCGTAACCACCGCCGCCTCCGCCGCCATATCCGCCTCCGCCACCACCGCCGTAGCCGCCACGGCCGCCTCCACCACCGCCGCCGCCGCCGGACACCCGCGGCTTGGCTTCATTTACCGTGAGCCGGCGACCGTTGTTATCGGTCCCGTCAAGGTTCGAAATCGCGGCTTCAGCCTCGGCGTCGTTCGACATCTCGACGAAACCAAAGCCTCGGCTCCTGCCGGTCTCGCGGTCAATCATGACCTGAGCGCTCCGGACCGAGCCATATTGCTCGAACATCTGTTGAAGGTCGTCCGAGGTGACAGCGTAAGTGAGGTTTCCGACATAAAGCTTCTTGGACATCTGAATCTCTCCACCAACCTAGGGTAATCCACGTGGGAGAGTATAATTCATTTGTCTCTAGATCAACAGTGGGATCAGCCGAACTAGGCAACAATTTCTTTGGAACCCGTTTCGCGAACCCTCCAAGGCGTGAAAACGTCCGCCTGTGCGAAGCGTGTCGTCGGTCCATTGCCTTCGGTGTCTGGAAGGCCCAAGGTCGATCGGCCCCCAGCGCGACCCGACTGATCGCAAACAAGCTCGGCTTCGTGAGCAAAGCTTTGCAAAAAGACGGCAAAACCCTATGATGTGATCCTCGAGAGCAGTCTGATCGCCGGGGACGTAGCTCAATTGGGAGAGCGTCGGCTTTGCAAGCCGAAGGTTGAGGGTTCGATCCCCTTCGTCTCCATTCCAGCAGATCTTTCCAGTTACGGTCCCGCCACAAGGAGACTCGAGTTCAATCTCCGGCCGCTTGCTCAACTCTGCCTACCTCGACCCCGTTCAGATACCTGGCAACCAGCTCCGATCCATCCCACTCGAGCTCGTTCCGAGCCAAGAACCCGATCCCGATGCGATCCAGGTCTTGGTGCGAAAAGCCTTTGATCCGCGTGCTCAGAAACACCTGGATCACAACTCCATGGCAGGCGACGAGCACCGTCTTGCCAAGGTTTTGACTTAAAATCGACTCGAAAGCAGGGACAACTCGGTCGCGGATCTCGTTGAAAGACTCTCCGTCCTCGCCTCGTTCGTCGAGCCTGCCCGCGATCCACTCCGCCTTGATTCGTTCGTGTTCGATCAATCCCTCATTGCGGAGCATCCCACTCAACGGCCCCATCCGCCGTTCATGCAGCTCAGGGACGATCTCCATTGGCAAATCGAGCTCGGCGGCAATGATCTCGGCAGTCTCGACAGCCCGCCTCATCGCAGACGAGTAAATGCGTGCTGGCCTCGAATCTGTAAGCCATTGGGCTGCGCCTTTCGCCTGCTCGCGCCGCGGTCGCCGAGAGCTACATCGGATTCCGCCCCGTGGAGCCTGTCCGGCTGGGAAGTTTCTCCGTGACGGAGAAGGATCAAGCGGGTCGACGGCTTCATGCTGGTGAGCATCCTTGGCTACGAATACCGAAAGCGAAGGGTCGTATTGGAGAAAGGCTCTCGCAACGAGGCTGCCAGATCATCCTTGGCCATGGTCCCTCCACTCCACTTCCCCTTACGTCCCACGCCCTCTCGCCCCCATCGGATCCGATCGTACCGACGCCATGCAAACTTGAACAACATTCAATCACACGAAGGCCTGCTCAGGAGGCGACCGCAGCCTTCCTCTTGCCGGAGAGCATTTTGGCGACAAAGACAATCGCCAGGGCCGCTGCAAAGAGTCCGATCCCGATCAACGGTCGGTAGGCCAACCAGGCCACTCCAATGGTGATCAGCGAGAAGACGGCTGCGAACACTCCCGCAGTGAAGGCTACTCCCATGCCGAGAAGATTGCCAATGAACGGGACGAAATCGGCCATTACCACCAAAGGATTGAGCACCAACCCGATCCCAACAGCCATGACCAAAAAGCCTACGAGTCTGAGGATCCAGGTGAGCTTTGTATTCTCGCTTTCCATCTCATGAACCATGCCCTGGGCGTCGACCGTCCCGGGCATGAGGCGTTCGACCTGGGTGTTCGAGCGCGAACGCCAAGGAGCGAAGGTCTCTCCCGACTGCGTCGCCAGGATGCTCACATCGGTCGGTTTCACCACGCTGAAGCGGATCCGAAGGTCGCCAACTTCAGGCGACTCCGGGCTAGCGCCCAGGTACAACCCGCTCCCCTCGAGTTTGACCTGATTACGTACGTTTTCCGGGATCTTGGCCAGATCGTCATCGCCAAGAGGCAAATCCTCGAACGAGTTGAGCTGACCAACCAATCCGGGAGAGAGGGTGAAGGCGCCGAAGGCAACCTTCTGCGCCACTTTCTCGAGACTGCGGAACTTCGGTTCAATAGGGTTCTCGTGCCCCTCGGGATGTTTGAATTTTCGTGAATCCTCGACCTCAACGGCGCCCTCCGGGAGGCCTCCCCACTGGAAGTTGGTCGGCTGGGAACTGCCTGATACCTTGGAATCCCCAGGCCAACCCTTGTCGTAGGTATAGGTCGTGATCGTTTCAGTCCCTCCGCCCAGCTTCTTCTTTGTCTCGGTATGCTTGTGCTCCTGCCACTGATACATGGACACGCGTCGTGCCAGCTTGATCGCCTGCGTACTCACGTTGAAGTCGGGATCGTTGAGGGTTTCGTTCGACGCGGCCTGGGCCGTGATGTGTACGGGTCTACCGTTATTGGCAGGATCCACCTTGTCTGCCTTCACCGAAACGACGTCCAGGGACAGTTCATGGAGCCCGCTCGAAGTGCGCACCGCCCGCCCCTCGTTCCACCACAAAAGCGGAAACGCAGCTATAAAAAAGATGAGCCCAAAGAGCACGCCTTTGATCGACGACCAAAGCCGCCCCAGCCATGATTGACTTGTTGTCTCGGAGAACGAATTCTGCGGAGCAAACGACATGGGGATTCGCCTCGTTTCGCGACGACGCGAGCTTCGTCGGCGAATTCGATTCGTGAAATGATTTGCGACCAGGTCTCGCTCAGTCTAATTCCGGCGGCGAGTTCCGGGAAGAGACCAGATTTCGGACAGGGTTTTGGGCTGTCTGAATCCGAGGCCAGATTTCGGACAGGGTTTTGGGCTGTCTGAATCCGAGGCCTCAATCCAATACCTACTGTTCCGTCATCCTGTTCATCTTGTAAATCCTGTCCAAGAATCTGGTCCAGGGTTTCTGGGTAGGGTCCGAGATCCGGCCCCGGGCTCCTTCCGCGCGGTCCTTCCAACATGTCCCCAGCTCCACCGAGCGGGGGACGGTCTTCAAGATGCAGCCGGATTGAGAAAGAGCCGCTGAACCGCCGAAACCGATCGCTCGCTAGGCCGATAGACCTTGCGAAGGACCCGATTCCGACGTGGGATTGTGGATTGGGTGGCCTTGGATCACGTCATTTGGAGTGGCCAAGGCGTTTTCGGAGGCAACTGGCTCGATGTAAATCACGGATTCACAAGGAACTTGCATCCCCTGACCAAACGAAGCCAATTTCTCGGCAGATTGGGAGGGCGTGACAGGGGTCTCGCCCCTACAGGGATCGGAATCAATCTGCGTAGGGGCGGATCCCCCGATCCGCCCTACGGGGTTTCGAAGGCCATCGCCGTATGAAGAGGGCGTGACAGGGGTCTCGCCCCTGTGGGAATCGGAATCAATCGGCGTAGGGGCGGATCCCCCGATCCGCCCTCCGGGATTTCGAAGGCCATCACCGGCTGAAGAGGGCGTGACGGGGGTCTCGCCCCTACAGGAATGGGAATCAATCGGCGTAGGGGCGGATCCCCCGATCCGCCCAACGGGATTTCGAATGCCATCGCCGGATGAAGAGGGCGTGACAGGGGTCTCGCCCCTACGGGGATCGGAATCAATCACCGATTCGCAAGAAAATTGGGCTCCATTACCATTCGAACCCAATTTGTCGGACGGCGGGGCATAGACGATCGAGTCTTCCTTATGGAGGTGAGACTTCTCCCTCACGTAGGCGTCGTCGGTATCGCGATACACCAGGTTGTGCCTTTTGTCCCAAGGCGGAGCTGAGTCCCAATCGTACTCCTCCTCGGGTTCGCTCGCTGCCTGGGCCTGCGCCAAAAGCTCGGCCTCTGCCCGCTTCTTGGCTCGATGCTCGGCAAGGGCCCCGTCGAGTTGGCGATCCTTTTGAATCTTGACCGCAGCCAGGCGCTTATCAGCATCGAGCAGGCCCGTCGTGGAGAGCAGGAACTCGAGATCGTCGTCGTCGTACTTGGTCTTGAACTCGTCGACGAGCATTCCGAACGTCGGGGTGCTGGGCGCTCGCATACTCAACTTCTTGCGTTCGAGCTCGAGCCTCTCTGCCCTGTGGGCATCGTTCTTGCGTTCGATCCGCCGTTTCTCGAGCTCGCGATAGGCACGAAAGAACCCGCGTTCGAAGGAGTTGTAGTATCGGAAATAAGCCTCGATTTGGGGCTCGGTGAGGTCGATCCTCAGCCAAGCTTCGCGAGCAGCCTCGCGATCGAATCCTGGTTCTTGCAAACCGAAGCACTTCAAGCTCTTCAGTTTTTGGGCGATCGCAGGACGATCGTCGATGTCGATCTTTCTGCCTTCTCGAACTCCGATCAGGTTGGCTGCTTTGTGCTCGACCTGTGTGTCTTGAGCGATGGCCAGCATCATTGCGGCTCTGGATTGCTTCCAGAGGCACATCGCCGCCTTCTCGGCGAGCTTATGTTCGACATCCCCCACGGGCTGAGTATCTTCAATGTAGGCTTGCAAGTGTGCCTCCCAGTCCTCGTCGAACTCGAGCGACCGGAGGACGATCTCCTCGGACCGAAGTCCGTGTTTGAGAGCGTTTTTGGACGATTTTGCTTTGCCTTCGGGTGTCTTGGGCCCTGTCGACCGCTTCGCATTCCTTGCGTTTGCGTAAATCTGGGATGGCGTTGCCATGGAATCGGCCTCGATTGTGAAACCTCATGGAGCTTTATCAGGCGTAACGTCGCCTACTATCACTACAGTAAGGCCTTCTTGCACGCGAAGCAACAACTTGATCGTGTATTCGTAGTATTTTCTTGCGAGAAGGCGGCGTCTCTAGCGGAGCGTCGGCAAGCTGCGCCCTTTACGCAAAAAACGCGGGCAAAATTACAGAGCCGAGACCGGCCTCAGGGGGCTTCCTGATGGTCACATTTCGCTCCCGCGAAAGGATGTCTTTTCCGGTTCCCTCCGGTAGTTGGCCTGGTTAACTGGCCGCTCTCGACCGCTCTCAGACCGACCGCTCTCAGACTGTCTGCGTTTGGCCTGCGTTTGGCCTTTCCGAGGTTACGATCATCAAAGGCGTCGTAAGCGATTACGCACTGCTCAACCCCGCCGAATTCGTGGCCGAGGTGTTTGCAGCACTCAAGTCCGGAATCCGTTTCCCGGATCCCGTTATGCAGGTATACTCGAAGTATGGAGGTCCGTTGCCGTGAAGCAGACGCCGGGAGTTCTCTCAACCTGGATCCCTCAGTGTCATCGTTGCCGACATTTCATCGGCAAAGTCGACGGGAATCCGGTCTGCGCAGCATTCCCGGTCGACATCCCGCGCGAGATCTACCACAACGACGTCTCGCATAGGCAGCCCTATCCAGGCGACAACGGCATCCTCTTCGACGCCGATCATCCCGTCCCCGCCGTACGCTAGCACATCCGGAACCCGGCGTTCGCCGGTCCTGTAGGACCTCCCTCAGCTCCCATCTCTCCCGAGTCCCACTCCCGTGGAAATGACGTTCACCTGGCAAGGCGCCAGCGAGGCAGAGCAACTGCTCGCGCGGCTTGAGCAACCCGACTTCGAGCCCCTGATGGAAACCTGGGCGCGGGTCCTCGTCGAGGACAACCGCGCAGGCGTCCTCTCCGGGATAGATCGCCATGACAGGCCCGTGGCCCTGGTCTCTCCCGAATGGAGGCCGACATGCAATCCCGTCCCCACACCTCCGCGAATAGGAAACCTCCCGAAAGTAGACTGTCTGAGTTCGGGGCCGTTTGTCGTTCCGAGCGCTTGACTGCCCTTTTGTCCCGTTGTAAAATCCGTACACTTCAATGCCGAGAGCTAGTGCGGCTGCCCAAGAACGCCTGGAAGCCCCTTCCGGCCCGGCACTCCGATGCATGCAAGGAGAGCAAATACCCCTCTCCCCAACCATCACCAATTCTTCTAAGTACGCATCCGCCATGACAAAAGATTTCTTGAATCCTAGCCTAATGCCGAATTCCAAGAAGAAGGAATTCTTGAAGGGGATGCTCGAAAATGAGTTCCGCGACAAGGTCGTTCGGCCGCTTTACATTCTGAAAGGGCTGCAACATGGTAAAGACATCTGTGGCGTCGATGAGGACGGCAAAGACTGCTATTTCTACAACGACGATCCAATCAGGGGTCGAATATTGTACGCGGTTCAGACAAAGCGAGGGGACATTAAAAAGTCTTCAAGCGCTCGCGACAATCTGATGAATGCGATGACACAACTTCGGACAGCCCTCTCCACTGATGTGAAGGATGGCAAGCTGAAACAAAGATTCCGTCCCGATTGCGTTGTACTCGTCGCTAGCGGCGAGATCAATAAGGCGGCTGAAGAATACATATATGAAGAAATAAAAGACTCCAGAATCGCGTTCTACGATTCGGATCGACTGATCCCGGAAATTGATAGGCTAATGCCCGAGTTGTGGTATGGCGTAGACGGCAAAAAACTGCCCTACCTCAAGAGGTTGCGAGACCATCTCATTTCCCAAAGCGATTCAATCGATGTCTCCCAATTGGGGATCGGTGCAGGCCTTGCCTCCCCCATAACAGACGATACCTTTGTCCAACTCTACCTTCACCTGTATACGGCGAAGACGGTAAAACAACGCGGCGAGAAGAGTCGAGTGCTCGAACTTGAGCAATTTCCGATAGAAAGCGTTATCAGGAGAAGGGAGCGACTCATATTAATCACTGGGGAAGCGGGCACGGGAAAGACTACTTCGCTGAGGCGAATGGCCATGCTCCTCGTTCAGAAGGCCCTGGAGTCCAGTGAGGAGAGCGAAATTCCCGTCGTCCTAAATGCTTCAGATGTTTGCCGATCGGAAGAACGTTTGGTGGACATCGCTGCTATGGCGACTTCGAAGCTTACTCCTGACCTCTCGACCTACTTGCCCCGAGAGTCGCTTGTTGACGGCAAACTTGCCCTTCTGATCGACGGGTTCGACGAAGTTGGTTCTGCCGAGAAGCGACTCTCATTATTAACGCGCATCAAGCAGTTCAATGAACAGTTCCCATTGTGCCTCGTAATTCTCACATCGCGAGACCATTCGTATGTAGACAAGATCAAGGAGACTCTGAACTTCATTCGGTTTAGGCTCTCTCCAATCAACTTTAACCAGACTATGAAGTTGATAGAGCGCGTCTCCAAAGGAAAATCACTCCCAGCCGAGTCGACACAAGAGCTAATGAGGAGACTGGAAAACGTCCATGGTCTTGAATTAAGCCCGTTGCTCGTCACTGTCTTTGTCGCGACTTCAGAAGACTCGCGTCAAGACATTCCGGCGAATATTACTGAGCTTTTTAAGAAATTCACTGAAATAATGCTCGGGAGATGGGATCGAACGAAAGGTTTGTCACAGCAATACCAGTCTCAATTGAAGGACTTCTTGTTGTGTCGACTTGCGTTTAGGATGCACTTCGAACGCAGAGTCGCCATCTCGGTTCTAGAGTGTCAACAGATAATCCGACACGAACTCGCCGAAAGAGGATACGACGGAGTCGACGTCGATTTGCTGTACGAAGAGATTGTCTATCGCTCAGGGTTACTCCGAGTATCAGAGGAAGATGTAAAATTCCGGCACATGCTTTTACAGGAGTTCTTTGCGGGTAGGTCGGAGCTATCGCCCGATTTTCTCCTCTCCGTAGCGCCCGACGTCTGGTGGACAAGGGCGATGGTCTTTCACTTCGGAGAGAACCCGGACAATATCTCGGCTTTGCTGTCAATGATGCAGGGCCTTCAAGGAACAATTGCCGAAAACCTTTACCAAGCCGCGATCTCCGTGGGGTTGGCCCTCCAAGCTTGTTACCTTGCGAAGAAGGTCGACAAGATACGCGTTTTGCGCTGGGTAATTGATTCACTTGCTGAGGCTAAACTGCCTTACGTCGAATATGTCGAGAGTTCTGGCGCACTTTCGCCTAACATGAGCTTGATTACTTATTACCTTTACGCACGAGACGCAGTGGGTTCGAAATTAATCCGCGAGATAGCAGGAAATACGGAACAAGGGAGGGATTACTCCGTTGAAATGGCAACTCTCGAAGAGGTGCGCCAATTCTGGGTCATTGCTGGACTGATTGAAACGGGGCAACTTGTGCTGGTCGAGGAGCTCGTCAAGAAATTCCATCCCGAGGATCTACGGCTTCTTCTGGCAGTCAGGATCGGATGCTATTACGTTTCTCGTCTCGGCATCTGGCCAGCCGAAACGAAGAAACTCGCGCTAAAAATCTGCCACAAAATAGATCCTAAAATTGCTCATATTAGTAGTGCTTTACTCAAAGAAATCAAGGGTTACCTGCTCGAAGTACAAATTGGCAAGATCGAGGCGATCGAGGAGAACGCTCAAGTCGGTGAAGAAGGCACTACTCGTGGAACAGGCTAAACCAAGCACAGGGAACAAAAGGTCCAGAGGTTAGCGCCTTTCTAAGGCTCGGGCGATCTAGGGCAGCGTCCTAATTCGCATCTGCGAGCGGAGATTCGGTAAAACGGAGGTCCAGTATCTCCTTGATTGAGAGCGGAGATTCAGATTGTCTGCGATCGAGCCTTCCATTCGCATTCGGCCTGTGGGGATTCGAACCGACCGACTCTTTGAGTTGTTTGACCCCTAAAACTCCCTCATTTCGGTCTCATGCCGGGAGCGAGAATTCGACGTATTTTTGGACGATTCGCTGGGCCGTGGTGACACGGCCGGGGAACTCGGAACGTGGTTCGTCGACACCCTTGAATGTGCTAAGGATGTACTCCATGTCGCCGCGGTTGATGCCATAGAGCAGGAAGAAGGCCGCGTCCAGTTCGGCCATAAGCTCGGCGCGCTCGGTCTCGTCCCATTTGTTCAGCCGGCCGCCATATTCGACTTGGAAGCTGCCGCTGGTGAAGTGGCAAGCGTCGGCAAGCGGAAGCATGTCTTCGGCCGTGCAGGTCAGCTTGAGAACGCGCTCGCTAATCCAGGTTTCGAGTGTTGTAGTGCGGTCCCAGGGGCAGGGTTTGGCATACGCCTCCGGAGTAAGGGTAGGAAGCTGCTCGACGATAAAGAAGTTCAACGAAATTCCTCCAACCTTCTGCCTCGTGCAAAAGTCTAGTGGCATTGAGTTTAGGCTGGCCAGAAGACACAGTTCTCTCAAGATTGGTTGCTCCGTGAACAAGAGAGGGACCTTATTAGTGAAGCCCACGCTTGGAACCACTGCTGCCAGGAACGTTCGAGTGTCCGTAGCTCTCGTTACATCGCGGAAACATATGGACACTGATTTAAGTGACGGTTGAGATTTAGCCGCTACGACCGATTCGAGCGCCCACCATCGCGGCAAGACTAGGTGTTCCGGATTCTGATGTTGTACGAGCGTCGTTTCTGTGGTTTGGCCCTGGTTGATCCAATTGGATGTGTCTTCAAACACTGTCCCAAAACGGTGATCATAGGGACGAAACATCTTAGCTTCGTAGATTGGAAGATATGTCTCCTTGCCCTTGACCCAACGATTGCCCGCGAGTGTGAAGCCTTTCTTCGCCAGCGTCTCGGCCTCGTGAAAGAGTTCGGCATCGTTGGTTTGATGGAACATCGTCTTGAATTGAATTCCCCAGGGATTAGCTGTCGGGCCTTTGCGATTGTTGTCGATCAGGACGGGAACGCGACGATGGATGGCCTTCGTGATTTCCGCGTCTCGGCGCGTGCGAAAGATGGGGCAGGTTCGCGTGTTGGGGTTCAACAGCCGGATATCAGCGGCGCTTAATGAAACATGGCGAGATCGATCTTCCAGTTCTTCAACGCGATGGGCGAAAAAAATGTAGTCGGCTTTTGCGGACGTCGCTTGTTCTCCCGCGAAGTTCAAAATGCAAAACTTGAATCGACCGTCAACTTCTGGGAAAAGGTTCTTCAATCGATTCTCGAAATCGAAAAGCCGAATAAGCCGGTTGGACTCGGCGATGGACGCGAAGAAATCCTTCGTTGTCATGTCCGACGCGATACCAGACGGCACAAGCAAACCGACCCGACCGTGCGGAGCCACCAGTCGGTAAGCCAGTTCGGCAAAGACCGCGTAAGTGTTGATGTCGCCCTTGCCGGTCAAAGGATACTGTGCGCTTTTGCGGCAGTATTTGAGCAGCGAATCCGAGGACTTGAGAGCAACCTGATAGCGCTGATAAAGCTCGGGATTCTCGGCCTCGAGTTTCTCAACGAGCTTCCGACGCTTGGCTGCGTTTGTCGACGTGGCGATCTCGGGCGCGGGCATCGAGAAAAATTCTCGCTCCTGCAGCTTGATACGTTCCCACGGCGGGTTCCCGATCACGCAATCAAAGCCCGATTCCTCTCGGTTGAATACACTGGGGAAGCGCTCTCGCCAATCAAAACCTGCCGGGTGAACGGCTGGGTCGTGAACTAACGAGTTGCCGTGGACGATGTTTTCGGAGAGCGTGGCCAGTGTGTGGCCGGGCGTGGCAGAGCGAATCCAAAGGGCAAGCTGTGTGATCTCGACGGCTTCGGGTGAAAGATCGACTCCGTAGAGGTTTTCTTGAAGGATGAAGTGGGGGATTTGCTCCGCCAGAGTTGCGGCCTCCGGGGCTTTTGCCCGTTCCAACTGGCCAAGGACTTCCAGGTAGCGTTGCTCCAAAGCGTTATAAGCCTGAAACAGAAAGGCGCCGCTGCCGCACGCGGGGTCGACAATTTTTAGGCTGCGAAGAAGGTCGAGACTGCGCTGCCAAAAGGGAAGGTGATCCGGGGCCACGCCACGCGCTGCATCCGCCTCCGGGACACCGAATTCGACGGCCAAGGCGGCAAGGCGCTGGGAAATCAGTTCTTCGATAGTGTATTGGACAATGCGGCTGGTCAACTCTTGGGGAGTGTAGTAAATGCCAAGCTGCTTTCGCTTTGCCGACTGCGGCATCGTCGCGAATTGCAGCGCTTTTTCGGCATCGCCGCCTAAGAGTCCCGACTCCTTGAGTTTCTCGAGTTCGGTGATGGAACGTTCGAAGAGGTGGCCCAAGACGTCGAGGTTGACTTCGTCGGCGAAGTCGTATGTGCTGATCGAGTTAAAGAAGGTGGTCCAAGGCGTGTCGGGGAGTTCGAGGTCGTCGACTGCATGTTTCGCGAAGAGGCCGCCGTTGTACTTGGGGATCTCGTGGGTTTCATTCCCTTCGTCGATAAAGCGGAAAAGGTGTTTGAAGTTTTGCCAACGCGGGTTCGTCACGGCGTGAAAGCCCGCGACAGTATAAGCCTTCGGGATCGTATTTTCGGGCAAGAGACGTCGATCTTCGCAGAAGGCAATGAACATGATGCGGTCGAACAGGCGCTGGGCCATTTCGATGGAGCTGTCGAGTGAGTGCTTCTGGTTGAAATGGAGATGCGAGATGAGTGCGGTGCGGTTCGTCGAGTAGGAGTCGTAAAGTTGGTCGCCGACCTCGCGCTGGCGGTCGGCGGTCTTCTTGAGAAGCGCGGCCGCGCGGGGCTTGTCATAAAACGGCGCCTTCTCAACGAGCCCATGGCGATGAAAAAGGAAGTAAAACTGTCGAAAAATCGCGGGATCACGCAACGATTGCAGACTGAAATGTTCGTAGACCCGTTTCGTCGAATCTCGCTCGTAGAGCCGGAAGCTGACGAAGTTGGAAACGATTCCCCATCGGCAGGACGACGGCGTGTTGACGAGGTAGTCCCAGCATTGATCAACGGCTGTTCGGCCGTTGCTGCGATCTCGATCGAGATGAACATTAGGCCCCTTGAGTTCCACCACGGCGAGGGGTTGATGGGCCTCATTCGGACGGAAAATACCAAGGATGGCGTCCGGTGTTTGCCCCGCGATGGGAAAATGCTGTTCGCGATGCCAAACTCCGGAACCGTCTAACGGGCCCGTGTAACCGAGAGCGTCGCCGAAGACCTGACTCAGAAAGTCACCTTGCATCTGCGTCTCGTTGAGTCTCAAGAGACGCTTGGATTTTTCGAGCTCCGCCCATTTCAACAAAATTTCATGCGATGCATTAATTGCATTCTGATCCAGCCGCTTATCAATGGAATCGCTCTTCAGAAATCTCGCAAGGACCAGCCGGTCGGTCTTCGGTTGCCGTGCCGCGACTGGGGAATCGATCTCGAAAAGAAGTCTTTCTTTCATAAATCTGCTATGAATCTGGCGAGACCTCGTAACTCATATGCGACGGCAAAGTTTAACAACCCTTGGCAAACAAAACAGTGCTTTTTGATTCGCGAGTTCTAAAAGCCCGCTGGCTGTTCAGATTGACAAACGTTTATATCGGTTAAGCGGACGAGTTCGCAAACCGCTTGAGGCTCCGCATTGAGTTTAAGACTGGGGAGCTCGGTCCGAGGAACCGACCAGGAAGGCCCCCAATCGCAAAGTTGAAGCATGCCGCGAAACATCCGAGAACCCTCCCGTCTCCCCGGAGTCGTTGGTAGAATCATTTTGGTTTTAAGAGTTCAATCTCGACTCGAACGCCTGGGGATTTGATCATGAAACCGATTCGACTGAGGACGATCATGTGGTTGATCGTGGTCGCCGCACTCGCGTGCGCGGTGGTCGTCCAAAACATTCGGATGAATCGAGAACTTCGCGCTCAACGGATCGAAGCCGAGAGGAGACACCTGGCTGAGCAGCGTTGGAACATTGCGGTGGAGCGATTTGTGGATGAGGATCCCCTTCAAAATGGGAGCGACGTAGCGTTTCCAATACAAGACCAAAGGCGCGTGAATCGCATAGAGGGCCCAAAAGCAAACTCCGAGACGGAATAAGGCAAGCGAAAGGGTCGATCACAGGCAGTCTCAAGGCTCGGTCTGGCAGAATACGCGACGGAACTTTTGAATATCCCGCATGTTCTGGCGTTGCTCGTGGAGGTCGAGCCGGCCCAAGCATCAATTCTGGAGGAGATCTGTGGCGGAAAAACACTTGATTACCGTTGATGAACTTCGGGCAGCCGGGGCGCTCTACGTACCGCCCGCGTGGCGTAAAACTCTCGGCGAGGAGGAACCGGATCTCTTCTCTGGCTTACTCGACGATCATGACCCTCCGCTGGAGGATCAAGGTGCGGAACCGAGCGACGCGGATACGGATGAGTCCGAGGATCAACCGGAGTTTGATTGAGGGGTGCGCTCGCATGCTGTCCCAAGGCGGTATCGGTCCGAGAACGGAATCGAAAATCAAGGAGAACGGATTTCAAAGGCACGGTTTTCAGGCGCACAGTTTTCAGGCACCCTAGCGGTCGATCACAGGCAGTCTGAAGGCTCGGTCCAGGAAGTCTGAAGGCTCGGGCTCGTCGATGGTCGTATCTCGGCTGAGTGATTGAACACATCAAAAAACCAAGGACAAGCCCATGAACGCGCCAAACTCGGGAAACGGATCAGGCAAGTTTGACGTCGGAGCCCATGATATGGGCGGATGGGTCCGGGTCATGGCCGGACAAATGGCCTCGAGCGTAGATGATCTTGGATACTATTTGTCGCATAGGCTCTCGCAGTGGCTCCGTGTTAACTCGCATTTTCGGTTGATCTCGGTCGTACCAATCCAGAGGGACGGCAACACAGTCGAGCTCCACGCCTGGTATGAACAGCACGTTTTCCCAGACAAAAGCGGTCTGGTCCAAAAACCACAGCAATAGGTCCGCTCGAGATGAGCATCTGATTGCCAAAAGACGAGGAGCCGGGAGGCGACAATTCATCACTCCATCTGCGACATGAGCTTGAGAACGAGGCCTACTCGGCTCGCGATCTGGCGTCAGAGATGGAATTCCGGAGGCTCTGTCTTCTTCCAAGATCCGGGTTCTGTTTCGCTCGGTCCACGTACGTTGCCGTTGTCCTGCTCGTCGTCGGAATCGCTGTTCGTCGGACGCGGTTCGTCGAAGCCGCGCCCTCGCGACGGGTCATTGCTTCCAGACTCGGCGGATTCTGCTCGCGCGAATCCCCCTCCGCCGTTGAGTCCGCCCTCATAATCCTCCAGCGTCAACTCCCTCGTGTTTGCCAAGGCCGCGCGGACCCGCGCCGCGATTTCCTCCCTGCGCGGTTCGTAACGCTCTTTCCAGGTCTTGCAATAATCTTTGTGCTGGAACGCCCTCGGGACCTTCATGCGGTAAACGTCGAGGAACAGGAAGCAGTAAGCGGTGTGCGTCTTCGAATCCGACCGCTCGCGAAATCCTGCCCAGACGTGGAGATGACGCTGGAGCGCGAAAAAGGCGGCCATGTTGTCGAGGGGATTTTTGTGCAGCGTCAGGCTCTCGACAACGGGATCGGCCAGAGCCCCGAGGCCGCCTCCCACGCAGTCGGGTTCCTTGATCCCTTGCGCTTCCTCGTAGTCGTAGCCTTTGAACCGGAGGGCGCATGTCAGAAGCGCGTCTTCCTCGACCCATTCTTCCATTTCGGCATACTCCCCAATTCACATTTCTCGGAACGGCTGGCTCGGCACGGCACTTTGGTTTCCACCGATCCAAGAAGGCGGATGCGCGACTAGGACATGGCAATCATGTCCGGGTCGATCGCGAACACCCCAGATTTGCAAAAGGGACAAGACTTACCATTAAGATTGTAGGTCGAGCAAATCTCGGTCGAGCCGCAGTCTGGGCAGTCGGATCCCTTTGCTCGTGAATCGATCATGAACTCTTTGCTGCACGTCAAGCACAAATGAGGTTCGTCGTTGCCAATGCACTTCTCGAGCAGATCGTGGTTGGGGTGGTATGCATACTTCTTCTTCCCGTTCTTCTGAATGTAGTAAGGGTTGCCTTCGTCCCATGCCCCGATCGCCTTGTCGCAATTGTCGCAAACGTTGGTAATGCCCATCGCCATCGTCAGCCTCCCTTCAAACAATTGCCGAGCTTTCGAACGCCACGAGCTCCGCGGCAAGTCTCAGCCCTCATCGCTCCAATCGCCCGAGGTTCGGATCGAAACTTAACTTTCCGGCGTTTTACGATCATACTTTCCTAGATGCCTGCTGGCTGTCCAACGTAACGGATGTTCAGATATCCTTCGCCAGAAGCGAAACACGCAACGCCAAAGGCCGACAGCCAGACTCAAGGGCCAAAGGCAGCTTAAGGAGACTCCCGAGCCAACTGAGTTCGAGGCCTGAAGGAGCGGGCTGATTTGCAGGGATGCATTCTCAGGCGGTCTGACTGCTCGGGAAGCTCGCTCTTGCTTGACAGGCAGGCCGACGATCAGGGCAGGGGTCAGAGCCTTTTGACCGGGGTTGGGGGATAGGGTAAATTGCCTGGAGATTATGGACTGAAACGCACGCTTAATAATTATGCCGTTGTGGTCAATTACGCCCCGGAATGAAGGGATCCTCTTTGTCCGACCGCTGAATCGAGGATCACTCCATGCATCGTGACAAGAAAAAAAGCCAAAAAGAGACCAAGCAGAAGATCAAGAATCAGATAGCATCGCATGTTGCGAACGCGTTTCCCGGTTGCATTGCGGAGTTCTGTGGACATCAAGGTCATGTGACGCCGTTGATCCGGACGTTAGGGTTCAGGGTTCGTGAAGAAGGAGGGAAATACCGATCGAACATCTTTTGGGTTGATCCCGATTTTAACGGTGAGATCAATGAGGCATGGGTCCGCTGGGCAGTCGAACAGTCGAATCGTTGATCGGACAGCCACGCTGCAATCGCAGACAATCTGAAAGCTTGGCTATCTGAAAGCTTGCCTTAGGGATGCGCGCTCGGGTCGTCGACCTGGAGCCCTTCGATAGCAGCTGCGGCATTGAGTTCAAGGTCGCTGGATAGCAGCGTGAGAAGCGGGACCGCGGCGTGGGCCTCCAGTAGCGCGGCGAGCTGGACCGCGTCGTAACCGCGAAGGGCGTGAATCCTCGCCTGCCTTGCGGCCTGGGCGATCAGGCCTGGCGTCATTTCGACGATCATGTACTGGCGGGCGAAATCGAGATAAACATCCACCACGGCGGTGGCGGCGTTTTGGGGTGCGATGGAACCGCCGCGCTCGCGCCGCGTGATAGCGGCGATCGCTTCGGCCAGGGTGATCCTTGCGACGATGAGCGAATGCCCGGCGGTCGGCGCGGCCAGAGCCTGCATCCACTGAGTGCCGGGTTCCTGTACATAGCGTTTGAGAAGGGGCTGCTGTCGAGGAAATAGGCCGCCACTTTCAGCGTCGCTCGCGGATGACGGTTTCGGAGATCGGCTCTCCCTCGATGGGGATGGCGCGGCGATTTTGGTACGGAGTGAGGTCGGTGATCGGCGGCTTGATTTCGCTGATGACGCCGGCTTCGTACAGCCGTCGCTGTACCTCCTGGGGACTTAACTCGTCCGTTCCCTGTGTCGCGGACTGCGGGTAAGCAGCATCCATACGGGTCAGATAGTAACGCACGGCGGCTTCAACGACGTCTTGCTCGCGGCCGAAATGGCCTCGGACGACTGCGGCTCGGATCGAGTTGGCCAAGTCATCAGGTAAATGAATCGTCATACTACGGTTTCTCCTCTGCTTGTCAGTTTAGCAACGGTAGGCGGGATTGCCTAGATGCTCGAAGCCTGTTTCCAGAAAGCCAAAAACCTGTCTCCACACCCCCATAGCAGCGGCGATATTCAACGCTTGGCAACTCCAAAAGGCTTTATTAGGCGATTCATTTCTCTCGACTCGCCTTGGGTCACGTTGTGACCAAAGAGGATATAACGCTCGAGCCAGCTTTCCGCTGCGTCTTTTCTTGTTTAAGATGATTGTGTAACATCTGCTCACCGATGAGCAGAGCCGCGATTGAGCATGGAGCTTGACCGATTCGATGAAAATCTTGCTGGCCAATCCCCGAGGATTTTGCGCAGGCGTCAATATGGCGATCGAGAGCCTGGATCGCGCTTTGGACCTCTTCGGGGCGCCTCTCTACGTCTATCACGAGATCGTCCATAACAAATACGTCGTCGAACGCTTCCAAAAGCGAGGGGTCGTTTTTGTCGAGTCGGTCGCCGAGGTTCCCGTCGGAGCCCCCCTGCTCTATAGCGCGCACGGAGTTTCCCCACAGGTGCGCCAGCTCTCGAGGGAACGCAAACTGAAGGCGATCGACGCCACCTGCCCGCTGGTCACGAAGGTGCACCTCGAGGCGGTCAAATATGCGATGGA
Organism: uncultured Planctomycetota bacterium; assembly: GCA_963818975.1. Classification (GTDB taxonomy): domain Bacteria; phylum Planctomycetota; class Planctomycetia; order Isosphaerales; family Isosphaeraceae; genus CAWFUI01. The sequence continues at coordinate 93,105 of CAWFUI010000013.1, read as the reverse complement.
AGGTTATAAGATCGTCCTGATCGGCCACGAGGGCCACGACGAGGTGATCGGCACGATGGGCGAAGCGCCCGACCAGATGGTGCTGGTCGAAGACGAGCAAGACGTCGAAGCACTCGATTTTCCGCCTGATACCAAGATCGCGTATCTGACCCAGACGACTCTAAGCGTCGACGACGCGAATGTGATCATCAACGCCCTTAGGCGAAAGTTCCCGCAGATTGCGAACCCGCCGAAAGACGACATCTGCTACGCCACGCAGAACCGCCAGGAGGCCGTGCGCGAGCTTGCTTCGAAGGCGGACGTCGTCTTGGTTCTGGGAAGCCAGAACAGTTCGAACAGCCGACGCCTCGAGGAGATTGCCAGGCAGCTTGGCAAACACGCCCACCTGATCGACGGCGTGGCTGAGATCCAGGATGCCTGGTTCGATGGCGCGAACACCGTGCTGATCACCGCGGGGGCAAGCGCTCCTGAAGACGTGGTCCAGGAGTGTGTTGAGTATCTCGAGCGCGAGCACGGGGCGACGATCGACGAGCATTGGGTTCGCGAAGAGAACGTGCACTTCCCGCTGCCCAAGACGCTCCGCGAGCTGCTGCCCGCAGTGACGTCGCCGGAGTAACGATCTTTCGACGTCCGTTTCAGGCCCAGAGAAAGCGTCGCGCCGCGACTACCCTCGTTGTTATCTCCGATCCCCTTGTCGAGCCGCGGGGTTGTAACGATGGGCAAATTTAGTTGCGGGGCCGGCTCGGGGTACGCACTCCGACGGTTTTCCGGTTCCGATTCCGTTGTCAGGGCGCGTCCCCCGACACGCCCTCTGGTCCGATCTATCGAGGCCTTTGGCACCCAGAAAAGAGGGCGTCACAGGGGTGTCGCCCCTACCTTGTTCTCGCCGATTCTCCCGTCACCCGCGCGGATTGTAATGATAGGCAAGTTGGATTGCGGCTCCGCCGCGCTACAGAGTTAAGCGTATGATGCTGCCTCGACAACGGCGCTCGATGCCGCCAAGGTTTCGCACGCAATGAACTGACCCGGAGCTGCGCATGTTCAATTCGATGGTGCTCGAGGTTGCGCTGGGATTGTTTTTCATTTACTTCCTGGTCGCGAGCATCTGTTCGGCGATCCAGGAGTGCATTGCAACGTGGCTTGGTTGGCGAGCGAAGGATCTCGAAAACGCCATTACCATGATGATTGGAGACGACGCCACGAAGCGGCTTTATGATCATGCTTTGGTAACGAAGGCGACGAAGCCTCAACACCTGGATCCGAAGGTGTTTGCCCATGCCGTTCTGGACATGCACGCACGGGCAACGGCGGCGGACCCGTCGACGGTAGCGGTAGCGAGCCCTAAAGCAGGCGATCCCTCGCTATCGAGGGCGATCAACGCGATTGGGACGTCCACCGGTTCAACCGACGTCCAGGCGCTGATCGACGGCCTCGAGCATTGGTACAGCAGCATCATGGTGCGTGTTTCAGGCCAATATAAAAGAAATTCTCAGGTTGTGATCTTTCTGGTCGCGATCGTTGTGACGTGTCTTTTGAACATCGACTCGATTGCAATTGGGAACATGCTTGCAAGCAACTCGACGGTGAGGCAATCGGTGGCAGCGGTTGCGGAGAAGCAGGTCCAACAGGGCCAGGGCTCGGGCAAGCCGAGTACTTTGGCAGTGGTTTCGAGCGACGTAAGGAACCTCGAGGCGCTTCAGATCCCATTCGGTTGGTCTTGGAAAGGCTCATTGAGCCAAGACCCTTCGATCTGGGCTCGAAAGTCTGGCGGGTTAGCCATTTCGATCTTGGCCGCGACGATGGGAGCCCCGTTCTGGTTCGACCTGCTGAACAAGCTCGTCAACGTTCGCAGTTCCGGGCAGAAGCCTTCGTGAACTGATTTCCTCTCGGAATTCCGGCTGGACTCTCTCCGACTTTCGTGTCGCTCCCGAGCTCCGATGTCATGGCGAACTCTTCATGAATTCGGCTTTACAAAGACCACGAAACCGAGTGAATTCGGCCTCGACCCGCTTCTGACGGTCCCTTCTCCATGAAGAAGACTTTAAGTGACGTTCCGCAAGGGGTTTGTGGTTAAAGCTTTTCTCAACTTGGGGAAATTTTGGGGACGGTGGTGGAAAGAAACTCGCTTTAATCAAACCGTGGGGTTGTTGTGCGGAACATCAGCCCTGGCTTTCCCCCCCTGTGGTGGTCCCACGCGACCGCTGGACGCCGCGAAGCGCGTCTGAACAGGTTGAACTCTGTCGTCTCTGGAGCACGCTCATGGTGCGCACCGCTATCGCTATCGACGAACTGACGGACGAGGCCCCGGCACGACGCCCCTCGCCTGAACATTTCGAACCCTTCGATTTCGAACGACGCGTCGAGGACTGGGTGGTCTGCCAAATGGACGACCTCGACCCAGGCTCGACATGCGTGGATGTGCTGCTCCAGAATATGAACGCCGACCTCCTATCCGATAACGTACTTCGGAAGAAGAAGAGCTTTTCGACGAAGACCGGCAACCATTCACGAGGCGAGGATTGGTCTCGGTTTCACATCGAGAGGCTGAGGGGAATCGCGGTCGTCTCGCTTTCTGATCTGATTTTGATCAAAGAGGAACCGCTCAAGGACTTGTCCCGCGACCTTGGCGAGCTGATCGACGCTGGATATCTACGATTGATCATCAACTTCGGCAAGGTGGAGCGGGTGTCGAGCCAGATCGTCGCGGTGTTGGCCGAGGCTCGACGCAAGTGCGAGGCGAAGGAAGGGGGCGTGATGAAGCTTTGCGTCCCGAACCAAGAACTTGCTCATATCTTGGTGATGACTCATACGTTTCGGGCTGAGGACGTTTATCCCGACATGAAGGCGGCTCACGAGGCGTCTTGGCCGGCGATCGAGGGACCTCGGCCGTTGCCGATTTCGCTGCTCACGGCGATGACGAGCCCGCGAGCCGAGCGTGAAGAGCCGACTCCCGCGAGTGCTGAAGTGAAGGCCAAGGCCGCCGCCGTTAAGAAGGCCGAGGCTGCTCCCGTCGAACCCGCCGCGGCGGAAGAGGACGTGACGGTCTTCCTGATCCCCGAAGTGGGACGTCGCCGAGGCCACTTCATTCCCATCCTGGTCAAGCGATTCTTGATTGGTCGCGACCCGAGCTGTGCGATCCGTTGTGAATCGCCGATGGTCAGCAGGGTTCACGCAGCCATCCAAAAACGCGGCTCGGAAGTCTTCTTTCGCGATCTGGGAAGCACGAACGGGTCGCTGTTCAATGGCGAACCGTTCAAGGACAAGGCGATCAAGCTCAAAAGCGGCGATCGGATTCAGGTTGGTCCCATGGTCTTCCGCGTGGCGATCGGCATCGATTTCTTGCCGCCGAGGTCGCTCGAGCAACTGGTGGCTTCCTGGCTCGAGGTGAACGAGGCAGGGTCCGAAGGAGAAACCATCGAGGTGCCTGTTCGAGCGGAGGAGGAAGAATCGCTCGTCAGCACAGGGAAGCTCAAGGTCGAGGTCAAAGAAGACGTCCTCGTCGTGACTCCTCGGTTCTCGGACATGGAGCTCGACGAATCGTTGACCGACCTCCGCCGAGGTCTGTTCGAGCTTTTCGAACAGCCGCAGCCGAAACGCGTGGTGCTGAATCTCGAGCACGTCACCAAGATCTCGAGCAGAGGCATCGGCGTCCTACTGGCCCACCATCTTCGGCTGGATCGGCAGGGAGGCGCGCTCAGGCTGGCTGAGGTTCATCCGCAGGTCCGTTCGACGATCGAAAAGGTCCGCCTGCCGATGCTGCTGGAAGCCTTTGCACAGGTCGACGACGCGGTGCTTTCAACCTGGCCTTGAGAAGTCGAATCGAGTGGGCCGGGCCCTCAGAAACCGTCTTCGGAACGCGACCTCAAGAGCTCGTGTGAATTGTCTTCCGTCCGGAGTTCGCGGAGAACTTCCCGACTAATTCGCGAGGCAGAGAACGCAAGATAGGCGACCTTCAGCAGCACAACGGCGAAGATGACGTAGAGGCCAATGAAGGCAAAGAAGAAGAGATGGAGCATGCCGCCCCGAATGCCCACTTGATCGGCCAATGGCTCCAATCGCTAAACATGATGCAGACGATGATCCACTCGACAAGGCCTGCCCGAGCCAGGACGATCGAGCCGTTGCCCAGCATCGATTCCGCGTAGGGAATTTGAAACCCGCGGCTGGGTTCTTCCCAATCGTCGATCACGGCATTGGACTTCTTGGCCAAGCCTTCGCCCTTGAGCAGCGAGTGATAGTGAGCCAGCAGGCTCCAGGCGAGGCCACTGGTCCAAATGAGCTCGAACCAGCCGAGACCGAAGGCGATCTGCTGACGAAGCCAGGCGTACTCCTTGTCGGGAGGTGGAACGTCGTAATAGCCGATGAGAGTGGCGAGCTCGCGTCGATACTGCACAGCCCAAAGGCCCATGTCGATCAGGCCCATCACAACAAGCGCCCCTGCTCGGCGTCGCCAAATGAGATCGCTGGACGTTTTCCACAAAAAGTAGAAGCCAACGAGGCACGATACGTCGATGAACGTCGAGAAGCCAAGGTCGACCCAAGACCGATTGGGCACGGCAGGCTGTTGGAAGTGAAAGATCGACCAGATCTCGTAGCAGAGCCTCATTCCCGCGGTGACAAGAGCCAGAGATAAAATGCTGAAGCCTGCCTTGGCGAAACCATATGCTCTTCGCTGTTCGACGCCAGGGTCAAATTCAAACAAGGTCGATCCTCCCATGCGCTTTCGCGGAGTCTCCAGACGGATTGTATGATAAGCGATCAAGCGGATTCTCGCCAATTGGTTCCGCCGCGTCCTCACGGTCGGCGATGACCAGAGACACCGAGCCCCAGAGCGTCTCACCCTCGAATTGGCCTGAAGCGTTGGAAAGCGCGGTCGCTCGTTTCAGGCTCACCGTCAGTTCGAGCCGATTTCGGGAGTGCATGCGTCCAGACAATGGTATGAGCTCGGGATCGCGAGAATCGACCTGCCAATCGAGCTCGCTGCCATTGAAGCGAACCGAGAGAAGTCCAGGAACCGACTCGAGCCGTAGGTCAATTCGTTCGTTCTTGGGATCGATGCGAGGGGCGCCAAAAGGTCGAACCAGCTTCGCCTCTCGATTTTCCGCCAAATAAGGCAGCAAGGAGAACGGGAGGTTGATGAAGACGGGGTTTTGGTCTTGGACGAGCATGGTCCAACCGCCCCTCAGACGAATTTCGTGTTTTGGGAGGATGCGGTGGTGTTGCATGGCGAGATCGGATCTCCGTTGGGCGTGATTTCTCTAGCCCGGCTTGGTATAACGGATTATATTCGCGAAGCCGAGGCTGATCTTCCAATTGTTTCCATTTGATGACGAAACCGTGTCACTGGCGAGCATGGATCTTCGGGGTTGGGGCTCGCGGGAGGCGGTTTTTGCCGAAGCCGGTACTTTGGAAGGCTGTGGGACGGTTCAGTCGGCTTTGGTCGCAAGGGCGCGTTCCCAGAGGCGGGCGCTCCTTTTGTTGGAATTGGCGCCGGAAGCGAGCGAACCCATGCTTCGCTTGAAAATGTGCGATTCAACCAACGCCGGGAAGAGAATCAATCGCTCATGAGCAACGGATCGACCTTGACCGAAGCCCGAGTGAGCTCGTTGACGGGCGTACAGATCGTCGGCACGGGAAGCTATGTTCCGGAGCAGGTTGTCACGAATCAGGATCTTTACGAATCGCTCGGATTCGACCCAGATTGGATCTTCAACCGCACTGGGATCTCGGAGCGAAGGTTTGCCGCGCCGCACCAAGCGACAAGCGACTTGTGCGTTCCCGCGGCCTTGCGCTGTTTGAAGGCCGCCGGGGTGGACGCCTCGGAAGTGGACCTGTTGGTGGTGGGCACATTTACGCCCGACATGTGCTTTCCGTCGACGGGCTGCCTGGTGCAAGATCGACTGAAGTTGAACTGTCCAGCATTTGACATACAGGCGGCGTGCGCTGGGTTTGCCTATGCGCTGGTCACCGCGGCGGCAGTTCGTCGCCGCCGGGACGAGCAAGCGGGCATTGGTGGTGGGCGGCGATTGCAACAGCCGAGTGACCAATCCAGGCGATCAGAAGAGCTACCCGCTTTTTGGCGACGGCGCGGGCGCTGTTCTGCTTGCTCCCGGATCCAACGAACAAGGGCTCGTATCCTACCAACTCGGGTCCGACGGGTCCGGCGGAGACCTGCTCAGCAGGCCTGCGGGCGGCAGCCGACTTCCACCGTCGAAAGAGGCTCTCGATCAAGGGCTTCAGTATTTGACGATGGACGGAAGGGCCGTGTTCAAGTGGGCTGTGCGGATCTTGACCGATTCCGCCCTGGCTGTGTTGGGCTGCGTGGGCAAAGGGGTGGACGACGTCCGTTGGTTCATCCCGCATCAGGCCAACATTCGGATCATCAACGCCGCGAGCGACGTTTTAGGCTTTCATCGCGACGCGGTGTACAAGAACCTCGAGCGATACGGCAACACGTCCGCGGGCTCGATTCCAATCGCGCTTGACGAGCTTGTGCGTCGGGGGGACGTTGAACGCGGCGACCTGATCCTCAGCTCGGGCTTTGGAGCTGGACTTGCCTGGGGTACGCTGCTTTGGCGCTGGTAGCCCGGCGGCATCCGCAAAAATGAAAACGACCGCCGCGGGGAAGAGCCGCGACGGCCGTCGTTTCGTGTTGTTTGCTTGTTCGCCTTGAGCGGGTCGTTCTAGCGGCCAGGGGGCAGCTTGCCCTTCTTGTGCCGTGCGAAGAAGCCGGCGCCCAGGTTGTTGAGCGGGGTCGGCTGGCCTGTATAGTAGCGAATTCCCGAGAGATTGCCCTTGATGCTGCCAGCGCCCTTGACGTCGTTGCCGTTGCCGTAGGCCCTGTCGACCGGCCGGTACGTCGCCGCGACGACCGAGTTGATGAGCGACCCGCGGACTCGGATCGGACCAATCTTGCTGGGAACTCGGTTCGGCTCGAGGCCGGCGATGTACGACTGGTAGTTGAACCCCGAGACGATCTGCGATTGGAGCGAGGATCCCACGATGACCGATTTGCCGATCGACCCTTGGGACACGATGAGGGCGTTGGTCAGGGCGTTGCCCGGGACGGTTGCGTAATTGTAGTAACCGTGCCTCGAGAGCTGAATGGCCCTTGGGTCCTGGGACGTGAGCGAAATTACATTGTGCGGCCCGACGGTGAGCCTTCCGATGTGGGATGCGTAGACGAAGCCGCCCAGCAAGCCGTCGGCTGGGTATCCTGACTGCCCAGCAGGGGTTCCATAATCGGCTGGCGTGACGCTGACGCCGGAGGGGTTGCCCAACCCATGGAGGAACGCAAGCCGACCGATCTTTCCGTTCGAATCGAGCCCGACCGCGTCGGCTGGACCGCCGAACACCGCGCTCTTGATGTGGCTTACGCCGCTGAAGGCGTTCTCGAATGGGAAGGTGCTGCGAGAGACCGTCACGTTGTTGGCTGTTCCCGTCACCTGGAGGTGTCCGACTCCGGTCGCCCTCACCGCAGTTCGGCCCGTGACTCCCACGGTAGGGAACTCGAACTGGTAGGCCGGCTGGACGGTCTGCGACGTCACGGAAACAACGTCGAAGTTGCTGAGCTGGCCGTTGACCTGGATCGTTACGGTCGGGTTCACTTGCGGACCCGTCGGTTGCGTCGACTGAGAGCTGTCGAACACCGTGTTTTGGATCGAATCGACTCGGAACGAAGGCGCCACCTTTAGCGGGGTGGTCGGTTCGCCGAAGACGATGTTGATCGGGGTGTACTGCGTGCTAATGTCGGACGTATTGTCGATCTCGTGGAAGTAGATCGAACCAACGCCCTTGGGCAAGTAGATCGATGGGCTTGCCGCGCTGGAAACCAAGGTAAAGCCGTTCAACTGGATCGACTTGATTCCGCTAAGATCGATCAACTGTTGAAATGTTATGGTGCCGGTCGTCGCTTCTCTCGAAGAGGGAGAAACCTGACCGGTCAGGTAGGACGTCTGGGGGTTCGTGCCCGAAAGCAGGATGGTGTTGAGCACGTCGTCGTAAACGCCGTCGTTGGGCGTGACGTCGGTGACGTGAAGTTGGCCGGGCCCGTGCAGCTGGAGGATCCAGGAATCGCCTTGGCGATCGACGCCGGTGACGACCTTGTTGTTGCTATCGAGCGTGGCGAACGATTTTGGTCCGGAGCCGATGGGCAGGATGACCGAGTTCACCGACGCGTAGCCGTTGTTCGCGGGGGTGGCGTAGTAGCCTGGAACGTAATAGGAGAACGGTCCGCCCGTGAGCAGTTGCCTTGTTTCCAGTCGTTCGAGGCTGCCGTTTACGGGGCGGAGGCTTGCCGAGAAGCGTGCGCCGCGGTCTTTCTTGGATCTCATGGAAGACTCCCTTCGCCGGCCGACTCCGGTTCTCGAGCCCGCGCCCACTCCTCCTCGTAGGGCGAGGCGTCTTTCCGGACGCCGCCTTCCGCCTCGCGGATGGCCATTCCTTTATGTGTGGATCTTCGCGGTCGTTCGTGAAAGTGGGATGGGATCAAACGTTCCGAGAGATCCACTTCCCTATCACGACGGCGCGACTCTGCTTCGTCCGAGAAGGAATCTCGGCGGTTCCAGCCGGACTTCTTCAGGCGGCTGAAACGCACGATTAAGATCCCGCGCCGGACGCGCCGAATGAAGCGATCGGTGCGCATGCGACGGAGTCAACGAGGGTGATCTCTCTGCCGATCGTTACTCCGACTCGGGGACCGGTCTCGGAGCTCTAACGATTATCCGGATCTCCCGTCTTTTTGAAGGAATAGATCAACACGCGATGGCCGTCGCTGTCGCTCAACTCGACGGCTTGGCCCCATCCCATGGACTCTTCGCGGAAGTCCTTCACGCCGTTGGCGGACAAATGGGCCTTCGCCGCCGGAAGGTCTTCGACTTCGAAACCGAGCTCGATCGCACGGCAAGGGGCGGTCTTCAACCGGTCCGGAGGCGCTGCGATCGTGAGATCGCAACCTTCCGAACGAAGGTAGAAAAAGTGAGGAGCGTGGGAACGATCGACGTCCTCGAGCATGCCCAGGACGTCCACATAGAATTGCCTGGCACGCCCGGGGTCGGTCGATTCCAGATTGATTGTCGCGAGTTTTGCTTTCACGTCTTGCTCCGGGTTTCAGCTTTGGGACGGGCCTCGATTCCACGGAGGCATCCTACTCGCGAGGCTCGGTCGGGTCTTGAACGAACGCGACATCCAGGTTTGCGAGCCATTCTTTTTTCTTGGCTGAGTCGCGAGCGAATCGAGCAGGGGTCTGCCCGCAAAAACGCTTGAAGTCTCTCGTCATGTGCGATTGATCCGAATAACCGGCTTCGACCGACAGCCGAATTAGCTCGATTGACGGGTTGGCCCAGATCGAGTCCCTCGCCATTTGAAAACGGGAAAGGCAGGCAAGCCGCTTCGGCGAAGTTCCCGACAGAACTCGCACGCGTCGCTCGACCTGTCGAATCGATCTGCATTGTTCCTTGGCAATCGTCGAGGTCGAGGAGCGATCGCCCATCACAAACGGCTCGACCAGGTTTCCTCCTGAATCCGTGGGCTCCCAGCGACCGACTTTCTCCAACAGAACTTGGTCGAATACATCCGAAAGAGCGTCCCACTCGAGACCCGCAACCATCTTCTCGATGAGTGGCAGTCGCGGGCGAAGGTGGATTGGGATGGTTTCCAGCCTCGCGCGGAAAGCTCTGTGGGGTCGTCGAGGAATCGGCCGATGGTCCATGGTCGGAGACGAGCCGCCATGCAACGAACCACGCCTTCAGATTCAATACGCAAAGGACGATCGAGCAGGCCTAGGAGGAAGCATGTGGGCAGCCTTTCTCTCGCGCCGTCTTCGATCGCATACATTTCATCCACGCAGCAGATCAGCTCTCCAAAGCAATCCGGAGTGATCGTAAACCCGCCCATCTCTGCCAGATCGCGTGAAAGGCCCCAATATTCCACGATAAACGGTTGCAGGGAGGGATGGGGATCGCGTCGGAAATGAGATCCGCCGCGAGGGACTGCTTTCATGGAGTTCTCCCGCTCGATCGAGATCTCTTTCGCTTTGACTTTCGTTGTCGGGCAGTTCTCATTTTTTCGATTCTGCCAGTTCTGCAAGCGCAGCCGCGCGGTCCGGCGCGATCGTGAAGAAATCGGCCAAGCCAAGCGTTTTGAAGACTTGAAAGACAGCCGCCTGGAGACCGAAGAGCACCAACCGCCCGTGCCGCGATTCCATCGTCCGTTTGAGCGTCAAGAGCGCCACGATGCCGGAGCTCGAAAGCGTGTCGAGCATCGACAGATCCAGCGCAAGTCGTTCCGCGGGGTTCCCTTGGAGGATTTGCAAGAGCTCGGAACGCAAGGCGTCGGAGTTCGGATTGTCCATGCCGGAGGCGTCTTCCAGCAGGATGACGAGTACGCCGGATACGTCGGAAGTCGATAGCCTGGTCATCGCGGAGCCCCCTGACCGCCGAACCCGACTCGCTTGATCATTGGTCGATCCTCGCCCCGACTGGCGGATTCCGTGTCATAGTTGAGTAGCTTGGTCTCGCGCGTTTGCTTCAAGAACTCGAGATCGACCAACTTCTTCGATGAGCCGACCATGTCTAAAAGATCCGCGAACTTCGTCAAGGCACGCCTCGTTCTCGCGACTCTCGCACTGACAGCTCAGGGATGCGCCCACGGCCGAGAGGTCTTCGAGTCGCAGCGATCCCGTTCCTTCCAGGCTCCCACATCAGCCGCTGGCCAAAAAGCAACCAAAGCCGCGCAAAAGCCCGCGGGCAAGGGCCCTACGACGACGGTCGAGGTTGGGCCCTCTTGCGAATTCGGAAGCCTCTAATTCAAGAACAGCGCGAGGCCCGGATCGACGGTTCAGCCGCCCAAGAACATCTGCTGCGGGTTGCGACTCCAGCTTATGTCCTCTATTGTAAGATCTGTGCGAACGGTTCGCACCATCTTGCTTTCGAGTTTCGGCGGAGGAGCGGCTTTGAATCGTCTTGTCCTCGCTTTCAAGGCCTTTTGGGCGTGCCTAACGGATCCCGAGAAGTCAGTGCAGATGGCGTCCGTTCTGGCGAAGGGGCCGGCTTGGCCAGACCTGCGCATCTTGGCACTCCTGCAACGCGATGGCAGGCTGCTTGATTTCTTACTCGAAGACGTCGACGAATACTCGGACGCACAGATCGGCGCCGCTGCCCGCGACATTCACAAGGGCTCGCGCAAGGCGATCCAGGAGTATCTGACGCTCGAGCCGATTTACACCGAAGCCGAGGGGGCCAGAGTCCGCGTCGACTCCGGATTCGACCCCGCTGCGGTCCGGTTGACGGGAAGCCTCGCCGGGTCTCCGCCTTACGAAGGCGTGCTCAAACACCACGGTTGGAAGGTCGGCTCGGCGCGGCTGCCCAACTTGCCCGCCGCGCTCAACGGGTCCGCGGTTCGCGCCCGCGGAAGTCGAGATCGCTTAATCGGCGCCCCCCCCCGCTTCATTGAGATTGCTCCATGTCTCGGTTTATCGTCGGAATCGATCTCGGGACAACGAACTCCGCCCTGGCGTACGTCGACCGCGAATCGCCGGACGCCGGCGAACACCTCATCCAGTCTTTGCCGATCCCGCAGGTTGTGTCGGTTGGGGAAGCGTCGGAAAAGCCGCTTTTGCCTTCGTTTCTCTATTTGCCGACGGCGAAAGAGTTTCCCGACGGCTCGCTGGCGCTGCCATGGGACAAGAAGCCTCAGGCGACGACTGGTTGGTTCGCTCGCGAACATGGCTCGAAGGTCCCAGGCAGGCTCGTCTCCTCAGCCAAGAGCTGGCTGAGCCTGGAAGGGGTCGACCGACGTTCGTCGCTCTTGCCTTGGAACGCTCCAAGCGACGTGGAGAAGATTTCTCCAATCCAAGCATCGGCGGCTTATCTCGCGCACCTTCGCAACGCTTGGAACACTGCCAAGGCGCCCAAATCAACCGACGACAGACTCGAGAAGCAAGAGGTCTTGCTCACGGTCCCCGCGTCGTTCGACGCAGTGGCGCGTGAACTCACTGTTGAAGCCGCACGCTCCGCTGGGTTCGAACATGTGACCCTTATCGAGGAGCCCCAGGCTGCGTTCTATGCGTGGCTCGAGGCATCGGGAGACTCTTGGCGAACAAGCGTCAAAGTCGACGATCTGGTGCTGGTTTGCGACGTCGGCGGAGGTACGACGGACCTGACGCTCATCGGGGTCGCCGACAAGGGCGGAGACCTCGAACTGACCAGGCTTGCCGTGGGAGAGCATATTCTTCTGGGCGGAGACAACATGGATCTGGCCCTGGCGTACGCCGTCGCATCCACGCTTCCAGGAGGCGTCGAGACGCTCGATCCAATCCAACGCGTAGGCCTTTCGCACGCATGCCGATCCGCCAAGGAGATGCTCTTTTCCCACCCTGGCAAGGCTTCGGCGCCTGTATCGGTGCTGGGAAGAGGCTCGAAAGTGATCGGCGGGTCGATCAAAACCGCGCTCGAACGAGAAACGCTCCAAAAAGTGCTTCTCGATGGGTTCTTTCCAGCGTGTTCGCTGGACGAGAGACCGAGTAGGGCTCGGCGATCGGGATTTGCCGAGATTGGCCTGCCCTACGCCAACGACCCAGCGATTACGCGGCACATCGCAGCCTTCCTGAGTCGACAAAACCGTTCGCCAACCGGAACCGGCGGACCTGCTCGGCCGACCGCAATTCTCTTCAACGGCGGCGTCTTTCAGGCGGAGGAGCTACGCGCCAAGGTTCATGAAGTGGTCGGCGGATGGACGGGCGTCGAGCTCGTTCAGCTCGAATCCAGAGACCTCAACATCGCGGTGGCTCGCGGCGCCGCCTATTACGGACTTGTGCGCTCGGGCAAAGGGGTTAGGATTCGCGGAGGGGTGTCGAGGTCCTATTACATCGGGGTCGAATCCCCTGCCCCCGCTGTACCTGGAGTGGCTGCGCCCATAAAAGCCTTATGCGTGGCGCCACTGGGCACCGAGGAAGGGACCGATCTGGAGGTTCCAGGTCCGAATTTCGGGCTTGTGGTTGGGGAACCTGCGGAGTTTCGGTTCTTGAGCTCGACAGTCCGCAGGGACGATCCCCTGGGCTCGCTTTTGGAGCGATGGCAACCCGACGAGTTGAGCGAGCTCGCTCCGCTTGTCGCCGAACTGCCAGTGGCCGAAGGACACCAGTCGGGCCAGACCGTCCCCGTGAGGCTCCACTGCCGAGTAACCGAGATCGGCACCCTCGAGCTCTGGTGCGGCGAAGTTCGCGGAGACGGCAAATGGAAGCTCGAATTCAACGTAAGACACCACGAATGACCGCCGCTGTTTGAAGAGGAGTGGAGGCTATGCCGGAACCTCGAGAATTCACCAATCCTGTTCCGAGGGTAATTATCGACGGTTTGGTCAAGAACCGGTTGGAGCTGGACTTTGGCGATTTCGAGGCGGGCCCCCCGGAGGCCCACGTCTACGACGTTTCTCGATATCACCCAAGTCGTTCGGGAGACGCGGTGGCATTGGCCTGGATCCTCGAAAAGGCAGGTCTGCTTCCCGAGGCTAATTACATAACGTTGCACGCCGAGCGGGATGATTTCCATGTCTCGGTTCCACTCGAGCCGCTGCTCGATGAGGGCCTCCTGGTTTACAAAATCAAGGACGCTCCGCTGACGATCTCCCAGGGCGGCCCCATCCGCTTCTTGGTCAAGAACCCGTTGGCTTGTCACACGGGAGAGTTGGACGAGTGCGCCAACGTCAAGTATTTGAGCCGAATCGAGCTTTGCGAGCGCAAAGGCCAGGACACCAGGCCCTCGAACGAATCCGAGCATCAGGCTTTGCACTCGAAGTGAAGTTCCGCGGCAAGGAGGCTCGGTCTTCGGAAGCGCTGCCGGGCTCTGTTCAGGCTTTGAAATAACGCTCGTGGTCGAGATCGTGAATGAGCCCAGTCTGTGTGGGTCGCCAATCCAACCGGTGCTGCGTCAGATTGCTCGACACAGGGTTGTCGGCCGAGACGAAAGGCGCAAGCCAGCTAAAATGACCGGCCGCCTGCTTCTGGGACTTTGAGGCGAGCGGTACGTTGAGCCGTCGTCCGATGACCCCGGCTATGTCGTGAAACGGCACTCCCTCCTCGGCGACGGCGTGATATCGGGCTCCCGCGACGCCCTGCTCGAGTGCCAGCCTGAAGAGTCGGGCTGCATCGAGCCGGTGTACCGCGGGCCAGCGGTTGTGGCCGTCGCCCACGGAGGCTGAGACTCCCTTCTTGCGCGATGTCGATAAGCATCGGCACAAAGCCGTGGTCGCCGTCGCCATGCACCGTTGGCGGAAGCCGCACGACCGATGCGCGGACTCCGCGCGAGGCCATCGCCGAGACAATCTCTTCCGATCGGCCGCGAGGCCCGCCGACGGCGTTCGGATCGGGCGCATCGTCTTCCGTTCCCAGACTTCCTGGCTTGAGCGCCATCGTTGCGAAAGCAACCACGAGCGAGCGGTCAGTGCCCTGGAGAGCTTTGCCGATCGTTTCAATGGCGCGCCTGTCCGTTTCGAGGGCGGCAGAGATGAATCTCGAAAAGATTCCGCTCGGACTCCCGCCGAAAAGCGCACGCAGGCGAGTTGAAAGACTCGCGTGGGAAAACGCGTGAAAGAAAGCTGTGTGAATCGCGGCGTCCGAGGACGCAGCGCCTCGCTTCAGGCTTTCCGCGTCTTCCAGAGCTCCTCGATGCACTTCAGCGCCAGCGGCGATCAACGACTTGGCGGACGCATCCGAGCGCAAGCCCGACCACCTGATGGCCTGCTTTGACGAGTTCCTGAACAACGGCGGAACCGATAAACCCCGTTGCACCAGTAACGAAGACGCGCATGGCAACTTCTCCTAACGCGGCTTAGCCGCAAAACGAGCCTTCCGCCTCTTAGCCCCTGAAGGGGCTACTTAGAAAAGCCCAGTGCAACGCCCTGGGACCGGATGCGGCGATCGCATGCCGCATTCCCTGACTTTCGCCCTGAGAGGTTGATCAAACCGAGGAGATCGGACGCGGCGCACACTTTTCTCCTTAGGCCCAAGGGCTTTGCACTGGGCTCGGGTGAATCGCCCTTGCAGGGCTAAGAATCATCACTCTGAACACAACAAACATCACCGAGCGGCGCGCATCATCGCGCCGAAAGAAACGAAGGCGCATTTCACGGATCATATGGCGATTGTTCAGTTTTCGAAATAACGCATGTGATCGAGGTCGGAAATGAGCCCAGTTTGCGTGGGCCGCCATCCAAGCCGTTCCTGCGTGAGCGCGCTTGACGCGGGCATGTCGAAACCCGCGAAGAAGCCGAGCCAACCGAAGTGCTCGCCTGCCTGTTCGGGAGAAATGGAGACGACCGGCGCCTTCAGGCCGTTGCCGATCGCCTCAGCGATCTCTCGCATCGACACCCCCTCCTCCGCGACTGCGTTGTATCGGGCGCCCGCGGAACCCTTCTCGAGCACCAACCTGTAGAGGCGTGCACAATCGAGCACGTGCACCGCGGGCCAGCGATTGCGGCCGTCGCCAACATACGCTGAGACGCCCTTTTCGCGAGCCACGGCAATCGCGTAGGTGATGAGGCCTTGCTTGAATGTGTCGTGGACCTGCGGAAGGCGCACCACCAAAACGCGCACGCCTCGCGCTGCCGCTGAAGCCGCCGCCTCCTCCGACGCGACGCGGGGAATGGGGGAATTGGGTGCGTCTTCCTCGGTCGAAGGGCGTCCAGGCGTCATGGCCACCCCGGTGCCGGACGTGATCACCAGGGGTCGCTCCGAGCCAACAAGCGCGGAGCCTAGGGCCTCGATGGCGCGCCGGTCTGTCTCGCAGTTCTCCACAAACCTCGAGAAGTCGTGGATGAAGGCGCAGTGAATCACGCCGTCCGAAGCGGCCGCTCCGCTGCGCAGGCTCTCGAGGTCCTCCAGATCCCCACGATGCACCTCGGCGCCCGCGGCCTTAAGAGACTCGGCCCCCGCATCGCTGCGCAAGCCCGAGAACCTGATGACCCGCGCCCAAGAGTTCTTGAACAATCGCAGACCCGATGAAGCCCGTACCGCCTGTGACGAAAACACGCATATTGCCTCCCGTCTTGAGGTAGACTGGTTACGCGAGTCATACTAGACACTCTTTACTTTACCGTCAAGTTAAGAAGAGAAGTTTATGATCAGCGAGCAGCCGCCGTTCCGGTCCCTGCCACGCTCCGAGCGTCGGGACCGCATCGTGTGGGCCGCCAAGTATGTATTCATCGAGAAGGGGCTTGACGCTGCCAGCATGGACGACGTGGCTGCCCGCGCCGGAACGACCAAACCGACCGTCTACGCCCATTTCAAGTCGAAGGACGAACTGTTTTCGGCGGTGATCGAGCTGATCAAGGGGCTGTTTCTTGGCAAGCTTCGCAGCCCCGAGGTTTACGCCGCGGAACCGATCGAGGCGGTCGCCTTGTTTTGCGGCCGTTTCCTGGAGTTGGTGTGTTGGCGAGACGCCGTCGCTTACCAGCGCATCACCTTGGCCGCCGCGGCCCACTCGCCGGCGATCGCCAAGGCGGTTTACAACGCGGGGCACGCCGAGGCCTGTCGATCCTTGGCTGGCTACTTACGCACTCGCAAGCTGACGCGCAACCCTATCGAGCAGGCGGAACTCGTCCTTTCGGCGACGACCGGCGGGCCAGTGATCCGCCACCTCTTTGGGGTCGACGAACCGTCTTCGGATTACCCCGACCAAGAGATGGTAGGAACACAAGTCGATATGAAGAGAATTCGAGAAGCCGTCAAGCTGATCGCGTCGAAGTGGAACATTTAGTTCATGTTCTTGGCCTCATTTTGCCCCGTAAACGGATTGCGTCTTTTGCCGGCGTGAGCGTCAGTCGCCCGCCATGCCAACCACGACGACCGATCATGTGAGCACCTGGAATCGAGGGTTCCCCCAGGCCTTTGGTTCCATCAGGGTGGGACGCCGGGTCGGCTCAAATGCTTGTCCGAAGTCGTCAGTACTGATAGTCTCGAACGGGTCAAGGGTCGCCGACAGAGAATTCGTTCCGAGGGGCGCATGGAAAAGACCATACATAAACTATGCGACGAGCGAGAGCTCAAATCGATCGTGGAAAAGCTCGCCCGGGAGATCGCCTCGGCGCCTCGGACGAAAGACAAGCTGCGACTGATCGGCGTGCGGAAGCGAGGGGTGTTTCTGGCTCAAAGGATCGCGACTCTGCTCGAGGAAGAGCTCGATAAGAAGGTTCCCGTCGGGGCGGTCGACATCACGCTCTATCGAGACGACCTCGACGAAACGCCTCGCTGGCCTGTTCTGCATGGAACGGACATTCCGTTCAACGTCGACGACGCCGAAATCGTCCTGGTCGACGATGTGCTCTACACAGGAAGAACAATCCGCGCAGCGATCAACGCAATCTGCGACCTTGGGCGTCCTGCTAGGATTCGACTGGCGATTGCGGTCGACCGCAAGCACCGTGAGCTGCCGATTGCCCCGGACTTTGTCGGCACGGTCGTTGGACGCCCAGACGAAGGACCGGTCCACGTGAAGGTCAAAGAAGTCGACGGCGTCGACGAGGTGGTTCAAATCGTCAAAAACAAACCATCGACGGGGCGCGTCAAAGCCTGATCGAGATCCATTTGAAAGCCGCATTCTCTTCCCAAGGCGGCTCGAGAACCCAAGGACCGGGAGCACGCCGACCTTGAATGCGATGACAACCAGCTCCCCGACCGTCTGGAACCGCAAGCACCTGCTGGGCATCGAGGAGCTTTCCGCCCAGGAGTGCACTGCGATCCTCGACACAGCCGAGTCGTTTTCCGAAATTTCACGCCGCAGCCGCAAGAAAGTTCCTGCGCTTCAGGGCCGAATAGTCTTCAACTTGTTCTTCGAGAACTCGACTCGCACGCGCATCAGCTTTAGCCTGGCAGCCAAGCGGTTGTCGGCCGATACGCAGGATTTTTCGGTCAGCGTCTCGAGCGTTTCGAAGGGCGAGTCGTTCATCGACACCGCGAAGAACATCGAGGCGATGGGCGCCGACGTGATGGTCGTGAGGCACTCGACTCCCGGAGCGCCGCATCTGCTCTCTCAACACGTCAAGTCCTCGATCATCAACGCGGGGGATGGAGCACACGAGCATCCCACGCAGGCGCTTTTGGATCTTCTGACGATCCGCCGCGCCAAGGGCAAGATCGAGGGGCTGACGGTGGGGCTGGTGGGCGACATCGCGCACTCGCGAGTGGCACGGTCGAACATTTGGGGCCTGTTGAAGCTGGGCGCCAAGGTGATCCTCTGCGGTCCGCCGACTCTGGTGCCTAAAAGCATGGAACGGCTAGGCTGCGAGGTGGCGCACCACCTTGATGAAGTGCTGCCCAGGCTCGACGTTGTGAACGTCTTGAGGATCCAGTTCGAGCGGCTGAGCGAGGGGCTGGTGCCCTTCCCTTCGGTCTCGGAATACCTCCAGTTCTATGGAATGACGAGCGCCCGGGTGCGTAAAGCGGGCCCCGATCTGCTGATTTTGGCTCCGGGGCCGATCAATCGCGGGGTCGAGCTGACGCCCGAAGTGGCCGATGGTCCGAATTCGGCCATCCTCGACCAGGTGACCAACGGCCTCGCCGTTCGCATGGCCGTGCTCTACCTGTTGAGCGGTAAGCGAGAAAGCCTCGCTTCGGACGAAGATTCGACCGGCTCCGAGACGGCGAGCCCGACGAGGAGGGAGGGCTGACGATGGGGAAACTCTTGATTCGCGGCGGTCGGGTGATCGACCCTAGCCAAGGCTTGGACCGCGAAACCGACGTTTGGATCTCTGGGAACCGCGTGTTGGCGATCGGTGAATCGTTTGAAGACGCCGAGATCGTTGTCGACGCTCGGGGCAAGATCGTCTGCCCAGGCCTCATCGACGTTCACGTGCACCTCCGCGAGCCCGGAAACGAAGAAGACGAGACGATCGCCACCGGCGCTCTGGCCGCTCTTGCAGGCGGAGTAACTTCCGTAGCCTGCATGCCAAACACCATCCCGGCTCTCGACTCCCAGGGCGCCGCCGAGTTTATCGTTCTCCAGGCCCAGCGTGCCAAAAAGGCGAACGTCTACCCCGTGGGCGCCGTCAGCAAGGGTCGCAAGGGGGAAGAGCTGGCCGAGTTGGGCCAACTGGTCGCCGGCGGTGCGGTCGCTTTTACAGACGACGGCGCCCCCGTCGCCTCCGCTTCGCTCATGCGCAGGGCCCTCGAATACGCCAAGATGTTTGATCGCGTGATCATGCAACACTGCCAGGTTCCCGAATTGACCGTCGGCGGAGTGATGAACGAAGGGTTCGAGTCGATGCGCCTTGGGCTCGGCGGCATGCCTCCCGCGGCAGAGGACATCATGGTCGCTCGAGACATCAGGCTCGCGGAGGTCACCGGCGGGAGAGTCCACATCCAGCATATCTCCACCGCCCGTTCCGTCGAGCTCGTCCGCGAAGGCAAACGCAGAGGCGTCCGCGTCACCGCGGAAGCCTGCCCCCACCATTTCACGTTGTCGGAGGAGAATCTGCGCACCTTCGATTCGAATTTCAAAATGAACCCGCCGCTGCGAACCTGGACCGACGTCGAATCTGTCATTGAAGGCCTTAAGGATCATACGATCGACCTCTTGGCCACCGACCACGCCCCACACTCGATCGAAAAGAAGATGCGCGAGATCGATCAGGCGCCCTTTGGCGTGATCGGTCTGGAAACGCTGCTCCCTATTACGATCAAAGGCCTGATCGAACCAGGGCACCTCACCTGGCCTGAGGCCATAGCGAAGTTGACGATCGCCCCAGCGTCGCTTCTGGGAATTCCCAAAGGCACGCTCAAACCCGGCGCCGACGCCGACGTAACGATCATCGACCCCGAGGTGGTCTGGTCGATTGACCCCGCAGTCTTCAAGTCGAAGAGCCGAAATTGCCCATTCGCCGGCTGGGAAGTCCGCGGAAGAGCCGTCATGTCGATCGTCGCGGGGGAGATTCGATACGACATTGCCGAGCCCGCTACGATGGCTGGCGATTCACGGTCTTAATGGGTCCTTGAGTTCAACGCTTAATTGAGTTAGAATGCAATCAATGTTCACGCGAATTCAGGCGCGACGATTTCGGGGACTCCGCTGCGTCGATCAGACTCTTGGGAATTTTCACGGGCTGATAGGGCCCAACGCCAGTGGCAAGACGACGTTTCTCGACGTACTTGCATTCCTGAGCGACATGATGCGATTCCGCGGCGACGTTGCCGAGGCGGTTCACAAACGCAGTTCCGATTTTCGAAAACTCGTCTGGAAGGAGCAAGATTCTTCATTTCAATTGGCAGTCGAAGCGCAAATCCCCGTCGAGTTCCATGCCAAGTTGGACGAGATCCACTCAAAGCTCAAGAACGGCAAGAAGCAGTACCGTATCATTCGCTACGAGGTTCAGATTGGGCTCGAATCCAACGAGATAGGGCTCGATCACGAAACTCTCACACTCTTGGAAGTCGAGAATCCACTAAAGCCCGTGCAACGGATCCTCTTCCCCGAGCCAAGGACTTCAGAGCGAGAGATCTTTAAGCAAATCAGGGGCAAAAAGGGCCCGGGGCAGAAACTTGCCATTAAGAAGAATCCAGGACGAAACGACAACTATTATCCCGAGGGGGCCGATAGTTACAGTCCTTCTTTTCGTTTAGGACGTACGCTTAGCGCGCTTGCGAACGTTCCCGCCGACTCGAAGAACTTTCCGGTGAGCCTCTGGTTTCGCGACACGCTCGCGGAAGGCGTTAAGAACTTCGTCCTGGACAGCCAGGTGATCAAACAACCCAGCCCTCCAGGTCTGGGGAGAACGTTTCAGACTAACGGATCGAACTTGCCCTGGGTGATTCACGATCTTCTGCTCAAGGACAAAGAACGGTTCAAACTTTGGTTGAACCACGTACGGACTTCCCTTGAAGACATCAAGGACATACGGGTCTTCGAGCGAGATGAAGACAAACATAAATATCTCGTTATTGAATACGCGAATTCAGCCGTGGTTCCCTCCTGGCTGGTCTCCGACGGCACTTTGAGGATGCTGGCGCTGACCATCCCAGCCTACCTTCGCGACCTCAACGGAGTTCTTCTAATTGAAGAGCCGGAGAACGGAATCCATCCCAAAGCGGTGGAGACCGTTGTTCAATCGCTGTCCTCGATTTATCACGGTCAAGTGTTGATCGCCACACATAGTCCCGTCATTGTTAACCAACTCGACCCTGGTAGGATTCTCTGTTTCGCGAAAGACGAAGATGGCGCCGTGGACGTGATCTCGGGCGACCAGCATCCAGCGCTCAGACTCTGGAAAGCAAGCGAGCCTGATCTCGGAACCCTCTTCGCATCCGGCATTTTGAGTTGACGACTCCAATGAAGGATTTAGCTCTGCTGGTAGCGGACAAGAACATGGAATTCACGATGCGAGGGCTCCTTGGAAGGCATCTGTCGCTGGCGGTTCGCCCACTATCCTTCGAGATAAAAGTCCATCCAGGGCGCGACGGCGGCGTTCGAAGGTCAGGCGCGGCCGCCCTTCGTCCCTTGCGCTCTCAGTTCCAACATGCCTTGCTCATGCTCGATTGGGAGGGGTCAGGGGCCGACGAAACGACGGCAGTTGCACTCGAGCAGAGTCTCGACGCGCAACTCGCGCCAACCTGGGGAGGCCATGGCAAGGCCATCGTCATTGACCCGGAAGTCGATGTATGGGTTTGGGGGTCGGATAATCTGATGCAATCTCTCTTGGAATGGCACGGGCTCCGAGGGATAAGAGACTGGCTACTGGAGCAAGAATTCGAACTCGGCGAGAACGCTAAACCAAAGCGTCCGAAGGAAGCCTTCGAAAAAGTAATGTCTCACCTAGAAAAACCACGATCTTCCTACTTCTACGGACTCATCGCTGGTCGGATCAGTCTCGAAAGATGCGAGGATCCCGCCTTCGGCCGACTTCAAGACGCATTGAAGGGTTGGTTTGGATCGTCCTTACGCAGAAGCGAGAGCAAACGGGTCTAGCCGTTCAAGAAACGGGATAGATTCACATCCGAGCTGCCGATAGCTTCCTTGACGCTCCGCGCAAGGGAGTTGACCTTCCTTGTTTCGCCAAGGATTCGTAAGATCCTGCCGGCATGGTCCGATGCCGCGGCGGCGATGCGTCCAGAGCGCTTGCGCCGGCTTACCCAGGGACCTGGAGCGTGGAAGCTAAATCATTGCAGGGCAAGAATTTAACTAGCTACAAAAAGCTTCGATCGATCGAGGTTGGAACGGAAGCCAAGCGCCTGCCAGGGGATGACTTGCGATCATGACGACTCGCACGACCTCGCTTCCCCCTCACGCTGAATACTTCCCAGCGGCCGGCGCACGGATTGTACCGTTGCGTTGGATCAGTTCGCTCGAGCGGGAAGTGGCCGAGCTCGTAAGGTTCTGGCCGGTCGTCCAGAACATGGTGCTCCAGGAGTTGAGGGTTCGTTACCAACGATCGATCCTCGGATTCTTCTGGACGCTCCTCAATCCGATTCTCATGCTCATGGTGCTGAGCTTCGTCTTCTCGCACATCATGACGCAAAGAGGCAACTACACGGTTTACCTTTTCGCCGGCATGACGCCCTGGGGCTTTCTCTCCTCGACGATCGGCGAATCGGCGTTTTGCTTCATCCACAACGAGGGGCTGATCAAGAAGATCTACCTGCCCAAGATCCTCTTCCCGCTCGTCCGCACGCTGATCAACCTGGCGACGCTCGGCTTTTCGATGATGGCGCTGTTCATCTTGCTGGTGCCGATCGGCGCCAGGCCGACCTGGTCGATCCTT
The DNA here is from genome assembly GCA_963818975.1 of uncultured Planctomycetota bacterium. Lineage (GTDB taxonomy): Bacteria > Planctomycetota > Planctomycetia > Isosphaerales > Isosphaeraceae > CAWFUI01. Next base: position 70,362 of record CAWFUI010000013.1, on the reverse strand, counting down.
TCGCTGCCGATCGCGGTTGCTATTCTGGTGATGTTCACACTTGGGCTCTCCTTGCTGATATCGACGCTGAACACATTTTATCGCGACTGCGGGCATTTGGTGGGCGTGGTGCTCCAGGCCTGGTACTTCGCGACGCCGATCATTTATCAGATCGATTTTCTGCCCAAGAACGTGCAATGGTGGTTCGTGTTCAATCCCGCATACCCGATCATCAAGCTTTTTCAAGACATCATCGCGGGCGGACGTTGGCCCGACTGGTCCACCTTGGCGATGGCCTTGGGAGTCGCGGCGACGAGTCTGGGAGTCGGCTATGGCGCCTTCAAGAGCCAAGAAGACAAGCTGGTATTCCGGCTCTAACCGGAGTGGGCCCATTCGCCGCTTCGCGAGCGAAGCCCCTCCCGTCGAGCTGAGGAACGTCTCGCTCAAGTTCGTGAGCTATCACGACAAGCAATACACGCTCAAACGCGCTGCGCTCGATTTTGTGCTGCGTAGGACCGCCCCGCCGATCCACTCCGAATTCACTGCTCTGGATTCAATCGACCTGGTATTCCAGAATGGCGAGCGCGTCGGCATTGTCGGCGGCAACGGCGCTGGAAAGAGCACTTTGCTTCGCGTATTGGCCCGAATCTACCCTCCCACTTCCGGAGTGGTTCGAATCCGAGGCGCCGTTGCGCCGCTCATCGAAATGGGCGCTGGCTTCAACCCGGAGCTCTCGGGCAAGGACAACATCCTCTTGAACGGCGCCATGCTTGGATTCTCGCGTAAAGACATGCTCTCGCGAGTGCCCGGCATCCTCGACTTCACCGAGCTTGGGGAATTCGCCGACCTGCCGCTGAAGTATTACTCCTCGGGCATGTACATGAGGCTTGCGTTCGCAATCGCAACCGAGGTCGAACCCGAGATCCTCCTGGTCGACGAATCGCTCGGGGTCGGCGACGCCGCGTTTCTCGAGAAGGCCAGGAAGCGAATCCAAGCAGTGATGGGGAAGTCTCGCGTCGTCGTGGTGGTCTCGCACGATCTGGACACCCTGCAAGAGTTCTGCACTCGTGGAATCTGGCTCAACCGCGGAAAACTCGTACTCGACGCCCCAATGTCGGAAACCATCGCAGCCTACTCGAGCAAGGTGCTTGCCGACGCCTCCTAGACCTCTGAGCCCGGAAGAATTCCACAAAAGGATTGATCGTGGATCTTCACATCGAAGAACATCAAAAATACCGCTGCGACGTCATCGTACCGGTTTATCAAGACGCCGCCATGACGCTTCGATGCCTCTCGAGCGTGCTCGAGTTCAGCGGGCCTGAGCTGAATAGGCTGATCGTCGTCGACGACGCTTCGCCGGAACCCGGGCTGAGTCGGAGCTTGGACGAGTTCGAAGCCGCGCATCCGAGAGTCAAAGTCTTGAGACACTCGGTGAACCAGGGCTTTATCGCAGCTTGCAACACAGGCCTGGCGCAACGCCAAGGCGATGCGCTGCTGCTGAATAGCGACACAATCGTCACTCCAGGCTGGCTGTTCGAGCTTGCCGAAGTGGCGCATTTGGACGACCGCACTGCCTGCGCCAGCCCACTCACAAACAACGCCACGATCTGCTCGGTTCCCAACTTCTGCGCCGACAGCCTCGCCGACCTAGTCGACGCGAAGACCGTTCAGGAAGCCTGCCGGAATCTTCCCAGGAGCACCGTCGTCCCGACCGCAGTCGGGTTCTGCATCTACCTGAGAGCCGCGGCAATCGACCTGGTCGGACTCCTCGATCCGGTGTTCGCGCCTGGCTACAACGAAGAGAACGATTGGTGCATGCGAGCCCAGAGCATGGGCTTTCTCGCACGCAGAGCCAACCGAGCATTCGTTTATCACATGGGCGGCGGCTCGTTCGGAAGCCGAAAGCGGGCTCTCAACAGGCGCAACAAAAAAATCCTACTCGAGCGCCATCCGCACTACTCCGCCCAGGTGGATTCGTTCTGCTGGAGCCTCGACGGCCCCCTCGCGGCACACGCAGTACGAGCCAAGATCCAACGCAAACTCCGCGTGGCAATCGATCTTCGCCACCTTCCTCCCGACCAGGTCGGCACCAATGCCTACGCAGGGGCCCTGGTGCGCGAGCTTGCCAAATTCTCCGAGCTCGAGCTTTCCCTCGTGGTCCGATCCAAACCACAAGCCAGCGAACTACCAGGCAGAGTCGTGCTCGAGCACGACTTCGACAAAGATTGCGAAATCATCCACAAACCTGCCCAGGTGTTCGACCCACACGACGCCCCGCTCTTGCTACGGACTCCCGCGCATCTGGTGATCTCTCACCTCGACCTCATCGCGATGCGCGCCCAGGGACTGTTTTCAAACCAGGCGGTCGCGAGATCGTACGAAACGATGACAAGCCTGATGCTCCAGGCAGCGCAGTCGACGATCGCGATCTCGGAGCACGCCAAGTCGGAGATCGTCAGGGAGCTCGGAGTTCCCGATGAGGAAGTGTTTGTTACGCTTCTCGGCGTCGACAAAGCACGCTTCCAACCCAAGACCGCCATGGGATCAACCCCACGAGATGGGAAGCCTTACTGGCTGTCCGTGGCCACCGACTTCCCGCACAAGAATCTGGCGAACCTGATCGAAGCCTATTCGCTGGCCCGTGGACTTTGGGGCGATGGAGAGCCTCCTGAGTTATTGCTGATCGGCAATAAGACGTCGTTCCGGGGCGGGGTGTATCAAAAGATCGATCAGATGCAAATCCCCGGAATCGTCTTCGCAGGCAAGGCGTCCTCCGAACGGCTCGTCGAGCTCTACCAGGGTGCCATTGCCTTGGTCTTCCCTTCGGTTTACGAGGGCTTTGGCCTGCCGATCCTGGAGGCGATGGCGGCCGAGACTCCCGTCGTGGCTTACCCTTTGACCTCGATTCCCGAGGTTGGCGGCAAGGGCATTGTGTATCCCGAAGGGTTGTCGCCAGACGCTTTAGCTCGCTCAATGATCCAGGTCGCTCTCAACCAAGACCTTCGACGCCGATCGATTGCGGAGGGTCTGTTTCGTGTCGAGGAATTTACCTGGAGACGCACAGCCGAGCGGACCCTCGAGGCTTACGAACATGCGGTTTACGCGCCCAGCGAACGATCCTTGAGAGCCAGGAGGTGCGCCTGCGAAGCCGTGGTCCGTTGGATTGCACACCGAAGCCACGCGCGAATGGGACCAAAGCTGTTTGTCAAAAAGGCTTTGCGCAGGATCAAACGCATGGCCAAAGCGACGGATTGATGCCTCAGGAACCCTTGTCCGAACTCAAGAAAGAGTGGGTTCGTAGACTTCGACGGTCTCGGCAGTGTCGGGTTCCAGCAGCTTTTTATGCCGTTCGATCACGTCGGGGTTGCCTCGAGCGATCACCAGGAACTTCCCTCCCTTGACGTGCGTTTCGTACTTGAGAGCGCGTTCTTTGGGGATTCCTACGCCGATAAGCGCGCCCGCGACGCCTCCGAGGGCCATTCCGGCGATCGCGCCTTCGATACCGCCAAGAAAAGCAGCAGCGAGTGGGCCGGCAACGACGATGGGACCGATGCCCGGCAAAATGAGGAACGCCGCCCCCACCAACAGTCCAAACAGACCGCCAAACCAAGCCCCCGTTTCGGCGCCCGCAGTGGCGTAATCTTGCAGGCTGACCAAGCCGACAGGATCTTCGCTCATCTGAAAGTCCCTGCCGACGATCGACAGATCTTTCAAGGCAAAACCCGCTTCGTGGAGCGTTCTCACCGCGTTCTCAGCCGCCTTGTGGTCGGGATAAACCGCGACCAAGCTCGTCCCCAGAGGCGCTTCTGTCTGGCTCATGGAATTGTCCCCCCCCCTTGGCATTAACGAAAAGGAACTCGAAGTTGCTTCCTCCTAGGAGTCACGCAAAAAGCGAACCATAGGAGCGATCGGGGGAGAAGGTGCATCGATATTGTGCTAGCTACTTCAAGTGTACGTCTCGGGGACTCGAGTATCAACGGTTTTTTATCTTTGCGCCGATACTAGTGGCGTCAAATTTGGCGTTGGCCTTCCATCGCTTCGCAATCGATCTCGTTCTTATTGCGTATAGTTCAATGCGGAGGGGCCTTCGGAGAGCCTCTTAACGTCGTTCTCGGGAATCACCTGGGTCGCCCTGGACCTGTCACCGTCGTTTGTTCTCGGCGATTGACTGAGATGACGGTCAAGGACGTCTTGAATCGAGCAGGCTGTGCTTGTGCAGGCGACAATGACAAGCGAAACGAAAGACGCGATCCAGAGGCGTCGGACTCGCGAATCGGAGCGTTTCCATCGATCGCAAAGAGATTTGAGAATCATCCAAGCTCTCCAATTGAGGCGGCAAACTTCATCGTTCGAGGCGTTTTTCGTTTCGTGCGACCGAAATGCGGGAGAAGTACGAGCCCACGCGCGTATCTATCTAGGCTTTTGGAAGATTCGTCAAGGGGGAGAAACGAGTTGGATCGCCCACCGGTGCGCGGATCGAATCCGCGATGGAGAAAGTCGATCGCAGGTCTTGCGGTTGACCATCCGGGGGTTGGGCCTATAATCCGCATTTACAGCAACCGCAGGAAGCGCCCCGTTGCCTCATTTTGAACGCAAGCGCATACGGGCAAAGGACTTTCACGGAGGAATCGAGCTTTGGCTCGCTGGTCGCTGCCCGCGATCATGATTTTGGCGACCGTCCTGCACGCCTCGAGCGTGGCGCGGACCGCCGTGCCCGCCCAGGACGGCTTGAAGTTCATCAAGCTCGCCAAGCGGTTCCAGATCGACGATTGGCCCGACGCCGTACGCGGCAGCGACCAACACCCGCTCTATTCCGCTCTTGTCGCTGCGGTCGAGCCAGAAGTGCGCCTGTTTGTGGGCAAAGGCCCCGACGGTTGGCGGATCTCTGCCCAGGGCGTTTCGGCGATTGCGTCGATCTTGCTCCTGGGGCCGTTCCATGCGTTCAATAAAAGGATGTTCTCGAGGCGCGTCGCCGATCTGGCGACCCTCATGTTCGTCCTCTTGCCGCTCCCAGCCGAGATCAGCAGAGAAACGCTAAGCGACGCGCTTGGTCTCTTCTTCGTGGCGTCGTGTCTTGCCGTTGGTCAGCGAGCGGTCGAGACGCACGATCCACTTGATTGGCTCCTATGCGGATTGCTCGCGGGCATCGGATATTGGACCAGGCCCGAAGTTGTGCTCGTCGCCGGAGCTGTTGGACTGACGACGGTCGCAGCGAATCGTGCAGGCCTGTCCTGGAATCGAAAGCTGGTTGGAGTTGGCCTCTTAGCCTTTGGGGTCTGCGGATTCTTGCTGCTGTTCGTGCTTGTCAAAGGCGAGATCTCGGAGAAACTCTCGCTCAGGCGTCAGGCAGGGAGTTCTCTCGACTCCCAGAGTCTGAGCAGGAGGGTTCCTCAGCCTTTGCCCAAAGGGCTCGACGACCCTGATTGGGATTTTTCGGCGAAGGAGGAGTCGGAGCTCGACCCTCCCAGGTCGACGGGGGAGGCCGCGGGAGACGTCGCCAGGCTCTGGTTCGAGGGCATGTGGTTCGCTTTTGGCCCTTTGGCCTTCTGGGGAATCGCCCGAGCCAGGCCTCGAGGAACCGGCGCCCTGCTCTCTTCGATCTTCGCGGCAATGATGGCCATCGTTCTCGTCAGGCACAACCTGAAGCTCGGTTACCTCTCGCATCGGCACGTGATGACTTTGATCCTCCTTTCGCTCCCCTGGTCGGCCGCGGCGCTCTGCTTGATTGGAACTGCGCTTGGCGCGGATTTTCGCCTGGCGGCGCAGAGCGAGGCTGAGCCTGGCGGCTTTGACGATTGGCTCGCTACTCGTGCTGTGCTGTTGCGTCCAGGCAAGGCCAAACCATGCGGGCCGATGGGGCCATTGGGCCGCGGGGCGTTGGCTCGTCAGAAACGCTGGGCGTGGGGAAACGGTGCTCGACACCCGCGGATGGGCTGCGTTTACTTCGGGTTTGCCAAGTTACGACTACTGGCACGTTCGCCAGGCCCTTTCCGATTCGCACCTGGCTTGGATCGTGGTTGGCGCCGACGAGCTCGAGGCGCCGAGCAAGCGCGCGGAAACGTTGCGGGCGCTCCTGGCGAAAGCAGGCGAGCTGGAAGCCGAGTTCCCAGCAAGTCAAGGGGCCGCGGGCAGGGACGTGCTAGTCTACAGGTTCAAAAAGCCGACGGAAGCGGAGGGCCTGCCGTGAGCCTGCGAGCCCTCTGGAAGCGCATTCGCCAAGGAACATCGTGGAGCTGGAGGTCCGCTGCCGTCGAATCGGTCCTTCCGTTCGACTTCGAAGAACGCGTGATGGACCTGCAATCGACCGATCGATTCCACGCCAAGCAGGGTCGGTCGACAGCTCGTGTGAGGTTCGATTCTCCAGCGGGAACCGTTTCTACCTACTTGAAGAGGCACTACAAGACGACGTTGACCGAGCAGTTGGGAGCTCTTGTGAACCCCTCGGGAAAGCATTCTCCAGCGGCGGTGGAGTGGGTGCATCTCGAACAGGCTCGCGCTCTGGGAGTGGACGCCCCCAGGGTGCTGGCTGTTGGAGAACGCATCGGACCTGGGGCTCGGCTGCAAAGTTATCTCCTGGTCGGCGAGCTTGCAGGCCAAGAAGCGATCAACGAGCTGCTGCCAGTGCTTCATCGCGAGACGAGCGCTTACGATTTCGAGAAGCTCAAACGGGTTCTGACGGTCCACCTGGCCGAGATTTCCGCCCGCTTGCATCGCAACCACTATTTCCACAAAGATTTGTATCTATGCCATTTCTTCGTTGATCGCGATCCCTCGAGGATTTGGGCGTCGAGGCCCGCCCTGATCGACTTTCATAGGCTTGCCAAACATCGCCTTTTCGTCTGGCGTTGGAGGTCGAAAGACCTGGGCCAACTTCTGTATTCAACGTACGACGTCGGAGAGATCAACAACCGCGATAGGGCGCGGTTCTGGGTCCATTATCAAAGGTTTTTGGGCGAGAAACTGGCCAAACTCGACCTCAGAGGCGCCCAGTGGAAGGCGAAGCGATACCTGGACCACAATTCATGAAAATCTTAAGGCTTAATTATGAACATAGCAATTGTTTTTGAACGAGTGGACCCAAACAAGGGAGGCGCCGAGACTTACGTCGTCGATCTTTGCAGGCGGCTGACGGCCGCGGGCCACGACATGACGCTTTATTGTCGGACTTTTCGGAGCGGGGCGTTGCCTTCGCGGACAAACGTCGTGAAGGTGGACGCCGCGGGTTGGCCCAGATGGCTGAAGACGTGGAGCTTTGCCAGCCGCGCTTCACGCGCGGCGCGATCGGGCGGCCACGACTGCGTGATCGGGCTTATCAATACATGGGACCAGGATATTTTGATTCCCCAGGGTGGGCTTATCGAGGCAAGCGTCGAGCTGAGCTCTCGCCGCTTTCCCAGAGGCTGGCGTCGGTCGTTTTACACGGCGGCCAAAAAGCTTAGCCTGAAATACTGGGTTTGCAGGGCGATCGAGTTGCGCCAGTATGCTCCAGGTCGAAACACGAGAGTCGTCGCGGTCAGCGGTTTGGTGCAAGGGCATCTCGAGCGCTACGCGGGGGTCCGGCGGGACCGGATTCGGCTGATCTACAACGCGATCGACGCGGGACGCCTTGCCTTCGAACACGAAGGAACCGCGAGGGCCTCGTTCCGTGAACAGCTTGGCTTGGGCGAGTCCGAGCTCACGGGTCTGTTCCTGGCGCACAACTTCGGTCTCAAGGGATTGGGCGCGCTGATCCAGGCGGTCGCATACCGCAAGGAGCACAACCCAAGCGCCAGGAACGCCAAGATCGTCGTGTGCGGCGGCGGCAGGAGCAAGCCGTTCAAGAAGCTTGCCGAAAAGCTCGGCGTCCTGGACCAGTTTCACTTCGTGGGGTTTGTCGACGACGTCCGTAAGGCGTTTGCTGGATGCGACTTTTTCATCCTGCCGACGTACTACGATCCCTGCTCGCTGGTGGTCTTCGAGGCTCTGGCGTGCGGTCTGCCCGTGATCACCACGGCGTGCAACGGCGCTGGGGAAGTGATGACCCAACACGTCGAGGGAATTGTGGCGACCACCCCTGAATCGACCGGCCAACTCGCCGACGCGATCGACGCGATGTGCGACGACTCCTTACGTTTGGATATGGCGATTCGGGCTCGAGAACTCGGGACCATGCAGACGCTCGAGAAGCACGTCGAGCGATTGATCGATCTGTGCTCGGAAGTGGCGCAGCAGAAGAAGCTGGCGGAGACTCGGGGCGCTCAATCGTCTCCGAGAGGAAAAGCCTCGAAGCGAGAGCTGGCATTGGCTCAGGGTAGATAACGAGAAAGAGGGCCTCCCATGAAAGCGATCATCCTCGCGGGCGGACTGGGAACTCGGTTGAGGCCGTTCACCGCGGTCTTGCCGAAACCACTGATGCCGCTGGGAGACCCAGCGCTGCCGATCATGGAGATCGTGGTGCGCCAGCTCGTGCACTTCGGGTTCGGCGAGATCGTCGTCGTCACCGGCTACCTGACCGAACTGATCGAGACCTTCTTCGGCGATGGAAGCCGCTTTGGAGCAAAGATCTCCTACAAGCGCGAGCTCGAGCCCCTGGGCACCGCGGGGGGCCTCGCCCTGATGGAAAGGCCCCAGGAGAGCGTGCTTGTGATCAATGGAGACATTCTTACAACTCTTAATTATGCAGCTATGTACGAATTTCATAACTCAGAAAACGCCGTTGCGACGATCGCCTCGTATCCACGCAAGGTGCGGATCGATTTTGGGGTTTTGGAATTCACGAACAGCCCACACATTTTGACGGGATATCGCGAAAAGCCCGAGTTTTCGTTCCAGGTGAGCATGGGCGTTTATATCCTTGCCCCCCTTGCTTGGGATTTCCTTTCCGAAGGTTCGCCTTTGCAAATGCCCGATCTCTTGGAGACGATTCGAGGATCGGGCAAGGCAGTACATTGTTTCAAGCAAGATTGCTACTGGCTCGATATTGGCCGGCACGACGATTACTCCACCGCCAATGAGATTTTCCAGGTGAGGCGGAGGGAGTTTTTGCCCTCGACCGAGCCTCGCGCCTAGATTCTATGGACCATTCGCATCGCTGGAAGGCTTGCCATGACATGGACCCTGTCGATACTTGCGATTGTGTTGTCCTATTTGATCGGTTCGATCCCGTTTGGGTTCTTGACGGCCAAGTGGGTCAAGGGTCTGGACATCCGGACGGTCGGGTCGGGCAATATTGGCGCGACGAACGTCGGAAGGGCATTGGGCTTTCGCTGGTTTCTGTTCGTCTTCGCGTTCGATTTTGCCAAGGGATTGGCGCCCGCCGCCGGTTTTCCCGCGACGATTCGCGCGCTCTCGGGAAGCCCCGACTCGCTGGCCGTGGTGATGATCGCGGCGGCCGCGATCGTAGGTCACACCTTTCCCGTCTATCTTGGCTTCAAGGGGGGCAAAGGAGTGGCAACGAGCCTGGGCGCCATGACGGCTCTGGACCCAGCCGCGGCGGGAGTCGCCGCGATGGCTTTCGCACTCTTCCTGGTGATAACATCTTATGTTTCACTCTCTGCGTTATTGGGCGCGACGGGGTACGTTTTGGCGCACTGTCTTTCGGTGGATCGGCCGTTCTCGGGGTCGCACGCGCCCCTGTCCTTCGCATCGTTGGCGATCGTGGCGCTCTTGTTCGTTCTGCATCGAGGGAACCTTGTGCGAATTATGAAAGGAACGGAACCGAAGGTCCGTTTCGGCAAGAAATCGAAGCCGACCGACGCCCGGTCCGGCAAGATCCTAGCGCCCGCTCTTTGTGTTCTAGGGACCCTCTGCGTCGCGACGACCGCTGTGCTAAGCACGCGTTCGCCAAGCGCCCTAAGAATTGGTTCGGTTGCGATCCGTACCGTCGACCGAGCGTCGACGAAGCACCAGAGGGCTGAGAGAGTCGAATTCTCGGAAGATGGAACCCGCCTGGCGGCGACCTGTCCCAGGTACAACCGATTCGTCTTCTGGAAAATGTCTTCGAAGGGCGAGCTCGGCGAATTCCACGATGTGGGGGTCGGCGGTCGAGCCGTGGCGGTTCGCTCCTTGGGAGCGAACTGGATTGTCTTGGTAAGACCGAGCATGGACGCGAGGCATCTCGAGCCAGCCTGGTGGCAAGTTTACGATTTTGCAGGCAAGCCCTTGGGCGATCGTTTCGTGGTTGGCTACGACCCGGACGACTTTGTGATTCTGCCGGAGGCGAGCGCTGCGCTCATTTTGCTTTCAGGCAACGCCGAAGGCGAGCGTCAGAGGCATTCGCCCCGATTGGTCGCGGTCGACTTGTCGATGGGGGTTGAGAATCCTAGCATTCTATCAACACTCGACTTTTTGGAGGCGGGTGACGACCCTGATCGTTTGGCGGTCTCGTGCAACGGCGCCCGGGCCGCGGTCTCGTTCCGAGGCTCACATCGTTGCGCGATTGTTGACATCGCCAACCTAAGAGGCCTCGAGGAGGTTCGCTCGGTGGTTTTGCCAGAGAAGGCGTTGCCGGGCGAGTTGGCGTTCACGCGAGAAGGGGGGCTTCTTGTCTCCGACGCTTCCCAAGGCAAACTCTGGGCGATCGGGGAAGAATCTCTCGATGCGATCGACCTGCCTGGTCCCATGGAAGGTCTGGGCTTGCCGTTCGGGTCCGGCTTGAATTCGGTGCTGGCGGTGGGAACCCTTGTCAAAACGTCTGAATTGGCATTCGTAGACTCAGCGAACCGGTGCATGCTCGGGTCGTTTCCACTAAGGGGGACGGCCGGCCTTGCGAAAATCAGGCCCGCGGGCTTGGCTTATTGCGCTGCACGCCGGCTGATGGCCGTCGCGAATTCGTCGGGCGGCAGCGTCCACGTTTTGGAGCTCGATTGAGCCAGGCCTTCGATCATCCCCTAAGAGAGCTTTTAGGGAGCCGCGAAGTCGATCAATTGCGCGATCACGCCGCGAAGCTCGTGACGATGAACGATTCGGTCTATAAATCCATGTTCAAGTAAGAACTCACTTGTCTGGAAACCCTCCGGCAGCTTGACCCGGACGGTCTGGGCGATGACTTTGGGTCCAGCGAAGCCGATCAAGGCTTTGGGTTCGGCCAGGTTGAAATCTCCCAGCGAGGCGAAGCTGGCGGCGACTCCGCCCATGGTCGGGTGGGTGAGGACGCTGATGAACAGGCAGCCGGCGGAGTGGTGGCGAGCCAGCGCCGCCGAGACTTTCCCCATCTGGAGCAGCGAGTAGATGCCCTCGTGCATCCTCGCCCCTCCTCCCGATCCCGAGACGATGACGACCGAGAGCTTCCTGCGCGTGGCTTCTTCGATGGCTCGGGTCAGCTTTTCGCCGACGACGGAGCCCATGCTGCCCATGATGAAGCTGGAGTCGGTGACGCCCAGGACGACTCGAATGCCTTTGATAAAGCCTTGGCCGACGACGGCGGCCTCGAGCAGCCCTGTGCGTTCCTGCTCGGCCTTGATCCGCTCCGGATACGGCCTGCGATCGTTGAATTCGAGAGGGTCGGCGGGAACGAGGTTGGCGTGCCATTCCTCGAACGTGTCCGGATCCAGGAGCTGGCCAATCCGCTCCTCGGCGGACGCCTGGAAGTGGTGGTCGCACTCAGGGCATACGCCCAGGTTTTTTTCCACTTCCTTGCGGTAAAGCGTGGCTTTACAGCCGTCGCAGCGCATCCAGATCCCTTCGGGAACCTTCTTCGACGGGAACTGTTGATGCCAGGATTTGGACATTGTTCGGGCGCCGACTTCGAGCTTCATATCACATCCTTGCGGGCTCAAAGCTTCGTTCGTTCATTTCAAGCGGACTTGGATCCATCGGCGGACGGATCCCAGTCCGCCGGCAACAGGATGATATCAAATCGACCGGTCGGCAAGGGATCGTCGAGGTGAAGTTTGGCCTCCCTTTTCAGGAAGGCGACGACGATCCTGGCCAATGGTTCGCCGACGACGACTCCAACAACCTCTCCTTTGTGCCTGCGTATGAGGGAAAGAACGCTCGAACGAACCCTTTCCGAGGCCTGGGAGAACGACTCTCCGCTGGGCGGACAGATCGTATCGGGATCCTCGAGCCACTGTCGGAAAACTCGGACGTTGCGTCTTTTGACGTCTTCGAGCTGGAGCCCTTGCCAGAGCCCACAGTCGAGGTTTCTGAGCTCGTCGACCTTCCTTGGTCGCACGCCAAAGGTTTTGCCGACGAGATCGGCGGTGGCCTGACAGCTCTCCCCAGGGCCATGGTAGAGGGCTGACATGCCCTGGCCGTTGATCGATTGTTTCAAATCGCCCGCGAGCGCGGCGATCTCGGCCCTGCCGCGTTCGCAGAGCGGAATGTCGAGAATCCCTTGGATTCTCTTCTGCTCGTCGTAGAGCGTTGCTCCAGGGCGGATGACGACGATCCGGGTCATTGACGTGCGAGGGCCGGTCTCTTGGGAGATTCAGCCGCCCTGGCCTCCCCTCGACGCGGCCGCGGCAAGCTCTGCCAACGCACTCGCATAGCCGCCGCCGGACTTGAAGACAGCCGAACCGGCGATCAGGTGCGTGGCGCCCGCGGACGCCGCGGCGCCTGCCGTCCTTGGATTGACGCCGCCGTCGATCCCCAAAACCAAGTTTGGATGCCGCTTATGGATCGACCTAACCTTCTCTAAAACCGACGCGTCGAACGCCTGCCCGCCGAAGCCCGGGGAGACGCTCATCACCAAAACGCCGTCGACCTCCCCAAGGTACGGCTCGATCGCAGCCAGAGGAGTGGCTGGATTCAAGGCCAAGCAGGCCCGGCAGCCGAACCCGCGGATCTCTCGCAGAAGCTCCGACGGAGTGGGCTCGGCCTCGATGTGAACGATCAGGCTGTCGCAGCCGGCGTCGACGAAATCCTTAACGTATTTTTTGGGATTAGATATCATCAAGTGCGTATCAAATGTCAGATTCGTACATTCGCGCCAGCGTTTGACGACCGGTGCGCCGTAACTGAGGTTGGGAACGAAGGCGCCGTCCATCACGTCCAGATGCACCGACTTGACGCCCGCGGATTCAAGCGCCGCTAACTCTTGGGCCATACGCGAGAAATCGCACGCCAATAGCGAAGGCAAGACCACCGGCCTGGATGCGTCGTCCCAAACTCGAAGCCGATCCGAGCGTTCCAAGGCGTCCCTCACAAGGTTTCGGACGGTTCTGGCGCGGCAACCGGGGAAGCGCGGCGAATTCTCGACGCGCATACATCTCTTAGAGATCGGGGATAACCGCCAGCGAGTTGAATTTTTTCCCCTCGAGCGATTCCAAGAACGCACCGCCGCCGGTCGAGACGTGTTCCATTCTATCCGCAAGCCCGAATTGTTCCACGGCCTCGGCGGTTTCACCTCCGCCAACCACGGTGATCGCGGACGAATTCCCCATCGCTTGGCCGACCCGCATCGTGCCTTGGCGAAACGGAGCGTCTTCGAACTTTCCCATCGGTCCATTCCATACAACCGTACCCGCCTCGGAAATCCTTTTGGCGTAGAGCTCCTCGGTCTCGGGTCCAATGTCCAGGCCGATCCATCCGTCGGGGATCGCATCGCCTTTGGCTAGTTCGGTCGATTGCGCGTCCAGGCTCTGGGCAATGCGATGGTCGATCGGCAGAACCAGCTTCTTTCCGGCGAGCTCCAAAAGCCGCCTGGCCTCGTCGAGCCTGTCCTCTTCGACTCTGCTCTTCCCAGTGGGTTTGCCCTGGGCTCTCATAAACGTATAAGTCATTGCCCCGCCGATCAAGAGCTCGTCGACCCTCGGCAAGAGGTTCTCGATGAGGAGGATCTTGTCCGAGACCTTGGCGCCGCCCATGACCGCGACCATTGGCTTTCGAGGCGCGCCCAGAAGTGCTTCCAAGATCATCAGCTCTTTTTCAACCAGGAAGCCGATGGCTCGGTTTTCCGGAGCAAATTGGCCTGGGACCGCCACCATCGACGCCTCGTCGCGATGGCAGGTGCCGAATGCGTCATTCACATAAACATCGGCAAGCGAGGCAAGCTGCTTGGCGAATTCCGAGTCCCCTTTCTTTTCTCCTTTGTTGAAGCGAACGTTCTCGAGGACGACGACGCCTCCTGGCTTCAATGCCGAGCAGGCCGAGACGGCGTTGGGGCCGACTGTATCGTCGACCTTCTTAACTGGGAGGCCGAGAAGCTCCGAGAGTCGGTCGGCGACTTTGTCCAAGCGGAACGGAGCATCCTCCGCCGGGTTTCCCGTCGGTCTTCCCAGGTGGCTTACGAGAATCAGGCTCGCTCCGGAATCGAGGAGTGTCTTGAGGGTCGGCAAGGCGGCGCGAATCCGGCGGTCGTCGGCGATCGAACCGTCCTTTTTCTGGGGGACGTTGAAATCCACCCTTACCAATACCCGCTTCCCCGCGACGTCCAAGTCTCTAACGGTGCGCTTGGCCACACTTGGCTCCTGATATAAGAATATGTATGGACGGGAGACAAGTCGTCGCCCGTCCAGTTTGGAGAAGTTCCGCCTGGGGGGGATCAAAGCTTGGAAATGATCGAAATCAGATCGGCGGTTCTGCACGAGTAGCCCCACTCGTTGTCGTACCAGGAGACTGTCTTGACCAGGTTTCCTTCAATCACCTGGGTCCAATCCGCCGAGAAGATGCTCGAATGCGGGTTGCCGATGACGTCGCTGGAGACGATCGGATCCTCCGTATACTGGAGGATGCCTTTCAAAGGGCCCTCGGCCGCGGCCTTCATCGCGGCGTTCACTTCTTCCTTCGTGACCTTACGTTTCAAGACCGATGTAAGATCAGTGATGCTGCCTGAAGGCACTGGAACTCTGAGGGAGAAGCCTGTCAGCTTGCCGTTGAGCTCGGGAATGACCTCGCCCACAGCCTTTGCCGCTCCGGTCGTCGACGGAATGATGTTGACCGCCGCCGCGCGAGCCCTGTATGGATCGGCATGGACCTGGTCGGCCACTCTTTGATCGTTTGTATATGCGTGGACCGTCGTCATCAGCCCTTTTTCGATCCCGAAAGCTTCGTGGATAACCTTGGCCATCGGCGCAAGGCAGTTGGTTGTGCACGATGCGTTGGAGATGATCTTGTCGGTGGATTTGAGCGTCTCGTGATTGACTCCGATGACGATCACGGCGTCGAGCTTGTCCTTGGGCGGAGCGGACAGGATGACCTTGTGGGCGCCGGCGTCGAGGTGTTTCTGAAGCGCCGCCCTGTTTGTAAAAATGCCGGTCGATTCGACGGCGATCTCGCAGCCTAAAGCTTTCCAGGGAAGGTTCGCCGGATCTTTCTCGGTGGTGATCTTGATCGTCTTTCCGTTGACGATGAGCGACCCTTCATGGGCCTCGACGGTTCCTGGGAACTGCCTGTGTACGCTGTCGTACTTCAGCAGAAGCGCCAGGTGTTTGGCATCGGAAAGGTCGTTGATTGCGACAACTTCAAAGTCGTGAGGGCGAGACGCCAGGACCCGAAAAACGAGCCGGCCGATCCGACCAAAACCGTTGATGCCAACCTTGACCGCCATGCGATCCGCTCCCAATTCCCCTCGGAAAGACCCGTCGCCCTAAAGCAAAGACGCCGCAACGCGCGGCGATAGTGACGGATCGTTCATCGATCGAGAATTATAGGTGTGGAGCGAACAGCGTGTCAACGAGCGAAGGGGTTGGTGAGCGTCGCGGACGCTCGTGCGTCCTAAAAGTTCCCTATTCGGGGAGCGAACATCCGAGAGCGCCCGAGCGTCCATGAGAAACCAGGCGCGATTGACAGCACAACAACGTCGTTCTACGATACAAAGCTCACCTGCCAACGTAGCTCAATCGGCAGAGCACCGCTTTCGTAAAGCGGGGGTTAAGAGTTCAACTCTCTTCGTTGGCTTTCGTTGCAAACTATGATGCTGCAGAATCTTTCCGCGAACCAGCAATTACCCGTCGATCCTCAAGGATCTCGCGTGCATGAACCGCCAGGGCAGGAAGCGAAGGCGGGTCAAGCAGGCTCCAGGCAAGCCAAAGGCGGTCGGCCGGTCGCTCCCTTCGGTTGCTGCGCGGAAACTGGAAAAGCCTGCCGAACTGCCGAAGGCGAATGACGGATTTGCCTTCTCTCACCGTGGCGCAGAATCCATTGCCTTTATAGGCAACATGATAAACCCGCTGGCTCGATCAATTGCGGAGAGCCTTCCAATTTCTCGGTTGGTCTTCGACACCCAGGGTGAGATCCCAACCCCAAGTCGCTGGCCTGCGCGAATTCGACGGAGCGGCACGATCGTCGTGCATGGACCAGCGCCTACGCTCGACCGAACTCGAACGGCTCGCAGACCACCATGATAAAAGCTCCGCGCGGATCATACTGTGTTGCGGAGAATACCTACGTTATCAGCTGATGTGGCAATTCCACAGAGGTTTGGCGTCGATTGTTCCGGAAGCCGTCGCGAGGCTGACGGTTCCGCGAATGCTCTCGAGCGCCAAGGCTTCGATCAAGAGAGGTCCAAAGTTAAGAGTGGAGGTCGCGGCCGCATCCTCGGCGTATCGAGAGTTCTGCGCGATCGTTTGCCGGAAGTCGGGGCTCGTTCCGGTGTTTACACGAGAAAATATCAGCCCCTTTCCCAAGGGTGAGGCATCCAAGACTCACTCGACCGTGATTCTGATCTGGCAAGTTCCCCTCGACGACCTTCATTGGCTGGAGCGGCTCGAGGAAGCGTCGAGCCGGGCAAGGTGGTGGCGCTATTCGATTATCCGACCCAAGAGCTCGTGAGCCTGGCTTACAAGCATGGTGCGTCGGCATGCCTCGATTCGTTCTTCGACCCCAAAGTTCTGGCGAGCTTGCTCGAGGCGCTGGTCGACGAGGCTTCGTTCGCCCGAGGACGAGTCGATGGCTAAGCGATTAGCGCCATCGGCGGTCAAAACCGACCTTGCGCCAGCCGCCCAGGTTGAGAAACAAGCTCCGCCCGCGCGAGCTCAAGGACCTGACCCGGCTCATCCAAAAAGCTCCTGGCTTTCCCGAAATGATTGCCGCACTTAAATCGGGCGCGGCGGCCACCGTCGACGGCGCCTGGGGGTCGGCGGCGGCTCTGGCGACCGCTGCGATCGGCTTGCACGCTCCCAAGACCTTGCTGGTCGTGATGGCGCATGTTGGAGATCTGAACGACTTTCGAGACGACGTGGCGACGTTCTCTGGAGCTTCACCCGAGCTCTTTCCCGCATGGGACAAGATCCCGACCGACTCGGACGCTCGCGACGAGGTGTTTGGCAAGCGTTTGCGCACGCTCAAGCGCCTTTCCGGCGAGCTTCCTCCCCGCTACGTCGTCGCTCCATTTCAAGCGCTCATGCAGCCGTCCCCAAGGCGAAGCGACGTCCATCGGATGTCCCGGACGCTTCAGGTTGAGCAAACGATCAACCTCGACGACTTGGCGGGTTGGTTTGTCGACCACGGCCTTGTTCGCGTCGACGTCGTTGAGGTTCAAGGGGAGTTCAGTATCAGGGGCGGCATCCTCGACGTCTTTCCCCCTGACGCGTCTGAACCAGCGAGAATCGAGCTTTTCGGCGACGATATCGAATCGATCCGACCGTTCGATCCCGAGAGCCAGAGGTCGCACGACCGCTGGAACAACCTGACGATCACGCTCGCGCCCAAGCTCGATCTCGAAAAACCTGAAACGCTGGGCAGCCCACTCGATTTCTTCCCTGGTGAAACGTGGGTGGTGCTCCTGGAGCCCAACGACCTCAAAGAGGAAGGCGCTCAACATTTAGCAAGGGCCGCAGACCCTCGAGGTCTCAGCCGAGTCGATTCCACGTTCGCAAACTTGATCAAGTTTCCTTCGATCGCGGTCTCCGCGCTCGCCCCTGATTCGCTCGAGACGACTTGCAGGTTGAGGATCGAGAGCGTCGAGCGGTTCTCGGGGGAACTTACGAAGGTCAAGACCGAGCTCGAGACGGCCGCTGCCGGCGAGCACGTGCTCATCGCTTGCCACAACGCCGCCGAGCAAGAGCGGCTGGGGGAAGTGTTCGCCGACTCCGAGCTTGCGAAGTCCTTTAGGCTGCTCTTGACGGTTGGCAGGATCCGATCGGGCTTCCGGATGGTCGACGCGGGAACCTTGGTGATCGGCGACCACGAGCTGTTCGCCAGGCCAGACGTCCGCAGGCCGACCCATCGCCGTCGATACGAAAGCAGGGCGATCGACAGTTTTCTGGATTTGAACGAAGGCGATCTGGTCGTTCACGTCAACCACGGGATCGCCAGATATTGCGGTCTCGAGCTCGTTGATCGAAAAGGCGATTACGCCGAGGAGACTCTGCTGCTGGAGTTTGCCGAAGGCGCGAAGATGTACGTGCCGATCGCCAAGATCAACCTGGTCCAAAAGTATGTGGGCGCCGGCAAGACGCACCCTCCGCTCTCCAAGCTTGGCGGCTCGGCATGGGAGAAGCGCAAGAAGCGAGTGGCCGAGGCGGTGATCGACCTGGCCTCCGAGCTCCTGGATATTCAGGCTGCACGCGCCGGTTCGCCTGGGTTTGCATTCCCAGCCGAGGAAAGCAGGTGGATGGCTGAGTTCGAGGCTGCGTTTCCCTACGAGGAGACCCCCGATCAACTGCGTGCCATCGAGGCTGTGAAGGAGGACATGGCCTCGCCGAAACCGATGGACAGATTGATCTGCGGCGACGTCGGCTACGGCAAGACCGAGGTCGCGATCCGAGCCGTCTTCAAGGCCGTCGACGCCGGCAAGCAGGCGGCGGTTCTCGTTCCCACCACGATCCTCTCGGAGCAGCATCATCGGTCGTTCGCGGCCAGAATGGCTGAGTTTCCCTTCGTCATCGAAGTGTTGAACCGATTTCGACCCAAGAGCGAAATCAAGGACGCCCTTCGCAGAACCGCCGAGGGCAAGGTCGACGTGTTGATTGGAACCCACAGGATCGTCCAAAAGGACGTGGTTTTCCACGACCTGGGCGTGGTCGTGATCGATGAGGAACAGAGGTTTGGAGTGGAGGACAAGGAGTGGCTCAAATCGATCCGCTCGACGGTCGACGTGCTTACGCTCTCCGCCACCCCTATTCCCAGAACTCTGCACATGAGCCTGATCGGCATCAGAGACATCTCGAATCTGGAGACGCCTCCGCCGGACAGAAAGGCCATCGAAACGCGAATCAGCAGGTTCGATCGGGAACTGATCCGATCGGCGATCAACAGAGAGCTCAATAGGGACGGCCAGGTCTATTTCGTCCACAACCGGATCAACGACATCCACATCGTGGCTGACACGCTGAAATCGATCGTCCCCGAGGCGCGGATCTTGATCGGCCACGGCAGAATGTCCGGCGAAACGCTTGAAAAAACGATGCTTCAGTTCATTCGCCACGAAGCCGACGTGCTCCTGGCGACCACAATCATCGAATCGGGACTCGATATCCCAAACGTGAACACAATTTTTATCGACGAGGCCGATAAGTACGGTCTGGCGGATTTGCACCAGCTTCGCGGACGGGTGGGCAGGTTCAAGCACAAGGCTTACGCCTATTTGCTTTTGGACCCAGCCAAATCGATTACGCCGAACGCTGTGCGTCGTTTGAAAGCGATCGAGGAATTTACAGAGCTGGGAGCCGGGTTCAAGATCGCTTTGAGGGATCTCGAGATTCGAGGGGCTGGAAACATCCTGGGTCCCGAGCAATCCGGGCACATCGAGGCCGTGGGGTACGAGCTTTACTGCACGCTTCTGGAATCGGCGGTGGGAGCGTTGACCAAGAAGCCCGCCAGGGTTGAGCAGGAGTCTTCGATCGAGCTTTCGTGGAGGGCGTATTTGCCCAAGGACTACGCGCCTGGACCGAGGCTCAAGATCGAGCTCTATCGGCGGCTGGGTAAAATCAGAAAACTCGAAGAGCTGGCTGATTTCCGCCAGGAGCTGATCGATCGCTTCGGGCCGTTGCCGCTGCCAGCGGAAAATCTCATGAAGGAGGCGCGAATTCGCGTCATGGCAACGCGTTGGCGCATCGAACGCGTGCACCTCGAGGACGACTACGCGGTGCTCACCTACAAGAGCACCACGCTCATCCAACAGCTTGCCAAGAGGCACCCAGGGCTTGTCCGCGTCGCCGACGAACGGACCGCTTACGTTCCTCTGGAAGAAAGAAGGCCAAAGGCGTCGGTGGTCGCGGAACTCCTGGAGAGAATCCTCGCACTCTGAGAGCCAAAGCGAATCAATAACGGAGCACAGCCGCAATCGACTGGTGCAAATCCAGGACTTCAGAGTCGTAGAAGAAGACCTCGCCTCCGTCTGCCAAGGTCTTCTCGATCACCTCGTCAACCGCGTCGTCCAAAGCCCCTGCCCCTTTGCCTGTGTAAGGTAGAAGACGATCTCCTTGCGGGGACAGGTCGGCTGGGTATTCGAAATCGGTCTCGACGAGCAAGATCTGACAGCGTTTCTCGAACGCCGCCCGCCACACCTGGTCGATCCCAGACGCGTGCCGATTCGCCTTCACAGCTTCCGCAAGCCGGACAGGCGCCCTGGTCCTCCTGAGCGTTGATCCGGATTTGAAGACCGGCCAGGCCAGTTTGCCCAAGGCGCTGGGGTTGGTGGCGTCGTGACTGCCCGCGATTAGCCCGACGATTGCGTCCGGGTGTTTCGTGATCTCCTGGAAGAACGCCAGGTAGCGGTCGACTCCGACGAGGACGAGCGGCAGCGGGTCGACTTTTTGAACGTCCGCGAGGGCGGAGTCGACCTTCCGAAAGAACTCTCGATGTGATTCGTCTCGAATAGCGGACCGATTGATTCCCTGACCTCCGGGCAAACGGGAGGCGCCGCCACGGCCCTTGTGGACAAGCGGGAGGGGTTTATCCGTGATTTCCGTGAGCACATTCGTCGAAGCCTCGTAAAGCCTCGTCGGCTTCTCCGAAAGCACAAGCACACGATACCTTGGAGTCGCGGTTGAGCGTGTAAACCAGCTCCCGAGTCGCAAAGGTCTCGTCGATCGCGACGCGAGCCTTCACTTTAAAAGGGAGCTGAATCGCGGAGGCGGAGTCCTTGCTTGCAAACAGAGCCAAGCCGTCCTGGGCGTGCTCCCAATCCACATTCTCAATAAGCTTGTTCAAATTCTGTACAAGCGATGCGACCTCGCGCTTCTTGAACTCTTCATGAAGACGTTCGAGCCCCTTGGCAGCCAGGTTCTTGACGACGATCCGATCCTTCTTGTTCGAGGGCGCCGTCCGATTCGTTGGCGCCAAGAGCGACAGCGATGGGTAATCTCGATGGCTCTGAAGACGCTTCAATTCTTTACGTGAGATCATAAACGAACCTTGTTTCTTATTGGCGATCATGTGGCGTCAGGCCGCCAGAGCATAGCCCGCGGCCGTTGGGTTCGCAATTGGTTTGGCCATGGTTCATTGACCGACCTGCATCCCTCCTTTAGGCTTGATGCACAATGGCGGGGTGCTCCAAGCGGCTGCGAGCGAGGCTTCAAACGCCCAGCAAAGCAGCTCTCCAGGGCAACCCTGGGGGACTCTTGAACCTGAGCATTTCCGCGCGTGAGGACCAGCACGCAGCGCGTGCATCGCCTCACGCCGCACGAGACGGGTTGGAGCATCTCGCCATTGCCATCCTTTAGGCTCAGACACATCGCAAAACAGTTGGCTGAGAGTTTCGTCTCAGGAGTTTGGACCGAGGACGATTTCGTTGATCGCGCCGGCCGATTGTTCGGAAAGAGCTATCGATGGCTCGGTAGGCTGGCCAGCGACGTCGCATCCGCTTTTGGCGCGAAGCAGCGACCAAGAGCCGAAGCGGTCCGACAATTCTTATCCGAAAACAGCACTCTCAATCGAGCATACCAGAGGTTGAACCTTAAGATCGTCAACCCGCTAGGAACGAAGGCCGTGATGAGGCCTGCCAGGGCGATCAAGGAATTCGACGGGTTGCCCTCGATCACAAGCCTGGGAGAACTGGCTCAGTTCCTCGGAGAATCTGCAAACCGGCTCGATTGGCTTGCAGACCTTCAGAACCGCCAGGCTCGGAACCGCTTGGACTACCTCGACAATTATTTCTACGCTTGGAGGCCCAAGCGAAACGGGTCTGCGCGATTGATCGAATCTCCCAAGCCCGCTCTGAAGCGGATCCAGAGGAAACTCCTTCAAGAGATTCTCGACAAGGTTCCCCCGCACTGGAGCTCCCATGCATATCAAAAAGGGAGATCCATCCGCACGTTCGCCGCGAAGCATGTGGGCAAGAGCGTGGTGATCAAGCTCGATCTCGAGAGCTTCTTTCCCTCGATTCGAAGACCACGAGTCGCGGCGATTTTCAGGACGATCGGCTATCCCGAGCCCGTTGCTCTGAAGCTCGCTTGTCTATGTACGAACGCTGTGCATAAGCGCGTTTGGCTCGATCGATCGAACCCAATGCGCGACGATCCCACATCTTGGCCAATGGGCTCGCTGCTCCGGGAACCCCATCTGCCGCAGGGCGCGCCAACTTCGCCTGCGATTGCCAACCTCTGCGCGTATCGGCTCGATGCAAGATTTTCTGGACTTGCGAAGGCGGTTGGAGCAGACTACGGCCGCTATGCCGACGACCTCGTCTTTTCTGGAAACCGCGACCTGGCACGGTCGCATAAATCGTTTTGCAGCAGAGTCGCGGCGATCGCACTCGAGGAAGGCTTCCGGATCAATCATCGCAAGACCCGCATCATGAAAGCTTCGGTCAGGCAGAAGGTCGTCGGAGTGGTCGTCAACGAAAGACTGAATGTTGAACGCGCGGATTACGACGCTCTCAAAGCCACTCTGTTCAATTGCGTTCGCTTCGGACCAGAGAGCCAAAGGCGCAAGCTCGACGGCGACCTCAAGGCCCATTTGGCTGGTCGAATCGCCCATGTTGGCTCGCTTAACGAACGCCGAGGTCGGCGACTGAGAGAGCTGTTCGAGAAAATCGATTGGAACCTTTAGAAAGTGGCTCTCACCAAGGCCGGGGATCGGGCTCCGGAACGATATTGAGCGTGTAGTAAGCGTCTTTGTGCAAGAGCGGAAGTCCCTTCGCGGAGACCACTCCAGAAGCATGGAGTTCGTGGACGTGACCTTCGACCAGTTTGTCTACAAACAACCGCACACTTCTATGATCGTCTGATACAACAGCCTTGGTAATTGACGGGCTGGTTTGGTCCACCTCGGGACTCCCGTAATTCGCCTGGTAGATGTAGGTGTACGTTGCGATTTCATAGCTCTTCGGGTCGCCAGCTTTTTCTGCTTCGACCGGCTGAGTGAACGTGAGCACGAAGCCGTCGTTACGTGCCTTCATCGAGAGGATTTCGAAGGGAATCTTGCCCGTCCAATCGAGCCTTTCGAGCGAAAACTCTCGGTTGCCTCGCGAGCCCCAGCCTCGGTTGGTTCCACCGACGAACAACGATCCTGAGGGGCTAAGGAGCATCGCCAGATTTCCCGACTGAAAGCCTTCTCGAAAAGGGAAGCACGCACCCTGATAACGGCCGTCGACTTTTTCCAGGTCCACCCGCATGACGGTGCTCGCAGCCTGGTCTGAAACAAACAGCTGATCCGAGAAAGGGCCGAAGTTCCCGGCGGTTCTGTCGCAGGCAATCCCGCTGGCGGACTGACCCATCTTGGGATAGGGAAAGTAGACTGCGGGAGGTCTGAGCTGGGGGATCCGCTTGGCTTCGGCGATCAACCGAGTGTCGCTTTTCGGTTCTTCCGGCGCTTTGCCCAGATTCTTGGCAAATTCGAACCAGCGGAACCCGCCGGGATGGCCGACGAACGCCCCAGGTTCCAAATGCTTGAGTGCGCATGCTCCATTCCAAGGCCCTTGATTTTCGGAATAGAACATATCTCCAAGCGCGTTCGAGCCCAGTCCGCCGGGAGACCTGAGCCCGCTGGTCGTTGGGATCAACGATCCATCAGGCTTGAGCCTCAAACACCAGCCCCGGAATTTCACGTCGCTTGTGAAAGAGCCTGTCAGGCAAAGAGCAACCCAGAGGTCTCCGAAGGGGTCGAACTTCGAGCAGAAGGCGTATTCGTGGTAATCTCCGCTGATCTCCCATCCGTCGGCGACAGTTTCGAAGAGGTCGGCCCTGCCGTCGCCGTCTTCGTCTTTCATCCGCGTGATTTCACAGCGCTGGATTGCATAAAGCCAACCGTCGCGCTGGGCCAGACCCAAGACCTCGTGCAATCCCGAGGCAAATTTCGTGAACTTGGCCTCGACGGACGGTTCAGCGGAAAAAGGTCTATGGACCAGGTAGATCTCGCCGTGACGCGTCGCAACCGCCAGTTTTCCACCTGGCAACAGCTCAAGCCCTCCAGCCTCGAGTACGACGTCCGGCGGAATGTCGAAAGACTTGATCGCGTAATAATCGGTTTCCTTGGGCAGATCCTCGGCAAAGACAACCGTCGCCGAACCCAGCGCAAATAATAGGAAAGCCACGTTCGCTCGAACCGCTTTTTTGTGAATAATCATATGAGGCTTGCAACGGATAATGTTGTCGATCTCCAAGAGGAATCTACTCCCAGCGGAACCGCTCGATGATTTTGGTTTTTGATCCTGCCGGTCCAAGCTTGATCGGAACGATGAGCTCGGATTTTCCATCGGACTGGCGAACGATGGGCGCGGTCTCGGACTCGATCTCGAGGGTCCAAGCGTCGTCGATCTTGTAGGCGTTGGGCTTGCGGGGATCGGCAACGATCTTGCCTGCGGCGGCACGGAAGTAGGCGTTTTCGACCGCCTCGGTACCTTGGTTCTCGAGATTGATCTCGCGAGCCAGCACAGGGTTTTCATGTTCGATCGCGCCCTGGGGCAGATCATCCACGGCGATCGAGCCAAACCGATAGCGGAATAGCGGCAGACGCCGCTTCCCGGTCAGTCGATAGCCGAGGAATTTGTAGGATTGCTGATCTTCGCGAGCCGATTGTTTAGGCCAGGCAACGGTCGGCGAAGTGAGACGCGCGAAGCTGGGACCGTCGGGCAAGGCAACAACGTTGTCGCCCAGCGGAGGTTCGAAGCCTTCTCCTCGACCGTTCCGATGGCGCGAGGCGTCGATGAAATCACCCTGCCAGATCAGCGCCAATCGCAGCTCGTTGGCGTCGAAAGCGATGTTGGCTCGCTCTGGGTAGCCGACCGCGACGGCCCTCGGGCCTGCGCCCTGGATGAAATTGCGATAGATCACGGCCTCTTTGCCAGCGACCAGCGGGATCGGACTGCGCTCGAGACCGACCGGAGCGGCCGCGGAATCGCCGTCGGAGAGGTAACGCCAGACAGCCTCGATCTGCCGAGCGGAATTGCCTTCCAAGACCGACTTCAAGGCGCTTTCGGGCCTGGGCCAGGACGAAGGCATGCGCGTGCCGGGCCGATACTTTTGAGGATCGACGACGTACTGGGCGAACCATGCTCGATTGAGGCGCTTCGTCATGAGCGACATGTCAATCGCTTGGATGCCGTTGGCCCGATGCCCTTTAAACGAATGGCAGCTCCCGCATCCGAATGCCTGCGAGCCAACCAAAAACCGGCCGATCGACTTGACCTTGCGCTCGGGCAGATCGATCGCGGGTTCGGGGGTCTCGGCAATCCGATCTAAATCTTCGAGCAACTTTGCAAGCGACCCAACGCTCGATTCGCCAAATTTAGGCATTCTTGTAAGCATATAAGGACGATCTTTGGCGCCCTGCGCAAGATATGGCCGAGCCATTCGTTTGTCAGTTTGGCGCCCACTCCGTCCAGGCTTGGCGGCAGCCGACCTTCGTCGCCCATCTCTTTCTGAGTGGTCAAGAAATAGGGGTCTCTCGTCTTTTCCACCCCGCCGATTCCGCCCCTTGCGTGGCACTGGTAGCAATTGAATTGGTAGAGAGCGGTCGAGAGGACGTCGTCCTTCTTCGGAGCAGCGAGCTTCTCGGTGGAAAAGCCTTCGAGGGCAGCGGCAATCGCCTGCTTTTGGCGACTGTCCAGATTGTAGACGGGGGTTCCCGCGGCAGGTTTCTCGGCAAGACAGCCTGCGTTTGGATTTCGCAAGGCAGCAAGCGAAAACGCCGAGCCTTTCCCTTCGACCAATCCCTTGGAGTCCTTGAGCTCGTGGCACGAGGCGCAACCGATCGAACCAAAAAGCTCTCGACCTCTCGCTGCGAGCGCCTCGTCGACTTTGAAAACATCGACGCCCGCCGCTCGCTCCTTGCCGATGGATACGAACGAAGTCGCTGGCTGCTTGGTAAGCCCTGGGCCTTCGATCTCGACCTTGAGCTCGGCCTCGCCGCCGCCGTTGAACCAATCGACCAAAAGCTTATGCAGCGCCCGGCTCGAGCTCGACCTTCCCTGATCGTTCCGTCGTGGGGTGCACGCCGTCGACGTCGACCACTTGATTGCCGTCGATCAAGAGCCTGGAACCGTCGTCGGACGCAAGCGTAAATAAATACTCGCCTTTTTTATCGATTTGGAGGAACCCTTCGAACTCGATCGCGGTATTGTCCTTTCGTGCACCGACGCCCAGGTAGAAGTCGTACGTCTCCCCCTCGGAAACCGGTTTGAGCGTCGAGAAATCAGGCAGCTTATCCCAAGCGCCTTCGAAATAACGGTATCGCATGTTCGAGAGGACGTTCGCCTTCAGGTCCTTGAGGAGGTAGCTTGCAAGGTCGGTCGCGGTGTTGACGTCCAGGTTGAACGAGGGCATCCTGCCCGAGGGTCTGACGAGCGCGGGCTCTTTCAGAAACACAGCCAGGCCGATGAGCGAGTATTTCTTGCTGGGATCTCCAAGCGGAACCGAGGTTGTTGAGTCGAACGGCTTGCCGTCGCGGGGACCGTGGCACGCAACACAGCCCGACTCGTGATAGTACTTGGCGCCGGCGTCGATGGCTGAAGGGTGGATCGGCAAGTCGCGATAGGTTCCAGTTGACGCCAGGAAATGCGTCAGCGCCTCGACGTCTCGGGTAGTTTCGGCTTCAGGTCTTCCCGCGAAGAGGTTGGGCATGGTCGTGCCTGGCTTCACCTGCTCGGGAGACTTGATGAACTGACGCAGGTAATCGACTCGTACGCGAGAACCGACCAGACTAAGGATGGGCGCACGCTTGGTCGACACCCAGGGACCGACCGGATCCACAGGCTTATGGCACGAAGCGCAGGCGAGCTCGCCGACGAGAATTCGACCAGCCTGGGCCTCGTGAGGGCCTCGTTCTCGAAAGAACCGTTCGAACGCGGCGACCTTGGGATGTGAACTGGATTCTTCAGCAGCGGGGGCCGACGAAAAGCCCACCAGTACGCCCACGATCGACCAGAGAATGGGCCGAGACGACGAGATCATTCAGGCAGGCTCCCACAATTCTATCGGCAAGGGGAAATCAGGAACTCGGAGGGCGTTGGGCGGGCGAAACCTTCAAATGCTTTGTACTCGAAGGTTTTATCACGCTCTCGATCGATTCTCAACTCGCCTTCGGCGAGTCGGTTGCCGACGGGGAAGCTTTGGCTTACGCTCAGTGCCTTCGGAGCCGATCGAACGAGATCCGCTCGCAAAACCCACGACGGAGCCCGCCGCCATGAGATGCATCGTACTTAGTAGCATTGGGATGTCATTTGCCGCCCTGCTCGGCTCGGCCTCGAGCAGCCGAGCACAAGGCCTGGACTACATTCAAAGCCACTACACAAAGTACGAATTTAAAATTCCGATGCGCGACGGGGTGAAGCTGTTCACGAGCGTTTACGTTCCCAAGCACGACTCACAGCCCCATCCGATCATGCTCTCGAGAACGCCCTACAGCGCGAGCCCCTACGGCGTCGACAAGTTCAAGAGTGACCTCGGGCCATCGCCGCTCTTCGGCAAATCCGGCTACATCTTTGCCTATCAAGATGTGCGAGGGCGAAACATGTCGGAGGGCGAGTTCGTAAACATGAGACCGTATATTCCCAACAAGTCGAAGCCAACCGACGTCGACGAATCGTCGGACGCTTACGATACGATCGAGTGGCTGGTCAAGAACGTCAAGGGTAATAGCGGCAAGGTGGGCGTTTGGGGCATCTCTTATCCAGGGTTTTACACAGCGGCGGCGATGATCGACGCGCACCCAGCAATGGTCGCGGCGAGTCCGCAGGCGCCTGTGACCGACTGGTTCGTGGGCGACGACTGGCATCACAACGGCGCGTTTCTGTTGCCCCATGCATTTAACTTCCTGGCGGGTTTCGGCAGGCCCAGGCCCGCTCCAACTGCGATCCAGCAACAAAGGCCCGAGCCAGACGGCCCAGACGGTTATCACTATTTTCTCGATCTCGGGCCGCTGAAGAACGTCAACGAGAAGATCTTCAAGAACGACGTCGCATTCTGGAACGACATCATGGCCCACGGCACGTACGACGATTTTTGGAAGGCGAGGAACCTTCGTCCTCACATGAAGAACATCAAGCCCGCGGTCATGACCGTGGGCGGATGGTTCGACGCTGAGAATCTGTTCGGGGCCCTGGAGACCTACAAGAACGTCGAGCGTTCGAGCCCAGGCGCGAAGAACTTCTTGGTGATGGGGCCTTGGTCCCACGGCGGTTGGTCGAGGAGCGAGGGATCAAGCCTTTCCGCCGTGCATTTTCGATCGAAGACCGCGGAATTCTACCGCGAAAACATCGAGTTTCCCTTTTTTGAGAGCGTTCTCAAAGGTGGTGCGGGCCTGCCGGGCTTCCCAGAAGCCTGGGTCTTCGAGACAGGAACCGATCAATGGCGCAAGTTCGATTCGTGGCCGCCGAAGGAAGCCAAAGCCCGCGAGCTTAACTTCCACGCCGCGGGCGAGCTTTCGTTTGAATCGCCAAGCGGCGCCGAGAACGGCTTTGACGAATATGTCAGCGATCCAGCCAAACCGGTCCCCTACCTCCGATTCACCCCATTCCGTATGGCAGGCGATTACATGGCAGCCGATCAAAGGCACGCATCGACCCGCCCCGACGTGCTCGTCTATCAGACTTCCACATTGAAGGAAGATCTGACGATCGCAGGTCCCATCCACGTCAAATTGAACGTGGAATCAACTGGGACCGACGGCGATTTCATCGTGAAGTTGATCGACGTTTATCCCAACGACTACCCGGAGGACGCACCCTCGCAGAACCAAGGGCCGAACCCGAACTTCGTGCCGATGGCCGGATACCAGCAATTGGTCCGCGGCGACGTGATGCGGGCCAAGTTCAGGAGCGGGTTCGACAAGCCGGCGCCCCTGACCCCTGGCGAGCCTGTCGAGATCGAATTCAACATGCCCGACTGCCTGCACAGCTTCCGATCCGGGCACAAGGTGATGGTGCAGGTCCAGAGCACCTGGTTCCCGTTGATCGACCGCAATCCACAAAAATTTGTTGATATCTACTCGGCGAAGGAGTCGGATTTTCAGAAAGCGACGATCAAGATCCACCACTCGCCGAAGCGGCGTTCGCTTTTAATCCTGGACGTCATGCCCTAGCCTGCGGGCTCGAGCGAATCGCGCGTTGATTGGGTAAACCGCCCCGCCCCCGCTCGAGCAGAGGAGTTGGGCTTTCTGGATTCCGCGGCTCTGCGCACTGCCAGGCCAACAATCTGGAGCGCCAGGCACCAAGAGAGTCCATAGATCAGGTAGTTCCAATTGGGCAGCCAGACCAACAAGAGCCCAGTGAAGTACATCTGGACCGCTGGCACGAAAAACCAAGGGGTGGCGGCGTAAGCCATGGCCGCGAAGCCAAACGTCGAAAGCGGCGCCCAGGCCAATTTAAACCAATCGCTCGACAGCCCCGAGAGCGTGTTCAGCGAGGCCGTGTTGAATGATAGGATCAAGAACGTACACCAGACGCGTAGACCAAATCCGACGATGGGGCTCCTTCGACTCCAACCTTTCTGGGCGATCGTTCGAATTGCGAGAATCACCAAGAGCAGCTCGATCGACCACGCCAGGATGTAGCGGCTGGGGGTTTTATCGCCGTGGCTGAACATCCACTGGCAGATGGAAAACACGCCGAGGTGGATCCAGCCGATGGTCGAGAGCACTAGCGGCCAACGGTCGATCTCGGCCGACTCTTTCCAATTGGCCAGGATCGCGACCTTCCAGGGCGCCTGTCTTGACGATTGTTCGGGTTGCACCGAGGGCTGAGGCGACAAAGGTTGCTCGATCCGAAATCTCTTCGCTGTCGGTTTGATCGGTCTCTCTGGAAAACCTAACATGCAATCGACCTCCGTGCCGGCGATTCGCGAGTTTTCGGTCGTTCAAAATGATTTCGGCAGCCGCCGAATCGGGCCATCAACAATTGGGAATGAAATCCATGGAGCAACGTCCGCTGGGGAGAACTGGTCTCAAGGTTTCGGAAATTTGCCTCGGTACAATGACGTTCGCCGGCCAATGCGACGAGCCAACCTCGCTGGCCATTCTGGACAAGGCTGTGTCTCTGGGCGTGACGTTTATCGACGCAGCCGACGTCTACCCGATCCCCCCTTCGATCGAAACCGCGGGCAAGAGCGAGCAAGTGATCGGTCGCTGGCTCAAGGGCAAGTCGCGCGATTCCTTGGTTTTGGCCACCAAGTGCCGGATGCGGGTCGGTCCAGGACCAAACGACGAAGGGCTCTCGCGCAGGCACGTCATCGCATCGTGCGAGGCAAGCCTGCGTCGTCTTGGAACCGATTTTATCGATTTGTATCAGTCGCACTCGCCAGACCTGGAAACGCCGATCGAAGAGACCCTCAGGGCGTTCGACGACTTGATTCGATCGGGAAAAGTCCGCTACATCGGTTGTTCGAACTACCCAGCATGGCAGACGGCGCTCGCGCTCGCGGCGAGCGACCGACTGGGCGCCGCCAGGTTCGCCAGCCATCAGCCGCGCTATAACATCCTGCACAGAGAGATCGAGACCGAGCTTTTGCCGCTTTGCCGCGATCAAGGCGTAGGCGTGATCGTCTACAACCCGCTTGCCGGCGGGTTCCTTTCAGGCAAGTACGCCAAGGTCGACCAACCGCAGAGCGGAACGAGGTTCACGCTTGGCGCCTCAGGAGAGCTCTATCGCGACCGGTATTGGCAGAGGCCTCAATTCGAGGCAGTGGAACGGTTGCAGAACCATTTTTCGAAACGCGAGACGCCGCTGGCCACAGCCAGCGTGGCATGGGTCCTCCGTCAACCGGGAATCACATCGGCGATTGTCGGCGCAAGCAGGCCGGAACAACTCGAAGCCACGATCGCCGCAACTCGTCTAAAGCTTGCGCCGGAGGATCTGGCTGCGTGCGACGCTGCTTGGTGGAGTTTGCCGAGAAGACCAGGCGGGAAGTAAGTTGGTGAAAGCGAACGGTCGAGAGTGGTTTTCAGTACTGGCTCGAATCAAAAACCTCGCCGCCGGCGCGGGTTGCGAGTGCGCGTAAAGATGTATGGATTGATCGTAGCCTTCAAGAACCGGACAGAGCCGTCGGCCAAGGCAAAATTGCAGCCGCCGGGATGAAGGCTCCAGAAGTCGTCGGCGCCGGCGGAAGGATAGTTGGGAGTGTCGACCCAAGGCTGCCCCTCGCTCGCGTCGGGGCCTGTGTGAGCCAAGACCAGCACTGCGGAGGGCTCGCAGCTTCTGATCGGCCAGGAAGGTTTCGTGCAAATCTGGCCCCCGGGAATGGCCCCGGTCCAGCTCGAATCTCCCAGGTTCCGTGAGCGTTCTCCCAAGAGCAGCGTCTGGCTGGCGCCGTCGGACACGTCCGCCGGTCTTACGGCGCTGTTTCGGAAGAAGACCCCATTATTGTTCCCTGGCGAATCATCGGCCTCGAGCTGGCCTGCACTTGCCACGTACTGACCTGGCGAAAGATCGCCTGCCAGGAGCTTTCCCGTTGCGTCCGAAACGCTGACAGGTCCCCGTCCTCCCGTGGAACTTGGGCAGAGGAAAATGCTCAAAGCGATCGATCGGACGGAGGCGTTCGAGGGATCGTTGATGGCCGTCTGAAAATTGGTCGCATTGAACGCGATCGACTGTTCGATGTCGCCGAGTAAGGAAGCCCCCCAGCCCCATCCAGGCCCGAGTTCGCTTCCGGTGGAAGGATCTCCCAGGACTCCGGTGTAATAGGCCCCTGGGAACACATTATTACGCGTGAGGTAATTGTGGACGCCCAGAGAGAGCTGGGCCAAGTTGTTCAAGCACTGGGTTCGGCGCCGCCTCCCGAGCCTGTTGGACCGCTGGCATCAGAAGACCAACCAAAACCGAAATAATCGCGATGACCACCAACAGTTCAATGAGCGTAAAGCCTTGCCTGGCTTGATCATGAAACCGAATCATCGATCCAAGGTTGCGCCGATTTGCCGCGATCATCGCTTGTTCCCCCTCTTCAGGAGCAGTATTATAGGGGATGATCCCTAATCGGCCAATCCAATGCATCTCTTTGTGGCGAATCACACGACTTGGGTTGTCTGATTCGGGACGGCCCAGAAGGAATTGCGAGGCGGCCATGATCGATCGCGTCTTTTCGTACGAACCGAAATGTTCTGCGTCGGGGTGCTGCAAGCCGGCCGTTTACAAGATTGCCGCTCCTTGGAGCGACGGCGCCAGCCGCGAGCTCAAGAACTACGGCTTGGCGTGCGTGGAGCACAGGGATATGTTACTGGCTCGCGCCTCCCGGAGCCGCGAAGGCTTGTCTCTGGCTGAGGGAGAGACGGTAGGCCCTGTCGGGCTCTACCGGATCGTTCGCGGCGCCACCGACAGCCAACTGCCCAAAGAATCGGCCGGCATGCATAAGACGGCACTGCCTGTAGGATAAGCACGACCTAGGCATAAGGGATGGATCCCATATCAATGTCTCGATCTCGACGACGTATTTTGGCAGCGCATCGCCAACCGCGAGCCATTTGGTTGGGGGCGGGCCTCTGCGGCTTCGTGCTTCTGTCTGGCTTGCCGATCTCGAGGAGCGCGGTGGAATCGCCCGCGCCCTTCGCTCGATTCAGCCTGCCGGACGCCTGGGAAGACGCCTTCTGGACAAGTCCCGATGCAAAGGCCGTCCTGGACCTGGAACCGAAAGCGATCGCCGATTTAGCGCCCGAGCAGGCTGGGCTCAAGAACTGCCGATGCCCAGTCTGCGGGGCAGGCGAACGAGCCAATGCACTTGCCTGGTCGCCGACCAAGCCCGCCGTCTTGACCTGCAAGACTTGCAAGGCCGAACTTCCAAACGACAAGATCCCCGCAAAGATCGAAGGCAAAATTCCCGAGGAGACGATCGAAGTCCTACCCGGCGTGCTCCATCGCTATCCGTACCACGTGATGGACTCCGAAAAGCAGCACTATCCCGACGAACGCGTATTCTTGGCAGCGAAACGCGATTTCGAGGTTCGGGCTTACCTTTCGAAATTCGCGCTCTACGCGGCCGTCCGATATCACGAGAAACTGCCGACGGTTCGGGATGAGAAGCTCGCTCGAATCGCGGCGATCATCATTCTCAAGTTTGCTCAAGTGTATCCAGCCTATGCGATGCACTTCGACCAGCCCGATCGGCCGAAGCTTTTGGAGAAGGCAAACCTAGCAGGTCCTTACAGGGCCGACTACCAGACGGCGAAGTGGGATTCCGTCGGTTCGCTCGAGGTCCCCATGAACTTGGTCGTGGCGTACGCGCTTCTACGCGACGACTCGGCCATCGAGACCGCTGGAGAACTGTTGAAGGACGCGCATCCTCGGCAAACCATTGAACAAGGGTTCTTTCGCGCGGCGGCGGAACTCGCCCGGAGCCAGACCGACGGCTTTACCGAGGATTCGCTATTGGTCGACCGTGGATTGCTGGCCGTCGCCAGGCTCTTGAACGACCAAGCGCTTCTTGACGAGGCAATCTCTCGACTGAAAGCCTTTATCAGACAGGGCTTCCATCACGACGGCCTTTGGAAAGGAAAGGACGCCTCGGCTCAGGCCAGAATCTCCAACCAACTTGACGGGTGGATCCGCAGGCTGTTGGCAGGGGACGTTGACGCCGGCTCCAGCGACTTGACGAGCGCCTTCGACCTGGCCCAGACCGCGGGCTCGAGCCTCCTGACGGATCCAAAAGTTGTCGAGATCGAGCGGGCGTCATGGCCGGATGCGAAAGTTGCTCCTCCAACAAGGAGGCCGTTGCTCTTGGGAGGCGCTGGTCTCGCTCGACTTGCCGTTGGAGAAGAGACGGGCGCGGTCGACGTCGAGCTCAAGGGTTTCGGAGGACCCAACGAGGTCCGTTCGAATCGGCTTAGCTTGCGCATGAGCGCCGCCGGCAAGCCGCTGCTCGACGACCTCGACGACGCTCCCATCTCCGACGGATGGAGCCTGTCGTCCGCCGCCCACAACACCGTTCTGGTTGACGGTTTGAACCAGCGCGAAACCTTCAATCTGATGCGAAAAGGAGCGGCTGGCGCAAACATCCTGTTTTTTGCATGCACGCCGGACTTCCAGGTCGCGATGTTCGAGGATCCCAACGCCTACCCTCGCTCAACGAAGCTCTACAGACAAACGATAGTGCTGGCGGCGTCGGGAATGTCGCGTTATGTCATCAGCGTTTTTGAAGTTCAAGGCGGGCTTCAGCACGACCAGATCTACCATGCAGCGGGCTCGGAGGGAGCTTCCTGGATCACCAGCGCGAGTCTCGAGCGTCGGTCCAGGTCGCTGCTTCCCGGAACGGTTTCCTACCTGCCCGCCTCGAGCGCACAGGACGAGCGCTGGTTTGTACAGGCCATGGGTGCCTTTCGGGATCTCAAAGCAACAACTATGGACAAGCCCACGGCCCTTACGTTCACGCGCGCCGACGGTTCCGGCCTACGCGTTCACCTTTTGGAAAGCGAGGCGATGCAGCTCATTACAGGTAGGACGCCGTCCGTGAATTCCTCTTCGTCAACGAGGGCCTCGCTGGTTCTGAGACGCCGATCGGCGGATGGAGCAAGCCTGAACACGACGTTCGTGACCATCCTCGAGCCGATTTCCAAGGGGATCACGCCACTGAAACGAGTTGGCAGATTCTTGCCAGTAGAAGGCGCAGTCGTGCTCCAGGTGGAAACCGAACAAGGAACCGAGGATGTCGTCGTAAACCTAAAGCCTGGAACGGAAATCGCGGCTTCGTTGCCTGGGGGAACGAACTTGCGAACCGATGGTCTGGTGGCGCGGTTCAGCCAAAAGCGGCTTCAACTGGCGGGAGGAACGTTCGCCGAGGCGCGCGGTTTCCGTGTTGATCTCCCCAAAGAGATGGGCCGAATTCATTCGGTCAAGCGCGAGCAAGGGGTGAATTCGAGGGGCTATTTCGAAGCCGAGCCTGCTGTAAGCGCCCCCGAGCGGCTTGCGGGACAGACGCTCTTGGTGCGGCACGGGGATGGGACCAGCCGCGGTTGGACCACAACGAAAGCGATCAATCAACCCCGAGGAGGCGTCAGGCTCTTCGTCAAAGAAGAACCTGGCTTCGAAATCGTCCTCCCCAAGAGCGAAGACGTGCGCTATTATCAATTCCCATCGGACCACCACCCAGGCCCGAATACGTATCGATTTTGTCTGATTGGAGAGTCGACCAAGCCAACATCCCCGTCCCTCGACGCCCGAGGAGCCCAACCGAACGCTCCAACCGCACGAAATAGACGGTCTCGACCGTGAGTTTATTGCGGTTTTTCGTTTAATTTAGCCGGTTAAGTGAAATTTCAAAAAAAGCTGTGTTTGTCACTTGACACCCCTCCACATCGCAATAGAGTGTACCTGTCTTTTGTACGCAGGAACAAGTTCCCTACAGAAGACCAGGGCGTCCGCCCTGATTTATATCCGGCCTCTTCTCTGTTCCGGCCCCGTCGATTCGTGGCAACACGAATCGGCGGGGTTTTTCCTTTCGAGAGTTGTCGATCAAAGTAAGTGATAAGTCATCACGATCGAGAATATGGCGATATGGGCGATTTCTGACTTGCATCTTTCCTTGGCCCGCGACCCCGAAGGCAAGCTGCTGGGGCCGCGTTGGGCTGGGCATAAAGAGAGAATTGAAAACAACTGGCGTTCAAGAGTGAAGGACGACGATCTGGTCCTCTTGCCAGGCGACGTTTCAATGGCCAGAACGCACAAGGACGTTCAGCCCGATCTCAGGTGGCTGCACGAACTGCCCGGCACGAAAGTACTTTCACCGGGGAACCACGACCTCTGGTGGAACAACCTCGACAAAGTCCGCATCATGATGCGGTCTAGCCAGCTCGCCGTAAACGGCGACGCGGTCGAGACCCACGGAGTGATCGTCTGCGGAGCTCGAGGGATGCCGCCGATCGACCTCGAGAAAGCTCGCGATGGAAAGGAAGCGATCGCTTACGCGAAGGAGCTCGAGATCCTTGAAAAGGCACTCATAAAAGCAAATGCTTTGAGGACAAACAAAGAGCCGGTCTACTTGCTTTGGCATTATCCTCCGTTCGACGCTTATGGTAGGCCTGGACCTTGCGTTGCGCACTTCGAGGCCGCGTGGGTCAGTACATGCGTCTACGGCCACATTCACGCCGAGAGCCAGTGGTCTTCCGCGCCCCAGGGGACGATTCGGGGCGTTCGTTATCGTTGCGTCTCGGCCGACGCCGTCGGGTTCTCGCCGCTGCTGATCTCCGAATGAAGACGTGTGGCGGGGCGTGCGGAGTCGAGGGAGACTTGTTCGTATCAAGAGATGGAGAACCCAAAATGTCCGTCGCCGCGCAAACCCGCTCCCCGCGAGCAAGACAACAGCCGCCGGGCCCCAGAGGTACTTTGATCTGGGGAAACCTGGCGGAGTTCCGCGCCGACCGTTTGCGTTTTCTCGAGAGATGCGCCCAAGACTTTGGCGACGTCGTGAAAGTTCGGCTGGGCCCAGTGCGGATCTGGCTGCTCAATCATCCCGATCTGGTCGAGGAAGTGCTCGTCGCCAAGAACCGATCGTTCCACAAGCACTTCGCTCTGCGACAGGCCAAGCCGAGCTTGGGCGAGGGGCTTCTGACCAGCGAAGGGGATTTCTGGCGCAGGCAGCGCAAGCTGGCCCAACCCGCGTTTCACCGCGAACGTGTGGCGTCTTATGCATCAATTATGGTTGATTATACGAAGGATATGCTCGGGTCCTGGAAGAGCGAAGAGACCCGAGACGTCCAGGAAGAGATGATGCGTCTGACTCTGTTGATCGTCGCCAAGTGCCTTTTCGACGCCGACGTCGCTGGCGATTCCGCCGGGGCGAGCAATGCGATGGAGGTGCTCACGCGATCGTTTACGGACAGGGTGAACCAGGTCGTTCGCTTGCCGATGTGGATCCCGACGCCTTCGAACGTCCGTTACAAGGGCGCGATGACTCGACTCGAATCGATTCTGCTGCGCATCATCGGCGAGCGAAGGGCTTCGAAGGAAGATCGGGGCGACCTCTTGTCGATGCTCTTGGCCGCGGCCGACGACGAAACGGGAGCTCGTATGAGCGATCGCCAGCTCCGCGACGAAGCGATGACTCTATTCCTCGCGGGGCATGAGACAACGGCAAATACGCTCTCGTGGGCATGGTTCGCGCTCTCGAGCCGTCCGGATGTGGAGGCAAAGCTTCACGAAGAAATCGATCGCGTCCTCTGCGGTCGCACTCCTCGATTCGAAGACCTGCCGAATCTGAAGTACTGCGAGTGGGTGATCCATGAGACGCTTCGACTCTTCCCCACCGTTTGGCTCTTGGGCAGGGAGGCAATCGAGCCTATCGAAATCGGCGACTTCAAGGCGCCCAAAGGCGCCACTCTGTGGATGAGCCAATGGCTCTTGCACAGAGATCCTCGCTACTTCGACGCTCCGCTGGAATTCCGCCCCGAGCGTTGGGCGGAGGAGCTGATGAAACGGATACCTCGTTACGCCTATTTTCCGTTTGGCGGAGGACCAAGGATCTGCATAGGCGATTCTTTCGCTAAGATGGAAGCTGTGCTCCTTCTGGCGACGATCGCCCAGAGTTTCAAACTCATGCTTGCTCCCGGAGCCTCGGTTCGGCCGTTGCCGACGATCACCCTCAGGCCCGACGGTGGAGTGCCAATGGTGCTGGTAAAAAGGTAGTATCATATGCGGCAAGCGTGGCCAGGACGGACATCCCACTCGTGTCTCGACGCCCAGGAGCAATCACCTTGAGCGAGCTACAACCCAGAATAACGTTTCGGCTGCTGCGCTGGCCAATCGGTGCGTTGATGATCCTCGTGGCGGTCTTCGCGATGATCTTCGCCGTCGCACGTCGAGAATCCCCCGAGTGGACGGCGACCAAATTTGCTCAGGAGTTGCTCGTGAAGTATGAACCTGGATTCCAATCCAAGAATTACCGAATGTGGAAAATGGATAAGACGCCTGGCGGAAATTTCTACTCCGTCCGATTCCGACGCGTTCGCGGCGAGGGCAAACGGGATCTCGTGGCGATCGTGCCCGTCTGGCGGGTCGATCAGGAGCGCCGCTTCTTCTGGGAGCCAAAGCCCAAACAGCCTCGTTATCTCTCGATCGAAGACGCAGTAGCCCAGAAGCCCAAGGCAGGTCGTTGATCAAAGGCTTAAAGGTCGCTCGAAGTGGAGCTCATTTGCTTCTCTGTGCTGATCCCTCGCGGAGACGTTTCAACGCTTGGGCGAGGAAGACCACGGATGACGCCTAGGCATTGAACCACGGCCGTCAAGACAATCACGCCGGCGATTGACCAGGCGGTAATGAAGAGAACCAGGTGACTCTCCCCCATCTTGGAGTTGAGTATCGCGACGATCGTGCCCGCGAGAGTGACCGCTAAAACCGCGATCGGCACCAAAATACCAACGAGTCCAGCAGACGTGGCGGCGCTCGCGTAGGCCTTGGCTCTCTCGATCTCCGCGTCGGGCAGAGATAGACCCAGTTCGAGCGCTTTCATGCGCTCCGCGTGGGCAGCGTCGCGATCGTTCTTGTTCTTGCGGTACTCAACCCAAACCGTGAAGGCAATGCTCCCGAAGAACGCAAAGGATCCCAAAGCTCCAGCCAACGCGACGATCGAGGAATTCATTCTCTCTACCTCAGGCTCGAACCGAGGTGTTCCAGATCGGCTGTGGCTTCCAGTACGTCAGCGAACGCCAGAGCCATTCCGCGGGACCAAAGCGGAAGACGCTTAGCCAGATAGGGCTGATGAGGAGCTGGGAAATCCAGATTGTTATCACGATCAGGTACAAAAGCGGCCTGTGGATCGTTCCGAAGAGATCAAACCCATAGCCGTAGAAGAGTGTTGTGCAAACGATCGAATGCGTCAGGTAATTCGTAAGCGCCATCCGTCCCGCGGCGGCGAGCCTACGAGTCAACCAAGTGAGGGCTCCCGACTTGCAAATGAGCATCACCAAGCCGATGTGGCCGAAGACGACCGGCAAGCTGCCGTACAGCGAGAGGAATGGCCAACCCGCAAGCGCGTAATCCAACTGTCTTCCCAGGAAGAATTCGTGGGAGAACAGGTGCCAGATATCGAAGGCCATCAAGGGCAGACCAATGCCGTAACCCATAAGCATCATCGTCAGGTAGAACTTGTGGGATCTCGATGCCGAGAAGATCCCGAGCTTCATCAATCCCATGCCGATGAGCATCCGTCCGCCAGCCAACCACCAGCCGAAAAACACGAATCCGAGGGTGTGCCCCCACACGAGACTGCCTGCGCGATCCGCGACCAAGGCTTTGTAGGGTCCCCGGTGCAGTTCGATGTCCTTGAGAAAGTCTTCCCGTTTCGGCTTTTCGCGCTTGTTCATCGACTTCCAACCTTCGCTGACTTTTTCATCCCACTTGCTTGGCTTCTTGCCGGTTTTGACCTCCTGTTCGACGCGCTCGGCGGTCCTACGCATGTAGGGAATGCCAGCGCTCCGGAAACCGACGAGCAAGGGGACGAAGAGGAGGTTGAAACAGATTCCCGTGATGAGCAGCGTTTTGGGTTTTAGCTTGCGAAACGGATATAAAAGAAAGCCACACGACGCATACATTACAAGGATGTCGCCGCTCCAGATGAGATATGCATGGACGCATCCAATAACAAGAAGCCAGAACACGCGTCGATAGAAGACGCCTCGCATCTTGGCGCCCCGGCCGTCGGCGCGGTCCGACATGAGCACGAGCCCCGCTCCGAAGAGCATCGAGAACAGGCTCATCATCTTGGTGTCGAAGATCAGATGGTTGAACGCCCATAGGGCTTTGTCGATTGCCCCAGCGCCCGGGTCCATAATCGGAATGCTGTAAACGCCCCTTGGCCAAGCGAAATCGACGATGTTCATCGCCAGGATGCCCATCAGAGCGACGCCGCGGATCACGTCGACCGAAGCGACTCGCTCATTCTCGGCGACGGGCAAGGCCTTTACACGAGCGGCGGCAACAGGGGACTCCGCCGTCGACCTGTCGATCTCGGGAAGCGGGATTGGAGGGGCGTCCAAAAATCCATTTTCGGTTTTCGCGTCCGCCACCCGCTCTTGGATCGACATACTTCTGGACTCCTAGGTTTTGATAGTATTCGCCTCGAGCGAAGAGATATTGAAACCGGTTTGATGCATCTTTGGAACCCGGAATCCCAGTATGAACGGGACGGTCCGAGGCTGGCTTGATCAAGGCGCAAAAGCGAGACGCCGAGTTCGCAAGGCGAGATCTCGGCGTCATCGGGAGCTTGGCTTGTCGAATTGGCTGGCTGTTCGGCGTCGACGCACCGAAGGCGGCCGCCCTCGATGGGTCAATTCTTGCCGGTGGGCTTGGGAGAGGCCTTCTCGAGATCTTCGTAGCTCATCGCTGAGAAGAACTCTTCTGGCTCATGACCCGTCGTCTTGACCGGAGCGGTCGAGGCGAGGGCGGCTCTCACTTCCGTTCGGACGGTCACCAATTTGGGATAGAGCTCTTGATAGACCCTGCGCTGCTCAGGCGTCGTCGCCTGGCCGAATCTGAGGTTGAAGGCGTTCATAAATGAAAGCAATTGCTCGATTGTGACGTCGGGTCGCTTCTCGACGCCGGCAAGCAAAACGTCGACCGCCGGAGTCCTGAGCATATCGACGAGGCCGTGAAGCGCCTTGAGGAAGCGCTCCGATTGCACGAGGTCGCTGCTGTTTTTGGGCAGGCTCTTCGAGGCCTTGTCTCGGAGCTCGTTGATTTCCCTCAAGAGATCGGAGATCGTCTCGGCCTTAGGCTCGCCGCCGTCCAGAAGCTCTTCACGAACCTTCGCGCCGAGGGCCTTGATCTCGTTCCGATCAGACTCGAATTCGGGAGCCAGCAGCGCCTTGGGGAGCTCTCCCGAAGTCAATTGACTGATCGAAGTGGTGATTCCGCCTCTTGAATATTGGAATGGGATGTTACGGACGTTTTCTCCGCCAATGACGACTCTGGCCGACTTGACATCCTTGCCAAAGGCCCTGGGATTGCTGATCTCCTCGACGGCTATATTGAGCGCCGATCCGGACTCGACGTCTTGCCGGGTGGGATTGTCGCGGAGCCGGGTCTGGATCGTCTGGTGAGCCTCCTTGGTCCTTTTCGCGGCTCTCGCTTCGCGAACGTCCCGTTGGCGGTTGGCCTCTTGTTGCGATTGGTAGAGGTATTCGTTGAATCGCATTATCGTATCGGCATTGATCGAATCCGCGACGGCGGTCTGCTGGTTGTACTGGCCGGCACCCATCATGAACGCCCCCATCCCATGGGCAAGATCTCCGCCTACGGTCGAGGCGCCCAGTCCGCCCCAACCATGCCACCCAAACCCGCCATAGCCGCCAGGGTATTGTGCCTGTGCTTTGCCTTGAACGCCTATCAGGCACGCAAGAGCCGCTAAAATTTGCCACTTCCAAAACCTACGCATCGCGAAATTCCCCCGTTTTCAAGCGGAGTTCCAATCCCTGGAGGCCCCTTGTTCACGTCGATTCGGTAGACTCCCGCTTACTCGTGAAGAGTGCGAGAGAAGCGAAAAATGAGAATTTAGGGTAATCCTCGGGTCGAGTGAGATCAATCCGCTGCCTATCACGGATCCAATAAAGCCTTCCGCTTGGGGGGATGGCGCAAGCTGATCCGAGGCTCAATTCTTGTCGCCAACGGCTCTTGATCTCTGGCGTCGAGTCCCAAAAGAAAGCGGTTTGGCTTTCTCGAGAATCGCCGTTGCGAGCTGAGATTCGAGAAACTTTTCGGACCGGAGTGCTTTTCGGACAACCTGTTCGGGGTAAGAACGGACCTGGTCCGATCCCGGATAGGACAAGCCCTGAATCTGTGCGAGCTCATCGCTGCTGGGCTTGCGTCTGAGGTAGTGCCGAAAGATCCGCGTCAGGAGTTCGGAGGCCGGTTCTTCGTTCGCATCGAAGCGAGCCACAAAGCCGTCGCGAAGGAGTTGGCTCCAGAGTGCGACCTGAGCGGCTGTTTCTTCGTCGAGCGGCGGCGCCTCGTGGGCCGGCGGAAGCTCTTTCTCGGTGGTCAAGATTCGTACGGCGGAGTCCAGGGCCTTCGTACTCCCCCCTCCCCCAGTATTTGGCACGCGAGCTCCGCCAGCGTTCTTTTGAGGCTCCTTGATAAGCGCCCTACGAGTGTTGGCCGTCATTAGATTGTTCTCGGCGTTCTTGAGCTGACTTTCGAGTCGCTCGAGCCTGGCCTTCTGCTCGGCGACCAAGGAGCGCAGATCCTGGAGTTGCTGCTCGAACTGCTGTACGTCTTCGGCAACGCGAGCGCCTGGCCCAACAGGCTGTTTTGAGGTTGGCGATTCGACGGATTTCGCCGTGGGATCGGTTGAACGGTCTTGCGATCGAGCTACGCCCGAGCCAACCAGCAGCCCCGCCGTTAAAAGAGTGGGAACGAATGCACCTACCGCCAATTTGATCTTTGTCATCAGAATCGTCCTTTCGAGAGATGCGACCAGGGCCGAAACCGACGCGGAAGCGACCCCAAGAGTCCGAAAACGCTTCGAGGATTCGAACGTAGCAACACGGATACAAGCGCCTAACATTCGCATATTGATCGTTGAGTCATGATCTCTACCCTGAGTACCGAACGCGAAGAGTACAGAGGAGGCGTCTAGTCCTCGGCGCTTCGAGTCGAGCGCGCAGCCGCTGGCGTCCGCGAGCCAAGCGACTCCGTAGCGTGCCGATCGGCCAGCCAAGTTGCCGAGCCGCGTCTTCCTGCTTCATTCCTTCCAAGCAACAAAGCACTAACGGGGCTCGGAACTTCTCGGCGAGTTTGGCAAGCTCGTGATGCAGCAGAAGTTGTTCGTCGGATCGATCCAAGACGCTTCGGTCGTCCGAAAAGGCGATTTTGAGCCTCGCGTAATGTGTCTCGTGGACGGATCTGCGTTTTTTCGCCGCCAGTACTTGTCCAACAACTCGCAAAGCCACCCCGTGGAGCCAACTTCCCAGACTTTGCGGGTTGCGAATTTCGCGGGCTCTCCGAGCCAGTATGTGAAACACAGCCTGAAATGCATCGTCGGCGTCTTGCTCGTTGCACAACCCCCCAAGGCAAAGCCGGTAGACCATCGGGCCGTGACGCTCTACGAGAGTCGAGAAAGCCACCTCGCTCGTATTGTGCTCGCTTGTTTGGAAAAGTTCCAAGAGCTCGGAGTCGAGCTGGGAGCTGAGAGTCCCGCGGCTGAAGAGCACTCGTATCAGGCCCAGGCTGCTGCTCGAGGATCGTCTGGCCACTTCGGCGAACTCCTGAAGGCTCTTGTATCCACACTATTAGTGTCGCAAGCGGATCGGAACTATCCCACTTCTTTGGAATCCTCAGCCGAGAAGAATGACCGGACGTCCAAACGATGGGTCGATTCCCCATAGTCCTCTCGTTTTCAGAATAGAGTATGCATCTTCGGGCTTTGGTATCGTGTCTCGGTCGTATTGTCGAAAGAGACGTGATCACGGAGCCTGGTTTCATGTTGCAAGGGCGAGTCGGCTTAATTGCGGCGTTTGTGTTGCTAGCGTTCCTGACCAGCGGTTTTGCGGCCTTCGAACCTCCCAAATCGCGCGGAGCAAACGAAGTTTGTCGAGACCAGCCGTTACGAAGACGTCGTCGGCTTCGGCAAAGCAATCGCCCAGGAATCTCGGTTTCTGCACATCAGCGAACTTGGCAAATCGCAAGAGGGAAGAAGCCTGCCGCTTTGGATCGTCGCCGACCCACCCGTGTCCACTCCAAAAGAAGCGAAGGCTTCTGGAAAACTCGTCCTCCTGGTGATGGCGAACATTCATGCTGGAGAGGTGGAAGGCAAAGAGGCCGCCCAGCACATCGTAAGGAGGCTCACGACCGGCGATCTCCAGCCTATCCTGAAAAAGCTCATCGTCTTGGTCGTGCCGATCTATAACGCCGACGG
Source organism: uncultured Planctomycetota bacterium (assembly GCA_963818975.1). Lineage (GTDB taxonomy): Bacteria > Planctomycetota > Planctomycetia > Isosphaerales > Isosphaeraceae > CAWFUI01. The sequence continues at coordinate 26,317 of CAWFUI010000013.1, read as the reverse complement.
CAATGAAAAGATCGACCCCAATCACCGCTCGCAGCAGTATGGACCGATCGGCGGCGTGGGCAATCGCGAAAATGCGCAAGGCCTCGACCTGAACAGGGATTTCATCAAGCTCGACGCGCCAGAGACCAAGGCGCTGGTAAACCTCTCCACAACATGGGATCCGCTGGTCGTCGTCGATTTGCACACCACCAACGGGTCGTACCATGGCTATCATCTTACGTATTCAATTCCGCTGAACCCCGCGACGGATCCTCGAATCACCGCGTTCAATCGAGCTCGGATGATGCCCGCCTTGGCCAAGGCGATGTTGGAGAAGTTCAAATATCGCAGCTATTACTACGGGAATTTCGAACGCAGACCGCCCGAACCAGGCGAGCCTCCCGCACGCGCCTGGTATGCGTTCACGCATCAACCAAGGATCGGCCAAAATTACTTTGGTTTGAGAAACCGATTCGCGATTCTATCGGAAGCGTACAGTTACCTCGATTTCCAGAAGCGAGTCGAAGTGACCGAGGCGTTTGTTGACAGCATCCTCGCCTTCGCTTTGGAAAACGAGGAGGAGATTCGCTCGATTGCGAGCCAGGCCGACGCAACGCTTGCAGCCAACGCCGATTCCGGGAAACCAGGAGACCTCGGCGTTGAACATCGACCAAAGGCGCTCGAAGGCGAAGTGGAAATCCTCGTGGGCGAGGTTGTGCACAAAAACCATCCAACCACGGGCAAACCCATGACGGTAATGGTCGAAGAGACGTTCAAGCCTGAAAAAATGAAGGACTTCGGCGAGTTTCAAGCGACCCGGTTTACGTCCAGACCCTACGCTTATCTCCTTTCGAAGGACCTTGCGGGAGCGGCCGTCGTCGAGAAGCTGCTCGAGCATGGGATCAAGGTCGAGGAATTGGCGGAGCCGTTCGAGGGCGAAGTCCAGGTATTCATGGTCGAATCGACGAAGAAGAATCCAAGACCGTTCCAGGGAAAACGCGAAACCCAGATCAAAGGGTCGTTCAAGGAGCTGAAACAGACATTCCCCCAAGGTTCGTTGGTCGTTCGCGCAAGCCAGCCGCTGGGCTTGTTGGCTGCGTATCTGCTCGAACCGGAAAGCGACGACGGACTGACAACCTGGGGTTTCCTGGACGAATCGATCGCCCCCGGCAAAACTTTTCCGATTTCGAAATTGATGAAAAATTCGAGGCTTTCGACGCGTTTGCTCCAAAAAAACGACGGCAAAACACCCGAATCCGCTCCAAAATAGGAGTGCCCAACGCTACCTTAGTGTTTCTCGAAAAAGGACTTAGGGCTGACGAGAGAGGCGAGCCCGAGGCCGACGAGACGGGGTAGACCGGCATCGCAATATGCGCCCATTAACGAGGCCTCGCTCGCGAGCGGATGTTCGAAGCTCGAGCGAGACTTTCGCCAAGTTGGACGTACCTTGAATTGCCCATGGCGTCCCTTATAAGTTCTATGGCGAAGCAGAGTGGCCCCATTCGGAATAAGGGAGCTGCTTTGATGCGAATGTGGTTTGGCTTTCGAGTTTGCCGCCGGGAGGCGCCTGGATGACGCAGATTTTTCATCCGAGCATGAATACCTTTTCAAGGGTGACCATCTTCGGCGCCCTGTTCTTTGCTTTGGGCGGCCTTGGCATCGTCTACGCGCTCTTCTCCTCTCCATATGTCACCGGCGTGAACGTGGTGGTCGACCAGCCCGTGCCGTTCAGCCACGAGCATCATACCAGAGGCCTGGGAATCGATTGCCGATATTGCCATACGTCGGTTGAAAAGTCTTCGTTCGCGGGCATCCCTCCGACCGAGACCTGTATGACTTGCCATTCGCAAATCTGGAATCGTTCGGAAATGCTCGAACCGGTCCGCGCCAGTTTGAGGAATAATAAGCCGATCGAATGGAATCGAGTGCACAATCTTCCCGATTACGCCTATTTTCAACACTCGGTGCACATCAAGAAAGGGGTTGGCTGCGTAAGCTGCCACGGACGCGTCGATACGATGCCCCTGACCTGGAAAGCCGAGCCAATGACGATGGAATGGTGCCTCGAGTGCCATAGAAACCCTGCGCCAAATCTAAGGCCCAAGGAAGCAGTGTTCGATATGACCTGGATCAAACCTAGGAATCAAGAACAGGCGGGCAAGGAGCTCGAGAAATTGTACGACGTACACAAAGATCGACTGACGAATTGCTCGACGTGCCACCGATGAACAACACCAAATTGGGCTCCGCCGCAGGAGATGGACGGATCGACGAGCACGCCGAAGGCTCTGCGGGCAGGCGCGATTGGCGCGGCCTCGAGGAGTATGCGGACACGCCGGCGTTTCGCGAATGGCTCGCGCGAGTTTCCCACCGGCGCCAAGGTTTGGGACGACGATCCGAGCCGACGAACGTTTTTGAAACTGATGGGCGCGTCGCTCGCCCTCGCGGGGGCTTCGGGTTGCTCGACCCAACAAGCCGAGAAGATCGTTCCCTACGTGCGCGCTCCCGAACAAATCGTTCCAGGCAAGCCGCTGCACTACGCCACCACGCTTTCCGCGGCCGGCGCCGCTGTCGGCGTTTTGGTCGAAAGCCATATGGGCAGGCCCACGATGATCGAGGGCAATCCCGATCACCCAGCAAGCTTGGGCGCGATCGACCCGTACACTCAAGCGTCGATCCTCTCGCTCTACGACCCCGACCGCTCGAAAGTCATTATTCGCGTATTGCCCTCGGGAAGGCGAATCACAACTTGGGACGCCTTCCAATTGACGCTCACCGAAAGCGCGAACTCCCAGTTCGAGAAGAAAGGCGCAGGGCTTCGGATCCTCACCGAGACCGTCGACTCGCCCACGCTTGCCCTTCAGATCAACGCGCTTCTCGAGCGGTTCCCGCTGGCGCGCTGGCACGAATACGAACCGGCAGGCAATCACGAAGCACGCGCCGCCGCGAAGGAGGCGTTTGGCGAGCCTGTTTCGATGGTTCATGACTTCGCAAAAGCGAACGTCGTCGTATCGCTCGACGCGGATTTCCTCGGCTCGGGCGCCGGCAAACTGGTGCACGCCAGGCGGTTCGCCGACCGCAGGGCTCAAGCGACCAGTTCGGGCATGAATCGACTTTACGTCGTCGAACCCGTCCCCTCCATTACCGGATCGACAGCCGACCATCGCTGGGCTTTGGCTGCGTCGGAAGTGGGCGATTTTGCGTTCGCGCTCGCAGCCAAGCTCGGCCTCGAGGTCGGCGCCGCCAAGGACTCTTCGGTCGCAACGAAGTTCGCCAAGGAAATCGATGCAATCGCCGCCGATCTCCAACGCAACAAAGGAAAGTCGATCGTCATTGCCGGCGACCATCAGCCCAAATTCGTCCATGTTCTCGCCCACGCGATCAACAACGCCCTCGGCAACCTGGGCCAGTCCGTCCTCACCGTCGAGCCCGTCGAACCCGCGTTCTCGAAAGAACCCGGAACGCTCCGTGACCTTCACGACGACATGGCGGCTGGAAAGGTCGACTTCCTGCTGGTTCTTGGCGGGAATCCGGTGTATACCGCTCCCGCCGACCTCGACTTCGCCAAAGCGCTCGCGAAAGTCCCTTTAAGCACCACCTCAGCTTGTACGACGACGAGACCTCGCAGGCGTGTCAGTGGCACCTGCCTCGCACCCACCCACTCGAGGAATGGAGCGACCATCGATCGTTCGACGGCGCTGCGTCGATCCAACAGCCGCTCATAGCGCCTCTCTACTCAGGGAGGTCGGCTCACGAAGTGTTGGCGCAACTGCTAGGAGATGCGGAGCCCGACGGCTGGAGGATCGTCCGTTCCACCTGGAAGGCCAAGGGCCAGTCCGACGACCAATTCGAAGTGATGTGGCGAACGATGGTTCACAACGGCGTCTTGGCGAAATCCTCAGCGGCGACCAAGACCGTTTCTTTCAAAGCAAACTTGGCTGCTCTCGAAAAACCTAAAAGGCCGTCGGCGGGATATGAGATCGTCTTCAGGCTCGACCCCACGGTTCACGACGGTCGGTTCGCGAACAACGGTTGGCTCCAGGAGCTTCCCAAACCGCTTTCGAAGCTCACTTGGAGCAACGCCGCTCACATGAGCCCCAAAACGGCCGAGAAGCTCGGAGTAACTGATGAAGACGTCGTTTCGCTATCGTTGGACGGTCGCAAGATCGAACTGCCCGTCTGGCGCCAGCCGGGATGCGCGGAGAACAGCGTAACGATCCACTTTGGGCACGGAAGAACGCAAGCCGGCCGCGTCGGCGATGGTTCGGGCGCCAGTGCTTACAAGCTTTGGACCAGCTCGATCGGCTGGCACGCCCCAGGCCTCGAGATCTCGAGAACCGGCGCGAAGGAATTACTGGCGAACACCCAGACCCACCGGTCAATGGAAGGTCGCGAACTCGTCCGCTCGGCCTCGACCTCCGAATTCGAAAAGAACCCCAAATTTGCCCAGCTCGAGCCCGACCCAGGCCCCGAACTCACTCTCTATCACGACGACCACGTCCACGAAGGCTACGCCTGGGGAATGTCGATCGACCTGAACCGCTGCATCGGATGCTCGGCCTGCGTGCTGGCGTGCCAGGCCGAGAACAACATCCCGGTCGTCGGCAAAGAGCAAGTGATCGTCGGTCGCGAAATGCACTGGATCGACCTCGACTGCTACTACGAAGGCGATCCAAACGATCCAGAGTATTATCACATGCCTCGAATGTGCATGCACTGCGAGAACGCTCCGTGCGAAGTGGTCTGCCCTGTCGAAGCGACGGTGCACGACAACGAAGGGCTCAACAACATGGTCTACAACCGTTGCGTGGGCACCCGCTACTGCGGCAACAACTGTCCTTACAAGGTGCGGCACTTCAATTTCTTGCAGTACGCGGACCTTTCAACGCCGAGCCTCAAGCTGCTTTCCAACCCCGACGTCACCGTCAGGGCCCGCGGCGTGATGGAAAAGTGCAGCTATTGCGTGCAACGGATCAATCAGGCGCGTTACACCGCGGAGCTCGACGACCGCAAGATCAAGGACGGCGATATCGTCACGGCTTGCCAGGCGGCGTGCCCTGCCCAGGCCATTGTTTTCGGCGACATCCGAGACCCGAACAGCAAGGTGTCGACTGCCAAGGCGGACCCCCGAAGTTATGGGATCCTCACCGAGCTCAATACTCGGCCGCGGACGACCTACATCGCCAGGTTGACAAACCCGAACCCAGCTCTCGCAAAGGAGGTCTCTCATGGCGATTGACGCCACGCCTCGAGAGAGCGAGGTTGAAGACCCTCCCGTGCTCGCGCTGGTTACACCTACGGCGCGGTCACCGACAAGATCAGCTCGCTGGTCCTCACACGGCCGTTCAACTGGCGCTGGTTTTTGGGGGCTGGGATTGGCTTCAGCCTCTTGATGCTCCTTTTCGTCGCCGTGTCCTACTTGCTCTTCGAAGGCGTGGGCATTTGGGGCATCCGCTCGCCAGTGATGTGGGGCTTCGCGATCATCAACTTCGTCTGGTGGGTCGGCATCGGCCACGCGGGAACGCTGATTTCGGCGATCCTCTTGCTCCTCAAGCAGGAGTGGCGGACCTCGATCAATCGTTTCGCCGAAGCGATGACCCTCTTCGCCGTGGCTTGCGCTGGGATGTTCCCGCTTTTGCACATGGGCAGGCCCTGGTTCTTCTACTGGCTGCTGCCCTACCCCAATACCATGGCGCTTTGGCCGCAGTGGCGAAGCCCGCTGGTATGGGACGTCTTCGCGGTTTCGACATATGCCACCGTCTCGCTCCTGTTCTGGTACGTGGGCCTGATCCCCGACCTGGCGACGCTCCGAGACAGGGCTCAAAACAAATTCGCGCGCATCATCTACGGCGTCTTGGCGATGGGTTGGCGTGGATCGGCGTTGCATTGGCACAGGTACAAGACCGCATATCTCCTGCTGGCCGGCTTGGCGACTCCTCTTGTCGTCTCGGTGCACACCGTCGTCAGTCTCGATTTCGCCGCGGGAATCGTGCCAGGTTGGCATACGACCATCTTCCCGCCTTACTTCGTTGCCGGCGCCATCTACTCCGGGTTTGCAATGGTCGTCACCCTGTCGATCCCGCTTCGCAAAGCGTTTGGACTCGAGGATTTCATCACGATGAAGCACCTCGAGAACATGGCCAAAATCCTGCTCGCGACGGGAATGATCGTCACCTACGGCTACCTCATGGAAATCTTCACGGCGTGGTACGGCCAAAACCCCTACGAACTGGCGATGGTCAAGAATCGAATGTTTGGGCCGTATTCGCACACGTATCTTCAGCTTATTCTTTGCAATTGCGTCGCGGTCCAGTTCCTCTGGGTCAAGCGAATTCGCAACAGCGTTCCGCTTTTGTTCATCCTCTCGATCATCATCAACATTGGCATGTGGCTCGAGCGTTACGTCATCGTGGTGACGAGCCTCAATCGCGACTTCATCCCCGGCGCCTGGCGGATGTACCACGGTACGTTCTGGGATTATGCAACGCTCTTCGGTTCGTTCGGGTTGTTTGCGAGCTTGCTGTTCCTGTTCATCAGGTTCCTGCCGGTGATCTCGATTACCGAGATGCGTGAACTGGTGCTCGAAACCCAGGCTCGAACCGAGCGTAAGGCGGAGGCGGCGGGCTAAAGCCGAAAGCTATGAGCGAACAAGCACCGATCTACGCATACCTGGCCGAGTACAGGGACCCGGAACTCCTGGTCGCGGCGGCGAAGCGCGCGTACGAGGCTGGCTACCGCAAGATGGACGCGTACTCGCCGTTTCCCGTTGAAGGGCTCGCCGAGGCGATCGGGTTCACGCACAACCGTATGCCGATGATCGTCTTGATCGGCGGCGTCTTGGGCGCCCTGACCGCCTTCGGAATGATGACCTATTCCTCGGTGTACGCCTATCCGCTCAATGTTGGCGGCAGGCCGTTGTTGAGCTGGCCCGCTTTCATCCCGATCACGTTCGAGTTGACCGTGCTCTTCGCGGCGTTCGCAGCCGTGTTTGGCATGCTAGGGCTCAACGGCTTGCCGATGCCGCATCACCCGATCTTCAATTGTCCTGAATTCGCCACCGCCTCGAGAAGCCGCTTCTTTCTATGCATTCAGTCGGAGGATCCCAAGTTCGACCGCGAAGGTACGCGAGCCTTCCTCCAATCGCTCGAGCCCAGGCACATCCGGGAGGCGCCGCTGTGAAAACCCAAAAGGATTCGGCGAGTCGCCCAGATCGAAGAAACGGGCCATGGCTTTGGATCGCCCTATTCGCGGCGATCGCCTCGGGGTGCGACGCCCAAGACATGGTCGTTCAGCCCAAGGTTCTCACGTATCAACCAAGCGATTTCTTTCCCGATGGGCAATCCTCTAGGCCCGTGGTCGCCGGCACGATCGCCCGCGGACAATTGAACGTCAACCCAGCGCACGACGTCGGCATGGTCGACGGCAAGCTGGTCGACGAGCTTCCCGAACCATTGAAACTCTCGCGAGAATTGCTGAGGCGCGGACAAGAACGGTTCAACATTTACTGCGCTCCATGCCACGACCGCTCGGGCCAGGGCGAAGGAATGATCGTGAAGCGAGGCTTTTCCCCGCCGCCCTCACTCCATGAAGACCGCCTTCGGGAAGCTCCAATCGGCTATTTCTTCCACGTTATGACCAAGGGCTATGGGGCGATGTATTCGTACGCCTCGCGGATCGAACCCGACGATCGCTGGGCGATCGCGGCGTACATCCGCGATCTGCAACTGAGCCAGAACGCCAAGCTCGCCGACGTACCCGCCGAACGTCAGGCCGATTTGGAGAAGAACGCCCGATGAGCGAGCTGCCGGAAAGTCTGCTCAAACGCCGAAAGACGTTCCTCCAGGCAGGGCTCGGCGGTCTGGCGCTTTGGCTTCTGATTGCCCTCGTCGCACCAGGCTCTGCCAAGACCGCGGCGATGGACGGCTACCTGATCGCATTCCTGTTCTGGCTGGGAGTCTCGCTCGGCAGCCTCGCGATCCTGATGTTGCACAACCTCGTGGGAGGCGCCTGGGGCTTCTTGCTCAAACGCCCGCTCGAAGCCGGCGTGTGGATGACGATCCTCTGCGCAGTGCTCTTTATCCCGATTGCCGTCGGGGTTGGGTCGCTCTACCCCTGGGCCGATCCGAACGTCGTAGCCCACGATCCCGCGCTCAAATACAAGGTGGACAACTACCTCAATCCAGCCTTTTTCTACCTTCGAGCCGCGCTTTATTTCGCTGTCTGGATCGGCCTGGCGTTTTTGCTGAACAAACTCGGGTCGGCTCAGGACAAGACCGAAGATCCTCGACCCTCGAAATTCCTCCAACAGGCCAGCGCAGGATTGGTGATCTACGCCTTCACCGTCTCGTTCGCCGCGATCGACTGGGTGATGTCGCTCGAACCGGAATGGTACAGCACGATCTATGGGGCGATGATCTTCATCGGCATGGCTCTCTCCGCCTTCGCCTTCATGGCGATTTTTGCGGCGATCCTGGTCGACAGGGAAGAGTTGGCCGAGGTGACGGGTCCCGAGCAGTTCCACGACGTCGGCAACCTGATGCTTGCGTTCGTCATGCTCTGGGCATATATGTCGTTCTCGCAATTCTTGATCATCTGGAGCGGCAACACAGCCGAGGAAATTCCTTGGTACCTACGGAGGTCGGTAGGCGTTTGGCGTTGGGTTGCGATCGCTCTTATGGCGTTTCACTTCTTCCTGCCGTTCTTCTTCCTGCTCTTCCGCGAGACCAAGCGTAAGAGCTTCCGGCTCTGGAAAGTCGCTCTTTGCATACTGGTCATGCACCTGGTCGATCTCCTGTGGCTCGTTTTTCCTTCTTCCGCGGCAGGTTCGTCCTGGGGCGTGATCGCGGTCGTTCCCGCCTTCGTCGGCGTCGGCGGCGTCTGGCTGTATCTCTTCGTGGGCAGGCTTGCTTCGCGGCCGCTGCTGCCCAAGAACGATCCCCTGCTCGAAGAGGCCCTCCATCACGAACACGCTGGAGCGCACTAAACCATGGACCACCCCTCCACGCCTCACGGACCGCTTGCCAACGGATCTCCCGGGTTCGAGACTCGCGACGCCAACCTCGCCGGCATCGCCTGGTTTCTCATTGGGCTTGTCGTATCGACAGTTATTGTGTGTCTTATCTTGCTGAAGCTCTACTCGACTTTCACCGTCAAGAAGGAGCCGGACGTTCCGACGGCCCCGGTTGAGACGCTTGCCGCGCAGCGAGCAGAGTTGAAGCTGCGCGAGGATTCGCTCCTGGGCGATTACGCTTACACGAGCGTTAAAGAAAAAACCGTCCGGATTCCAATCGACCGCGCCATCGAGTTGACGGCCGCCCGCGGACTGCCCAAGACGAACGGTCCCCGGACGCTTATCGAACTCCAAAGCCAGCGAGCCAAAAAGCCATGAGGCGCACTCTTCTTTTGCTTGTTCTGGCGCTCCATCCAAGCGCCGCCTCGGCCGTCGAAATGCCCCCGCCAAACCCTCAGGCGGGCATGCTCAGGAACGTCAAGTTCCTGCAAAACCTCGGTGCAGACGTTCCGCTCGATCTCGAGTTCTTGGACGAAAATGGAAGTCCTGTTCGGCTTGGAGACCTCGTCCACAATAAACCCGTGGTGCTCACTCTCAACTATTACGAATGCCCGATGCTCTGCACGCTCGAACTCAACGGCTTGATCAGGGCGATGAGCCCCATGACGTTCGACGTGGGCAAGGAGTTCGACGTCGTGACCGTGAGCATCGACCCATCGGAAACGCCCGAGTTGGCCAAGCGAAAAAAAGCCTCTTACCTCAGACGCTACAAGCGACCGACCGCCGAGACCGGCTGGCATTTCCTGACTGGGAAAGAAGTCGCGATCAAGAAGCTCACGGACGTCGCCGGTTTCAAATACGTCTACGACCCAAGGAGCAAACAGTTCGCCCACGCGGCGGGGATCCTGGTGCTCACGCCAAAGGGAAAGATCTCGCGCTATTTTCTGGGCGTCGACTACCCCCCAAGGGAGCTCCGCCTGGCCATCGTCGAGGCGTCCAGCGGCAAGGTCGGCGGTATAACCGACCAATTGCTTTTATATTGCTTCCATTACGACCCGCTGACCGGCAAGTATAACCTTGCAATTATGAACATTCTCCGCTTTTTGGGCGTCGTCACGATGGGGTCGCTCGCGGGTTACATGGCGCTCATGTTCCGGCGCGACCTCCGACTGGGCAAAATGCACCCTGCGCCGGCCGCGCTCGAAGCGGCGGCAAACGATCAAGATTGAGTCTCCGAAACGAGGGTTCTTGAACCGATGTCCGGCTTTTCGCTGTTCCCCGATTCGGCGTCGACGCTTTCACACAAGGTCGACTTCATCTATTTCCTGATGTTGGCAATCTCGGTTTTCTTGACCGCGCTCATCTTCTTCTTGATCGTCGGCTTCGGAATCAAGTACAGACGCGGGTCGAAGGCCAACCGGGCCAACCCGCCGTCGCACAACACGAAGCTCGAGGTCTTCTGGATCGTCGTCCCGTTGCTCGGCGAAATGGCGATTTTCGCGTGGGGAACGTACGTGTATCTCGATATGTACAAAGTGCCCAAGAACGCCGCCGACATTTACGTCCAAGGCAGACAGTGGATGTGGGAGCTGCGCCATCCGGAGGGCAAGCGAGAAATCAACGAGCTTCACGTACCAGTCGGCAGGGCCGTCCGGTTGTTGATGTCCTCCGACGACGTCATCCACAGTTTCTACGTCCCCGCCTTTCGGATCAAACAAGACGTCGTCCCCGGCAGGTATTCGTCTCTCTGGTTCGAGGCCACCAAGCCTGGAAAATACCACTTGTTCTGCGCGGAGTATTGCGGCACAAAACACTCTGGCATGATCGGTTGGATCTACGTGATGCCCCAGTCGGACTTTCAAGATTGGCTCGAAGGGGGCAAGGTCGAACCAACCATGGCGGCCTCCGGAGAAAAGCTGTTCCGTAGATATGGTTGCAGCGGCTGCCATGCGTCTGGGTCTTCGGTGCGCGCGCCCTTGCTCGAAGGCGTGTACGGCAAGCCCGTGCCGCTCGAGGGCGGACAGATCGTCACGGCCGACGAACGGTACATTCGAGATTCCATACTTCTGCCCAAGTCGCAGGTCGTCGCTGGCTACCAACCAGTGATGCCGACGTTCGAGGGACAGGTCTCTGAAGGAGATCTGCTCCAGATCATCGCCTATATCAAGTCGCTGGCGAACACAGAGGCATTGGCGCAATGAGCACAAACGGGCAATACCACGAACAGAAGAACTATCTGACCGAGAACTACGGCATCTGGTCCTGGTTGTTGACCAGGGACCACAAGCGCATCGGCCTTCTGTACATGGTCGCGGTGACGTTTTTCTTCTTCGTCGGCGGGGCCGCGGCCACGCTGATGCGACTGGAATTGATGACGCCCCAGGGCGATCTGGTCCAGCCGGAAACGTACAACAAGCTGTTCACGCTGCACGGGATCATGATGATCTTCTTCTTCCTCGTGCCCGCCGTACCCTCGGTGCTGGGCAACTTCCTCATCCCGCTGATGGTCGGCGCCAGAGACCTTGCCTTCCCCAAACTGAACCTCGCCAGCTTCTACCTCTATTTCATCGGTGGAACCTTCACGTTGGTCGCGGCGATCAACGGCGGCGTCGATACAGGTTGGACGTTCTACACCCCCTACAGCACGATGTTCTCGAACACCCAGGTCATTCCCGTGGCGCTGGGAGTTTTCATCACCGGCTTCTCGTCGATTCTGACCGGGATGAACTTCATCGTCACGATCCACAAAATGCGCGCACCGGGAATGACCTGGGGCAAACTGCCGCTGTTTGTCTGGGCGCATTACGCCACCAGTTTGATCATGATTCTGGGAACCCCAGTCCTCGCCGTGACGATCGCGCTGGTGGGCCTCGAACGGGTTTTCCGAGTAGGGATCTTCGACCCTGCGATCGGCGGCGACCCGATTCTCTTCCAGCACCTGTTCTGGTTCTATTCGCATCCCGCGGTCTACATCATGATCTTGCCGGGTATGGGCGTGGTCAGCGAGATCGTCACCTGCTTCGCCAGGAGAAAAATCTTCGGCTACAAATTCATGGCCGTCGCCGTACTGGCGATCGCCATCCTTGGCTTCCTGGTTTGGGGCCACCACATGTTCGTCTCCGGCCAGTCGATGTACGGCGGCATGGTGTTTTCGATTTTGAGCTTCCTGGTGGCCATTCCTTCGGCAATCAAAATCTTCAACTGGACGGCCACCATCTACAAAGGCTCGCTCACGCTCTCCACGCCGATGCTCTACGCCTTGGGGTTCATTGGCCTCTTCACGATCGGCGGGCTCACTGGTCTCTTCTTGGCGACCCTGGCGATCGACATCCACGTCCATGACACCTACTTCATCGTCGCCCATTTCCATTACATCATGGTCGGCGGAATGGTGATGGCCTACCTCGGCGGGGTGCACTTCTGGTGGCCCAAGATCACTGGCAAGATGTATCCCGAGGCCTGGGGCAAACTTTCCGCGCTGACGATCTTCGTCGGCTTCAACCTGACGTTCTTCCCCCAGTTCGTGCTGGGCTATTTAGGAATGCCCAGGCGCTATTATGAATATCCCCCCGAGTTCCAGATCTTGAACGTCATGAGCACCGCGGGGGCTTCGATCATGGCCGTCGGATACATCGTACCGCTAGTCTATCTCTTGCTCTCGCTCTACATCGGCAAAGACGCGCCCGCGAACCCCTGGGGCGCGGTGGGCTTGGAATGGCAGACCTCCTCGCCTCCTCCAACCGAGAATTTCCCGACGATTCCTAGAATCGAAGAAGACACGTACTCCTACCAAGAGGAGGTCGCCGCCGGTGTCTGAAGTCGCGTTCGAACACACCCAGGCCCCGGGCCCAGCTCACGCCCACGACTCCTCGGAGCCGCATCTGCACGACCACCAGTTCGAGACGCTCGAGCAACAGCACGAGTCGGCGAACTTGGGCATGTGGACGTTCCTCGCCACCGAGGTGATGTTCTTCGGCGGTCTCTTCGCGGGTTTCTTCGTCTACCGATTCACAAGTCCCGAGATCTTCGCCCTGGCCTGCCGTCAGCTCGATCTCGTGATGGGCCTTGCCAACACCTGCATTCTCTTAACCAGCAGCTTGGCAATGGCCTTGGCTGTGCGCGCCGGGCAAACCAACGATCGCAAAGGCCAGGTGCGTTGGCTTCTGATAACGATGGTCCTGGGGACCGCGTTTCTCTGTGTGAAGGCGGTGGAGTATTACCACGAGTATGAAAAACATCTCGTCCCTGGGCCTGGGTTTAGCGCCGTTGCCCTGAACATCCCCGACGACGCGCCCCCTTCGTTCGCCAGGCGCGGACAGCTTTTCTTCGTCTTTTACTTCTTCATGACCGGACTGCACGCCTTTCACATGGTGATCGGCATCGCGATTATGGGCATATTGGTCTACCTGGCGAGGAAAGGCAAATTCACCGCCGAGAAGCACATGGGGCTCGAGCTGACGGGCCTCTACTGGCATTTTGTCGACGTCGTCTGGGTGTTCCTTTATCCGACACTTTACCTCATCGATCTCCACAAATGAACCATATCCTACCTGTCCGAACCTACTTGATCATCTTCGGCGTCCTGATGGTCCTCTTGTTCGCGACCGTGGGCGCTGCGTTCATCAACATGGGCCCGTTCAATTTCCCAGTGGCCATGGCGATCGCCGCGGTGAAGGCCGTGCTGATCGTCCTCTACTTTATGCATTTGAAGTTCGGGCAGAAGCTCGTCTGGGTCTTCGCCTCGGCCTCATTCGTCTGGCTCGGTATTCTGATCGCCATGACGATGAACGACTACCTCACGCGCGGTTGGTTGGGGATTCCGGGGAAGTAGGGGGGGCGGTCAATCAGGACGTTTGTTTTCCGCTTGTTTCCGCAAAATCTTGTCCATTGTCTTTCCCTTCGCCAACTCGTCGATCAATTTATCGAGATATCGAATCTCCCGCATTGTCGGTTCTTCAATCTCTTCAACTCGGACGCCGCAAATCACACCCTTGACCAAAGTCCGTGAAGGGTTCAGCCTCGGGGCCTCCGCAAAGAATGTTTCAAAGTCTGTTTGATGATCCAGTTGTCCTTCAAGCTCACCCTGAGTATAGCCTGTAAGCCAACAAATGATCTCATCCACTTCCGCTTTCGTACGTCCCTTTTTCTCCGCCTTCGCGAGATAGTGGGGATAGACGCTTGCAACGCTGGTCGTATAAATTCGGTGTTTTGACATAATGATGTTTATCACAGAAGTGATGGAATTTACACTCTTCGTAGGCGATTGTCTTTAATTCGCAAACTACGAAGCTCAGCGGCCCCGCACCGCCGAGTGAGCGATGATACCACGAGAAGACCCGCGGCGGGCCGGGTTCCCAGCGCGAGGTAAGGCGCCGTCTCAGAGCTTAGAACTGCTGGCCCACGGCCTTACACTCGAGGCATTGGGGGCACGTGAAGACATAGAAACTCGACGCGTCGTGCCACCATAACTTGGCCTCGTCCGGCTTCTCCTTGCAGATCTCATTGTCGTCGATCTGGCCCACGAAAACCATCTCTCGACCACAGCAGATTGGAACTTCCTCGCCCTGAAACCAGATGGGTACTCGAAACCTCTCGATGTCCTCACTTGTTGCTTTACGTATAGCCTTCCGAGTTCCGTCGGGAAAGACTTGAAAGACAAAGTGCTCGAACTCATCAAGCCAAATCAGCTCGCTTTCGACAAACGTCAGGCAGCCTACGCCGCGATCGCCACGCAACGAAATCAGCTAGGCCTGACCTGCCACAAGCGGCCCTCCATGGTTGGTCAGATCCTTGGGGAAGCGGACGTCTCCCGTCGGAGGGATGGTGTGCGAGACTTGTTTCGGCATCGAGACTCCTAACGCCCAAGTTGAGCGGCCGGCCGAAGGCCGGTCCGCTGCAGAGCGAGGTTAGATACTATGCCTGGAGCGAGCCGGGCTGAAGAATGTGATGCCCTGGCGGTAAGGTCCAGAGAAGGATCAGCTATTCCTCGTAAACGAAGTCTTTCCAGGTCAGCACCCACGTCCCCGAGTCTACACAGTAATCTACTCCGATGCTCTACCCTGCCTTCGATCTCCGAGGGATCTCCTGGGACCTCGCGTTCACGAGAGCGTTGACCCCGATCCGATCGCAGTGAGTTTGGGGACGAAGCTTGAACCCAGAGTTGGCGTGTCTGGAGTTATGCCTTGGAGTTATACCTGTCTGGAATTATGCCTGCTGTTCATCGGAGTTTTTGGATCCCAGCTCAAGTTGGGCGGCCATCCCAGGCGGGCAATCACGGACGCTTTACTTCCCACCTTCGACCTGCGATTCACGAGCTCGAGCGATGCGCGTTTCTGGTTTTTTGCGCCCGAGCCGCCAGGGGCAATGTATGTCACCGTCATCGGGTTGGCGATCGCGTTGATCACCGGCTCGGTCTGGCTCGGTCCAGGTTGACTATAGGTGACGCCTGGCGTCGGGTTATTCCCCGGTCCGCCAGGGTTGTAAAACGGCGAGTACGCTCCGGACGCGGGAATTTGCACAGCCTTGATCGTGGCGATCGCCGCTTCGTCGCCTGAAAGCACGATGTCAATCTGGTTGTCGTGATCCTCAACATAAGAGTCGTCGTAGCTGGCTTGGCCCTGCCCAGGTCCGCGAGGCCAACCACCGTGATCGTGCCGCTTGGCAACTGGTAAGGAACGCCTGTTTGGGTCAACCAACGGACCACGCCGTTGGCGTCGACCGTCTCGATTCGGAAGAATTTCGAGAAGTCCGTGGGATAGACCGACTGAACCCCATCCGGCGAGAACCCGCCACTTGTGAAAACGCGAAGCCGGTACTCCGCTGCCGAACCGTAAAATGCAACACCGTCGTTGGGGAGTGTGCTCGAGAATGGTTGGGCGCTCCCTCGCCGGCAGTGGACATCACGCTCAGCTTGGCCGCGACCAACTTTGGCCCCGAACCCGGATTGTAAGCGGTCATTGGCGTGCTGCCGTCCCCGTAGCTTAGCCCCGCCGCCGATGTGACGACGTCGCCTGGACCGACCAGCTTGAGCGGATTGCGCGAGTGAGCCACTTTGAGCTCCACGGGATAAATCGCGCCCGGCTGTCCAGCGCAATCCGATTGCCGAAATAGCCCAAAATCACGACAGTGCTCCGCTCGTTATATTCGAAATTCGGCGTGATCGAGGCGACTAAAGGCGTGACCACCTGACCGGTATTGAGCACGACGCGGAAGTCCTTCCCCGCGACCGAGCTCGGAAGCACTGGCCAGCTAAATTCGATCGGAAAGCCGCCTGTATATTTTACTGGGTAGCCGTAGTTGAATCGCGATGCCGGTCGTCGTTGCGTCGGACGTGTACGCCCGCTGTGCGGCAGTGCTCGCGGAAGAACTACTGAGAGTTTCCCAAGTACCGCCGGCCTTGCGCCAGAACCTGGTCGGAAGTTGTTGTGCCATTCAAACCTGGCACGCCCAGGATATGCGTGAAGCCCAGTGATGCACCCATAATGCTAGGCGTGTTGCTGTAATAGTCGGCGTTAATGAGGACATTTTGCTTGAGCATCTTGAACGACGAGGTGGGCTGGCCAGTGGGATACGTCGATTTCGATCCGGGAGGATTCAGGCTCAATACCACCTGGTTCAAGACTTGTGGATCGGCGCCGTGAACGACGATCTGTTGTGTTAAATGATTGACCTGCGCCTGGCTGGGAAATTGATCGAGCGTCGCCGCGGCCAACGTCACATAACCGTTCGCGTCTCCGCCCGCGGTTCGATCATAAAAAGTGCGCGTGGCAACGATTGCAGGAACGAGTGCATTCTGCCCCGCATTGGCCTCATTTCGGAGAAGTTGGTTCTGCTCGGCATATGTCGGCGTCCGGCCGACGAGCGTCTCGTAGGTTTGAATCACGACTGCTCGCAGATGAGAGCCAACACCCGGCAACGACAGCGGGGAACTACAGAGGAGCATGCGCCCTTCAAGAAGCTCGAGACCGCCGAACCGCCGTCTCCTCGCGGCAAAGCGTGTAGGCTGCGTGGATGGCTGAAGCCGGATCGATAACCTACCGAAAAAGGCATTCATCGCCATAGCCGCTCCAAATAACAGCCGCGTTCAGCGGGGCGGGAGGCTTTGCCTCGGCACATGACCCAGCAGCGAGCACCGCGTCAAAGTCATGTTCGCGGAGTTCCTCTACCGAAGTACACTGGAACACTGAATCGGTTTGTCAATTCTCAACGTGGCAGCTGCAAGTCGTATGTGCTGGCAATCTCCCAACCAACCATCAAACTGGGTTTGAGTTCGCCGCTGATGCTGGGGCGTTAATTCTGGTGTGTCTGGTTTCCGCCCCCGATCGGAGTCCTACTTTAGAGCGTCTAGCTTTAACTCCCCATAGATGCTGTCGGGCGCGGCTTCGCTTGTCAACTCGGTCTCCAAATCGGCCAGCCGTGTCGCGGTGGGCCGTCCAGCACAGTAGATCCGACCTTTGAACTTGAAATGCCAATCGGGGTCTGGTTCCCGATGGCGCGAATACCTGCACGCCGTCATCGAGATGCTTGACGAACAGTGGGAGTAGTTGCTCGCTGGGCCGAGCCAAAAGATCAAGCTCATGACCAGGGGATAGCACGACCTCGTCGCCGAGCATTTCCAAAACCATCCGCATGTCGCCGGATGTGCCGTTGCTGAAAGTCGCAACAGTGATGTAGTCGACTAGGTTCATTGGGAAAGCATCGAACGCCAAGATCCGATCACAGACAGTCGGGAGAGCGGCTGCGCGCCCCCAGCACCGCAGCCCGGAGTATTTCGACTTCGGCGTCCGCTAACGGGAAGATATGATACCCGCAATGCTCGGTGAAGACAGCGACCTCGCCAGACGTCGATCGTCGATGGCGAAGGCATACCGAAAGAGGACGTGCGAACCGTCCGGGAAACGAATGAGGACGCTCTGGCCTGGCGTAAAGTCTTTAGCCGAGAGGCGGTTGCGCTCCTCGCCGTGCAACTCGCGGAGGTACCGCCGAAGGCGTGGCTTCCAGGCATCGGGCACGACTTGAGGCATGGGCTTCCCTACCGCCTTACGTTACCCCAGTATTCCGCCGCGAGGTCAAGGGGCTGCGCACGGACACGGGCTTGAGATCGATCATAGACATTCTAGCAACAATTCTCGATTCTTGAGGCGCCGTCATAAAGCGGCACATGAAGATTCTTCTAGAGAGCCTTATTTTCAGCCGGCAAATTTGACAGAATGCAAAGCCCGTGCAGAATGATCAAGGAGAATCATTCAAGGAATCACCCCTTCGAGCCAGAGAAAAGCACCGTGATTCACTTCA
Organism: uncultured Planctomycetota bacterium; assembly: GCA_963818975.1. Taxonomy (GTDB): domain Bacteria; phylum Planctomycetota; class Planctomycetia; order Isosphaerales; family Isosphaeraceae; genus CAWFUI01. Next base: position 8,034 of record CAWFUI010000013.1, on the reverse strand, counting down.
GCCATCGCCGCCGAATCGTATTCTCGGCCGTCCTTGGCATCGGGATGCTGTGGCCGACCGTCTCGATGGCCGACCTAGGCCGGTGGTTGCGAAAATGCGAGCCGGCTTGCGCCGCGCAAGCTCCAAACGCCTATGCGGTCGAGCCTCCGCCAACGACGTTCCAGGTGGGCGACGACCCCTCCGACTTGAAGGTCAAGGTCGGGGGTGATCGGCTCAACAAGCTCGAGCTCTATTTCAAGGACGAGGTCCGTACGCTCGTAGTCGACCCGGGCAGCTCCCATCTCAATTGCTACGGACGGCTTGGGTTCGCCCCCAAGAGCGACAACGGCGCGTTCTCCGTCCGATTTGGCCCAACGGACGACTCGGCGCAGCTCTTCGCGTGGAAGAAAGTGGGGGCGGGCGGGGCAGTCACCCTGGCTCCCTCGCCCAAGGTCGTGCTCAAGTTGGGCGAGCCGGTGGTCGTCGAGTGGATGAGTACGAGGATTGCGAGGATTTACCCGGCGAGCACGCCGGAGGTCGCATTCATCGTCCGGTTCAGCAACGAAGCCGACGTGCCTTGGCAGAAGTTCAACGAAAACAGTCAGTCGTGGGATACCTGGAACTAACGCGCCTGGAACTGACGCCGCCCTTGATTCGCCCGACGACCGGGCCGGATCGCGAACTCAAACGTTGGCGGAGTCGTCGTTATGGAATCGTGGCGAGTGAAGGTCCATCCCCGGCTGCCTGTCGTCTATCTTTGGGGCGGCGATCAGGTGGACGCGCCCACCGACGCAGCGCTCGTGCTAACCTTTCGCGTTGATGATTTCGGGTATCCCATCACGTTCGGTCGTCGCGACAACTCGAGCAATCCGATAGGCACTCTCGGTACGCTCAAGCCTGGCGAATCGTTTTCGATCGAGCTCCAACAGCTTCGAGGGGTGTGGGCCAAATGTGTTGATCCTCAGGTTCACACGTATGTGTACTGCTGCCTGTCTCGGCCGGCTCTGAAGTAAAAGCCCAACAACCTCCTTCGCGCTCGTATGATGGGATGATTCTGCAATGACGGAAGCCGTGATCCGCAACATGAAGGTTCGACCGCTTCAATCGGCGGACCTCGCGCTCAACATGTCCGGCATCTTGTCGAGGCGCACGCCGCTCGGGTTTCTGGGCAGCCGCATCACGCTGACAACGCCGGAAGGAGATCCCTCGAACCCGCCGTTCGATCTCCAAACGGCCGTATACAACAAGATTGGCGTCGCGGCGGCGGACGGATCGATGTTGATGTCGCCGGACGCCATCGACGCGATACTGATGCCGCACGCGCTGTTCGTCATGAGAAACGAGGCCCTGCGGGCCGCTCTGCAACAGCTCATACTTCGACGTCAAAACGCGTTCCTCGAGCGGTACAAGCACGACACGGACCGCATTGGTTTTATTCGGCAGCTCTATCCCACGTCGACCGTCGATCCGCTCGGCGCCAAGACCGCGGGAAGCAAGCTCTTTCGGCTGCTGGAACTACAAGCTCATTATCAAACGCGGCACGACGACCTCAATGCCGCGTACACGACCGGCACGCCGCCCGACGGCATGGACAGAAAAGGAGTCGTGACCCAGCAAAATGCAAAAGTTAAAAACTCGGTCCTCTATACCGCCAAGAACATCGTCAGCACCTCGAACGCGGCGATTGCGACCTCCACTTTGCAAGAAGGCTATACCACCACGACCAGCGGCAGCGTATCGCAGAACATCGTTACGCCGAACGTTGTCACAAAGCTCCAGACGTACGGAGGGAGCGACTTGACTCCCGACGCAAACGGCCGTTACGTCTCATCGATCACCGATACGACTTATCCCTCCGGGCAGGGAACAGCGCTCGATCAGGACAATAATACGTTCTTTACCGATTACATGTACCCCACTCTCGACAACAACATACGCACCAATCGGGTACAAATCGATCTCATGGACGAGATCCTGCGCAGCTCGACGTTCGCGCTGCGGGTCGACGACCTGGCTCAGATTTTCCGCAACGAGCTGGCGACGCTCGACGCCGAGGTGGCAAAACTTCAGTTCAACTACGTTCACACTTTCTTGCTCGCGCCTATGACCGGGCTTGTGACCGCGGTGTACAAGAATCTTGGCGAAAGCGCTTCGGCCGGCGAACCAATATTGCGGGTTGAGGACGACGGCGAGTTGCTGCTTGTCGGCAACGTGATCTGCCGGTCCGCCATCAAGATCAACGATCCTGTTCGCATGATCGTCAACAACTTATTCGAGAACGACGAAGCCTTGGAACTCGAAGGCGGGCGGCGTGGTCGCGATTCGTGGCCACGACGCCGACAATGATGAGTGGGAGGTCGTCATCCAAATTGCCAACCCCCAAACCACCGGCGGTCGGCTCTTGCCGCTGAATTACGCGTTCGACCGCGACGCAACACAGGTTTTTTTTGGCTCTTGATCAATACGCCCGGTAGCCCGCAGAGTGGCTTACACGGGCAAACCACGGAGAACGAATGGGATGGCGGGTTCTCAGCTTCCCCCAACACCCCCGCCACCTCCGCCTCCCCAACAGGCGGCCCTTGTCAGCGACGACGACCGACGGCCGGATTCGTTGACAGTGGATTGGCCCGACGTCGCTGGGGCGACTTCTTACGACGCGCAGATCACCGATTCCGCGGGAAACACTGTCGCGAAGACGAATGTGACCCGACCGGTCAAGTTTGATGGACTGAAACCGACCGAGCGCGATCTCATCGCTGCCAGGGCGGTTGGCGCCGGTGGGACGTCGGCATGGTCACCCAATTTCGCGACCAGGACTCGGCCCGAGACTCCGCTTGCCCCGGTAGTGGCTCTCGATGCGGTCATTCCCGTCTTCGTCGTGAGTTGGAACGTCTCGGGCCCTACCGGGGGATCGACCTCGCTTCGACAGATCGGAAACGGCGGCGACGCCGTGGTGGTCAAGAGCGGACCGCTCACTGGCTCGCAGGCGTTTAGCAGCATCCCATCGGGCGTTCAATGGCAGTTCCGTTCTCAGTTGGCTGTGCCTGCGGCCGATCTGCCAGGGGGTACGAACGAGTCGTTTTGGGGCCCGACGTCCACGATCGTGACGGTGACCGCAGTCTCGACCAGCGACTCGCTGCGCAAGACGTTCGGGCCCGTCCAACCGCGGGTCCGTCTCTAGGAAAACACCGCGATGACCATCGAACGGTTCGGTGAGAGATCGGCGATCGAGCCCATGCCAATCGAACGCTCGACGTGGGAGACGGTCGGCGAACAACCGACCAGCGAGTCGCATGCCGCCCTCGAGTGCGCACGGAGCGGTCGCACTCACGTTTCCGACGGTTCCAACGCCTTGATCTTCACGTCCCGGAATTTGAATTCGGGTCGAGGATTGCGCCATGTTCGGCTGACGTCGGAGTCTGCTGGGACAGTCGATTTGACGCTGGTTTTCGATCCTAACAAGGCAGGACAAACCCACCTGTTTGTCACTGGTCGATCGAGCGGATCGGCAGGATCGAGTGGCAAAGATACTCCAGGAAGCGAGCCGAATGCCGCTGTTGCGGACCTTCCGAGCCAAGACGATCATCAGCAACAAACGCGTCAATTGCTGTCGAAAGTCGCTGCGCGTCTTTCGCCCGAAAGCCTACGCGAAACCCTTCGATTTCTCTCTCCCAAGCTACCCGAAAGCCGCGCGGAGAGGTACGCAAGCCGTGGCCGCGCAGAGGTGGCTGGAACTGCAGATCCTGGCGTGTCCGAGCATTCCTTCGCCAATCAGGTGATGGAACTTCAGAATGTTCTGTCGACCGGATCCGCTGGGGGCGTTCTTTCTCATCGCGGCGAAAAGGCAGCGCCGGCTCAGCCTGGCGGGACGACAATCCCCCGTCATGATGCTGGCCCCGTGGATCGCTTCGACGGCCCAAGGCCCGGGGACCAACCCGGCGACCCCGGCGCGTTACTCGATCTGGTAGACAAGGCCGGTCGTGCCATCTGGACAACGGTCTCGGACGCGGGTAAGGCCGTCGGTTCGGCGATCGGCGACGCTGCATCTGCCGTCGGAGACGCGGTTGGTGATGCCGCCTCTGCCGTCGGCGACGCGATGAAGGATGCCGCTAGGGCCATTGCGGACTATGTGGAGAATGACGTCCGGCTCGCGAGGGTTGACGCTCCGCCTCCGCCTGCCGCCGATTCGCCGATTGCCAACGATCCTACCGTGGGGAAGAACTCCGGCGATCCGCAATTGGTGGTCGGCGAGCCCGGAGGCTATTCGTTGAGTCTTAGCTATCACAGCCAAGAGACCAATCCTACTCAGTACGACTCGATTACCGGACAGCCCGTCGAATCAAAGGTCTTCGGGATCAACCTTAACTTCGGATCACTGCCTGTTCCGGTGGCGCCGCCGCCGAACTATGCCACCCCACTCTTCGACCCCCCGATTAGCTACGCAGGCATTGGCGATGAGCTGCCGGCAAGCCGCGATTACGAGAGGGATGCGCTTTCCCAGCCGAGCAGATTCGGCGACCTCAACCTGAATCTCGGGCAGACATCAGTATTCGGTGGATCGGACCAGACGACCGATCCGGGCAGGTTCGGCGACCTCAACCTGAACCTACCGCAAACGTCGGTGTTCACTACGCCTGACGCGACGACCGAGCCGGGAATTCCCGAAACGCACTCACCCGATGAGGCGAGCCAGCCACCCGCCGATGATCGCACGGGAGGGCCCGGATCGGAGGGAGCGTCCGGCTCGCAAGGGCCATCCGCAGGCCCTCATGATCAAGGGAATGGGCCAACGGAGACCAAGCAGCCGACCGATCCGGTAAACGACAACGCCGGCGGCAGCGGAGGATCCGGGACTGGCGGCAACGGAGGGAACGGTACTGGCAGCAGCGGAAGCACCGGGACCGGCGGGACAACCGATGAGCACTCGAGTGATGAGTAACAAATTTCATCGTCTCTATAACGGGATCCGATCGCAGACAGTCTGCGGATCCGATCGTGTGAACGGCGGATCGTCGCCTTCGACGGCGCCGGTGATGTCCTCCCAGCCGGGGAGGGCCACGACGGAGAACGAGTCGAACGCTAGGCGGGTCATCGGCCCTCTGCCGCCTAAGGCCCAAGATCAGCGGCCCGCCGCCAGGCGGGTCCGCTGCATCTTTCAGACAGCTCCAATTTCAGACAGTATGAAAGCAACCTGTCTGAAAGCAACCTGTTCGAGCAGTTCTAGAAGGATCATTCTCACTCATCGTTGCGCAAACATGAACTGAAGTCTTCGCACAGCGCCAAGCATGAGACTGGTTCGTTTTCTGTTTCATTCACGCACCGGTATCGTGCGATCTGCGTGGAGAGGCCTAATCACTGCCTCTGGTATTGGATCGGCACGCATAAGCGATTACGATACCTTCACTGGGGGAAGCTGAGTCGAACAAAGAGATCGTCGTTTCGCCACCGGTCCGCCTCTGCAGACTGAATGCGACTGATACCCAATCGGCTAAGACTCCGCAACGGTACCGCAGTCATCTCGGGCGAAGAAGCCGGGCCTCGACCGCATGGTACGCGAGGCAATAGACAAGCGTCGAAATCATCAGCACCAGTCCCAAGGTCTTGATCGAATAACCGAGCCAGCCATACGTCGTCATGTCCCCACGACGCAAGGACATGCTGATCCCCATCGAGAACGGAACCGCGATCAAGGCCAGGTAAGCACCGAACTTGGAGACCCCGTCAAGGGCCGACCCCTCGACGACCGGCTCCGGCGTCTGACGAGAGAGCCAGGCAAAAAGGAGTAACGCGAGACAGGGAAGGCCGATGAGCGTGCTGCCGTACTGGAGCAACTTGAATCCTGGGATGGCATCACCCGCGACAATCAAGACGGTCTGGTTAAGCGAGGGAATGAGCCGCGTTCCCCATCGTCCCTCGTGCGTGAACGAGTCCCAGAAGACATGAGTCGATGCCCCGAGGACGACAGCCGGTAAGGCCCAAGCGACGGCCTCGGGTCGCAGCGCAGGGCGTGGCGTCACAAGAAAGGCGCAACGGTTCCGGATGGCGGCGGGCAGCAGCGCGAGAAGTGGACGCTTCATCGCCAGGTGGAAGATGACGAAGCAGGCCATTCCCAGGGGCAAGCACGCGGTGATCAGGCCCAGGGCTGAGTGCGTCGTGCCGTATCCCGGCGACAAAGGCAAGAAGAGCGGAAGATCCGGGATCAAGCTCCCGATCAACATCGCCGAGAATGGGAAGGGTAGACGCTTGAGGGCTGCGAACGGTAGGACCGCCAAAACGTGTGTCGGAGTGAACGGCATCGCCCCAGTCGCCTATCGATAAGCCTCAGCGGTCCGGTCCACCGAGAGGGTGATGATAACACGAAAACGGCCGCAGCGCGAGGTTCGATACGATGCCCGGGGCGAGCCGGGCTGAAGAATCTGAACCCCTGACTGTCAGCTCCAAAGAGGGATCCGATCGCCGGGGGATCCGATCGCAGACATTCAGGGAATGAGGCGATTAGCACATTTCGTTCGATTTGACGCCAACGGCTCCGGCACGTCTGCGGTGAAACCCGAGCTCCGTCTGCTCAGAACCCCAAGTCCGAAAAGTCTTGCCATCCTGCCCATTTTTGAATTTCAAAATTCCCTGCCGGTTTTGGCTCGGATATGCAACTCAGTTAGTACATTGGACCGCACTCGGTCTGCTCTTTGTCAATCCGGACCTTGGTAAGAACTATGGTGGCCAGCCGCTAGCGGAAGGACTGCGCCTGGCCGCTCACTCGGCGCGGAGGAGCCTTTGAGAGGGCGGGACGGAACTCGAAGAGAAATTGGGTTTCCGCCTTCGGCGGACTGTGTAGGGGCGATTCGTGGGCCGACTACTCGCCACGGCTCGTCGGCCCCGCCGAGGAAATTGGGTTCGAATGGTCAGGGAGGTCTCAAACCCGCATTTGGAGGGTTGAAAAAGCGCCTCTGGAGGATCGAAACTCCGCCGCGGCGGGAAACCCAAGCCTCGCCACAGTCCGTCTGATCTGAGAACAGTTCACTCAAAGCTCGAACATAGGAAATTGGGTTCGAATGGTCAGGAAGCGGCTCTCCTACCGACCACTACCCCCTGTCAAATCTCCACTTTGAAAGCATTGGGTTCGTTTGGTAATTTCGGCGAAAAGGCTTGCAGGGAGGGAAGTTGCGGCGAGCGAGACGGTCCTGAACAGCCAGTCTGGGTTCGTTTGGCAATTTCGGCGAAAAGGTCTACGCGGTGGGGAGTTGTGTCGCCGTACGGTTTCCCGCCCGGGTGATGTGGACAAAAACGCGGAGATCGCAGGTCCAGGAGCTCTCGCCGCCTGGCTATTGACCATTGCCACCTCTGGGGCGGGGATGAGGTGAGCAATACGCCGACCGGACACTGAGAACGAGGTTCGGTGTCTCTCAGCCGACCGACGGAGCCAGTTCCCCAAATCGGCAGACCTGCCAAATCGGCAGTTTTTCCCGCTTCTCGACAGACACCTGATATTCTCTAAAACCTTTTGGCATAGAGCCTTACGTTTCGTTCGCACGAATGGTACATGACTTGCTGCTGGCCCATGTCAACGATCCACTAGGTCGGTAGGTCGATAGCGTTGCCGGCCTCGAGAGCGATTGAAAGCCTATTCCGCAATCCAAAGGGTCGCACAAGGAGATTCAAGTCGTGGCGAAGAAGGTTGTTTATGACGACGAAGCTCGTCAAAAGCTCGCGAGTGGCGTTGGCAAGCTCGCTCGAGCCGTTCGTTGCACCCTTGGTCCGCGTGGTCGCAACGCCGTGATCGACAAAGGTTGGGGAAGCCCCACCGTAACTAAGGACGGCGTCACCGTCGCCGAGGAAATGGAACTGAGCGATCCCTACGAGAACATGGGAGCTCAGTTGGTTAAAGAGGCTGCGTCGAAGACCTCCGACGCCGCCGGCGACGGCACGACGACCGCTACGGTCCTCGCCGAAGCCACTATAAAGAGGGTCTCAAGGCCCTCGCGGCTGGCGCCGACGCTATGGCTCTGAAACGGGGCATCGACAAGGCAGTGACCGCGGTTGTCGAGAACGTCAAAT
>CAWFUI010000012.1:0-232167 GCA_963818975.1 uncultured Planctomycetota bacterium | reverse complement strand
TAACAACGATCGCGTCGAGACCCAGGTGCTCGAGCGCGTTTTCGGTTCGCGCTCGCGTCCGCTGGCGATTAGCTCGATCAAAGGCGCGCTGGGACATGCACTTGGGGCCGCGTCCGCTCTCGAGGCCTCGGTGTGCGTGCGAGCCTTACAGGAGGGGTGCATACCCCCAACGATCAATTTTATCCAGGATCACGAGCTCGCGCTCGACTACGTTCCCAAAGACCCGCGAAAAGCAGACCTGGAAGTGGTCATGAGCGCGTCGTTCGGGTTCGGCGGCGCCAACAACGCAATCCTTTTCCGGAGGTGGGGGCATGACCGACAACACGCTCTTTGACGAAGCGGTCGAGACGATCAGGTCCGCCGCGAAACTCCCACGATCGGTCGTCGTCCTGCCGGAATCGAGGCTTATTGAAGACCTTGGGATCGATTCTTTGGATCTGGTCGGCGTTCTCGTGGCCTTGCAAGACCGCTGGGAAGTGTTCATTGACGATTCCGACGTAGCCAGACTCAAGACAGTACAAGATGTGATTGATTTTTTAATTGAGAATCGCCCGGATCTTGCTGGGGCGCCGGAGCGGAGCTCGGCGGCCGTCTAGAAAGACGACTCATCCGGCGGTGGTCCGGAAAAGGACGCAAGGCAATCCGCGATGCGCCGATCGTTCAAAAACATTCGCAAATCGCTGATGGGAGGCTTGCTGCCTTTGCTCAAGCTCTTGCCTCCAAACCGCGCGCATCGCGCGGCGGCGAGAATCGGCAACATCGAATATCGTCTGCTTTCTGGTTTTCGCAAGGGCGTTGAAGGGGGCGTCGAGCAAGGCGCCCGTTATTTCAACGTACGCTGGGACGCTCCGCAGGTGGGCAAGGCGCTATCTGGAAACCTCATTCGCTGGCGGATCCGCGACGTACTGCTCGAGGGAGTCGACGACGATCGACTGGGAGAAGTGGTAAGCGTCGAGGGTCGCGAGCTCTTGGATCGCGCCTTTGGACAGGGCAAAGGCGTGATCCTGCTTGGCAGCCATTTCGGCGCGCATATGACTCCGCCGCATTGGCTCGCACGGATGTTCTACCCGGTGCGGCTGTTCATGGAGCGGCCGCGACGCATCTCGGCTTTCCTCGCCAGGCAATTTCGTGTCGAGGGCCCCTTCGGCCAAAACGGGCTTTTCATCTCGAGAAGCGGCAGCGCCGCCGACGGAGCGTCGGCTGTGATCAAAGCCTCGCGGATCCTCAAGGCAGGGATGATTCTGTACATCGCCGGCGACGTTCGCTGGACCGGCCAACACACCGTGGAATCCCAATTTCTGGGCAAGTCGTACCGCTTCTCGACGACCTGGGTGCTACTGGCCTCGATGACGCAGGCGCCGGTCGTCCCAGCGTTTTGCATCATGAATCCCGACGGGTCGCATTCGCTCCAGTTTCTTCCCTCCTACAAGATTCCCACTGGTATATCGCAGCCCGCCGACTGCAAACCCTATGTACAGGCATGTCTTGAAACAATCGAAACGCTGGTCCAGGGACATCCCTGCAACAGCAACGATTACTTCTTTTGGGGCGATCCCGCGTGGGACGCCGGAGCGGGTTCGCTCTTAAAAGTCAAATCGACGAGCGATCAAGGCTGAAGTTCTTTCGAGCTTGCTCGCGCGACGACGCCGCTCGAAACGAGCGGATTATGTCTTGCGTGAGGCCCGTCCACTCGAAGTCCGTGGTCGCGGACGGGTCGATCGCTGCTAACTATGATCGGCGTTGGCAGGGAGACGAGGAAAAGACCTGCTGCGCACGTAAACCAGACAAACGTCCCCAATCCCAGTAGTCCGATCGCGCTCGACCAAGGCATGGCAAGAAAGTGGACGATGGTGAGCGCAGCGGGGAAGGCGGCCATCCAGAGCGCTGCCTTCCTTCTGGAACACCTCTCGAGCCAGAGAGGCACAAAAAGCGCGGCGGGCAACATGAATACAAAATAGTGTCTGTACGCCACGGGAGAGACCAGGACGACCGCCAAGCTTGCAAGACCGAACGCGGCCGCCAACGCAAGCGTACTGGCTTGACGAGCCGACTTGACAGCCGCGGCCAGCAGCAGCGCGAGAGTGACGCCTCGTAAAGCCCAGACCACATTGCGAACGAACGTATCGGCCTCCCTCATCTTGGAGATCCGTTTGGCGGCCGCAAGCCAATTCCTGTGAACCAACGGGTGAACCTTGTCGTCGAGTGGAGAAACTCGGCCGCGGATTTTGTCCGCGAACATGTAGGATGAATTCCAGAGACTTTGATTCGTATCGGTCGTGACGTCGAATCTGCCAGACTTACCGGCGTCGGGACCCACGACCATTCTGCGAGACCATGTGTTCAAGTGTTGAAGATTCGTCTCCCAACCGACGAACGCCGAGGGCAACGCAAAGGTGAAGAGAAACAAGCCGACCAAAAAGCCGGCCGTCGAAGACGCGGCTCGGGAGCGTGCTTGGCTTTTATAGAATGCGACAAGGACAAGCTGAGCCAAAAGAAACACAGCCGGCAAGGCGGGCACCAGTTTCGCAACCACAGCCCAGGAAAGGGCAGAGCCTCCAAGAGCCCACGCCCACCACGTTCTTCCCGTCAGTATCAAACGCAGGCCAAGCAACAAGGCATAGACCAACGCGATGCCCATTTGGCCTCTTTGCAAGCAATCGAGCGCAGGCAACAAAACGGTCGCGCCCGCGAACGCCGCTATCCAATAGCTCTTACTCGACCAAGGTTGCACGGATGGAAACTCTTGAGTCGGGCCTTCGTCCGCCGCGATCGTTTTCCAGATTCGCTCGAGCTCACGAAAACACCCGAAAGCAAGGGCAAGGCTCAGACCAAACCAGATGAGAATCTGGTACTGCGTGTCGAGCGACGACAATGGAGAAGCCATGAGCGCCGTGAGTGGCGGATACAAATAGTACCAACCCCGGAAATTCGTCGCTTGGTAAGGGTCTTTCCCACTCATCAAGGCCTTGCCAGCCGCTGTGTAAACCGTGAAGTCCGTGCTGTGAAGGTCTGGACGCCCTGGGATGCTCTGCCCTCGTCGACGAACGTCGATCAGCCCCCAAGCAGAAAAGATAAACACGAACAACAGGACTGCGGCTCTCAACGTCCATTTATTGGCGAGAAGAGCTCGGAACGGCAGACCGCGCAAGTTCGAAATCGGATCCTTACTTGCATGCAAAGCGGTTGGGTCGTTCATCGACCTGGACCTCCACGTCCAGAAGGCGGAATTGCTCGGCGCGACACCTTAGTCAAGCGTTCACGTTGGTCAACCCTAAAACAAAGTTCGAGTGCAATGATGGATTTTTCGACGAAATGGGTCTGCCCACTCCACATCAAGCGGGCGCCACAGGCACTTTTTGAGTGATCGGCGTAAGGCGATGAAGGTCTCGGATTCGAAGTCGTGAGCAACCGGCATACCCAGAGATCCGCCAAGCTGATCTTGTCTTAGGTTCGAATCCGGGATAGAGCTTCTCGCCGATCTACAGATAAGCAAGACCCCAAATGGGCTCGAGGTATCCCCGTGTCTGAAAACATCGCCCGTTCGAGTATGGTGCGTGCACGGCAAAACTGGCCGTGGATCGTCCTGATCCTCGCGATTGCTGCTGCCGTCTGGCACGACGTCGACTTCCCTCAGGATATGGATCCTGAATTCCCGAAGATCGATAGGCCGACCTTTAGCCGTCGGCCCCCGCCTGCGTATCGTCTTGCAGAGCCTGGAGATACGATCGACCGAGTGATGATCTACCTCAGTTCCCTGGCGGTCGTTTTCGCAACCTTGGGGATTGCTTCAAGCTGGGCAGAGACATCCGGACAAAGACAAAGACGGGAAATCCGCCCGGAAAGCGACCCTGCCTACAAACCAACTCTTTGGGTGTCTGCGATTGCGATCTCCATCGCGGCCTTCTGGTACTCGAGCACTCCCGGGCCCACCTACGACGGCTGGCATGGATTTGGCTGGCGGACGATGTTTGACCAGGCCGCTCCAGCCCGGCTTAGGCTTGGTCTTGCTGCCGCCGCAACAATACTGGCAAGCTCGAGCATCGTCCCAATCCTCTACAATTTCAGATTCCGGAAAGACTTATGGCACGACGCCAGAGAACGACATGTGGCTGGTCTGCTCGGCTTGGCTCTGGTCTTTACGGCTGCCAGGCAGTTTGAGATTCCAGGAGTCGAACCGATCGGCTATTGGCCTCGGTTCGCTTTTGTTTTCGGACTTATCTGCTGGAACGCCTCTCTTTTGCGAAGCCTACCAATACCACGCAAACTGCTCAGACTTTCCACTTTAACAGCTGTTGGTTGCATCGCTTGGTTTGCCTTTGTTTCGCTAGGCGTAGAGCTCACTTGGTTTCACAGGCCTCTGGGTCGATTCAAGATGATCGAGCCTGGAAGGCTTTATATTAGTGCGATGCCCACCTACAAAGGGCTCGAGGTCGCATACGCTCGGCACCACTTCAAGACGATCATCAACCTCTTCCCCGAAGACACGCCGTTACGAAGTCCAATTCTGCCCGACGAGCTGCGTTTTGTTCGCGAGCACGGAATCAAGTACATTGGAAGTCCTTCCGACGCCTTGTCTTCCGACGCGTTCTTGAGCGAGACTCTGCGGCTGGCTAACGATCCCAGCGCATGGCCGATTTTGGTGCATTGCCATGGTTGTCAAGACAGGACGCCAGCCTGGCTTGGCGTGTATCGGTTTCTTTATAAAGGCGATTCGCTCGCGAGTATCATGACGGACATCGAACGTCACAGGGGCTATTGCCCCAAGGGCTCGGTGATTTTGCTGTTCAATCGCGTCTTGGCCCAACGAGCTCCCGAGCGATTCGAAGCCGATCCCACCTCGAGGATTTTGCGAGAGGCGGCGTCGAAGACCAAGGACCCGTACTATTTTCAACTCAGGCGGGAGCAGAGGCAGCGCGAACTCAGCCGAGCAAAAGGCACTCTAAGGCTCGGTCAGGCCGGTTTGGGGCCGTCTGAACAGACCGTCCGACCTTGACACCCTAGGCCGTTCCGCTAGAGTGAATTTTGGAAACTCTCGTCGACGAGGCCGCCGCGCTCGAGCCCTTACATGAAGACTTACTTATCTCTAAGCGACCTTTCGCGCCGTGCAGCTGAGACTCCGATTGGAGTCATGATGGCGCAATGCTCGCCAATCCACAATTGATCTCGCTGGCCGCGGGCTTCGTGGACAACGCAACTTTGCCGATCGAGGCGACGGCGCGCGCGTCCGCGGACCTGCTGACTCGTCCCAACGACGGCCGTCGCGCTCTACAGTATGGATCGAATCAGGGGGACGACGAACTTCGAGGACTGCTCGCGGGAATGCTCGAAGAGACCGAGAATCTTCCTCACAACGCCTTGGAGTCGCTTCAGGATCGGATCGTGCTGACCCAGGGATCTCAGCAAATGCTTTACCTTCTGGCCGAGGCTCTACTCGACCCAGGAGATATTGTGTTGGTCGAGGCGCCGACCTATTTCGTCTTTCTGGACGTTGTACGGCTGCGAGGCGCCGAGGCCCTGGGCATGGAATGCGACGAAGGCGGCATGCGGACCGAAAGCCTCGAAGCAACTTTGCTTGGCCTCGAGTCCGAAGGCAAGCTCGACAAAGTCAAACTCATTTATCTGGTCAGTGAGCACAACAATCCAACAGGTCTTAGTTTGGCTGAGAATCGTCGGCGTCCCATCGTCGAGTTGGCTCGCCGTTTCTCGCGAGACCATAGAATTCTTATCCTCGAAGACGCGGCTTATCGAGGCCTTTGCTTCGACTCGGCCGAGCCCAGGAGCGTTTGGTCGGAGGACGACGGCCAAGACCTGGTCATCCACTGTCGAACCTTCAGCAAGACCTTCAGTCCAGGGCTCAGGTGCGGATATTCGGTGCTTCCGGAAGACCTGATCGAACCTCTATTGGCGATCAAAGGAAGCCACGATTTCGGGTCGGCTCATTACATCCAGTCGCTCTTGGCTCAGCTCATCGCCAACGGATCCTATAACCGACACCTCGCCGGCCTGCGCACGTCTTATCGCTCCAAACGCGACGCGCTCCTGCGTGCTCTCGAAGCGCATTTTGGAGGCTTTGGAGAAGCGATCTCCTGGACCATTCCCGCCGGAGGAATCTACGTCTGGATGACGTTTCCGAACGATTTTGACGCGAGCCGCGGTTCGGCGTTCTTCGAACGCTGCGTCGAGCTTGGCGTGCTCTACGTCCCAGGAGACCTTGCGTTTCCGAGCGCACCCCGCGAGGCGCCGCGAAACCACGCGCGTTTGACGTTTGGCGTACCGTCTTCCGCGGAGCTGGCCGAGGGCGCCCGCCGGCTTGCCAAGGCCTTCGCGGAAACCATGGCGATGTCGACGTCGTAAGATCCAAGCCAGCCAAAACTCGAAAGGAATCGATTGGTCGGTTTGCATGTGGGCTTGATCGAGGGTTAGTTGGATCTGTTCTTCGTTTCGCCCGCCCCGGGCAAGGATGCAAAGGGGTACAATCGCTTGTCGATTTCGGCGATATGGCGGTGTTACTTTACGGGAATTCTGGCCCGATATCTTTACGGAGAGATCCTCCGCGCGTTCGTCCTTGCGCTTGGCACGATCACGGCCATCTTCGTATTGTTCGTAGTCATGGCGGAAGCGGCGCAAAAAGGCCTTACGCCTCACGACATCTTCAACATCGCTCCCCTCATCGTCCCCAGCAGCCTGCCCTACACTGTGCCTGTGGCTCTGCTGTTCGCGGTCAGCGTCATTTACGGTCGCATCGCCTCGGACAACGAAGTGATCGCGATCAAGACCTCCGGGGTCAGCGCCATGGTGGTCCTATGGCCCGCGATGTTTCTGGGCCTGACCCTCTCCGTCTTGCTGAACTATCTGGCGGCGGACGTCATCCCAACCGCGACGCATAGCGTTCAAAAGTTCATATTTGGAAATATGGAAGAGATCTTCTACAAGTTCTTGAAAAAAGACAAGGAGATCAACAACCCGGATTGGCCGTTCCTGATCATCGTGCGAGACGTGGTGGACGGCAGGACGATGGTCGACGCCTACTTCAAGCATCGGGCCGGCAAGGGTCCCGAGAACGCCAATCGATTCGACACAGTGATCCACGCGAGCACGGCAACGATCAAGTTCGACCTGAAGGAGATGGTCGCCAGGGTTCACCTGGGCAAGGACGCCGAAGTGTACATGACCGGTCCCAAGCCCTCGGTCGCGATCGTCAACGACCACGATTTCGACATGGAGCTGCCTCCAGGGTTCTCGAAGCAGCGAATTCCCATCTTTCAGGAAATGACGTTCAAGGAGATGGACAAAGAGCAGCGCGAGCTCCAGATCCAGATCGCGCGAGCGGAAGCTTCAGTCGGTGGCCGCGGCGATGTGGATCGGTTCGGGTCAGATCGACAGGGTCGATTGGGAGCACGTACACGGTTCGTTTTATGCGTTCCGCGAATGGCAGCGCCGCTCGATGGGGATCGATACGGAGCGTTCGATGCGCATTGCCCTGGCGTGCGGCAGCTTCTTCTTCGTCGTACTGGGCGCGCCGGTTGGCATTCTTTTCGCCAAGCGGGATTTCTTGAGCGCGTTCATCACATGCTTTGTACCGATTATCATAATTTATTATCCTTTGACGTTGATGGGCGTGAATCTTGGCAAGGAGGGGATCGTCGATCCGCTCTACGCCCTGTGGACCGGCAACCTCGTTCTGGCCGTGTTGGCCGGCAGGTTTGCTTTGCCTCCGGTCTGGAAACACTAAGGCTTTATTCGCCAGGTCTCCTTATTTCCGTTTGGGGCTCCCGTCATGCGTATCCTCGATCGCGAACGTTACTGGGCTTTCATCAAGGCTTATTTCGTATGCTTTGTCGCGCTCGTCGGGCTCTACGTTGTGATCGATGCATTTACAAATCTTGATGAGTTTACGAAAATCGCCGACAACTCGATCGATCTTTTCCGGCTCATGGGCAGGTTCTACGGCATCCGCACGTTTGCGTTTTACGACCGGTTGAGCTCGGTCATCACGATGATGGCGGCGATCTTCACCGTCACGTGGATGCAGCGGAACAACGAGCTTTTGGCGATGCTCTCGGCGGGCGTCAGCACTTATCGCGTCATCCGCCCGGTCTGGATCGCGGCGGTGCTCGTCAGCCTTCTGACGATGGCCAATCAAGAGCTGGTTCTCCCTCGTTTTGGAGAGGAGCTGACAAGATCGCACGACGACGTGGGGGTCCGCACCGTCAGCGTTTCCTGCCGTTACGACGTGAACAGCATCATGCTTCACGGACGCGAGGCGGACCGCAAGACCAAGACGATCTTCCCGTTCAACGCAACGCTGACGCTCTACGGAGAGCTCAAGGAAATCGAGGCCCGCCAAGCTCGGTTCATCGAGCCCAACGACAGGCGGTTCCCTTATCACGGAGGCTGGGTGCTGTACAAGGCGAGAATTGCTCCGCGCCTCTCAGGCAAAGACGCGAAGGGGATGGAGAACGTTTTGATCGCACTCGACGACGAGACGCTTGCCAAATTTCCCGCGCCCACGACGTTCGTTACAAAACAGGGAGCGGATCAAGCGGAGATCGAAGAGCCCATGGTTTACTCGATCGACCTCAAGCTCGACGTCTTGAACGCGGCGATCAGGCCTAAACAGATCCCAGCGCGGCGGGCGTACTTCCTCAAATCCAACCTCTCGTTCTCCTCGCTGACCCAAAAGACCGATTGGCACATGTTCGCGACGACCCAGGACCTCTTCCGAGCGCTCACCGAGGCCGACGACGAGACGAGCTCTCCGGAGATCGCCGTCGCCTTGCACACCCGCGTCATGAGGCCCTTCCTCAGCCTCTCGCTCTTGTTCGTCAGCCTTCCGCAAGTCTTGAGCGGTTATGGACGCAATATGTTCATTAGTTTGGGCTTAAGCCTCGGCACGTCGGCTGTCTTTTACGGGGCGCTTTTTTCACGAACGCCCTGGGGTCCAGCGGGATTCTCTCTCCGGAGTTGGCTGCGTGGCTGCCGCTGATCATCTTTGGAACGATCGCCTCGGCGCGCTGGGGAACGATCAGGACGTAAGCAAGTCCGACGTGAACTGGGTCTTGGACCGCTCCAACGGCCTGGCACGGTTGCTGGTTGGTTTCCGAATGAGCCTACAGGTATAATCCAACCAGTGGTCGAGCCGGTTCGAAACTCGAACCGGCAAACCGAAGGCGCGCGTCGTCTTCGATTGGACCGGCGGTCCCACCCTTCACCGTGCGAGGAGCTTTCGTCATGACCGACAAGCGAATGCGGGAATGTCCCGATTGCGACCGACCAGAGGCGATCTCGAGGCGCGATTTTGTCAGGGCAGTGGGCGGCGCCGCGATTGCGGGATCGATCGCCTCGACTGCTCCTCTTGCCGCGGCCGCTCGGTCGATCGCCGCGCCCCCTTCAACGAACGCCGAATCTTCGGTCAAACGGCTCTACGACGCACTCACGCCGGATCAAAAGAAGATCATCTGCTTCGGATTCGAGGACGATAAGCGCAAACGGATCAATGCCAACTGGGCGATCACCAAGCCGCAGATCGGAACCTTCTTCACGAAGGACCAGCAGGCGATCGTCGACGAGATCTTCCGCGACGTGACGAGCCCCGAGGGCTATGAGCGATTCCAGAGGCAAATGAAGGGCGATTACGGCGGTTTCGAAAAGTACCACGTGGCGATCTTCGGAGAACCTGGAACCGGTCAATTCGAGTGGGAGATGACCGGCAGGCACCTGACGATCCGCGTCGACGGAGACTCCGTCCAGGGCAGCGCCTTCGGCGGACCGATCGTCTACGGCCACGGCGCGGGCGACTCCCAAAAGGGCCTCCCTGGCAACGTCTTCTACTATCAAACCCAAAAGGCCAACGAGGTCTTCAAAGCCCTCGACGGCAAACAGCGCGAAAAGGCCTTGCTCGAAGACGCTCCCGCTGAAGACGCCGTCCAGATTCAGGGAACCGGCGGCAAGTTCCCAGGCATCGCGGTTGGAGAGCTCTCGCGCGACCAGAAGGAGTTGGTCGAATCGGTGATGAAGACTTTGCTCTCGCCCTATCGCGAAAAGGACGTGAGCGAAGCCATGGACATTCTCAAACAAGGCGGAGGACTGGATCAGGTCCATCTGGCCTTCTACCAGTCAGACGACGTTGGCGAGGACCACGAGTGGGACGTCTGGCGGCTCGAGGGCCCAAGCCTCGTCTGGCACTTCCGAGGCGCGCCTCACGTCCACGCGTATGTAAATGTTGGTATCAAAAGCTGATCGGTCCAGTCGAAACAGCTTATCGAAAGCTTGAAGAGCGGGCGGACCGTTGAGTTCGCCCGCTCTCTTTCTCAGATCCGTTCTTCGTTCTATCTTCAGTTCGCGAACGAATTGGCCGGGAAGATTGGGTCGTAGAGCATCAGGGCCTCCGCCTCGGGCAGAAGCACCAGCAGCGGAAGCCAGTCTGACGTTTGTTTATCGACCATGCCGTCGATCGCCAAGGCCTTCGCATTTCGCACAGTATTCCTAACCTCTTGCAGCAGATTGACCGCCTTCGATCGCTGCAGGGAAGAATCAGGCTCGTTCATCCGATAAGTGATCATCGCCCTGAGGAGTTTATTCTGCTCGACGCCCCCTGGCCAATTCGTCGTCTCGGCTTCTTGGAGGGCCGTCAGCGCCCCTGCGAAGTCGCCTGCTCGATAGCGCGCCAATGCCAGAACGTGTAGGCGCCAAGCATACCTTCCTAAGCTCACAGCCTTCTCAGCCCAATTGACGATTCGACCAACCTCCACTCCCGGCCGAGGCGAAACGCTTGCCGTTCGAGCCAACACGAAAGCAGCCGACGTATCTTCAGAGCCCTCCCATTTCTCTATCATCTCGAGGATCGCCGAACGTGACCCGCTCTCGTCTCCCGCCAGCAACCTGGTGTAGGCGAGTTCCGCGTACTCCTCACTGTCGATCGGCGCCGATCGAACTGAGCGCGAGAAATTGGCCGCGGCTTCTTTCCACTGGCCGCGGAGCGCATGGTTCCTGGCTCGGGCGCTCCACAACGAATCGTCGTCGGGGCGCAGCTCGACCAACCTCGCGAAGGCTTTGGAACTATTCGAAAAGGCAACCAACTCCCTGCTTCTAGTCGACCAGTTGACCCGTGCGATGGGTATCATGTCGATTCGCTTGATAAAGCGATCGACAGCTTGATCAATGAGGCCAAGCTTAGCCCAGCGTTCGTCCAGCGCCTTGCGATAGAGAGCGTTTTGGGGTTCGAGCATCACCGCGATTTCATAAGCGGAGGTTCTGGGGTCGAGGCTTTGGTAGATATCGCGCGCGTTTGCCAGAACTGGGCCGATATCCGCGGACGGGTCGTTGGCCGAGCCTTCGATCATCGATTTGGCCTCTCGCCGAATCGTAATGGAAAGGGCCGAATCGTACCAATTTTCATCGAATGGCGCGTAGCCTTCGCTCTGACGCCTAAGAGCTGCGGCGGAGGCGTCTGGGTACTGCTCGAGCGAACGGCGAGCCTCTTCGACTTTCCCGAGCTTTTGTTGCGCCATGGCGACGATCGGCAATACGCCCGAGAAGTTCTCCTTCGACGACTTCTCGTATTTTTTCACAAGCTCGAGTACGCGAGCGTACTCGCCGTTGCGGTAGGCAGCCAACAACGTCCCGATCGACGCCCAACCCTCCATAATCGGATACTTTCGTTCCACCGATTTACCGAGCTCGACAAGCCGCTCGAGGTCGAACCCAGCGTCCGATCTCGCGCCAAGGCCCATCGCGGCGAAGACATTGTAGGATTGGGCCAGTCCCGTCATTCGATCACATGCCCGACGATACTTCGAAGCGTCGCCTCTTGCCGCGGGAAGCCACGGGCGCCGGAGCACGGCCTCGATCGAAAGCGACCCCTGATCCTCGGCTTTATCCCAGGCAGACTCGGCTTCGTCCCACAAACCAAGCTGGGCGAGCACGGCGCCGCGCTCTTCTGGAGAATCGTCGAAGCGGAGGTGAAGGCTCACACCAGGATTGCTCGAAAAGACCACGACAGAATTCCTTCCTTCCCGCAAGATGACAGGAACGGTCGCATCACGGAACCGCTTCAAGCCAAGTTTCATGCCGGGGTCTACGACAACCTCGCCGTTGAGCCAGACCACAAATCCGTATTGCTCGTTGATGTGCAGAAGCGAAGTGCGTTCCTTTGTTGAATAAATAAGCACGTGAGCACGAAACCATCCCTCCGCTTCCAGCGCCCAAGGGTTCTGAGAGTGTTAGATTCAGGCTGACGGGCACGGAACGCCAAGCCGCGGGTTTTCCATTTCCCTGCAAGATCGAGGTCGACGGATCGGACATGCTTTCTATCGACGTCGGATCATCCGGGGCGCCCGCAAACCCGCCACCCACCACCCAGCTTCGAGAAACCGGCTTGGCTGGTCTGGCGCCAATTCGGCCGCGCGTTTGAAAAATCGATCAGAGCGCTGCCGATCTCCTTTTTGTGCAAGATAGCGACCCACCTCGATCCAGGGTCTGGCGTCCTTACCCGAGAGTATCTCTGCCTGGGAAAAATCGGCCTCTGCCCGGTCAAAGAGTCCCAGCTCGAGAAAGGCCCAGCCGCGCGCAAGCAACGCGTCCGGGTCGTCGGGATGCGCCGAAATTGCCGCGGCGAACTCGGCCTCGGCCTCTTCTTTCCGCTCGAGCTTGGCAAGGACGAGACCTCGAGCGGCCGTCAGGGCCGGAGATTCCGCCGCCGGTTTACCCAGGATCTCTTTCGTAGCTTCGAACCAAAGCTGTTCCCGTTGGGCATGATCCCACCAATCCGAGTCGTCCTTCACGCCGCCCCAATCGGCCCAGGAGTCGGCGCGGGGAATGGACCCGCCTTGGCGAAGCACTCGCCAGGCGCTACGATTGTGCACGTCTTCGAGCCGATCGAGGGCGAAACGCGCTTCCTCCTTATGGCCCAATCTCTGATGTGCAAGCGCCATCACGCCCCAGCCGACCCCAGTGATGAGTTGCCAATCGTTTGGTGCGAACATCTGCTCCTCGACGAGATCGATCGCTGCTTCATAACGCCCTGCCCGATAAAGAGCGAGAGCATGCGAGAAGACGATCCAACTGGTCGAGCCGTCGTCGGCTTGTTTGCCGGCGGAAACCAGTTTTTCGAGGTCGACGCCCGAATCCGGAGCAAACGCGCCGAGCCACACGGCCTGATATTGCAGATCGGGGTTCTTCGAATCTCCCATCGTTTTCATCGCTTCATCCGAGAGCCGACGAAAACCGTCACGGTCGCCCGAAAGGTAGGCAAGCTTCCCGGGCAACCGAATCGAGGAGAAGATGACACTCTTATTCCTGTACTCAGCAGCCTTGTTGTAAAGCTCGTAGGCGGCGGCCCAAAGTCCCTTCCTGGCATATAATTCGGCGAGAGCGTCGTAAGTTAAAACGAGTTGGTTCTTACTCCAATCGCTCTTTTGATCCTGGGCCCCGCCGGCGTTCAAAAGTTCCAGTCCGGTGCGCCATGAGCGTTCGGCTTCGGCGAGCCGGCCGATCTTCCAGAGCAATAAACCCAACTCGATGTTGGCCGAGGCGATTTCCCTCCGCACGGCGGACGCATCAGGATGCTCTCGCGACAAAGACTCGAAAAAGCTCAGCGTCTCCTTGACTGTTGAAACCGCCTCATCCGTTCTTCCCTGATCTTCCAGCACCCCTCCGAACGCCTTTCTCGCCGCAGCCAAAGAAGCAAGGCTCGACGCGTCGTTTGGATTCGTTTCGACGAGCTTCTTACGCAGATCGACAGCCTGTTTGAACGATTCGAAAGCCTGTTCGCGATCACCCAGGCCCATTTGAATCAGTCCGATCGCGAGTTGGGTCGACGCGAGCTCGGATCTTTGCCGGTCGAGGTCCGCAGTCCGTTTTTTCGAACCTG
The DNA here is from genome assembly GCA_963818975.1 of uncultured Planctomycetota bacterium. Taxonomy (GTDB): domain Bacteria; phylum Planctomycetota; class Planctomycetia; order Isosphaerales; family Isosphaeraceae; genus CAWFUI01. The sequence goes on along the minus strand of CAWFUI010000012.1, from coordinate 218,297 downwards.
AGTCGTCCTTGGCGACAGCAACCTTGGACGCGGCGTCGGAGGCCTTGGCCTGTTCGGTCAGTTCGTCGACCTGTTTCCTGGAGCGAAGCTTGCGGTCGCGATCCTCCTCTTCGGTGAGCGCAGCGTCCTTATACTGAGTGCTCTTCTGGAGCAAACGAGCGCGGACGTTAAGGACGTTGGAACTCTGTTCCGAGAGCGATTCCAACATAGCGATCGATTTACGCAAGGCGGCCAGCGATTCGGCGGATCTTCCCTGCCTGTCAGCATCGTTGGTCAGCATCGAGGTTTGATTTTCGAAATCGGACAATAAATCGGGCACTGCGGGGTTGGATCGGATGAGCGTTTCGAGGATCCCCAAGGCCTGTTTGTAGGTTTTGATTCCTTCCTCGGTGCGCTTCTGCGAGAGCAGGTTGTTGCCGTCTCTGCTCATGAGTTTGGCGCACAGTCGACCGTAAGCCACCATCGAGGGCGAAAGTTGATACGCCGAGGTCGCGTGTTCAATCGCCAGCGGCCGCACGATCGTTTCGTCGCCGTGTCGCCCGAGCTTGCAAAGACATTCGGCAATCTGACCAAGGTTCTGTCCCAGTTCGTACTGGTAAGCGGGGTTGTCAGGATCATGGCTCACGAGCGAAGCCTCGATCTCGCGCGCCTTCAGAAACGCCTCGAGGGCCGCTCGAACGTTTGCCCCGCCTGATAGAACGCGTGTGATTCCGTCGGCGCCCACGATCGCTTTCGGCGCCCTTTCGATCACAAGCTCTCCGAGAGCTTGGTACGCTCGTGCGAGCTCCTCTTTAAGCCGAGGTTCCGCGGGGTCCGCCGCGATCAACCCTTCTCGAATGTGAATCGCCCGCTCAATCATTTTCTTATGTTTTTCGTCCTTCGCTCCGATCATGCCCAGACCCAGATTGCATTCGGCCAGACCGCTGGATGCTTCGACGTCCGCCGGATCGGCTTCGGCCAGAGACTCAAAGAGCGGCAGGGCGTCGTTGTACGCCTCCTCCGCCTCGACTCTCTGGCCAAGCTCGAGCTGGATCTTGGCTGCCTTGAGAAATACCGAGGCCAACGCGGACTTGAGCTTGGGGTCGTCGCGGCGGCTCTTCGAATAGTCTTCGTAAAACGAAAGCGCCGACTTCAGCAGGTCTCGCCTCAGCGGCTGAAGTCCAGGCACCGTGAGCAATTTGCTCTCGCTCACTTTTGTGAAATATTGATCAACAGTGCCAAGGGCTCGCTGGAAGTTCGCGTCGGCAAGCGAGCGCTGCTCGTCGGCCTTCTTTCGTTCTTTATCAGCTTCCTCGAGCGCTGCGAGCGCCTGCCGCTCGGCCTTTTCCGCCGCTTTGCGATCGAGCACGGCCTGTCTTTGAGCCGTCTGCGCGTCGATCTTCGCCGACTTTTCTCGCTCGGCCGAGATGTGTTCTTTCTGGACGAGCAAAGCCATTCTTCCAACCGTGAGAAGCGATATGACTGTGGCCATCACGAGCACCGCCGTCAGCACTCCTCCCAAAATCGCCACGCCTGGATTGCGCCTGGCCCATCGCGAGTAACGCTCTACGACCGTCGCTCGGCGAGCCAGGATCGGTTCGTCGTCCAGGAACCTTCGCAAGTCCTCAGCCATTTCTTCGGCAGTGGTATAACGCTGGCGTTGGTCCTTCTCGATCGACTTGAGGACGATCGTCTCCAAGTCCCGAGGAATCCGAGAATCGTGCAGATGGGGGCGAATCGGTTCATCGGACTTCACTTGCTCGATCAGCTTTAGCCGATCGGTCGCGCCAAAGGCGGGCTCGAGCGTCAGCAGCTCGTAGAGCGTGAGACCCAAAGCGTAGACGTCTGCTCGTGCGTCTCCCTCTCCTCGGAATCGCTCCGGCGCCATGTACCTGAGAGTGCCCAACACGTCGCCAGTCTGTGTCAATCCGTCGTCGTCGGCCTTGGCTAGACCGAAGTCGGTGATCCAGACGACGCCGTCGGTGTCGAGCAAAAGGTTCGATGGTTTAATGTCCCTGTGAATCACGCCTCGCATGTGCGCATAAGCAAGCGCTTGCGCCGTCTGGAGGCCGATCCGCGCGATGCTTCTGGGATACTCGGATCGGCCCGAACCGATCGAGGAGATCTGCGTTCCGCCCGGCAGCACCGCCGAGCTCGAGCCCGATGCCGTGAGTCCAGACGAGCTGATGGTCCAGGAGGGCGGCGAAACCAGCGAACCCGTCGGAGCGCCCAGACTTTCTCCAGCGGCCTCGGTCCGCGCAGGATCACTTACGTTCGATTTCGCCGATGTCATAGACGATCCGCTCGAGAACGGAGATCCCCCAAGGGTTTTCCATTCGTCGTGCCCACCTGGCAGAGCCACGACCGACTCCAGCGGCTCGACTCCAAAACGCCCTTTCAAAAGAGAATGCACAACCAAGCTTACGGCTGTGCGGTCTTGCCGGTCGAAGCTGGCTGCGCCGACCGAGCTTTCGTCCGATATTGCCTTGGTCGCATCGATCGATTCCTGAACTCCTTCCAAGGGAGCCTTCTTGCGTTTCTTGGCTTTGCCTCGAAGTTTGCGAATCTCGTCGTAGACGACGTCGAGACCTTGGCCCTGAATGAACTGCATCGCGTAGTAGCAGACCTCGCCCTCTCTGCCCACCTCGAATACAGGGACAATGTTCGTGTGGTGCAGCCTGGCCGCTGCGCGTGCTTCGCGCCTAAACCGCTCGAGCATCTTGCCGTCGAGCGCGATGTTCCTGGGCAGAATCTTGAGCGCCACACGTCTCCCCAGCGAAACCTGCTCTGCCTCGTACACGACGCCCATCCCGCCTTGACCGATCTTTCGCAAGATCCGGTAATCGCCGATCTGGCTGAGGATGACCGGGGCAGGCTCAGCTTGGGGCTTCTCTGCGCCCGATGCGCCTTCGTGCCGGACCTCCTCCGCCTGTTCGAGATTCACCATCGCTGGGAACAGGGCGTGAATGTCGTCGGCAAGCTCAGGATGGCGGTCGGCGTACTCCTTGAGGCTTGGCCTTTCACCCTTGCGGAACCGCTCGGCGAACTCGTCGGCAAGTCGATCGAGCAGATCGTAGTCTCTCGATTGGTTGCCCGATTGGTCTTCGGTCAAGTCGCTCACAGCCCCTCCAATCCGCCAGGCATGCTTGCCAGTTGGTCTTTGATGCGCTTGAGAGCCCTGATGTAACGCTTCGCACCCGCCTCTTCGGTAATGCCCAGAGCCAACGCGGCCTCCGCGCGATTGAGCTGTTCAAAGTGCCGCAGCGAAAGGATTTCGCGATCGACCGCGTCCAGGCTGTTGAGCGCCTCCTGCACCCTCAAAAGCCGCTCCGCGCGCTGCGCTGCTTGGGTGGGAGACGTCTGCCTGCCCAAGAGCATCGAAGCCAAGGCCGCTGTACTCGCCTGCGGCAAGGCGCCGTGATAAAGCGAAACCTCCCTGCCGGCGTCGCGCATTTTTGTGCCGATGTGGTGCCTATGAAGCGTCGCCAGACGCTCGCCGACGACTAGCCGGAGCCAAAGAAACGGCGGCAGCTTGGCTTCCGTAAGGTAAGCGTCCAGCCGCTTGGAAGCTTCCAGAAACGCATCCTGCACCACGTCTGCTGGGTCGAGCCTGGGCCTAAGTCTGGGGTCGAGGCGAAGGTCGACCATCCGACAAAGCCTGTCCCGATACTGATCAAAAAGCCCAGCGAGTGCCGAGCGATCGCCGCTTTTGAGGCGGTCGACTAGGCGCAGGGTTTCGCTGGAACTCGCGTTCATGACCGTTCCCATACTCCTTATCCGCGCGAAAGGCGATTTCCGGGACAAGAAATCGAGGAATCGCCTCGGGAATCGAACTCACTTGCGCAGGTTGAGCCTCGGCTCAAGAGTTACCGAGCGCAGGTCCATAAGCGCACCCCTCGGCGGGACCTCGGGCGCGATCCTCAGTTGATGTTCACCTGGCTCGAGCTTAACCTCGCCGACAAACATCGTCCGGTATTCCGACCAAACGCCATTCGCCGTTCCTCCCACCTTGCCGCGAATCGTTTTCCCACCAACCTCGATGAGATAAGCATTTCCACTGGACTCTTCGGCGCAGGCCCAGTTAATCGAGACTGTGTACACCCCTCCACGATCGACCTGGACCCGCCACGAGGCTCGGTCGTTCGCACTGTGCCAATAGCCCAGGTTCTCGAACTCTGCCTCGTAGACGAGCGAATCGCCTCGAATCTCGGCAGATTTCGCCGAGAGGCGGAAGGCGCCCTTATCGTTGGCCAGAGCAGTCTGCGGATGGTTTCCGCTGAACACCTTCGGCGTCGGGGCAGACCCATTCGACGCTAAATAGGCGATCAGGTCCGCCATCTGGAGAGGATCGACGTCCTTCTCGATTCCTTCCGGCATCAGCGACTTGGATCCGCCTCGAATCGCCTCGATCTCGCTCCTTAGGATCGACTCGGTCTTCCCCCCCTGCCCTTTCAGGATGATCGTCGAGCCCGACTCGCCCGCAAGCAATCCTGTCGCCACCCTCCCGTCAAGGAAAGCGAGCGTGTAGTTCGCGTAGCGAGCGTCGAGTTCTTTGTTGGGATCGAGAATCGCCGTCAAGAACGCCTCTTGGCTGCGATCGGTCAGAGCCGCCAGGTCCGGTCCCACGTCATACCCTGTTTCTTTGATCTTATGACAGCTCGCACATACCTTTGCGAAGACTTTCTCGCCGCGAACTCTTTCGCCCGCAATGCCTTGCATTGCTTTTCGGTAATCGGCAATGACCGCCAACCTCTCTGGCGTTCCAGAGCCGACCGCGAAGATTTTCGACGCCTTAACGCGGGCCTCGGGTCCGAGCATTTCCAAGAGTCGAGCCCGCGACGATGCGTCGAGCCCTGAAGGGAGAAGCGTTTTTGCCTCGATTCGAGACCAGAGCTTCTCGGACCAATCCCTGCGAGAAAGCGCACAAGAGAGCGCCTTCACTCGACGCCCCGATTCGAGCAAGTCCCATCGCGAGAAAATCTCGTCTGGCGCATTTTGATCGAAGAGAGCGTCGATCGCTTTGTCTTGTAGCTCGCTGGGATTGCTGGGTGAAAGAAGCCCCACAAGCACTTCAACCCGCGAGCGATCCTCAGCGATAAACTTACCCAAAAGTCCGACGGCTTGGCCCCGCGCGTCGATAGGAGCTTTTGAGTCGAGGGCGAACGTCTTCGCGTCTTCAACGAGCCCTCTGAGACGCGGATCGTCCGAGATCGCGTCTAGACCATGCGCGTTTGGACGTTTGCGGAGAGCATCGAGCGCCTTGGCTGTCGCGCCAAACTTGACCGCGGCTCCGGCCGATTTCGACGACCAACCCAAGAGAGTATCGAAAAGTTGCGCGGCGGCTTTCGCGTCTCCGTTGCCCAGCATCGTGGCGATCAATGGATCAAACCATTCTCTGATGAAATCTTCTTGCTTTGATTCGAGCACGATTTCGAGCAGCTTTTCCGAATGATTCGACGCCGACGACAGGATCACCGAGCGGATGCGAGCGTCGCTGCCGCTCGTGAGCATGAGCTTTCCCAATGCCTCCGCGGCGGCGGGATTCCGCCAACTGCCCAAACTCACCGCCGCGTCGAATCGAACGAGCTCGTCGGGATCGTCGACCAATTTCGATAGTGCCGGTCCGACCGAACCATTGGAGTCTAGGAACGACTCCGAAAGCCGCGCGGCTTGTCTTCTCACGCCTGGATGTGGGTCGGCGAGCTTCTCGACAATCAGAACGGGCTCGAGAGATGAAAGTCCGTCCAGTGTACAGATTGCTTGCGCTCGGGCCTCGGCGATTTGGCTTCTCCGAGCCAGTCGCTCGAGCTCTCCGACTGCGATCGGGTCCGCTCGTTGAACCAGGATCCTCTGGACGTTGTCGCGCACCGTCCCGTTCCTGGTCTCGAGCTGGTTGGCAAGGTCGATAGTGGCCAGAGAATCGAGATGCTCGATCGTTCGCTTCGCTTTACCTGGCGCGACCACTCGGTAGATTCTGCCCTTGTCTTCTCCAGCGCGCACATTGATCCTGCGCCAGCTTCCCGGGGCTGATCCACCTGGGATGTTCGATAACGTATCGGTACATGTCAACAATATAGAGAGCTCCGTCTGGACCGGTTTTGGCCTGGACGGGTCTGAACCAATTGTCGCTCGAAGCCAGGAATTCCTGGTCCCGCTCCGAGTCGGGAATCTCTCCAGTAAACGTCGTCCCGCGCTGCACAAGCTTCAACCGACGGACAATGTTGTGTACTGGTTCGCAAATGAACGCGTCTCCCGAGTACGATTCACCAAGCCAATCGTCGCGATAGATCGCGGGCCCGCAGGCCGAGGTCGCTCTGTTCAAGCTCCCTGGATCGTTGAACCGCTCCAGCGGCTGGGAAATCGGCCTCAGTACGTTCCAATCGGCGCCCTTGGAGATGTTGAGGATCGGCGGAGCGGCAGACACAAAAGGGTTGCGCCCAACGACATGCTCGGGCACAGGATAGTGCTGGAGAAACACGCTGTTGTTGTTTCCGAACTGATCGCCCCAGTCGTTGCGGATCCGACCCTGTTGGCTCAACCCCGAGGCGGGTTCGATCTCGCCGGAGTCGGGCTTGATCCGAAAATCACGTGCGCCCAGATCGAACTCCCGTCCCTTGCCCTGGGATACTGCCTTGATCCTGCCGCCGATCAATCCGTTGGCGCCGTAGACCCAATTGTCCAGGCCATACGCAAGGCCATTGACCCGCGCCTGGTAATTCTCCGTCGCAAAGCCCGAGTAGAGCGTCTTCCTCACGTCGGCTTTGCCGTCGCCGTCTCGATCCTCTGCGTAAAAGATCTCTGGTGCAGCACATACAAGCACACCCTTGCGCCAGGCCATGACCCCGGTAGGAAACGGTATTTTGTCCAGGAAGACGGTCGCGTGGTCGTACCGTCCGTCTCCATCTTGGTCGGTAAGTACGCGGATCTCTCCGCCTGGCTGGTATCGGCCGTCGAGACCCATGGGATAATCGCGCATGTCCGCAACCCACAGCTTGCCGTCGCCGCCAAAGTCGATGGCCACTGGGTCGAACACCAGCGGCTCGGCGGCGGCGAGTTCGACCTCGAGACCTCTGGGAACCTTGATGGCGACGAGCGATTCCTTCGGAGTAAGGGCCGGCGGGTCAACGCCGGCGCCATCGTTCTTCATTTCGAAAGAATTGGGAACGATTTCATGAACGACAGACAGGATCTTGTCTTCGAGACCAGGCTCGAACGGAGCTGGTTTGGCGTAATAGACCATAGCTCCGCCTCCCTCGTATCCTCCTTCCCTGAGGATGCGCTCGGAGGGGATGTAGCACGGATCGTCGTTGGCGTAGGCAGCGACCCACGTCTTCCACGGATCGAACTCGCGTTTGATTCTCAGCGAATAATCGACCACGACCTCGCCAGCCAGGAAGACAATGTTCAGATCGTCGCCGAATGCCCAAGACTGAACCACGTAGTCGACCTTCGACTGCAAAGGCTCGCCGCGGTCGAGCTTGTCGATGTTCGTCTGCGCGTTATGGCCGATGGGCCCGCCGCCTTTGACAAGTTCTTCGAGCTCAGCGCGTGTAGGAAGCGGGCCGAGCGGCAGATCAAGTCGAGCGAGCTTGCACTCTGGGACGCTCGAGATCGGTTTGAGATTCGTTTTGAGCAATCGCTTGGCCTCGTCGGCGATCGCTCTGCCGTGGGCAGGCGCATCGCCGGGCCTACCTCGAGGATTGGGGTTGGCGTCGCCACCGCAGCCGATGACAACAAGTGCAAGACAGCCTGGATTGTCTTTTTCGATCTCCGCCTGCGCATAACCAGACCAATCGCCGCTAACCTTATTCACCGTCGGGTCGATCGTTGTGCAATGGCAAGCGTATCCCACAACAACGGCACGGACGGCGCCTTCGGGCGACTCGACTTTGATCAGCGGCAAAGACTGGTCAACGGGACCGCCTGCCGTCCGACGATTGGCAGCGAAGTCGACTTTGCCTTGTCCCCAAGAGATCTTGGCGGGCTTGAGATCCGCCAGGGCGGCGTGGGCGACCATTTCGAGGTCGTCGACGAGCTTTTGGGTATATCGGTCGATCTCTTTCTGCTCGTCGGGCGGGATCTTCAGCCCAAAGATGTTGGGCGCAAGCCCACTAACAAGCGGCGCCGAGTGCGTGTGCGATGCGCAATAGGCGATCCGGTTGCGAGGGATCTTGGTCTTCGCTTCGAGTCGCTTGCTCACCTTGGCTGCGATCTCATCGGTAAATCCAAGGCCGTCGAGAGTGACCAGAATGGCGGGTGACGAAGCATCTGACCCGATAGCAATCGCTTTGACAAAGATATGCTGATCGACCCCGACCGAAGGCGTCTTTCGCGAAAGGTAACCGTGAAGCCGAATTGGCGCGTCAGGCGTGACGTCGACTTTCGCCACGCCGACTTGCACGATATCCTCTGCCTGAGTCCGCGCGAATGGAAGCAGAAGAAAGACAAGTAGAGTCGCGATCGCGCGAAGCTTGCCAGAGCAGTTTGTCGTTTGGTCAATCATGATGTGATCCTATCGCATGCTCGCGGGCGAAGTAAGCAAGAAGCCCGACTCCGAGCGTCGCTACTCCAAAGAGGATCGGGCCTTTCCCCGATGCCCCAAAGAGCCAGCACCAGCCGACAAGCGCGACGAGCGTCGGCAACGGATAGAGCCACATCCGGAACCGAAGCCTCTTCCGCAAGTCTGGATTCGCGTGAACATACAGTAGCGTCAGCGCCTGCCCAACAAACTGCACGAGAATGCGCGAGGTCATGAGCGCTGCGATCACGTCTTCGAGCTTTGCCAGGCATGCGACCGCCGAAATGGCGCCGACCAAGAGCAGCGAAACGTAAGGAAAGCCTTCGCGCGGATGCGTTCGAGCCAGGAACCTAAAGAAGTGTCCACTTTCGGATGCTGCATAGGGAATTCGACTGTAACCGACAAGTCCGGCGAACACCGAGGCAAGCGCCGTCCATGCGATCAAAAGGGTCGCGACGGCGGCGGCGGTTTGGCCGTTGGCAAGCGCAATGGCGTCGGTGGCTGGGTGAGGAGATTGGCTGAGTTGTTCGCCAGGCAACGCGCCCAGAAGACCGAGGTTCAAAACAAAGTAGGAGACGGCGACCAAGCCAAGGGAAATGAGGATCGCCCTCGGTATCGTTTTGGAAGGGTTCGCAGTTTCTCCTCCCAGGTAACAGATTTGATAATATCCTAGATAGCAATACATCGCGTAATTGACGAGCAGACCCCAATCGCGACGGGGCGTACCGAGGGTTGCAACTTCTTGCAAGTTCCTCGAGTCGAACAGCGAAAACGATGCAGCCACAACCCATAGCAGCGTACCCAGCATGCCAATCCAGAGGACCGTTGCGAGTTTGCCCGCCGACTCCACTCCTCGATACGCCAGTCCTACGATCAGACAAACGAGCACAAGAGCCAAAACTTGTCGGCCGTCGCAAGCAAACTCGGCGGGTGCGAGTCCTGGGATTCTCAGCGGAATCGAGAACAGCCTTTGGGTCAGCCTCGGAACGAGCCTGCCGATATGGTTGCTCATGCCCTGGGCGCCGCTGGCCAGTTCGAGCGGTCCAGAGAGCAGGAACTGCCAAACGAACAGGAATTTGAGCATCCGTCCGATGCGCGACTCAAAGAAGACCGCATCGAAGAAGTGATACGTTCCGCCGGATCCAGGAAACGCCGAAGCAAGCTCGCTCCAAACGAGCCCGTCTGCCAGCGCCAGGACAGCTCCCAGTCCCCAACCCAGCAGGCACCAGGAGCCGGGGACTGCCTTGTACATGAGTGGGATCGTCAAGAATGGACCAATGCCGACCATCATGCTCATGTTGAGCGCGACCGCGGGCAAGAGCGTTAACTTCTTTTGAGCGAGCGGCATCGCAGGGCGTTTCGTGGTCGAGGGGTTCGGGCGGCTTGAATCGAACTTCCAGGACGATTAAGACTGGGACGCGAACGTTACGCGAGCTGGACCTTCATTGCGCCGAGAGCGAGGCTCATCATGTCGAGAATCTTGAACTTTCGCCAGGAGTTGGTGGGGGTCTTTGGGTTCCCTGTTTCCGAGAATCCCACCCAGGCGATGATCGAGCCGGCGTTTGAAGCGATGGGCGTCGCGTGGCGTTACCTGACCGTCGAGGTCGAACCGAAGAATCTTCCTCAGGCGGTCGAGGGCGCCCTGGCGATGGGTTGGCGAGGGTTCAATTGCACGATACCGCACAAAGTCGCCGTCATCCCTTTGCTCGATGAGCTCGGGCCCGCGGCAATGGCGATCGGAGCGGTGAACTGCGTGATGATCGAGAACGGCCGATTGATTGGCGAAAACACCGACGGCAAGGGCTTCCTCGAGTCGCTCTCCCTGTTGGTGTCACTCCAGGGTTTGGAGGTGGTTGTGCTCGGAGCGGGCGGGGCAGCAAGGGCCATCGGCGTCGAGCTCGCTCTCGCTGGAGCAAGCTCGATCACGATCGTCAACAGGAGCGTCAAGCGCGGGAGGGAGCTTGCGGAGGCGATCGCCTCGCAAACTCCTGCGAAGGCTTCCTTTGTGGAATGGAAGGGCGTGTACAAGCCGCCAAGCTCGACACAAGTATTGGTCAACGCCACGTCGATTGGGCTTTACCCGGACGTCGACCAAGAGGTTCCTGTTGATCTCACAACGCTTCCCAAATCAGCCGTCGTCTGCGATGTGATTCCGAATCCACCGAGAACCAAGCTCATTGCGACGGCTGAGGCTCTTGGACTGCAGACGCTCGACGGATTGGGGATGCTGGTGAATCAGGGAGTGATTGGGATCAGGCTCTGGACGGGGAAAGAGCCCGATCCGGCGGTGATGAGGAAGGCTCTGGAACGCGTGTTTTCCGAGTGAGTAGCACGTCTTCGCCCAAGCGGGGCCTGGGTGAATAGCCAGGGGCGACGTTTACGGACGCCCCTGGTTAACACGAAAGACCCGACTCCCCCTCCTTCGTCCGGTTCGGCGTTCAAACCACCCAGGCCGTCGCTTATGATTCATGCCATCGATTCGAGAAATCCAGACCTTCCTGGAACATCACATGCATGCCAAATTTGTCGTTTATGCCATAATCGAGAATATGGAAGATCTCTGGGCTGCGAAGCGCAGGACTGATCAAGAAGGAAGTCATCAGGCCGATTGAAGTCGACGATGCCGAGCTCGACACCGGAGCCACTACGCTTTTGATGCCTAAAACGCTCATCCAGAAATTGGGGCTCTCTCTTTACAAAGTCAGGCCTGCCCGGGGACTCGGAGGCGAGCTGACGATAGGCACATATCAGACGGCTCGACTGACGATCCAGGACCGCGATTGCTCATTGGACGTCGGCGAAATTGGCGATGAGTTCCCTGTCCTGTCGGACTGATCGCTCTCGAGATGCTCAATAGGGTGGTCGAAACGAAGGGCCAAAGGCTCATCGGCAACCCCGACCACGGCGGCGAGTTCGGGCTCGATGCGTTTTAGTCGTTAGAGCGAGCGCGATCGTGGGCCCCTAGAAGAGTTCGCAGGCTTTCCTGCCACATCTCGTCCAAGCCGCCAACTGTCACCCCGGCTTCCCCTTTCTTACAAAACTCCAGGCCGAGAGGACGTCAGGTTGACACTTTCGGCTTTTGGAAGTCTGGGCTTGACAGAATTCCGCTAGATTTAAGTCTTTTAATGTAAAAGACTTACGTCGATCCATCCCTATCTCATCCAAACACCGGCACGGCATGTGCTTTATTTCATGGACGTAGTGATTTTCGAAGCTTTTTCACCTTGAGTGGGAGATGAGATCCATGTTGGTACTGAGCAGGAAGCTGGGCGAGAAGATCATGATTGGCGACAACATTGTACTGACGGTCGTGAAGATCGACCGCAACCAGATTCGTCTTGGAATCCAAGCCCCTAGCGACGTGCCTGTCTATCGTGAAGAGATCGCACCCGTATCGATGCGTTCATCCGACAAGACCGAGCAATTCGAAGTCGCCCTCACGACCGCCTGAGCGATCAAAGTGGGCCTACTGCTCCGAGAAAGCCGTCGATGGCGCGATCTTGGGCCAAACGCTTTCGAGCGACTGCCGAAGCCGTACGGCTGCTTCGACTGGGGACAAGCCGGAAAGCGATGGACACCCTTGGAGGGGCTCGGCGATTACGGGCCCTTCATACTTTGATTTCGCGAGCAAATCGAGAAACCGCGCCGAGTCGACAATTCCAGCCTTTCCTGGCAATTCCCTTTCTCCATCGATGATTTCGTCGAGGCTGCCGCGGAAGCCCGGTCGCAGGTCGGCGATATGCGCAACGACGATCCGATCGACGCCCAACGCGAGGCACTCGTCGAACGATTCGTCGGCGGCATGGAGATGAAAGACGTCGGCGACGATGCCGAGGTTTTTGTAGGTCGTCCATAGGTCTCCCAGGCAGGTCCAGGCGTCCGAGAGCTTCTCGGCGAGGCTCTCCCGCAGGCCCGTCCGACAGGTTTTTGGCCCAAGCACCTCGATGCCCAGCCGCATGCCGTGGTCGGCCAAGATCCTGCACATCCGCTCGATTCTACGGCGTTGAATCTCCAAGGATTGCTCGCGGGTTCGAGCTGGGAGTGCCTCGGGAAGGATCCAGGTCGAGGTCGCCTCGAGCCCCAAGACCTCCGCCGCCTGGGAAAATCTTTGGAACTCCAACAAATCGGATTCGAAGACCTCTTCGTCGCCTCGCCAGCGGACCGGCATCGGCCATGTCGCCGCCCGAAGGCCAAATGCATTCATGCTCGACCTTAAATCCGAGGGTTTGAGCCCCTTTTCCAAAAGATCTCGCACCATCAGGTCGACGGCTTCGAATCCCGTTTCCGCGGCTATTTCGATCGTGGCCGCGGCGTCAACCGCCATTCCGATCGCCCGAAAATTCAAGCTCTTATACATAATCATTTCACTATTAGATTAGTATGGATCGCGGAGACGTTGGCGAAAAAAACGTTTCGAGAGGTCATTTCCCCGCCAGCCGGCCCTTGGCGCGGCGCTTTCGGCGCAAGAGAATCAATAATCCTCCGCGGGTCGATCGTATGTCATCGTATTCGGGTCGTTGAGTGATCGCGAGCGGGGCGATTGACCATTCCGCGGCGAGGATCGCACCAGATGGTCTCCACCTGGATCGAGGCGGCGGCCAAAGGTCGACACGGCGGGCCCGTCCTGGCCGGGATGTGGTCGGCGGTCGTCGTCGGCACGCATCCCATCGAAGCCAATCAGGACGTCTGGCTCGAGATCTCGGTCAACGAGAAAGACCTTGGCTCGCTGCCCGCGTATTGGCTCGAGAATAAGGGCGCCAATAGCTTTTGGCACGCGCCTGTGCCGCCGCAAGGCGTCGGTGCAAGGCTCCGCTACCGCTCCGCAGCCCGGCAAAACAGCTCCGAGGCCGTCTACAGTCCCTACCAGGAGACGATGGTTAGGCCCAACCTGCCGGACTTTACCGAAACTCCGACCGTCACCACCGAATCGCCCGAAGGACTCGTCGGCAACCGAATGATGACCGTACGAGTCGACGGCAGAGGCTCCACCTACGACGTGTATTACCCAACCGTCGGGCTCAATTCCGACGTCAGGCCGGCTGAAGGAGACCGACCGCAGAGCAGGTCCCATTTCCGAGCCATCGTTGGCGGACTCGCCGCCGATTCCAGACTCGATTGGTTTAGCGAACGAAGGCGTTGGGAGGTCTTTCAACACTATCAGGGCGCCACGAACATCCTGGTTACCGAGCTCAAATGGCGCCTGGGACCCATTCGCGTCTGGGCAGTCGATTTCGCGGCAATGGGCAAGGACGTGCCCAGAACCACCGCCGGAGACGCCTGCCACGGCCAATACATCAAGCGATACCGCGTCAGCAACGAAGGCAATGAACATATTAGCGCGCTATTTGGTCTTTATGTTCACGCCGAGGTCAACGGGGGAATTGGCGAGCCAGGCCTAAGCTGGCACGACGGCGGTCGGACGCTCTTGGCGATCAACCGAGGGCATTCCCACGCGAACCGCAAGCTGGCTCGGAACTCGACAGTCGAGTTCGCCATCGCGCTTGACGGCGAAGGAGACGTCCACTGCGAACCGACGGGTCCAAACGAGGCGGTGCTGCTTCGTCGGCTGGAGATTCCCGCGGGGGAATCGGTAACCGTGAACGTGGTGGTCAGCGGAGGTTTCACGGGTTGGCGAGGAGACATGGGTACTTTCGCTCACTGGCTCGAACCCGCGCTCGAGTGGTTCCGCTCGACCGATCTCGACGCAGTCGAGCAAACGGCTGCTCAGTATTGGGACGAGTTCGTGGAGCCATTGCCGGTGCTGCACTATCCCAGGGCTGCGTACGGTGTTTGCCTGCGTCGGTCGGCCTTGGCGGCGGCTCTGCATTCCGACCTGAAGTGGGGCGCGATTGCCTCAGGTTACGATCGAGGACTTTCAGCCTATTGTTGGCCCAGGGAGGCTGTGAGGGTCGGCGGAACGTTCGACCGTATCGGCCACCCCGAGGTCAACCAGGCCGTTTTTGAGTGGCTGTTAAGGGTCCGAGGCAAGAATCGTCCCTACCTCTACTGGTTCCAAAAATACACGATCGACGGCTGGCCCGAGTGGGAGACGCCGGCGATCGACCAGACCGCGATCATCCCTTGGGGCTTGGAGCAACATTACAGACGAACCGGCGACTCCGACTTTCTCGAAGCCTCTTGGCCTTTGGTCGAGCAAGCGGCCTTGGTTTGCGAAGGCTCTTCAAAACATCCTGGACTTCAATGGGTCGAGGAACTCTCGCTGGTCCACTCCGCAGGCCTTTGGGATCAAGGCTTTGGCGCGTTTCTCTATTCGAACGCCTGCGTCGTCGCGGGCCTGAGGTCGGCGGCTCGACTGGCCCTAGAGCTCGAGAAAAAGGGCTATGCGGAGCGGTATTCCGAGCTTGCCTATCTCATCTGGAACGTCGGAATCCTATCCGTCGTCGATCAAGCCGACCCGGATAGGACCAAGCCCGGACTCGTCGACGGCGCCACGGGCAGATTTATCGAAGCCAGAAGGGTGTCGAGGCTCAATGGAATTTGGTCTCGCAGGCCGGAAGACGCGATCGAGTATTCGAACGTCCTGGACGTTAGCATCCTGGGCCTTTGCGTGCCATTTGGGCTCATCCCTGCTTCCGATCCGAGGGTCAGAGGAGTGGCCGACGCGATCTTGAAGTGCAATACCGTGGGGGGCGACGCAAACATCCTCTCGCGTTGCTCCCAGGACGCCGAGGATCCCACGAATTCGACGGGCAGAACGCCTTTGCAAGACGCCTCTTGCCTGGCGACGCTTTGGACGGCTCGCTACCTGATCCAACTGGGCAAGGAAACGGGCGAGGGGCGATGTTGGAGCCGGGCCGTGGCGCTCATCGACAGCATGTTGGGGCGCCTTGGTCCGCTCCTGATGTCGGTTCGACTTCAGGCTCGAAGAGCGGACGACCCATCGTTCGGCCTCGGCCCGGATTCAACGACGGGTCTCTGGGGCTTGCACGCCCAGATCATCGAAAGCCTGCTCGATCTGGGCGGGGTCGCTTACGACGCAGTCGCGGGGGTCCTATCGCTAAGCCCGGCGCTTCCCCCGGCTTGGCCGTCAATCGGTGTGAACCAGACGTTGCCCTGCGGAGACTTTAGCTACAAACTCGAGCGGTCCGTGGGAGGCTCCGGTCTCGAGTTGTTGGTCTGGGCAAAGCTGAAGAAATCGACAAAACTCGAGCTTGAAATCGCCTGCCCAGGGCTCGATCGCGTTGCCGCGTGGACCTCCACTCCGGAAGGACCGCAGCCTAAGTTCAAACCCGCAGGCCGGGCAGTCCTTTGGTCGCTCGAACTCCCTCGGGGGGAGACTAAATATCAATGGACGTGGAGTTGATTCGGATCTACAAACGAATCACTCAGGAACGTAGCTGCTGGCTTCCCCAACAAATGGGTTGTTGCGTTTTTCCTCGCCCAGAGTCGTTTCGGGCCCATGACCGGAAAAGACCACGGCGTCGTCGGGAAGGATGAACAACTTGGTGCGAATCCCACGCGCCAGAGTCTCGAACGATCCGCCTAGATCGGTTCTGCCAATCGATCCCGAGAACAGGACGTCTCCGCCAAAGACGACCCAGGGGTTGAATTGGTCGAGGATGTAGGCCACCGAGCCGGGGCTGTGGCCGGGGATTTCTCGAATCAGCAGCGACAATCCCGCGATCTCGAGCCTTTGCCCGTCGTCGACCAACCGGTCGGCCATGGGCGCAGTGATGGGGAACCCGTACTTCGCGCTGAGGTTCTCGTTCGGATCGGAGAGTAGGTGAGCCTCATTTCGACCGATGATGATGGGCGCGTCCGGAAACGCCTGACGGATCGTGGCGATCCCGGCTATGTGGTCCGCATGACCGTGCGTCAAAAGCTGGCCGGAGAGGCTCAGACCATTGCCGCCGAGAACCTCGAGAATCGATACGGGGTCGAAGCCAGGGTCGACGACCAACGCCTCCGCGCCCCCTTCCAACCAAAGGACGTAGGAGTTTTGCTCGAAGGGATGAGAGAGGATCGACTCAATCCTCAGACGCTTGTCGATTCGAGTCAATATTGGCTCCCCAGTTTCTGACGCCGAGTCTTTGCAAGGCAAAGCGCTTCGCGGGATCGTTTGGCACACTTTGTAAGATTGTCCATTTGCTTGGAGAAATGACAAGCCGATCGATAAAGGTTTGCGGTTGAAATCGTTAAGATCCCGCCGAACCAACCGTTTTAGGAAGAGATTGGGCTTGGCTCGAAAATTGCACGGAAGTCTACGGCCTCTTGTGGACGAAAACGCAAGCTACGCGCGTTTCTTACGTCCAGCGGGCCGCCGACGGCCGAACGCCCCGACGCTCGAGAGCGACGAGGGAAAGCGGGCGAATGGGAGAGCGCCGTACCGGGAAGGCTCGCTTTCATGCTTGTTCAGCGCTCGATCAAAGTTGTCGAAATGAGACTCGCCGGCGCTTGCCGCTCCGCGGCGATTGTCGCACTGGCAGCGGCAGCGCTCCAATCGTCGACCGTCTTGGGCCTGGCGCCGCCTGAGGGCGCCCAATTCTACTCGACCGCCGCTCCCGACCCCAAGCAGGATGGGCCAAGCCCTTCAAACGCCCCGCTCCAGACCCCCGCGCACTCCTCGGCGTCTTCTCCAGCCAGCGGGTCAGCCGTTTCGAAGACGGCTGCCCCTCGAGAAGAGCCCTCCAAAATTGCCTCGTCGGCGTCGGCAATCAAACTCGACCGCTCGCCAGCGGTCGCACGACCCGCCGCAAATTCCGCTACGACGGAATCGATCGAAAAAGCCTTCAAATTGCTGGCGGAGTGCCAAAGCCGGCTCTCTCACGTTAGTGATTATACATGCACATTTATTAAGCGAGAACGTATTAACGGCAAGCTGTACGCTCCCCACTCGATGCACCTGAAGGTCCGCAATCAGCCGATGAGCGTCTATCTGAAATTCATCAAGCCTTACGCCGGGCGCGAGGCAATTTACATCGCTGGCAGGCACAACGGCAAAGTCGTGGCCCACGACGTCGGCATCGGCAAGCTGGTGGCTGGCACGCTTCTCTTGGATCCCAAGGGCTCCAGGGCGATGGAGGACAACCGGCACCCGATTACCGAAGCGGGGCTTGCGAACATGCTAAACCTGCTCGAGAAGCACTGGAAAGTGGAGCTGAAGCCGGAGGATACGAAGGTTACCATTCTCGAGCGAACTCACGTGGGAGAAAGGGCCTGCACCATGATCGAGACCTTCCACGCCACCAAGATCAAGGGCTTGCAATTCGCCAAAGTCAGGGTGTTCATCGACCACGAGCTCGGCCTGCCCATTCGTTTCGAGGCTTACGATTGGGGTCGAGATCCAGGAGTCGAAGGGCAGCTGGTCGAGGAATACAACTATGTGAACCTCAAACTGAACGTGGGACTGACCGAGGCGGACTTCGACCCGAACAACGGCAATTACGCCTACGGACGGCTCTAAACCCTTGTAATCGATTCGATCCTCACGAAGCGACCCGCGAGATGTCGATAAAAGCGATAGTCGAAGGGTAGGCATTTTCGGACTCCGACCCCCGAGAGATTCTTGGGAGCGATCCGGACTTGGCAGTTGCGACCACCTTCGCTAGAATCCGCCACGCTCCGGGCTCGGCGGCGTTCCGGCGAGATGAATCGCCCAGTCCAGCCGTCCCTTCCGATATCGCCTCTCACGTCTCAGGGTCGGATCAGAATCTTCGGACCGCTCGGCGAAGACCAAGCCGAGAATGGTCGACGTCCATTCCAAGGAAGGAGGCTCGATGAGCACGGTTCAGGCCCAGAAGCCGCAGATCCGGGTTCACATCCGCTGGATGATTCGCCGCGACATGCCGGAAGTCTTGGGCATCGAGCAATCGAGCTTCCAGCTCTCCTGGTGCGAGGAAGAGTTCCTGCGAGTCTTGCGCCAGCGGAACTGCATCGGCATGATCGCCGAGCATGGAGAACGCGTTGTTGGGTTCATGATCTACGAACTCCACAAAAGCAAGCTCCAAGTCCTCAATTTCGCGGTCCACGCCGATTATCGACGCCTGAAAGTTGGCGCCCAGATGATCGGCAAGCTCATCGGGAAGCTCTCGAGCCAAAGGCGGACCAAGATCGTCCTACACGTCCGCGAGTCGAACCTCTCCGCCCAGCTCTTCTACCGAAACCAGAGCTTCCGAGCCACCGAGGTGATCAGGGAGTTCTACGAAGACACTGGCGAAGACGCTTACCTGCTCCAGTATCAGCTCGAGGAATCCCCTTTCGGCGAACAAGTCGAGCCGGCGGTCAACCGCATCGCCCGTCAGGTCGAAAACTGAAAAGTCAGTAGACGACTCGGCCCTCCAACTTTGGACCGACGACCCCGGAGTCGTCGGTCTTTTCTTTTGTCGAGGCTCGGCTTGCTTAAACACGTCGAACCCGCGCGGTATGATGGCGAACAACGCCTCAAACCACGGGTCGAGATCCAGTGACCGCGCACCCTCCGCAAAACGAAGCTCCCGCGCTGAGCGCCTCGAACGCCATCCGGCGGGTTGCTTTCATCAGCCCGCTTGCAATGCTCGTGCTGGGCCTCCTGCTCTGCGGCTATCACATCCTCCGACAGAACGCTCCTGGCGCCATCGGTCGAAGCTCCGCAATGGAGCTTGCTACAGCGATACTGTTCGTCGCTTATCTCCTGGGATTCATGCTCGGCGGCCAGGTTCTCCAAGGCCTCTTCTTATTTCTTTCGGAGTGCTGCTCGACGCTTGAGCTGGCCAGAACGTTCCTGGTCAATGCCCCGCAATCAAACTCGGGCTCGAGCGTCCAGGCTGAACGAACCTCGGAACAAGACCCGCGTTTTGCTGAGCTGTCTCGAGCTATTGAGTCGTTCGAGTGGGCCAGGGCCGAGTCGTTGCTGTTGGAGCTCCCCGATGCGGAGCAGCGCCCGGCGCAAAGCCTTGAAGCCGCTCGCTTAAAAGCTGCAGAGTCGGTTCGGTCCCAGCTCGAAACCGCGCGCTCGAACAACGACGCCGAACTGGTTTTGGCTCTGCACGAGAAGCTCTCGAGGCATGCTGATCCAGCCTCGACGGCCGCCCTCGACGTTGAATTGATGGAATGGCTGCTTCGATGGCTCCAACGTCGTCTCCGCTCAGGTCGAGTCGACATCGACCTCGTCGATCTGGCAACCCGTGCGGTCGAGCGATTCGCGGACGTCCCGCAGGCCGCCAGTCTGAGAGCCGCGCTTCCCACTTTGAGACGCAGTGCAGGTCTCTGCGCTCGCTGCGGACAGCCTTTTATCGGGCTCGCCGACGTATGTCCGATCTGTCGCGCCGGCATACGTGTGCTCGACCCCTCAGGCGACGAGAAGAACTCCAACAACTCGGCTGAAGAATCGGACTCGGACCTTTCAGGGCGAAAAGCTACCGGACTCGTCGACGCCGAGGAAGAGTCTGAACTCCCATGGGCCTTCCCCTTCGAAGACCCGGTTTTTGGGAAAGTTGATGGCGCTGAAGACACTGCATAGGGAAGATATGGTATCTTTGAGAAGTCCCGCGCCGATTTGAAGTCCTCGCTGAAAGGACCCAGTTATGTCGTGCCTCCGCCTTGGATTCCTGGGTGCGATCTGCGCAGTCGCGCTTAGTGCATCCAATAGTAGAGCCCAATCGCACATCACGCGCGACCTGCTGCCGACTCGCACGTCTCTGGAACGCGTGGGACTGGAACGACAGTGGTTCACGTCGGTTCCCTTCGCTGGGCTCAACGAGCGACTGCTGGGCATCGACCTCGAGGGCGGCGTGCTCTTCGCCCAGACCAACTCCGCAAGCCTCTACGCCATCGATCCAGAGAGCGGAAAGATCCATTGGCGCCAGCGACTGGCCCTGGAAAGCGAAATCAACGACACCTATGTCAGGACCGCCGTACAGCCGGCAGTCAACTCGACAAGCGTGTTCGCAGCCAGCAGCAACATCCTCTTCTGCTTCGAACGAAGCAGCGGCAATCTGATCTGGTCGATTCCCCTCACCGCGGGCAAGCCCGGCGGTTCGTCCAACCCGCTCGAGGCGATGGCCACCATCTCGAGCCCGATTGCCGCCGACGAAGAACGAGTCATGGTCGGCCAAGCTTCGGGCCGGGTCCTTTGCTACAAGTTGAACGACCCCAAAACCGGCCGCCAGCTCAAGAAACCTCTCTTCTCTTGGGCCTGGCAGACCAACGGAGAGGTCACCTCGCGCCCCTCTTGGCCAAACGCCTTTTCGCGTTTGGCAGCACCGACGGCAAAGTCTATGTCGCTGAGACCGAGAAAACCAACATCCTGATGAGGTTCCGAACCGGCGGGCCCGTGAGCGCGAACCTTACCCCGCTCGAAACCAGGACGATCCTCATCCCCTCCCTAGACAAGTGCGTCTACTCGCTCGACCTGTTCAATGGGAAGAAGAACTGGGTGTTCCCTACCGGCGCTCCCGTCGATCACGAACCCATCGTCGCGGGTTCCGACGTCTTCGTTGTGAACGTCGCTGGTGAGTTCAGCAGCCTGGACGCCCATACCGGCGAGCCGCACTGGACCCAGCAAACGCAAGGCGGACGCGTGCTGGCCGTCGGCCGAACCCGCATCTACCTGCAATCCCACGACGGAGACCTCTTCATCATGGATCGAGCCACGGGACGGATCATCGCCGACCCTCGCGCCACTCGCGAACGCAGCGGCTTGAACATGCGCGAGTTCCATGTCGACCTCACAAACAACGTCAACGACCGAATCTACATTGCTACTGCCTCGGGAATCATCATGTGCCTGCGCGAGATCGGTGAGGCGACGCCGATGCTCTATCGCGATCCCAATCTCCCCATTTTCGGCTATCTGCCTCCCAACAAGAAAGTCACGGTCGAGCCGTCCGCGGCCGTTAAGGACGACGACGGCGAAGATGCACCCAAAGCCAAGGCGGCCCCCAAAGCCGAAAAGAAGAAGGCAGAGGCCGAGGAAGAAGGCAAAGAAGAGGGCAAAGGCGAAGACATGGAAAAGCCTGAAGGCAACAACTAAAGGCGGCCAAGGCCCGTTCCCCTCGTTCCCAAACCCTCCCATCAATTGCTCGAGTCGAACGCTCGGGGATGGAAGGCGCTGGCTCGTTGCGATAGAACAACCTTCTCAAGACCCAGCGACCGCACCCAATGCGTTCGCCCGTCGCTTGTGAGAAAGGTTCAACATTGCACCGCGATCTCGTCCCGATTAAGCGCGCTCTCCTGAGCGTTTCCGACAAACATGGGCTTATTGAATTGGCCTCCGCACTCGCCAAACGGGGCGTCGTGATGCTCGCCAGCGGAGGCACCAAGGCCCAAATCGCTAACGCGGGCCTCCCGGTAATCGAGGTGGCCGATTACACAGGCCAACCCGAAATTCTGGGAGGCCGAGTCAAGACCCTGCACCCTAAACTCCACGCAGGCATCCTGGCCCGAGACGACTTTCCCGAAGACTCGACCGCGATCGCCCAAATCGGCGCCGAACCCATCGACCTTGTCGTCGTCAACCTCTACCCCTTCGAGCAAACCATCGCCAAGCCCAACGTTTCGTTCGAAGACGCCGTCGAACAGATCGACATCGGCGGGCCAAGCCTCGCCAGAGCCGCAGCCAAGAACCACGCACGAGTCGCCGTACTCTCCGACCCCTCGCAATACAAAGCCTTCATCGAGAAATTCGGCCTCCACGGAGGCGTGTCGTTGGCCGCCCGCCGCGAACTGGCAGCTCATGTCTTTCTGCTCATGTCTCGTTATGAAAGCGCCATTGCTCGCTATTTCGAAACAGCAGTGCTCTCCGGTCCGAACTCCGAGCAGTCCGACGGCCCGTTTCGGCCGAAGCTCGAGCTTTCTCTCGACCTGAAGACCGTCTTACGTTACGGCGAAAACCCGCACCAAAAGGCAGCCCTGTACATCGACCCGAGCGAGGATGGAGAAATTCTGGCGACCGCGACGATGCTCCACGGCAAAGAGCTTTCCTACAACAACTTGCTCGACCTCGACAATGCCCTCCGCCTGGTCCGATCCTTCTCCGAGCCTGCCGCGGCAATCCTCAAACACAACAACCCCTGTGGAATGGGGACCGCGGAGACATTGGACGAGGCGTTCGAGCTGGCTTATGAAGGAGACCCTGTGATGCGCCTTTGGCGGAATCGTCGGGCTGAACAGACCGCTCGACGCGGCGACCGCCGATCGGCTTTGCACTCCTGGCCGGTTCATCGAGGCAATCATCGCTCCTTCGTTTACGCCCGACGCCTTCGAGAAGCTGACGACCATACCCACCTGGAAAAAAAGCGTGCGTTTGCTCGAGCTCGGCGCCCCGATCGGTCCTGGTTCCCCAAAGCCCAAGGGTTGGGATCTTCGTAGAATCGAAGGCGGTATGCTCGTCCAGGACTGGGACTCGGTCGAAGACCACCCAGGCCAGGGGTCAGTACCGACCAAACGCGCCCCAACAGCGCGAGATTGCCGATCTCGAGTTCGCTTGGCGCGTCTGCCAGGCTGTGAAATCGAACGCGATCGTCATCGCCAAGGGAGGTCAAGTCCTCGGCGTCGGAGCAGGCCAAATGAGCAGGCTCGACTCGGTTCGGATCGCCGTCTCGAAGGCAGGCGAACGCGCAGTCGGTTCGGTCCTGGCCTCCGACGCGTTCTTCCCTTTTCGCGACGGCCCCGACGCCGCGGCCGCCGCTGGCGTGACAGCCATCATTCAACCGGGAGGTTCCAAACGCGACGACGAAACCATCCAAGCCTGCAACGAACACGGCATCGCCATGGTCCTAACAGGCCGAAGACACTTCAGGCATTGAAATAGTAATTCGTCGAAGGAGGAGGCAAGAGTTGGGGCTGAGGAGGCAGGGTTTAACGAAGGTCAGGCTCGGAATCTACGGCATTCATCAGCGACTCGCCTTCACTTGACTCGTTCCATCCCTTCGTGGGCGATTTCGAGGGTCTCAATAGCGATCTCGCTGGTTTGGGCATTCAGCGAAGGCCCGCTGTACTTGCAGGGCCAAGCATTGACGAAGTTCCAACGAGCGACTTCGTTCCCGGAGGCGTCCAAGAGGATGATGGAAAAGGTGCGGCTATCGATCTTTCCGCTGAGGATATTCAGGTGCCAGTTGTAAAGCTCCATGTCGGCGGTCATTCCCCACTTGAGAGTGACGTTCTCGTACCTGATTCGTCCGGGGATTTTGTGTGTGACGGTCGGTTCGGATCCATCGCGGAACTCGATCACGTCGATCGATGAGACCAGTCCTCCAACCTCGCGAAATTGGGCGACGGAGATTCCGCTGATCACGACTTGGAACCGAAGGCTGCCAAACCGATCGTCTGCCATGGGTGGTCTTCCTGTTAGGGCCACACTTTCTCGGCCGAGACGGAGATTACTTCCCATCGCACAAGGCTGTTGCTGATTGTGCCGCTGATCTCATTGCAGACCAATTCTTTATCTTGCGACGTTCTCTCCATCATCTCTGAACGGTTGGCGAAAGTCATGCGCGCTGACTCGGTCGCAGACAGACTGAAAGCTCGGCCCCGATCGCAGACAGTCTGAAAGCTCAGCCCCACCTTCCTCGTTTCTCCCGAATGAGTGGAGAAGCGAGAACGATCCAAAGCAAAACGTGAATTGAAACAAGCCCTGCGTTGTAGGGTCCACCTTGAGAAATTTCGTGCACAAACAGCATTAGAGGTCCACTTTTCACAGCACCCGCAGCTCCGTCAGCCGACTTCACTGCACCGGCGCCACTTGGGCTTCCAGCTTCGCGACGCGGTCGCGGAGGGTCTGGAGCTCGGTGTGCTCGAGGGAGGTGAGAGGCGGAGGCTGAGGCGGCATGGCTTGGAAGTCTGCGTTGTTCGTCCACCAGTCCATGCCCATCTCTCGAGCCTTGTCCACCGACGCCACCACAAGGCGGATCTGAATCGTCAAAAGCTCGATGTCCACAAGCTTGATCTTGATATCGCCCGCAATCACCAGACCCTTGTCGAGCACACGCTCTAAAACGTCTGCCAAGGTGGCGCTATGAATCGAGTGGGCAGCGACTCTCGGAGGGGCATTGATCGACATTCTTCGAATCCTTGATGATAAGAGCTGGGGAAAGCTCGCTTTGCGTACACTGCGTTAGGGCCGGCGCGGCGAACGAACATTCAATAGATTTCCGAGCGTTCGAATTCGCCTGGCAAACGTCACTCGGCCGTCTTGATAGACCCTGCGGAATGAGGCGCTGATGAGGGAAGACTTCACGTTTCGCATCGTCCTGGGAGGAATCATTTGTTGACCCTTCGAGCTCGTTGATGTGGCGTCTGCGCGGTCTCGGAGACGGTGCATGGACCATGCGTCGTGGTCGACTCGGGCTGGGGCGCAACTCCCGTGCCGTCGCAGACCTCGCAGATCGAAAGCGTCGAAAGCACGTTGTAAAGGCCCGTACCCGTGCCTCGGCATCGGTGGCAGTTGGCAAGTTCCATCGTCGTCGCATTCATCGGCGTACTCCTTCGCTCGTGTTAGAGAAGCTTGCCCAGAGGGCCAAGGTCGATGTTCAAGTCCTCGCCTTCGAGCCCAAACACCTTCTTGAGGACGTCCATCTGCTCGGAAAGATGCATGAAAGTGACGCCCAGGCGCTCGACCTCTTCTTCCGACAGCGAACCTGAGTCGATGCGCCTGACGGCCTGCCTCTCGAGCAGATCGCGAAGCACCTCGACCACGGTGAGCACCAGCTTGCCAAGTCCCTTCTTGACGTCCTCTGGGTCGATCGCAATCCGGCCCGCGCTTGTAGGGCCTGGCGCGTCGAGCAGTCGAGAGAAGGTCGATAGCGCTTCCGGATCGATGCAGCCTATGGGATCGGCGAGATTGGCAATCATGCTCGAGCGCCTCCGCCGAGGGAAAGCATCGCCGCCTCGCGCCTGTGGTTTTGCACAACCTCGAAGTTCGTCAGCAGGACCCGAAGATTCAGGTAGATCAGGTCGATGCCCGCGACCGAGATCACAACCTCGCCAGCCACGACGACGCCTTTGTTGAGAACACGATCAAGCGTCTCACAAAGCGAGAGCGGGCGGCCGTCGTCGATTGGTTGATCGTTTGCAGATTCGTCTTCCCTGGCGTCCATCGAATGCGGCCTCCGAGGATCCTTGGCGCTGCCCAAGGCGATTGTGAATCGCCCCTTCAGGGCTAAAACGTTAGGTCAGGCCAAACGCTCGTAGAGCGCGCGGGCGAGATGCAATTCGCCTGCCTGTTCGTGTCGTGTTGCGAGTTCCATGATTCGATCCTCGGCCCGCCTGGCTTCGACCGTTTCCGGGTAGGCGTCCATCAGGTCGAAATACATCTCTTGAGCCTGGTAGATCGAACCCGCTTGGAGGTAACCGTCGGCCATGGCCAAAAGCCGCGATCGAGGGCGCGAGTGAGGCGCGGGACATCGCTTGGCCGTGGGCTTAACGATGGGCCTAGGACTTTGGGTTTTGACGATTTCCCGTGAACCGTCTGAAAGTTCGTCGATCTCGACGTCTAAACGAACGTCGGCTTCGCCTAGCTCCTCAGTTCGCGTTTGCTCTAGCTCGGAAGATCCCACACTCATCGAATGTCTCCGTTGATCATTGATGTTGAAAAGCGTCAATCAACTTGTCGTTCGAAGACGGCTCAAGACGCTTCGTCGTCGTCCGCCTCTTCGTCGAATTCGGTATCTTCTTCGTACTCCTGTTCTTCTTCGTCGTCCTCCTCCGCGGATTCGGACTCTCGTGAATCGATCTCGTCCAGGCGGTCGAGGATCTGTTGTTCGCGAGCGTCGAAGTCTGCCTCGCTGATGGCCCTGGCTTCGAGCGATTGGTAGAGTGTTCCAAGCTCGGCCTTGAGGGCGTCTGCCTCGTCGGCTGTCTCCTTCACGGCGGCTTTGTGGATCTCTCGAAAGAGCGAGAGGATCGACTTCACCGGTACAACAGCAAGATCGTCGAGCAAGAACACAGCGCAACCCTTCCTTTCGTACTCTAGGTCAGAGATCTAGACAGTGCGCAGTTCAATTTCGACGAAGTTGTGGGGAGGCCACGGACCGTTGAAATCGAACGAGAAATGGCTGTCGAACGAACGCGCCGCCTCGATGACGGCGGCCTCGAAGTCTTTCACGCGATTGCGGTCGACCAGGCAGGCCAGGTTCATGACCTCGCGTTCGTTGCGCGGTTTGTTGTTGACGATTTCGACGCAGCGCGGTTCAAGCGAGGCGGTGACGCGCTCGATGTGCGCCTCGCGGTCGTCGTTCATGCTCTGTTCGAACGCTCTGCCGAGCTCGATCTTCTCGTCTTGCGAGGGTTCTCGGCCGCCTCTGAAGATTTGATCGCGGAACGCAGCGAGCTCTGGGTGAATCTTGAGGGCGTATTCGAAGATGTTGGGGACGTCCCATGCGACGCGCAGGCCCAGTTCGACTTTCCCTTTGACGCGGCGAATTTGATCGGCGAATGCATCGCTGTTGAGCTGGAGGATGCGCCTGACCTGTTCTTCGCCGTCGGCGATGAGTCCAAAGGCCATGGGCAAGACTGTGTGTTCGGTCATCAATCCTTTGAGGACGGCGTGGTGGGCGGCGAGGCGTCGGCGCTCTGGGCGAACTTTGCGGTCGGGCAAGTCGCTGACGACGGCTGAGACTTGGCCGTCGCCAAGGGTATAGACGTCTGCTCCGTCCATTCCAACGATGCCGACCAAGGTCTGCTCTTGGCCGCCGTCGATAATGGCGTAGAGGTAGCGACCTTTGACTTGAGCGAGCGTCTCGGTTGAATCCGTTGCGATCATTGTCATGCTGCATTCCCTTTCAATAGGAAAGCTCTTGGACCTTGAAGCGTGATATCGTGGCTGGGGACAATTCCGAGAGCGTCTCTGACTGTACTGGTCGAGCCGAGATTGGGTTCGGGGCGCAGTTGCGCGAGACGTCGTGGACGCCTGGAGGCATTTGGTCGCCTTGGATCACCTTCAGTAGTCGGCGTTCCTTGGCGGCGATGGCCGCGAGCCTGTTCTGGATCTCGACGAAGCGTCGATCCCACCTCTGAAGTTCTTTTTGGAGCAGGAGCTTTTCGTTGGCCATTGCCGACATTTCGAGGAGGGCGCCGGCTGGCGTTCGGACGCGTCGGTTGTCGACGAGCGCGCCCATGGTTCGGATCGATTGCACTCCGCGTCTTGGGTTTGCCATTGCGAGTAACCTTTCGATCAGTTGGCGACGACGCGGCGACCGTGGGCCGCCCCGTTGACTGCGAGTTTGGGTAGAGTTTGTTTGGAAGGACAGTGTTTGGCGAGGATGTCGTCGAGCCAAGTTTCGCCCACGGGGCTACCTTCGTGGGTGATCTTGACGGCGTCGACGCGGAGGACGTCTCGGCAGGTCTCGGCAAAGACGCGATCGTCGCAAGCGACGCTGGCGCCTCGAAGCGCCGTGATCCGGGCGATCATGATGCAGGCGCGGACCGTGGG
The DNA here is from genome assembly GCA_963818975.1 of uncultured Planctomycetota bacterium. GTDB lineage: Bacteria > Planctomycetota > Planctomycetia > Isosphaerales > Isosphaeraceae > CAWFUI01. Next base: position 190,434 of record CAWFUI010000012.1, on the reverse strand, counting down.
AGCGAGCGAAAGCACGCCCAGTCCTCGGAAATCGCGAACGACCTTGACGATTCGCTCGGCGTCCTCGGGGTCCAGGCCCGATTTAGCAGCGGTGATCTCGGACTCGGTCTCGCTGTCGTGATGCCCGACGGTAATGGTGATGATGCGATCAAGAAGAGCGTCCTGGGTCTTGTGGACTCCGGCGTATTCCTCGGGATTGCTGGTGAAGATGGCTCGGAAATGCGGATGGACTTGGAGATGGCCCTCCGCGCTGCGTCCCGCGGGCATCTCCAGCAGGCGTTCTTCGAGGATGCCCAGGAGAACGTTGTTGGCCTCGGGCCTCGAGCGATTGAACTCGTCGTAGATCACGGTGAAGCCGAACTTGCACGCGTTGGTCAGGCGATGGTCAACCCACGTTTTGGAAACATTCTCTTCTGTTTTCATAACAGAATGGATAAAGTTGTCGACGACCCGGGTCGACCGGTAGCCGAGCTGGCCGCCGATCAGGTCCGAGCTGCCAAATTCGTCGTCGCCGTGGATCAACACCACGGGCCTGCCGATTTGTGCGGCGACGTGCAGGGCCATGGTGGTTTTGCCGGTTCCGGCGGGTCCGCTAAGATGAACGGGATAGCCTGCCTGGAGGTAGGACAATGCGCGATCCGCGATGCTGCGGACGGAGGGCGTTTGGACGAAGTCTGGGCGTTGTTTGATCGACAGGACGTTCAGGTCGTCGGTATTCACTGATAGTCATCTCCTTGATTGTGCTCGGCTTCGAGCGATATCGCGGTTGGGGAGTCCGCGCCGGGCTTCCGGGCGTCCCGTGGGCCCGGCGGCGGTCTGGGTTTGCCATGTGGGACGCGAGATTCAAACACGTCTTACGCGCCCTAAACCGACTTATCGCGTCTTGCGCTTCTTGGCCGCCGTGGTCGAATGGTTCGATTTGGCGACGGGCCTGGACGTTTTTGTCAACGTTGCCGCGGCGCTCGAAGACGTCTTCGCCTTCGACTTCTTTGTTCGACTTTCGACCTTGGGCGCGTGACTGGCTGCTTTGGTCGGCGAGTGAACGACTTTCGTCTCCTCGGACGCGGATTTTCGAGGTTTGCTCTCGAGCATCGGCGTTCGACCATGGGACGCGAACATTCGCCACGACATGGCTGCTTGGTGCAGGTCGGCCGCGAGGTCCAGTCGTGCCGTTCGGAAGGCGTCCGTAAGTGCTTCAACCGCCTCGAGCCGCGCTTTGTTGGCCTCGTCGAGATTCTCTCGCAGCTTTTCGCGCATTGCGTCCAATTGTTCGCAATGAGCTTCACGCATGGCGCCGACGGTTTCCATGCGGTTGCTGCGGCTGTTGGATAGGAATTCGTCGACGTCCTCGGCCCTCTGCTCGTGCTGAGCGGACACTTCGTCCAAGAATTCGCGGTGGTTTTCACGCATTTGGGCGACCGTTTCTTCACGGTCGGATCGTGTGTCGGAGAGAAACTGGTTGAGCTCCTCTGCCATCGTCTGATGATCCTGCGCGACGTTGTTCATGAACATACGCGCTCCGCCTAGCAGGTCAACGGTGGCTTGGTGGACGTGCGCCAGCGCAGTCTCTCGATCCTCGATCGAGGTCTGTAGGCGGTCTGTGAAGGATTTCATGCGGTCGTGGAAATTCGCCATGGCGAGTCTTCTCCTGTTGTTGAGGAAATGTCTGCCCACGCGCCGAGCGAGAGAGGCCAAGGCGCCTCCCGCCCGACGACGCGAGCTGGACGCTTGGGACTTAGGCCGGGTTGGCCGCGGTCGCCGTCAGGCCGATGGCCTCTGCATACTTCAGGTAAGTCTCGACCGACGCGATAACGACGCGGGCCTCGACCGAGAGAAGCTCGATGCCGACGAGCGACACCTTGACAAAGGCGTCGACCACGATGCCTTTATCAAGGATGCGGTCGACAACTTCGGCCAGGCTGGAACTGTCGGTGGACTTGGTAACCTTCGCCATTGCGATTTCTCCACTTCATCATGGGTGAACTTCGATTCAACTTCGATTCGAGTCGAGCAAGATCCCCTTGCTCTGGAAGTTAGCGTAGTACTTGATTCAAGGTCGGCTTCGCTTCGATGCAAAAAACAGACGCCACACTCACACGAACATCTCTATACAATTAAAGTTTTGCTTGTATTGGTATACTCTCGACATAGCATACGATGCGACTTGTCGAGGTTTTATCGTACATCGCTTGCATTCAGCGCGAAGCGTCCGCGAGCCGAGGGCAGAAGTGATAGGGAGGCAAAGGCCCCGAGGATTCGAGAGTCAAAAGCCCTCCCGTCCTCGAGGATGCGCGCTCAGCGGCTTCAAGAGCCTCGTGTTCGCATCCTCTGCATAAGAGCAGCACGTCGCTGAGCACGATTTCTCGAGCGGGTTGAGTGGAAGTCTTGAGCGGAAGCGAACGTACTTCGCTGGAAACCTCTCGAAGGGCCGCGCGTACCTCGGCGGCGGAGCAGGCGGCGATGCGCCTGGCCTGAAGTCGAGCGTCGTCGCGGAGCCTTTTTTCCTGGAAATACCGGACCCCCGGAGAATCCGGCAGCCGAGCCTTGCGCACGGCGAGCTCTGGATCGAGCTCGAGCGCGCGGTCGGCCGCCTCGGCGTCCAGCCAGCCTTTGAGCGACCATTCGCAACGATCTCCAACAGTTGCGAAATAGTCGCCGATGGCCGTCGCATACGTCTCTGAAAGGCTTGCAAGCGCCTCTCGGGATGAGAAGAGCGTTCCGAATCTGACGGGCAGTACCGCCGAGCGAGTCAAGACGGCTCCAAGAACGCGTTCGTGCCCCAGAGCCCTAGGTATCAGCCAATCTGGATTGGGTCCGTCGGCAAGCGCCGCTTCGAACGGTTCGACCACGATCTCGCCGACGACGGCCGAGGCGCAGGGCAGCACAACTACCTTCACCGAATCGTCTCCTTCGATCCCCGCAACGTTCTCGAGATCGATCGACGCTCCAGAAGGAATGAATCCGTACAAATATACGCCAAATTCATTCATCATTGTCATTAGCTGCGATTCTCTGGTCTGGTCGTACGGCCTGGCTCGACTCATCTTCTCCTGGGTTCGAGTCTGAGGCAGTCGGCGCGGGCTTCTTCGAGTGAATGGTCGAGGTGCGCGCGTGTGATCTGAATCGACGGAAGTTCGTCTGGATCCCTGCCCGGCTCTTCGAGAGCTTCTCGAAGGGCTGTGCGCGCGGCCCTCGTGCAAAGGCCCTGAATGTCGGCGCCGGTAAAGCCTTCTGAGCGCGAGGCCAAGTCGTCGATCGAGACGTCGTTGGCCGCCGGCTTGTCGCGCAATGCGATGCGAAAGATCTCGCCTCTACCCTCGAGGTCGGGCAGTGGAATCTCGAGTTGAATGTCGAATCGGCCCGGTCGCAGCAGGGCAGGGTCGAGGATGTCCGGCCGGTTGGTCGCCGCCAGGACGAGCACGCCGTTCATGTCTTCGACTCCGTCCATTTCCGCGAGGAACTGGCCGATGACTCTCTCGGTAACGCCCGAGTCGGCCCCGCCCGAACCGCGAGCCGGAGTGAGCGCGTCGATCTCATCGAAGAAGACGATGCAAGGCGCCGCCTGCTTGGCCTTGCGGAAGACGTCGCGAACGCCTCGCTCAGATTCACCGACATATTTCGAAATCAGAGATGGTCCTTTCATCGAGATGAAGTTCACCTGGGTTTGGCTTGCGACGGCTTTGGCCAAGAGCGTTTTGCCGCAGCCTGGAGCTCCAGAGAGTAGAATGCCGCGAGGCGGTTTGAGCCCTGCGGCGGCGAACGCCTCTGGGTGTTTGAGCGGCCATTCGACCGATTCGATCAGTTCGCGCTTGGCCTGGCTCAGTCCACCGACGTCGTTCCAGCCGACGTTGGGGATTTCGACAAAGACTTCGCGGATGGCCGAAGGCTCGACTTCGCGGAAGCGCCTTCGAAGTCGGCCATGCGAACTTCGAGCGAGCGTAGGGTTTCGTATGGGATTTGTCCCGATCCGAAGTCGATGGCGGGAAGGAGCCGCCTGAGGCAGAGCATGCCAGCCTCTCTGCACAGCGACTCGAGATCCGCTCCGACGAATCCGTGCGTGATGCTCGCGAGGTGGGCCAGGTCGACGTCGGCGGCAAGCGGCATACCGCGGCTGTGGATCTCGAGGATCTCTTTACGGCCGTCGCGGTCGGGGATCGAGATCGAGATTTCTCGATCGAACCGGCCAGGCCGGCGCAGGGCTGGGTCGAGCGCATTGGGGAGATTGGTCGCCGCCAAGACCATCACGCCTCTGCGCTGAGAAAGTCCGTCCATGAGAGCCAAGAGCTGCGCGACGACGCGTTTCTCGACGTCGCCAACAACCTTGTCTCGCTGAGGCGCGATGGCGTCGATCTCGTCCAAGAAGATGATGCTGGGCGCCTGCTTGGAGGCCTCTTCGAAGATCTTCCTGAGATGCGCCTCGCTCTCGCCGTAGAACTTATGGATGATCTCGGGACCGTTGATCGAGAAGAACTTGGCGTCGGTTTCATGAGCCACCGCCCTTGCGATGAGCGTTTTGCCGCAACCTGGCGGACCATGGAGCAGCACGCCTTTGGGAGGACTGACGCCGAGCCTTTCGAACACTTCCGGATAGCGCAGCGGTAGTTCGATGATTTCACGTATCCGATGCAATTCGCGTTTCAGTCCGCCGATTTCTTCATAGGAAAGCGGACGGGCGCGATCGCCCCCCTTTCCTGGCTCCGCCTTGGTGGAGCTCCTGGCGATCTCGAGTTCGGTCGTGGGATTGATGACGACGGGACCAAGCGGAGTCGTGGCGGAGACTTTGAACTCGGCGGACTTATTGCCGAAGAGCGTGGCGCGGACTTTATCGCCGACAATGACGGGCAGACCGTCCAGGAGGCTTCCGATGTATTTCAGATCGCGCTCGCCCGGAGTGATGGCTGCGGGAACCAGTACAACGTTCCGCGCGGGCTGGGTTCTCGCCTTCTTGACCTCGACGGCGCCGTCGATCGCAGCGCCGGCGTTCTCGCGAACGATGCCGTCGACCTGCACGCGAGATTGGCCCCGATTCTCTTTGTAAGCAGGCATCGCCTTGGCGACGGTGGTCCGTTTTCCGTTGATTTCGACAACTTCTCCAACCTCGATCTCGAGCCTGACCATGTCGGCGGGATCGAGCCTGGCAAGGCCTCTGCCAAGATCCTTGGGCATTGCCTCGGAAACTTTCAATTTGAGATGCGTCGACGTTTTTTCCATGGTCGCCATGATTTGGACCCCCATCCTTAGCGCGCGAGTTTGATTTCGAGCACGCCGTTGCGGCAGGTGCTGGTCATGGCGTCTGGTTCAAAGTGCATGGGCAAGAGCACCTCTTTTCGGTACTTCTTCGGACCTCGCTCAGCGCTGATCTCCAACACGTCGTCTCGAAGTTCGAGCTTGACGTCTTGTTCGGAAACGCCTGGCATCTCGGCTACGATGAGTATGTGTGAAGGCTCGTCGAATACGTCGATGGGAGGCTCGGCAACCTCTCGAACCGTCGCTTTTCCGGTCCGATCGTCCTTTCGAACGTTTCCAAACGGCTCGACCTTGACGCTCCCTTGGCGTGCTCCTTCGCGTCCAATGTCGGTCTTGATCGTAAAGCCGTAGACGCCCTTAGGTCCGCCTTCGGAGCCAAATTTCTTGAGCTCTTGAAGCTCCTTTCCCTTCTCCGCGAGCTCGGAGAGCTTGCCGATGAGGTTGCCCAGGCCCCCTAGCAAGCCCCCCAGTTCGGCTTGGCCTGGCTCGGCGTCTTCAGTGTCCTTGGCTTTCGACTTTGATTTTGCCACCTTCGTCTCCTTTTCGGTGAGATCGCGCGGGAGGACCACGACGTTCGCCCGGCTGCGTCGCCTGGACTGCCTCCATGCTAGACCATAGGACATGTCGAGGAGGAAAGCCGTCGAGTCAGTGGGAAATGTCGACTGGGTCGAGCCGCTGGAGCTCGACGTCGACTGAAAAGAGCCCTTCGAGCGAATGGGCCCTGCCCAGGAAGATGAGTCCCACTTTGTCTGTCTCGAGAGTTTCTTCGATCCTGTTGGCGATGAACCGATCGCGTTCTTGGAGCAAGCTTTTCGCCCGCTGTTCGTGGTCCGGCGCAAGCTTGCCCTCGAGCGCCTTTCGGCTGAGCTCGTACTCCTCGACGAGAAGCCGAGGCGATTCCGTTCCGGTGAGCAAAGCCCCTCGGGACGTCAAATCGACCAAAAGCCGATAATTCGCGGCTCCCGTGTGCGCCAGTTCGCGGACGATCTTCTCTTCGTATCCGCAAATCGGCAGAGCGTCTTGATAAAGTCGAACGTTGGACAAATCGAGGTCGAGTCGTTCGATCCTAACCCGCACGGCTCGCCAGAACTCTCCCGCCGCCCTGACGTAGGCCTCCCACTGGGCGACTCCGCCGCGATCATGCGCCAGCCGGACGGCGCCGCGCAGCTTCCCCATATCCTCCGGTGTGTGGATGATCGGAACCCAGATGAGCCGTCGACGCATTGCTTCGTCAGCCAAACTCGGAGGTCTCCGTCGAAATCGTTTCACCGACCAATCCATCCAAGCCTACGCCATGTTGCTCGTTTGGTCCAAGATCAGGACTCGAAGACGTTGGATTCGCATCAAAAGACGTTGCACGAGGGTCTATCGAGGCGCTCCGCCTAGGAGCCGCGCAAAGTAAGCTTGACGTTCGCCTCGGGGATCAACACCATAAACTCCATGAGAAACGCTATGAATCGACGATTGAGAACTCAAACACGTCTTATTTTGATTACTATCGTAGTGGCGAGCTCCGCGTTGCTATTGGCTCGGGTCGAGGCGAATGACGAGCCTCCGCCCGAGTCCAACGAGGCGTATAAACGCTACGGGCTCGATACAGCCAAGCCAATCGAATCGCGAGTTGGAGAGACCTCGGCAGACGTCCTCGAGATGTTCAAAGAGGCTGGGTTTGCTACTCCCAAAAACCATGCGCTAAGCGACTCGGAGAGGCGCCAGTTTCAATCTGCAATCGAAGCGCTCCCGCCATTGCAGAAACGGATCCTGACCCAACGGCTGCGAAACATTAGCTTCCTCGACGGCATGCCCAACACAGCGCTTACCTCCAGCATCAACCCCGACGAAGCGTTCCGTTTGTTCGACGTCACCGTCAACGCCGCGATCCTTAGCCAAAATGCCTCGGAGTGGGCCACGAAGAAAGAAAGAACGTGCTTCGATTCCAGCGGCTCCGAGCTGAGCGTGAGCATCGACATGGGCACGAAGCTCGACGCGCTCGTTTACGTATTGATCCACGAGGCCACGCACATCGTCGACGCGTGCGAGCATATTACGCCCGAAACGACTGCCAAGCCCGTCGACGGAAAAGCGAAGCCCGATCCCGAACAATATGGGTTCACCAAAGGGGTCTGGATCGAGCTCAAGAAACCGGTCGAGCGGTTCGGTTATGCGAAGCGGGAACGATTGTTCATTCCTGCCACGGCCATTCCGATCGACGAAGCGATCGATCTTTACTCGTCGTTTCGGAGCACTCCATTCGTTTCGCTTTACGGCAGTACAAGCTGGTTTGACGACCTTGCCGAGTACGCGGCAGTGTACCACCTCACCGAAGTCTTGAAGCAACCTTTCAGGATCGTGGTGCGCAAAGGCGACGCCGAGATCTTCGTCTACGAGCCAATGAAATCAGAGCTTGTACGAGGCAGGATCGACGAAATGAAAAGGTTCTATCGAGAAGCGTCGTAGGAGCAAAAGATGCTCCAAAGCTTTTGAAGCCTGGAAGTTGGTCTTGGAAAGGGACTTACTTCCTCGACGCCGCCCTCACCGGTCGCTTGCGAGTTACGTCGGCCGACTTGGTCTTGAGCTTGGCGCCCGGTTTTCCGTTTGTGGCCGCTCGGGTTCTTGCCTTTTTGGATTTGGTCGAAGGCGACAGAGCTGCTGCGAAGCCTTTACGCAGAGCCTCGAGCATCTCGGGACTGCACCAACTCTTGAAGGTCTTGCGGGCGCGAGCTACGCGGGCTTCTTCCTTGGCCAACAATCGTCGCCATGCGGCGGTCTCGTTGGGATGATCGGAGGATTCGAGTTTTTTGCTGAGCCAGGCTCTGGCTGTCGCCAGGTCGTTGAGCTCGCCAAGACGATCTTGCACTTCCTTGATCGTGGGATAGAGGATCGACCGAAATTCGTCTGGAAAAGCCTCGGCGAGGAGCTCCATGGCGTAACGGAGTTTCTTGCCCAAGACGCGAAGCTGATGAAACTCTTGCTCGTCTTTCCCTTCCAAGGCGAAGGCGCGGAAGAATGTTTCGACCATGGGACGAAGACGCATTCGCGCCCAGGTTCCAAAGTCGATCGGCGAGTCGTTGGCCCGAAATTCGTCGCGAAATCGGACGCGATCCAGCAGCTCTTCAACCTTGCGCTCGAAGCGACGACCCTTCGCCAGTTTTTGATGAGTTTCGACTAGAGCCTTCTGAGCGCGAGTGCGTTCCTCTTGGAGAGTCTTGGCCCAGAGTTTCTCATCGCGACTGGAGGCTCTTCTCTCGAGACGTTCGATCAGTACGTCGAGGTTTCGAGCGTCATTGGCGGCGCGCTGGATGCGCTTAAGACGCTTGTTCATCCAAGCGAAACGCGCCTCGGGCAGAAAATCTTCGTAAAGATCTAGAGCCGCGGCTGAACGTCGAGCCCAGACGCGAAGCTCATGAACGCACTCGACCTCTTGCTCGCTCTTGGCGCCGGCCATGGGCAAGAGTAAGACGACCGCACCCAGCCGATTCTCGAGGGCAAGCCGCGCAGCCTTGCCGAGATCCTGTTCCTCGGCAGGGCGCCCAATCCACTTTTCCGGCAGAGCGCGTTTCATCGATCCGCCCACTACTTTCGACCCGAGATTCCGGGAGCTAAAGAGACACTATCCATCCACATCAAGAATTCTTCCAGCCCACACCCCAAAACCCTAATAAGGTCGCTTCCAAGTCACGCTTGGCAGCGGGAATAGGCCCTGACCGCGGCTTTGATCGACCGCAAGTTGGGATGCGAGGCGGGCTCGGAGTTCCTAAGTTCCTACGAAGGTACACCATAAGCACCCCGGTTTGCCAATTGTTAATCGCCGGACGGGCCATCGACATCTGTACTAGGATCCAAAGGCCCCTGTACTCTTTTCGGGTCGATCAAGGCCGGTGCGCGGCTGAAGCGATACGGAACGGCTTGCTGCGGCTCTGGCAGGAGAGCGCTCCCGCGGCTATAGTAGAGTCGATCACTCATCGTTTATCGAATCATTGATCCAACCGATTTGTCGGCGACCCGAGCAGCCTATGGAAGTGACCGACGTCGAGCTTGCTAAGCGAATGGCCGATGGGGACGACGAGGCTTTATCGTTATGTTATGACCGTTACGCGAGCCGAATTCTGGGCTTTTTAGTACGGCTTGTAGGCAAACGCGACGACGCTGAAGATCTTTTACAAACCACGTTCTGTCAGGCTTGGCGGTGCGCTCGGCTCTTCGACCCCAAGAGGTCCTGCCTCGAAGCCTGGCTTCTTCTCTTGGCGCGCTCTCGAGCGCTCGACTACCTGCGGAGCCGACGACCTGCGTCCGAGTCGATTCGCGACGGATTGTTCGCGAACGACGAGACCGGCGGCGAGCTCGAACGAAGGGAGTCGGCTGAACGGTTGGGCGCGGCGATGTTGGAACTTCCGGAAGAACAACGATTGGCGATTCGCCTCGCCTTTTTCTCTGGGTTGACGCATGAGGAAATCGCCAGGCGATTGGAAACTCCACTCGGAACCATCAAGACCCGAATACGGCTGGGAATGAGCCGGCTGCGGGACCGATTACGAGAGCTTTGAGCTGGAAACCCCACACATGGAATCCGAAAACGTCGTCTATGATCCCGCCGAAGACGCAGTGCTTTACGCCGCTGGCGTTCTTCCTCCCGATCAAGCCGCCGAAGTCGAGGCTCGGCTCGCGGAAAACGACGCGCTGCTCGCCGAGGAGCTTGGCCTTTACCAGTGCGTGCTTGCCGCGCTTGCCGAAGACGCAACGCCGATCACCCCCAGACCGGGGATCAAGCAGGCGTTGATCGAGAGCAACGCCTTCGAAGCCGTTTCGGACCACATGGATCGCATGGGCAGGTCGGATGAGGATCGATCAGGCGAAGTCTTCATTCGCCGCGCCGGCCTTGGTGGTTGGAAGCAAACCCCCATCCCCGGCCTCGAGGTTTGCGTGCTCCATCGCGACTCGGACCGAAACTTGCAAACCAGCCTGCTCCGCGCCCAGCCCGGTTTTCGCTTCCCAGCTCACAAGCATGCAGTCGCCGAAGAATGCTACGTCCTAGAAGGTGATTTCCACACTTACGGAACCGTCTTGACTGCTGGAGACTACGTTCGCGCCCCCGCGGGCAGTAGCCATGGATCTTGCACCACCGAGAAGGGCTGCCTCTTGCTCTTCACCTCCGAGATCAAGCCCGACTCCAGGCCAAGACGGCCCCGCAAGGGCTAAAAGGGCGAGATCGTCGAGTGAAGCCGACGACTTCGGCGCTCGGGCGCCTCGAGACCATTGATATCCGGTTCGCTCGGCAACGAGGAGCCGAGCCCGACGAGCGTTCAAGAAATTTCAAATCTTCATGAATCCGGGACGTACGAAGCCTCGTATAGCCGGTAGCAAAGACAAAAGTTCTCGATTGGAAGGATTACGTCGGCGCGGGTTCGAACAATAATCGCCGCTGCGTGGATTTCTCGCGCCGCTCTCAAGGTTTGAAGTGCGAATCCGTAGCGAAAAGGCCGCGATCCGAACAATTATTCTAAATGCCTATTTGCTTGTTATCAAGCAACGGTTCTCAGTCCGCGCGGGGCTTCCATAATTCCTACTCCCCGCGCGGCAGGGGTGCGTTGTGCGGGCGGACCTGCTTTGGCCCGTTGGCTCGACGCGGTTAATGGGCGATGAGCCCATGGTCGGTTTCTTCTATTCACAAGGATTCCATCATGCGTAATTCCTCGGGACATCCCGATTCTTCGATTGAAGGTTCCGCGTCCTCCGTTCGCGGCCGGCGCGCGTTCCTCAAAAGCTCCGCGATCTTGGGAGCGCTCGCCGCTCCGGCCGCTGCCCTTGCCGGAGGCGGCAGACGATTGAGCTCGCCCGCGGGCCTGCCCAACCTTTACCCCAACTGGAATGAGGAGAACTTCTTCGAGATCCAGGAAGACGAGAACGCACACGTCGCGTTTCTGCTTGAATCGCTCGGACAATACGCGCGCCCAAGGCCAACCTTCGCCGGGCTCTCGCAGCCGGACATTCTCTCGTTCGCCAAAGTTTCGAAAGCGCTCGAGAACACAGGCGTTGGAGCCTACCTGGCGCAGCGCCTGTCATTTACGACTCGGCCTACCTTGCGGCCGCTGGTTCGATCCTTACCGTCGAGGCCAGGCACTCAGGGTATCTTGACGTGCTCTTGAATACCTCGATCGTTCCCGGATTCTCGCCGTTCGACGCTCCGCTCGATCAAGCGGAAGTGCTGGCGGCGCCGGGTACGGTGGGCATCAAGGTCGAGTCGCTCAACGGCGGGTCGATGCCTGGATACCATACCACTCCCTCCGCCCAAAACGACTACAACATCCTGAACTTCGCCCTCTTCCTCGAGTATCTCGAACAAGACTTCTATAACATCAACGTTCCGAAGTTCTTTGGTTGAGCGGTCCCAAGCAATCTTGGGCCAGGCCGCGCCGATCTCCCCAGAGGCGCGGCTTTTTTTGTGGCTTGGAGCTCCAAACCAAAACTTTGATCACTACGTCCGAGCCTTGGGCCTTGAATTCCGCTTTGCCCTGCCTACAACAATGTGATTTTTCTCATCGGAAAGGCGTGAGAGGAGGGCTTGAGCATGTTGAGCGGGAACTTGATTCTCAAAGCGTGTCTGTTCGTTTGCTTCCTCAACCAAGCACCCACGAGCGATCCGGACGGAACGTCAAAAAGGATCATCCCCACGGCAAAGCTGCTCGAAGACGTCGACGTTCTCGAGCAGGTTTATAGGAGCTCTCACCCAGGGCTTTATCGGTACAACACCAAAGACCAAATGGACCGTTTCTTCGCCGAGCTTCGATCCGAATTCGCCCGCGACCGCACTTTGGCTGAGTCTTACATCGCAATCTCCCAGTTCCTGGCGAAGATCAAGTGCGGGCACACCTACGCGAACTTCTTCAACCAGCCCAAAGACATTGTCCAAGCCCTTTTCTCGGGCAAGAACCGAGTACCGTTCTGCTTCCGTTGGATCGGCGGCAAAATGATCCTAACGAAAGATCTCTCGCCTGAACCAAAACTAAAGCCAGGGTCCGAGGTTCTATCCATTAACGGCATAGCCGCGGCGGAAATCCTCTCCAAAATGACGACCATCGCCAGGGCCGACGGCGGCAACGACGCCAAGCGCGTGGTCTATCTCGAAATCCAGGGCACGGAAAAATTTGAAGCCTTCGACGTCTTCCTTCCCCTGTTTTATCCGAGTCTTGGCGAACAGATGGAACTCTTGGTTAAAGCACCAAGGTCGACCGAGCCAATTCTGACAAGGGTCGAAGCGCAAGATCCGGAACAGCGAAAGCTGCTCGGCAAAGCGAACAAAGAGCCGCAGCGCGGGGAAAACAATCCGCTTTGGAAATTCGAACGGCTCGACGATCGCACGATGTATTTGCAGATGCGGACCTGGGCCCTCTACAACAGCAAATGGGATTGGCGAGCGTTCCTGGAAAAAGGCTTCGACGATCTAATCGAGAAGCACATCCCAGGATTGATCATCGATCTGCGCGGTAACGAAGGCGGATTGGACGTCGGCAACGTCGTGTGTTCTCGGCTTGCTCAATCCAAGATCCGCAACGATCGCTTCCAGCGCTATACGCGTTACCGGACCTTGCCGCTGCCCAAGTCTTTCGACGCGTACCTGGACACATGGGATTGGTCGTTCAAAGACTGGGGAGATTCCGCGAAGGAACCTCGCGACGGATTCTTCCGGATGACAAAATTCGACGACGACGAGAAAGGAGACGTGATCGCCCCCAAAAGTCCACGGTATGAAGGAAAAGTGATCGTGATCATCGCCGCCTCGAACAGTTCCGCAACTTTCCAATTTGCTCAGGCCATCAAAGAGCACAAGTTGGCCACGCTGGTAGGTCAAACGACCGGCGGCAATCAGCGAGGCATCAACGGCGGAGCATTTTTTTTCGTAACGCTGCCGAACTCTCGCATCGAGGTCGACTTGCCTCTTGTTGGCAACTTCCCTGGAGGCCCGCCTTGGCCTACGGGTGCGGAAATTCCATTCCGGGACGTACCAGACGCGGGGATAGAGCCTGACGTCGGCGTGGTTCCGTCCGTGGAAGACGTCGCCGCCGCCGTGGACTCGGAACTGAAGGCCGCCAGGAAGCTGTTGGAGTAAGCATTCTTTGTAATTTTGGATTGGAAATGATTGCTGCGATTGACGTGATTGGCGTCGGCGATAGTGCGCCTCGTGAGCTCTCTCGCAAACCTCCCCGAAGCCGAACGCGAGCAGTGGCGGCAATTGTGGAATGACGTTGAATCATTGATCAAGCGATTCAAGCGTCGTCTTCAGGCAAAGGATTCAATTGGAGGCGACCATCGCCTGACTGACCTCGCTCGGCTGTCTACGCCTCGTCGGTCTGCCCTGCCACTCGTCGAAAAGAGCGAGCAGCCGAGTGTATCGACGCCTAGCGATCACTGCGGTGAGAATCGGGACCGAAAGCGAAACGAATCCGACCAGCACGGCCACTGGTTGGTGCAACACGAATCGGTGCAGTTGGGGTGCGGAACAAAGCCAGAGCCCCGCGACGATCACATTGGGAAACACGAAAACGAGAGCATTGTTGAGCACAGCTCTTCTGGCCGCCTTGTCCGTACGATCAGGACGAAGCGAGGCCCAGAGCGTGCAAATCGGCCCGGAGTAATACGCAGAAGCAATCGCCGCCAAGGCGACAGCCATGCAAAACGGATCGAGGCGCCGCAAACGAGACCAACGATGGCCAGGCTGAGCCCAATGGTCAGCAGTCCCAGGGCTTTTTTGCGCACCGCGAGCAACTTGCTCTGAACGATTTCCTGGCCGGAGAGAGGAGTCGTCAGGAAAATGAGCCAGGTACCTTTATCGCGCTCGGTGCAAATCGCTTGCCCGATGTTTGAAGCCACTCCAAACAGAGTAGCGCCAAAGACCCACGCTCCCATTCTCACAAGCTTATTGAACTCGTCGCGCAAGACGGCTGCGCCATGCCAGCCGAAGCGGTTCTCCCTGAACTCGAGAAACGAAGCCCATGCCTCTTTCCCCACGTGCCAGCAAATCGCCAGAGGAACGAGCAGAGCCATCAAGACAAGAACGAGAAGCATCGCTGTGAAGAGCGCTCGCGTGAGGTGCGCGATCAACGTCTTGAGAATCGCACCGATCGCTTTGATCATGACCCAAGACAAATCCAACGCGCCCTTGCTCGCGGTCCGTTCGTATTCCCTCCAGACGATCGGGTCGTCGCCGACTTCAACCGTTGGTCTCACCAACGGCGTGGCGACGGCCTTCTCTTCTCGAGGTCGAACGGGCAAGAGCGCTCGAACCACGCGATCGATCAGATAAAGGCATAAGACGATCTGAAGACCGGCCAGCTCGAGGAGCCGTTCGACAACGATCGTCCCTGGGCTCCCTTTCGCTGCTAAGACGACAAACGCGAACGGACTTGACCTCGTGAGAAAATCCAAGAGCTGCAAGAGCAATGCGAAGGGAGGCCCGCCGAAGCCTCGTGATTTTGTCGCTATCACCCATACCAGCATCGGAGAAAACAACCAAAACATGATCGAAGTCATGGCCACGCCCGTTGCGGCCTGAACTTTCTGAAACCGAGCTGAGGACGCAAGCGCTATCGCGGTTGCGGTCGTGGAAGTCGTCAGCGACCCAGCCGCCAGAAGCAACCAAAATGCGAGCGGCCAGTTTGAGAACATCGTCGCAAACGCCAAGAACGGCAGAGCGATAATCCAAAGCGAGACCTCCGACGCTAATACCCCCAAGAATTTCGCCAACACGATCTCGCGCGGCGAAACGTTTGTCAGCAGCAAGGAGTCGAGCGTTCCCTTTTCGTGCTCCTCTGCAATCGAGATCGCCGCTTGCGTACTGGCCGACCAGGCCATAGCCAGAGTGGCGAGACCCAGGAACACGCAGCCCGCGATTCGAGCGAATAGCTCTCGTTGCTCGCTAGGGCTCGTACCGATCGGACCGGGCGGGACAACCCACTCGGAAAGCGCAGTAGAACCCGAAGGCCGCCAGTCCAATGGCGACCGACAAGCCGATTCTCCACTTAAAAAGGCCCTTTCGCCGCGTAGCAACCCGCAGAACTCGCGGAAAGATTGGACTGAGATCCATGAATTCGATCGCTTGTCTACGCTCAGAGAGTCGGTGAACGCTGGGCTCCAAAACAACGATACATGCAAGTCGACAAGCTTGCGAGTACCAGGACGCCCCAAGGCCGCCGTTGACTAAGAATGCACGTTTGCCACTGGGAGATGCTGCACCTCGACCAGAAATCCTCCTGGCGCACGAAAGTAAAACGTCCAGGCGCCGTGAAATTCCATCGGCGGCTTCACATCGAAACCGTCCGACTTGAGCCTCGCGTTAAAGGCGTCGACCTGCTCTCGAGTCTCTTGGATGAAGCCGATGTGGAAGGCGCCCGGGTATTTGACCTCGCCGACTTTCCCGAGATTGTTCAGAGTAAGCACGAAGCCCGAATCGTCGACAAGAACAACAAGAGACTGGGGCTCTCGATCCATGATGCAACGGAACCCAAAATACTTCTCGAAGAATTCGCGCGTGCGTGGAACCTCTGGGACGGTGAGGTTCAGATGATTGAGCGGCATCTGGATACTCCTCCGAATACGAGAGCGGAAACCGGAACCATGAATGCAAAAAGACGCATTGCGGTCGGGTGCTTGCCGCGAGCGTTCTCAACTGAGAGAATATTACAATGACTAATCGTTACTGTCAATAATGATTTTCTGGAGTAATGAATGGCCCGAACTCGACATTCGGATTCTTCTGCGTATCCCTACTCAGGCCCTGCGTTTCTGCTTTCTCAACTGGGGGCGCACTCGTCGTCGCGCTTTGCCGAGAGGCTCGAGCCTTTGAACCTCACTCCGCCGCACGTGGGCATTCTCCGCGTCTTGAAGGAATCCGACGGTTTGAGCCAGCAGGCTCTCGGCGAGAAACTGGGCATGTTTCCCAGCCGCCTGGTTGGGGTTCTGGACGAGCTCGAGAAGCGCGGGCTGGTCGAACGACGCGACAGCCCAAACGATCGAAGGTCCTATGCCCTTTATCTCACTAAGCACGGGCGCGAAGCGCTTCCGAAGATTGGGCGGATTGCGCGACAGCACGAGGAAGCGTTATGCGCGGCGCTCAACGACGCGGAACGGCAGCATTTGGCTGGGCTTCTCAAACGCATGGCCGATGAGCAGCAGCTCAGGCCTGGAATCCATCCAGGCTTTCGCAAGTTCGGAGAGCCGGAAAGCGAAAAGCAGCGTGGATCTGGATGATCGCGGAGTACGTCTTGCCGTTGAATGCTGCGAGCTCAAGAGTTCAGCGGTGGTTCCGCAGCTTCCAATCTGCAGCGGGAGACCTTGGAACGCGAGGGTCGATGCGTCTCTCTTAGATAAGAATTCACTCACAATCGGGCTTGCACTGGCAAGACGCAAAACAATCGACGCCTATACGAGTTGGGTTGGATGCAGCACGTCTCATCCATAAGCCGTCACGGCGTTTCCTATGCCAATTCTCATCAAGGATTTTCAATCATGGTCAGACTCGCGTTCGCCTTATTGACGTGTTGCATAACGGCGCCAGTGCAGTGCAAACGCCAATGGCGTTCTATGAGAAGGTTCATAAGATCAAGCTGGGCGGCGAGGGCGGTTGGGACTATCTATCGGTCGATCCCGAACGCGCATCGGCTTTACGTCTCGCGAGGCAACCGCATCGTGGTCGTCGACGTCGAATCCGAGAAGGTCGCAGGCGAGATTACCGAGACGCCAGGCGTTCACGGGGTTGCTGTTGCCGCAAAGGCGGGCAAGGGCTTCACGAGCAACGGTCAAGACGATTCAGTAACTGTGTTCGACCTGAAAACGCTCAAGCCGATTCAGAAGATCAAGGTTGGCGGCAGACCCGATGCGATCATGTTCGACCCCGAGAGCAACCGCGTCTTTACGTTCAACCATGGCAGCAAAGACGCATCCGCTGTCGACGTGCAGTCGATGGAGATGGTTGGGCCAGTGGCGCTCGCAGGAGTACCCGAGGCTGCGGTCTCGGATGGCAACGGGCATGTGTTCGTCAACATCATGGATACAAACGAGGTCGCCGAGTTCGACGCGAAGAGTCTGAAGCTTGTCAAACGCTGGTCGATCGCTCCGGGTACCAGGCCCACGGGCCTTGCTCTGGACAAGAAGAACCGCAGGCTCTTCAGCGTCTGCGCCAATCAAAAGATGATGATATCGAACGCAGACGACGGCAAGCTGATCGCCGAGCTCGAAATTGGCAGAGGTTCCGACGGCTGCTTCTTCGACGCCGATCGCGGATTGGCCTTCAGCAGCAACGGCGGCGACGGCACAGTGACGATCGTACGCGAGGAATCGCCCGAGAAGTTCAGCGTCGCCGGGTCGGTCAAGACCCAAACCGGCGCACGCACGATGACGCTCGACCCCAAGTCTCACAAGCTCTATCTGTCAGCCGCGGAGTTCGAGCCGTCGCCCGCAGCCAAAGAGCCCGAGAAGGCAAAAGACCAGGCAATTGGCAAGGGGTTCGGACGACGCGGCAGAATGGTCCCTGGGTCGTTCTCGGTAGTCGTCGTTGGCGAGTGAGCGACTAGCCCAAGAGGGGATCGAGGATCGCTCTCGGATCGGCCGATAGTGGCCCGGAATACGAAGCCTCGACCCTCTCTTCTCAGAATGCTTGCGTCTTAAGAACCTTGTGAGCTTCCGGCTTCACCTCATCACAAACGAAGCGGGCCCCGAGACAACAACCCAATCCGCAGACCCAAATACGTCCGACATCACTTTGATCATGAACTCCTTCGAGATTCGCGTATCTACCGGGACTTTGACTCCCAAACCGGTGACGCCGCTCTTCCACGTCCCGATCGAATGCTCGAGCGCAGGGACCTCCTCATTCATGAACACAAAGACTGCCCACAATTGGCCAGGAAGTCGATAAGTGCCTTCGACGGTGTCGTTTTCGTCGTCGATAACCGTATCGAAACTGATTTCGTACCCGGTTCCCAACTGACTCCGTTCGTCGTCGAACTCACCTGTCGTCAACAGATGAGATTCCAGTTCATTGGGGTAGCAATCCATGGCAGCGATGTGGACGCAATAGATCCATTGGCTCCAGGTATGCGTCCGTAAGTTCAACCAAGGCGGATCGCACCAGATGATCGTTCCCTGCTGTCCTTCGAATCGGTCTCCGCGACTATCGGTTGCAATCAAAACCCGTTCGAATCGCTGAAACTTGGGAGGTGGTCGAGTAGGTTCTGACATCTTATTGATTCTCCAATTTTACGAAACATTTCCCAGTGAGCTATGTTTTCTTGTAGAGAACAAACGCTCCGCGGGAATGTTGTCTTTTTTGCCAGAACCAAGCTCTGGAGCGAATCAACCATTCACCTTCGATCGCAGTCCTCGCCACATTCAGTATTCCCGAATACTCGACACAATGGTCGTGCACTTCCCGGACGACGTTTGACGCCAAGCCCGTGTTGAGGCGGATCTGGTAGGCGCCAACATACCACTTCGTGAAAGAAAGTCGGTCGCCTTTGAGTCTTCCTTCGAGAATGGATCTTGAAGGGAGAGAATGTCATGAACGTTGCCTGGGGGAATCTCTCGACTATCGTCTCGGCGATTTTCTTTGCTTCCTTGTTCATTACGTGAGCGGAGTTCTCGACAACCGTTCGATAGAGATGTTCGCTGTCGGTTGTCCCGTCGACCATCTCTCCTTCGAGTCGACTGCCCTTAAAGCGAAACGTGGCGCTGATTGGTCCCCTTTGATCGTTGATGCGTTTGTCGTTTTCGTACCATCCAGACCAATCGCCGTCTAAATCAAAGTTTGGAGACTGCTGATCGAACATGCGGGTCGCTCCCACTGGTTGTTCATCCACAGTTGAATCATGCAAATCCGCCAGACGGTTTTCGGACCTCTTGCTCAACCTCGGTTGGACGAGCAGATGACGGGAGTCGGTGGATTCCGGCTGAATCCGCTTTCTGCTCATTCGTCCCATCACTGACCAATTGGATCGCGATCGATCGACCTACCTCGCACTCTTGGCGCGTGATCTCAGCCTCTTCCGATCGATTTCGCGCCGGCTTTTACAACAAACACCGCATTCGTCCCCTCGGGTCCCGAGCCTGCCAAGTAGGCGCCACTAGAAGAAGTTACCCCGTCCGGAGGCGCGCAACGACGACCAGCTTCCCGCCTCTCTTGAACGTCGCAAGACCTTCGAGCAGGAGAGAGACACTGTCGTTAGCGCCGTTGTACATCGCCTGGAAGTCCAAGCTCAATGCCATCGTTCGCCGGCCTTGCTTGACGTTTTGGGAAACAATGTAGTTCCCGCCGTTGCTCGCCGTAGCGGGATCGAGCGCCTGATTGAACACGAGACGGAATCCAATGAGATGTTTGTGCTTGCCCGAACCTGCGAAGATGGGAGTCTCTCGGATGATCTTGGGAGCTCCCAAGGAAGATGGCGATGGCGCCGCCGGAGGAGTCCCGACATTGCCCGATCCCGCAGGCGCGACGACGTCGAACGGGTTCGATAAGGACGTTGTCCCATTCGTACTAGTCACGCGAACGAGATAACCATCCGCTGCCTGGGAGAGCTGGAGCCCGCCGAACGTAACGCCCGCCGCATCGGCCGTCAGAGTCTTGCCGCCGATGAAGATCGCATTGCCGGCGTTGTTCGCCATCGTAAGCGTGAGGATGTCGTTATAATTGGTTTCGAGGTTTCCGTAAGGATCCTCGGCAATGACGCCGACGCTGAAGTTTGTAAAGGTTTGAACCGAAGGCGGCGGTTGCGTTGTGAACACCAGGTGAAACAGCGGTGAAGCGACGACCTGGATCGGGTTCGTGATCGCCGGAGAGCTCGAGAGCCCGGTTGCGACGCCCGCGATGGTATACCCCCCGGCCGCGGCGTCGAGCGAGAGGCCGCTAAAAACAGCCACTCCGTTGTTGGCGAAAACCAGTAACGGACCATGAAGGGTCGTATTGCCTGGGTTGTTCACCACGTTGAGCGCGATCAGGTCGTTATACGACGTGTCGACGGCGCCTGATGGCAGATCGACCGAGAAGGTGATCGAAAACGGAGCCCCCGCGACAACCTGAACTGGCGGTTCAGTGGAGACTGCCAACTGCTCGACAGTTCCAGGAGCCGTGACGTCGAAAGTGTTCGAAGTCGCGTTTGGCAGGGCAGAGCTCGATGCCTGGAGGGTATATCCAACTCCAGGTTGATTGATCGAAAGCCCCGAGAAGGTTGCGAGCCCGCCCGTCGCGGCCATGGAGAGCGTGCCGGCGAGCGTCCCTCCGCCAGGGTTCGTTCCCATGGCGAGTGCGATAGTCCCCGTGAAGAGCGTATCGACCTGGCCGGTTGGGTCTTCCGCCGCGACGACCAGACCAAATCCTGCGTTGGCTGAGGAGCTTAGAGGAGGTTCGGTTGTAAACGCCAGATGGTCGACGCTCCAGCCGATATCGGCAATCCCTGCCCAATCGAGCGAAGTGGGCAATTTACGAGCGCCTGCGAAGATCTGGGTAGAGTCCAAGAGCGGTTCCTGAGCGTAGGACAAAATCCCCGGAGCCCACCGGCTGCCCGCGTCGCCGACCGGGCCTCCTGTGTAAAGCGGCACAGGTCCTCCGTAAGCGGCATCCGCATGTACTCCAGTGAAGGTCTCGTTTGTTTTGTCGATGTCGGTATACCAGGCCTTGGTGGTTCCCACCCCCAGAACCTGCGCAAGCTCTTGCACGGCGTCGGTCAGGAAATCGAGTTGATAGTAGGCAGGAGTCCCGGATTCGCCGACGAAGCTCCAAGGTACTGCGGTGCTGAAAGAGACCGACCCGCCCCAAGTCACTGCGGCGCCTGTCTCGCCTCGAGTTGTGACGTTGGTCACGAACGCAGCCGTTCCCGTTGCGGCCGACGCGCCTGGCTCGCCGCTGCCGCCGTTGGCAGCGCTTGGGTTGTAACCTCCTGCATAAATGATGAGCGTATCCGCAGGCACGGCTTTGTTTGCCAGGCGAACGATGCTCCCAGAGCTCGGATTGATAAAGCTCAAGGCATACGAATTGCCATTGGCAGTGTCCGGAGTGATGGCAGTGGGCGTGTTGTTGATCTGGCTCGAAATGATCTGCGCAGCCTGGTCGAGCACGGCGACCGCAGAAGGATTCTCGCTGAAGAAGCCGGTGGAATCGTAAGAGTAGTCGAACTGGATGGTTATCGCGGGGGTAATGCGCGATTCGAGCGCGTTGAAGCCGAGCTTGGCTCGACTGTTCTTGGTGCGTTGGCGCGATGGCATCGAATGAACCGGTGTTCGTGTACGTGATGCAGAAGGGCAGTAGGTTCGAACGGCGACATTTAAGTTGACACCCAGGCACGCGAGCGCGTCAAGAGCCGTAAACGTTCGACTTCAAACCAAGAGCGATTGCGGGCTGTCTCCGACAAGCTCCGCCGGTGGACCAATGTCGCTGTCGATCCGTTTGAGCTTTTCCCCTGGGCGTTTGGTGCAGATGCGGCCGTTGATCTCGATCTGGAGGTCGATCAAATCGTCGAGATGGAACCGTCGGAGGCCCTCCTCGGCCAAACGCTGGAGTTCGCCGCGAGAGAGGCTCTTGCCTGGGGCTGGGGAGGCTTTGAGCACGTACCGATTTCGACCAACCTGGACGACCTGATATGATCCAATCGACAGGCATTCATCGAGGAAATCGACAAAGACGTAGGGATGGACCTGACGGAAGCCGTCGCCGGAGCGGATCCAGGTGATCTGGTCGGTCCTGCCTTCGACGCGAGAGATCAATGGAAAAGGGCTGCCGCATGGACAGCGGACGGGGCTCAGCGCCACCACATCCTCGATTTCGTACCTGAGAATCGGCTGGACGGTGTTGAAGAGATTGGTGGCGAGAACCTTTTCCCCAGGTTCGCCCGGAGGGACCGCCCTGCCCTGGCGATCGACAACCTCTAAGATCGACCAGTCGGCCTGCTGATGAGCTCCATGCCCCTGCGCAGCCCAGAGCGAGAGCCATGCACTCCCCCGCCGCGTACGTATCCGAAACCGGCGGTTCAAACGCCTTGCCGATTAACCGCCTCGCGCCTGCCGACAGCGGCTCGCTGATGTTCACAACCTGCACCAGGGTCTTGGACCCAAGCCTCAGTCTTCCTTCGATCTGCTCCCTCGCCAACATCTCGAGCACGCTGGCATACGCCAGGAGGACTTGCGGCTGAAACCGATTCAACCGTTCGACGATCAGCTCCGGATCGATTTGGTCGATCCAGAGCCTGTTCACAAATGCGTTCACCGCTCCCGGCGCATAAGCAACCATTGAAGCGCTGGGATAGAAACCTCGACCCAAAGTGACGATCGCAAGCCTGGCGCGATTGAAAAGCCTACGCACAATGCTCACGGGATCGGTTGGAAACACGCAACCTCGCGTCATTTGCAAAGCGTATAAAAGCTCCATCGCCGCTTTGCTGTGGAGGATCACTGCAGGCTCGCCCTGCGTGCCGCTGGTCCTGCTGGGCGCGTATCGGCCGAGATGCCACTTCCCCAATCTGCGTGAATCGGACATGAACTCCTGGACGCCGGCAAGCGATACGTCTGGGTCCACGACGATCTTGTCGAAGTTCTGCATCATCTCCGATTTCGAAAGCGGGGGGATTTCTTCGAGTTCGAACCTGCGCGGATCAAGGCGACGGAGCTTCTCCCTATAGTAAGGCGAGTGCGTCTTCGCCCATTGGACGATGCGATTCAAGCGACGTCGCTGAAGCTCCTCGATCCGCTCCGGACGCCAGCGATTCAGGCGTTTCTCGCGCAGGGCGGAGAACGCCAGCCGTGTTTCCTGCCACATTGGTGCGATCCCTCGAAAACGCTGATCCGTGCGCGGGCGGGAATCCTCGCGCGTCCGAAACCTCCGCCTATTCACCAGAGCGTACATAAAGGCGCCCCAGTCGAGTCAAGACGCACGATCCGAGGACGCAGCAATTCCTCGAGCCTGGGTTCGACGGCCGAGGTCAGGGCAAGACGCGGCAGCCGACGGATGTGTTCACTTTGAGCATGCTCCGTCGATGTTTCACAAGCGTATCGCGATATTGCCTGACGACGCGGTCGAAGTCCTGCTCCGCGGTCAGAAACGCCAACTCATCGACCTTCCCCGCCAGCCTCAGTTTCGTCACCCGCTCGTGCTCCTGCACCGCCTTGGGAAGCAGCGACCTTTCGATTCGCTCGATCGCGGCGCGGGTGGCGCTATAAAACCGGCCAGCCTGACGCACCTCCGCCACCACCTCTTCCTCGAGAGCCGCCAGCTCGGCCTGGGTTTGCGTTACGTTCAGCTTCGCACGCTGAATGTTCCCCTGGTTTCGATTGAAAATCGGCAGCGAAACCGCCATGCCGATCCCCCAACTCGTCGCATCGAGCCTGCCAAGCGGTCGATTGTTCTGGAACGTGTACGGCTGATACATCACAAACACGTCTGGGTACCGATTCGCAAGAGCGAGCTTGACGTCGGCATCGGCCCTCCCCACTCCCAACCGATAGGCGACGAGATCGGGCCTCGACGTCAGTGCAAGTTGCAGCAAGTTCTCCATCGAGGCCGGGCCCTCTCCCTTCTCATGGAGCGACCCACGAACCTGGATGCGCTCGGCCTGATCGGGAGAAAGCCTCAAAAGCGAGCCAAGGGTTCTCAGGTCGGACTTCAATTGTTCCACCGATTCCGCCACGGCGATTTCGGCGGCCTCTTGCAGAACCTCGAGCCTCAAGTCTTCTTCCGGAGGCTCGCCCTTTCGTCCCTTCAGGCCCAACCCAGCCGCCGCCTCGTCGCGCAAATCCTGCACAGCCTTCCTGGCTTCGCGTACCGTCTCGCGGGTTGCCAAGACGTCGACAAACTCGGTATAGAGATTGTCGATCTGAAGCCGGATTGCGTCTTGAAATTGGGCCTGGAGCACCTTCTTGGCTCGTACGGCCACTAAGGTTCTCGATTGACGCTTCCTGCTCAAGTCCAAGGGATAGGTGATGTTGATATCGTACTGGGTTTGCCCGCCCGGCCTCATGATCGAAAAATCACCGTAGGGAACGCATTGGACGTCGGTATAGAGCACGGGGTTGGCCCGCAAGCCCGCGGTCAGGACGTCGGCCTCGGCCTGCGGAATCTCGAACGATTTCGAGTAGAGGTCAAGGTTGCTCTTGATCAGGCGTTCGATCGCCTGATCCAGGGTCAAACCGTTCGCCGGGCCCTCGTCCTCCCCCACTCCCGAGAGGCCCAGAGACCCGAATGGCGTTATCGGGCTTGTCGGGACTTTCAGCGGCGGCCCGATGACGTTTCTTCCCACGGTCGAAGAGGGTACGCCAGGTTCGGAAATCTCGGGCAGGATTTGCGGAAAGGGCTGCGGGATGAATCGGGGCCCTGGACTACCCAGCTTGCCTTCAAGGACGGCGTCGCCCGCGCCAGGGCTCGCGTCCAGAGGATTGGCGCCGTCGCCAGGCGACCTTCCCATTCGAGAGGAGTGCGAGCCGGCGTCTGGTAGGTCGTTGCGAGCAGCGCCCAAACCCTGGCCGTGGACCGGCTGGGCTCCGAAATAAGTCAGTGCAAGGGCAAGTCCCAAGGCGGGGCAGCGACGCATCACCTCAGGATTCCCCCCTTCTCTGTTCCGTTAACTGGTATTATCGGCAAAAATGGTCGTCAGGATTCACATCGTCGCGGATCCCTCGAGGTTGCCCGAATCCAAGCCCTATCGCATGGGCTCTAATGAACGAGGTCTCCAAACCTTGGCTGTTTCAATCGTTCTGCTAATGCGAAAACTAGTCCTTCCTTCGAAGCCAGCGCCTCGGATGCTTGCATTGGGCGCCCTCTTGTTCGCGACAATCGCCGGCTGTGGTTCCGACCCAGGCCTAAAGCCGACGGACGCAGACCAGAAGGGGCTCGCGTCCGTGCTCGAAAGCTGGAAGAAAGGCGAAACGCTCGAGGAGCTCAAAAAGGCCAAGCCCCCCATCAGCGTGTCCGATCCCGATTGGTCGGCGGGCAAGAAGCTTGTCGGCTACCGCTTCCTTGAAGAACGGAAGGGCAAAAACCCCGCCCGAAGAATCCCGATCGAGCTCGAGATCAAAGGCGATACGGGCAAAGCGACGAAAAAAACAGTCCGATACGCCGTATCGATCACGCCCACCCTGACTGTTGTTCGAGAGGTTTTTTAGCGAATCCCTTCGACTTGACATCGAGCCTGCGTTCCACCTGCCAGTCTGATTCCGCCATCAGACCTTCACGAATCCCTTTCCGGACTTAGGCTAATCCTTGCCCAACCGGCGCAATTCTCTAGTCTATGAAACATTGATTCGCCGGATTCGTTCCTGACGACGACAACACGAGGTTCTGGACTTATGCGTCACGCGCTGGCTCGATGGACTGGGTTTCTTGCGTCTCCGATACTTCTCCTCTTCGGAGCCAGCGTGAGGGGCGACGACGACCCCGTCTTGGCCGATTATTTTGGCTTCAAGCCGGTCGAAGTCTACAAGCTCGACCAGAGAATCCATAACCTCCTGGTCAAGGATCTCGACGGCGACAAGATCGACGATATCATCGTCGCCAATAACGGACATTCGCGCATCGATCTGCTGCTGAGCAGTCCGGGCCCGAATGATTTCGACAAGCTCCAGAAGAAGGCCGAGCCCAATCCGATCGAAAGCGACCGGAGGATGCGGTTGAGCTCTGTGCCCGTCAATTTGGCGATCCTCTCGATCCAGGTGGGCGATTTCAACGGAGACGGCAAGCCCGACCTTGCGTTCTATGGATCTCCTTCGGAGTTAGTCGTATTGCACAACCAAGGGAAGGCGAAGTTTGGAGACCCCAGGCGAATTGCCGTCGGCGAGGCTTTGCAGCGAGCAAACATCCTGACCGTCGGCGATTTCAACCGCGACGGCAAGGACGACCTCGCGCTGCTATCCAGCGAAGAGGTGACGTTCCTGATCCAGGGCCCCGACGGCAGGCTTGGAGACCCCGAGCGGACGTCTCACACCGCCCCCAATCCCGGCATGATCAAAGCGACCGACATCGACGGCGACGGCGGCGACGACCTGGTGATCCTGACAGGCGGCGACGACAGCCCCTTCCGCATCCGCCTTTCCACTGATTCCGGCAAGCTCGGACCCGAACAACGCTTCAAGACCGAAACGCCCCGCGCCCTGGCCTACGGCGATTTCGACGGCAAGAAGGGCTCGGAAATCTATGCGATCGAAAACCAATCGGGCAGGGTTCTCGTGCTCAAGCTGGCCGAAGCGGAAGGCAACGACAACGAGAGCCGCGGCCGTTTGATGTTTTATGCGTTCCCCCAGGGGTCTTCGCGAGGTAGGACGTTGGCCACGGGCGATATCGACGGCGACAAACTCGTCGACGTTGTGGCAACCGACCCAGCAAACTCCCAATTCGTCGTCTTCCGTCAAAATGGCAAGAAGGGCGACGGCCTGGGAATGGGTCAAGCCTTCCCAGGTTTGGTCGGCGGAAAGACCGTCAAAATCGCCGATTTCGACGGCGACGGATCGGGCGAAGTCCTGGTCCTCTCCGAACAGGAAAAGCAAATCGGCAGAAGTTCGTTCAAGGACAATCGACTGTCGTTCCCAAGCCCGTTGCCCGTTGTGGGAGACCCCGTCGTGCTCGAGACCGCCGACTTGGACGGCGATAAGAAGCCCGAGGTCGTCTACATCACCCGCGACAAGGCGAAAGAAGGCCCAGACACTTATAACTTAAAGGCGCTCAAGTACGACGGCGAGAATAAGTTCAGCACTTACAAATGGGCCGACGCGGAATCCGTCGCGCTCAAAGGCGTAACCGGCAACCCGGCAGGAATGACCGTTTTGGACGCAAACCAAGACGGCCAGTCCGACGTCCTCGTCTTCAACGCCTATGGCCCGCCGCTGCTCCTGACCGGCGCCACCGGCAAGGCGCCTTCCATCGTCGCCAACCTGGGGCCCTTGGCCAAGGTCAGCTCGTCGAGCATGACCGTCGTCAATCTCGATGGGCCCGGCATCATCGTGGCGCAGAACAATTTCGCTCGGAAACTGACTCTCGACAAATCGGGCGCCTGGGAAGTCAGCGACCAATACAATTCAGGCCAAACCAGCGCCCGCATCCAGGCCGCCGCGGCGCTCGATATCGACGGCGATGGCACCAAAGAGGTTGTCCTGCTCGACGACCGATCCAAAGCCTTGATCTACCTCTCAAAGAAGGATGGTACCTATCGACCAAGCGGCAGGCTTTCGGTCGGCGCCCTCGACTTTCAGGGCATGTCGGTGGCCGACCTGGACGGCGACGGCCGAGACGACCTTCTCCTCGCCGGTTCCAATCGCTTCGGCGTCGTCCTCACCGACAAAAAGAGCCTGCTGCTCAAGCAGGTCTCCAGCTACGAACCCTCCCGCGAGGAGTCCTTCTTTGGCGATCTGGTCGTGGGCGACTTGAACGCCGACGGCGTGAACGACGTCGCCGTCATGGACACTGGCGACCACTTCATCGAGATTGCCACCGCGTTAAACGGCGGCGATCTCAAACGGGGCATGTCATTCCGAGTGTTCGAGCAAAGAAGCTTCAGCGAACGAGGCGACTCGGCGGAACCCCGAGATATCAACGTCGGCGACGTCGACGGCGACGGCAGAACCGACCTTGTGGTGATCTCCCACAACCGGATCCTCGTCTATCGCCAAGACCCCGGGTCCGAAAAGGCCGATCAGGCCCAAAAGTAATGAACGCGGGCGGCGCGTCCCAAAGGCGCCGCCCCCGGACCTCCTTGATCGGCGTATGTTGACGTAAATATGAGCGTCGGCGAAGTCGCTTACATCGCTGGTCTCTTGTTGGCCAACGGCTTCTTCGTCGCCGCCGAGTTCGCGCTCGTCAAGGTCCGCACCAGCCAGATCGACCAGCTCGTTGAACGCGGCAATTGGGCAGCCAAACTCACCAGCAGAGCCCTCGATAGGCTTGACGCCTACCTCTCCGCCTCGCAGCTTGGCATTACCGTCGCCAGTCTGGCTCTTGGACAGGCGATGAAAGACCGCGTCGAGCCCGCCCTCGCCGCGCTCCTGCGAAAGATGGGCCCGATTTTCGGCGCGGCGGCGCCGGGGCCTCTCGCGGTGGCGCTCGTGCCTATCGTCAGCCTATCGCTCGTTACGCTGCTCCACATGGCCGTCGGGGAGCAGGCGCCCAAGAACCTGGCCATCAGAAAGCCAAAAATCGTCGCGCTTTGCACCGCTCCCGTGCTCATCGCATTTTATTACTTATTCTATCCGCTCATCATGCTGCTGAACGCCGCCAGCAACCTGACGCTCAGGCTCCTCGGTCTGGGGAAGCCCATGAACGCGGAACTGACCCACACCGAAGAAGAGCTCAAGCACATCTTGGCCGAGAGCGCGGCTGGAGGACACCTTTCTCGTTCCGAGCGCGTCATGATTGAAAACGTGCTCAATCTCGAAGAAAAGACCGCGAGAAGGATCATGGTCCCCAGACCCGACGTCGTCTACTTGAGTATGGCTCGCCCGCTCGAGGAGAACCTGCGCGCGGCAAGGCAAACCGGACACACCCGGTTCCCGCTTTGTGAAGACGATCTCACCACCGTCGTCGGCATTGTCCACGTCAAAGACCTCTTTCGCTTCGGCTCGACGGCCGGCAGACCCGATCTCCGCGGCCTTGCCAGGGAGGCGCCGTTCCTGCCGGAAACCATAAGCCTCGATCAACTGCTCCTCCAGTTCCAAAAGAACCGCGTTCATATGGCAATGCTCGTGGATGAATACGGCGTCGTCGTCGGCATGGTCACTCTCGAGAACGTTATCGAAGAGCTCGTTGGTCCGATCCAGGACGAATTCGACCGCGAGTCTCCGCTTGTGTCATCGCTGGGCGACGGACGCTTCGACGTCGAGGCCAACTGCCCGCTCGACGTTCTGCACGAAACGTGCGGGATCAATTTCCCCCAGACCGACGCAACCACTCTTGGAGGGCTGGTCCTGGATCGACTCGGACGTTTAGCTCGGACGGGAGATAAGGTGACTGTCGACGGCCGCGAGTTCCTCGTCGTACAGGCAGACCCAACTCGGATCCGCAAGGTGCGGATTGAACCTCTGAAAGAAGAAAGCCCTTCGGACCAGGATCGCAAGGAGCAATAGCGCTCAGGCAACCGCCTCGCTCGAGCGCAGTCGAACGCCTACGCACCGAGCGCCAATACGTTCTCGAGAAAGTGATCGAGGTGCTGCTCGATGGCCGACGCTGTGGCCCTGTAGACTTCTCTCCCAGAACCGATTGGGTCGGCCAGGTCGCCCCCGTCGGGATCCAACAGCCGGATTCGAGGCGCAGCGGATGGCGCCGCGGCCAACAAGGCTCGATGGTGTTCCCTCGTCATCGCGATCACGTGGTCGGCGGATTGCACCATCGCCGCCGAGACCTGGCGACTGGCGTGTTCCTCCAACGATCCGCCGTGGTCTCTCAACGTCTGAATCGCTTCGTTCGCAGCGGCATAACCGGGCGCCGCCGCCGTCCCAGCCGATTCAACGATATATCCCTTGCTGGCAAGCTCCGACGCGTCACAGCCTAGACGCCGAGAAAGCGCCAGCTTGCAAATCGCCTCGGCCATCGGACTTCGGCACGTGTTCCCCGTGCACACGAACAGAATATGCGTCCCCGCCATTCGCTCCACGCGCTGTCGCGAAAGACTTCCAAGAGATTCGATTTCCCAACGGTCTTGGTCGATATGAATCGACGCCGCCGGCCGATCGATCGCCGCGTCGCCGTCAAATAGCAGCATGCGAAGACCCGAAGCGCGTGCGAATTCGTCCAGGGATTCTCGAGCGCTCGGAGCAGCGAAGACCGGCCCGGGCAGCAACCGGAGCACGTCCTGAACCAGTGTATCGGCGGGTACGACGAATCGGGCCTTTCCCTCTGCCAGCGCCAGTGCCCGCGCCTTGGCCGAAAGCCTGCAGAGAAACCCGTTCTCGATCCGCCGACTGAACGAAAGCCTGAGACTGCCAGGCCAGGCGCGCCTCGAGAATCGCGAAGCCGTCGTCGACGGGCTCTCAACCCAGTCGGCAAGCTCGCCGGCGCCCCGCAAATAGACCGTCGCGGCTTCGGTAGCGCCTGAACGACGCGACTCTTCGAGTTTCGCATGCGCCTCACTTCGAAGACCGCTGGCCAACGCGTGGTAGCCGGAATCCACCGGCAAACCCACGATCCCTCCCTGCGCCAAACAAGCCACCGCCCTGTGCGCTACGTCTCGCAAATCCTCCGCCTTGCTCAGATCAATTCGCTCCAGGTCGGACGCCGCACCATCGTTCGATTCCATATCGATCATATTTCTTGTCTTCGTCTTGAATGGCTTTGGGACCGAATGTTCCCAAAGCCGTCGGAGACGGGTCGATTTCCTAGAAGATGTAAACGATCCCTTCGACGTCTCCAAGCCGCTCGTAGATCGACCGAACTTGTTCGGCGTGCTCGACCGACGCATTCAAAGCAATCGCAACGTGCCTGCCTCCAGGAGTGTTGCGAACCGAGTGGTCCACGGACTCGGGAGAACCAAGAAGTTCGGCCGTCTGCTGGATCACTCGCTCGACAAACCCGTTCTCGGCGGAACCGATCACCCGGATCTGATAGACGCACGGAAAATCGTGAGAAGCTTCCAGAACCTCCGCCGAAGGAATGTTTTTCATCGGATTCATGCGCGTCTCGAGGTAAGAGAAAAGCGACCAGCCGCGCTCAAGAGCTTGTGGACCAGGGTCCACTTGCCTCACCTAAAATCGTACCAATCGCAGTCCGCTTGCGACAGGGACCCCCTCCGATCATGGAGGCCAAAACCGGATCGGGATTCGCGGTCGTGAGCAAGGCCCTTGCCGTCCTAGACTTCACGCCGCGGCAGGCCCCTCGACGCGAGCATGGGCCAGCGAAGGCTCAGCGCGAACGCTCCGCACTCTCGCCCCCTTCAACCCAAACCAACCCAACGGCTTCGACAGGAAGATCAGAAGCGCGTCCAATTCCAAGGGGGAAAGGAAGATCAAATATCCAATGATGCACAGCTCGCCGAAAATCGGCACGTTTAAACTAAACATGATCCCCACGTGCAAAATCACCCCTGCAAGAGCGGCGTACGGCCGAGTCGCCTTCATCCATAAAAAGAAGGGCAACAGAAATTCGAGCATCAGAGCAGAGTAGGTGGCGACATTGATGACAATCGGGTACTCGGTCAAGAACCGCAGCCAACGCCCCATCTCTTCGTTCAAAAGAACGTAATGCAGCGCCGTGCCTTCCTGCCACGTCTTGCCGCCCGCCTTGAAGAACGCCGTCATGAAATACATAATCGAAATCTGCACTTGCAAAAGTCGAATAGGCCAAGGAACGATCACTCGCTCCGCGGCCGCGGCCTCACTCTTCTTTCGCCTCAGCGAATCGAGCGAATAGGCCGCCCCCGATTCGACCAACATCAGATAGAAAGCCATCGTCAAGATCAGCGAATCGCCGCCGTAAACCGATGGAATCATCCTGTTCGTGATCATGAGCAGAAAGAAATAGAATAAGCAGGAGAAGATCCGGGTTCGCCAGCCGACCATCACCATAAAGGCAAACACAACCGTCAGTGCGAACCATGTGCGAACGAACAGCGGGCTTTGGAACCAGTGCAGCACCGAAGGGCGCAGAATCCCGGC
Source organism: uncultured Planctomycetota bacterium (assembly GCA_963818975.1). Classification (GTDB taxonomy): domain Bacteria; phylum Planctomycetota; class Planctomycetia; order Isosphaerales; family Isosphaeraceae; genus CAWFUI01. The sequence continues at coordinate 158,589 of CAWFUI010000012.1, read as the reverse complement.
AATTTGGTAAGCCTCCGTGCCTTGCATCAACCCCGCACCGGTCAACCAATAGTCGAAGTGGTCGGTCAGGATCAGCAGGTGCAAGAGGGCCACGAAACCAAAGAGCATCCGAAACAGGCCAATCGGCCTGGCGCTGATTGGAGAGAACCAGAAGCGATTCCACGCTCTCGCCAAGCTCATCGATAAACCTCCCCGCGACTCGGAAACTTGTAACGCTCGATCGTCTTCTGCGCGGCCAGCTCGAGAGGCTTGACCTCTTCCCCAGGCGCTGGAATCGGCTTCAAGTGGTAGATCAGCTCGACCTCCACCGGAAATGAATCCGCCGGGATGTCGAGCTGCCGAACCGCGTGCTTGGCGCCGACCTGGCGGATGGCAACGTGCTCGTCAAAATCAAAATTGTACATGTGCTTAGAAAGACGAAAACCCCACATCGCCTTGCCAAGCGAAACGTCCGCCATCGAGGGAAATTCGTACGATCGCAGAATTCCCTTGGCGTCGCGCGTGCAGCGCCTCCAGACGCATCTGCGCCATCGGCGGATTGGGAGCGAACATCGCCCAGTATTGGTTTAGCCCCACGGGCAAAACATAGTACTGCAAGTACTGATACGCGAAAATCCGCAGCTTCGATTGCGGCATGTTCCAGATCACCAGCGTCGCGACGTGGAGCGCAATGAACGCGGTGACGAGGATTCGCTTGATATGCCAGCGCCAATTCACGTTGGTCCCCCCTTTCGAGTCGCTCGGCCTTGAACCGCGCGGGACGGATTCAAGGTGAGGAATCAAAAGGGAAGCCCGTTTGAGTTCGCGTGGGCGCCGTCGGCCGAGCGTGCGGGAAAACTAATGGAGAGTTGGCTCGGCGTCAATGCCGAATGCAAAGGTCCCACCCGCTCGACGGCCGTTCCATTCGGACTGGTTCCAACGGCGAGTCGTCATTCGCCGCCGGACGGCCGATTCAAGCGCGTCCCCAGCCCAGCGAGACGGTTGACGACTTGGCGCCGGCTTCGGAGCCTCGAGAAAGTGCGTCGTGGATCACCCGCTCCAGCTCTTCCAGGTAACCGAGAAACCGCTTTCTTCCATCGTCCGTCAGCTTGCAGATCGTCTGCGGCCGCTTCTTCTCGAAGCCCTTCTGCACCTCGATAAGCCCTGCCTCTTCCAACACATCGATGTGCCTGCTCAAGTTGCCGTCGGTCAAGGCGCACAATTGCTTCAGATCGACAAACAGGATCCCCTCGGGCCTGGTCATCAGCGAGGTCAGAATGCCCAGCCTGGCTTTCTCGTGCAGCACCCTGTCCAGGCCCTCGTACGCATGCTTTCCCGCCTCCGCAAGCTCTTTCTTCGCTCCATTACCGTGCAACATTCTCGTTCCTTTCCAGGTTCCAATAAAACACAACCGCGGCCGCGATCTGGCCTAGTCCGAAGACGCCCCCGATTTGCAGGTCGAAGCCCCTTTGTGTGAGGCTCGGCGCCAGAAGTAAAGCAAACGCCGCGAATATGTAGTAAAGAGCCACCCAACCAATCGCTCGAGGCAAGTAAGGCCTCGCCGCGAAAAGCCCAAGTCCAAAGAAACTGGCCCAAAGTCCAGGCAAGAAGCCGATGGAGAGCGCCTGCCCTCGCGTCAAGCAAAACGTCACCGCCGCGGCCGCGCCCAAGCACGGAGCAAACTGGCCAAGCACCTTCCGCGTCCTCCGACGCGCAAACACGTCGTCCCGAAAAGCATAATTGTAGACCGTCTCGGCGCCGCCAACCGCCGCACATAGCACAGCGACCGCGCTCCAATAACCCACCAGGCTCGTATCCGAGACCGAGTCGAACAAGAAAGGCCTGCCGAGCGCAGCGCAAAGACCCAAAACCCCGGACGCCGCCATGGGCAACGACCGAAATCCCCGATAAACCTCCCCTTTGGCGAGATGATCATGGATCTCGCTGATCCGGGAGACTGCTTCTCCATAATCCATTCGACGACTCCGGCTGCGAAACCAACCTAAATCACTTTGCCACGGAAAGTTCCCGACGTCAAGGCGATTCGAGCGAACGACGTGCCAGGTTCGAGAGATTTTCCTTGCTCATCGTACTAAAATATAGGAATGCATGGGCGACGCAATCGCAATCGTTCGACCACGCTTTGGCAAGCGCGACATCCAACTTGAGAGAACATATGACTCATCGCAATTGGATTCTTTGCTTATTCGTGTTGTGCGGGTGTTCGAGGATGACCCAATTCGACGAACTCGACGAGAGGGTCGAGAAAATCGTCTCGAAGGCCGACTGGGATTCGTTGCCCTTAGGCATTGAAGTCGTCCACACGCCCAATCCGGTTCCAGCGCCAAATGAAGCGTCCTCCGGCGGCGATTGGCCTTTTATGTGGAGTTTTCGCACGGAGGTTCGAGCCATAAACGATCCGCTTACCATCAAGGCGTTCTTGCTCTTGGGATGGGACGGGAAATGGGTCCTCGACCGGAGTCAAAAGAAGTTCAACTCTGGCGCGAACAATGGCAATACCTTTGCGGATTGGTACGGTTGCCCAGGAAGCAAAATCGCCCCCGGGCATCCCGCTGCTGACCCTTCGAACTGGGCAGGCAGCTACTCACGCAAACCGTTCAAGCAGAAGTGGGTGTATATCGGCGAAGACGCCGCCGGGAAACTTTGGAGAGGTGAAGGAGTAGTGGAATTGAAGGTGGAATAAACAACCAGCAAGCAGCAATTCGAGGTCGTACGGCCTTGGCTCTCGCCTTGACCGATCTTCGTCGCCAGCCTAGACTTTCGCCCTGCGCAAACTGGCCAGGATGAATTACAGAGGCTGGGAGGTCGACCATTGGTAAACTCCGAGAGCCGAACCCTGCCCGCGCGCGTCTGGCGTTCCTGGAACGAAAAGGGAACGGCTTACGTTTGGCACAAGTCCTTGCGAAGGCTGTTGCTGCCCTTGGCCTGCCCTGAAACGAAGGCTCGTCTACTCCGATCCCCGGGCTTACTGGACTCTTCGAGGCGGGGTCGAATACTTCTTGGAGCAGGAAGGTCAGCCTGCCCGTTCGCGAAGGTCCGAGTGGATCGCCGAGAAGATCGCCAAGCTCAAACCCAGGACGATCCTCGAAATCGGCTGCGGTTACGGCAAACAACTTCGTCAGATTCGCATGCGAACGGATGCTGCGATCGTGGGCGTCGATTTTTCGCCGACCCAACTCGGACTTGCACGAAAGTACCTGGCAGACTGCGAAGGTATGGATCTGGCGCTCGCTCAAGGGGATCAATTGCCGTTTCCTGACCGCTGTTTCGATGTTGTGCTCACCTCCGCGGTCATCTTGCACAACCCGCCCGAGCAGGCTGAGAGGATCAGGAGCGAGCTCTTAAGGGTGTGCGCACGCCATGCCGTCCACAACGAGGATCTTGGCGTCTCCTATAATCGTTACGGATACAATACGGTCCAGTGGTATCGCGACCGGGGAATCGAGATCGTGGAAGCTTCTCCGTTTCCGCCGGACTGCGTTTCCGAACCTGACGAACAGTCACAGTTTTGCGTGGCTTTGCCGTGGCCCTGATCACAAGCGCCATAAAGACATCGGCGATCGTGAGCGAATCGACTTCGGCGTCGACCGAGACTTCGCAAGAGAACCGCCGCGCGGTGGGCGACAGCATGCTCGCGGCAATCGGCGGCCAGCTCGAGCAGTTGTTCGGCACGCTCAACTCGTTTGCCATGCGCTGGATGCTGTCGGCGGCGCCCATCGGCGTCTATACAGGTCTCAGGCTTTACCTTGACAACACCAATCGCTCGAGCATCGGAGTGAGCTTGGGTGCGGAACAAGAGATGCCGATCCTTCGCGCTGCCGGCAAGGAGGCCGAGGCTCGGCGAGTCGCGAACGTCGCCTATTCCACCAACACGGTCACCTGCCTCTTCTACGCTGCGGGGCTCGTTCTCTGGGCCGTTGTTCGACAGCCGCTCGTCAAGAACGACCCCTACGCCGACCAATGGACCTGGGGCCTGCTGATCGTCGCGGGGCTGGCGATAATCAAGCGTTATCAAGACTTTCTCATCGTGGTCTTACGTGCACATCAAGAGTTTCCGCTGCTCACCAGAATGGCCGTGCTCGACTCGATCGCGGGCGCCGTCGCCGCCGTGTTGGGAATTGCCCTCGCCGGCTTCTGGGGTCTGTTGCTCAGCGTTGGCTTCTTGCTCGCGTTCAATATCGTTTACTTGCATGCTCATCATCCTTTCCGATTCCAGTGGGAGTGGCACTGGCCAACGATTGGCAGGCTGATGAAATCGGGCCTGCCCATTCTCGCCAACACGGCCGTTTTCGGAGCTCTGACAAGTCTCGATAGGGCCGTCTTGCTCTGGAGATTGCCCGACGGCGAAACGGCCGCTGGTCTCTATACCGCGGCCCTTATGGGAACGAGTTGGGGCCTCGACGTGGCGGGCAGAGTAGTCGTTGTCATGTACACCTACTTCCAAACCACTCTAGGCCGCACCAACGATCCCGTCGAGGTGGCGCGGTTGGCGTCAAAGGTCTCGGAATCGCTGTCGCCGATCCTGTCCGCTGGAGCGGCGGTCGCCTATCTTGTGGGCCCTGTATTCCTTGGTTTCATGTTGCCGAAGTACATTCCAGGACTGTCCGCGCTTCGTCCGCTATTGCCGGGGACGATCTTCCTCGGACTCTTGAGGCCTGCGAGGCAAATGCTCATCACGATCGAAAGACCATATCGGCTATGTATCGCCACAGCCTGCGGACTGTGCGTTACGGCCGGAGCCGCGGTCTTCGGCGCCGATCGCGCTGGCCTGGTCGGAGTGGCCTGGGGCATGACGGTCGGTTATGTCATAGTTTATGTGACAACAACCTTCCTTGCATTTGTGCCGACGTTAGGTATAAAAGGCTGGCTCGTGCATCAGCGTATTGTCTTGGGCTCGATCTGCTGGTTTGCACTTGGAGCTCTCCTCGCGGCTCATGGGCCTACTGGATCGATTGAAGGCTGGAGGGCGTTCAGTCTAAGGGCGCTCTTCCTGTTTGCGTGGATCGCCGCTTCGCTTTGGATCTGGGCGGAGCGTCAGGGCTGGGGCGGACCAGAAGCGTTCCTGGCGGTCCTTTCGCGTTTGAAGGGAAAGCGCACGGTGTAGCCGGCCCGCGATCAGGGAGGATCGCTTGGACGTATGTTAGGACACTTGGTCTTCTGTCTTTTTGCGTGCACGGCCGGCTTGGGGCTCGGGGGAGCTGGCTTGCGCCTTTTGAAGGTGGAGCTGCCAAGTCTCCTCGATCGGATCGCGCTCGCCTTTCCCTTGGGTATGGGGCTTTTGTCCTTTCTCATTTTTCTGCTCGCCGAGGTGGGTCTTCTCCATCGGAACTCGATCACGCTCTTGATGACCTGCGCAGTCTTTGCGGGAATCGTCCATGTCATCGGGCATAGGCCTGCTTTGAAGATTCCCAAGCTCGATCGACGCGCTGCGTTGCCATTGGCTCTGGCTGGGGTGTCGCTTCTGGGATCTTTGTTCGTGGCGCTGGCGCCTGTGACCGACGGAGACGCTTTGTGCTATCACCTTCAGGTTCCCAAGGTTTTCCTCGAGCGCGGAGAAGCGTTCTTCGACCCTGATTTGCACGAGACCATTTATCCACTTGGCACCGAGAACCTCTACGCCGCCGCGCTGGCGCTCGACGGTCCTATTTCATGTAGACTAATACACTGGCTTTTAGGAGTGTCTTTGTTTCTCTCGGTCTCCGCCTTAGCCAGGCCATACTTGGGCGGCGAAGCCTTGTGGGCGGGAGCAATCGCTGTTCTCACACCCGCGATCTCAACTGGAATGTCCGCCCCGCTCAACGACGTATCGCTGGCTGCCTTTGGAATCGCCTCGATCCTGGCCTGGATGCGTTGGGCGGACGATCCACGCTTATCAACGGCTTGTCTTTCGGGTCTACTTGCCGGCGCGGCCGCGGCCGTCAAGTATCCAGGTCTTGTTTTGGCGGGGACGATCGTTTTCGCCGTGGTCGCGCAGGCCGCCTTTTCGAGAAAACGAAAGACGCTTGTCGACGCGGCCGTTTTGGTCGCCGGATGTTTGGTTCTCGGTTCCTGGTCTTATGTACGCGCTTATATTTACACAGGAAATCCTGTCTTTCCGTTCTTCGCCCAGACGTTCGGAGGGTCGGGTTTGGCGGAGGTCCTCGAGTCTTCCAAGCGGCCGCTCGAGCCAAGCTTATTCAATTTGCTTACGGCGATCGTTCCGATGAGCCTGGATCCCGCCCGATTCGACAGCTTTGCACACCAGTTTGGACCTGTGTTCGTCTGTCTTGCGCCAGTTCTCCTGCTGCTGCGCGCTCCAGCGGGAGTCGTTTCGCAAGGTCTGCTTGCCCTTGGATTCCTGGCGATCTGCCTCACGGCCAGACAGAGTACGCGATTCGTTCTGATGGTTGTCGGCCCATTCTCTGTCGCAGCCACTTGGGTTGTCCGAAGTTCATTCTCGCAAGGGCGAATCAAGGGTCGAATTCTCTTGTCCTTGCTCGTCTTTATGACGATGTTCGAGGCGGCTTGGTCGGCTTCGAGATGCCGTAAGTTCGTCGACGTCGTCTGCAGCCTGGAGTCGACCGATCACTATCTCTCTCGCGTCGAGCCGACGTACGTCGTCGGCAAGTGGATCGGCGAGCATCTTCCGGAATCAGTCAGGCTCATTGGCCAGGACCACCGCAGCTTCTATATCCCAAGACGCTACGCCATGGAGCTCGCCCACCGCAGGCGGACTGCTCTTGGGACGCACCGCGAATCGGCGGAACAGATTGTTCTCGCACCTGCGCCAAGATGGTTTTACGCACTTGCTTCTTTGTGAACCGACGGCCGGCCCGCCTGTGGAATTCGACCCAACTCTCTCACGGGAGGCGGCCGAATGGCTGGCAAAACGCACGCCGATCTACGAACAAGAGTTGATGGACTCGGATGGAGTCGTGCGAAGATACGAGATCTACGCTCTCGATCCTCGAGGAGGGCCCAGGTCGTGACGGCGATCGAGCGTCCGACTCTCTCGCAGCTGAGAGCCCGAGTTCACAAAGAACGTCACCAGGAAATTGGCAACTGGCTGGCTCGCCGCTGGGGCCGGCCAGCGGCGGTGTATGGCACCTGGCTCGCCGTGCGTCTCCAGATCTCCGCCAATCAGGCGACGCTCGCATCGCTTGTCTCTACAGCCCTCGGGTGCGCTTCGATCGCCTCGGGGTCGCGCGTCGGCTTTGTCTCGGGCGTGCTTCTGCTCCACGCAGCCTTTCTGTTCGACCACGTCGACGGTCAACTGGCGCGATGGCGAGGCAAGACGACCCTCGACGGCGTCTATTTCGACTATCTCATGCATCATTTCTCGAACATGTGCCTTGGTTTTTCCTTGGGTTATGGGCTTTCGGCGCGTCTGGCGGAGCCGGCGTGGACGATCGCCGGTTTCCTGGTCGCCTTGGGCTGGACGTTCCAAAGTCTGAACAATGATTGTCGTTATAAAGCTATGTTTCAGAGACTGAAAAGCGACGCGCGCTCCTTTAGCATCCAGGGCGGGTCGGGTGGAAGGCCCGCGCCTCCCGCGCCATGCCCCAGCTCGGCCTTCGGGGCGGTCTCTTGGGCGTTGCTCAAGACCTGCGAGCCGCACGTCGTACTAACGGCGCTGAGCGTTGCGTGCGTTCTCGCTTTGTGCATCCCTCTCTTTGGCTTTGGGCGTGGAAAGCCGGGCTTGCGTTCTCCGCGGCGGTAGCGCCGTTGCTGGCTTGCGGACGAGCCGCGAAGTCGATCACCAGGCGAAAGATTGAACACGAGTTCAATACCTGGTTTCAGGAAGAGCAGCAGAATTCGTATTCCATGGTCAATCGCTAGGATAAGAAAGGAGGCCGAGATGAACGACAGTGGCAACTTGTACTCAAACCACGTTCCCTTTAGCGACCCGGCGAATACCTTCCACGACGGATCCGATTCGAAGCCTAAGGGCGTGTTCGTCCTGGGAATGCATCGCAGCGGCACTTCGGCGGTCACGGGAGTGATCCACAGATTAGGACTGCCGATAGGCGAACCTAAAGACCAGATGAGCGCCGACGACGGCAATTCCAAAGGCTACTTCGAGCTCATTCCACTGATGCAGGAGAACAACCTCGTCCTTCAGACTCTTGGGGTCAATTGGACTTGTCCGCCCAAATACACATCCGAATGGCATCTTGATCCCAAGTTCGACGCTCTGAAGCCTCGCTCGAGAGAAGTCTTTTTGGAAGTGCTCTGTTCGTCGCAATGGGTTTGGAAAGATCCTCGAACGTGCGTGACGTTCAAGTATTGGAGCGATCTGCTCGACTGCCACCAAGTCGTCGTCATTGTCGTCCGCAATCCGCTGGAGGTCGCCGATTCGATGGCCGTGGCCCACGGCAGCACGCGTCGTCATGCACTTGCTCTCTGGGAGCGTTACATGCGTTCAGCCCTTGAAGCAAGCCGAGGCAAGCCCGCGATCGTTTGTTCTTATGAGTCACTCGTCGAGTCGCCAATTGAGTGGATTGAACGTATGCGCAGCTTTCTCTTGGCCTGCGGGTTGACCCTGGACGAAGAGGATCCCGCGAGAGCCGCAGCCGATTCGGTGGACTCTGGGCTGCATCGACGCAGAAGCACTCGCTCGCCAGGGAAATCGAGTGAGGCGACGAACGAGCTATGCGAGCTCTACGAATACTTGATGACCAACCAAGGCCTCCACTTCCCTTGGGATTCCCCGCCTCCCGGCGATGAGTCCGCGACGACCGAGGTCATCCTCGACGAGCACGCGAATCTTGCAAACGGCTACATGACGCGATTCGACGCTCAGAGGCTGATCATGGTCCACGATCGATTGAAGGAAGCGTTCCGCGCCAAAACCCTCGAATGGGAGCGCGAAAGAGAAGCGCTGTTGCGTAAGATCCCGTCCGTCGGCGGCGGATTCGTGAAGGTCTTCTATTGATCCTCTAGAAAGCAAAGCCCTGCCTCTATCCCGACGCCCTTTCGTCGATTATGCTCATGAACAAGCGCCACTCGAGGTCCTTTGCAGGTTCTCGCGCACCGCTTGCTTTTGCGTGAACATATTCTCTCCAATGAGGCTCCATCCCATGAACATACCGAGCGAGAATGGGACTTCGAATTCGGCGTTCAGTCGTCGAGGGTTGATCCAGGGCGCCGCCCTTGCTCTTGCGGGAGTTGGCTCGGCGAAATTGGCCTCGGCCGATACTCCTCCCGCAGCCAAGAACGGACGGATTCGACAGTCGCTCGTTCACTGGTGTTACTCCCAATATTGGGATGTGCCCGCGATGATCCAGGTCGCCAAAAAGCTGGGCTGCGGCAGCATCGAACTCATCGAGCCGAAGCACTTTCCAGCGCTCAAGCAAAACGGCCTCGTCTGCGCCATCGGCACGATCGACATGAACCCCGATCCGCCTTTTGTCAAAGGTTTCAACAACCCAAAATATCGCGAACAGGTCCTCAAGGCCACTCGCGACGCCATCGACGCCTGTGCCGAGTATGGATACAAAAATGTGATCACATTTACCGGGATGAGGGAAGACCTTTCCGACGACGTCGGCGCATCCAACTGCGTGGCGGGCTACAAAGCAATCGTCGGCCACGCCGAGAAGAAGGGCGTGACCCTTTGCCTCGAAATGCTCAACAGCCGCGACAAGTCGCACCCGATGAAGGGACACCCAGGCTACCAGGGGGACCATACGGAATACTGTATTGATATCATCAGGCGAGTTGGTTCTCCAAACCTGAAGCTCCTGTTCGACGTCTACCACGTCCAGATCATGGATGGAGACCTGATCCGTCGGATTCGGGAGCACAAAGACTTTATCGGCCACGTCCACACCGCGGGAAATCCAGGCAGAGGCGAGCTCGACGACAAACAAGAGATCGCCTACAAACCGGTCATGGAGGCCTTGCTGGAGATCGGCTACAAGGGGTACGTCGGGCAGGAGTTCATTCCCACTCGAGACCCGCTTGCGGGCCTTCAGCAAGCCGTCGCGCTTTGCGACGTATAAGAAGGGCGTGAGCTTCAAACTTGGCCTAGCCTAGCGCCTAGGCGGCGTATCAAACCGCCCAGGCGGAGGTCCATATTTTGTTCCCACCTTCCAGAGCAGGTCGGGCTGGTGTTTGGCCAGCAGATACTTCATGACCAGTTCGTCCGAAGGAGGCAGGCCGGCGTCTTGAAAGATCACGCAAATCCGAGCCTCGGGCTTGAAGGTCTTTGCGTCCCAGACCTCGATCAAGGCGTGAGTCTTCCTGGGGATCCTGTAGTACTTTCCTTTGTTGAAGACCGTCAGTCGATCGTATCGGCAGAACTCGTCGAACTCCGAGCGTTCGACTACGTCTCGCACGAGCTCCGCGGCGACCAACTCGGGAATGCCTCCCGGATGCGCCGAGGCGTCGATCTCCAAGGGCACTGTCTCATTCGTCGAGGCGGGCGAGCTCTTGCCCTCGATCACCCGGAAGACCTCGGTTTGAACCAAATACGCATATCCTGCTCTGATCGCTTCGTTCCCGACGACAAGCTTGGGAAACCTCGACGCGACCCTCACGACCTCATGGGCAAAGGCGTTCGCCTCGCGCTGAAGTTTGCTCATCCAGAACCGAGGGGTCTGAAGGCGATCGCTGTCGGAATAGCGGAAGACGTGCGGACCGACGTCGGGAATTGTCAAATCGACTTTAAGCTCGGACCTGCGCTGGCGCTGAGAACCGTATCGTAAGACGCCAGTCCGCTGGCAAACTGTTCCGCCGCCTCGACGTGCTGGTCGTCCTTGACGCGCACAACCCTAAAAGTAGGCCTGGCCTTGAAAGACGCTTCGCGGGCGTTCACGTCCTGTTCGCTTCTCGCGTCGGTCGCTTCAATCTCCCATCGAATGTAACCGGTCCTGATCATGAACGACGCTCACTCGAGACCCGCAAGGCTGGCGTCGAGTGAAGCTCCGCCCTGAATCGGCGGCACCAAGAGGATCTCGGGCGCGTCGACGGAGAACTCCTTGATTGGCAACGACCTGCCTGGCCCGTCGAGCCGGAACGCAAGCCGTCCCGACCTCAACTCGTCCCTAAAGATCTCTCTCGCCATCGTAATTGTGTCTTCCTTGCTCGGATCCCATTCCGCAAGGCACACGTCGCCGTGACCCGTCTTCAGTAATCTCAGCTTTCCCATCTCGGGCTCTCCTTTCCCCAAGGACCCTTCGGTCGTTCAACAATCGCTTGATCGCGTCCTTCTAGAATAGCTCATCGGGCCGAAACAGCCAATGCAATCAGGAGATTCGCGGAGCCGGCCCTGGACGTCCAAGCTCTAAGCACCCTTCCAAAAGACTACAGAATGTCGCTAAACCACTCCGCCGGCATCTCGGAAGATCACCGACCACCCGACTGTGAAGCGGCTGGCTGAACGTCCGAGCGAAGGTACGACACAAGGTCTCGAAGTTCGTCGGCGGACAACGCCTCGAGCTGCCCCTCGGGCATCATCGAAGCGGAAGACGCCTTCGTTTCCTCCACATCCTCCCGGGCAATCGTCAGCTTCTCGTTGATCGTCTGAACCACCAGGGTCTTCTCATTCTGTTCTCGAACGATGCCCGAGACCACGCGTCCATCGTCCAAGGCGAAGGAGATCAACTTGAACTCGCCTGCGACGGAAGCACTGGGGTCTAAAATGTTCTCGAGGAGGTAGTCGAGATTCTTCCGATTCGACCCTGTCAGGTCCGGGCCAATCTCTCCTCCCGAATCGAAGAGCCGATGACACGCCCCGCAGGTCCTCTGATAAACCTCTCGACCCTTGAGGGGGTTGGCTTTCGCCAATTCGTCATCCGTCACCTTCTGTTTATACTTAGTAATAAGCACCTGCTTGTCCTTTGCCGTCGCTCGATTGGCTCCCCAGACCTTCTCCAAGAGCGACGAGAGCTCCGGATTGTTGAACCCCTGGATTTGCCTGGCGACCGCCGTCGAAACGTCCCGCGACGGCACGGTTCCTTTCGAGACCGCCAGAAGCAGAGCCTTCGCAAAGGTAGGCCTGCTGGAAAGCGTTGCCACCGCGTCCATGCGCTCGTACGTGGAGAAGAGTTTGTAGCGAGCAAGGATACTTGCAGGCGTCGATTCGTCGGCGATCGCGGCGAGCGACCTGACGGCGTCTCCCCTGAGCATAGGGTCGTCGAGCAGGTTCTGAAGTATCGGCGCCAAACCCGGGATTCGAGCATCAATCAGCGCCTCGAGTGCAATCCGTCGACGCTCGAGAGGCAGGTTTGAATCTTTTAGGATCGACTCGAGACCAAGGGTGGATCTGACGGATCCGAACGCCAGGTCGATTGTCAGCAGACGAGCGCTCACCTCCGGACTCTTCGATTCAACAAGCACAGCATATGCAGCATCCCAATTCTCTGGCGGAGAAATCCGACGCCTGCCCTTGAGGGCCGCAGCCAAGCCCTCGAGAAGATCGCGTTGGACGGGCTCTTCCAGCTTCTTGCTCAAGACCCTGGCAATCTCCCCCCTGCCCTTGACGCCCAACTCGTCGCCTTCAGCAAGCCTCCTGGCCATAAGCCTTCGTACGGTCGATATGCGACCGCCTGCCGCAAGGTCGATCGCCCGCGACGGATCGCTTTTTGCGAGAGGCTCGACTCCGTACCAAAGCAGCAACGGTTGATAGCGGTCTGCGTCGTCGTCCGCTTTCGCAAGTAATCTCTTGGCGATCTCCCATCGATTCTCCAGAGGAAGCCTTTGCAAGACGCTCGCCAGAGCCGACCGCACTCGGATCGATCCATCGATAGAGGCGAGCAGCTCGAGCTTTGAAATTGTCTTAGAAGCAGGGACGCCGGAGTCACAGAGCGAACGGACGCTCCATCGGCGAATCTCTTCTTCGTTGTCGTCTTGAAGCATCATCAATCGCGTCTCGCTGGTCGCTCCGACGGCTCCCAGAGTCATCAGAGCTTTGAGCCTGCTCTTGGGGTTGTCCGGACTTGCAAGCTGGCGATCGAGTATCGACTTGGCTTCCGCTATATCCTGTCCCGACGCCGCTCGCTCTTGCAGAATTCTCCGAGCGTGGCGAACGTGCCATTCGTTTTTGGACTCCGTTAGTTTCGCCAGAGCCGCGCTCGTCTCTTTGGAAAGATCTCCGCGCCAGGGGCGAAGGCCGTCGTAAGAGATCCGGTAGACCCTCCCTGTCTCGCGCTCAGGACCATTGGCGTCGGTGTCGTGACACTCGTCGGTATCGGACCAATCGATCAAAAAGACCGAACCGTCTGGCCCGTACGTCAACGCTAACCCGCGAAACCATTGATCATGGGCTGAGAGAAAGTCTGGCTCGTGCCGCGCGTTGACGCTCGACCCTGCCCGCTCCATCCGATCGCGATTGACCCGGTTACCGTGGATATTGCACATGAAGACATTACCGCGATACGCATCCGGCCAATTGTCTCCGAGATAGATCATTGCCCCAGAGTGTGCATGTCCGCCGCCGACGTTGTCGTGGGCGCCCTGGCCGCCTCTCGAATCCTGCCAACGACCCCCTGCCCAGTGAATGTGGTCCGTGCACGATTCCATCAGCTCATAAACATACGGGTTGAGATCTTGACCAAACATTCGTTGGAAGTGTCCTCCAGGAATGACTGGGAAGAGATGCGGGATGACGCAGTTCGTGATATAGGCGTCTCCCGACTCGTCGAAGTCGATTCCCCAAGGATTGGTCGTTCCCCAGGAGACGACTTCGAAGGTCTTCCGAACAGGGTGATATCGCCAGACTCCGCAGTTGATCGGAGTTCTGTCTTTTTCAGACGCGCCCGGTTTACCGATATATGAGGTTGCCAGAATGCCGTTGTTCCCGTAGAGCCAACCGTCCGGCCCCCAGGTCAGACTGTTGAAGACGTTGTGCTGCGCCTTCATGCTCCACCCATCCAGCAGTGTAACAGGCTTGCCGTCAGGCGCGTCGTCGCCGTCTTTGTCCGGAATGAAGATCAGCTTGGGGGTCGAGCAGACGTAAACCCCGCCGAACCCGAGCGCGATTCCTGAGACGTTCACGAGATTCTTAGCAAAGACTTTGCGGTTGTCGAACGTACCGTCGCCGTCCAAGTCTTCGAAAATCAGGATGCGATCTCTGCCCTCGTCGCTCCAGTTGGGATACGAGTAGCACTCGGCGATCCAGACCCTTCCTCGATCGTCGATCGCAAGCGCGATCGGCTGGCGGACGTCGGGCTCGCCGGCGAAAAGCTTTGCATGAAAGCCCTCCGGCAGATTCATCTTGCCTGCGGCTTCCTCTTTGGGATAAGGAGCGGGCTGACGGGCCAGGCCCCCCTCTTGAGTTTGTGACTTCTGTGCCCAAGCACCACCCGCGAAGTTCGACGCCAGGAGAATTGGAGCAAGCCACCGAAACGACTTCGCTAATCGCATAGCTTTCTGAGCCTCGGGAGGAAGGCGTGAGGAAGGTCGAATGCTGTCGGACGACGCCCTTTAGCATGACGTTCGTATCGACTCGAGGCAACCAGGCGGGAAGGATCAGTTCTGCTGCTCAACCTTAAACCCGTGCCTAGCGTCTGGTTGGCAGCGAAACTCAAAAGCTGCGGCCTGGATCGTGATCAGCGAAATTTACCAAACGAACTTCACACTGCGGAAACTAGGCAATTTCCTCCGACGGTGTAATCCGATACCCGCGAGACCGACGGCTGGCGATTCGCGAAATTTACCAAACGAACTTCATTCTGGTGGGTCTAGGCAAGCTCGTCGAGCCCTGGAAAATTTTTCCGGTCCGGTTCGATTTTCCGTGAGACTTCGCGCGATACATAACGAAGGATCTGCCACCCCTGAGTCCGCCGAAGGTGGAAACCCAATTTCAGTTTGCGGGCTCTGAGCAAGATGATCGATTCCGGCCGGCCTTTCCGGCCCGTTCTCGCCTTCGGTATGTTCAGTAACTCAGAATCAGACTCCCTGACCATTCGAACCCAATTTCAATCTGCGAGCTCTGGTCAAGTTGATCAATTCCGGCCGACCATTCCGGCCCGTTCTCCCTTTCCGTGTCCCGCCTTCGGCGGATCTTCTACGTTCCGTGTTTCCCGCCACGGCGGATCTGCGATCCTCAATAGGCGGACTTGCTGCCCTCCAGAGTCGGGTCTTCGACCCTCCGGGGCGGACCTTTGGCCTCCAGTGAATCATGAGGACCCGACTCGGCTTCTTCCGCGCCTTTGTGCGCTGTCCGACCACTCGCGGCTGGCCCTGCCAGGGCCGCCCTTTGCACCAACAACCGGATTTTCAAAGAGCACGTCGATTACGCTTTCATAGTGACAGTTGCATTTCGCAGACAAAACCGGCAAAGATATTTGGAATTTCATACTGGGCAGGATTGGAAAGATTTCCGGGCCAAGGTTAAGGTTCGTTTAGGGATTTCCGAGATCGAATTGTTAGAGCTTGAGCTGAAGTTTGAGTGACACGAGCTCGACTTCGAACTGCTTGCTCATCGCGCGAGTATAGATCCGCGCGAAATCTCCGTCGTTTTGGGACTTGACGATCTTCTTCAGATCGCTCTTTTGCTGCCTCCAGGTGGTCCCGTCGGTGACAAACAAGAGGTACGTATCGCGACGTTTCGAGTCAATGATGGCCTGCACGTCGCCGATGATATCGCTCATCTTCGAGCCCGTTGCGTTGTAACCCTTCGATTCGATCAAGATCTGCGGCTTCGCCTTTGACGGGATCGCGAAATCGCACTTTGCTTTGCGCCCGCTCTTGCCGGTAAAGCTGCACCTCTTATCAAACGCGTTGCCGAACTCCCGCGCGATGAGCTCCTCAGCAAGATCCTCGACAACCCGCCCGCGACGCTGCCCAGCGATCGCGCTTCCTCGACCGCTGCGCAGACGCTCGACCAATCGATCGCTCCAATGAAGCCTGCGATTCACCTCGCGAGACATCGAATCGAGTACGCCCATCTCCAAAAGCGCATTAAGATAGGATTCGGAATCAGACTTATACCTCGTGGCGCCTGATCCTCCATTTGGAAACGCGACGGCGACCCGAGAAACGAAGACGTCCTTCGACAGCCCCATAAACAGCCGGCAGACCAGAACGCCGGTGTCGAAGTTCTTGTCGAGGATCGTTCTTAAGTCCTCGATCTCGTACGTCCGTTTGATCGGCAGAGCGCTCAGAAGTTCGTTGACGCGAACCGCTGTATCTTGCATGACGGTCCAGACTTTGACTGTCCGGTCCAGACTTTGACTGTCTGAATTCGGGTCTGGAATTCGGGTCTGCGGGTCGAAGTCGGGTCTCTTGGATTTCGGCTGGACTCCATTTGGGCAGCGTCCGCCGCTTGAGAAGCATGAACAGGCCACATCGCCTCTGTGGGACTCAAGAATCCTCGGCCGGCCAAGTACCTGGGATTCTCGAGGCCACGGCACCCCATCAGCATCGGGGGGAATGTTCAAGCAAGGTGCCAACAACCCCTAGAGTCACGAAGGAATTCAGAACCGGACGCGGCGAGGTCCAATTTTCTTCTCGACAGCGAGCCTGCGTCGAAAAAAGTCTGATCACGAGGCCGAGTTTGTTCAAAAAGCGAACCGGACGCGGAGACTCCTTGAAAATCCATTCCTGCCCGCCCGATACTCTTTAAACCTCTCGATACGACAGACCCCGTTTGGAGGCAGAGCCGGTGGAACTCGCGACGAACGCGGATTGCAATGGCTTGCCGATCGATCAAGCGGGCATCATCATCTCGAGGAGCGTCGCGGCCGGCGTTGAACCGAGCGCAAATCTCGTTGGAATGCTCGAAGGATGTCGCCAGTATTTACTGATGGTCGCCAACGAGGTGATCGGGCCCAACCTTCAGGCCAAGTTTGGCGCATCCGACCTCGTACAAGACACGTTCCTCGAGGCCCAGAACCACCTGTCCCTTTTCCGAGGCAAAACCAGCGCCGAGATGCGCGCTTGGCTCCGCAAAATTCTCGAGTGCCGACTCTCGAATCTCAGGCGGGCGTACCTTGCAACAGAAAAGCGGGCAGCGGGACGCGAAGTGACGCTCAATTCGGTTCAAGGAGACGCCGGCGCGGGAATCGAACTGCTCGCATGCCCCGCTCCCTCGCCCAGCAAGCACGCCGTCCAAAACGAATGGAGCGCAGCGTTGGAGAAAGCCCTGGTTCTTCTACCTGACCGCTACCAAAAGGCGGTAACGTGGCGGCATATCGAGCAACTCTCATGGGATGAGATTGGCAAGCGAATGCATTGCTCGGCGGAGGCAGCGCGAAAGACCTGGAGCCGAGCCATCCAACAGCTCAGGCGCGAACTTGGCGAGCACGGGTCGATGCTATGAGTCGGTCCGAAAGCGAGACCCCCGACGATCCGCTCGCCAACGCCTTGGCGGCTTACGACGATCGCCTGGCAGCGGGCGTAACGCCGTTATCGGATGATCTGGAGCAATCGGTCGATCCCAACCTCGTTCCCGACCTGCACCGCCTGACGGCGTTCCTCTCGCTCGTCGAAAAAGCATGGCCTCGAGGCGTTGATCACGAGGAACCGACGATTGCTGAATCTCAACTCCTGGCAAAGGCGCCGGTTCTCGACGAATCCACAGAGGCTGCGGAGAAGGCCGCGAGGGAGTCCTCACCTCAGGGCCAGCAATTCGGAAGGTTCGAAATTCTGGGGACGCTGGGCAGAGGCGGGTTTGGGATCGTGTTCCTGGCATGGGATCCGACTCTCAGGCGGCGGATCGCACTCAAGGTGCCTCAGCCCGAGAGCCTGATGACTCCCGAGGCTCGCAAGCGATTCCAACGCGAGGCGCATGCCGCCGCAGGTCTCGACCACTCGAACATTGTGCCCGTGTACGAAAGCGGCAGCGTCGGCACGATCTCCTACATCGCGGCGGCGTACGTCGAAGGACCGACGCTCGCGCACTGGCTTTCGATCCAGAAGCGGCCTGTTCCCTCCGAGGACGCGGCCAGATTGGTTTCGCTGCTCGCCCGGGCGGTCGCCCACGCACACGAAAGGGGAGTGATCCACCGAGATCTCAAGCCGAGCAATATCCTACTCCAGCGAGCAAGCTCAGAAGTCAAGTCGGACAGTCATGAGGACAGTGCACTCGGCAACTTCGAACCGAGGATTACGGACTTCAGCTTGGCGAAGATCGCCGACGGGCTGGGGCCAGACACCAAGAGCGGAGTGCCGTTTGGCTCGCCGCAGTATATGGCGCCCGAGCAAGCCGAGGGCGATCTTACGAAGATCGGGCCTGCGGCCGACGTTTACGCATTGGGATGCATCCTGTACGAGCTTCTGACGGGAAGGCCTCCGTTCTCCGGCCAGAACCAGCTCGAGACGTTACGGAAGGTGATCAACGACGATCCTCTCCCTCCGAGAGGAATGCGACGTGAGCTATCGTTTGCGCTCGACGCCATTGCACTCGAATGCCTGAAAAAAGATCCAGCGAGACGATACGCGAGCGCAAGTGCTCTCGCCGAAGACCTCGACAGGTTCTTAGCGGGAGAGCCCGTCAAGGCCAGGCCGCCAACTGGCTTCGAAAGACTGCACCGAACGGTTCGTAGGCATCCGGCCTCTTTGGTCGTCTTCTTGCTTCTTGTTCTCTTTGGCGGATTGTTTTTTGTGGTTCGAACGCGTTATCAGCGCAATTTGATCGCGACTCGGGAATCGACTAGGCGGCTTCAGGAGGAATCTCGCGGCCGGAAGTTGGAAGCACGACGTGCGCAGTATGTTGCCGATATACGCCAGGCCGCTTTGTATCACAAGGAACTTCGCTATATCGAGGCAGAGAAGCTTCTGGCGCGAAATCTTCCGGGGCCAGACGAGGAAGACTCACGGACGTTTGCCTGGCGCCACCTCTGGCTCAAAAGTCACGCCGAGCGGCGTACCCTGAAAGGACATATTGGCGACGTCTACCATGTGGAGTTCTCGCCTAACGGTAAACTCTTGGCGAGCTCAGGCAAGGACGGCACTGTGCTGATCTGGGAGACGACAAACTGGCGGCTAACGCAAACGATTGAGGTTACCAAGTCGGAGGTCAATGCTTGCGCCTTTTCGCCTGATGGCCAAACGCTCGCCACCGTCGACGACGAGGGCAAATTCAAGCTTTGGGATTTGGCCACAGGGCGCTAATCTGACCGAGAAGCGCTCCAACGACCATGTCACCGTGATCGCCCGGTTTGCTCCTGACGGCAAGACGATTGTGACCGGCGGCAGACTCGACGGCGTTGCCAAAACATGGGATCGCGTGACTGGGCAACAAAACGGCAGCTTTCAACTCATAGAACCCGAACTCGAGAGCGCTTGCTTCTCGAGCAAGGGTTCGCTCTTCGTAGCGGGAGGCTCCACTGGTGCGAAAGTGTGGAACTGGCCTCCCGTGAGACCCTTCGTCGAGATCAAGCAAAGGAGTGTCCAGGGAGTCGCGATTTCTCATAATGGCACACAGGTGGCAACCGCACACCAAGACAATCCACCAACCGTACGACTCTGGGAATTGCCGAGCGGACGGCTTGCGCACACTTTACTTGGTCATGGGGGCGGAGCCTTCTCGGTCGTCTTTTCTGAGGACGATCGCACACTGTTCTCGGCTAGCGAAGACCTGACCATCCGCGAATGGGACGTGTCAACGGGGAAGGAACAGGCCGTTCGCTTGGGACACTCTGGCCGGATCTGGAACCTGGTCCTCTCGCCAGACGGCAAGACGCTCGCTTCTGGGAGTGCTGACGGCACTGTCAAGCTCTGGGACGTCAAGCCGCGCCTCAATCACTTCAGGCTTCCTGTTCCCAATCCTCGGACTCTCAGCTTCTCGCCGAACGGACGAAGCGTCTTGGTTTTTGAGCTTGATCCTGACTGGGCAGTCTCACGCTGGGACTCAAGATCGGGCTCACTCATCGAGAGAAAATCACTGGGCCTTGCCGGGTCCGAAACGCTTTCGATATTCTCGCACGACTGCCGCACGTTGGCGATCGCTAACGAGGAGAAAACGATCACACTCTGCAACCTCTCGAGTGGCGAGCAGCGCACGATTCAAAATCCTGAATTCGAAGAAATCGTGGATTTTCGATTTTCGCACGACGACCGTTTTCTGGCGATCGATCGGGGGAGACACAAACCTCGCAAGGACTACGTGTGGGATCTCGCGAAGGACCGACTCCTGCCAGTGCCGTGGGATGAATCGTGGAATTATCGGTGGACGCCAACCAGCGAATTATTCGCCCACAACGGCGGCTCGAAATTCTCCTGGTGGAATCCGCTAACAGGGAGCGCGAGAACGGGTTCCATCAAGGGGTATGGCGGCTTTCGATCGGGCGCCGTCTCGTCCGACGGCCGTCTGCTGGCCTCGATCAGCTCTTACGGACCGTTGAGAATACACCTGTGGAGGATGGATACGTTAGCGCTCGAAAAGGAGATTCTAGGCCATCGTGATGGTCAATTTAATCTTGCTTTTTCGCCTGACGGAAAGACGCTCGCATCATCTGGGGTCGATAAGACCGTGAAGCTCTGGGATGTTGAAACCGGCGAAGAGTTGCTAACTCTCGACGGTTACAAAGCCCAACCTTGGCTCGTCGAATTCTCTCCCGACGGCAAGATCTTCGCCACGATCAGCAGCATGGCAGGCGAAACGTACGAAATCTTTCTTTGGGTGGCGGCTGACGACGCGGACGAATGAGCCAGTATCACTCGCTCTTATGTCGATTCGCTTACCTCAGGAATGCTTCTTCAACTCGTCGTGCTCTTCTCGAGCTCCAACCCAAAGTACATCGCACCTGGGACAGGGTTGAAACAGTAGGGTTCGATCGGCGAGAAGCCAAGACTTCGGTACAGTCGAACAGCATCGGACATCGAAGGCATCGTGTCCAGGCAGATGCGTCTATAGCCTGCCTCTCTGGCTTCGACTATCACTCGCTCCGCAAGACGCCTGCCCAAACCCGTACCGCGGAACGCAGGCCGAACGTAGAGCCGCTTCATCTCAGCCGTTGCCGAATCGATCGGCCGAAGGGCGATACAGCCGCTTGCTTCCGTATCTCTCGTAGCCAGCCAGACGCCCCCGGCAGGCCTCGAGTAACGGCCGGGAAGTCCAGTTAACTCGGCTTCGAAGTCCTGAAAGCAGAGGTCGATGCCGAGCCCGTCGGCATACTCTCGAAAGAGCTGTTGGACGAATGGAAGCTCGTCAGGAAATTTTGCCTCTCGGATCTGCACTGTTAACGACTCCTTAATGCGACCACGCTCAAGTCGATGGTGGACTTTTCCTCCGCGAAAGGCGTCCCCTTCCGTTCTCATACCGACTTGCCGACTCGACTCGAAAGTCCATACAAGCCGATGATGACTGCACGTTATCGCATTCCGCGTGCAATCGAGAGTCGAGATCAAGACGTCCTATCGCGGAGCGAAAGGCGACGATAGCGCCGCAGAGGATGGCTTTCAGTCTGTCTGCTCTTGGGATCCTCGGGATGCATGTCCGAGTGGGGCCTCATTCCCCCATTTCCCGCCACGATCAGACTGTCCAATCCTAGACCGCCAACCCGGGGACTTTGCTGAAATCGCGAATGTTACGGGTCAACAAAGTCAAACCGCGACTCAACGCGATCGATGCAATCCGCAGATCCATCGTGGCGATTCTGACGCGTTTGCCAACCAGCCCGTCGAATAATAGAGAAGCTTGGGAATCGAAAGGCAACACCAGCGCGGCTGCGAACGCAGAAAGGACCCGGTGGAAGATCGAGTACCCCCGCACAATATCGGCAGAGGTCTTGGCTTGGCCAATATAGCTATTACATCCGAGGACTTGCTCGTGAAAACTAACAATGCAGAAGGTCAGGTCTGCCGACGACGTCTGTTCGATCCGTCGAATTATCGCGTCGTATTCAGGCCCCGATTGCTTTTGCAAGATACTGATATGATCGGTATCGAGCAAAAACCTCATCGTTCTTGATCCTCGGACGGCCTGTCCGATTGGCGGATCGCCCGGCCGAGAGCCAGGATCTCGTCAAAGGCCGGTTCGTTCTTTAGAGAACCAATCACCTTGTCTAACCAATCGGACGCCGGCGCACGAACTCTCGTCGCCTCTCGCAACTCGGACATGGCGTCCTCCAACGCAGTGATTCGCTGTTCGAGAGTGGCTTCGGGCATAGGTCTTCCTCCCGTCAATCTCCCTCAAATATGGTAAAGCATCTCCGTCCGCGAAACAAGCCAATCGAGCCTGACCCCGCGGCGGGCGTCGTCTCAATCATTTCCGAATCACACAAACCGCTCCAAATGTCTTCTGCTGGTTCGGTCGAGTTTACGCAGGTCGGGGATCAGGTAGTTCATGCCCATCGAGTCGGTGATCACTGCCTTCGCAGCGCCTAGCCTCCGAACATCCTCTTCGCTGGATATTTTGAGAGAGATGGATCCTCGGTCGGTCTCGACGTCCATCTCCGCTGGGAAGACCTGCGAGCGAAGCTTGACGATCCTCTTCACAACCGGCAAGAACTCGCGATCAGAGAGGGCGTCGAGGATCGTGTCTCTTAGAGCCACAGGCAGAGCATCGAGCCGTTCGATCATCACAAGCTCGTTGCCCGCGGGATCGCGCAACGCCACGAACTCCTCCGGCCTGGTGATCGGAAACGTGCGCACAGGATCGACGTCCAGATGCTCTGTACCGTCGGGCAAGGTCAGCACAAGCCGATTCCAAGAATCGACCTCGAGCTCGCAAGCCAGGCCCTGACTCTTCGAGCTTATGATTCGACGAATTCACGGACATCCGCTTCGTAAATCCTCACTTGTTGGTCCACATGAACTGGAGACGTCGGGCTCTCGGTTTTGTCCATGAGCTCGGTCTGTGCGTGATAGAGACTCGCATAGCGCCTTCGCGCTCCATCAATTCGTCGTGCCGGCCGACTTCGACGATCTTGCCTCGATCGACCACGACCAGCCGATCGGCCATGTGAAGGGTACTCAGTCTGTGCGCGATTGCGATGGTCGTCCTGCCCTTCACCAGCTCTCCAATGGCCTGTTGGATCAAGAGCTCGGTCGTGGTGTCGACGGACGAGGTAGCTTCGTCCAAAATCAGAATCTTGGGATTGATCAAGAGCGCCCGAGCGATCGATATTCTCTGCCGTTCCCCTCCCGAGAGCGCCTGACCCCGCTCGCCGACCAACGAGTCGTATCCTTGCGGGAGCCTGAGGATGAACTCATGAGCACGTGCTGCCTTTGCGGCGGCGACGATTTCCTCGGCCGTCGCCTCGGGTTTGCCGTAGGAGATGTTGTCGGCGACGGTGCCGTAGAAGAGGAACGGTTCCTGCAGGACCAAGCCAATGTTCCTGCGGTAATCGGCCGTGAAGAGCCTGCGGACGTCGACGCCGTCGACTTTGATCGACCCTTCGGTGACGTCGTAGAACCGGCAGATCAGGTTGACGAGCGTGCTCTTGCCCGATCCGCTGTGTCCGACCAGGCCAATCATTTCACCAGGCTCGATCTCGAGGTTGATGTGATCGAGAACGAGCCTGTTGCCGTAGCGGAAGGAGACCGAGGAAAGTGCAATCCTGCCCTCGAGCTTGTCGATCGGTACTGGGTCTGTTGCTTCTGGGACAGTGGGTTCGCGATCGAGGATTTCGAACAGTCGCTCGGTGCTGGCGCCTGCGCGTTGGGTTGACTGAACGATTCGCGTGGTGGCTTCCAGGCGAAGGAAGAACCTGGTCATGAGAGTGATGAAGAACGTCAGCTCGCCGACGGTAAGTCTGTGTTGATAGATCCGCCAGGCGCCGTAGCCCCAGATGACCAGCATGCCTGCCTGGGTGAGCAGATTGATGAAAGGTCCGACGAACGCCCAAATTCGGTTCACCCTGTCGGCGGCTGCGAGAACTCGCTCGTTGCCTTGTTTGAAGCGTTCGTTCTCACGGTTCTCCTGGGCAAAGGCTTTGACGACGCGAACTCCAGAGACCGAGTCGTTCAAGATGCTGGTCATCTCCGCCCAGATTCGGGTAGAGCCCTGATAGTTCCGACGGACCTCGCCGCGAACGTGTGAGACGATCCAGGCGATGAACGGAAGGGGCGCCAAGGTGGCGAAGGCGAGGCGGAAGTCGGTGACGAAAAGAGCGATGACGCTGCCGACGATCATGAGGACGTCGGAGGCGAAGTCGAGAAGGTTGACGGAGAGATAATTGCAGATGCGGTCGGTATCGTTGGAGAGCCTTGCGATCAGGTCTCCTGTTCGTTTGCCGCCGAAGTATTCGAGCGAGAGCCGTTGGAGGTGCGCGAAGGTGCTGGTGCGGATGTCGGCGCTGAATCGCGCTCGCTAACCCAGGCCATGACGTAGCTACGAGCCCAGCCGAGGAGCCAGGCCAAGATCGCTGCCCCGGCGAGCGCGACGATGTAACCGTAGACGTAGGAAAAGGGAACCTGCTTGCCGGTCTGCATGGGGAAGAGGACTTTGTCGATCAAAGGCATTGTGATGTATGCCGAGACCAGGCCCGCGGCGGTGCTCGCGAGAGTGAGGAAGAACCCCAAGACGATCATCCCAGCGCCGTTTCGCGCGAAACGTTCGAGCCTCAGGAGCGACCTTGCGGATTTGGGGATGCCCCCCTTGGCTTCGCAGGTTGGGCATGAAACGCCCTCGGCTGGGAGCAATCCGCCGCACTTTTCGCAGACGGGCTCGGCGGCGGAGGGTTCGGTTGGTGAGCCGTCGAGGATTTCTTGGAGCGAGTGCAAGAATCGCCTGGCTCGGCCTGCCTCGCGGAGGGTAAAGCGAAAGCGAACGAGGACGTCGGTCTTCGAATGGAGCTCGATCCTGCCAAGCCCGCCGCGATCGAACGAGGTTGCCGAGGCGATGATTTCGAGCGGCCAAGCCTGCCAGGCGTCGGCACTGTGGGAGGGAGGTTCCGGAGAGTTGTTCGATGGGGTTTTTCGCGCCAGCACTCGCTGATTTGTCAAGAGAACCGCCGACGACGAAAACCGTTGGCGATCGTCAAGATCGGGATTGAACGCAGCGACAACCGCTTCTCCGGGTGCGAGAATCGGTTCTCCAGGAGCAGAACTGGGACCACCGCTCTCAGCCACGCTTTGCTCCACAGCCTTCAATTCTCGAGGCCCGGCACGAATGAACGACGGCACGGAATCCGTAAGAATCATATTGTTACGCGATCGGGCTCGTTCGCGACAGTCGAACTGATTGGCGGCGGCGATTGGGGCTCGCGACCTCGGCTTAGTATGAATTCCGTCGTTTGTCAGTTGCCAACGGTCCTGAGCCGGGGAATAATAGGCAAATTCTACAACGACTTGCGTCGGAGCGACTCCTTTTTGTTCAACAATGAGAACGGCTTCACGTGAGCGAAAACTGTGGCGCATTCGAGATCAAGCGACGCTCTTCAACTTATGTCACGAGAGTGGTCGGTGGGGGGATCGGGAATGAGTCCAGGGTCTTGCGGACTGTGAGAGCGACGCTGGGACTCTGACTTCGGGAGGGTTTGAGTTCTCGCTTCGATATTTCGTCCAACGGATTGACTCGAGCTTCCGTATTAAGTGTTGGCGAGTTCGTTATCGTGCGGTCGAGGATTTGCGATTCTTGTCTTCAAGGGACGTTTTCGTTCCCTGGTCGCTCCTGCGGATGAGTATCGATCGGATGGCATCGAAGCAGATCGAATGCTTCGAAACGGTTGGTCCACCGTTTGCGTGGCTGTTGCGAAAGTAAGCCGGCCGGTATGGGCAGGATCGTCTGAAGAGTCGGCGAGCGGGCTGGTCTGGGGTTGTACAGGAATTCGGGCCCGGCGGGTCGTGGCTGGGCGCATCGGCGTCGAACATTCGGTAAACATCGAGAGGATTGATAATGGAGATTCAGAAAGTCTTTGTTCTCCGTGGACCCAATTTCTGGGCGAAATTCCCCGTGTTGGAGGTTTGGGTCGATCTCCTCGAGTTCAAGGATTCTCCATCGAATACACTCCAAGGCTTCAACGAAAGGCTGATGAGCTGGCTGCCTTCGATGATCGAGCATCGCTGCACGATTGGCGAACGAGGCGGCTTTTTCGAGCGGTTGCGCACCGGCACCTATCTAGGCCACATCCTCGAGCACGTGACTCTCGAGCTGCAATCGCTTGCCGGAACGCCTGTGAGCTTTGGTAAAGCACGCGAGACGTCGAAGTATAGCGTCTACAAGGTTGCGATCGAGTTCGAGGAGGAGGCTCTCGGCAAGGCTGCACTCGAAGTGGCGCACCGGCTCTGCATGGCTGCGATCCACAACCATGCGTTCGAGATCGACGCCGAGGTCGCCAAGCTAAAGAAGGTGAAACAAGAGGTTTGCCCAGGGCCAAGCACGGCCGCGATTTTGAACGCAGCGCGAACCCGCGGCGTACCGATTCGCAGACTCAACGACTTTAGCCTCTATCAGCTTGGTCATGGATCGAAGCAGCGTCGAATCCAGGCTTCCGAAACCAGCATGACCTACGCGATCGCCGAGTCGATCGCCCAGGACAAGCAGTTGACCCGCAAGCTGCTCTCCGAAATCGGCGCGCCGGTTCCCGAAGGCGTTCCCGTCGATTCGGCCGAGCACGCCTGGAAGGCCGCACAGGAATTGGGTTTGCCGGTCGTGGTGAAGCCGCGTTATGGAAACCAGGGCCGAGGGGTGGCGTGCAACCTGGCGACCAAAGATCAGGTTTTCGAAGCTTACGAAGCAGCCAGCAAGGAGAGCCAGTGGATCATCGTCGAGCGCCATGCGGTCGGCTTTGATCATCGCCTACTCGTGGTCGGAGGGAAGGTCGTCGCAGCCGCGCTGAGGGAACCGCCGCATGTGTTTGGCGACGGCGTTTCGACGATCGCCCAGCTTGTCGCCGAACTGAACGCCGACCCAAGGCGAACCGACGATCATTCGAGCACGCTTTCGCTGATCCCTCTGGACGAGATCGCGCTCTCGGTTCTGGCCGAGCAGGATTTCTCGCTTGATTCGATTCCCAAACGGGGCCAGCGGGTGCTTTTGCGTCGCAACGGCAACCTGAGCACCGGCGGAACGGCGACCGACGTGACCGACCTGGTTCATCCTGAAAACGCTGCATGGGCGGCGGCCGCGGCCGAAGTGGTCGGACTCGACGTCGCGGGCGTGGACATGGTTGTCGAGGACATTGGCCAGCCGCTTGGCGAACAAGGCGGGGTCATTGTCGAAGTGAACGCAGCCCCCGGCCTGCGGATGCATACAGAGCCTTCGACCGGGACGCCAAGGCCCGTTGGCGAAGCGATTGTCGCGAACCTCTTCCCGGACGGCGGCAATGGCAGGATTCCGATTGTCGGAGTCACGGGTACGAACGGAAAGACGACCACCACGCGACTGATCGCCGCGATCCTGGGGCAGGATGGAGCGACCGTAGGCATGACGTGCAGCGACGGCATTACGATCGGCAACCAGGTAGTCATGAAGTGGGATTGCAGCGGCCCCCAAAGCGCCAGGGCTGTGCTCTCGAATCCCAAGGTCGATAAAGCGGTGTTCGAGATCGCCCGAGGCGGCATCCTTCGTGAAGGCCTTGCCTTTGACGAATGCGATGTCGCGGTTGTGACGAACATCGGCGAAGGCGACCATCTCGGTATCCACGAAATCGATACTGCGGAGCGAATGGGTTATGTCAAGCGCACTCTGAGCGACGCGGTTCGAAGAGACGGTTATGGGGTCTTCAACGCGGCGGATCCGATCGTCGTCGAAATGGCCAAGCACTGCGGCGGGAAGGTGATCTTCTTTGCCCTCCGAGAATCAGAAAAGGCAATCGAAGAGCACAGGGCCGGCGGCGGGCGGGTGGTTTTCGCTCGCGGCGATTGGGTGATTCTTGCCGAAGGCCGGCGCGAGATCGAGCTCGTCAGTCTGACTCAGGTTCCCCTCACCAAGGGCGGGGCGATTGCGTTCCAGATCGAGAACGTTCTGGCGGCGGCGGCGGCGGCGTGGGGACTGAACGTCGACCTCGAGCTCGTCCGAAATACGCTCAAGACGTTCGACAGCGACCCGAAGCTCGTCCCGGGCCGATTCAACGTTATCGAAGCCGACGGAGCGACGGTGATACTCGATTATGCTCACAACCCCTCGGCCCAGTACGCCCTGATCCATTCGCTCGACGCGTTTACCCACTCGCGGAGGTCGATCCTCTATTCAGTGGCTGGAGACCGCCGCGACGCCGAGATCGTTCGTCAAGCGGCGATTCTGGGCGACCACTTCGACCTGATCTATACATACGAGGGCGACTACAACCGAGGCCGATCCGACGGCGACATCTTCTCGCTGATGCGGGCAGGGCTCGAGCAGGGCTCTCGCGTCTCCGAGATCGTCGAAACCCAGGGCGAGGAAAACGCTGTGGTCCGCGCCCTGGAAGACCTCCAGCCTGGCGACCTCCTGGTGATCCAGGTGGGCAAGATCGAGAAGGTTATCAACCTGGTTCAGCGCGAACTTGCCGAACACCACGCCCACGAAACCGAGAAACCTCCCGTCGAAGTTCGCCGAGGGTCGCTCGGCCAATGCCTCTACTCCTCGCGGAGCATCGATCGCGGCGATTGCCTTCTCTCGAATTGGGGCAGACGCATCGATTACCGAACCAGGCACTCGATCCAGGTCGACCACGACCACCATGTGATCGTCGGGCCTCCTATGCAGCTCATGAACCATTCGTGCGACCCGAACTGCGGAGTGCTGATCAAAGCCGACGAGCAGGTGATCGAGATCCACGCCTTGAGAAATATCGAAGAGGGCGAGGAACTGACGATCGACTACAGCACGTTTGAATACGAAATTCAGTTCATGCCTGGCAAGTGCCTTTGCGGGTCGGAGATTTGCCGAGGCCGCATCACTGGGTATAAGGACTTGCCGAGGAACCGTAGAAACTACTACGGCGAGTATATCGCGAACTACCTGACCGAATTGGACGCGGCCGCGACGCGGAGTTCGTAGGGTTCTCGAGAGCACGAAGGTCGAGCCGGATCGACCAGAAGCGCGATCCTCGGAGCGGGCGTGAGGGGGTGTGCAAAACATCCAGGGGCGAGAATCCCCTGGCAATTGACCATGACCCCTCCCGGGGTCGGGATTGGCAAGCCACCTCGATTGCCTACCTTCTCTTCGGCCCCGACGACGGACCAGCGGCTAACGAGCCCCTGGCTATTGGCCAACGCCCCCTTCGGGGCGGAAAATCGTATTTATGGTCGCTTTCCGCTCAGCGAAAGGTCGCTGATATCCAGACATATTTCCGCGCAGCGAAAGTCGACATTGGTTCGAAGCATCGAATTCGGGGCGAAAGTTCGTCAACCGTCGTTGCCAATGGCCTCGACTGGGCATTGTTCGAGAGCATCGGAGCAGCGGGCCAGATCGATGGAGTCTGTCGGCTGCTGGTTGACGTAGCTGTACTTGCCTGAGTCTTGCCGAGTGAAGTTCCCAGGAGCAAGCTCTCGGCAAAGCTCGCAATCGATGCACATTTCGTCGACGTAGAAGCGGCCCGCGACGTTCTCTGGCAAGCGTTTGGAGAGATCGGCCATGGACTCGAGCCCGTTTTAGACGACCTTCGAATCGATCCAGGTCATGAGGGCTCGGAGACGTTTGCCGACTTGCTCGACGGGGTGCTCGCGCTCTTTACGCCTGACAGCGCCAAACGAGGGCCTATTGGCCTTGTTCTCGAGGATCCATTCCTTGGCGAACTGGCCGGTTTGGATTTCGCTTAGGATCTTCTTCATCTCCGCTCGAGTCTGTTCGTTGATGATCCTGGGACCTCGCGTGTAGTCGCCGTATTCGGCAGTGTTCGAAATACTGTATCTCATGTAGTTCAGGCCCCCCTGGTACATAAGATCAACAATTAACTTGAGCTCATGCATGCACTCGAAGTAGGCGCTCTCCGGTTGATAACCGGCTTCGAGGAGGGTTTCGAACGCCATCTTTACCAGGGCGCGAATTCCGCCGCAAAGGACGACCTGTTCGCCGAAGAGGTCGGTCTCGGTTTCTTCGGCGAACGTGGTTTGCAACACGCCTGCTCGCGATCCGCCGATTCCCTTGGCGTAGGCCAGGGCGAGCGCCTTGCCCTGGGCGGAGCAGCCTTCGCCAACGGCGATGAGGCAGGGAACGCCTCCGCCCCTGACGAACTCGGACCGCACGAGATGCCCAGGTCCTTTGGGAGCGACGAGCGCACTGTCGACGCCCTTGGGAGGGACCACCTGGCCGAAGTGAATGTTGAACCCGTGCGAACAGAGCAAGAGGTCTCCGGGCTCGAGATTTGGCTTGACGTCGCGTTCGTAAACCTCAGCCTGGGTTTCGTCGGGCAAGAGCAGGTTGACCAGGTCCCCTGCCTTGGCAGCTTCCGCCGCCGAGACGGGTTTGAAGCCGTCTTTGACCGCAATGTCGTAATTCGCCGAACCTGGACGCTGACCGACGACCACGTTGAGGCCGGAATCCCGGAGATTCTGAGCCTGGGCGTGACCTTGGCTGCCGTAGCCGATGATCGCGACGGTCTTGTTTTTGAGCAGACTCAGGTCGGCGTCTTGGTCGTAATAGATCGTGGCCGGCATCCGATTCTTCTTTCTTCTATAGCTGGTTCGCCGGGCCAATTCCCAGGCGAATTCAAAAAGTGAGCGAATGGACTCTCGAGAACTATAAGTTGGAATGGCCAACCACGACGTTTTCCGACGGTTCGTCTTCTGGTTGTGAGGGCTCGGGCTTGCGGCCGTCTCGAACGAGCGCGATTCTGCCAGTGCGGACCAGGTCGCGGATGCCGTAGGGGCGGACGAGTTCGATGAACGCCTCGATCTTTTTCTCGGGCCCCGAGATTTCGATCATCATGCGTTCGGGGCCGACGTCAACCACCCTGCCCCGGAAATCTTGCACCAGGCCTCGGATCTCGGCGCGTCGCTCGGGCGGGGCGTCGACCTTGATGAGCATCAGATCGCGCTCGACGAAATCCTCGCGCGAGATGTCCAGAACCTTGACGACCGTGACGATCTTTTCGAGCTGTTTACGGATCTGCTCAAGCACCCGGTCGTCGCCGTTGACGACCACGGTGATCCGCGAGAGGTGTGGGTCGTCGGTTTCGCCCACGGCGAGGCTGTCGATATTGAACCCGCGGGAGGCGAACATGCCCGACACGTGGGCAAGCACTCCAGGCTGATTTTGGACGAGCGCCGAGAGCACGTGCCTGATTCTGCCCGTTTGGGTCGTTGCTTGTTGACTGGACATAAAGGCTTCCGAAGCTTGAATGAGGCCCAACACCCGAACGCGCCGGACGTTTTTGGCGCGCGCGCGACGGATAGTGGTACTTTAAGAGCTGGCGAGGCGGCAAGCCATAGACACAATCGGCTTACTTGGGGTTCAGCAGGTCTTTGGGCAGGACATCCAGGCCGGGGGGCAGACCGGTCTCTCCGCCAGGGCCGGGGGGCTTTTGGCCCTTCGGGTGCGCCAGTTTGGCTCGATCGAGAACGATGTTTCGATACGCATCGCCTGGAACCACGTAATACCAGGGTGCAAATCGATCGATGCGTTCGTCGACGCTGACTCGCGCGTCGTCGACCTTCTTTTTCCGATCGTTCGCGAGAGCCTTACGCTTCTCTTCGGCGTCTTTTTCAGCGGCTGGCGCTTGGCGTCGCCAAGATCTCGCAGGAACACGTCGTCCGGCAGCGATTCCGTCGCCTCGAACTTTGGCTTCTCGGCGGGAATGAAATCAGGATCGAAGTTGGTCGTGACGAGCAAGAAGCGGCTCTCGACGACGCCGTCCCCCTTCTTCTCGGGCTTGGCTTCCTCTTTGCCGGGCTCGGCTTTCTTGATCTCGTCCTTGCCGCCTGCCAATTGCTCGCCCTTGGCAAACGTCACTTCGCCGAAGTGCAGGACATAAAACGCTCCATCCTCGCATTCAACACGCACCTCGCCCTGATTGGAGAGCAGTTCGCCTCCCTGGACCAAATAAAACCCGCGCTGGGCCAGGCCATAAATGGTTTCCTGGTCGAGCGTGATCTTGCCTTCCCTCGACTTCAAATCTTTGGTCAAACCCTCGGGCTTGCGTCTTACGCCGGCGATTTTGAGATCTCCCAGGGCTCGGATCAGCTCGTTGACCTGCTCGGTCGAAATCTCTTGCCCTTCGGGAAGGTCTTCCATCGTCCAGGGCGCGGCGGCGTCTTTCCGCGAAATCGTGACGACGTCTCCGTTGACAATTTGAATTCGTCCGCTTCGTGGAATGGCCTTGGTGCTGTCGAGAACGATCTTGCGAATCTTGGTTGTATCGATCTTGAGCAGGTTGGTTTCGATCCAGTCGGCGAACTTGGTCGAAAGGTCGACGTTGACGTTGACTGCATACGTCCACTTCTCCGAAGGTACCCGAACGTAACGCTGCTTTGGGTTGCCCGAGACTTCGTTGCCGATGATGAAATCGGCCAGCACCTGGTCTCCCTTGTCGCGGAGCGTCACGCGCTTGCCAGCGCCTTTGCCGGTTCCCTTGGCTTCCAGCGGGTCGACGACGCCGAGCTTCTCGTGGTCGGACTGTTGGATCGAAGCCAGTTTGTCGCGGGTGAGATCGATCACCCCGGAGGCGGTCTTGGCGAGGCGATCCTTGGCGTCGGCTGGATATTCGTTGAACGAGGGAAGGATCCACTTGCCGTCCTTGAGCATCACGCGGAACGGGTTAGCCGTCGCCGTCTCGGCGTCGACTTCGATAACCTCGAGCGACGTGCACTCGAGCGGATCCTTGAACTTGGGGAAGAACTCCTTGCCCTGCTCGGCGAAGGTTTCGGGATTGGACCACTTCGTGAAAGACGCGGTGCGAGAGAGCACGGCCGTGGTTGTGAGCACCAGGGCAGCGAGCGCGAAGGCCGTGGTTTTTTTCCATTCGGGGGTCATGTTCATATCGTCTCCAATGGATTGAGTGCGCGATGATTAGCGGCGTCTTATTCAGGCGAGCCGGTTGACGTTCACGCCGATGTATTCGCGTTTGAGCCTGACGCCCAAAACGACGAGCCCGAGCACGAGGGCGGGCAGCGGCGGAATTCCGATCGCCAGGTAACGGATGTTGTTTTGCACGGAGCGAATGGTGCGCTCCATGTCGGCCTTGCTCTCGAGGATGGCTCTGCGCTTATCGTCTTCGATCGACGCTTTCTCGACGTCGAGGCGGCGCTTTTCCACGTCCGAGATGTTGTCGAGCATGATCTGCTTGGTCCGAACGTCGAGCGACTTGTTGTTCTTGAGCGCGTCGACCTTGTCGTCCAAGCGTTTTTGGGCCGAGTTCAGTTCGACCTTGGCCTGCTCCTCGGCCTTTTTCACCTGGTCTTGCCCGTCGTCGATGAATTTCTGGGTGATCTTCTCGACGCGAGTGAGCGTTCTGTGCTGCTTTCTGTGCTTGCGCAGGCCGACCATGGATTCGTCGCCCGCCAAGACGTCGACGCAGTTCAGTACGAACGTGACGTTGTCGAACACGAAGTTTTCGTTGCCGGATCTTCTGAGCTCGAGGATTTGCTCGGAAACGAGGTCAAGATCGGCGATGGCGACGGCGCGGACTTCGGCGCGGAGCGATTCAGCCGCTTTGTCGGCTTTCTTTGCGTCCTTCGAGGCGGCTTCAGCTTCATCAGGGGCGGCTTTCCCTGTAAAGCGGGCGGCGAGGATATAGCTCTTGCCGGTAGGGATGTATTCGCGATAAGGATTGGTGCCGGCGATGCCCATGAAATTCTGCTGGACAATCTCGTTGAAGGCCAGAGTGCCTCCGCGATCGTTGGTTTGCAGCAAGGGGATCATCTCCGGGCCTGGGCCTCCCTTGGGCCTGAGCAGACCAGGAAAAAAGAGCAGAACCTCTTGCAATCCTGATGTGATGACTTGCTTGGGGTTAAAGGGCTCTTCCGCATTGGAGCCCGGGCCAATGAACACGAGCTCCTGGTCGGAGATCTGAATGAGCGGGTGCGGGTTGTAGGGATTCCAGACGATCTGATTGGAGGGCCAGTCGAGACCCAGAGCGTCGAGCAAGGGCGCCAGGCTCCCTTTGGGTTCCGGCGGCGGACCTCCGCCGAACATCCCGCCTGGCGGTTTCTTGGGAATCTCAGGCGATATCTCGGGATTCGAAACCGGAAGAGGATCCAAGAAGAGAAGCGTTGGATGCCCGTTACGGACGTAAGTTGCAAGCGCGTTGACTTGCTTTTGCGTCAATGACGACGGCTGAGGTGCGATGAGCGCGTCCAGATCAACGGGATAGGGCGCGTCCAGGGAAACCGATACGACGTCGTACTGCTTCTTGAGCTCGGTGACGAAGTTCCACTCGCGCGATTGGCTCATCGACTTGAAATCGAACCCCCCCATCAACTTGGCGTCGGTGTCGAGGACGCCGACCTTCTTGCGAGCCTCGCGCGAGACGACGCGGATCGACCTTGTAATTTCATACTCCACGGGAAGGCCTCGGTCGAAGAAGGGAATGACCACTTCCTGCGCGCCCGAAGTAAACGCCACGCCCAGCATGATCTCCTCGGCCGATTGCTTCGCCTCGCCCACCACCATCACCTGCCTGGGTTCGATGCCGAACTGCTTCTGGGCGTTTCTTGCTTCGGTCGAGAAGAGATCGGTTTCGATAAGGTTCAAGCGAATCCGGCCGTTGCTCATCGCCGAGGCCTGCTTGAGTGTATTGATCAGGTCGTCCTTCACCGCGACGTAATCGCGCGGGACTTCGGGACTGTAATAGGCCTGGATGAACACAGGCCTGTCGCTGGGGATTTTCTTGATCACCCGCATGGTCTCGTCGGAAAGCGTATGCAATCGCTCCGAAGTGGCGTCGATGCGCCAGCCGAGATTGTTCACGAGCACGCAAACGCTCGCCAGAGCGCAGAAGAGGCAGATCAATCGGATCGCGGCGTGCATTCCGTGCTTTTCGCTGTGTTCACCCCCTGCCCAGTGCCTTCTGCCCAGGAGCACCACGTTCACGTAAAGCATGGCCAAGGTGAGCGATACGAAATAAAAAACCCCTCCGATCGGAATGACGCCGCCGCCGAAATCGTGGAACTGGCTGCTGACGGAAAGATCCTCGAGAACCCTTCCTGTACGTTCTCCGCCCAGCGAACCGAGCTGGTTGAACAGAACCGGAATCGCTGTGAACAGGGCTCCCAATATGAACGCGACGGTCGCGGTCGAAGACAGGAGCGACGCGACCATGCCCACGGAGATGAGCATCGCGCCCATGAGCCAGTAGCCGAAATAGGTGGCGAACATGACGCCCAAATCGGGCGTGCCCAGCATATAGAGGATGACGACGTGACTGAGAGTGAACCCCAAAGCGATCGTGTAGATCCCCAGAGCCGCCAGATACTTGCCAAGCACAACCTCGGCGTCGCGGGCAGGCAGCGTGAGCAAGAGTTCGTCGGTGCCTTGCCTTCTCTCGTCGGCCCAGGTCGTCATGGTGATCGCTGGGACGAAGAAGAGCAGCAGAATCGGCATCCAGTAGTTCAGCGTGTCCAGATTCGCGAGGTTGCGGTTGAAGAAGGCTTGCTGGCAGAACGCAACCCAGGAACTGACAAAGACGAACACCGTGATGAACAGATACCCCGAGGGGTTGCTGAAGTAGCGGACGAGATCGCGCTTGAAAACCGCTCCGACGACCCCTGGGCGGGGGATCGCCCGAAAGGCCGCGTGAGGCAGCGGCTTGCCTGCCGATGGGATCGGTGCTGGTCGTTCAATGGTTGTCACCGCTGACGTCCCTCTGAGTGATGGCCTTGCCGGAACCCGCCGAACGGATCCGGCGAGAGAATCGTAAACGTTATGCGTCGAAGGCGTTTGATGCTGCGTTCGTCCATGGTCTCGTACGGAGAGTGTCTTTCGCTTGTTCGATTCAAGCGGGTTTCGAAGTCAGCCGGCTGAACTGATCTTCGAGCGATCGGCCGTCGGCGACAAGCCCCGAGGGCGTTCCATCGAACACGATCCGACCGTCGTGAATGAACAACACCCTGTCGGCAACGGGTTCAACTTCCTGGAGAATGTGCGTCGAGACCAGGACGGTCTTCGAAGCTCCGAGCTTTCGAATCAACTGCCGCACAACTTTGATCTGGTTGGGGTCGAGTCCGCTCGTGGGTTCGTCCATGATCAAGACGTCGGGGTCGTGCAAAATGGCCTGGGCCATGGAAACCCTTTGCCTATAGCCTTTTGAGAGCTTGCCGATCGGCTTGCCAACGACCGAATTCAGAGCGCATTGGTCGAGCACTTCCTCGATTCGGGCTTTGAGCATCGGTCCACGGATTCCCCTCGCGTCGCCAAAGAATTTGAGCAAGTCGAGTGGAGTCATATCGGGATAAAGGGGCCCATTCTCCGGGAGATACCCCAATCGCTCGGCCGCGGCGATTCGATCATCCTGAACGTTGATGCCCGCTATCCAAGATTCGCCGCGCGTGGGAGCGATAAAACCCGTCAAGAGCCGCATCGTCGTGGTCTTGCCTGCCCCGTTGGGTCCGAGAAAGACGACGACCTCGCCCTTGGGAATCTGGAACGTCACGTCGCGCACGGCCATGAAAGATCCGTACTGCTTCGTCAATCCACGCGCTTCAATCATGAGCTGATCGCTCATGTCATCCCTCCAGCGAATATCGATAGAAGTGGGCAGCCGTCCATCGTGCCCGAGCCTCGTAAGTGTCCGTATTATGCAAAAGTCGCTCGTCCGAATCAACAAGCCACGTCCAGCGTTCTCGGTGCGCGGTCCGAACATGCTCGAATCCGAGCAGAGTCGCAGTGCTGAGAATCGATCTTTGGACGTTACTTGGGCTTGGCCTGGTTTGGCTTTGCAGGCGAGGTTGCGTTTGGGGTGATTTTGTACTGAATGCGTCGGGTTCGAACGCCTCGGTCGGTCCTTCCCAGCGTGTATCGCTCGGTCACGGCCGATTGCACAGCGAGTGGAGAAAGACCCACTCCAAAGAGCGGGTTGATGTAGGGCAAACCTGCGATCACCGCCGGGTTCGTCCAGGGTCCCAAGCCGATCCCTCCGTAGCCCATTCCGTACCCGAGGCCGCCATAGCCGAACCCGCCGAAGCCGAGACCACCGTAGCCAAAACCGCCGTAGGGGAAGCCAAAACCGCCGAAACCTATACCGCCGTAGCCCAGGCCTCCATAGCCCATACCGCCGAAGGGGTAACCGAACCCGCCAAAACCCATGCCGCCGTAGCCGAGGCCTCCGAAGCCCATGCCGCCGTAGCCGAGGCCTCCGAAGCCCATGCCGCCGTAACCAAGGCCGCCGTAGGGGTAACCGAACCCGCCATAACCCATGCCGCCATAACCCATCCCGCCGAAGCCCATACCGCCGTAACCCATCCCGCCGTAGCCCATCCCGCCGAAGCCCATCCCGCCGAAGCCCATCCCGCCGAAGCCAAGGCCCCCGAACCCCATGCCTCCGTAGCCAAGGCCCATGCCGCCAAACATCGGTCCGGCGCCCACATAGCCAGGGTAGCCGAGGCCGGCGCCGTAGCCCATCAACTGTGCTCTTCCGATCTTGGGGGGAGCGACGAAAAAGATCCCAATCGCCAATGTCAACGAGTAAACAAGCCTTAGATTCGATCGGATGCGCATCGACTGCCTCTTTCTGGAGCTCAGGTCGTCAATCGCCGATTGTCGCCGCCAATCCCTTGACTCATTTGATTCTAGCTCGCGGCCTCCCAATAAAACAGCACAGAGCAATCCACACAACTTAGAGAGGCGCACACCGTTTCGCGCCCCTTGCTTTGGTCCCTTTCCGAGCCAAGTGAACAATGCCGTCGAGCGCTTAAGGAAAGTGGCTCTTTATTTCGGCTTGTTCTCCGCCTTCTTCAAGAGCGCCGACACGTCGTCCCAGAGCTGTGTGAACGACCTCTGTTCCTCCATTGGAAGTTTGGCCGTTTCTTTTTCGTCTCGAATGCCCGCAAGGTCTGCGTCTGCTTGCCAATGCCGCAAGGTCTCTTTGATCGACCGTGTCGGCTTGGACGCGCCAGGGTCGAGCGTTTTTCCCCAAGCGTCGAGCTCGGCTCTTAGCCATTCGAACGCCAGCTTCCGCAGGCGCGCGCGCTCGGCGTCGTCGAGCTTGCCAGCATCCTCGCCTTGGCCCGCGGCCGCCAGAGCGGCGAAGCAGGCCGCGTTGTAGCGATAGCCCGCGTTCAGGTCGTCGGCCAGTTTGGGATCTTCGCTGAACGCGGCCGAGTAGAGCCCTTCCGCCGCATAGTTGAACTTCTTGAACTGGCAAACGCGAGCCAAATCCAGATACTCCTGCTTGTTGCTGGGTTTGAATGCGCCCGCGAGAAAGGCAGGAAACTTGGCCTCCATCGCGGCATCCGCCTCCGCCTGGCGAAGCCAGGCTGCCGTGGGTCGGCGACCGCCAGGCTGTTTCGCTGCCAGCTCGTCGCCACGTTCAAGAGCTTTCAGCGACTCGGCAAACCGGCCCAAGCCCGTCAGGGCAATACTCAGGTTGCAATGGGCAAACGCAAAATTCGGGTCGAGCTCGATGGCCTTTTTGTAGAACGGAACGGCCTCTTCGAAACGCCCCACGCCCCCCAGCGCGAAGCCGAGGCTGTGATAGGTCTCGGCGCGCTTCGGGTCGAGTTCAATTGCCGTTTGATAGCTTCTCAGGGCCTCGTCAATCTGGCCCTTCCCGCGAAGCGCATTGCCCAGGTTGGAGTGATAAACCGCGTCCTTCGGGTCGAGTTCGATGGCTTTCTTGAAGCAAGCAATGGCGCCGTCGTAATCGCTCTTGAAGTCGCAGAGAAGACCACCCAAACCGTTGTGGGACCAAGCAGCCGTCGGGGCCAGCTCGATGGCCTTCCTGAAACAAGCGGCGGCCTCTTCCATCTGACCCTTGGCCTGGAGTGCACTGCCCAGATCGCAGTGGGCGAGCGCGAAATTCGGGTCGATTTCGATGGCCTTTTTGTGGCAAACCACGGCCTCGTCGAACTGACCCATCTTCACCAACGCATGACCAAGGTCGTCGTACACCCTGGCGTTTCTCGGGTCCAACCCAATCGACCTCTTGAACCAGTCGACGGCCTCGTCCAACTCACCTTTGCGAGCCAGGAGCGCGCCCAGGTTGGCAAGGGCCATGGCGTCCTTCGGGTCGAGTTCAACAGCGTTCTTGTAGCACGCCACGGCATCGTCCAACCGACCTTTGTCACTCAGCGCAGAGCCGAGGTCGTTATGGTTCCTGGCTTCCTTGGGATCCAGTTCGACGGCTTTTTTGAAGCAGGCGACGGCCTCGTCCAACCTCTTTTGGCGCGCCAATTCAACGCCCAAGTTGTGGTGGGCCAAGGCGAGCTTGGGGTCGATCTCGATGGCTT
The DNA here is from genome assembly GCA_963818975.1 of uncultured Planctomycetota bacterium. Classification (GTDB taxonomy): domain Bacteria; phylum Planctomycetota; class Planctomycetia; order Isosphaerales; family Isosphaeraceae; genus CAWFUI01. The sequence continues at coordinate 119,472 of CAWFUI010000012.1, read as the reverse complement.
TCTTAAAGCAGGCAACGGCCTCGTCCCAACGCCCCTTCTTTTCGAGTGTAGTGCCCAGGTTGCAGCGGGCCATGGCGTTCTTCGGGTCGAGCTCGACGGCCTTTTGCCAGCAGGCCATCGCCTCGTCCAACTGACCCTTGGTCATCAGCACATAGCCCATTTTGCTATGAGGCTCAGAGAGCTTCGGATCGAGTTCGATCGCCCGCTTGTAACAGGCAATGGCCTCTTCGAGCTCGCCTTTCTTCAATAGGGTGTTACCCAGATATAAGTGGCTGCTGGCATACTTTGGGTCGACACTAATGCACTTTTTGTACCACTCGACGGCCTCGTCGAACCGGCCCCTGAGAAAATAAGCAGTGCCCAGGTTGTTGTAGGCGCCGATGACCATCGGTTCGATTTCAATGGACTTATGCCAGCAGGCGACGGCCTCGTCGAACTGGCCTTTTGCATAGAACGCATTGCCGAGGTTGTTGTACGCCGCTCCGAGTTTCGGATCGAGCTCGATGGATTTCCTGAAACAGGCGATGGCGTCGTCGAACTGGCCATTCTCAAGTAACAAAACGCCCAGAGAGTCGTGCGCCTCGCCGAACTTCGGGTCGAGTTCGACGGCTCTTTTGAAGTAAGGGAGGGCCTGATCCGACTGGCCGTTGAGCCTCAGCGCATCGCCGAGGTTCTTTGTGGCGCTGGCGTTGGTCGGGGCTGCGGCCACGGCAGCCTGATACCAGCGCCGCCACTCGTCCTTCCGGCCCGATTTGTCACTGTCGTAGGTGTTCGCCATTGTGATCAGCAAGCCCAAGTCGCTTGCCCGACGACTTATTGCCGCCTGCAACAACTGGCGACGTCGCTTTAGCGGAATCGCCTCGCTCGCGCCCAGGAAGGCGACGAATTCCGCGGGTTGATTCGAGGCCTCCACTTTTCCCGCAAGGTCAACAAACTTAGCACGGTCTTCGGCAAGCACGGCGTCCCGCACCGCATCTCGATACGGGTCTGCGTCCACTCTTCGGAGCAAGGCTCGCACTCCGGCCGTCTTGGGCAACAGCGCTGCCACCTCGGCCCGCAGTCTTGCTGTGTAAAGCCTTGGCCTTTCCGCTGCACACTTCTCCCAGTCGAGAAGACGGATTGGCATCAATAAGAGATCAAGCGCTGAGACGATTCGCTCCCTTACAGCCGACGAGGTGACGCGCGCCGCCGCCTGATCGACCGACACAGCCTCGGGGTCGGCGCCGAACCGCTTAAGGGCTTGTTGGGTCCGCTCTGCCACGACCGCTGCGTTTGGAAGATAGTTCCCAACTCCTGTCCAGCGGAACTGGTCGACAGCGTCGAGGGCTCGGAGCAGATCGAGATCCTGGGCAAGTCGGCTGAGCCGTCCCGCCTCCTTCTCGGCGCCGCCCTCGGCCGATCGCTTCTTGGCGGCCTCCAGGGCGACCGCCGCCTTGGCAGCGTCGTTGGCTCTTAGCGCCTCCTCGCATTGGTTCAGGAGCGCAGCCACGGCCTCGGCGTTGCGAACGTCCCGCCGCCGCACAGACTGAAGCTGCTCGTTCCGCCACCAGCCGAACGCCCCTCCGCCAAGCATCAGAGCCAAGACCGCCGCAGCCAACGCCAATTGAACCCGCCGACGTTTACGCTCCTCGACTTCCCGCGCTTCTGCCACAGCCCTTTCGCGCTCGGCGGTTTGCAACCGCTCCTGCACGCCGTTCACGTAAGCGGAAAGCCCATCAGACACTGCTTGCGCAATCCTTGGGCCTGTCGATCAATTCCGGAGCGAGGCAGAGCTTCGTCAAATGGATGAGTTCGGCATCGGCCCCACAGGCATCCAGTCGCGCCGTCGCGTCCGCCAGGTCGCCGTTGGCAGCCTTCCTGCGCACTTCTTCGCTCGATCGACCCAAATACGGCGGCTTTCCAGTCAGGATCTCGCAGAGGATTGCGCCAAGACCAAAAACGTCGGCTCGGCGGTCGAGGCGAGCAATGTCTCCATTGGCCTGTTCGGGAGGCATATACGCGGGAGTGCCCAAGAGCGAACCGGCCTCGGTGTCTGTGCCAAAGCTGCCCGCCGAGCCTGTGCTGCGCCCAGTGCGAATGAGCGACGCTGCGTCTTGCTCATTATGAGCCCGGCTCGCCTTCTCTTCGTCGACTATGCCCCCCTCGGCCAGAACCTTTGCTAGGCCCCAGTCCATAACCTGCACTTCGCCAAATGCCCCAACCATGATGTTCGCTGGCTTGAGGTCGCGATGGATCACGCCCTTGGCATGTGCATAGGCCATCGCCTGCGCCACCTGCAAGGCGATGTTCAGCAGTCGCGGACGATCGGCCGAAGCGTCGGCGCGCTCACGCAGAATCGCCGCGAGCGTCTGACCTTTCACAAGCTTCATCGTGAAAAAAGGCCTGTCGCCGAACCGGCCGATGTCGTAGATCGGTACGACGCCTGGATGCTGCAACTGACCGCCGATCTGAGCCTCTTCGATGAACCGACGCGCCACGTCGGGGCGATTCGCATATTTCTCGAGCAGCACTTTGACCGCCAGATCGCGGCCCAGGTCGACGTCTCGACCGCGAAGCACCGCGCCCATGCCGCCGCGGGCGATCTCGCCGTCCAAGCGATAGCGGTCTCCTGTCACTTCCTTTGCAGGCATTGCGTCGGAGGACGGCTTGACGACGAGCGAGCTCTCGCCTTCGGCCTCTTTCAGCACGAATGTTAGTTTGAAGCCCAGACTCGACGGCGGGGCCGACTTTGCGAATCCCGCCGCCAGACCGACCTCGAGCGAGTCGAGGGGGAGGGGAGCATTGTCGACCGTCTCGTTGGGATCTGGCGACTCGTTCATTTCTGCTCCTCCTTCGCGGCCGAGGCCTCAACCTTCCTGAGCAGCGCCGCCACATCGGCCCAAAGTTGAGTGAACGACTTCTGTTCCTCAACCGGCAACATGGCAAGCGCCGCCTCGTCGCGAATGCCCGCAAGATCGCCGTCCTGCTGCCAATGACTCAGAGTCTGTTTGATCGACCGCCTCGAATTCGTCGACTTGGAAGCATCTGGATCGAGAGACTTTCCCCACGCAACGAGATCGTCTCTTAACCATTGAAGCGCTCATTGCGTAGGCGCGTACGCTCCTTCTCGTCGAGCTTGCCAGCGTCCTCGCCTTGGCCGGCGGCGGCCAACGCGGCGAAGCAGGCGGCGTCGTAGCGAAAACCCGCGCTCAGGTCGTCGGCCAATTTCGGATCGTCGCTGAATGCTGCGGAGTACAGTCCCTCCGCCATGTGGTTGAACTTCTTGAACTGGCACACACGAGCCAAATCCAGGCGCTCCTGGTTATTGCTGGGTTGGAATGCGCCCTCGAGAAAGGCTGGAAACTTGGCCTCCATCGCGGCTTTCGCTTCGAGCTGGCGAACCCATTCGGCCGAGGGGCGGCCTCCGCCAGACTGGTCGACGCCGAACTCGTCGCCGCGCTCATAGCTTCCAGCGATTCGGCGAATCGGCCTAAGCTCGTCAGGGCGAGACTCGAATTCCAGTGGGCGAGCGCGAAATTCGGTTCGAGTTCGATGGCCTTCTTGTAGCAAACAAGGGCCGCCTCCCACTGGCCCCGGTCCGCGAACGCACGGCCCAAGTCGTTATGTATCTTGGCGTTCTTCGGATCCAAGTCAATGGAACTCTTGAAGCAGGCGGCGGCTTCGTCCAGCTCCCCTCTTCGAGCCAGTGCAACGCCCAGGTTGGCGTAGGCTACGGGGTCCTTCGGGTGAATTTCGATGGCTTTCCTGAAACAGGCGGCAGCCTTATCCAACTGATCTTTTTCAAGCAGCGCACCGCCGAGGTTGTTATAGTTCGCGGCATTATTCGGCTCGAGCTCGACGGCCTTCTCGAGGGACTCGACGGCCTCGTCCAACTTTCTTGCGCGAAGCAGCGCAACCCCCAGGCCGGCTCGAGCCGAGGCGTGATTTGGATCGAGTTCGAGGGCCTTTTTGAAGCAGGCGATGGCCTGTTCGAACCGCCCCTTCTGCGCCAGAGCAATGCCAATGTTGTTGTGCGTGTGAGCGTTCTTCGGGTCGAGTTCGACGGACTTCCGCCAGCAGGCGATTGCCTCGTCCCATTGGCCCTTGACAGACAGCGCAATTCCGAGATCACGGTGGGCCTTGGCGTCCTTCGGTTTGATGTCGAGGGCCTTTTTGAAGCACGCGATCGCCTCGTCCAACTGGCCTTTACCCCTGAGTTCATTACCCAGGTTGACATAGGCCGCGGCGAATCTCAGATCGAGCTCGACGGCCTTATTGAAGCACGCGATCGCCTCGTCCACATGGCCTTTGCGACTGTGCGCAATGCCCAGACTATTGTGTCCCACAGCGAACTTCGGGTCGAGATCGACGGCCCGCTTGTAGCGCGCGATCGCCTCGTCCAACTGGCCTTTGCTACTGAGCACATTGCCCAGGTTGTGGTGGGCCAGGGCGTGCTTGGGGTCGAGCTCGATGTTCTTCTGGTAATAGGTGATGGCTTCGTCAAACTGGCCCGTCTCTTGCAGAACATTGCCCAGGTTGAGGTAGGTTGGGGTGAACTTCGGGTTCGTTTCGATGGCCTTCTTGAACCACGCGATCGCATCGTCCAACTGGCCTTTGCGACTGAGCGCATTGCCCATGCTGTAGTAGGCCTGGGCGTACTTCGGGTCGAGGTCAATGGCCTTCTTGTGCAAGGTGATGGCCGCGTCAAACTGGCCTTTCTCCATCAGGGCATTTCCCAGGTTGACGTAGGACCCTGCGAACTTAGGGTCGAGTTCGATGGCCTTCTCCCAGCAGGCGATCGCCTCGTCGAACCGACCCTTGTCATGAAGCGCAATGGCAAGGTTATTGTGGGCCGAGGCGAGTTTCGGCTCGAGTTCGATCGCCTTCGCTAAGGAGGCGATGGCGTCGTCCACTCGCCCCTTGGCCTTCAGAGCATCGGCCAAGTTGACGTAGGACGCTGCGAATTTCGGGTCGAGTTGGATGGCCTTCTTGAGGCAGGCGATGGCCTCGTCGAGCCGTCCTTTACGCCGGAGAGCACTGCCCAGGGAGTTGTGGGCCGCGGCTGACTCTGGGTCGATTTCGACGGCCTTCTTGCAGTAGGCTATGGCCTCGTCCGGTTGGCCTTTAAAATCAAGCGTCTGGCCCAGGCTTTGGAGCGCCACGGCATTGGCTGGGGCAGCCGCGACGGCCGCTTGATACCAGCGGAGTTGCTCGTCTACCGCGCTCTCCTGGGCGTCCGGGTAGCTGAGCGCAAGCGTGAACAGCAAGCTCAAATCCTTGGGCCTGCGACTCACAGCCGACATCAACAACTGCCGCCGACGCTCTTCTGCAATCGCTTGATTTTCGCCGAGGACGGCAACGAAACCCGATGGTTGTTCGAGGGCTGCCTTTTGTCCTGCGAGTTCCACAAACTTCGCCCTGTCCTCGGCGACGACTGCATCCCGAACCGCGTCGCGATAAGGGTCGGCGTCTACTCGTTTGAGCAAGGCACGCACACCAGCCGTCTTGGGCAAAAGCGCAGCGATGTCGGTCCGAGCTTGAGGCGTGTAAATCCCCGGTTGTTCTACCGTAAGCCTGTCCCAGTCCTCGAGACGGATCGGCAACATCACACGATCCAGGGCTGAGACGATTCGCTCCCGCACGATTGAAGCTGAGATTCGCGCCGACGCTTCTTCCAATGACACAGCTTCAGGGTCGGCCCCGAACCGCCTGATGGCTTCGCGTGTACGCCTCACTACAACCGCCGGGCTGGGGATGAAGTCCGCGACGATGGTCCAGCGGAACTGGTCGACGGAATCCAGGTCGACCAGCAGGGCCAGGTCGGCGTCGAGCCTCTTGAGGCGTGATGCTTCTTTCTCGGCCCCTCCTTCGGCCGATCGCTTCTTGGCCGCGTCCAGTGCGACCGCCGCCTTGGCTGCGTCGTTGGCTCGGAGAGCCTCCTCGCACTGAATCAAGAGCGCGGCAACTGCCTCGGCATTCCGTGCGTCCCGCTGCCGTACGACTTGGACCTGCTCGTTCCGCCACCAGGCGAACGCCCCGCCGCCGAGCATCAGCGCGACGACCGCAGCCGCCAGCGCCAACTGGACGCGACGACGTTTCCGTTCCTCGATCTCCCGCGCCTCGGCCACCGCGCGTTCACGCTCGGCCGCTTGCAACCGTTCCTGCACGCCGTTCATGTAAGTAGAAATCCCATCAGACACTGCTTGCGCATCCTTGGGCCTGTCGATCAATTCCGGAGCGAGGCAGAGCTTTGTCAAATGGATGAGTTCGGCATCGGCCCCACAGGCATCCAGTCGCGCCGTCGCGTCCGCCAGGTCGCCGTTGGCAGCCTTCCTGCGCACTTCCTCGCTCGATCGACCCAAATACGGCGGCTTGCCAGTGAGGATCTCGCAGAGGATTGCACCCAGCCCGAAGACGTCGGCTCGTCGATCAAGGCGAGCAATGTCTCCATTGGCCTGTTCGGGAGGCATATACGCTGGAGTGCCCAAGAGCGAACCCGCCTCGGTGTCGGTGCCAAAGCTACCCGCCGAGCCTGTGCTGCGCGCTGTGCGAATGAGCGACGCTGCGTCGTGTTCGTTATGAGCCCGGCTCGCCTTTTCCTCGTCGGCTATGCCGCCCTCGGCCAGCACCTTCGCAAGGCCCCAATCCATGACCTGAACTTCGCCAAACGCGCCCACCATGATGTTGGCTGGCTTCAAGTCTCGGTGGATCACACCCTTGGCATGTGCATAGGCCATCGCCTGCGCCACCTGCAAAGCGATGTTCAGCAGTCGCGGACGATCGGCCGAAGCGTCGGCGCGCTCACGCAGAATCGCCGCGAGCGTCTGACCTTTCACAAGCTTCATTGTGAAAAACGGCCTGTCTCCAAAGCGGCCAATGTCGTAGATCGGCACGACGCCTGGATGCTGCAACTGACCGCCGATCTGAGCCTCTTCGATGAATCGCCGAGCAACGTCGGGGCGATTGGCGTACTTCTCGAGCAGCACTTTCACCGCCAGGTCACGACCTAGATCGACGTCTCGACCGCGAAGCACTGCCCCCATTCCGCCTCGGGCGATCTCGCCGTCCAAGCGATAGCGGTCGCCCGTTTCTTCCTTGGTTGGCATCGCGTCGGAGGCGGGCTTGACGACGAGCGAGCTCTCGCCATTCGCTTCCTTGAGCATTACTGTCGGTTTGAAGCCGAAACTGGAGATTGGCGTCGCCCTGGCGAACGCCGCGGCAAGGCCGACGTCGAGAGAGTCCGCCGAAAGGGCAAACGCATCCAACGTCTCGTCGTTGTCGGGCGACTCATTCATGGCGTAGACCTTTACGAATCCGGGAAGCTGTTTCACCAGGATCAGGGCAATCTCGATTTCCGCGCGAAGAGAATCTAAAAAAATCAGGAAAGGGCCTTCAACAGGCTCGCCGCCTCCTCTTCCAGTTCCACGCTGCTGCCTGGCTGATGAAACGCCACCACCTCCAGAAGTGCCGCCTTAAACTCTTTCCTTGCCAAAGCATACGCATGATGAAGCTTGACTGGATCCTCCGCCCAAAGTTCAGCGATGGCGCGGATCGGCAGGTTCTCCTCGAAGCGCAGCCGGAGGAGTTCCACACGCTGGAGCGCCCCGCCCCCACGCTCTTGGGCCTGGGTTCGCTGTAAAATGGCTGCCTCGGTCATGATCGCTTGGGCCCAGGTTCGGTCGAAGAGGCGGGATTGGGTTGGGGCGTCCGCCTCGACCTCGGTCAACCGGCCGGTGTTGCGAGCCGGCCTGCTCTCGAAGCGACGCGCAACATTGCGGACGACCCCGTAGAGAAAGGCTCGAAAGCCAGGCACGCGGCCGACGCCCGCTGCCTCCAACACGCCGCCCTGGCGAAAACATTCCACGAAGACGTCCTGCACGGCGTCGTCAAGCTCGTCGCGCAGCGTCGAGCCGCGCCAGCGGGCTGATAGGTAAGCGCGTACGACTCCGAGATATCTGCGGGCGAGTTCATCACGGACTTCTGGGCTGCCGGCCGCCGCGGCGCGAATCATGGTCCAGCAGGTGGATTCTGATGTAGGCATAAGTTCGCGTGTGCGAGGGAGAAGTCGACGATCGTTTCGCCCATGGGCGCTTCAAATACTCCCGTTGCGCCGGGATCTGATTCTAGCCGGATTTCGAGCGCTTTACAGACCCAGTGGACAAAAGGCATGGCTCGAACGAAAACGCCGATGACCTTTGCGGATTTCCGTTCGTTGACGAAACGTCGAAAACCGACGTTTTGCCGCAGTATGTTGCACTTAGTCGTGGTAGAATTTAGCTTCTTACGGCGAGGACGCGCCCAAGGTGCGGAGACGTTTGTTGTGAGCAGAGGGTTGGATCTTAAGCCCTGAAAGGGCGATTCAATACAGCCCAGGGCAAGGCCCTGGGACTAACGGACACGTCCTTGCGCCGCGTCCGATCTCCTCGGTTCGGTCGACCTGTCTGGGCAAAAAACGTGAGAATCCGTCATGCCATCGCCGTATCCGATCCCAGGGCGTTGCCCCGGGCTTTTCTAAGTCGCCCCTCCAGGGCTAAGAGGTAGAACGTTTGGTCTGCGGCTGAGCCGCGTCAGGGAGTCGATTGAAGAGAGCCTATGTGATTTTCGGAGCCCAATAATGGATCAGGAGGAATTTGCCGAGACGATGCGCCGAAGGAGCGTGGAACGAGTGACGACTCTGGAGGAGCAAGGCAAGGAGACCGACCTCTCCGGGTCGACGTTCGAGGAACGCTGGGGAATGATGTGGCCGCTCGCCCTACAGGCCTGGGCGTTTATGGGAATAGCCGTTGAACCCCGACTTCAGCGACATGTTGAAAGAGTTGTCCGCGACTAACGCGGACTACTTGGTTGTTGGCGCCTATGCGCTGGCGGGTCACGGGTCCCGCGCGACTCATCGATCAAAAGGATCGATATTCGAACAGAGCTCAGCGGAACCAAACCGCGAAAGGTGGTTGGGGTGGCCAGTCGCGGCAACCATGGGAGTAGGTTCGATCGCAGGAGGTTCGATCGCAGGCAGACCAGTGGGCTTTCCTGGCGCTCCGAGACAGAGCTAGCTTGACCCAAACATCAACTCGAGGGAGAACGCAATGGATTCACAGGGTGGCCGGGGCAAAGTCCGCCGCCCCGGAGTTCCGCCGTAATTCTGGGTCACAGAGAGCGGTCGCTGTACGATCTGGGCCGGATCTTCGGCTCCTCATTGAAATGAGTCCCTCTTCCGACAGGCTTTACAAGTAGTCGTTCCGGGGCACGCAGACTTTGCCCGGCCACCCATCAAGCGTCTTGTCGTTTGTCTTGAGATGATGCCTATGCGGCAGAGTCTGCGCGCCCCGGAGCGTTCAAGATCAAGGAGCGATACTCGACCAGAGTTCAGCGGGCACGAAACGCGACAAATGGCGAGGGTTACCGGTCGCGACGACAACTGGAGAATTCAATCCAAGCGCCTGCGCGGCGAGAATCACGTCCCCGTCGAGCGCTGGGTCGGGCGCGGTTGCCTGGCCTGCATTTCTCGCATTCGCCCATATGTTGGCGGCTGATCGAATTGCCAAAGCGTTGATGGGTAGGTACCCAAGTTGAAACGCGAAGCCATCCAATTTTGCCAGGGCTACAATGCTCCCGACTCGAATCAATTCCCGACGGACTTCGTAATCCGTAATCTCCGGAACGATCACTCGTCGGCCAGCCGCGAACAGATCGGCGAGCCACCGACGACAAGCCAGAACATGAGGCCGCGTGCGGGGATGACAAAGGATGCCAAGCGGGGTCGAGTCAAGCACCACAGCCGCGCTCAACTTCTGTTCTCCTCGGCAGGTCCAGGATCAGGCATCCGAAAACCGGTGAGCCGGCGACTCTGATCGATCGCCTTGACGATGTCGAGCTCATCTTCGGATGCTCCTGGCGACGCGTCCATGACCGCGAACATCTCCTCGAGAGATTTCGCTTCACTGATTCGTCTTATGAAGTCTTCTTCTGCAAGAGTCGGCTCTCGGAGTCTTGGACCAGGCGACGTCGTCTGAGTAATGAAGATCTCCACGGACTCGCCGTCGCTTAAGGCAAGAGGTTCGGTCGGGCGAAGGACGCCTCCTTCATAAACGGCTCTAATGATTGTGGTCATTGGCAAACCCTCCGATAACGTTCGCTAATTGATTGTACACCAATTGTGCCTCTATTTAAAATGAGAGAGTTCGACTCGGGCGTCAACAGAAAGCTCGCCACCCAAATATCGTCGCTCCAGCTCTGCGATTGCGCGTTTGCGGACGTCGAGCGGCGGAACCTCCCGAGATTCAATCGGCGGGATCTCATCGAAAGTCTGGCCTTCGAGCATTCGCCCCGAGCGGTTCTTTCGCGTCCCTCCCCACTGTTTGAAGAAGAAAGGAACGTTCTGGGCTTTGCACTGGTCGCGGATCGACAGCACCCATTCCTTCTCCATCGGTCTGGCGCCGTGGCCGCTTTCACCTCCGACGATCGCCCAAGCGATCCCGCTCAATTCGATTTCTCCCAGGTCTTCGAGCAACGGCTCGATCGATAGGAAACGCACCTTCGCGGGCGATTGACGCAGGTGATCGATCCTGGGAAGTCCATGCTTCCTGTTCTCGACGCTCACGCCCCACCAGGTGCGTTCGGACAGAGAAGCCTCAGCCAGAGGCCCAGAGAGCATGTCCCTCATCCGGCTCGATCGCTTGGTCAACACCTGGTAGGTGTGCCAGTTGGCACGGCTCATCACGTCGACGACCGCTTTGATGTACGAATCGGGCACAGCCTCGTGGAGGAGGTCGCTCATCGAGTTGACGAACACGCGTTTTGGTTTCGACCATCTGAACGGCTCGGCGAGTTTTTCAGGAATGAGCTTGAGATCGAAGCCCTGCTCGTAAGGATGGCCCTTTACGCCCCTGAACCGTTCGGCAAACGTCTCGGCGTAGCAGTGTGCGCAGCCGGGACTGATTTGGGTGCAGCCGCGAATGGGGTTCCAGGTCGCATCGGTCCATTCGATCGACGAATTCTCGCTCATACATTTTCTCTAAGTTGGCTCGCAAAGCGGCGTGATCCGCTCTCAAGGCTTCTTGATCAAGAATGGAGCGTTGGCCGTTCCCGCCGACCCTCTGCCGTCGTACGCGTACATAAACAATCGGTAGGCGCCCTCGCGGCGCGGCAGTTCGATATCGAGCTCTTTCCCGGACGCTCGCATTCGACACTCAGGATGAGGCGCCGGCTCGCTCTCACGGTCGCCTCCTTCGTGACGGTCTCTGCTTTCGGACCGCACTTCCCAACGCAAGAAGATGGGATCTCCGTCGGGGTCGTTCACCGATGCAACGGCGTGAACCTTCGCGCCAGGCGGCAAGATCGACGTCTTGCCAAGTCCCCAATTGACCGTCTTTACGCTCGGACAACGATCCTCGGGCCACGCGCCTGACCACGCTTGAGTCATGACGTCGAACGATTCCAGTCGCTCTCCAGACGCTAAGAAGATGCCATACCAGGTGGGCGTGACCTCCTGCTTTTGACCCCAGAGGAAGACGTAAGAGCCCAGGCACTGCTTCTTTTGCGAGGCGATCGCGTTTTTGTAACTTTCCGAGTAAACCAGGGCTTTCTCGGTGCTTGTCGGTTCGTGCGGCGCTCCCCAGCTTGTCTTGCCAACCTCCCAGTGCCCCATCGGTCCGAACTCGGTGACGATATAAGGCTTTTTGAACTTTTCTTTTGCCAGGAAGACTGGCAAACCCGCAAGGCCACCGTAAGTATTGATCCCTAATATATCTACGTGTTTACAGTACGTCTCGAAGCCTTTGAGTTTGGCCTGGTCGGCTCCGGCGATCACGGTCATGGTTGGGTGGTTTGGGTCTTCTTGCTTGGCCATTCGCGCAACATCGTCGACCGCCTTCCACACGGCTGGGTTCTTGCCGTCTCCCTCCATTTCGTTGCCCAGGCCCCACATGAGGACGGACGGATGGTTGCGATAACGGCGGATCGCTTCGCGAGCGCGCTCGAAATCGGCCTTTACCGAACCTGGGTCGCTATATCGGAAGCCCTGGCGCTCTTGACCAAGCCAAATTCCCACGGTCACGGTGAGCCCGAGTTCGCCTGCTCGATCGAGTATGGGACCCAGGTCGTCAGCGCCCCAAGTTCGTATCGAGTTGCCTCCGGAAGCACTGAGCAGGTCCAGATGCGACTGACCGCCAGCTCCCAATATGGTGTACGGCTTGCCGGATCGGAGTAGTTCGTACCCTCCGTCGCGCTCGACAACTTTCACTGGGATCGCTTGGCCAGGACAATTCCCCGAAAAGGATCCGAACGCCGTCAGGATGACGAAAATGACCAATACAGGTCTAATCATGGTTGCTCCGGCCGTCGGCGTGAGAATCCGTTGGAAGAAGCTCGGCGAACACCACGCCGTCGCGGATCTCCGAGCGGAACTTGTGGATCGATGCCTCGGGAAACGTTGTGCAGGCTCCGTCTTCCAGCCTAAAGGCCCAGCGGTGCAGCGGGCAGAGCAGTCGGCCGTCTTCGATCCATCCTCGACCCATCGGTCCCCCTGCATGTGGACATACGCCTTGAAAAACGTGAATTTTGCCCGCGTCGTTGACGACGGCCAGCGGTTCGCCCGCGATGAACCGGGCAAGCCCTCGGCCGCTGGGCACCTCCTCCGCCCGGCAGATTTCGAACCAGTGGGTCATCGAGCGATCGATCCAAGCAAACGATCCGCCTTCAGGTCGCTTGCGGGATGCTCGGCGGATCTAGTACATTCTACAGACGTCGAAAGTCTAAGAACCTATCGTACCATTGGCGGTCGTGGTCGGACAAACCGCATGCTTCCCAAACGTGCCTCTTACGGACTGATCCTGCTGCTCCTGACGCTCATTGCCGGCTGCGATGCAGGCGCCGCGGGGGGCGGAATCGAGAAGATTTGGGGAGTTCACGGTACCCGATTCGGCTGGCTGCACAAGCCGAGGGTCGCTGCGGTCGACTCCGAAAATCTTGTCTACATCACCGATTTGACCGACCGTATCCAGGTGTTCGATCGCGACGGAAAGTTCGTCAGAGGCTGGCGAACCCCTGATTTCAACGTCGACGGGCCCAGTGGTTTGACCATCGACCGTCAGGGTCGGCTTTTGGTCGCCGACACCCACTTCTATCGCGTTCTGGTTTACTCGAAGACCGGAGAGCTGTTGTTTCAGATCGGCGACGGGATTCAAGGGACCACGCCAGGACGCTTCGGCTACCCCACCGACGTTGTGGTCGACCGCAAAGGCAACTTCTATGTCAGCGAGTACGGAGAGAACGATCGCATCCAGGTCTTCTCACCCAAAGGCGAGTGGTTGAGGCAATGGGGCGGTCACGGGACCGAGCCTTCTCAATTCCTCAGGCCAAGGGCGCTTGCGATCGACGACCAGGACAGGCTTTACGTCGCCGACAGTTGCAACCACCGGATCCAGGTCTTCGACGTCGACGGCAAGCTGCTCAGAATGTGGGGAAGTCGCGGGACGGCGCCAGGGGAGCTTTCTTACCCCTACGACGTCGCGATCGGGCCCGATCGTTGCCTCTACGTCTGCGAATATGGCAACCAGCGGGTCCAGAAGTTTTCCATGGAAGGGAAGCCGCTGGGCCTCTGGGGAGGTCCCGGCCGAGGCCCAGGGCAACTCAACAATCCGTGGGCGTTGACCGTCGATCATCGAGGGGCCGTGCTGGTGATCGATTCCAATAACCATCGCGTCCAGCGATTCCGCATGTGAGCCTCTGTCCGGGAGTCTTTCGCGAATGACGTCGATCCTCGACAGACTGTCGATCAACGCCGGCCAGCCAATCTGGCTGGTTCTGATCCTCGTCTGCATACCCCCCATCATCTTCTTCAGCTTGAAGAGCCTTTCGGGCCTTGGAAAGCCGCGGCGGGCTCTTGCGATCCTCCTGCGCTCGATCGTCGTCATCTTGCTCATTTTGGCTCTGGCGCGTCTCCAATCCGTGCGCACCAACGACCGCATGACGACTCTGTTTTTGCTCGACGTTTCGCAGAGCCTGCCGCAGGAATGGCGCAGACCGATGATCAACTATGTGAATCAGGCTGTGCGAAGCAAGAAGAAGCTGAACGATCAAGCCGGCGTCGTCGTTTTTGCCAAGGACGCACGCATCGAGGTTCCTCCCACCCCTGAGTTCAATCGCATCCAGGGGCTCGAGAGCCAGTTCGAAAACGACTTCACCGAGCACACAGACCTTGCCACGGCGATCAAGCTGGCCTTGGCGACGTTCCCTGAAGACACTGCTCGGCGGATCGTGATCTTGACCGACGGAAACGAAAACCGCGGCAACGTCATCGAGCAGGCTGCGGCGGCCCGCCAGCTTGGCGTCAGGATCGACGTCGTTCCCATTGAATATAAGTACGACCGAGAGGTGCTTGTTGAAAAAGTGATGCTGCCGCCGGACGTCAAGGAAGGCGAGACGGTCAACATCAACGTGGTCATCAGGGCCAGCGAGCCAACCACGGGCAAGCTGCAGATTTTCCAAAAGGCCGACAACTACAGCGCCCCGGCGCCTGGCAACGAGCAGCCCGTCCCTGTGAGCCTGCCCAGAGGCCTCACGGTCAAGACTCTGAGGCAGAAGATCACCCAGCCAAACTTCTACACCTTCAAGGCGGAATTCACGCCAGACGAAGGGACCGGGGACCGCAGGGCGGTAAACAACGTCGCCGAGGGGTTCACTCACGCCAGAGGAACGGCGCAGGCTCTTTTGATCGAAGGCACGAGGGGCGAGCACGAAGAGCTGGTGCGGGCGCTTCGTGAAAAGGGCATCGCCGTCACGGTGATGGTCGCGCCCCGCATCGACGGCTCGGGAGAAGTCGGCGGCGACGCCATCCCCACCGAATTGGCTCAATTGCAGCCGTTCGACACCGTGATCCTCGCCAACGCGCCCAAGGAATCGTTCACCGAGGCCCAGCAACAAATGCTCGAGGCCAACGTCCACGACATGGGCGCGGGCCTGGTGATGATCGGCGGGCCCAACAGCTTCGGCGCCGGCGGCTGGATGAACACGCCGGTCGAAAAGGCCCTTCCCGTCGACATGCAGATCAAAGCCATGCGCGTGATGGGCAAAAGCGCTCTTGTGTTAATCATGCACGCCAGCGAGATCGCCGAAGGAAACTATTGGCAGAAGGTGATCGCGCAGCAAGCCATCAAGACGCTCTCGACCTACGACTACGTCGGCCTCATCCACTGGGAGGGCCAGGAGGCCTGGCTCTTCAGCCTCCGCGAGATCGGCGGAGGCCGAATGAGCATGCTCCGAGCGATCGACCGCATGACCCCTGGCGACATGCCCGACTTCGACCCTTCGCTTCAACTTGCGATGAACGGGCTGATGTCCAAAAAAGATGCTATGACCAAGCATATCATTATCATTAGCGATGGAGATCCCACGCCGCCGACGGCGCCCGTGGTCAACCGGCTGGCGGCGAACAAGATCACCGTCACCGCGGTGTTGACCGCAGCTCACGGGAACGACCTGGGCGCCACGAACGTGATGGTCGACCTGGCCAAGAAGACCAAGGGCCGGTTTTACAACGTGACGAACCCCAAGGCCCTGCCTCGCATCTATCAGAAAGAGGCGAGGCTCATCTCCAGACCTCTGATCTTCGAGCAAAAGCCCGGCTGGACGCCCAACGTGCAGTACCTTAGCGAACCGATCACGGGCATTCCGACCGAACTTCCAGGGATCACAGGGCTCGTTTTGACCAGTCTCAAGGAGAACGAGCTGGTCGAAATGCCGATCACTTCGCCCTTGCCCACAGGACAAACCAATCCAGTGCTGGCGCATTGGAGCTACGGGCTTGGAAAATCGGTGGCGTTCACCTCAGACGCCGGCAAACGATGGACCACGAACTGGACCAACTGGGACAGTTACGCCGCCTTCTGGTCGCAGGTCGTCAGGTGGTCGATGAGGCCCGTCGAGAAGGGCAATTTGACAATGGCGCTCAAACGCGACGAGGGCAAGATCAAGGTGGTGGTCGACGCCCTCGACAAGGACAATCAGTTCCTCAATTTCTTGCAGATGCAAGGAGTGATCGTCAGGCCCGACTTGACGCGAGCCACGGTTGAGCTTTCGCAGACCGCCCCAGGACACTACGAGGCGACCATCCCCGCAGCCGACGCCAGCGGCAACTATTTCGTCAATGTCGGCTACCGGGGCGGCAAGGGCGTTCAGGGCGTGCTTTCGTCGGGCGTCTCCGTGCCCTACTCCGAGGAATATCGAGAGCTTCGCTCCAACCCGGAAAGCCTCAAGACCGTCGCAAGCTTGGCTGGGGGCGAGGTCTTTGATTGGGTGTACAAGAAGAATGGAGATCTCGACCTGCCCGCGATGATCGCCCAGCACAACGTCTTCGAACGCGCCAAGAACGCTCCGCCGCCGAAGACCTTTCGCGACCTCTGGCCAGACCTTCTTTGGCTGGCTGCAATCGTCTTCCTGGCCGACGTGGCCGTCCGCAGAGTCGCGCCGATTGGGATCGGCTTCGCAAGCAGATCGCCGACGGCTACCAACGGCTTCGCGGGCAAGAAGTCGTTGCCAAGGCGGAATACATCGAGAAACTCAAGAACCGCAAGGCCGACGTCAACGAACAAATCGAAAAGACCAGGGCGGCCACCCGTTTCGTTCCGCCCCCCATGCCCTCCGCGCCTCGCGACGAACCAATGCTCACAGGCAACCTTGCAGACGAAGAGCCGCGAAAGCCAATGGGAGAAGCCAAGCCTTCGCTCGCTCCTTCCGAATCCAAGCCCCAAGAAGAGAGCTATACCAACCGTCTGCTCAAAGCCAAACAAAAGGTCTGGGAAGATCGAAACCAAGGCAAAAAAGACGAACCAGGGGCCTAGGATCGTTACCAATCCACAGACTTATCGTCCACAGACATGCTCACTCTTAGATTTTTAGCGATGATTCATCGAAATCCCATGAAAGGCGGCTAGCGATGAGCGAAGAGACAGGAACGATCGAAGAACGGGCCGATCATTTCCGAACCACGTACGCGAAGGTCAAGACCGAGATCGGCAAGGTGATCGTCGGACATGACGAGATCGTGCACGGCGTTCTCACCTGCCTGTTCGTCGGCGGGCATGCGCTTTTGGAAGGCGTGCCAGGCCTTGGCAAGACCCTGCTCGTCCGCACGCTTGCCGACGCGCTGTCGCTCGATTTCAACCGCATTCAGTTCACGCCCGACCTGATGCCGGCGGACATTCTGGGCACCAACGTTGTCATGGAAGCGCCAGACGGCAAGCGCGTCTTCGAATTCTCGCGAGGGCCCATCTTCTCCCAGATCGTCCTCGCCGACGAGATCAACAGGGCCACGCCAAAGACGCAATCGGCTTTGTTGGAAGCGATGCAGGAGCACTCGGTCACCATTGGCGGAACGATCTACAAACTCAAAGAGCCGTTCTTCGTGATGGCGACGCAAAACCCGATCGAGCAGGAAGGCACCTATCCGCTGCCTGAAGCTCAGCTCGACCGGTTCCTCTTCAAACTCGTCGTCGGTTACTCGACCCGAGAAGAGCTCGCAACGATACTCGAGCGTACGACTCGTGGGGTTTATCCCAAGGCCGAAAAGGTTATCGACGGAGAAACGTTGCTGCGGCTTCAGGCGCTTGTTCGAGAGGTGATCGTCGCCCCGCACGTGCAGGACTACGCGATCCGTCTGGCCTTGGCGACGCACCCAGAGGGTCCTTTCGCTCCCGACATCACCAACAAATACATTCGCTGGGGGTCGAGCCCGCGAGGCGTGCAGACGCTGGTGCTCGCGGCCAAAGTGCGGGCTCTACTCGACGCCCGATACAACGTCAGTTTCGAAGATCTCCGCAGAGTCTACTTGCCAAGCCTCAGGCACAGGGTTCTGCTCAACTTCGAAGCCCAGGCCGAGGGGGTCGAATCCGACGAAGTCTTGCTCAAGGTGCTCGACTTGGTGCCGGAAAAAGTTGAAGAGCCGTCGATGGCCAAAGCAGGCTAACAGGAGCAATTCGAAGCCGATCGCGCACAACACGAGCTTTCAGATCCAAGCATTTGCACCATGTACGACATCTACAACCCACCACCAGCACCGATCCCACACACTCCGCCCAAGCCGGCGCCGATCGCTCCGCGCATGGGCGATTTGATCATCCTCGGTTTTCTCGTGCTCGGCCTAACAACGATATCCCTTATCGCCTGGTCTTTCGAGCCGACGTTGTCCGTGTTGATCGGCTTGGGCGGCGGGCTCGTCATCGGCGAAAGCTGGTTCACGGGCGTCGCCTTCCTTCAGCGGCACCCGGTCGCTGGACGAAAACTGCGCTGGATTACGTTCTTGGCCGCGCTTGTGCCTTGGCTGTTCGGACTTGGCGTCGCCGCTTCGCTCATGCTTGCACTGTTTCGGATCTCCGACTCGCTCCGCTAGCGTCGCCTTAAACCTGGACCCAAGAACCGAACATGCCCACAGCAACCCAAAAGCCTCTGCTCGACCCGGAGTTCCTGAACAAACTCGAACAGCTCGAGCTCGTGAGCCGCAAGATCTTTCTGGGCAGGATGAAGGGCGAGCGCAAAAGCAAGCGCAGGGGATCGTCGGTCGAGTTCGCAGACCATCGAAATTATGTTGCAGGGGACGACACCCGCCACATCGATTGGAACGTCTACGGCCGACTCGACAAGCTCTTTATCAAGCTGTTTCTCGAGGAAGAGGATCTACACTTCTACACGCTTCTGGATACGAGCTTGTCGATGGATTTCGGAGAGCCGACCAAGCTGCATTACGGCAAGCAAGTGGCCGCGGCGCTCGCCTTCGTCGGTTTGGTCAGCCACGACCGCGTGGTCTTGGACGCGTTTTCCTCCGGCAAACAGCCGGGACTTCCCAGCACCCGCGGCCGATCCCAAATGTGGCGCGTCGTGCAATACCTCGAATCGCTCGAGGCCACGGGAGAGAGCAATTTCGCGACCGCCGCCAAGGCCTTCGCGGTCAAGAACAGCGGCAAGGGCATCGTCGTCGTCGTATCCGACTTTCTCGACAAGCACGGATACGAAGAGGCTCTCCGTTATCTCCTTGCCAAGAATATGGATATCTACCTGATCCACGTACTCTCACGTGAAGAAGTGGACCCCGAGATTGCCGGCGATCTTCGGCTTGTCGACTGCGAGGACGACGACATAGCCGAAATTACCGTAAGCGCCCCTTTGTTGAAACGATACAAAGAGACGCTCAACGGCTTCGTTGGAGGCCTTAAGGAATGGGCGACGAAGCGCGGAATCAGCTATATCTTCACCACCACCGACAACCCCTTTGACAAGTTGATCCTCAATTACTTGCGTGCTCGGGGTTTGATCCGTTGAGATTCGAGGCGTTTGGGCCCATGTTTGCCTTGAAACTGTTGAACGACGTGAAGACCCCTTGGATCTTTTACGCCGCGTGCGCCTGCGTGTTGGCTTATTTGCTATTCATCATCGTCGGCGGAAAATCCCGGCCCCGTCGCGAAAAGGCTGCTTCGGGCCAAGATCCGATCGACCTTTAGCGCTCGAATGCAGTTCTTGAATTTAGGACCTGTTTCATGCGTTTTCCCATCGAATTCCCCACACAACTCAATCCCGCGCAGTGGGCGGTGCTTTTGGGAATACCCGCGGCGATCATCGCCTTATACTTCCTAAAGCTGCGTCGGAAACCCGTCAAGGTTCCCAGCACGCTTTTGTGGCGCAGGAGCATGGAGGACCTGCACGTAAACAGTCTGTTTCAACGATTGCGGCGCAACCTGCTGCTCTTCCTTCAACTGCTCATCATCTTCCTGGCGATGCTCGCCTTGGCCAACCCCAGGCTCCCGGGCAGCGCGCAGGCAGGCCAACGGTACGTAATACTGATCGACGCGTCGGCAAGCATGTCCGCGACCGATCTTGGCGTCCCGCGCATCGTCCGCGCCAAGGAAGAAGCGAAGAAGGTCGTCGCGTCGATGGAATCGGGCGACGCCGCCATGGTCGTGAGCTTCGCTCGCACTGCCAAGGTCGAGTCGAGCTATACAGGCAACCGAGCAGTGCTGCGTCAGGTGATCGACGCGATCAAGCCGACGCAGGAATCCACTTCTCTGCGCGAGGCGCTCGAGGTCGCGGCCGGCTTGGCCAACCCCTCTCGGCAGTTTTCGGAGACTGAGGGCTCGGTCGCCACTTCGATCTCGAAGCCCAAGCTCATCCTCTTGACCGACGGAGGGTTTGCCGACGTCGAGGGGTTTAGCATTGGCAATCTCGAGCCAACGGTTGTGGTGATCGGCTCCGCCCCGCCTCCCTACAACCCAGCCAAACACACTCCAGACGCCAAAGAGTCGGTGGAACGGAATCCCTCGGACAACGTAGCAGTGGTCGCGCTTCAAACCCGCCGCAACGAGGAGAAGCCCGACCAGCTCCAAGTCTTTGGTCGGGTCAAAAATTACCGAGCCGAAGATGTGGCCACCGAGGCCAGGCTGCTCAAGAAGGATCCGGACAAGCCAAAGGCCGAAAGCGTATTGATCGACGCTGTGGAGCTCAAGATTCCCGCACAGTCCGAGCAGGCGTTCAAGTTCGACCTCCCAGACTCCGGCGCTGCCGAGCTCGAGATCCGCATCGACGCCAAGGACGCTCTCGATATCGACAACCGCGCGTTCACGGTCGTCAACAAGCCTCGTAGAGCCCAGGTTCTCATCGTTTCGGAGGGGAACAAGTACCTGGTCGATACGCTCAAGACTTCAACCATGGTTCAACTGGCCGATTTCACCGAGGTCAAACCAAAGGAGTACGAGGCCCCCGAACTACTTCAAAACGTCAAGTCGGGAAAGTTCGACTTCGTTGTCTACGACGGATATAGGCCCAAGGAGGCTCCAGAGGCCAACACCCTGTACTTCGGCGAGCTCCCACCTGGGCAGATTTACGACGACGGCAAGACTCTGGACCAGCCGATCATCCTCGATTGGGACCTTGCCCACCCCGTGATGCAATACATCCGCGACCTCTCCACCGTCTTCGTACTCAAGGCCAAGGGCGTCGAGCCTCCTCCAGGAACAACGACGCTCATCGGCAGCAACCTTGGCCCGCTGGCCTTCATCCAACCCCGAAATGGATATAGCGATCTGGTGCTCACGTTTGGACTTCTTGACGGCAAGAATTTCAACACAAATTGGCCTGTGAAAATAAGCTTTCCACTCTTCCTGTACAACTGCATGACCGTGCTCGGCAACGTCCAAGATTCAGCCGGAGAGGCTGTGCACGCTCCAGGAGACCCAGTGGCCTTGAGGGCGGACGTTATGGTCCCCAAAGTGACCGTCGCCGACCCCAAGGGAACTGAGACCGTGGTCGAGAAGAACACCCAGGGTCAGTTCATTTACAACAAGACCGAAGCCAGGGGTCTCTACAACGCCACATGGGGCAAAGACGAAAATCAGAGCTTCGCCGTAAACCTGTTCGACCCGCGCGAAAGCGATCTCGCCACTCGCGGCCTCGCGCCCGAAGGAACGCCCAAAGAACGAGAAGACGACTACCGAATCAAGATCGGCTACAACACCGTCGACAAGGGGGGCAAAACGTTCGAGCCCACGAAGATCGAATGGTGGCCGGCCGTCGCCATGGCGGCTCTCGCCGTGGTGTTGATCGAGTGGTATATTTATAACAAGCGCGTATACATTTAAGCCACGACCGCGGCGGAGTTGGTCTTCTCTTGGTTTCTCGCCTCGTTCGCCCGCTCCTCCGATTTGATCTCGGCGGAGCTCAACACCAACCTGGCGATCTCCGGTGTGCAGTTGTATCGGATGGGGTGCTTCCCCCCCACCCCCGCGCTGACGTGCAACAGCGTCTTGCCTTGCTTGAAAAACGCCCGATCGTACCGACGTCCAAAGCGGCTGGGCATGAGCACGGGTCCGACAGCGGGCAGTCGAACCTGGCCGCCATGGTTGTGCCCAGAGAGCATTAGGTCCACTCCCCAACGCGTTGCGAGCTCCAGGAGGTCCGGGGTATGGCTCAGGAGGATCCGGAAGTCCGCGTCGAGTGCGTCGCCAGGTTGTGGCAAGGGCCCCCAGGGCTTGCGCGTTCCGCCAATGGCCAGCGTCGAATCGCCGATTCGGAGCGTCTTCCAGAGTCCGTCGACGCTCTCGAATCCCGCCAATCCCAGTTCTTCGAGCGATCGCTCCGGGGCGTGCTGGTTGTCGTGGTTGCCCAAAATCGCGTAGGAACCAAGCCTGCCCGAGATCCTCGAGAACACGGGCCTGATCCAATCGCGGGCGTCGTCGTCGTCGAGCAGATCGCCGGTAAAGAGCACGAGGTCGGCTGGCTCCGCGGCGGCCAGCTCGAACACAAGCTCAAAAAACCGGCGACGATAGGCTCGAGAGAAATGCAGGTCGCTGATCTGCAAGATCGTCAGGCCGTCGATCGATCGGGCAAGCCCTGGGATCTCGAGCCGCTGGTCGTCGATCCGGAGTGTGAGCGACTCGTTTCCAGGCAGCCTTAGCATCGCGCTCGACAGCCCCGTTCCGATCAACAGCTCGGACGCTTCCATTTGTGTAAGATCGTAAACCTTGCTTGAAGTCTCGCCCACTTCCTGGGAGCTGCGCTTGAGCATACGCATCAGGGAGACGGCGGGATAACCCA
Organism: uncultured Planctomycetota bacterium; assembly: GCA_963818975.1. Taxonomy (GTDB): domain Bacteria; phylum Planctomycetota; class Planctomycetia; order Isosphaerales; family Isosphaeraceae; genus CAWFUI01. The sequence continues at coordinate 96,921 of CAWFUI010000012.1, read as the reverse complement.
GCAGTCCAACGACCAAACAGGCCGCTGCGTAAATGCCAAGCGTAAGCGGCAAATCGCTTGGTCCTTTGGAAACTCCGTGGAGAAGCCAAACGGCGATCGGCAAGCCGCCAAGCCAACCAAGCAGCACGAGGATCCCCAGGCTCCTCAGTCTCTCGTCGACATGAAATGCGTGGATATAATTCAGTACTGAAATGACAATACAGAAATGTCCAAACAGCAGAGCCAACCAGGTGATTGCCAGCATATTTCCAGGCCCACGGGCGACGAATGGAATCGACCGTCCGCACCGCCTGTGCAATTCTGCAATCGCTCCGGCGGCGCGATCCGGCGCCAGGGTTTTATCCGGGAGGGCTTTGAGCCGGCGAGCTCAGCTGGTCGTCTCGGCGGGAGCCACAGTTGCCTTGGCTTTCTTGGCGGCGGTTTTCTCGGCCCTTCGCTCGGCCTTCGCCACCTTGCTCTCGGCCGCCGATTTCCCCGATGGGTATCGCTCTTTCAAACGGACGGCCTTGCCGGACCGCTCGCGGAGGTAATAGAGCTTGGCGCGGCGAACCCGGCCCGAACGCTTGACGACGATGTCGGCAATGCGCGGCGAATGGATCGGAAACTTGCGCTTCCACGCCCTCGCCTTGCACAATGCGCCTGACGGACAGCATCTCTCGCGTACCAGCTCCCGAACGAGCAATCACGACTCCGTTGAAAATCTGAATGCGTTCCTTGTCGCCTTCTAGAATTCGAACGTGAACGTCGACGGTGTCCCCAATCTCGAACTCGGGCAGCGTCTGCTTCATGCTCGATCGTTCAACGAGCTCCATCTGTGCGTTCTGCATGGCAATTCCTATCCCTTACAAGAATGAAATGTGAACTGTAATTCTTATTGAATGAATTTGTCGTCACTTTGACGCGACGCCGACTTGCCCTCGAGACGTTCGAGGCGGCGATCGGTTCGGCGGCGGCTTTGGTCTCTTCGCCAGAGTTCGATCGCGGAGTGGTCCCCGCTCAGGAGAACCTCGGGAACTTCCAAGCCGCGGAAAGCGCGAGGACGGGTGTATTGTGGATGTTCGATGCCTCCATCGGGTCCGAAAGAGTCGTCAAGCGCGCTAGTTTCGTCGCCCAGGACGCCCGGCACTAGCCTAGAAACCGCGTCCATCACCACCATTGCTGCCACTTCTCCACCGGAAAGTATGTAATCGCCGATCGAAACTTCGAGGGGGTTGAGTATCTCGATGATTCGCTCGTCGAAGCCCTCGTACCTGCCGCAAAGCAGGATGTGTCTCGTTTTTTTGGCCAGCTCTCGAACAAGTGCTTGATCGAGCTTTTGGCCCTGCGGCGTCAGCGCGATCAAGAGTCCTGGATTCGAATCTCTGCCTCGAACGTCTTCCACTGCGTCGACAATCGGCGGGGCCATCAGGACCATTCCAGGCCCTCCGCCGAACGGGCGGTCGTCGACCTGATGATGTTTGTCTTGGCTCCAGTCTCGGGGATTCCAAAGGTTGATCTCAACTTTGCCAGCCTCGACTGCCCGCTTGACGATGCTCTGCGAGAGAAAACCGTCGAACAGCCTGGGAAACAACGTCAAAACGTCGAATCGCATAATGGACATCGGGCTTTCCCTCGGCTCGTACGAAGAGGCGCGGAGCAAAGGCGAAACCCGGGACGCCCGCGCGTTACGCGCTGAGCGCTTCGACCTTCGGCGCCGCCTCGACAGCGACCTCCCAGGGCTCTCCGTTGGCTGGTTTCTTGATTCCCTTTCGCTTCAAAAGCGCGCCGACTTTATGAGAAGGCTGCGCACCGACAGACAACCAATATCGGACCCGGCTGACGTTCAGAACGGTTTGGCCTTCTCCGTTGGGCGCCATCGGATCGTAATACCCCAGTTCTTCGATCGTCCGGCCGTCGCGAGGCGCCTTCGCGTCCATCGCACAAATTCTGAAAAACGGCCGCGACCTCCTGCCCATGCTTTTCATCCGAATGCGTACCACCCAAATCTCCTTGCCAGAAACAGAATCGCGAGCTCGATCGAACCAAAAAAAGGGGGCGAATCCCACTCGAGCCCGCATGTCGGCAGGCCCCCTTACGCTTCCAAACTCGAAATAGATCGATGGATTGGCTAACGCGCTTGCGCCGTCGCCGCCTCCCAGGGCTTTCTTTTCTCGACGTTGTTTACGCTCCAGCTTCTCACGTTCCTTCCGCTGCCGCTCGCGCTCCTTGGGGGTCAACCGTTTGCCGGTGCCCTGCTTCGGTGCAAACAACTTCGCTCCTGGATTGAAAGCGCCTGCCTGACCAAGGCCAGTGAACGTCTTGATTCGATCTAGCATCGACATTTGCGAAAATTTCTTGACCATGGCGGCCATGCCGTCGAATTGCTTGACCAGTCCTGAAACGTCCGACGGTTCGACCCCGGCGCCGCTGGCGATTCGCCTGCGTCTCGAGATGTCGATCATTTCGGGCCTCGAACGCTCTTCATGGGTCATGCTGTCGATGACGCCCTGGATGCGCTTCATGTCGGCGTCAGGGTCCAGATCCTCCATGTCGGAGGCCATCTGGGACATCCCGGGCATCTTGGCCATCAGGTCTCGCATCGAGCCCATTTGCTTGAGCATCGAAAGCTGCTTGCGAAAGTCGTTGAGGTCGAATTTGCCTTTCTCGAGCTTCTCTTGTTGCTTTTTCAGCTCGTCTTCGGCGACGGCCGATTGAGCGGCCTCGACCAACCCCACAATATCGCCCATGCCCAGCATCTGGCCCACGAGCCGAGCAGGGTCGAAAGGCTCGAGCTTGTCCAGCTTTTCACCCTTGCCGACGAATTTGATCGGCACGCCTGTAACTCGCCGAACCGAAAGCGCTCCGCCTCCCCTGGCGTCGCCGTCGAGCTTGGTGAGGATCACGCCGTCTAGCTCGAGCGCTTCGTTGAAGGCGCCTGCCGAGTTCACTGCGTCTTGCCCAGTCAGAGCGTCGCAGACGAAATACACCTGATGAGGACCGATCTTCTTCTCGATGCGAGTGAGCTCGTTCATCAACTCGTCGTCAATGTGGAGTCGACCCGCGGTATCCAGAATGATGGTGTCTCTTCCGAGCTTGGCTGCTTCTTCGACGCCGCCTTGGCAAACGCTCACAGCGTCCGTCTTCCCACCGGTTTGGGAATAGACCGGGATTGCAAGCTGTTCGCCGATGACTTTCAACTGGTCGATGGCCGCGGGCCTTTGCAAGTCGGCTGCAACCAACAGCGGCTTTCGACCTTGCGCAGCCAAGAGGCGGGCGAGCTTGCCGCAAGTGGTGGTCTTGCCAGACCCTTGGAGTCCGCAGAGCATGATGATCGTCGGGCCGACCTTCTCGACGCGGATCGATGGGTCAGGTTCACCCATGAGCTCGATCAGCTCGTCATGGACGATCTTGATGATCTGCTGCTCGGGTCGAATGCTGCGAATGAGCTGTGCGCCAACAGCCTTCTGACGGACGCCAACCATGAATTCTTCGACGACTTTGAGATTGACGTCTGATTCCAGAAGCGCGGAACGAACCTCTTCCAGACCAGCCTGGATGTTGGCGTCGGTCAGGATTCCACGCGATTTGAATTTGCCAATCGCGGATGCCAGGCGCTTCTGCAAATCGTCAAACATCGCCGAACGCGTCTCACGTCTTCGAGTTAAAGTCGAATCGAAATAGTATCCCCGAAAACGCCCTGATTCATCAAGCCCTTCGCGAGAAAACCAGCCGACGTCTCAGGCCAATTGAGACGCCTAGGGCAAGCTTCGCGGGCAGAGATCCTGACCGATGCTGGCTGCTTGCCAACTTTCGACGCTTTTCAGCGTCCCTGAATCCGCCGCAGGCGGAAACCCAATTGGGGTCCCGGTCCCCGAACTCATGGTCCCCGAACTTAGACAGTCCACTTCAAATTTTGCGTTACGGCTGACGTCATCGCATTACCAGGCTTCGGCGGCACGGTTGCCCGCGGCGCCGCAGGCTAGCTTCATGGTGTACGAGCAATTCCCATGATCAGTACCTCTTAACTGACAAGATCCACCAGGCTTAACCTGGCGCACCCATTCGAACCCAATTTGGGCTCCAATCGCATACAGCCTGACGACGATTGATGACGATTGCCGGCTCTTTCGATGGCCTGCGCCTCAATCCGCGTCCGGCCGACCTTTGGCATCAAAGTCGACTCCGCTTCCCCCTCCCGGCAGTCTCGGCGAACTGGCTGTGCGTGTACTCACCAAGCCTCGGCCAGGCAATCGTTCAATTCGGCCGCTTAAGCGGTGTTAGTTGATGAACTTGTCGCGAAACGCCTTCATCCATTTGATGAGCGGCCTGGGCGTGTAGTCGGGGCGATAGAGACCCGCGTTGGGATAGACGTGTTTTTGGGCGTCGCTGGCATGGCCAACGGTGACCGATTTGACGAACGGCTTGGCGACGGCCAGCGGGATCCAGTGTTCGCCCGACTCGCGTTGGGACGCCTCGCTTGGCCCTGAGGGCCATTGGCGCGGGTCGATTTCGATGGTTGGATCGGCCAATTCATCCGGTTTGTCGGATGCGGGCAAGATGATCGATACGTGGAGGGGCAGGTTGATCAGGGAGTAGAGGTCCAGGAGCTTGGAGAATTCGAGGATGTCTTGAATGTGGCTGCCTGGGGGCCCGAAGCCGAGAGCCACCTCGAGACCGATGCCTGAGAGGCCAACCTCCGCCTGCGCAAGCGAGTTTGCTAGGTGCAGAGGCCCGATCTGGAACGCTCGATTGCCGACCCATTCCCCCCAGGGCCGATCGAAATCGACGATGAACTGGGTGGTCGGCGAGATTTCTCGAGCAACCTGTAGCGCGCGGGCAGTGATTTGAATTTGTTGTTCTTCGGTCAGACCAAGCACGTCGCTCGACGCAGGCCTCGAGACCAGCCGCCAGTACGGCAACTTCCCTTTGTAGCGTCCGACCGTCTGCTTCACCACGTCGGCGACCATCCCCAAAATCGCGTCGAAATCTCCCTCCCAGAGCCAGAGCCAATCGGGCAAGGCGCCTGGTCGAAACTCCAAAACCGGCGCGGCGATCGGCGTGATTTTTCGGCGACGGCACCAGGAGAGCTGGAGGTCGAACTCCTCCCAACGGTATTTTCCCTCGACAGGGGCGATCTGGCCCCAAGGGTAGCCGACGACGGCGGCATTGCAGACGTGCGCCATGGGGTGCGAATAAGGGGTGTTGCGGGGATCCTCCGAGACAACGGTGGCCAACAATGTGGGCAGCTTTGTGCCGTGGCTCATCCGCTTCTCGAGGACCTGCTGAGTGTAAACGCCGACCAGCGTTCGGCTTGCCTCGAAGCATGTGACCAGACAGGCTTGAGACGCCGCAAATGCTTCGTCAGGACTGTCTTGCGCCGTGGCGGCCTTGGCGAATTGGGCTTGAGCGGACGAGATCAATGCTTCGAGCTCGGGGTTTGTTTTGAGCCCCATCAGCCGCCACTCGGCAACCTGATTGCGAACGTCGTTCAGTTTCCCTCTCGCCAGCTCGACGCCAAGGTCGTAGGGCGCTTCTCTCTCGATCAAAGTGGCGGTGCCCACCATTGGCATCCCCAGATTCTCGATCGGCCAGGGAACGAAGATACGGCAGCTTTCGGCCGCCTCTTTTCTGCATATGAGCATGTGCGGACGGAGTTCGACCAGCGTCCGACCTGGAGTTCGATCGAGGCCGGTGATGTAGGCCCTTCGAAGCTCTGGGTATCGCGTCGCGAAGTTCGGCTGCGTGATGCGAAATTTGAGTACGCTCATCCCGACCTATTTCGAGCCAAGTCCGTGTTCATCCGCTCGTTCCGCCAGCACCCGGTGCGGCGACTTCAAAAACGCAAGAGCTCGAGCGTCTCGAGGTCTGCGGCTCCGGTCGGAAACCGGAAAAGGATAATTATGGCACATGGCTTGGCTCCTTGCACACACGTGGTCGGCGGCGAACCTGCCATAATTCGCCCTTTGTTCGTGTGAAGCCGATTCATCCCTTCCTTTGGTAGGTCAAAGAGAGGATTTACCAAAGTCGCGGAAAGAATCAATTCCAAAGAACTCGGAGTTCCGGTCGCGCTCGGCACCACGTCCATTACGTTCTACGGATTGGCCCGGGAAACGGGACGCGCGAAAGCCTCCGAATTCAGCAAGTTTGGTGGAACGTCGCCGCGTGCGAAGGCTGCCACGTTTTCGGCTGCAATTCTTGCCATGGCCGATCGCGTATCGTGTGTTGCGCTACCCAAGTGGGGCAGCAGCAAGGCGTTTGGACAACTGGCGAGGCCCGGCGCCATGAGCGGCTCGGCCTCGTAAACATCGAGCCCGGCGCCTGCGATCGCCTTGGACTCGAGCGCCTTTACGAGTGCTGCCTCGTCGACGACCGGGCCCCTGGATGTATTGATGAGGTAAGCCGTCGGCTTCATGAGCGAGAGTGCTCTCGAGTCGATCAGGTGCTTGGTTTCGGCGGTCAATGGGGTGTGAATGCTAACAAAATCGCTCTGTCTGAGCAGATCGTCGAGCGAAGCCTGCCGGGCGCCCATTTCCTCCATCCGAGGGTTGGCGCGACGGCCATGGTAGAGCAGCGTCATTCGAAAGCCGCGGGCCCGCTCGGCGACGGCTTCGGCAATCCTTCCGGGACCGACCAACCCCAAGGTCCGACCGGATACGTCTCCGCCAAGAAAATACAGAGGGCCCCAACCCTGGAATTGGCCGGCACGCATTTCGACGTCGCCCTCGGCCACTCGACGCGCGACTCCCAAAATTAGAGCCCAGGTCAAATCGGCGGTGGCTTCCGTCAGAACTCCCGGAGTGTTTGTCACGCCGATTCCAAGGCGAGTCGCCGCGGCTACGTCGATATTATTGTATCCCACTGCCATGTTGGCGACCAAACGGCACTTACAGGCGGCTTCGAGAACCTCGGCGTCGATATGGTCGGTCAGCAAGCAATAAATCGCGTCGACGTCGCCGACCGCTTTCAGCAGGTCGCCCTTCGTCATCGACTTATCAAACGGGTTGGGCTGATAGACGTCCAAAGCCTCGGAAAGGAGGCGAACCCCAGGCTCCGGAATCGCCCGGGTAACAAGTACTTTCATGTCCACAATCTCTCGGCGTACACGGACGTAGGAACGATCCCTCGGTTGGGATCTCGGTAAAGGAGGCCTTCCGCCCAGCGATCGAGGGATCGACAACCGAGCGGCGGATTCGAACAAGCTCGAATGTACCAGCCATCAGACCCCGGTGGGAGAGGCTGGGCGCGGAGCTCTGGCCTCTGCCCGCGCCACGCGTTTGTTTTACGCGCCTGTCTTCGAGGTACCACTTCGAGTCGGTCCAAGGAAAAATCGCAATAGTGCGCGATTATGCATTCTTGGGAATCGAGAACGTGATCCCCCCCTGGAGGCTAACGGCCGAAGAGCCTGTGAGCGTGATTTGACCGCCGAGTTGGAACTTCGGTTTGCCCACGATGAGTAGGTCGACGTAACTCCCAGTGGAGGCGTAACGCGTCGTGAAGGATACGGGGGACTGTTGGGTCTTCTTGCCCTTCTTCATGAGCTGAGTGACCGCATAGGAGAGGGCGCCCTGGGCCGACTGACCGATCGGTTGATCGAAAGCGATTTCAAACCCCGTGAGCTTCTTCTTCTTGCCTTTGCCCACTGTGAGCAATTTCTCGCCTCCAACTTGGACTGGTATCGTGGAGATTGGGGCAGGAACGATATTGACTGAGAACGAACGGCTGGCAGTAAGCCCGGTCGACTTGTCGGCAACCTGGACGGTGATCGAGTAGCTGCCCAGGGGCGCCGCCGCGAGATGGAACGCGCCGGTGTTCGGGTCGATCGAAGCGCCGGCTGGGGCGCCTGGCGCGAGCGTGTAAACCAAGGGCCCCGAGTCGCTCGTCGACGCCTGGACGGTTAGAGTGACCGTTTGCCCAGCGGTTCCGCTTTGGCCCGCGATCGGCAAGATGGTTGGCGGAGCGTACACAAGCACTGAGAAGGTCTGTGCGGCGAAGAGCGACGAAGCTGTGTCGGTGGCGACGACAGTGATCGAGTAACTCCCGCCCGCTTGAGCCTGGGGAACCTGCCAAGAAAACGCCCCGGTTGTTGGGTTGATCGCCGCGCCCGTCGGCACTCCAGGGGCAAGTGCAAAGGTCAGCGATCCAGCGTCGGTGGTCGTTCCAGAAGCCGTCAACGAAAGCGCGGCGCCAACGTCGACCGTCATTGAGGAGATTGCGTTCAAAGTGGGAGGCGCGTAAACGACGATCGTATACGTCGCCGTCGCGGATAGCGTGGTGGTCTGATCCGTGACGGTCTCTTGGATCGTGTATGTGGTCGGGGCCTGGCCCACGGGTACGTTCCAGGTCAGTTCTCCCGAGTTGGCGTCGATCGTCGCGCCGGTTGCCGTCCCGCCAGACACTGAATAGCTGAAAGGCCCTGGGTCGGTGGTATTGGCAATCGCGGCGAGACTTTGCGAGAGCGTCTTGCCTTGGTCGGCGCCCAGAAGGGAAATCGTCTGAAGCGCTGGGGGGCCATAGATTGTTACAGAGATGGGATCGTCGGCTGTTAATCCGTTGAGGCTGTCTGTTGCAATCACTGTAATCGTGATTGGCCCAGGAGTAGCGTTGGCGGGGACTGGCCAGCTGAACGCGCCCGATTGCGAGCCAATCGAAGCGCCTGCGGGAGAACCAAGGGCCAGCGAGTAAGCGATCGTGCCGCCGTCGGTCGAAGTTGCGACAGCGGTGAATGAGACTGTCTTCCCTGGATCCACTCCCTGGCTGGGAGTGGATGTAACGACGGGCGGCGCCTCGACGGTGATGTTAATGGATGCGGTTGCGGAAAGTCCCGAGGCGGCGTCCACGACCAGAACGGGCACAGCGTAGAGCCCAGCGGACTGGTTGTTGGGTACAATCCATTTGAAATCGCCGGTGTTCGGGTCGATTGAAGTCCCGGCGGGCGACGAAGAGCCAAGGTCGAAAGTGAGCGCGCCCGTGTCGGTCTCGTTCGCATTGATCGTCAACGAGAGCGTTTGGCCAGTATCGACTTTCTGCGAAGGAATCGAACCGATGGTCGGCGGCGCGTACACGGTGATTGGTACGCTTTGAGACGACGACAGCAGCGATTTCTGGTCGACCACGACGACGACCGCCGTATAGTTCCCTGGAGTCAGAGTATCGGCGCCAGGCCAAGTGAAAACGCCAGTGCTCGGGTTGATCGCGGCGCCCGTGGAGCGCCCGTCGCCAGGCTGTAGGAAAGCGAGCCTCCATCCGAGTCGGTCGCACTGACCGTGAAGGTGAGTGCACTACCAACATCGACTGTCTGCGCGGCCACCGGCGCGATCACCGGCGCTTGGGTCACGTTGATCGCGACGACCACAGTGCTCGTAAGGTTCGAAAGGGAGTCGGTCGCCTGGATCGTCGGCGAGAACGACCCAAGGCTCTGCGAGGTCGACACGATCCACGTGAACAGTCCAGAACTCGAGTTGATCGACATGCCGGGCTGGCCGCCGGACAAGATGCTGTACGACAAAGCGCCGGCGTCGCTCTCGCTGGCCGCGGCCGAGAAGGACAGCGTGGTTCCTGGTTCGACGTCTTGGGGTGCAATGGTATTAAACTTTGGTGGAGCGTAGACAGTGACGTCGACAACCTGGTCCGCCGTCAACTGAGTGACGGTATCGGTAATGACCACCGTGAAGTTCGAGGCGCCGCCTGTTTCGTTCGCAGGCACTGCCCATGAGAAAACGCCGGAGGTTGAGTTGATCGTGGCCCCTACAGGCGCACCGACAAGGCTCCAGGCGACGGGGTCGTTATTCGGAGCAGACCCACTTGCCGTGAACGAAAGCGTCTGTCCATCATTGATCGTTTTCGCTGGGATCGAGTTGATCGTCGGCGGAGTGCCCGTGGTTACATCGACGGTGAAAGTTTGCGAAGCGCTCAAGAGCGTCGCTGCGTCCACGAAATAGACAGTGAAGGAATAATTCGTGGTCGCTTGATTCGAGGGCACGGACCAAGAGATGGCGCCCGTCGAAGCGTCGATCGAAGCGTTCGTCGACGTGGTTTGACTGAGCTCGTAGAAGCCCTGGTCTCCGTTCGGCGCAAGCCCAGCAACCGTGAGGCTCAAAGTCGCCCCAGGCGCGATCGACTGGTTGGGAATGGCGGCGAGCGTCGGCGGTGAATTGGGTTGCAAGCTCAGATTGGACGCTGCCCACAGTTCTTTGCCGTCGTTGTTGGTTGCAGTGAAGAAAAACGATCCGCCGCTGGGTGTAAGCGCGTTACTGGAAGGACCATAGCTGGTAAGCGGCAAACCGGTTGCAATCTCGGCCGTCGAAGCCGCCGTTCCTCCGCTTTCCCAGAGAGAGACCACATTGCCGGAGCCCGACGGGTTGTTCACCGAGTTCGTGAAAAACAGAGACCCATCGGCGCTCATGAAATTTTGCGAGTAACTATAAACATAGCTATATCCGCCTGTCCCAGTGCTCGGCAAACTTGGCAGATCGGCGACGATGGTCGTTCCCGCGGAAGTCCCGTTGCTCTTCCAGACGGCTTCAACGGACTGTGCAGTCGTGGAAACGGCCGAGTCGACTGCCATGAACTCGAGCACTCCGTTCACGTCGGTGAGGCCCTTGGGCCCGTAGTAACTCACTCCGAAATCGTGGATCATCTTCGTGCCGCCAGCGCTGCCGCTGGAAGTCCAGAGCTGTGAATCTCCCGTGGTCGAGGAACTCTCGATGAAGTAGAGAAGCCCGTTGGACGCGGTTAACTGAGCGACCCCTCCCTGGTAGTATCCTCCGTTGGAGACGCCGGGAAAATCATGGGCTTTCAAAGTGCCGGAGCTTGTTCCGTTGCTGGCCCAAAGCTGAACGCCGCCGTTTGGCTCGTCGACGGTGAAGAACACCGAAGCGCCCGCCGTCGTCAGGCTCGAGAGAGTGGGCGGAGACGTGTAGGCCGATCCTGTGAAGTCCTTGAGCACAGCCGTGCCCGAGACCGTGCCGTTGGTCGACCAGAGCGACTCTCCTCCGCCGGCGAGGTCGTTGGTCGTGAAGAGCAAATCCTGGCCCAATGCGGTAAAATTCTGGGGCCCTCCTGGATACTGGCTGATCGGAAAGTCGGCGAGCTGGATCGTCTGACCCAGCGTCGGATCGCTCATCCAGATGTAGTTATCCGTGCTCGAGACTACCTCGAAGTAGAAGCGTCCGGAAGCGTCGACGGGTTTCTCGTACGCTTGGTCGTATTCGCCGGTTACGACCACCGGGCCAATGTCGACGGTGTTAGCGGACGTGCCGTCGGTGCGGAACAGCTCGAGAAAGCTTTGAGACGTACTCGAATTGTATTCATAAACCGCAAAGTAGGCTTCTTGGCCAACCTTGAATAGGCTGCCCTCAATGATCGAACCGGAGTAGATCGATTTCGTCCCTGCGACCGTGCCGTCGGTGACCTCGAGGCTGCTGGACGATCCCCCCGAGCCAGGCGCGACGAACAGAGCGCTACTCCCCAGACTGACGATCGGAGTCGATCCGTAGAAGACATATTGTCCAGTGAAAGTGAATAGAGCGTTCGTACCCGCGTTCGTGCCGTCTGTGGCGAAGAGCTGTTCTCCATCGATGCCGTCGTTCGCCAGGAAGAGCAAGAGTCCGTTGGGACCGGCGGTGAGGCCGATTGGATTCGAATCCTTGGTTTGGCCTGGAGAGAAGCTCTGAACCAGGGTCGAGCCGCTCGAGTTGCTCGACCAGAGCTGGTTCGAGCCGTCGCCGTCGTGGGCCGCGAAATAGACGGCGCTTCCCAACGAGACGACGTCTTGCGGCGAAGCGCTCGTGGAACCTGGATCAATGTCCTTCACCAACAGCGTGTTTGCGGAAGTTCCATCCGACTGCCAGAGTTCTTGACCGTGAACGCCGTCGTTGGCGGCGAAGTAAGCAAGCCCGCCGGCGACCGCGAAAGGCGTCGAGTAGTTCGACAACGTTCCGCTTTGTTCGATGCTTCCGGCCGATCCAGGATTGATGTCCTTGACGAGGCCAGTGCCCTGGACTGTTCCGTCGGAGGACCAGAGTTCGTTCCCGTGGGTCTGGTCGGCTGCGCTGAACAGCAGCTTTCCGCCCACCACGGTGAAGTTTTCGAGCGAACCCGCGAATGAGGCGGTCGTCAACTGCGTTGACGAGCCCGTTCCTGGGGTCGTCTCGAAAAGTTCCGACTGAAACCCCAAGCCGCCGAAGCTCTCGCCGACGAAGAAGAGATCTCCATTGAGCATCGCCAACGGATCGCCCGCGCTCAGTATTGCGACGCCGACGCCGGTGACGACCTGTTGCGTCGTCGCGGTGGTTCCCGAGGAAAGCCAGAGGCCTTCCCCCTGCGTTGGGGAACTTTCGTAGAAACCCACCTCGGAGGCCGCAATCGCTTGCAGTCCGCTAATCGATCCGGACGAGACGGAGGCGAGCATCCTCGTTCCGTTGGACGTGCCGTCGACAGCCCAAAGCTGAGCGCTTGACGTACCCGCCGCGAATTGATCGTAAGTGAAGAACAGTTTTGATCCAGCCGATGTCAATGAACTGAACGAGGTGATTTGCGAGGTGCCTGGGACCTCGACCGTTCCAGCCGACGTACCGTTGCTTTCGTAGAGCTGCTCTCCGGTCGTCGAGTTGTCCAGCACGAAGAAGACGAGCCCATTGGCAGCGGCCATTGCGTTCGAGATATAGCTGTTCGTGCCGGTAAGCGAGGCGACCTTGGTAATGCCGCCCGCGGCGCCGCTGCTCGTATAAAGCCCCACGCTTCCCATACCCGAATCGCTCGATATGAAATAAACGCTCGAACCCAAAGCGACAAATTGGCTCGGCGCGCCGCTGGGATAATCCGCCACCATCGCCGTGGCGTTCGTCGAGGTGTTCGTCGCCCAAAGAGCGCTGGAGTTCGTCGCGGGGTCGTTCGCGGTGAAATAGAGCTCCGAGCCGGCGGCGGTGAGATCCGAAGGCTGCGCGTCGAGCTGGTTGATATCCTTGACAATACCCACCGAGAGCAGCGTCCGTGCCTCGAGCGCGTCGAATCCCACGCTCCATAGTCTGGGCGTTCTGCGACCAACGGACCTGGCAAGCCTACGTGAAACCGAACGAGTCATGGGGGGGTTCCTCGTCGAGATGAATGGGCGCGCAGCCGGGATGAACTTATAAAAATGAGAACGCGAACAGGCAATTCCGTTCGACGCGGCGACGCGTTGAATCGAGCGCTACTTTGCAGCGATCAGCCACCGAACTCGTGGGCTCGGACCATCCTAAGTCCTCGCTCCGCGACCGGTCGGCCGTGCGAGGGTCGATTCTGATCAACAAAAACCTTATCCGCAAACGAAAAATCCACTCGCAACAAAAAAACGACAACACCGGATTTTCGTGATTTTTTGGGCGGAGCCGCCAAATGATTCATGGCCGCTCTTGATTGGATCATCCCAGCCCCAAACGTCGCCGAAGAAGATCCACTTATGTACTTCTGAATATAAAGCTACGCTTTCTTGGGAATCGCGAACGTCGATCCACCTTCGAGAGTTACGGCGCCCGAAGCGTTAAGCGCGATTTGTCCGCCCAAGAGGAATTTGGGGCTGCCGGCGACGAGCAAGTCCACGAAGCGTCCCGACGGGTCGTAACGGGTCGAGAAGCTCACTTTCAATGGAGTGATCTTCCTGCCTTTTTTCACGAGTTGAGTGATCGAGTACCCCAGCGCGCTTTGGGTCGTCGAAGCGATCGGCTGGTTGAATGCGATTTCGAAACCGCTGAGTTTCTTCTTCCTGCCTTTTCCGACCGTGATCAACTTCTCGCCGCCGACGAACACCGGGATGGTGGAAACCGGCGGGAGGACGACGTTCACGTTGAACGATCGGGTCGCCGCGAGTCCCGAAGCCGAGTCCAAGACGTTGACTGTCATCCTGGAGGTTCCGAGGACGTTTGCTGCGTAATGGACGACGCCGGTGTTGGGGTCGATCGTCGCGCCTGGGGGCCCGGAAGCCAGTGAATACACGAGGGCGCCGGCGTCGCTCGAGTGCGCGTTGGCAGTCACTTGCACAGCGCCGCCTTCGACGACGGTTTGATCGCCGATCGCGTCCAAGGTCGGCGGAGCGAAGACAGTGATCGAAAACGACTGCTCGGAGGACAATCCCGAAGCCGAGTCCAAGACCATGACCGTTATAGGATACAATCCCGCCGCCTGGCCCGGCGGCGTCGTCCAGGAGAAAAGCCCGCTCTTGGCGTCGATCGACGCGCCTGTAGGAGCGCCTGGGGCCAGTGCGTAGACCAGAGACCCCGAGTCGGTCTCCGAGGCGACCGCCTGGCTTGCGACCGTCGAGCCGGCGTCGACAATCGTATTTGCAATCGAAGCAAGCGTGGGAGGTGCATAGACAATAACTGTGAAGGCTTGTTGGGATTGAAGGTTCGATGCTCCGTCAACAACCGATACGCCAATCGTATAGGCTTCCGGCGTCTGGCTCGCTGAGACGTTCCAGGTGAATAACCCGGTAGACGCGTCGATCGAAGCCCCTGTAGGGATCGTCCCAGTGAGGGCGTAGCTCAGAGTACCGGAATCGCTCGCCTTTGCCGAAGGGTCGATTGTCAACGTGCCGCCTTGGTCGACGGACTGAGTCGAAATCGGCGAGAACACGGGGGGAGCGTAAACGGTGATCGTGGCCAAGGCCGACGACGCCAAGCCCGAGATCCCGTCGGTTGCGACGACGTTGAACGTGTAGACGCCGGGCGATTGCGCTACTGTCGGAGTCCAGGAGAACATCCCCGAGCCGGCGTCGACCGTCGCGCCCGCAGGCGCGTTGGCAGCAAGACTGAAGACGATTCCGCCAGCGTCGCTCGACTGCGCCGTTGCCGTGAACATTGACGTCGAGCCTTCATCGACGGTCAAGGAACCAATGGGTTCGATTACCGGTGGAGCGTAGAGAGCGACTGTCGCGGGGGCTGACGACGAGAGCCCCGATAGTACGTCGGTTGCGATCACGTCGAAGGTATATGCTCCAGGCGTTTGGGCCGAGGTTGGACTCCAATTGAACATCCCGGAACTCGAGTTGATCGTCGAGCCCGTCGGTGCACTTGCGTCGAGTGAATAACGGACAGCGCCTGTATCGCTCGACGTAGCCAACGCGTTAAAAGTGAGCGTCCCTCCCTCGTCAACGCCGAGGGAGCCAATCGGCGCGAGCACGGGTGGCGCATAGACAGTGATGGCCGCTGCGGTGGACGAGGAAAGCCCCGAGAGCGCGTCGGTCGCGATCACGTTGAAACTATAGACTTCCGCGGCCTGCGCTGGCGTGGGAGTCCAGTTGAAGACGCCCGAGCTCGGGTCCAGGCGCGAGCCATAGGGCGCGCTCAAGTCCATTTTATAGCTGATCGAGCCTGGATCGCTCGGAGTCGCGTGGGCAGTGAAGCTCAACGTCTTGTTTTCAGGAACGCCAAGAGCTCCGATCGGGGCGAGCACGGGAGGCGCGTAGAGCGTGATCGTCACGGGCTCGGTCTCGGATAGTCCAGAGAGCGAGTCGGCGGCCGTGACGTCGAAGGTGTAAACTCCAGCCGCCTGCTGGGAGGACGGCGTCCAAGCGAACGCACCCGAGCTCGCGTTCATCATCGCGCCTGGAGGCGCGGTGGCGCCCAGTGAGTAGCTGATGGCGCCCGAGTCTTTCGTCGTCGCAATTGCCGTGAAGGTCGCCGTCCCGCCTTCGTCGACGACGATGGGGTTGATCCCGTTCAGGTAAGGCGGAACGTAAACGGCGACGGTTACCGGCGTCGACGAGAACAAGTTCGTCAGTGTATCGGTGGCTATCACTTGAAAATAATAGTTTCCAGGCGATTGGTCCGGCGTCGGAGTCCACGTGAACACGCCTGAATCCGGGTCGATGGAACTGCCCAAGGGTGCGTACGAGCTGAGACTAAACGCGACGGAGCCTGTGTCGCTCGTCGTTGCCTGGGCGGTGAAAGTCAGCGTCCCGCCTTCGTTGACGCTCTGGGAAGAAATTGCGTCGAGGACCGGCTCGCCATAGATCGTCAGAGTGATAAGAATCGTCGTCGAAAGACCTGAGATCGAATCTGTCGCGGTTGCGTCGAAACTGACGACGCCGCCCGGTTGGCTGCGTGGCACCGCCCAATTGAAGTCGCCAAACGAATCGAACGACGCACCCGCGGGTGCGTCGCTACCAAGTGAATATGTGATAATTCCTGGGTCATTGGAGTGAGCGAGGGTCAGGATCATTCTCCCTTCCCCAGCGTAATCATAGGAGGACACATTATGATAAATCGGCGGCTGGTAGACAAAGATCGAAACCGCCTGCGTCGTAGTCGCTCCGCTCAGTTCGTCTTCGACTGCGACGGTCGCGACATACTTGCCTTCGGCAATGTTCGACGGCGTCTGCCAGGTGAAGACGCCGGTCGCGGGATCGATCGAGGCTCCGTAGGGGAATGAACCCACGAGCGAAAAGACCAGGGTTCCGCCGTCGTTGTCGGCCGCAACGGCGGTGAAACTTGTTGTTCCGCCGCCGTCGACGGCTTGATCGGAGATCGCGTTGAGAATCGGTTGGGGCGCCGCCGCTACGTTGATCGTGAAGGTGGTCGACGACGAGAGGCCCGTCATTCCGTCGACCGCGGCGATCGTCACGGAATAAGCGCCCGGGGCTTCGCTCCCCGGAACGTCCCAGGTGATCGCCCCCGAACTGGGCCCGACCATCAGTCCAACGGGGCCTGCTTGCAATTGAAAATAGAGCGGGTCTCCGCCGGGCGCTGTGCCAAGCGCAATCAATTGGAGCGCGGCGCCCTGGTTCACCGACGGGTTGGCGATCGAGTTGATCGTCGGCGGACCATTCGACCCAGTGTAGGGAACTGAGTACACATGAAGCTCCGAGCCAGGATTCGCCCCATCGCCATAGAAAATCTGGTTGCCCGAAACGACATAATCGACGTTCGATCCGACACCCGCGACGATCTCTTTCGTGCCGGCAAGCGTGCCATCGGTTTCCCATAGCCCAACTGCTGGAGGCTCATTGGTCGGTGAAAACGCAAGCGCGAAGAACAGCTTCCCCTGCGAGACAGAATCGTCGTAAAGCGAGGTTGGCAGTTTGGAAGAACCATATCCTTGCTGGCTCGAGGTTGGCAGATCGACAAGAACCGAGGTGCCTGACGCCGTGCCGTTGCTTGCCCAGAGGGCCTGGTCGGATGTGGATGGATCGATGGCCGCGAAGAGGAAACCTCCGTTGAGAACAACCAACCCCTCGACGCCGAAGTTCGTGCTGCTGGCTGCCAGATCCTGGATCTCTAGCGTGCCGGCCGCGGAACCATCGGTGCTCCAAAGCTGTACATTTTGACCTGGCCATTCAACCACGAAGAGCATCAGGCCGGCGCTCGACGCTTCGCTCGTGACGACGGGATCTGAGTATTTTCCGTTGCCTAGGCTCAAGGGCTGAAAGTCGGCGACCTGAATCGTGCCGGAGACCGTTCCGTCGCTTGACCAAACCGATTCGCCTCCTAGGCCCACGAACCCAAACAGGAATCTGCCGTTTGCAACGCCCAGTTCGTTGACCAATCCTGAACCCAATGTCGACGAATCAAACACCTTCTGCGCAACGCCCGTCGAGAGATCGATGCTCCAATACGTATATCCATTGGCGCCCGACGAATTCCCCTGGGTGAACAGGTATCCGTTCGCGAACCAAACCCCAGAGGAACCTGACGGCCATTGCGTAGCACTCAACGTGCTCAATAGGGACGTTCCTGCAATGGTCCCGTCGGTCGAGTAAATGTTCGTACCGAGAGAGCTCGTTACCGAGAAGTACATCTCCCCCGCGGAATAGCCAAGCGCATTGAAAGTATTCGAGGACGAGCCAAGATCGAAAGTATCCAACAGGAATGTGCCCGCGATCGTCCCATTTGTCCTCCAGAGCTCCAATTCGGATTGACCGGTTCCAGTATTGACAGTCTGCTGCGTCCAGTAGACCAGACCTCCTTCCTGGACGACGCTCTCCACTGGCGAAGATCGGTCTGAAACGGCCAATGTCCCAGCCCGGCTGCCGTCGGTAATGAAGATCGTTTCTGGATTCGATCCCTCCGAGCCCGCCAAGACGACCCCGGCGGATGCATTGAAGAGCTGCGCAGAGCCGCTGAAGACCAGATTCGTCCCCAGGTAGGTTCCGTCGCTGACATAAACCGAGGTCTGTCCTTCGTAGTTTGTCGCGTTGAAGTAGACCAAGCCGTTATCGGCGACGAGCGAAGTAGGAGAAGAGCCAGGAGTGTTCGACGCTCCGTAGTTGGCAATGCGATTGGTTCCCGAGGCTGTGCCGTCGCTCGACCAGACCTGCGTCCCGCCCGATCCGTCGTTGGCGGCGAAGGCGATTCGGTTGCCCATGACGACGATATCGTGCGGCCAGGAACCGTCAGGGCCTGGGTTGACGTCGGCGACCATCGACGTACCCTGGCTGGTCCCGTCGGTCGACCAGAGCTCCTGCCCGTGCACACCGTCTTCCGCGGAGAAATAGGCTTTGCCGTTGAGTACAGTGAAGGGAGCGTAATTGTACTGTTGAACCGAAGAATCGAGCGTTGGATAGAAGGATCCGCCGCCGGGATTGATGTCCTTGAGCAAGCTTGTCCCGGACCCCGTGCCGTCGCTCGACCAGAGCTGCCAACCCGCTCCCGTTTCGTTCACGAGGAATAAGAGCTCGTTGCCGACGGGGGTGAAATTGTAAAGCGAGCTGAGCGTGCTGAGGATAGTCAATTGGACTGTACCTGCCGCCGTCCCGTCTGTCTTGTAAAGTTCCGGCGGAGCGGGCAAATAAGCCTCCGTCGAGGGAGGCAAAGAGGCGACGCCGTTGAAATAGAGATCTCCGTTGAAATAGGCCATCGACCCAGGCAACGCAACGACGGAGCCCAAATCAAGCTGGGTGGTGCCGGCGGCCGTCCCGTCGCTTTGCCAGATCTGGACCTGGGTGGTACCGAGAGGCTCGAGTTGAAAATACAGTTCTCCGTTCAAACTCGTCAGGTTCATGGGCTGCGCCCAACTGAACGTATCAACAAGGCTTATGCTCGACCCATCGGAGACGAAGAGGTCGAAAAAATAATTGTTGGTTTCATCGGTGAAGAAGACCTTTCCCCCCACTGCCGTCAAGTAATCGACCCCGTAATGCTTCGCGCCTCCAGAGACGACGTGCGTGCCGGAACTTGTTCCGTCGCTTTCCCAGAGTTGGTCATTCCCTGCGCTGTAATCGACGACTTCGAAAAAGATGTGCGAGCCGACGACGACCAAGCCGGGCTGTATTCCGCCGGGCACGCTGGCGACCAGTTTGCCCCCGGGCGATTGCGCGCTTGTGGTGTAGAGCCCAGACTGATTTCCCCCGGTAGAGCCGGGAAAGTAAATTTGCGAGCCAAGCGCCACCAGCGTTCCAGGATTCGGGTAGGACTCTAGCTGCGCAACTTGCACCTCCGAGCCAGTGGCGCTCGAAGCAGCCCAAATCGGAAAGGTGTTCGTAGTTTGCGGGCCCACGAAATAGACGTAACCGCCGGCCGAGACCAGGTCTTTGGGATAACTCTCGTAAGCGTTGACGTCCCTGACGACCCCCGACGAGAGAAGGGTACGAAGCTCCAGCTTCTCGACCGAGAAGGAGACGCGCGTACGTCTCCTACCGCGCACATGGCGCCGCCTGGCATCCCTATCCGCTCGTATCATGATCGATCATCCGGGAAGGCGTCCTTACTTAAACTTGGGGTTCATGTATTCTGCTGAACAGCCGTCAATTTGCAAGGGTGTAGTTTCGATTCCACACGCCTCGGAGCGCAAGGTGAAACTGGACGCCATGTTAGGCGGGAAACGAAATGGCTCGTGGATAGACTGGTGGCTTTCGAGGAATCTGGCCAATCGGAGCTCAGGAGAGCGCGGGCACGATGGCGATGGTCTGGCACTTGGGGCAACGGATGCGTTTGCCGACGAGCTCGGCCGAGTGTCTGAGCCTGGCGCCGCACGACGAGCAGGGGAACGTCGCGGGGACCGCACTTTGAGCCGGCGCGGGTGCTGGAGCGGGCTTTGCCGCCGGCCTGGCAACAGCCTCCGTGGACAAACCCGCGTTAGACCTCCCGACCGCTCGCGACGCAGGCCCTGCCGCCGCTACCGGCGACGTTTCGTCCGGCGCCATGCTCACGGCCTCCAGCGGCAAAGACTCGATGTTCTGGTCGGTCCACTTCGCCGCCTCGCCGTTCAAAGGGCTCTTCGTATTATAGCTTTGATAAGTGATCATTTCTCCAATACGCGCCACCAGCGAGGCCAAGGGCTCGCCAGCGCTCCAGTGGTCTCCAATGCAGATGGCGTGAGGGGCGATGTTGGGGTGGAACACGGGCGTCAGCATCCGGCATTGCGGCGGGACCCTTGGGTAGTCGCGCGGAAGCACGATCTCGACCAGGTGCGAATCGACCTCGAGCAGCTCCTCATCCTTCTGCCTGAGCCCCACGACCTGGAGGTGGATCTGGTAGCGCTCGGGAGGCGTCCCGTCGACCTGGACGATCTGAAGTCTGGGATGGCCTCGAACGTAGCCCTGGAGCTTCTCAAAATCGGATTGAAGCCGCTTCAGTCGGACCGTGCTCATGGCTTCTTTTCGGGATCGGGGGGAAGTTCCAAACCGGGAGGGGAAAGTTCCAACAGCGAATCGAAGAGAATGGCGAAGCTCAGACCTTCGCTTACGCTTTTATCGTTTGTCCATGTATTGATTCCGATCAAACGGCCGTCGCCGGCGTAGAGTCCGCCGCCGCTGTTGCCCTGGTTGATCGCGGTCTGGGTCTGGATCACTCGCACCGACTTGCCGCCGGAGGTTTGAGTGCGAAACGCCGAGACGGCGCCCTGGGTGTGGGTCCAGCCAAGCATCTGCGGGTTGCCCACGGCGAACACCGCCTCGCCGATATTGACGTTGGCCTTGCGTCCCCAAGCCGCCGAGGCCGCGGCTTTCGTACGGCAGGGAACGCGGATCAATGCCAGGTCGACGCCTCCAGGCGCCACCCACTCAATGCGGGCTGGGGTGTACGGTTGCCCGACCATCAGTACGGAAAGACCTTCCGAATCGGGCTGGGCGTGCTCGCCGGCGCCGCCGGAGCCTGCAAACGCTGGGTCGATCACGTGCCTGTTGGTAATCACCAGGGCGTCGCCCTCTTTGATCGAGAGAACCACGCCCGAACCGAACGCGGTCTGCAAACCGCCCCAGCCCGAATGCTTCCGCACCATCACGTTGGCGAGCATGGCGCGCTGAATCGGCGCTGGCAGATCCTTCAGATCCTCGAACGAAGGCGCCTCTTGAGAGAAGTTCAGGTTCGCCTTGGCGTGCATGTCGAACCCGGAGAGGAACGTGACGATCAAGATCGAAGAGAAGACCATGTCCAGGAGGCCCAAGAGGATCCCCGCGATCGCGAAACCAGCGCCTCTTTGGTGTTTCTTACTGATGGTTCCTAGCGCAACGGCGCCCAAGATCAATCCGACAAACCCCAGTAAAAGCCCAACATACGGGATGATCCCCAGGATCGAAACGACCAGCGCGGCGATTGCCAACCCATTGCGTTTGTCTGCTCCACTGGACGCCCCGACGTCCATTGAGGCGTAGCCCGCCAGACCGTTCATCCGGGCATTCGCCGGGGTGGTCAAAGCAACCCCCTCCAGATCCGATGCGGAGATCCGCAGAGTTGGTCCGGAGCCGTTGTTTGTCGAAGTGCGTCGGCTGGGCGTGCACGCGAACGCAGCGCAGCCGCCATTCAGATCCCAGCAGGCTGCGTGATGCAAACCGCCGCAGCTCCGACAGGCGGAAAGCGGATCTCCCGAAACGATCGCCCGACGGCAGGATACGCAATACGTACCCGCTTCGCGATCAGTCGCATGCAAAAAGACGCCCTGCGCGTGTGCCAAAGATCAATGCCTCTTCGCCAATTCCAGGAGAGATGGGTTTTACCGAGAACTCTGTCCAAACAACCACCCAGAGGTCAAAACAACCCCGCCACGGCCACCAACCATATTAACGAAAATAACGCCGAGACGCCGATCGTGGAATAAGCAAGGACCGTATAGATCGGCCCGCAGGACCGTATGAGGTCTTTCCGCAGCCAAAGCCATAGGCCCCCAGCCAGTAGAGTTATCGGCCCAAGACCGAAAAGACTCGCCACGAAAAACACGATCGTCGTCGTCCGACCCGACTTCTGTTTGTCCTCCTTCTTCGCACGTGCGTGCAAATCGACAACCGAAAGCGGATCGACCGTCTCGAAATCGGTCCCACAGTACCGGCATCGCAGGGCGATCGATTTGATCGTCTCGCCGCATGCAGGACATTTCTTGACGTCCCCCCAGGCCGTGCGTGGTTGATTTTCCTCGACAGCCTTCGAGGCGGGTTGGGGAGCCTCTTTGCAGCCGTAAGTCGAACAACCTCCCACCTCGCTCCAGCACTCTTGGTGATGGACCTGGTCGCACCCTGGGCAGGTCAGCACCTGCTCGCCTTCGAAGATCGAACTCTGGCAAATCGGGCAGGACGCGCCGATCTCGTTGCCCCTGGCGATCGCCGTCGTCAGGAACCGCGAGCCCTCGGTCGTCACCATCACGGTCTTGCACTTCGGGCACCGAACGGCCTTGCCTCGCGCGTGATCTGGTATCCGGATCTTCGCTCCGCAAGTGCAGGTCAGGATGTCTTCTGAGGTCAAAGACAAGGGCTCGGCCCCTCCCCGTTTCCAATGCTCTGGTTCGATCGTAGACCGCCGCGAGCCTTTAAGCTTGCGTCGACAGTGGAATCCCCGCCCGCTTCATTTGACCGCCAAGTTTGATGACCCGATGCGCCTGGACGATGACCGCGATCGACACAAGAGTTCCCACGAAAGCGCCAGGGTTTTTCCCCAGTTGGAAGAGCAAAGAGATTGTATTTAGATACATAATTACAATCCCAACATACACAGACCACAAAAACTTACAACACGCCAGCACGCCGATGGTCAGCCAGACGACTCCGAGAGTGAAAAACACAACTTTTCCGATCATGGCGGCGTTGGGATCGACGTTCGGAAGGTTAGCGTCCGTTGCGCCAGCAGCGAGTGCAACGCCCCAGCAAACGATCGCGAAAAATATCCAAATTCCACCCAGACCATGGATGTTCCTGCGAAATTGGACGATCGTATCGCGCGTGACCTTGCCTTTTTTTCGCGACTTCTCGGTCTTGATCAAGGCGCTGTCGAACACCTCTCCGCAGAAGCGGCACTTGGCGGCGGCCACGAGAATCATTTCTCCGCACATCGGGCAAGGTCTGCGTTGCTCGGGCCCAGTCTGTTTCGTCGTTTCCATACCGGCGACGTCGTAGGGGTCGTTGTCCTCGACGTCGAAAAACTCGGCCGCTCCCAAGGGTTCTGGGAGGTTCGGATCGTCGACGACCTCGGCTTCGTAGACCGGTTCCGGGATCATCACGGGCCGGGCGCACTTCAGGCACTTGGTCGTCTTGCCGGTCGTACCGTCGGGAGCTTTCAGCTTGGTTCCGCAGTGCTCGCATTCAAAGCGGATTGGCATGGGGGTAAACCTCGTTCCGTGGATTAAGTGCCTTGGCTGGTCGATTGCTTATTTCGTTTCTCTAAGCTCGAATTCCAGCACCGTCTTGCCCAGTACGATCTTGTCGCCCGGCTGGAGGATGTGCGACTTGATTGGATATCCATTGACATACGTTCCATCGGCCGACTGTGCGTCTTGAATTTCAAAACGGCCGCCGCGGTCGTAGATAAAGGCGTGCCTGGGCTCGATCGCTTCGTCTTTGAAAAGGTAAACGTCGGCTTTCGGCGAACTGCCGATGACCGTGGGGTTGCGAAAAATGACGAACTGCTTGCCTGCCAGTGGGCCCGCGCACATCAGGAGCCAGGCGGATTTGGTGAATTGTTCGACCAAGCCGACGAAAAGTCCGACCATGACGCCGATCGTCACAAAGCCCACTGCCCTGCTGAGCGTGGCTCTGTCTCCATTGCCTATCAGCATCTCGATTGGATCGAACAAGAGGCCTCCAAGGAGCCCGCCCAGGACGCCGCCAATTAAGCCATTGATGATCACCTTGGGTTCTCGAACTGCGATGCCTTGACCGATGCCCGCGGTGATCGCCGCCATGCTCCATGCGAGTCCTCTCCCGGTCAACTGGAGCAGGAGGAACAGTCCCCTGGAGCCGTTTCCGAGCGCTCCCATCGCCATGCCATGAAATAACGCATATACAATTCCTACCGGAAAGATGGCGACGATCCCCGCGCCAAAGCCTACACCCAGGCCAACGAGCGCCGAGATCGCCGCTCGCCTGACGTTGCGGCAAATCAGCCCTTCGACCGCTCCGAGGAATAGACCTATCGATCCGGAGACGCTCGGAAAGAATAGCAGGGCTGGAAGGATCGCACGAGCGTTGGGGGCTCCTTGCTGGATCGCCGCATCGTCGTAGAACGGTTCGACGGCTGCCCAGGCGCAGAAGGCTCCGAATCCGCCGGCGATGCTCAGGTAGAAATAGCTCGCCAGCAAAATGCGCCGCCAAAGCGGCTGGCGCTCGGCTTCAGGCGTCGCCCTGCTGTACATCGACTGTTGCTCGAGGTACTCGTTCACCTGCGGAGCGTAGAGCTCCTTCGTACTGACGCGGATCGGTTCTCGGGGCAACGACATGACCGACCTCACTGAATAAATGCTTTTTCGTTCCACGCAGCCCGATGGCTTTTCACTTCTTGTCGGCGGGAGGCTTTTTCGACGACTCCGAACTCTTCGGCCCTTCGCTCGAACTGGGCAGACCCAGGTCTCGCGGCTTCAGGTCGAGCTCTTCGAGCAACTTCGATTGCCGTTCCGCGTCCAAGCCTTTGAGCTGTTCGATGATCGTGTCGACGACCGCCGACCGCTCCTCCGGCGAGAGCGTGTACTTTTCAGCAAGCCGTTCCAGTCTCGCTCGGCTTTGGCTCAATACGTCTTGCGCTGTCTCGAAATCGCTCGAGGCCTTCGCGTTCTTCTTCGTTCCGTCCAACAGACCGTTGGCTTTTGCGCGATCGAGCCTGAGAGACGCATCTTGGAGCAAGATCCTCAGTTCGAGCGTATCGATATCGAACCTTGGCTTCAAACCCTTATAGATCCCGTAATTCGCCACCACTCCCTTGACGATCTGCCGACGCTCCCAGTCGTCCCAGTACATCTTGAGCGACCCGATTAGATAGCCGAGCAGAAGCGTGGAAACGCAAAGCAAAAGGTTCCAAAACGACCAGGCCGAGCCGGCCCCGCTGGTTTTCTGGGTAGGCGTCGGCTCCGCTTCGACCGCGGCCATTGCCTTGGCGACCTGCTCGGACGGGTTCTCGGGGGCGTCTCTGAGCTCATCTCCAACCCAGTAATGCGGCAGCGGCGTGGGTTTGCCCTTTTCCCAGGCGAACACGCCCTCCTGGTTCCGAACAGGGTCCACAACATAGGCGATCTGCCCAGGCCCTGAGAAGAAATTTTCCTGGATGAAGCGGTCCCGTTCTGACAAAAAAATGCCGAAATCGGGGTGTGTATGATACCAGCCCATGATCGAACGATCCGAGTACTTTCCGTCCATTTCGGCGTTGATGCGGGACCATGTCTCGTGGGTGAACGTAACCTCGGCCAACCGGTTCTGGGCTGCGTCTCCTCGAATCGAGGCAGTGACTTCGACGAAAGGGCCGGCGTCGTCCCTGCAAAGCCTGCCGACGAGCACTCCGCAGATTTCGATCGAAACGTCGTCTTTAGCGTGTTTGAGGACGTCGGCGTGGACCTTGGAATCGATGAAAACGCGAAACGCCTGCGTCTTGCCTCCTGGAAAGCCAGATCGCGGCAGGTCGAGCGCCAGCACGTCGGCAACGTCGGGACCGCTGGGCAATGCGGATTCGGGTCGGACGCTCGGTTCGCGGCGTAACTTGCTCATGATCGGCGTCTTCTCGTGGAGATCGAAAGGTCTAGCGATCGACAGCCGCACGGCGCCGCCCTGTTCCGCGCCTGTGAATAAGATGTCGTCCCGAGCCCTCGGCTTCAAGAGAGTGGACCCAAGACCTCCGCCGCATCAGCACTGAACTCGTAGTAACGCTGCGCAAACCCAGCCCTTCCTCCCAAGACGTCCCAGGCAGGCACGCCCAGTTCGCCCAACGTTCGATCGAGCACCTCGCTCTCGGCGCCGATCGTGTGGTACATGTGCGGAGTTCGAGGCTCTCCACACTTGGGGCATCGTCCTGCCGCCTCGGAAACCTTTCCGAGCGAAGACAAGAAAGGCTCGGTTTCCCGGCATTTCAGACATTCGAGAGCCTCGAGCAGATCTTGGTTCGTCTCGATCACGGCATTTGGGCCAAGGTCGGATTTCACCCTCTCGAGCAAGTCCCCAGAGCGAGTGGTCTGGACCCGCCAAGGCAGCTCGACGATCGGTTCGTAAGGATCGTGCGACGGGCAATCGTCCTTCCGACTGTAAGTAACAACGTAGCTTTGATGAAACGTTCCGTCGAAGACGAAGCCCTGCCCGGAGAGCGTCTGCAAGCCGTGGAGCTGCTTGATCGCCTCTTGCGTTTGGATTCCAGCGATAACCGACGCCGTGGTGGGAGTGGTCGGCGTTTTGCCGAGTTCCATATCGGACCGAGACAAGAGCGCGCAGCTCCGCCGGGCCTCGAGCATCTTCCAATCGTTTTCGCCCATCGTGCACTCGTAGCAAGGCCCGATTGCGGGATCGAAGACGCGCGCCACTCCGTCCAGGCGTTCGATGGCGCCGTCGATCCAGGTCTTGCCCATACGTGCTGCGGACCGATTGATCGCGACGCGAGCCTCTCGATTGTCGAGCCCTCCCAAGACCACGTCCGCCCAGCGATAGAGGCCCAGGCCAAGGTCGTAAACCGCGTTGCCTCGAAAGGGTTGTACGCGGACGTCCGGGTAGATTTCCCTGGCGCGCTGGGCCGCGGCCTCGACCTTGGATTTGCCCATGTCCGACTCGCGAAAGAGCACGGAACGCGAAAGATTCGAATTCTCCACCAGATCCAGATCGACCGCGAAGATTTTGCCCACACCCAGAAGTGCAAGATTCTTGACGATCTCGTTGCCCAGTGCTCCAACGCCGATGACCAGAACCTTGGCCCGAGCAAGCCTGGCCTGGTCCCACCAGCCAATCAACTCGAACCTGGAGAAGCGACCCTCTGCGCGGTCGGGATCGATCTTGATCGGACCGGTCATGAGACCCCTTCCGAGTCAATTTCTAAAGAGACCCAAAGCCGCAAAGGCGAGCTCACGTCGGCTTATCGGCGCCAGCGGTGATCTCCGGCTGAAGCCTTAACACATCTCCGTCGCGGACATCGGCGTCGGAAAGCGTCTTGTCGTCCAAGAGCTGCTTGCCGCTGGACTTATGGTGGAACTTGTAGCTCATCATCTGGCCGTCGGGGCTGTGCCGAGGCAGGTTCATGCGCTCCACCAAAACCGCGATCACACGGTTGACTGGGGCGTCGGCGGGCAGTTCGACCAACTGCTTCTTATTGCCGGTCGCGTCCCAGACTTCGATTGTAATTGTGCTCATAAACGTTTGCTTGCCGCCCGCGGACCCGCGAACCTGGATGTTGGAAAGTGATGATGTTCAAAAGTCTTCGCAAAATCAAGCTTAACGATTCGAACAGGCCAAGTCTGGAATTCTCCATACCGAGTTGGTAGGAATGATATGCTCTCTTTATCAATCGCGGCCGTCCAGAATCGCGTTCGCCAACCCCTAATCTCGAGGGTTCGGACGCTCTACCTCCCGTTTCGAACGGCGGCGTCGACGTTCCCGAAGTCATCATCGCCTTTCATTGTCGCGGGATGCGACGCGGTCTAGGTATCGAGCCTGTTCCAGGAAGGACAGTTGGTTCGAATCATCATTCGTTAGGCCTAAAACACGGAGCTCGTCCATGGCCTCTCGCCAGCGCGCCAAAAATCGTTCGCCACGTCGCGCTTTGGGAACTTCCACGAGAAGTGCTCTTCCCAGGCCTTTGAGACGGAACTTCATTCCAGCGGTCGAATCGATCGAATCGCGCGTTCTGCCCGCCTCGTCCGTGGTTTCTTTCAGCTTTCATGAGTACCACGCCAACCTGCCAAACAAGCCTGGCGACAACCCGAGTCCGATGGGCATTCTGCCTTTGGACAATGGCTCGCTTGCTCCTGTGGGTTACACGCCGCAGCAGGTCCGTACAGCGTATGGATTCGACAGCGTGATGTTTGGCTCGGTGGTCGGCGACGGTTCCGGTCAGACGATCGCCATCGTCGATTGCTACGACGATCCAAACTTCGTGAATACGACCTCGAACAATTATAAGAATAGCGACCTTGCTCAGTTCGACGCTGCGTTCGGGCTGCCCGATCCGCCCAGTTTCACGAAGGTGAACGAGACCGGGGGAACCACTTTGCCAGGGACGGACCCTGTAGGCGCGGGCTACGTTCTCGGCAACTGGGAGATCGAAGAGGCTCTCGACATCGAATGGACGCATGCGATGGCGCCTGGCGCGAACATCGTGTTGGTCGAAGCGTCGAGCGACGCGACGAACAACGACCTTTTGACCGCGGTCCAGACCGCGGCGGCGCTTCCGGGCGTTTCTGTGATTTCGATGAGTTGGGGTCTCGAGAGCGAGATTGCCGGTGAACTCGCCACCGACTCGACCTTCGTCACTCCCGCTGGACATCAGGGCGTCACCTTCCTCGCTGCCTCGGGCGATTCGGGTTCGCCTGGGTATTACCCGGCCTACTCGCCGAACGTCATTGCCGTCGGCGGAACGAGCCTGAACCTGAATCTCGACAATACGATTCAGAGCGAGACTGCCTGGGCAGGCTCAGGCGGCGGAACGAGCAAGTTCGAGACCGAGCCGACTTATCAGCTTGGGGTGCAGAACACCGGTTTCCGGACCATTCCCGACGTCGCTTTCGACGCCGACCCCTATACCGGAGTGGCTGTCTACGATTCGTACAACGACACCGACGGCAGCGGCCCTTGGGTGCAAATCGGTGGGACGAGCCTGGCTTCGCCTTCGTGGGCAGGACTGATCGCCGTGGTCAACCAGGGAAGGGTTCTGGCAGGGGCTTCGACGCTCGACGGACCCACCGAAACGCTGCCATACCTCTACGCGATGCCCAGCACCGACTTTAACGACATCGTCACGGGTTCGAACGGTGGATATAACGCCGGCCCTGGGTACGATGAAGCCACCGGACTGGGCAGCCCCAAAGCCAACCTGCTGATCAACGATCTCGCGAACTACGGCACCGCGAGCAAGTTCGTGATCACGGCAAACCCACCGACCAGAGTCATTCAGGGCGACCCTTTTGCCGTTGCGGTCGCCGCCGAGAACACCAACGGCAATCTCGACCCTGAGTTCAACGGATCGGTGACGATCTCGCTGAGCTCAAACTCAACCGGCGCCGCCTTGGGCGGAACTTTGACAGTGAACGCCGTTCGCGGCGAGGCTGTGTTCGACGATTTGACGATTGGCGCCTTGGGCTCGGGCTATCAGTTCACGGCGTCGACCGCCAACTTTCCCAGTCTGACGACGTCGACGTTCTCGATCGTTTCCAACCCAACTCCATGGCAAGGCACGTATTACCCAGGTCCGACCGATACGAATCTCAGGGCGGCGATCAACGCCGCGGAGAGCAACGGTTTCGCGAACAACACCATCGAGCTTGTCGATGCGAATTACTTGTTTTCGGACGGCGCGTCGGGCGCGATCGTGATCCAAAACAACTCGAACCTTCCTGAAAAGACGCTTACGATCATCGGGGTTGGCGCGGGTTCGACCGTGCTGGAGCCGTCCGGAAACAACTGGCAGGACAGGTTGTTCGAGATCGTGGGCGCAGCCAATTCGGCAACGATCGTCAACATCGACGACCTGACCATAAACGGCGGCAACGCCCGAGGAGGCGGAGTTCTGGGCGGGACCGCGGCCCTCGGCGGCGGGATCCTGATCGACAACGCACTCGTGTCGCTTCAAAATATCTCGCTATCTTCAAACGTTGCGTTCGGACTGGCAGGCGCGCAGGAGCTACGGGGGCGGGAGGAAATCCGGGGGCAAACGGCGCCGTGGGAAAAGAGGCCAGAGGGGGCGCCGTCTACCTGTCTGGCGGGGCGCTCACGTTGGTGAACGATACGATTAGCGACAACAAAGCCGTTGGCGGCGTTGGTGGGGCTGGGGGCAACGGCCAGACGGGCATAAGCCCTGGCTTTCCCAGCAAGGCTCGGACGGGCGGACCGGGTGGCAATGGAGGTGCGGGCGGCGATGCGTCGGGTGGTGCGATCTATGTCGCCAGCGGAAACCTCTACGCAGTTCAGGATGCGTTCTCGAACAACGCGGCGGTCGGCGGCGTCGGCGGCCAGGGCGGTAAAGGCGGGAACGCGGGAATCGACCACCCCGGCGGCGTAGCTGGCAACGGCGGGTCTGGAGGATCGGGAACCGGGGGAGCTATCTTTGTCGCGGGAGGAAGCCTGACACTCGACCTTTCGCTATTCTCCAAGAACGTGGCAAACGGAGGGGCGGGCGGCGCTGGGGGTCAAGGAGGCCTCGGCGGAAGTGCATTCGCAAGTTCGATTTCGATCGGCTCGATCATCGGCGGTACGGGCTTCTCGCACACTGCGGGCGGGGTAGGCACGCCAACCCTGCCTCCGGGCCCCGGCGGTACGGGGGGAACTGGCGGAACGGGATCCTCAGGCTCGGACGGCAAGGGAGGTGCGATCTACATCGCAACAGGCTCGCTTACTCTCATCGACAGCACGCTTGATTCGAACCAGGCGTTGGGAGGCAAAGGGGGCGTTGGAGGCACAGGCGGCCACGGAGCGATCGGCTCTTACGGCGGGCTCACGAACTCGTTCTCCGGAAGCAAGTTTGGCGCGTTCAAGGGAGTGACGGGAGGTCGGGGAGGCGATGGAGGCAACGCGGGCGACGGTTCTGGCGGCGGACTCTTCGTCGCCGGCGGATCGGTCTCGGTCGTCGGGTCGACTTTCAGCAAAGACCAAGCCTCGGGAGGCAACGGAGGCGCTGGCGGCAGCGGAGGCTCGGGCGGCTTCCTCACCGGCGGCGGGTTGAGCGGATTCAGCGGAACCGGCGGCTCCAGCTCGAACCTGCCTCCCGCAGTCACCGGAGGGGTTGGAGGGGCTGGCGGAGCAGGTGGAACAGGACAGGCAGGGGGATTCTACATCGGCGGAGGATCGCTCACCTTCCTCAATTCCACAATCGCAGCGAACTCCGCTGCCTTCGGCAACCCGGGCGCAGGAGGCGCGGGAGGCGCTGCGCTAAACACAAAAGGGGACGGCAAAGCCGGTTCGAGCGGGTCCAGCGGCAGCTCGTCCGCAGGCGCAGGATCTATCGGCGGCGGAACGGTCAATCTCGACAACAGCACACTCGCGCTCAATGTGCTCACAGGCCAGGGCTTGGTGGCGGGGGTGGTCTGCTCGGGTGGGTCCGTCAGCGCCGTCGGCAGCATCTTCGCTTCGAACGGAACCACCGACTTCTCGGGGTCGATCCACGCGACGAACTCTCTCTTTAGCGTGGCGCCAGGCGCGGGAATGCTCTCGGGGACGAACAATTTGACCAACGTGAACGCCGAGCTCGACCCCAAAGGGCTCCAGAACAACGGCGGACCCACGGAAACGATTGCTCTGCTCACGCAGAACACTCCGAGCCCTGCGCTGTCTTTGGGTTCGAACCCAGAAGGCCTGTTCACCGACCAACGCGGATTTGCCCCAAGGACCGGGCCCAGCGGCACCGACGGCGGTTCGATCCAGCACGACGCAACAGCCGATACAACCGCACCCACGGCAAGCCTATCTGCGCCCGACGTCACCTCGGCAACCGCCAGTTCGCTCAACCCCTACACCTTCACGATCACGTACCAAGACAACATCGCAGTTGCCCTGGCGACGATCGCCGGTGCACAGGTGTTCGTTTCGCCGCCGGCTGGCGGGCCCGGCATGCTCGCGGAACTTGTATCCGTAAGCCCCACTGGTCAGACCGATGCTTTAGGCGACGCCAAGAACCTGACTGCGACCTACCAGATCGTTCCGCCTGGGGGCGCATGGTCGGCTGAGAACGCCGGCTCTTACAGCATCGCCATCGCCGGAGCCCCCGTCGCCGACTTCGCTGGAAATTTACTCGAGCCCCAGACGCTGGGCGGATTTACTGTCACTTTCAACAAGCCCGACAAGCTGGTGATCTCGACCGAGCCGCCTTCGACCGTGACGGCAGGCGCCGGCTTCAATTTTGTTGTCGAGGTCGAAACCAACGCAGGTTCGCTCGACGCCACTTTTAGCGGGAACATCACGATCGGACTTGACCCTAGTTCCACCAAAGGCGTGCTCTCCGGCACATCCTCCGTAGCGGTGTCGGGAGGCTACGCAAACTTCAGCGGCGTGGTCCTCCAGACGGCAGGAAGCGGATTTATCCTCTCAGCTTCGGCGATTGGCCTGGATTCCGCGCCCAGTTCCCCCATCACCGTCGATCCAGCGGCCGCCGACCATCTCTTGGTTTCGGAGGAACCGGTGAGCAGCGTCGAAGCTGGGGCCGACTTCTCGGTTGGAATCACCGCATATGACCACTACGGAAACGTCGATACGAATTTCAGCG
This sequence comes from uncultured Planctomycetota bacterium, assembly GCA_963818975.1. Taxonomy (GTDB): domain Bacteria; phylum Planctomycetota; class Planctomycetia; order Isosphaerales; family Isosphaeraceae; genus CAWFUI01. Next base: position 64,399 of record CAWFUI010000012.1, on the reverse strand, counting down.
GCCTTATTAGCTTGGCGCTTTCGACCAATCCCGGCGCAGCGGTTTTGAACGGGACGACGACGCTCGATGCGTCCTCCGGAGTCGCCAATTTCAGCGGCCTTTCCATCGACGTCGCAGCGAATGGATATGTCGTCCAAGCTTCCACCACGGTGCAGAACGTCTCCAATGCCGCTGCCAATTCATTGTCAATAACGGCTGTATTGGCATACAAATGGATCTTTACAACTGAACCGCCAAGCTCGATCGACGCCGGTTCGACGTTCGGGCTCGTCGTCTCCGCCGAGGACCAGTACGGCAACCCGATCAACTCGTATTCGGGCACGGTCGTCCTCTCGCTCGCGTCCAATCCCGGTTCGGACAAACTCCAGGGGACGATCTCCGAGCCAACTACCAACGGAGTCGCCGCGTTCTCCGGGCTTTCGCTCGAAATCTCGGACAAAGGTTATAAGATCTCGGCGGGCGACTCCCAACTCGCAAGCGCCATTTCCACCACGATCGACGTCTCGGCGCTTGCGGCCAACCACCTGGCGATCCAGACCCAACCGCCAGCCTCCATCGACGCCGGCGGGACCTTCTCGATCGTGGTTCAGGCCGAAGACAAGTATAATAATACTGCTCCCACCTATACGGGCTTGGTATCGCTGGCGATCTTCAACAATCCGGGACTGGCGACTCTGGGAGGGACGACTTCGGTAAACGCGGAATTGGGCGTTGCTTCATTCACGGGCCTTTGGCTCGATAAGGCTGGAAAGGGCTATACGCTGAAAGCCACCAGCCCAACCATAGGAAACGCGACGACTTTGGGCTTCGACGTGACCGCGGCCTCCGCGGACAAACTGGTATTCTCTCTTGAGCCGACGAGCTCGATCATCGCGGGCTCGACTCTGGTCGTCGCCGTGGACGCGGTCGACGCCTATGGCAACGTCGATCCCAGCTTCACTGGATCTGTGCAGATCGCCCTTGCGAGCAACCCCGCGGGCGATACGTTGGGAGGGACGACCAGCCTCGCCGCGTCCTCAGGAGTCGCTTCGTTCTTGGATCTCTCGCTCACGAAAGCGGCTGAGGGAATTACGCTCGAGGCGACGGCAACAGATGTCGGAAGCGTCGTCTCGTCTCAGTTCCAGGTGATCGCCGCTTCCGCCACGAAGCTCGTGGTCATAACTCAGCCGCCGAACCTGCTCTTGGCTGGGCAAGCGTTCTCGGTGGTGGTCGCTGCCGAGGACAGTTACGGGAACATCGATCCTTCGTATTCCCAGAACGTCTCGATCGCGCTTTCCACGAATCCGACCGGAGCATCGCTCTCAGGAGGCTCCGCGGTCATGACCAACGGCGGCAAAGCAACATTTGCCAACCTGTCGATCGATCGAGCAGGCAATGGATACGTGCTGCAAGCGTCGGCGAGTCCGCTAAGCGTGTCAACAAACCCATTCGGCGTGGGGTCGTCGTCGAGCGGCGGGGGGGAACTGGCGGAGGCGGGGGTGGAGCGGGCGGCGGTCAGGGTTCGAGCGGATCTGGAGGCCCTGGGACAAGCCAGAGCTCGAGCAATCCTACAAGCTCGGCGGGAGCGGCAACGCCGATCTTCGTAACGAGCGAACAGCTTGCTTATCTGGGCAAAAAGAAGAAGCGTCACGTCGTGGGGTTCGAGCTCGTCTTCTCAGCCCCTCTGGCTTCCTCTTCCGCCGCCAACACCAACGCTTACGTGCTTTCTCAGTGGCTCAAGAAGAAAAAGAAGACGGTCGCCAGTCCCTTGAGCTTCCGAATTCAGTACTCGCCTGGCTCGAACGACCTCGAGATCCTGTTCGTGGGCAAACCTAAGTTCACAAGAGGCGGGCAGTTCGTGCTCAAGCCTTCACTGGTCGAGAGCTCCGCAGGCGGTCCGCTCGTGGGAAAGACCGTCTTCACCGTCCTCAAGAAAGGCAAAGGCGTTCTCTGAGGCTTCCCCTTGCGGCCCAAATCCTTTCCCCCAAACCTTAAACGCTGGCGACTCGCTGGCGAATCGGCATTGACACATGAACATGCGGTTTCGGCAGAGGGGGTACATATCCAATATTCACAAGAAAGGGCGCGGGTCCGTAGTGGACGTGTTGGCGCACATGCACGAGATTGGCCTGCTCGAACAGTCCTCGGAACCGACGAGCCGACGCGTGTTTGACGTCTCCCTCGACCGTCGCCACGCATAGGTCGTAAATGAACCAACCCAATGGGTTGTCGCGATAGCCGTCGAGCAAAAGCAACATTCCGCCCGGCATGAGCACCCTTGCCATCTCCCGAACGGCCCGTTCTTGGTCGGGATAATGGTGAAAACTGTTGGCGCACGTCACCACGTCGAACGATCCCGAGGCAAACGGCAAACGTTCGCTGTCCCCCTGGACGGGCAATACGGTGGATTCGTGTCTTTGCCAGCGCCTCTTGCCCCTTCAGGAGCATCTTCGACACCAAATCGACTCCCCAAATTTTGCGCTTGGCAGCGACGCGCGGATGCGCTCGGCAAAAATTCCGGTGCCACAGCCCACGTCTAGGACCCGAATGGGCACATGATCATACCTATGTTCAATATGCTTGATCAGCGTCGTATGCGAAGGTCGGAATAAGATGCGTTGGAGGATCGAGCGGTCGTAGCTCTCGCTCCAACGATTGAATTCGCAAGTCGCCTGCACTTTGTCGTAGCTCATGGCGTCGGCTCCAGCCGGAGTAGTCCCTACCCTGGGATGTGGGAAGATAACGCGATCCGCGAATCCCTGCAACTCCAGTCTTCATAGACACTCATGCAATTTCGGAGCCGAACCTGCCATGGAATCGCTTGGGACGAAAAGCTTCCATTTGCCACGCCCGACCTCCGGCGTTATGATTAGAGTGTTAGGGGATGTCGGCGAGCAACGCGGCCCTCCTATTCGAGGCGTCGGCAAATGTGCCGCCCGGTTCGATAATTCGCATGTCGCCTTCTCTTGAGGGGAAGGTTTGTGGGAGATTTGGATCGCATGAGCGTAACATTGAGCGAAAAGGCAGCCGGCGAGGTCAAGCGGATTATCCTCGATCAGAACATGCCGGCCGAAACCGTTCTTCGGGTCGGCGTCCAGGGGGGCGGGTGTAGCGGATTCTCCTACAGCTTGGGCTGGGATACGCAAACCTCCGAACGCGACCGCGTGGCCGAATTCCATGGGGTCAAGCTGGCAATCGACAAGAAGTTCGACCCCTACTTGGACGGAACCATCATCGATTTCTACGACGGTCTCGAGAAGCGTGGGTTCGTTTTCAACAACCCAAACGTCGTCAAGAGCTGCGGCTGCGGCAGTTCTTTCCAGGTCTGACGCAGGCCTCGTCAACGATCTACTCGAGGAAGGCTTCCAAGAATATCTTGGGAGCCTTTCCGTTTTTTATAGTTTTTGCCTGCGACGAGCCGGTTCCAGTTACCAACGCCAATTCGAAGCGACGCTTGGGTTGACGATGAGATCCGCCGGCCAACGTCCTTGATGCAAGCTAATGATCGCTTCGGCGGCGATCAGCGCCATGTCTGCAAGCGCCTTGGCATCGATTCCGGCGACGTGCGGAGCGAGAACCACGCTCTCGAGCTGAAAAAGCGGGTTGTCGGCCTTGGGCGGCTCCGGATCGAACACGTCGAGGCCCGCCCCGCCGAGCTTCCCGGAAGTGAGCGCCTCGAACAGCGCCGCCTCGTCCACGAGACCGCCCCTCGAAGTGTTGACAAGGTAAGCCCCCGTCCGCATCTTTCGAATCGTTTCTTGGTTCATCAACTTGCGTGTTGAGCTCGAAAGCGGAAGATGCAGACTGACGACGTCGGCTTGCTCCAGCAACTGATCAAATGAGCATGGTTCGACGCCCATCGTACGGATTTGTTCGCTTCCGAGGGCGGGGTCGAAGCCGATAGTCTTCATCGCGAACGCCTGCGCCCTGGGGATCATCGCCCTGCCGATTCGACCCAGGCCCACAAGACCCAATACCTTGCCTCTGACAGGCAGTACGCCGGCTCGTTCCCAGCCACCTTTGCGTACAATCCGGTCGTTCGCGGCGATCCGACGAAGGAGCGAGAGGATCAGGCCAAAGGCGTGTTCCGCCACGCTTTCATGGTTGGCGCCGGGAGTGATCGCCACCGCGACCTTGGCCTCTTCCGCGGCGCCCAGGTCCACTGCCTCGTATCCCACACCCACTCGCGCGACGGCTCTCAGCTTCGGAGCAGCGAGAATCGCTGCACGAGAGATGGGCTCGCCTCCAGCCAAAATTGCGTCGGCCATGGGCAGCCAATGGAGCATCTCGGCTTCGGACAGTGGCGCATGGCCAGGGGGATCGAGGCACTCAAAACCAGCCCCAGAGAATGCTTGCCGGAACGGACCCTGGTCGCGCCGGATTGCCTCCGCGCCGATGAGAACTGTGGGCATCTACTACTCCAGAACACGGGGAAGAACAACGATCGGGCTGGAGCTAAAGGGATTCAACCCGAGCTAAAACGGCCCAAGCCGCTACCCAGAGCTGATCCACCCTGCTCCCGGGTCTCGAGACCGAGCGCCTAGCCTATCAGCCCTTTCGCGTTCTTCAAGATTGTAATCGTCTGGCTTGGAACCGCGTTGCCGTTGGCGTCGATCAACGTCGAACCCGCTTTAGGGCTGATCAAGAGGTCGCCGCCGGTCGTGAATTTCGGCTTGCCGGAGAAGAGAACATCCACCGCATGGGCAGACGGCTTGTAAGAGACCGAGAAGGCCACCGGCGTGCTCGATACGCGCTTTCCCTTCTTGACCGTTTGCGAGAGCGCAAAGCTCGAATCGCTCTGGGCTCGCTGGATTCAAGCCGCCCGAGAACGTCAGCTCAAAACCGATCAACACCTTCTTATGTTTGGCAGTCTTGTAGTAGAGCGTTTCACCCATGAGCGCGACCGGCGAGGCGCTGGCCTGGACGGGTCCCGACCCACTCGATCCGCCGGCGCCTCCACCGGAGCTTTGTGGCGCCGCCACCGCGAAAGCACTCGACTTGGCGCTCGAGACATTGGCGCCGGACGCCTGGATCACGTAGCCGACGCCGCTGTTGTTGAGCGAAAGCCCGCTGAATACGGCAAAGCCGGCGCTTGGCGTCGCAGTGGTCGACCCGCCCGAGATCGTCGCGGCGCCTGGGTTGCTCGAAAGCGCCAAGCTCACGGTCGATGCATAGTTAGGATCCACATTTCCATAGGCATCTTCCGCAGCAACGGTCACATTGAAGGTCTGGCCGGGAAGGAGATTCGCAGGGGGCTGCGAGATCAGTTGAAGATGCGTCGCGGTACCCGGCGTGACGGCGACGGCCGACGACGCAACCGAACCGAGCCCCGTGGCCAAGGCGTCGATGGTTATGCCGCTGCCTGCTCCTGTCAGAGCAAGCCCAGAGAAGACGGCTTGGCCTTCGGTCGTGGCCAGCTGGGTCGTTCCCAAGATCGATTCAGCAATCCCGCCGGGTTCCGTCGGCAAAGCGAGAGTGATCGGTCCCGTGTAAGAAACGTCGACGTTTCCGGCCGCATCTTCGACCGCAACAGTCATGTTGAAGATCGACCCAGCGACCGTGTTCGACGGCGGCCCCACTATGAAGGCAATCTTGCTGGCTTTGTCGGGCGAAACCGTGATCGGCAAGGTGGTCGTCCCACCCAAGAGTCCGCTCGAAGCTAATAGAATGTATCCCGATCCAGGTTTGTCGAGCGTCACATTCGAGAACGTCGCCACGCCGGCAATCGCGGCAACACTATTCACGCCGCCTAACGTCGACCCGCCTGGATTGGCCTGAAGGCCCAGGACGACCGGGCTCACGTACGACGTGTCGAGGTTTCCAAAACCGTCTTCCGCCTGGAGCGTCAGCCCAAAACCGACGCCCGCCGTTACGCTCGTGGCCGCCGGGGCTGAGATGACGAGGTGGTTGGCCGGCGCGGGTGTGACCTTGATCGCGTTCGAGTCGCTCGAAGAGAGACCCGAACTGCTAACCTCGAGCGTATACCCTGTTCCAGCTTGATCGAGCGTAAGCCCCACGAACACGCCTTGACCGCCGGTCATGATCGTCGAAGTTGATCCGTTCAAGAACTGCCCAGAGGGATTGCCCACGAGTTTTACCGAGACGTCGCCCGCGTAGAACGGATCGACGTTTCCATACAAGTCCTCGGCGACGACCGAGAAGCCGAACCTCTGACCCGCCTGAATCGAAGCGGGAGGATCGGTTGAGATTGCCAGAACGGTCGCCGGCGCCCTGGTGACGCTGATCGAGCTTGACGTCGCGTCGGGCAGCGTTCCACTCGAGGCGACCAGGGTGTAACCGTCGTCCGCCTTGTTCAAGGTCAGTCCGCTGAAGGTGGCGACGCCCGCCGTCGGCGTCTCGATCGACGTTCCGCCCAGCGTGGCTCCGCCTGGATTCAGGCCGATCGCCAACCCGACAGAAGACACATAAGATGTATCTATGTTATTATATTGATCCTCTGCGGAGACGGTCAGGGAGATGCCGCTGCCGGCCTGGATCGTGCCTGGAGGTTCCGTCGTAAACACCAAGTGGGTGGCGGACGCCGGACTGACGATGATCGAACCGCTTAGCGCTGAATTCAAACCGACGCCGTCGACGCTCAGGGTATAACCCGTCGGAGAGGCGGTTTGGATCGAGAGCCCGCTAAAAGTAAAGAACGCGCCCGATTGCACCCCGGGAGCGGCGCCGTAGAGCGTGGCGCCCGTTGGGTCCGCACCGAATGCGATGCTAAGCCCGTGCGCGTAAGCCGGCGTTGCGTTGCCGTATTGGTCTTCCACCTCGGCCGTCAGGTTGAAGGTATTGCCGGCAACGATGCTCGTGGGCGGCGGGGTCGTCAGCACCACTTCATAGGGCGAAGCGGGTGTGATCGTGATCGGCGCCGAATCGAGCGTCGCCGACCCGTCGGAAACTTGAATCACGTAGTTCGACGCGGCGACGTCGATCGAAAGACCTCCGAAGACCGCCGCCCCATTGATCGTGGCCTCGGTGGTCGTCCCGTTCAAAGTCGTCGTGTTTGGATTTGGCAGTATTGCCAATGAGACACTTGTGGAATTGAGCGATTCCAGGTTGTTGTAATTGTCGTATGCGTCGACCGCGAAGCCGAACGACTCGCCCGCGGTCGCCTGCGTGGGCGGAAGCGTACTTAAGACCAACGTCTCGACAGGTCCGGGAATGATCGCGAAGTTCGAGCTCGTGGCCGAAAGGACTCCCGTCGCGGACGCCTTGATCGAATCCCCTTGCCCAGCGGTCGTCATCGACAACCCCGAGAAACTGGCAACGCCCCCGCTGGCCGTCGCCTGGAGCGTACCGTTCAGGATTCCGTTCTGCGGATCGGCCGCCAATGCGATTGTGATCAAACCATTGAAGTGGGTATCCAGCACGCCCGTACTGGTCAGCGCCTCGACGGTGAGCGAGAAGGCGCTCCCCGCCTGGATCGTCGACTTCGGCCCAGTGGTGAACTTGAGCGAATCGATGTCGGCCAAATTGACGTTGAACGTTCCAACCGCGGGGTTGGCGAGCGGGTTTCCCGAGAGGTCGGAAACCGGCGTGCCGCCCATCTGGACCGAGTACACGCCGTCGTCGGCGATGCTCCACGCCCCTCCAGGCGGCGTAAACTGATATGTGGCTGTGATCGACGTTGCGTCTCCGTTCGCATCGCTCGATCCGCCCGCTTGCACGTTGACGAGCGTGGCAACGATCGCGGGTCCTCCCGAGGGGGGCGTGACCAGCGCGGTCGAGCCCGCGACCGAGGCGGTGTTGATACCAGCCGAGTCGGTAAAGCTGATCGTGAACGAATATGGGTTCAGCGAGCTTGCGTTGAGCGCGCTGACGTCCTGCGCGTTCAGCGACGCGACGGGCTTGATCGTATTGGCGACTGCTGTGTGTTGGTAGGAGCCGATATCGACGCCGCCGGGTCCGCTTCGGCCGATCGAGCCTCGCTGATCGGTAATCAGGTTTTGCGGGTTTTGGCCTGCTCCGAATGCGGGGCTGTTGGCTTCCAGAGCGATGGTTTGGGTGGGTCCGCCGTTGTTTTGGAGCCCCTTGGGATCGAGAAGTGGATCGACGTTGATCAGATTTCCCGTTCCCGTGATCGTGCCGGTCGATTCGGTCGACTGGAACAACGAGTCGGTGGCATTGATCTTTCCGGAAACGTCGGTGGTGCCGTTGGCCGCGAAGATGGTGCTGACGGCGTTCACGGTTCCGCCAACGACGTCGAGACCAACTGTGCCGCCGCTTCCGCCCTGGATTGTGTTCAAGGCGAGCGTCGAATTGAAGAGATTCAACACGCCGTCGGCGTCGAGTCCGAGTCCTGCGGAGTCGGTTCCCTTGGAGCCTTTTGGTCCCTTGGCGGCGTGATGGCTATAGCTTGGACCATAAACGCCTCCTGAGCCCGCGGCGCCGCCTGTTCCGAAGCCGGCGGAGTTGGCCGCTACTGTCGAATTCAGGATGGTGAGCGTTCCGCCGTTGAGATAGAGGCCGCCGCCAACTCCGTCGGAACCGTTTCCTCCGGTTCCACCCTGGCCGCCGGAGATTGTTCCCGAAGAGTAGCCGGGTCCGCTGCCGCCGGTCCCGCCTGCGCCGCCGGCCCCGCCAACCGCCTGATTTCCTGCTATTGCTCCATTGAGAATATCAACCGTTGCGTTGTTGTTGATATAGAGCCCGCCTCCCATTCCCGACCAGCCGCGGCCGCCGCCGCCGCCGAGGCCGCCTGTGTACTTGGAGATGCTTACGGAACCGACCGAACCTCCTCCGCCGCCAAGGCCGCCTTTTCCCCCCGCCCCGCCAACGGCCATATTGCCGGAAACCGTCGAATCGACGAGTGTCAGCGTTCCGCCAGCCACATAGAGTCCGCCGCCGTTGGAAAGGCCCCCCTGCCCGCCTAGGCCTGCTTGGCCGCCTTGAACGTTCGTGCCTGGTACGGTGTTGGTGAAGTTGAGGCTCACGGAGACGGTCCCGCCAACGCCGCCGGCGCCGCCGAGGCCGCCAGCGCCGCCGACTGCGTTGTTGTTTTGAAGCGTGGTCAAGGACAGGTCCATCGTCCCGCTAGACAGCCAGATGGCGCCGCCGTTTCCGGCTCCGCCTGCCCCGCCGACTCCACCGTATCCGCCCGAGTGGTTGATGCCGCCGCGGCCGCCTTGTCCGCCCGCCCCACCCGCTCCGCCGACCGCCTTATTCGAGAGAAAGACGTCGCTTTCGCCGAAGATTCGACCTCCGCTCAACACGATCGCCCCGCCCGCCGCGGAGTTCCCGTTATTGCCTTTGCCGCCGCCGGCGCCCGTTGGACGTTGTTCACGTGCCCTGTGCTAACGCCCGGAGCTCCCGTGCCGCCGGCGCCGCCGGCGCCTGCGACGGCCATGTTCTTCTCGAAGACGTCTCCGACCAGGGTCAACGACCCGCCGTCGACGAAGATCGCGCCGCCGGACGCGCCAGAACCACGACCTCCGTCGCCGCCGACCCCGTGGTTGAGCCCTGAAGCCCCTGCCGCGCCGGCCGTGCCCTGCGCGACATTTCCCGACAGCGTCACATTCGTCAAACTGACGCTGGCGTTCTGGACCAAAATCGCCCCCCCGGCCGCCTGCGCCGAGATCGACGTCCCCGAGAACACCGCATTGCCGCCCGAAATCGTCAGGTTTTGGAACGCAACCGTCTCGAGAGCCGCTGGCCCGCTCTGAATGTCGAAGAGTCGGTTGTGCCAGGTGTCCACGCCTGAAGATATGATACTCTCGCCTTGACCGGCGCCCTCGATTGTCAAACTCTTCGCGAGCAGATTCGTGTTCGCGTCGGAAACGACGATCTGCCCCAGCGACGTATTGGTAAGTGTATAATCCGCTTGCGCCAAAACGATGTAATTCACGGCGAACGAGTTGCCGTCGGCGGCGTTCACCGCGGCCCTAAGGGCTTCGTCGGTGGCGCTGGGTAGAACGTCCCGGCCCAAGGCGTTGGGTTGGCGATGATGTTGAACGTGTTAGTCGTCAGATTGCCAAAATCGGTGTTCGCAACCTGGAGAGCGTAGCCAGAACCGAGCTGCGAAATCGTAAGATCGGGGAACACCGCCACGCCGTCCACGGCCTGCTCGGTAAGCGTCCCGCCCAAGGTCCCCGTCGAGGGGCCCGAAGCCAGCGAGATGGTGAACGACCCGTTATACGACGGTACGATTTGACCCGTGCTGGTTTCGGCCGCGACAGCCACAGCAAATGGGTCCCCCGCGATGACGCTCGAAGGGGGCTGGGCGACGATCGCGATCTTGGTGGCTTTCTGCAAACCGTCCGCGGCCAGGTCGGGAATCAGCAGGTTGGCGATCGGCGTGCCAATGCCAGTCACTTCATCGTAGCCTGGGCCGGCCGAAAAGCCGCCGTTGGAACCACTGGTGACGTCGTGGAAATCCGTCGCCGGCAGAGAGTAAAGGTCCGGCAGAGTCTGCGTGGCGCCGTTGAGATCCGTCCCTCCCAGCGCCAAGCGGCCTTGGTCGGCGACCGCGATCAGCGCCGCCCACGAAGGCGAAGCCAGGCTTGTACCGCCGATCACCTCCCATGGCGTGCTCGAGCCGTTGTTGTAGGAATCGTAAAGCGCCACCCCGGTCGCAGGACTCGCGTCAAACGAAACGTCCGGAATCGTCCGCTTGCCAGTGCTCTGCACGCTCTTTTGATATGTGGGCTCTGTCTCGTACTGGCTGGTGCCGCCGCCGCTGCCGCTCCAGCCGCTTTCACTCGAATAGTTATTGCTGCCCGTGAGAGTAAGCGCGGTCCCTCCCACCGCAACAACATTCGGAGAATACGCGGGATAGCCTCCAGGCGACCCGCTATCGCCCGTCGAAGCCAAGAACGTGATGTTGACGTGGCCGCTGGGCGTGACAAACGTGCTGTCTTGCGAGGTCTCGTTGGACGCCTCTCCACCGCCCCAACTCATCGAAATCACCGAAACGTTGGGCAGGTTTGCCGCGGTCGTCACGGCTTTCAAAAGGTCATTGCCCCCCGAACTCGCGGCCTCGACCAGAACGATGCTCGCAGCCGGGGCTAAAGCGTGCGCCCATTCGACGTCCAGAGCCTCTTCGGCCTCCCAGCCTCCCGTCGGGTCGGTCCCGGGCAACCCCGTTGTTTTGCCCGATTCGTTCAACTTCATAAAGCTGGGAGGATCCGGAATGCCGAAAGCCTTGTCGAAATTCGCCAGATCGCTGTTACTGAACGTGACCGAACTGCTGTTTACGAAGTCCGGGTTGTCGTAAGCGTCCACGATCGCGATGGTTTGACCCGTGCCGTCGCCAACGATGCTGCCGAACAGAATATTGTTGATTCCATAAGCTTGACGAATCTGGGCGGGCGTATAACCCACGGGAGTCGACGATCCATTGCCAAATGGCAAGAGGCCGTAGGCGTTCATTGATTCGCCCGTTGGATACGTCCCTGGGGCGTGATAGACGAACACCGAGGGCGTGGCAAATTGGCTCGTCAGCAGAATCCTGAGCTCCATTGCCTCGACCGTGGGACGCGGACGGCTCGAAAGAATGCGACCGCGAAGTCGGCGGTGACGGGGACGTGACGCCATGAACATGCTCCAGGTTGCGTATGACGAGGCGATGAGAGCGAGATCCCAAAATCGAGGGGGATCGTATTGACCAGCTTTGAAAACGAACGAGACGGTGAATGATCAGCAAGCCAACCAGGACAAACCAAGTCCAGGATGCTTGTGGCGAATTCGCGGATTATAGGAGTTAGAGCAGCAGAACAATCACCGAGGAAGTAGACGTAGAGCCCACGAATCCGCCGACGCCGGCAGGGGGTGGTCGAGAATCGCGGGAAGCGCAGTCGGATAACCGCTAGAATCTTATCATTTTCTAGCAGATGACGCGTCGAACTTCCAGCACCAAGCTCTCTGTTCCTCAAAACCAACGTGGTCCGCATGCTTGGAGGGCGTATGCGCCCTACTCGCGGCGCTCAATGGAAATTCGTATGAACCAAGATCAAAGGGTTTGGACGCGAACGCTTCTCCGGTCGCTGGCGGCCTTTGCGTTCCTCTTCGCCCCAGGAATACTGCACGCGGCTCCGCCAAACTTCTTTAACGTGCTTCTTCCCGACGGTGCCGACCCTTGGGTCATCCGTCATACCGATGGATATTATTACATGACCGTGACCACGGGCGTGAACGTCACGCTCTGGCGGTCGAAGAGCCTTTCTGGACTTGGCGCGGGCGAAAAGAAAGTGGTTTGGGAGCCTCCCGCCAATGGAACCAACGCCAGCAACATCTGGGCGCCTGAGTTACACCACGTTCGCGGAAAGTGGTATATCTACTACGCAGCCGACGACGGGTCTAATGAACATCACCGAATGTTTGCACTCGAAAATCCCACCCCCGATCCGTTCAAGGGCAAGTTCATCGAAAAAGGGAAGGTCTTCGACCCAACCGCCGACAAATGGGCCATCGACGGGACGCTGCTCGAGGCCAAGGAAAGGCTTTACTTCATTTGGTCAGGCTGGGAAGGCGACCAGAACGTTCGGCAAAACTTGTTTATCGCCCCGATGGGCAACCCGTGGACGATCAGCGGACCTCGAGTCGAGATCAACAGGCCCGAGCTGCCTTGGGAGACAGTTGGAGAGCCGAACGTCAACGAAGGTCCAGAGGTCTTGGTTCGAGACGGCTCTGTACATCTGATCTACTCCGCGAGCGGCAGTTGGACCGACGACTATTGTTTGGGGATGCTCACAGCCAAGCTCGACGGGAACTTGCTTTCTCGATCGTCCTGGAAGAAGCATAAGGAACCTGTCTTCCGGCGTAGCGGCGAAGTCCAGGGCCCTGGCCACGCCAGTTTCGTGAAGTCGCCCGATGGCAAAGAGGATTGGATCGTCTACCACGCGGCACGCTATGCGGGATCGGGTTGGACTCGCAATGTGAGGGCGCAGCCGTTTACCTGGCGGAAGAACGCATTGCCAAGTTTTGGGGCGCCCGTGGACCCGAATCGTCCCATTCCGCTACCAAGCGGCGATCGTTCTCATACGCGCTATGAAGCCGAAAAGGCGAAGCTCGGCGGGACGGCTCGAATCGCGCCCCGGCGGAATCATCGAACGGTCGAAAAGTTGGCTTTATCGACACTCCAGAAAGCTTTGTTGAATTCTCGATTGCCGCTCCGAAGTCAGGCAAATGCGTTGTCGTCGTTCGATTTGGAAATGGGACTGAGCCTCGAAGAACTTCCAGCCACCACGTCTGGGTAAACGGAAAGGAGAGCGCGGAGCTGTTCTACCCCAACTCGGGCTGGGACCACTGGTCGAACGCGTTCCTCGAGGTCGACTTGGCGAAAGGCAAGAACGTGTTGCGGTTCACGAAGGGACAAGGCTTCGCCGAGATCGACTGCCTGGACGTGATCGAGAGCAGCCTCGAGCCTGGGAATTAAGCTTTGGGATCGGGGGGGGTAGGGTCGGTTGGCCTTCGGCTCCGCATCCCCTGAGCGAACAATACCCCTTACCCGCCTCTCTCAACCCTCGGTCCGAGTGTCCGCGACCGGGGTCTTGGAGTCAGCGTGCCTGCGATCAGGGTCTTGAAGGTAGAGTGTCTGGCAAATGGGATGTTGTGAATCGAGCGGGCCCACGGATGTCTAATATGCCCGAGTCTGAGATTTATCATGGAACACAATCGATTCGATGTGACCGCGAAGGAGTTGGTTTGGGAGGATCCCGGGGAGTGGCTCGACGAGTTCGGCGCCGCGCCATTGGGGACGCCTGTGGATGTGATCGATTCGGACGTCACGACGATGACGACGGTCGCCGACAAGGTTCTTCGCGTTGGGGGCGGGTCGCCGTACCTTGTGAATATTGAGCTCCAATCCAGTCATGATTTGGAGTTGGCTCGGACCTTGGCGGATCGCCAGGCAGCGCTCGAGTATCGGCACATGTTCCCTTGCTGACGATCCTGGTGCTATTGCGGAAGGAGGCGAATTCGCCGAGTTTGACCGGCGAGCTCGTGCTTGTGCTGCCTGACGGAAGACGGACGAGCTGTTACAATTATGAAGTGGTTCGGCTTTGGGAGTGGAAGCCGGAACGGATTTTGGAAGGGGGGCTTGCGGTATTGCCGCTAGCTCCGCTTTCGGATGTTGGGGAAGCGGAGTTGCCTGGACTTGTGAATCGGATGGCTGCTCGAATCAATAATGAGCCGCCTGCGCGTGCGAGCTTGCTTTGGACGGCGACATTCTTGTTCATGGGATTGAAATTCCCCAGGGAATATATCGGCGATCTTCCGAAAGGAGTTTCAAACATGCAGGAATCGACGACTTATCAGGGGTTATTGGAAGACGGTCGCAAGGAGGGACGCATGGAGGGCCGCGTCGAGGAAGCCCGTCGCCTCTTGCTTCGTCTGGGCGGTAAGCGGTTTCACGAGCCTGACGAGGCTATTGCGGCGGAAATTGACAAGATCCAAGACCTGGCTCGGCTCGAGGATCTCCACGAGCGCCTCTTGCTCGAAGATGTGAAGACCTGGAGCGACTTGCTGCGCAAAAGCTAGGACCAAGAGATCAAGCTATTAGAGAGTGCGCCATGCGCTGGATCGCGCCGTAGATCTTCACGAAACTGCAAATCTCAGAGTTTGGTGGTCGTGAACCGAGTCGTTCTGCATTCCTGTCTAGCTCAACACGACTGAGCCACATTGCAGGCCTGATGGTCGATTTCGCTCGTCGAAAGGTTCTTTTTTAGGGTTTCGTGCCGCTTTGCACGGTCGCCTTGGATTGCCAAATCGATCAAGACATCGCATGTTGTCAAACTAGCTAGATCATGAGTTCGGGGCTAGAAGTTCGGGGCCAGATTGTCCGAGTTCGTGGCTGCGTTCCGACTTTCTAAGTCGTCTGTCACGCCGATGTGATCGACCCGCCCAAGAGCCCCAAGAGACCAAAGCGAGTCCAGCCGCCGCGAACGAGATCAACGGCGTGTTCGCCTCGCCATCGGACGATTGCTCGACCAAGTCGCCGGCCGCCTCGATTGGTGTCGCAAGCAGGAACTCGTCGTCGCTTCGATACTCGCTGATTGCCTTGTCCCAGAGCATTCGCGGAGCAGAAGGGAATTCCCGCACTGAAAGCTCACGACCACTAAATTCGGTCGTGATCCAGAACCCAAACAGCCATTGACCCCGGTCTGGATCGATCATTGAGTTGCCACTGCTGTGAGCACTTAAAGCGATGGATGATCGATCGAAACGAGACGCCCAAGAAGTGAGCACCACTGGGAACCTCGCGAACGAATTGATGCTCGCGGCGATTCGAGTCGTCGACTTCGAGGACTGCGGAGAGGGCAGAGCTGAGCTCCCCTGCCCCGTAGCGATTCCTGACAACGAACCGCTGGCCGATGCGACCGACCCTCCCTCCCACACGTTCGAAGCCAACCCCGGCATCGAGAAATGAACTTCCGAAGCGACTGAGGTCGGCACGATGGGTCGGAGCCCCACGTTCGAGATTACACTTAGGACCGGGGCGCGATCCTGTCCGAATGCGAACTCGGAGTTCGTTAAGACGAACGAGTCGAACACATTCATGACGTCAATTGTTCCACTGTCGCTCGAGCCTGTGCTGGTCAAGGTCGCATCCAGCAAGGGCCCGACCGGAGCACCAGCGTAGTTTGTGCCAGGTCCTTGGTAGGCGACGAGGTCGGAAACCAGCAGGTTGGCGATGGGGGTTCCAAGGCCAGTGACAAGGTTATACCCAGCATTCGCATTGTAGCCGTTCGTGCCGCTGGCGATGACGTTAAAGTCGTTCTGTGGCAGCGTGTAGAGAGCCTGCAAAGCCTCCGTTGGACCGGCGGAATCCAGAGTTGCTTCGCCAGCAGCAACCCGGCCCTGGTCGACTAGCGCCAACAGTCCTGCCCAGGCCGGGGCAGACAAGCTCGTACCGCCGACGATCTCGAACGAGTTGCTCGGGTCGAGATTGTAGGGGTCGGAAATCCAATTCGCCCGTCGCCGGATCCGCCACAAGCGAGACGTCGGGCGTGCTTCGGCTTCCAGTCGACTGGACGCCAAGCTGATAGGTTGGCTCTGGTTGATAGAGGCTCAAGCCTCCGCCCGACCCAATGAACGCGCCCGCCGCGCTCGAATAGTAACCCCATCCCGTTTCGCTTTGATACGAGTTGTCTGAATTGAGTGCGAGGCTCGTTCCTCCCACCGATACGACATAAGGCGAATACGCAGGGAACTGGGGATCGGCTGCGCCGTAGTCGCCGGTGCTGGCGACAAAGGTGACGCCGGGAACCTGGAAGTACGAGTTATAGGCTGCCTCGTCGGCGGCGAAGACCTGTTGGCCTTCGGCAAAGCCCCAGCTCATCGAGACGACCGAAACGCCAGGAATCGCTGAGGCGGAGGCCACTGCGGCCATGAGATCGGACAGCGACTGGCTGTTTGCCTCGACGAGGACAATTTTGGCGCCAGGGGCGATCGCGTGCGCCCATTCGACGTCGAGTGCTGCCTCGACCTCCCAGTTGTCGCTGCCTGTTCCCGAGGGATCCGTCGTTGGAAGAGAAGTCGTTTGGCCGGACTGGTTGACGACGGTCAGGAACGCCGCCGCGGGTCCATACTCTTGGTACAGAGTTGGTCCGTTCGACGTCAGGCCGAACTGGGTGTCGAACGTGTCGAGAGCCAAGGCGATTGCAGGGTCGTCGTACGCATCGACGATCGCGATGGTCTGGCCCGTGCCGTCGAGCAGCACGTTATTGATCCCGTAGGCGGTTCGGATCTGAGCAGGCGTCAATGCCGTCGCGCCTGGCGGAGGGTCAAGGGTTTGCGCGTTGGCGATCGCATTGCCGCTGAGCGTCATCTCGTTGACGACGACGGTGAGCGTGCCGATTTGACCATTGCCACTTTGGATGAGTGTAGCGTCAGGTGCGTAGATCGTGCCTGAGAGGCCAAGCATCGAGTTCCCGCTCAGGGACATTGTCTGAGTGTTGTGCCGCGACTGGAAAATGAGTATCCCTGCGTAGGTTCCACCTGTAGGAGGCGAGAGGGTGATGGAGCCATTACCGCTGAAGGTGACCGCACCGGACGACTCGCAGTCGTCGGATTCTTCTCCGCCTTCGTTGTAGATCAAAACGCCCGTACCAACGACGCTGGCATTTCCGCTGACTTTGAGGCCGCCGCCTTTGATGATGTACACGCCCGGGTTCATCGTTAGCTTGCCGTTGCCGGAAACGGTGATGCTGGTGTAGATCCCCGGGTTGATGGTTACGGACGAATTCCCGCTGACGTTTTTGGACCCGTAATTGGTAAGGCCCGACGCGCTGGGTGCAGGTAACGAGGCAAATGGGTCGAGAACGATTGCTGTTCCAGTTACTGGCGCGGGACTAAGGCTCGCGTTCCCGCTCTTCTTGACCCCTCCATTTACGTCGATCACCGATGCTTTGATCTGAGAATTGCCGCTGGCGAAGATCGCGGAACTCGAGCTCGAATCGACTACGAGTGCGCCTTTGGTGTTGATGCTCGCGTTGCCCGAAAGGGTAAGGGCGCCGTTCTCGCTCTTGTCGAGCACAAGGATCGACGGGACGACGGTCACCTGAAATGTCGCTTGTCCGGAGCCGCCGTCGCTGTCCGTGACAGTCAACGTAATCGTAAACGGTCCAGCGGCGGTGTAAACGTGACTGCCAGTAATGGTACCAGAGCCGTTCGATTCAACAACCACGCCCGCGGAGTTGCTGCCGTCTCCCCAGCTCCACTGAGCTGTATGCGTCTGATAGGTCTCGACATCGGTGAATGGAGAGGCGACGCTCACTGTCGTTGCAAACGACACTGGCACAGTGGGGCCCGAGATTGGACCGACTACGGGAAGACTGTCTGGTTGGACTGTGAGGGTTAGGTTTGTGGAGTTCAGAACGTGCCCGAGCATAAGGCGATTGCCCAGATCAAGGTCTCCATAGGAGAAGTCTCCCGAGGACGATACGTACGTGAGGACTTGGAACGAATTGCCAAGTGCGGGGGCGAAGCCGTTTATCAACGAGAAATTGAATTGACCCGCGAGGGCTGCAGCGCCCGAGACGACGAGCTGATCGTATCCCGTACCGGCCGTTGTGCCGCCGAGATCGAAGTTAAGTACTCCGGTTGTTGTTTGGATATATGTGCCGTTGATTGTGATTGAGCCCGCCACTCCAACTCCTCCTGGGTCGACCTGGCCAGAGTTTGTGACATTGCCACTGATCGTGCCGGTTCCTGAGAGAAGACCCGCGTTGACGACGATCGTTCCGTCGAGCTGTCCGCCATTGAGAATCGTGGCGCCGGCTGTTTGTGTATAAATCGATACAGAGAGGGCAGCGCTTGACTGAACTTCTACGGTTCCGGAATTGCTGACGTTACCGAAATCGAGTTCTCCTTGAAGAACGGAGACCGTTCCCGAGTTGACGAAGTTCGTATTGATCTCGGCACGATCGTTCCCGTTGGAGTTGGGCGTGGTCGAGCTCGTCAGCGAGCCGTAGTTGTTGAAAGCAACCGCCGAACCGTCGGTGTTCCCCATCACATATTGGCCTGTGCCCACCAGCGCGAACGTAGCCCCTGCCAGATTGTTGATCATCGCCCCAGATTCAAGGTCGATGTTAAGAGCCCCCGCAGGACTCGGTTCGCTCCAGGTCGCGTCGCCATGATTGTTCAGTGTGACGCTACGAAGCGTGATCCGGTTGACTGGCGTAAGCATGAGCGAACCGTAAGAATCGACCGTGCCGGTTGTCGAGAGCTCGCTTCCATCTGAGAGGGTCAACGAAGAGTTGACGACGAAGCTGTCGACGCCGGCCAGGTTTCCTCCAGAGACGATATTCAGCGAATTCGTGGAAAGCGTCGCCGCTCCGCCGGCGCCAGGAGTAAATGTGACCGTGTTGTGAATGGTCACGGTGGCGCCCAAACTCCCGATCGGCCCCGTCAGCGTGTCGGCGAAGAAGACCGACGAACCTGCGGAGTACGCGGCGTCGTCGGTCGAATAGTCGAGCTCAACGGTACCCTGAGAATTGATTGCCGCACTGCTGGACAAAACCTCCGACGCAATATCAAGGTACGTACCCGCCGAGCCCGCAAACGTGCCCGAATTCACCGCGTTGTTGCCGGAGAGGTCCAGTTCTCCTTGAAGAACGGAGACCGTTCCCGAGTTGACGAAGTTCGTATTGATCTCGGCACGATCGTTCCCGTTGGAGTTGGGCGTGGTCGAGCTCGTCAGCGAGCCGTAGTTGTTGAAAGCAACCGCCGAACCGTCGGTGTTCCCCATCACATATTGGCCTGTGCCCACCAGCGCGAACGTAGCCCCTGCCAGATTGTTGATCACCGCCCCAGATTCAAGGTCGATGTTAAGAGCCCCCGCAGGACTCGGTTCGCTCCAGGTCGCGTCGCCATGATTGTTCAGTGTGACGCTACGAAGCGTGATCCGGTTGACTGGCGTAAGCATGAGCGAACCGTAAGAATCGACCGTGCCGGTTGTCGAGAGCTCGCTTCCATCTGAGAGGGTCAACGAAGAGTTGACGACGAAGCTGTCGACGCCGGCCAGGTTTCCTCCAGAGACGATATTCAGCGAATTCGTGGAAAGCGTCGCCGCTCCGCCGGCGCCAGGAGTAAATGTGACCGTGTTGTGAATGGTCACGGTGGCGCCCAAACTCCCGATCGGCCCCGTCAGCGTGTCGGCGAAGAAGACCGACGAACCTGCGGAGTACGCGGCGTCGTCGGTCGAATAGTCGAGCTCAACGGTACCCTGAGAATTGATTGCCGCACTGCTGGACAAAACCTCCGACGCAATATCAAGGTACGTACCCGCCGAGCCCGCAAACGTGCCCGAATTCACCGCGTTGTTGCCGGAGAGGTCCAGTTCTCCTTGAAGAACGGAGACCGTTCCCGAGTTGACGAAGTTCGTATTGATCTCGGCACGATCGTTCCCGTTGGAGTTGGGCGTGGTCGAGCTCGTCAGCGAGCCGTAGTTGTTGAAAGCAACCGCCGAACCGTCGGTGTTCCCCATCACATATTGGCCTGTGCCCACCAGCGCGAACGTAGCCCCTGCCAGATTGTTGATCACCGCCCCAGATTCAAGGTCGATGTTCAGAGCCCCCGCAGGACTCGGTTCGCTCCAGGTCGCGACACCGTCGTTGTTCAGTGTTACGTTATTAAGTGACAAATTATTTGTGATACTGAGTCCGCCAACTGAGTCGATCACGCCCCCGCCCGAAAGAGATGCGTTGTTCTCTAGCATGAGAACGCCGCCAACTGAAAGGGTAGCGGTCGCGGCCACCGAGAATGTGCAGCCTGAGATTTCGATATCGCTGGTCGTGGTCGATGACGTCGCGACGGCAAGCGACCCGCCAGTGATAATGAGTGGATCCGCACTCGTAAGACTATTGACTGCATCCGTTCCAGAGCCGTGACTGATAGTGATACCCGGCATATTAATGACAACGTCATCCGCAAGACCCGGAAGCTGGCCGGTGCTCCAGTTCGCGGGCACGTCCCAATCGCCTCCGCTGGGATTGATCCAAGAGACCGTGGCCATAAGCGTTCGTTCTTCGAGCAAAGTCAACCGTGGACGGCAGCAAAAGCGAACCTTTCGCTGTGAAACAGGGGGCTGTATTCGTGATGAGAGCGGCATGTGACGTTCCATCGAGGACTCCCGGGTGTTTAAGGAAAGCATCGGAGTTGAATTGAGCCAGTTGTCACCTTCCGCGCACCGTGAGCGCTCCGGTCGGATCGGCTTCAATAAGCGTTGGGCGCAGACGACAATTCGAAGACTGGTTGGCTATGCTCTCAACGACGAGAGGAAAGGTGTAGGGCTCTACGTAACAACGGGGCAATCATATGGGACCGCCGTCTCGTACAGACCCGACACTCGACGCCGATGCGGATAAAGGAGCCGACCGGGGACGGCCGCAAACGCAGGCAGCGCCATCCCAATTAAGGCCAAGCTCGAGGGTTCCGGCGCCGTCTGAATAAGAACGTTGTCCAACTTCTGACGTGAGAAATCGTAGAGCGCTACGAGACCTGTCGGAAAGAGATCCGTCGTTAGCGTTGTGGCGGCGGTCGTGCTCCCGTCTACGAAGGCAGAATAAGTGTAGCCGACCACGGTGACGCGGATGTGTGCGTCACTGACTCCCGGCGTAAATAGCCCTTTTACCGGGTTAAGGACTGGCCCGTAGACCCCGTTTGTTACCGTTTGCCAATACAGACCGGTGCCCGTTCCGCCACTGCCTCCGGTGACAAGGAGAAGGCCGTTCTGGTTGTTGACGCTGTGCAGCCAAATGCCACCGTCCTGGAGTTTGTTGATGTCGACGTCGATCGAGAAGTCTCCAAGGTTGAACGGAAGCCCCGTGAAGGTTGGCGGAAAGTTGTTTGGAGATCGGGCATAGTAGACGCCTCCGGACGCGGTCCAGTTTCCAACCTCGCTTCCCCATAATGACGAGGCTCCGTTGTTGAAGTTGTCGCTGAAGATCACTTCTGCCTTCGCAGAGGTTGAGAATGGGCCGATGAGGACCATGAAAGCACAGAGACCAATAAAGAACGAACTGCTTCGTTGCATGCTCCACCTCGTTGTTTGAGCTTTGATGATTGTCTCGTCACCGATTGAGACTGAAGTCGTTCCAAACATCCCCCAGTGTTTGGACACGGCGGAAGCCAGTCAGGTTGGCTAGCGTTACGACCGACCCTAGATCGCCCGGTCTCTCACACTTCGACGGATGCCGAGATTTCGGGTGCTCCACGTAGCGTACAACCCCGAACTGACGCCAGTCTGCGCCAGCCTGGTGCGGTTTGTCTTATGCTTGTCCGAAAAAGCCCGAAAACGCGACGATCACCAACGACATCGCAGGGATTTGCAGCGAGCCTCGCGATCGATCTGAGTTCTCCCCTCGTAGAAGACGACTCTTTCGAGCGGAATAGCCGCGCATCGAAAAGATTTTCTCGGGTTGTGTGCGTGAGATCCTGAGCTTCCTATCTTACAGACACCCTCGTGTGCCTTTATTTGGCCTCATTGAGGTTTCGACTCTTGGACAAGGCGAGTCTTTGTCAGCATTGCGTCGACGTCGGTCCAAAGAGCATTCCAGTCTTTCTGTTCGCCGGCCGGGAGGTTCTCGAGTAACTCACGATCGCGAACGCCAGCGAGATCCGGATCTTTTTTCCAGTGTTCGAGAACTTGCTCGATGTTCGTGCGATCCTTGGGCGGCGCGGTTTCGACGAGCTTAAACCATGCATTAACCTCGGCTCTTAGCCAGCCAAGAGCCTGATTGCGCAACTGCGCTCTCGTAGCCTCGTCGGGTGGAGGTTCGTCCTTGGCCTTTCCGCATCCTGCCAGAGCGGCCGCGCAAGCGGCGTTGTATCGATGTTGTTCTTCTCGGTCGTCCGCGAGCTTGGGAACGGCTTCAATCGCTTCCGTCCACAAGCGAGTAGATACTACGAACAAGGCTTTGTCGTAGCACAGCTGTGCGAACTCAAGCGATTCCAGCGCGTCCGTGGGTTTACCAGTGCCATCAAGAATTTGTTGAAGACGCGCGGAAAGACCCACTTTTTTTTCACACTCTCGGACAAGTTCGGCTGTTGGATAGCGCCAATCCGAACGCTTAGAGCCAAGGTTGTGCGCCTGCCGAATGTGCTTAAGAGCTTCTTCGTATCGGCCGAGTTGGCGGAATAACAGGCCTAGACGATAATGCGTATCCGCCAAATCGGACTGTAGGCGAAGCGCCTCTCGGAACTCAGCAATCGCCTCGAAACTGTGTCCTTGAGTCGCGAGAAAGACGGCGAGGTTGTGATGGGCGGAAGCGTCGTTCGGATTAAGATGAACCGCTTCGCGGAACTCTGCCGCAGCTTCCTGAATTCTGCCGAGTTTTTCGAAGACGACGCCTAGTTGAAGGTGTGGGCGCGAATCGTCTGGCCTGAGTCGGATCACCTCACGAAATTCTACAACAGCCTCGTCAATCTTTCCTAGATCCTTAAGGGATTTGCCAAGGTTGTAATGCGGCTCAACTTGGTCCGGCTTCAAGCGGACAGCCTCGCGGTATTCAGTAATCGCCTGATCGATGTTCCCCTGATTCTTGAGGATGTTGCCTAAGTCGTTGTGAGGATTTGTCAATTTAGGATTAAGCCGGATCGCTTCACGAAATTCGATGGCAGCCTCCTCGGGCTTTCCTTGGACCACTAGGCAGCCGCCGAGATTGTAGTGTACCTCAGCGATTTCGGGCTCGAGCCGAATCACCTCAAGGAAACGGGAGATCGCCTCGTCGTTCTTCCCTTGGTCCTTCAGCAGTTCGGCGAGATTGATGAGGGCGTGTACATTGTTCGGCTCCAAACCGATCACCTGGCGATATTCAGCGACGGCCTGATCGATCTTTCCCTGATTCTCGAGAACGAGGCCTAGGTTGAAATGCGCGTCAGGGAAGCCAGGCTTGAGTCGAATCGCTTCAGAGTACTCTGCGAAGGCTAATTCACCTTTACCTTGATCTTCCAGTATGTTACCGAGATTGTAATGGGCCTCGGCAAACTCAGGCATGAGTCGGATTGCTTCGCGACACTCGGCTACGGCCTCATCTTGCCTACCTTTACCATCAAGGCAAGTTGCGAGATTAAGATGAAATTGTGGGCGTTCGGGCTCTAGTCGGATCGCCTCGCGGCATTCGGCAATGGCGTCGTCGAACCTGCTTAGCTCATGGAGAAGAAGACCATAGTTCGAATGGGCCTCCGCGTGTCTGGGCGTGAGGCGGAACGCCATTCTGTACGCCTCTGTCGCTTCATCGAGTTTATCCTGCTTCTCAAGGGTGAGAGCGAGATTATTGTAGGCTTCCGAGAAAGCAGGTTTGAGACGAATCGCCTCGCGCAACTCAACGATTGCATCGTCGAGCTTGTTTTGTGCCGAAAGACTGGCTCCAAGATTACAATGCGCATCCATGTAATCAGGCTTCATTCGGATCGCCTCACGGAATTCAATGCTTGCCTGGTCATGTTCGTTCAGCCTTGCATGGATCTGTCCTAAAAAGTTGTGGGCTTCAGCGGAATCAGGTCTCAGACGAATCCCCTCGCGAGCTTCAGAGATCGCTTCGTCGCGTTTATCCAATTCGATGAGAGCCGCTGCGAGACCTTGATGTCCCTCCGCAAGTTCAGGCCTCCGACGAATCGCCTCGCGAAATTCATATGATGCTTCGTAAGCTTTGCCTAGAGTTAAAAGTGCTCTACCAAGTTGGTGATTTGCAGCCGAGGAGGTCCAGATAGTTGTTGTTTTGCGGGTGGCCGTAATAAGACGGTCTAATACAACTTTAGCCTCCGCCGAGTGTCCGAGACCCTTCAACACTCTTCCATAACAGACGAGGTGATCAGTGTTGCCAGGGTCCCTTCGTTCCAAGTCACGAAATACCGCCTCGGCGTCCATGCCTCGCCCACAATCCTCGAATGCATGAGCCAGAGCGTGCCCAGTTGCTGGGAGAATCGCTCGGGCAGCCTCGTAGGCGCTGATAGCTTCGTTTGCTTGCCTCGGGCGAGTGCGTTCCAGCATTTCACCTAACATGAGATGAACCCAGACATCGCTCGGGTGACTCATGCGGGCGCGGCGGAGGAGTGAAACAGCAGTCGAGATTTCTTTGGAATCGGCCAGGGCTTGGCTTAGCAACACTAGGCTCGCAGCGGACCACGACTCGACATCGGCACGTTCCGCCAATAGTTGAAGCCGCTCCGCACGCAATGTCTTCTCGTTGATCTCGAGTGCTGCGCAGTGCGTCGCGGTCGGGATCCAAGTCGACGAATCGAGCGGTTGCAAGAAGTCGAGGCCAATCGGCCCGCACGCTTCCATACTGGCGGCTCACGTCACACCAGTGGTCAAGAGCGGCGACAAGCGTCTGCACAACCTCCGGTCGGCGTCGCGCAATGCGGGCGCCGGCTTCTTTGGGACCCAGAGCATCGATGTTGATGTCCACACTGGCAAACGCATCAGAGTAAGCGGCATCTATCGCGCGAGGGACTTCGAGGTTCTCCCAGCTTACATTCTCCGTACGAATGCTGATCAATCGGGCCACTAACTTCCGATCCACCTCCGCGTCTTGTAAGCCTCTGTCGGCCTCATTTCGTAGCATTATCACAGCTTGCCGTGCAGCTCGATCGGACACTCCTTCGAGCGCCACTTCCGCTCGCTTAACCGCCTCCAAAGCGGCCATCCACTTCGCGGGATCGCCGGCATCGGCGCGAGCCTGCTTCGTCAGAAGCTCGGCTTCGCCTGCCAGAGAGCTGACTCGAGCGGTCCGCCTCAACTGCTCGCGGTAGGACAGCGTTGAAATGCCACCAATCACGACAACGAAGCCCACGATCGAAGCGGCCAGCGCCATCGACACCTTGCGACGCTTCCGCTCTTCCAGCGCCTTGGCCTGCGCTTCGACTCGAGCAAGGTCGGCCGCTCGGAGCCGTTCTTGGACGCCAGTGAGATACGTCGTTATGCGAAGAGAAACTTCGCGGGCGTCGCGAGGACGTTCCTCGGCCCGAGCAGACAGACAGGCTCGCGTTAAAACAAGCAAGTCTTGATCTGCTCCGCATGAGTCGAGACGACCGAACGCCTCGGAAATATCTCCCAGTTTCGCCTTCTCGCGAACCTCCGCGGGGGTTGAACCCAGATGCGGTGGAGCGCCGGTCAGGATCTCGCAGAGGATCGCGCCGAGGCCAAAAACGTCGGCCCGCTCGTCGAGCGAATCGATTTCTCCGCGCGTTGCTCGGGAGACATGTACGCAGGCGTGCCCAAGACCGATCCCGCAATCGAATCCGATCCCGACGAACCACTCCGCAGCGTCCTGACTCCCGATATCGCGCTGCGAAAGGGTTGCTGCTTCGTCGTCCGCGGCGCCGTCTTCGGAAATGACCTTCGCCAAGCCCCAGTCCATCACCTGAACTTCGCCGAACGACCCGACCATCACGTTCGAAGGCTTGAGATCTCGATGGATCACTCCTCGAGCGTGTGCATACGCCATCGTCTGACAGACCTGGTCGAAGATTCCCAGAAAGCGAGGAAGGTCGACAGTGGGATCGGGCCTTTGCCGCAAGAGCGTCGCAAGCGTCCTGCCCTGGACCAGCTTCATCGCGAAAAAGGCGCGTTTGTCGGCAAACGTGCCGAGTTCATAGACAGGTACGATGCCAGGATGCTGAAGCTGGCCGCCGATCTGAGCCTCTTCGACAAACCTGCGGAGCATCTCGGGATCGCCCTTGTGCGCTTCCAATTGGACCTTGATCGCCAAATCGCGACCCAAGTCGGTATCTCGACCTTTGAGCACAGCACCCATGCCGCCCCGGGCGATCTCGCCCATCAGTTGATAGCGCGATTGGCGATCGGCCAAAAGCGACGACATCGCTTCGGTTCGCTTGAGCACCGGCGCGTCGCCGTCGTCGGGCAAATCGCGAAGGAGCAGACGCGACGATTGACCGAGTTGGGCGCCAAGTACTGGCTGATGATCTTCCGACGGCGGCCGAGGTACGGTTCGGTTGAGCGAATAGGTGCGGTCCGACTCTTCCGATGCTCCCAGTACCTCGGCCGCGGCGTCGGCCACCTGAAAGACCGCAAGGCACGCGCGCAAACGGTCGGCAATTGCAGGATGCTCTGCCAACAACCGCTCTGCGTCGACGCGCCGGCCAGCCTCGATCTCGGCGAGGTATCTGTCAAGGACCCTGCCGATTTCGGACTCGAAACCTTCGCCTTCGCCGTTGAGTGACGCTGATTGATCCATGGGTGTGTTGTTCACGGCTTCTCCTCCAGGTCTTTCTGAAGGGCCAACAAGGCGCGGGCCCAGAGCTTGCGAACGGCGTTCAACGATCGATTCATGCGGATGGCGATCTCTTCCATGGGCACGTGCTCGAGATTTCGCATGACGAACACCTCGCGGTAGTCGTCGGGCAATTCTTGGAGCGCGTTGGCAAGGAGCACAGCCTGTTCGTGCTGGCTTGCTCTTTCGCTGGGGGAACTGAGCGGGACTGCGAGGGCGTCTTGGAGCTCGAGGCTCGAGCGTTCGAGCAACGCTTCCAACGATTCCTCGCGGCGGAAGTCTCGACCCGGGACTCTGTGTTTCTTGGCGAGGTCCGTTGCGCTATTGACCAGGATTTGGCGGAGCCAGGCGACGAGCTCGGGTTCGCAAGAACCCTTGAAGGAGTTGAACTGCCTGTGCGCTTTGAGGAAGGTTTCTTGGACGAGGTCGGAGTCGTCGAGCCGTGCTTGGAGGGCCTTGCCGTTCAAGGCTCTGGCGAGCACGCGAAGGTAATTTCGATAGTGGTCGAGGAGTTGTCCGCGGGCGTCGTCGTCGCCCGCGCGGGCGAGGTCCAGGAGCCGTTCAGGCATTGCTCCGAGCGTCGACATCGTCGGCAGGATCTCACGCGAGTTGGGTCAATTTGTCGATTGCCGCAAAGGTTCGGAAGGCGGAAAGGTCTGAGAAAAGACGATTCCGCCCTTCAGATAAGACGACTGGATTTTTCCGCGCTGCCGCGCGCGGACGAACTTTTTCGAGAGAAAACAGGAGAAAGAGCGAATTCCGAGCTGCTCGCTTGACTAGGAGCAGGATATCACACGCTACTGCCGATGAGCGACATCAGCAATCATGCTGGCCGCGAAGGGGCGAGTCAAGACGGAGGGGGGAGGAAGCTGTCAGATCGGTTCATCGGCGAGGTTGCCTCCTGAGCGTGGCACGTCGCAGATCCTAGAAGGACGCACGCCTCGCGTGAAGATGTGTGCTGACGGCGCGGGGTCTTCTGTAGGTCCTAGGGCGTTGCCCAAGGCTATTATGAGTCGCCCTTTCAGGGCTAAGAGATTCAGATGTGAGAACCCTGAAAACCGATCTCAGACAATCTGGGTGCTCTGTCCCTCGCGTCAAGATATTTGCTGGGGGACGTGGAGCCTTCCTTAGATCCTTGGGCGTTGCCCAAGGCTATTATGAGTCGCCCCTTCAGGGCTAAGAGATTCAGATGTGAGAACCCTGAAAACTGATTTCAAACCGATCTCAGACAGTCTGGGTGCGCTAGGGTGCTCTATCAAAGCGGGCGGGTCGGGCGACGCGCACCTACACAGCCAGAAAAGAGGGCGCGTTGGGGCACGCGCCCTTACGGACGCGAGGCCCGAATTCTCGGCTCATCTAACAATCGGAGCGTACCTCGCCACGATCGCCCGCGCGGTCCTCAGGCCGTCCAAGGCGGCGCTGATGATTCCACCCGCGTAGCCAGCGCCTTCGCCGCAGGGGTAAAGCCCCTTCACGCCGATGCTCTGCCTGCCCTCGTCGCGAACGATTCGCACAGGCGAACTGCCTCGCGCCTCGGGCCCGGTTAAGGTCGATCCAGGCACGAATAGACCCAGCATCTTTCGGTCCAGGATGGGTAGCCCGCGCCTCAGACTCTCAACGACAAGATCAGGAAGAAACACGCCCAAGTCCGATGCGATCGTCCCGCGCGGATACGTCCCGCCGATAGCCCCGGAGCTTGGCTTGCCTTTCAGGAAATCACTCGTCCATTGCGTGGGGGCTCGGTAGTCGCCCGAGATTTCAAACGCCTTCCGCTCGGCCTCGCGCTGGAACCAGACGCCGGCCAGCGGATGGTCGCTTCCGACGTCTTTTGAATCGATCGTCACGACGAGACCACTGTTTGCTTTGGGAGAATCGTGCCTACTCTCGCTCATCCCGTTGGTGCAGAAATGCCCGGGCTCGCTGACGCTGGGCATCACATAGCCGCCTGCGCACATGCAGAACGTGAACAATTCTCGATTGCCGCGTGCGACGAGCTCGTAATCGGCGGCGCCCAACGCCCGATGGCCTGCGAAGCCTCCGTGCCTTGCGCGATTGATCTGGTCCTGGTCGTGCTCGATGCGCGCGCCGAATTGGAACGGTTTGAACGCGAGAGGAACGCCCCGGTCGTAAAGCACCTGATAGGTGTCGCGAGCGCTGTGGCCGATGGCCAGGACCGCGGCCTGCACAGGTAGGAATCCAGAGCTCGTCGATACCCCCGCGAGCTGGCCGTCGGTGATCTGGAGGTCTTCGACTCGACACGAGAACTGGATCGATCCGCCCAGTTCTTCGATCTTGCGTCTCAAGGTTTTGACGACCAGAGGCAGGCGATTGGAGCCCAGGTGGGGGCGTTGTTCGTAGAGGATCGAAGGCTTGGCTCGACAATCGACGAGGACCTCGAGGACCTTCAAGACGTCGGGCCCAGAGCCTCTGTAAGTGAGCTTGCCGTCGCTGAACGTCCCTGCCCCGCCTTCTCCGAAGAGGTAGTTGCTCTCCGGATCGAGTTGGCCGCCCGAGTCGAACGTGCGGACGTCGGCCACGCGGTCTTTGACGTCCTTGCCGCGTTCGAGGATGACTGGAGCGTAACCGGAGAGGGCCAGGAAATAGGCAGCAAACAGACCTGCGGGGCCGGCGCCGACGACCAGCGGCGGATGATCCAGGCGCTCGGATCCTGGATTGGGCCAGTCGAACGATTCCTCGGAATATGGCGCGACGCCCCTCGCGGCTCGTCTCTTCAGAGTTGCTTCAAATTCCGAGGGGATCTCGACCTCGGCTGCATAGACGAAGTGGAGTTCATCGTGGCGGTGCGCGTCGAGGCTCTTTCGGAGGATGCGCCAGCGTCCGATCGCATCTCCTGGAATCTTCAATCGGGCGGCGATCTGTGCCGAGAGCATTTCCTCGGGTTCATCGAGATCGAGCGTAAGTTCGGTCAGCTTGAGGAGCATGTCGAGAGGAGGTTTTCAGGCCTTGGGGCCAAGGCAGACGAGGGTGATGTCGTCGGCCTGGCGATGACCCGCCGAGAACTCCCGAATGGCCTGAAGGATCGATTTGCCCACCAGTTCCGGTCCTCCGGGCGAGTCGGCCAGACGCCTTCGGAGTCTGGGGTTTTCTTTCGAATCGTAGAGGTCTTCCGCCTTGTTGCGTGCGTCGGTCACGCCGTCGGAGTGGATCACCGCCACGTCTCCGGGCTCCAGCGAGACGACCGCTTCCGAGTAGGTGGCGTCGTTGTCGACTCCGAGAGGAAAGCCGGTAATCTCCTCTCCCACGAAATCGATCTTGCCGTTCGAGCGCCGGATCATCAAGGGAGGATGGCCCGCGGAGCAGACAGTGACTGTATTCGCGGATGAGTCGAGGATCGCCAGGCAGAGGGTGATGAATTTCTCGTCGATATCGGCCTCGCAGATGAGCTTGTTCAAGCGAGCCGCGGCTTCTCCGAGTGTGGGTTGGGTGAGCACGCAATACCGCGTATCTCCAGAGAATTTGGCCATCATGAGCGCCGCGGCCACTCCCTTTCCGGAAACGTCCCCCAGGGCAACGGCGAGTCGGCCGTCGGGCAACGGGACGAAATCGTAATAGTCGCCGCCGACTTCGTAGGCAGGGTCGTAATGTGCGAAGAATTCGTACCCGGAGATGAGAGGAGTGTTCTTGGGCAGAAACCTCTTTTGAACCTGCTCGGCAAGTTGAAGGTCTCGATCGACGCGTTCCTTGGCCAGGATGCGCTCGTGCATCGAGGCGTTCTCGATGGCAATGCTGGCCTGGCCGGCGACCGCGACCAGCAGATCGAGGTCGTCCTGATGGAATTGTTTGCGGTCGCTCGTGTCGAGCTGGAGGATGCCCAGAACCTTGCCGTCGGGAGTGATCAAAGGGACGCACATGATCGAGCGGATCTTGAGGTCGGCGATCGAGGCGGAAGTCGGCAAATCGGCGTCGGCTCCGGCGTCCTGGCTCAAGATCGCCTTCTTCTGGCCGATGACGTGGTTGACGATTGAGCGAGATATGCTCATCGGGGCTTCGTCTTCGTACGTCAACGTGGAGAGGCTCGACCGCTTTCCCAAGAGCGAGCGTTTGCGGTACTTGAACGCCTTGCGGATGAGCTTGGAGGTTCCCTCTTCGCTCAACACCAAGAACCCGCGTTCGACCTGTGGGAAGATCTCGAAGAGCGAATCGAGGACCTTGGCGCGACCCCGTCGATCGAAAGGTCGCTATGGAGGTTTCTGGAGATTTCCAGAATCGCGGCAAGCTTGAGCTCGGGTCTGACGGTCATCGAATGCGACGAGGCGACCGAGGCGTCGAGCATGTGATAGGGAGATTCCGTGCCTTGATCGGTCACCAGCATTTCGCTGGCGTCTCTCGTCTTTCCCGCCGCGGAAGCCGCCGACTCATGAAAGACGAACTCGACGTCGCAGATGTTGACGCGGTCTCCCTCTTCCAACAGCTTTCCCTTGCCCGGCACGAGTACGACGTTGTTGACCTTGGTGGTGTTTCGCGAATGGAGGTCGTCGATGAAAAAACGCTCGCCCTGGGGAATGATTTGCGCGTGGCGACGACTCACTCCGTTGGGGTCGAGAACAATATCGCACTCGGGAGCTCTGCCGATGACCAAGGGATTGGACTTTAGTTCGACGCACTGCCCTGGCGGATCGCCCGAGAGCATTTTGATCAAAGCCATTTCATCGAACTCCGAGGAGGCCTGTCTTCACGATTTTCAATGGGGAGGGGATTCGACCGATCGAGGTCGCGCGTGCTCACCGAGAAAGCCGTCTTCGGAGGGGCGCCAGGCCGCGACGGTTCAGCCTCTCCCAGGGGAACTGTCCCGAGTAGCGGTTCTCCAGACTCTTGAGGGAATTATGGATGTTCGTATCGTCGTCGACGCGGATTTCGAGCGCGCTTCGGACAATGTCGAGCAACAGGGGAATGAACGAGGAGTTGATCGAAGTGGGCTGGAGCGTGCTGGAGGCAAATGGGGCCAGTTCCCTGGCGACGTCGGACGGGGAGCCGTCGAACACCCACCTTGTGGACGCCAGCAAGACGACCAGAAGCTCGTCGTCGGGATGACCGAGTCGACTAATCTCCTTGCCGAGGATCTCCAGACTGTTCGCATCGCGTTTGGCCAGGAGATCTCTTGCGAGCTGACAATACGATTTGATCCACCACGCGTGATCGGTTTTGGCCCGGAAGTAGCCGGGAACGGCCAACCAGGCCGCCTCTCGCGACTCGTTCGTGGAGACAATCTGGGCGTAATGATACTGCTGCTCCGCCGTGGCCATTCTGGGCGTCTGATTGGCCCAGTCGGGAACGATCCAGAGCCCCGGCGGGGCGGTTTCGATCGGCGCTTCGGGCGAGAGCAGATCCTCTTGGCGGTTCATCCAGCCGACGAGACCGCCGATTGCCACGGCGAAGATCATCAGAAGGGTCCGCTTTCTGGGCGACATCTTGAAGAGCCCAGCAAGAACCTTCCAGGCGGCGCTGCTGGAAATGCGCCGTTTTTCCGCCAACACAGGGGAGGCGCCGGTAACGGTGGAGGGCAGAGACCCAGTGTGAGTCGTCGCGGCGATCGCCAACTTCTCGCGGATCTTTCCCAGGTCGCGGAGCATCTCCGCGGCGGTCTGGTAGCGATCCGCCGGTTTCTTCTGCATGAGCTTGGCCACCAGCTCAACCAACTCCGGAGGTAGTTCAGGCCGATGAACCGCAAGGCTTACGGGAGAGTCCTTGACGTGTTTGAGCGCGATGGCCAGGGAGGTCTCGCCGCTGAACGGAGGCGTTCCCGCGAGCATGTGATAGAACGTAACGCCAAGGGAATATAAGTCGCTTCGGTGATCCAGAGCATGCCCCTGAACCTGTTCTGGGCTCATATAGAGCGGGGTGCCCATCGTCATGCCGGGCTGGGTGAGGTGCTGCTTGGCTTCTTCGAGGTCGCGAGACAGGCCAAAATCGGCGACCTTGACCAAACCTTTACGCGTAAGCAGCAAATTCTCGGGCTTGATATCCCTGTGAAGCAGGCCGATTTCGCCTGCGGCGCCGACGGCCAGACCGGCTTGGCGCATGATCGAAAGAGCCAGCGGCAGCTCGATTTGTTTCTGTTTCTTGCCGATGTATTCGCGAAGGTTTGTGCCCTCGACATACTCCATGGCGATGTAGCGGACGTCGTCCGTGGTGCTGAAGGCGTAGATGTGGACGATGTTCGGGTGGTTGAGCTTGGCCGCGGCCCAAGCCTCAGCCTCGAATCGGGCCATCACCGTCGGATTGGCGACGAGATCGGGACGAAGCACCTTAATCGCTACCGGTCGATTGAGGCTGATCTGGCGGGCCAGGTAGACTTTACCCATCCCTCCTTGGCCGATTGGCCGCTCGATCAGAAAATCGCCCAACACCGTCCCTGACAGATCGCGAGTGGAGGTTTCCAACCGGACGTTCAGCATATCAGTAGTGAATGGGTCTTCTGTCGCCTTGTTCATCGCCGCCGTGCCATGTTGGACGCCAAACGCGGGCGTGGAGCTCCGGAGCTACGCTTCTGATATCTTACGACAGCCGCGACGCCCTCGCAAAGTTCAACAGGTCCTGGGCTGCAAAATCGACGCCCGATCAAGGCGTATGTTCTCCTCCAGGGCGCACCGAGAGGGCGCGGACTCAGCTCTGCAAGGGCTCGAGGCAAATCAAGCGTCTCTTGTTGTACGCGAGTCGAAGCGAAATCGGCCGCGCGCCCTCTCGTCTGATCTGAAAGGTCGTGCTATGATGTGTAGTTGAACCCTGATTTCTCGACTTCGGCTCGGAGGGGGAATTCGATGAACCGCAGGCGATTTGCGGCTCCGTTAGTTATCGCGACAATGGCGTTTCTGGTGGGAGCTCCTGGCGCGCGCGACAACCCCGCCGCCGCCCAACAGGCTCCGAAGGTGGGAGCAAACGTCGGAACCCCGCTGGCCTTGCCCACCCAGGGCGGTTGGGCGCGAGTGATCATGGTCGACAACCGCTGGATCGTCCTTCAAAACGATTCGAGACAACAGTTCCCGGTCAATCTGACTGCTTCCAAGGTTTTCCTCATGCGCTGGCCTTCGACCTTGGCGGAGGTATCCCCAACCGGTCTTATTGAGGCCCACGGGCCCACCTTGCCTTCGAACGGAGTCGAGACGGATCATATCGATATCTACGAGGGCGCCGATCGGAGCATGGTTCAGCCTACCGGCATCCCCTACATGACCGCCGCGCAGCTCATGCCGTTGATGAGCATGCCCGGGTTCAATTCCTACGGCACCTTCTATCCGAACTTTGGCGTGTTTCCCGCCAACCTGCTGAATCAGCCGTTGCCTGCGCAAACCCGCGTGGTGGGCAATCTTGTCGGAGTCGATCCGATCCGCGTCGGAGTCGCAGGCCAGAACGTCCAGTTCATCGTGCCCAACGAAGCCGGGCTTACGGTCACCCAGGTCACACGAGGCGTCCCCTCTTACGTCGAGAAAGGGGATCTGGCTTACTTCGTTCCCACCTCGGCTTCGACAAAGACCCTCGATTTGAACCTGCTGGTCGTTTACAAGAGCATGCCCTTGCACATGTTCCAAGCGGGCGGCGGAGGCCGATAGGGCTCGTCATTCCGCTTCCGCAGTTTGCGCGTCGCGATAAAGCGGCAGGTAGCGGTAATAAACCTCGAGAGTCAGGATCGAAAGCGCAGTCTGGTAAAGCCTGCCCGCCGATCCGCCGTGGGCGTCTCCCTGCGGCGCCAGCGGGCTCCAACTGCCTCGATCGCAGCCTTGGCCGCCAACTTGAGACGTGACCAGCCGATCACGAACGATCGGGTTCCACGTCTTCCAATAAGGTCCCTTCATGTTGTGGAGCATCTGCGTCGCGTAATACCAATAATAGATGTTTCGATTGTTCGATTCCTGGAGATCCTTGATCACCGCCGCGGAGCCTTTGAGGATCCCTGGGTGGTCTCTAGGCCAACCCATGTATTGGCGAACAAGGAGCGCTTCCGCGGTCATGACAAGGCTGGACTTATCGCCTGGAGTGTAAGCGTAAAACGCCTTGAATTTGTCGGTCATGGCCACGTCCAGGTAGTGTTTGGCGCCGCTCATGGTGTATTTGGCAACGGGCAGGCCGGAGATGCTGGCGCTGCGGAGAGCCATGAGCTGCCAGCCAAAAACCGACGTGTCTCCCGACTGACCAGGGTTGTAGCGCCAGCCGCCGTCGTTCTTGTTCTGGGCAGAGGCAATGAACTTGATCGCTCGCTCGGCGCTCGGCTTCAGCGATTTGTCTTTGCTAAGCCCGTAGGCTTCGCAAAGCGCGATCGCAGCGATGGCGTGGCTATACATCCGGGTGTTCTCGGAGCCGCCGACGAAGAGGTCTCCGTCGGGCTTTTGATGCTCGACGAGCCAGTCGATTCCTAATCGCAAAGGGCGTTCGTAGAGTCCTGGTTCGTTGTGCAAGTTCCCCGCCGCGAGCATCGGCAGAAGCGCCAGTCCTGTTGCGGCGGAATCCGAGACTAAACTGCCCGCGGGAGGACAAGGCGCGCCCGAGCAAAGCCCAGTTGTGGAAAGGCTCCAAGAGCCGTCGGGTTTCTGGTGTCTCGCCAACCAATCGAGCCCCATCGACACAGCCCGTTCGGACTCGACCGTACCGCCTTCACGCAAAAGCAGCCTTGCCTTGGCCTGGCCCTGTCTGCCTGAAAACGGCGCCGACGAGCCCCTGCTTATGGGCACGGTTTGATCGACCTTGTCTTCGAGTTTGGGGACGTCCCCGGGTAGCGGTTCCTTGCGCAGATCTTTGCCCAACTTCACGTCCGCGGCAAGCTCGGGCTGATTTACCGCCACGGGGTCGACTTTTGCTGGGTCCAACACCAAAGAGGGCGGTTCCTCCGATTTTTCTTTAGTGAACGGATCGCCAGCGTGGTCGGAAGGTTTCAGAGCCGTCAAATCCTGGTCGAGTCGGATCGAGACGTCGATCTCCGGACGGCCGTCTCGACCGTTCAAGCTGCTCAGGAGGATCATGACCGCAAGGACAATCATCACCAGCGCATGCAGGAGCAAGCTCGAAGCCCATGCGGGTATTTCCTCGAACCACTCGGGGCATTCGCGCTCGATTCTTCCCAACACCCTGCGGGCCTTGAGATAGATTCCACGACTTGCTCGGAATTTCGACGCTATCCTCGACATCCACGCCTCTCGAGAGCTGAGCCAATCGACGGGAACTGTGGGGATTTGGCAGAGAACCTTATCATTGTTGCTCAACTGCCAAGGTATGAAAAGGGATTCGACCGCTCATCCTCAGGGTTGGTATGCAGATCGATCGTCGATCCGCTCGATCAACCCCCATCCCAGCTCTTCAAGTCTGGGGGCCGTCGCATCTGCGTCGGCGACAACCACGGTCACAAGCCGGTCCGGTTTGAGAACCTGTCGGGCCTGCTCGACCAGATCGTCGGAGTCCAACTCGTGGAGCCACTCGGAGAGCCTTCGGTATTCGTCGATTGGGAGATCCTGAACGAACAACCCCGCGAACCGCCCAGCCAGATCGGAGATGGTTTCGAACTGTCGGGCCTGTCCTTCGACGATCGATCGGCGGGCGTCGTCGAGTTCTTGCAGCGTGGGAGGCTCGTCGCCCAACAATAGCTCGATCTGGGCCGCGACGTCGCCGACGGCCTCAGCCACCCTGGCAGCGTCTACCGAAGCGGCCGCCGAAAAAGGTCCAGGTCCACCTCGAAAATCGAAATGGCTGCGAATTCCGTAGGTCATGCCCTTCTTTTCCCTGAGAACCGCGTTCAAACGAGATGAAAACTGGCCGCCGAGAATCTGATTGAAGAGTAAGAGTGCATAGAAGCGGTGATCCTTGCGATCGACTCCGACTTGGCCTATTCGAAAGGCGGCTTGGGGCGATCCAGGTCTATCGAGCAGTATGATCCGCCGACCAATTGCCTCCGTCCGCGGCGTTCCCACCGCGTGTTCGTTCGCCGCTAGGGGTGCAGCTCCGACCTCGAGCCTCGATTCAAAGGACTTGACCGCTCGATCAGCGTCGAAGTCGCCTGCCACGATCCAGGCTCGAAGCGGATTCTGGAACGCGACTGCGTGCGCTTTGAACAAGTCGTCGCGGGAAAGCCCTGCCACACTGCGGGCGTCGCCGTCGAGCGGGAGCGAGTAGGGATCGTCTCCTTGATAAATCGCTTCGAGGAAAGCCCGATAAGCGCGTGCATCGGCCCTATTGAATTCGGAGGCAAGTCCATCGAGCGCCCTGGCCGCGAGCCCTTTCCCACTCTCGCTCGGGGAAGGCTGGGCTTTCGATCAGCTCGCAGGCCAGATCCAGGGTCTGTTCAAAATGGCATGTCAGCGTTTGTACGTTAAGATACGAGCCGTCCCATCCCGTCGAAGCGTGCACAGTGCTGCCCAGCCCCTGGAGGGTCTCGGCGATCGCTTCGGCCGATCGCTTTCGAGTGCCTTCGCGGATCATTGCCGACGCCAGCCGAGCCAGCCCGCCTTGCCGCGCTGAGAGCGCTTCGGCGCCCGATCGAAACGCGACGCAAACGGCCGCGATCGGCAAATTCCGACGCGAAAGGATCCAGGCTGGAATTCCCAGAGCCAGCGTCCGAACCTCCGGTATTGGAGGCTCCATTGGCCCGGATGCCGCCGGCGGATTCGAGTCCGCGGCCAGTATCGCCGATGCGCTACGGGCTGAGCTCCTGACCACGAGCCGAGCCTTGTGCTTACCGACCAGTCGGCTCCTTGCGACGTGGCCCACTTCGTCGATCCCAACCGAGGCAAACCGCTCGAAATCCCGATTGATGAAGCCCGGATCGCCCAGATATGTGTTGTATCCATTCAAACGATCGGCCACTCCATCGAAACCGCCGACATGGTCCAAGGCGTAAAGAAAGCCCGCGATCCGAGCCGTGGCGGCGGCGCCAACTCGTCCGGAGTTACGCCGTGGTTTGCAATTCGCTCGAGCTCTTCGAGAACGATTTCTCCAGCACGCTCGACGGACTTTCCTTTTCGTATGGTCACCGCGACGCCAAACGATCCCGCAAGCTCCCTGCCCGACTGCCAGGCGGAAACGTCCTGGGCGATTTCTTCCTCGACCACGAGCCTGCGATGCAATCGGCTGGCCCGGCCGCTGGTGAGAACGTCGGCGAGTAAAACCAGCGGAGCGTCGTCCAGGTGAAACCTCGGCGCTGTGTGCCAAGAAAGGTAAATGCGCTCGAGTTCGACGCGGTCTCTCAACAAAACGTCGACGTCGCGATCGAGCGAAAGCTCTGGAGAGATTAGCAAAGGCGCCCTGCAACCCCCGTCGATTCCACCAAAAAACCGCTCCGCAAGAGCAAACGCGCGGTCTTCGTCCAGATCTCCAGCCAAGCACAAACTTGCATTTCCAGGGACGTAGTACCGTCTGAAGAAGGCCTCGACCTTGGCCAGACTGGCGCCTTCCACGTCCTCCATTCTGCCGATCGTCATCCAGCGATACGGATGGTCGCTCGGATACATTGCCTCCGCCAACAGCGATCCAACCATCCCATAAGGTCGATTGGCGTAATTCTGAAGGTACTCGTTCTTCACAACTCCCTTCTGAATTTGCAGCTTTTCTTCGCTGATCGCTGGGAGCAGATTCCCCATCCTGTCGGATTCCATCGCAAGCGCGGTCTCGACGTGGGCGACCGGCAGGTCAACGAAATAATTCGTTCGATCCGAAGACGTCGAGCCGTTGACCGCCGCCCCAAGCCTTTGCAACGGCTTGAAAAAATCGCCTGGGTGGTTCTTCGATCCCTCGAACATCAGATGCTCGAACAAGTGCGCGAATCCGCGAGATCCTGTCTCTTCTTCCTTCGAGCCAACGTGATACCAAAGGTTGACGGACACGATCGGCAGCTTGGTCTCAACCTTCGCGACGACGTCCAAGCCGTTCGAAAGCGTGGTCTTGCGGTAAGCCATCTGCGGAAGCTGGATCAAACGCGGGGTTTGGGTCAATTTGGGCGCCTCGGGTTTGGCGGATTCGCCTTAGTCGGGAACGATGCCCGCTTTGCGTTCGATGAACCTCGTGATCCAGACGGCCGACCGTCACGCCGCGATTTTCAGGCGGTAGTGATGAGTGAACCTTCCGGATATCGTGCGCCCATTGACTCGCCATCGTCAATCCGTATAGAAGACGCTCTTGGATTGATTTACTCTATTCGTGGACCATCGTCCTGATACAATGCCTGCAATCGATCATCGACTGACGGTTCGAGTGCTATGATGCTTTATTGAGTGTGGGCAAATAGGTGGTGCTGCAAACGCCGCGAGGTTTTCCCACTTGGACGAATTCTACTTTTACTTTGCGGTGTTGGGTCGTTATGTCGTGCTCAATGTGACTTTCAGGGTCGGCTAGTGAACTGGGACGATACCATCGTCGACGCGGCCGAGACTGACACGGGCATGCGCCGACCCATCAATCAAGACCGATTCACCAAAGTCCGCGCGACCAATCCGGACGCGTGGAAGCGCAGGGGCCACATTTTCATGGTGGCCGACGGCATGGGCGCTCACGCAGTGGGCGAGCTTGCCAGCAAAATGGCCTGCGACAACATCCCGCACACCTACTACAAGATTCGCAACGGCACTCCTGAAGAGGCCATCAAGAAATCCTATCAGGAGGTCGGCTCGGAGATTCACCGCAAGGCCACCGCCAACCGTGAATTCCAAGGGATGGGGACGACTTGCTCGTCTTTGATCCTTCTGCCCGAGGGCGCCATGATCGCGCACGTGGGAGACTCTCGGGTCTATCGGGTACGCGATAGCCGGATCGACCAGTTGTCCTTCGACCACAGCTTGGTCTGGGAAGTCGTTCGGTTGAACCGACTAACGCACGAAGAAGCGCAGCAGGTGGTGCCCAGGAACGTCATCACCAGAAGCCTTGGACCGGAGCCCAAAGTCGAGGTCGATATCGAAGGTCCGCACCCCGTCATGACGGGAGACGTTTTCCTGCTTTGTTCCGATGGGCTCTCGGGGCCCGTCAACGACCTGGAAATCGGCGTGTTCTCCAGCCAATTCCATCCCAACGACGCCTGCCGCTATTTGATCCACTTGGCCAACCTGCGAGGCGGACAAGACAACATTACCGCGGTCATCGTTCATATTGGCGCCTGGGAGCCTCCCAAGCCTTCCACTGATGAAATGCGAATCAAGGGCGAAAAGGAGCCAGGCAAGAGCTTTTCGCTCGGCTCGGCTTTCAAAGGCGCTCTGAGCCGGCTCAAGAGAGCCCCCAAGACGCCGGTCGTCGAGGAACACCTCTACCGTTCGTGCGTCTGCGCGGTCGATCGACATCTGGTCGATCAGCTCATCGACCAGGTTCGCCGTTCTCAGGCTCAGGCTCTCGAACAGCAGTGGGCAATCGACTGGCCGCGGTTGGCCAGCTATCGCCGAGAAGCGGACGAAGCCCGGGCCGCGGGCAACCTCTGGGAAAGCCTCCACAAAGTCGGCGAGTCGATTGCTCTGCTGGGACTGGGCGGAAGAGTCCACAAAAAGAAGCTCGCCAGCCCCGAACCGGTGTCGTAAGCGCCCCTGCCTTCGCTTCTCGATCCATCGACCCTCCGCCCTCCCCACGTTGTCTCTGGGATCACTCACTGATATCCTCGGGCTTTGGCCGAGCGTTGATCAAAGCCAAGTCCCAGGAACCGACTATGTCCGGCGACGAGAACAAGAGAATCGAGACCACGCTCGCTCTGCCCGCAGAGGAACCAGGGTGCTCGACTCCGCCCCTCTCGCCGGCAATTCACCTCACCAGCGTCGGCAAGGTCCGTGACCTCGAACATATCGATGCACTGTATAATGGCCAGGAACCAGGATATTTTTACGTGCGCGACGCCAACATCAACGCGGACCAGCTCGCGTTGAAGCTGGCGGCGATGGAACGGGCCGAAGCTGGGCTTGTCTGCGCATCGGGCATGGCCGCCGTCTCCTCGGCCTTGCTGCCGTTCGTCGAGCAAGGCGACCACATCCTGCTCTCCCACGGGCTTTACGGACGGACGACTCGACTGGTCGAACACGAACTTCCACGCTACGGCGTCGAATCCACATGCTTCGACCCGACTCGCCCGAATTCGATTCGGGAGCTCTTCAAGCCCAACACCAAGCTTGTGCTCGTCGAGACGCTTTCGAACCCATTGCTCAGGGCGGCGGACCTTCCGCTTTTGGCGAGGCTTGCCCACGAGCATTCGGCCTTGCTCGTGGTCGACCACACGTTCGCGCCACTCTTATGCTATCCGATCGAGCTGGGCGCCGACCTCGTTGTCCATTCACTGACCAAGCTGATCGGCGGGCATAGCGACGTCTTGCTTGGCGCCGTCCTGGGTTCGACGAAACGAATCGAACGCTGCCGATCTCTGTCGGTTACTTATGGCTTGACCGCCAGCGGCTTCGAGAGCTGGCTCGTCCTACGGGGCATGGCGACCTTGGCGCTCCGATCCCAACGCGCAAGCGGCACCGCGCTCGATTTGGCTGGGCGGCTGGCAAAGAACCCAAAAGTCCTGAAGGTGCATTATCCAGGGCTTCCCGAGCATCCCGACCACGCCCTGGCTTGCAAGCTCTTCGACCGCGACTTCGGGGCGATGTTCACGATCGACGTTGGCGACCGCGAGCGAGCCAATCGATTGATCAGGGGATTGAAATCGATCCCCTTCGCTCCAAGCCTGGGAGACACTTCGACGACCTTGAGCCATCCGTCGACCACGAGTCACAGGGGTCAATCCGTCGAGAAGCTGGCGATTCAGAATGTCACTCCCGGACTCGTTCGGTTTTCCACGGGTCTCGAGCATCCGGAGGATCTTTGGGCCGATCTGGAACGCGCACTCGAAGCGATCGATTGACTCGATCTCACGGGGGATCGTAACCCCCAGGATTCCAGGGATGGCACCTCGAGATTCGGCCGACGCCTTTGAAGAAGCCCCGCGGGCCCGTACTTTCGCACGGCCTGGATC
This sequence comes from uncultured Planctomycetota bacterium, assembly GCA_963818975.1. Lineage (GTDB taxonomy): Bacteria > Planctomycetota > Planctomycetia > Isosphaerales > Isosphaeraceae > CAWFUI01. The sequence continues at coordinate 22,822 of CAWFUI010000012.1, read as the reverse complement.
ATGTAGGTCGAGCAATTGGGATGGAATCGGCAGAGCGGGCCGAAGATCCAGAACAAGAGCCTGCTCAAGGTCTTCTGATAGAGCCAAACCACGAATACAAGAAGTTCTGAAATCCTCCGAGCGAGGAATCCGACCCTTCGTCCAGTTTCCGGAGGCTCCTCGCTCATGGTCCGTTCTTTCGTTTCGAGACGGTTCCGAGACGGCGAGCTAAAAGCTGAGCCAGTTCGACAAGGGCAAACTGGGTCTCTGTAAAGGATAAAGGCCCGCCTCGAGGCACAACCACCAGATCGAGCCCCTTGGGCAAATGATCTTTAGTGGTCCGAAACGCTTCCCGAACGATTCGTTTGATCCGATTTCGCGCAACGGCGGTTTTGGTCTTCTTGCGGGAAATCGATATGCCCAGACGCGAGAAGGCCAGATGGTTTTCGTTGGCGTAGAGAATCAGGTTCTGATTCGAAACCGAACGCCTCCTCTCGAAGACGGCCTGGTACTCCTTGGCGTGAGTCAATCGCTCAACTGATCTAAATCGGCAATCACTCACGACGGCGCCTCCTTGTTTTCTTGGCTCGGCGAACAAGGCTCCTCGGGCCGCGCTGGTCCAGATCCGGCCAATCGATCGGCCGAGGATTGGGCAACCGGTTGAGCACGAGTCGACCCCGCCGAATGAGGTGCCAGACCACAAGCCCACTCATTGCAATAAGCGAGCCAAGCAGAACTCCCAGAAGGCTGGCGGCGGCTAAACCGAGCCTCCGCTTGCGCTCACTCGTCGTCGCCAAATTCCGACTCCAGGAAGTGGATCAACTCGAGTCGAGTGGTTGTGATCCGCTTTTCGAGGCGCCGATGTGGTCTCGAAGCTTGAGGACCGCCTCGACGCCGGCCAGGTTCACCCCAAGATCGCGCTGGAGGCTGACGATCGTCCAGAGCCTGCGGATCTCCGAGGGCCCGTAACCCTCGATCTCGCCTTCCCTCAGTGTGTGCACGAGCCCAAGCGATTCGTACCTGAGCAAAACGCGTGTCGTAACCGACAAGCTGTTCGCCGCATGTTCCCGCGGGATGATTCTTTCCGACATGATTCGTTCCTTGAACGATTCACCAAAGTCCTTCGCGAGGCGACATTGGATTTCGCTGAGCAAACGTTCGGATCAGCTCCTTGCTCGCTTCATCAACCGACTTGGGAACCATCACTTTGACAACCACCAGCAAGTCGCCAGCAGGTTGATCGCCTGCTGCGGGCACGCCCTGGCCTTTCAAGCGAAGTTTTTGGCCGCTGGACGCGCCCTGTGGAACCGTGAGCATTTTTCTGCCCTCGAGCGTCGGCACCTCGATCTTGCCGCCCAAGATCGCTTCCTCGACGGAAATGGGGACGTCGACCAAAATGTTCCTGCCCTCCCTCTGAAAAAAAGGATGGGGGTCGACTGAGATTTCAATCGTGAGCGAGCCTTTCTGTCCGCCGCCTGTGCTCTGCCCCTGCCCCTTGAGACGAAGCTTCGCGCCGGTCTCGACGCCCGGAGGTATCTTCACGTCGAGCGATTCACGTCGGCCGTCGCGCTCGAGTTCAATCGTCGTCACTCGGCCGAGCACCGCGTTCACGAACGGTATGGAAAGCTTCGTGAGAAGATCTCCTGATGGGTGGACGGCCGACCTGCGCGATCCAGCTCGTCCAGCCGACCCACCGCGGAGCCGTTCGACCAGATCCTCGAAGATTCCGCCCCCGCCAGAGCCCGCCGCAGCCTCTCCGCCGCTAAAAAGATCGCCGAAGTCAAAAGATTGACCTCGCGGATCGGAATGCGACTCTGCCCACTCCGAGGCTGCGGATCTCGGCCCCGCTGTACCGAAGTTCTCGAACGCTGCCCTTCCCATGCGGTCGTACATCTTCCGCTTTTCGCCGTCGCTCAGTACGTCGTAGGCCGTCTGCGCTTCCTTGAATTTCGCCTCGGACGTCTTATCGCCTGGATTGACGTCGGGGTGAAACTTCCTGGCCTTCTCGCGATAGGCCTTCTTGATCTGCTCGGGCGTGGCTTCGCGTGCAACGCCCAAAATCTCGTAGTAATCGCGTTCGGCCATGGGCCCGCCGTCTCCAAACCGCGGCTCGTTCGCCGGTCTCTTCTTCGAAGCCGCATCGGCGTCCGACCCCGAGGCTCAAGCTTCCGCCATAACAAATACTAGCCCGCTGCTATGCGCGGCTTCAAGTCGCACAGCAAAGCTTCCCCAACTTCCAGAGCCGATCCCTCGCTCCGCGGGTCGCGAATCGGCTGGAAGCCTCGTATAATAGCTTCGAGTTCAAAAGCATTCCTGAACCCCAGAAGCCAAAGCATGGACCCGGTGGTCGTCGTCACTCACGAACGGTTGAGCATTTGGAGCAAGCAACTCCGCCCAAGACTGGGAGACCAAGGCCTCCGCTGGATCGAAACCCGCTCGCGAGTCGACCTCTTTAGCCCGCTTTCCGGACGCGCTTGCCCCATCGTCCTGATATCCGCAGAACACCCGATTCCCGATGCCCTCGAAGACCTGGCCTACTGCCGCAAAATGGCCAACGACTCCCTGATTTTGATCCTCTTCGCCATTCGTTCTGAACCTTTGCGCAAAATTGCTTTCGAGCTCGGCGCCACGTTGGCCCTCGCGGGCGTGGCGACTCCTCCGTTTGTCGCCGGCATTGTCGAACGTTGGCTCAGAATCGCACGCTCTCGCTCGACAGCCGCCGGTTGGTCGGCGCCGATGGATCCGCCGGCTTCAGGACGAGCCCCGAAGGAATTACAATTGCTCTCCTGAACGCTGGGATTCCATGGCGCCAAGTCGTCACACCACAAAAACGCCTTTTGATCTGCCCGAAACAAAGCCCCGGAGTTGATTCCCGATGTCTCTGAATCCAGCCGCGAACCTCACCGAAGCCGACGTCCTCCACGCCCTGAAAGGGGTGAAAGATCCCGAGATCGGCCGCGATTTGGTCGAACTGGGAATGGTCAAGGACGTCAAGGTCGGCGACGGCCGCGTCGAGTTGACCATCAACCTGACCACTCCCGCATGCCCCCTCAAGCGCAAATCGAAAAAGAGGTTCGAGAAGCCCTGAGCTCTCGGCTTGGTTCTGGTCTACAGGTCCAGATCCGCATGAGCGCCGAGGTCAGGGGCAAGGGCGTGATGGATAAGGGCGATATCGCTGGGGTCAAGAACGTCATCGCCGTAGGCTCGGGAAAGGGAGGAGTTGGCAAGTCGACGATGGCCGCGGTCATCGCTTACGGATTGCAATCGTATGGATCAAAAGTTGGGCTCATGGACGCCGACGTCTATGGCCCCTCCATCCCCCATCTCGTGGGCGCTTCCGGCAGGCCCATGGCCCGCGGAGAACGCATCGAACCAATCATCGCCGACGGCATGAAAGTGATGTCGATGGGCTTTCTCATCGAGCCTGAACGCGCGGCGATCATGCGCGGACCGATGCTCCATGGAATCATTTCTCAGTTCCTCTATCAGGTGGAATGGGGCGAACTCGACTACCTGGTCATCGACTTGCCCCCAGGAACCGGCGACGTTCCGCTTTCGCTCGCCCAAAGCCTGCCCATCACCGGCGCCGTGGTCGTTTGCACGCCGCAAGAGGTGGCACTAATCGACGCAGTGCGGGCAGTGTTCATGTTCCGCCAGCTCAAAATCCCGGTACTCGGCATGATCGAAAACATGAGCGGAGAGGTCTTCGGCAGAGGCGGCGCCGAGCGTAAAGCTCAAGAACTTGGCATCCCCTTTCTGGGCGACGTGCCTTTGGAAGTCGTCATTCGTGAGCGCGGAGACAAAGGTAAACTGCGAGAGGCGTTGGCCCAGGGATCGCCAAGTCGGAACCATCTGTTTGGAGTCGTCGAGAGATTGGCAGGCCAAATCAGCGTGCAAAACCTCAAGACGCCGCGCTACCCGAAACTCGAGATCCTGAATTAGACCATGGTATCGTTGCTTTCCCGATCGATTCTCTGCTCGGTCGAACCTGTCCCTGGGCGAACTCTCGATTCGATCCAAAGCCTCGAAGCTGGGGAAACTGCGGCGAAGGTTGCCGGAACGCTTCTTGGCGGTCCTTTGGAACTTGTTGCCGTGCTCGCCTTTGCAGGTTTGGGCGGACCAGACGACTTGGGCCCTGATTTGGTTCAGAAGCCTCCTGAAAGAGCGAAACTTCGTGCCTTCATCTCGGAGCCAAGCCTCGAATCGCTCTTCCCCAAATCGTCAAAGATTGCCCGGTTGTCGCTCGCCGCGGGCCTGTTCCAGATCCTCGATTTCTGGGAAGAGAGCCATACCGCTGCCCAGACCGCTGACGACCTTGGAGAGACCCTGGCATCGAGTTATTGGCATGCGATTGCGCACCGCCGAGAACCGGACCCTGGCAACGCGATGTATTGGTTCCGAAGGGTGGGGGTGCACCCTGTGCTCGAGAGGCTTGGAGATGCCTTGCCTTCCTTCGCTCGAGAAGATGCTGATAAGGCGCTTTTAAGCGCACTGCTAACCCGAGGCGCCTTGGATCCGGGAGCATTCGTCAAGCTCTGCGGATCCGCCAAAAAAGGAACCTCGCAGGAATCTCTCTTGCGCAGGGTTCAGCGCCTCGAGATGGTCTTTCTCCTCGAGGCGACTTTGGAACCGCTCATTCATCCAAGAGCTTCTGGGTGATTTCGCGCTGGCAGAGCTTGCACCAAGTCCAGTTCGGGCCGACGCGTGCGTCCAGGTAGGCGCTTGGCCACCTTGATCGTACTGAACCAGATCTTTGCCTCGCGCGCGGAGGTCTTCGAAAGTTTGCCGCAGCGGGCCATATGAAGCATATTGGTGCCCACCTTGCTGCCCTTTGAAGCCTTCGAAGACGGGTCTTCGACCACGCCATGAAAGACGTACCCAGTGGCGGCCACTCGCGCTTCATGAAAATCATCTTCGCTCTCGAGACGCCGAGCGCTGTCAGATTCTTCAACCACGATCGATTTGCTCACCTTGGCTCCTCTTTGTCAAAACAGCCATCTTATCCGTACAACTGGCCCGGAACAAGCGCGATGCGGACCAATCCAAGGGTCCACATGCGATCTCAGGAGCATTTTAGGTTGTCTGGTGCTCGCGTCCTCGCGAAGTACTTCACGTCCTGGATGGGACGGGGCGGGAGATTCGCGAAGGCAAGAGCGGAGCGATACCGAGGGGGTTGAAGCCCATCCTCGAGCGATGGGCTCTGAACATCGAGACGTGGGTTGATCTCGTCGCCAACTTCGGCCGATGGTTCAAGCGAGCCGCTGGGCAGGATTTTCGATAGCGGCTGAGGCCGATCGAACGGATCGTCGTTGGTTCCACGGGCAGCGGCACGCCCGAGCGGCTTTTCTGTAACAGCCGCCGTCGCCGTTTAGCGACAATCAACATCTTAAACGCGCACCCGACGACGGGTGTTCGTTCGAGCATGCGCGAATCTCTCGATGACGAGCCAGTCATTCGCTCCGAAGCCGTGAATCTACGACCGTTCGGCTTAAAGTGAGCTCCTTGAGTGCTCGAATGAGCTATAGATCAACGGATTTCCTCAACCCCTCCCGAAAGTAGACCCTCCCGAAAGTAGACTGTCTGAGTTCGGGGCCTCGAGCACCGCAAAGGATGGGTGAGACTTCGGCTCGAATCGCTCGCAGGATTTTTCGCCTTAGACGTTGTTTCCTATGCGGTGATGAGCAATCACCTACACGTAATACTTCGGGCCAGGCCCGACGTCGCCGCGAGTTGGTCGGACGTCGACGTCGCTCGCCGATGGGCCAGGATCAAGGCGGTTTTCCGCAGGCTCGAGCCCTCGAAAAAAGAGCCAGAAGAGGGAGTTGTGAAGTCGATCCTGAGCGATCGGCGAAAGGTCGCCGAGTATCGCGAACGCCTGGCGAGCGTATCGTGGTTCATGCGGCTTTTGTGCGAGGTTTTGGCCCGACTTGCCAATGCTGAGGACAAGGTCAAAGGAAAATTTTGGGAGGGGAGGTTCGGCAGCATGGCCCTTCTCGATGAGGCAGCGATTTTGACCTGTAGCATGTACGTTGATCTGAATCCGATTCGCGCGAAGATTGCCGAAACTCCCGAGGAATCGAAGTTCACCTCGGCGCACGATCGCATCGAGGGCGTGAAGGCCAAGCCATGGAGGGTTACTCACGCGGCGAAGCGGCTGTTGGCGATGCACCGAAAGCGGAAATTGGCTGCGAATAAGGCTCGGTTCGAGGCCGGCCAACCGCCGAGCCCGGACGCTTGGCTCTGCGAGGTGACGCTTCGCGAGGGGCCTGGCGAATCTCCGTTGGCTCACAGGACCAAAGTCGCGCCGGCGGTGGAAGGCTCTGCCCAGAAGTCGACGGCCGACGAAGCGGCTCCGGCGCCGATCGGCCCGAGGGCTTCGGACAGGGGCTTTTTGCCGATCTCGCTCGCGAAGTATTTGACGCTGTTGGATTGGACGGGGCGAGAGATTCGCGAAGGCAAGAGCGGAGCGATACCGAGGGGGTTGAAGCCCATCCTCGAGCGGTTGGGTCTGAACTGCGAAACGTGGGTTGATCTGGTCGCCAACTTCGGCCGATGGTTCAAGCGAGCGGCTGGGCGAGGGGTTTCGATGGCGGCGGAGGCCGAGCGAACGGATCGTCGCTGGTTCCACGGGCAAAAGCACGCCCGAGCGGCTTTTCTGTAACAGCCGCCGTCGCCGTTGAGCGACAATCAACATCTGAAACGGGCACCCGACGAAGGGTGTTCGTTCGAGCATGCGCAAAGGGCTCGATGAGGAGCCAGTCATTCGCTCCGAAGCCGTGAATCTACGACCGTTCGGCTTAGAGTGAGCTCCTTGAGTGCTCGAAAGTGCTGGAGATCGACGGGCATCTTCAACCCCTCCCGAAAGTAGACTGTCTGAGTTCGGGGCCCGAAAGTGCTGGAGATCGACGGACATCTTGAACCTCTCTCGAAAGTAGACTGTCTGAGTTCGGGGCCTTTTGGCTCTCGCCTCTTGCCGCAACGGCGCAACGGCGCGTTGAAGGGTGCGGAGTTTGATCTCGACGCCTTTCTCGGCGAGTTCTTGTTGAACGACGACGGTGTTGCCCTCGGCGACGGTGCTGTAGAGAGAGTGGACTTCTTGGAGCATTGCGTCATCGAGACGCCGCATGGTGGGACGATCTTGAAAGCCGGCCTTGGCTCCAGCGAGATAACGGCGAACGGTATTGCGGGAGATCCGCAATTGTCGGGCAATCCGTTTGCCCCCGTAGCCGAGACCGGAGAGCTCGTGGATCCGATCCACGACTTCCGGAGCGAGCATCCTTCCATCCTCCTGCTGGGAACGCAGGCGGACTGGTGTCAATCCATGGGGAACCACCTGCGTATCACGCAGGTTGACCAAATTCGAACTGCTTCTGTCCATATGACCCCCTGAACATGTTCCGGGAGGGGGGTCAGTTTTAGTGTCGCCAGAGGGGGGTCAGTTCTACTGTCGCCTGACACCAAAACCCAGCAGAAATCCGAAAAGAACCGTGGCAATCAGCAAACCATCAAGGAATTTGGTGTGTGCTTTAGCACTTAGATTTGCAACAAGAAAGCCAAAAGCCCACACAACAAGAAATCCCCCAAGAATTCGCCAGTATCGCCTTCTCAGCGTGAAAAAGCGTCTCGAAGCCTCATCTACAAACGTAGGACCCAGATCATTTTGAGCATCCATAGACAATGGGGTTCCTCGAGGTTCGACACAGAGCTCCTGCACCCGTTGTGCAACTTTGATGGGTCTTTGAGAACAGCGACTTAATAAATCTAGACGCGCCAACAACTGACCTGCAACTACGTTCGCCTGGTGGAAAAGGCAAAATAGACTGGAGGCAAAAGCACGGAGGCAAAAGCAGACAGCCTGAGTTTGGGGCAATTTACGTATCAGCAAACGTCCACACGTCCCCGACCGCCTCAGTTTCGCTGGGCATCCTGCCTTCGGGTTCGTTCCCTAGACGAGTACGCCAGGGGAAGCGATCCGTGTACAATCGTCAAACGGATTAGTTGCTTGCCTCTTTAGTACGGGAAGCTTTGCTTGATTCGAGAAACCTACGGCCACCTGCGCGATCTGCCGCGTTATCGCCAAATCTTGACGACCCTGGTCGTCTATGGATACCGCGACGTCGTATCGGCCCTTCGGCTCGACGGCTTGGTCAGGCCGATCGAGAAGGCGGCGTTTGGCGAAGACACGCCTCCCAAGGATCGGCCGATGAGGCTGAGGCTCGTATGCGAAGCCCTGGGACCCACCTTCGTGAAGCTGGGCCAGCTCCTTTCCACCAGGCCCGACCTACTGCCCCAGGCCTACGTAACCGAGCTTTCGAAACTGCGCGACGACGTCAAACCGTTCCCCTTCTGCGAGGTCGAGGCCATCCTTCGCGAAGAGTTTGGCCGAGAGCCTTTGGAGCTTTTCGACGAGATCGATCCCAAGCCGGTCGCCTCTGCCTCGATTTCGCAGGTCCACAGGGCCAAGACCCATACGGGCGAAGACGTCGCGCTCAAGGTCCGCAGGCCCGGCATTGAGAAGACCATTCACGCCGACCTCGAGATCATCAAAAACCTCTCTCAGCTCGCCGAACGACGCATGCCCAACCTTGCGGGCTTCGGCACCGTCGCCATCGCAAAAGAGCTCGAACGAAGCCTCAAACGCGAGCTCGATCTCGAAATCGAGCTCCGCACGATCGAACGCTGCCGCAAGCAGATGTCACATGAGAAGAACGTACACATCCTCAAGACCTACAAAGAGCTTTCAACCCAGCGCGTATTGGCGATGGAATACGTCAACGGACTCGGAGTCGGCGATCTCGACGGCATCCGCAAGAAAGGCCTCGAACCCAAAGAGGTCGCTGCCCGCGGCGCCAAGGTCTTTCTCACTCAAATCTTTATATATGGCTTCTTTCATGCAGACCCGCACTCGGGGAACCTGAGGATCGGCTCGGACGGCGTGATCGTTCCTTTGGACTACGGGCTGTTCGGCCATTTGGACGCCCGCACGCGAGAACGTATCGCCGACCTCATCTGGGGCCTGGTCTCGCAGGACGTCGACCGTATTCTGGGCGCACTCGAAGCGCTTGGAATCCAAGGCGATTCCGAGGTCTCCTCAGCCATGCGCAGGGACCTGGCCGAGATCGTCGCCGCGTATTCTGATTTGAGCCTCGAGACGATCGATCTTTCCCAGCTCTTGCGCGAACTGGTGTCTTTGGTGTCCGAACATCGACTCAAAATCCCACCCGACTTGGTTCTGTTGATTCGCGCTCATAACGATCGAAAGCGTCGGCAGAGGTTTGGATCCGCGCTTCGACATCGCCAGGCACGTCAGGCCGTTCTTGAGAAGGATCTTGGCGCGAAGGCTCTCGCCCAAGCGATTGGTCTCAAAAACAGCGCAGACCATGGAGGATCTGCAACGCGCCTCGACTCTTTTGCCGGATCTGCTTCACCATGCGATTGGCTCGATCGAACGAGGCGGATTCCACGTCCGCTTCGACGTCCGGCATTTCGAAAACTTGGTGCAGCAGTTGACGCGCGCAGGCAATACGCTGGCGGGCGGAGTGGTGGTGGCTGGGCTTATCGTCGGGTCGTCGATCATCGTCCATTCGAACGTTGGACCCAAAGCTCTGGGCTATCTGGGATTCTGCGCTGCGCTCATCATGGCCGTGTGGCTGTTCTGGAAGATGAACAGTCGAACGTAAAGCGGCAGTGCCGTGGAGCCTCTTCCGGCCGAGTTTGTTAGCTCCGCCTGCGAGATAGGAGCGGGTCTTTGTAGGGTAAGCCCCTGCGCTGATCCTCAGTGTTGATAGGATTATCGACGGCGAATAAGAGGGCGTCACTGGGGTGTCGCCCCTACGCGGATAGCGGATCGGAGGGCCTCACAGGGGTATTATCCCTACGCGGATAACGGACCAGAGGGCGTCTCTGGGGTGTCGCCCCTACGCGGATGGCGGATCAGAGGGCGTCACAGGCGTGTCGACCCTACGAGGATAACGGACCAGAGGGCGTCTCTGGGGTGTCGCCCCTACGCGGATAGCGGATCGGAGGGCGTCACAGGGGTGTCGCCCCTACGCGGATGGCGGACCAGAGGGATCCGCCATGGGCCCATTGAACGCTGCGGAGTTCGCCGGCACGAAGGCAAATTCTCACAAGATGCCTTTGGCTTTGTTCAAGATCAAAAGCGATTGCGTGGCGACGGTGTTTCCGTTGGAGTCGATCAGACCGGAACCAGGATTCGGGCTTACGACCAGGGTTCCGCCCGGACTGAACTTCGGCTTGCCGGCAAAAAGGACGTCCACCGCGTTCGCGGAGGGCTTGTAGGCCACGCTAAAAGCGACGGGAGTGCTTGCCAGCGCCTTGCGCTTTTTGATGGTCTGCGTAAGCCCAAAGCTCGATGCGCTCTGTGGCGCTCGATGGGTTCAGAGCGCCCGAGAAGGTCAGCTCGAAGCCGATCAAGGTCTTCTTATGCTTGACGACCTTGTAGAACAACGTTTCGCCAATCAAGGAGACGGGAGGAGTGCTTCCTTGAACAGGTCCGCCACCGCCGCCGGAGGCCGCCCCGATCACTCCGACGACAAACGATTCGCTCGAAGAAAGCCCAGACGCCTGATCATGCGCCACGACGGTGAATGCGATGTTCACTGTAGGAGCGGAGCCTGGGATGCCCCAGGTGAGAAGACCTGTATTCGGGTCGATTGCCGCACCAGCCGGCGCTGAGGCTAGCGAGTAAGTGATGGCGCCGCCGTCGACCGTAGTTGCCGAGACGGTCAGAGAAAGCGTGGCGCCGGCGTGCAGGCTCTGGTTCGGAATCGGAGTAAGGGTTGGCGGCACTGCGCCCACGACGACGTCAAACGACTGCACAGCCGCGAGCAGGGTGTGCGGATCGGTTGCGAGAACCGTGAAGTTATAGGTCCCGCTGGCCTGGTTTCCTGGGATGTTCCAGAGGATGGCCCCCGACGCCGCGTTAATCGAAGCCGCAGCGGGAGCTCCAGGCGCAAGGCTGAAGGTTGGAGCTGTTCCATCGAACGAGCTGGCCGTGGCGGTCAACGACAATTGCGATCCGGCGCTCATGCCCTGATTGGCGATGGGGGCCAAGTCTGGAGCGGTCTCCATCAAAGTCGATCCGTGCGTGCCGTCGTTGGCGTCGACGATCAGATTTCCATTGAGAGCGCCAAGCAGGAACGGAAACGATCCAAGAGGCCCTGGATTCACGTCCTGGAGGAGAGCGGTCCCTGAAGTGGTCCCGTTGGTTTGCCAGATTTCACTGCCATGGACCCCGTCGTTGGCTGCAAAGTAGAGCTCGCCGCCGACGACCAGAGCGGAGGTGTCGTAGTTGAAGGAGCTGGCTGGGCCAGGGTTGATATCCTGAACCAGGCTCGTGCCGGCAACCGTTCCGTTGGTAATCCAAGGCTCGATCCCATGAATGCCATCGTTCAGGAAGGCAATCGTATTGCCTCCGCCGATGCTGTAATAAGCTGGGGCGCCGTTGGATTGTAGGTTGGCCACGCCCCCGGCGCCCATGCCCAGAAGCATCAACGTGCCCGACGAGTTGCCATTGCTCGTCCAAAACGACGCTTGAGGATTGTTTGACGCGTCGTAACCGCTGACTTCGAAATAGACTCGCGAACCTTGTGCGGCGAGGTCTTGGATCTGAATTCCATTGGGATAAAGCGTGATCCGATTCAAATCGGTGGTGTTGGCCTGCGTTCCATCGGTGGCCCAGAGCTCGGCGCCGGGCAATCCGTCGGTGGCCACGAAGTAAACGAGCGATCCCGCGGCGGTCAACTGCGAAGGCGTGGAGACCGTGCTTCCATTGCTGGCCTTGAGCAGAGCCGTGCCGCCGACGGTTCCATCGCTCGTCCATAGCTGCGAACTGCTTGTTCCATTGTTGCCCGAGAAGAAGACCTTCGTGCCCAAGGCGGTCAGGTCGGTGACGGCGGTCGATCCGTTGGTGGGTTTGGCAAAGTCCTTGAGGATCGTCGACCCGCCGGGCGATTCGTTCGAGACGTAGAGATCGGAGCCGCCCGAGCCGTCGTCGACCGCGAAAAAGGCGTTCGATCCTGCGAACACGGGAGCGGAATCAATCGCTCGTGGGGTCGAAAACGAAGCCAGTTCCGTCGCGGTCCCGCCCGAGGCCGACCAGAAGCCTGTGGCGAGCGTGCCGCTGGAAGTCTGGGTGGTCGTGAAGAAATACAATTTGCCGCCGGAAACGGACAGGTCCGATCCGTAAGCGGTCACCTGCGTGCCGGAGAGACCGGCGACGAGATTGGTTCCAGCCACCGTTCCGTTGGTATACCAAAGCTGTTGCCCGGCGGGCGATTGGGTAATGAAGTAAAGATCAGCGCCCGCCACCTCGAAATTCGCAGGGCTAGAGCTATCGGCGCCGCCGCCGTTCAACGGGGTCGCGACGCCGTTGTCCAAATACTCGACAATGCTCGTGCCCGCCGTCGTGCCGTTGGTCGACCACAAGGTCGCTCCGTGGACTCCGTCGTCGGCGGTGAAATAAATCTTGCCGCCGAGGTTTGCCGTCGGCGTGCCGCCGTAGACGCCTGTTCCCAGGGAGTCCGCGTAAAGCGCGGGCGAGAATGAGGCGACCTTGGTCGTGCCCAACGCGGTTCCATCGGTCTTCCAAAGCTCGTTGGCGCCGGACCCGTCGACCGCTCCGAAGTAAACCTCGCTGCCGTCGACCGTCAGCTCATACGGAAACGAGCTTGCCGATCCCGGATTGATGTCCTTGAGCAGTTTCGTACCGCTGGGTGTGCCGTCGCTGGTCCAAAGCTCTACTCCGGTGGTTCCGTTGTTGTTCGAGAAGATCAGATCGTTGCCGAGAGCGGCGAATTCCTTGTCGGAGGGTACAACGCTGTAACTCATGGGCGAGATATTCGCGAGTTTTGTCAAAGTCCCTCCGGAGAGACCCCACAAATCAAGCCCGGTGCTGCTTTGAGAATCGGCCGTCGTGAAGAAGAGGTTCGATCCGGCGACCGTCGGCGCACCTAAAAGGCCTTGATATCCGTCGACGTCGGACGCAGGCAAGCTGGCAAGGAACTTCGTTCCACCGACCGTCCCGTCGCTTTCCCAAAGCGACTTTTCGTGAGTCGAGTCGTCGGCTGAGAAGATCAGATCCGAGCCAACGGCGGTAAAGTTGTTCAGTATGTCGTAAGACTTTGGATTGGACAGAGCTGGGTCGGGGGAAAACGTCTTGAGGCCCACGGTGGTCGCGGCCGTGCCGCCAGTGAACCAAAGCTCGAGGCCGCTTCCGGAGCTCGACGTGAAGAAGAGGCTGTCGCCCACCGCAAGGGCGGATTGAAGCTGGGCCGACGAGGAGCCAATCGGCGACGAAGTTGTGATGCTGGTGAGAAGTGTAGATGCGCCGGCCGCGCCTTGAGTCACATAGACGTTCGCCGTGCTCGAGTTGGCCGCACCTTCAAAGAAGTAGAGGTTCGACCCCGCGACGTCAATTTGCGGGATCTCGACGCTGTGGCTCAAAGTGCCTGTGAATTGCGCCACCACCGTCGGCGTCAGCTGAACGCCGTCGGTCGAAAGCAAGAGGGCCGTCGGCGGTTGACCGGGTGTGGTTTCGCTCACCGATACGAACAGTTTGCCGTTGAATGCGGCGAGCTGTTCGATCGTCAGAGTTGTCGAGCCGCCCGGGCTAAAGCCTGGAACCGCCAAGGCGACTCCGGGGGCCCCATCGGTTGCGTACAACTCGCGTCCCAAAGCGAAAAAGAGGTTGTCGCCAACGGGAGTGAGCGCGTCTGGGAAATCCGCGCCTCCAAATCCGCTGGAGAAGTCCATGACGAGATGAGCGCCAGAAGGATCGGCCTCCCACAACTGGGTGCCGTTGACGTCGAAATAAACCTTGGTCTGACTGGGGGTCACGTTGGTGATCAGCGTGTTGATTTCTGAATTCGCCGAGCTCGTTGGCTTGAAATCGCCCAGTACGCTGGTCGTTCCCGACGGCGTCGTCACCACCAAATCGACCCCAGTGTTGGTGGGATCCTTCGTCTCGTAGTAGACGTTGCCGTTGCTCACGACGATATTGTTGGGAAAGGCGCCTTGCGAGCCAATATTCCCCACCACTGCCATCGACAGGAGAGTACGGGCTTCCAAAGCATCGAATTCGCGACGGATCGATGGACGAATTCGCTTGCCAAGACGACGCGTTGAAGCCGACAGACTCGTTCTAAACGATTTCATGAGAAGCCATTTCGTGCTTGAAGAATACAGGGACGCAGTCAGAGGGCTTGTTCAGGCGACAAGCCGCAACCGGAGAACGAAACTCGGCGAGCAGGAACAATAGTTTTATCGGTGATGGAACCCGAATCGCGTCATTTCAAGTCGAGAAGGTGGTGCGGTTAGGAGCTTTCGAGCGGGTCGATCAAACTTTATCATCAAGTGGCGTGCCAGCGATCGCGCGACATGGCCGGCGTGAGACCACTTTAAGACGCGACGCCGTCAAGACGCAATACGCTTTGGTTGGGATCGCGCAGCTCAGTACGGTTTTCGGGACCACGCCCCGATTTCCGAAGAGAGCATCCAAGAGCCTTTTTTCGACCTTTTCCACCCGAATGCCTAGTTTACGTCGGAGTCGACCCAGCGGGACGCCGCGACTCCCAAATTCAACATCCGCGTCCTTTTCAGCCGTGGAACGTCACGCCACATCCCAGTAAGTGGTTGATTCTTCAACCTTCTTTTAACAAATCCGAGGAGCCGACTCCGTGGCCCAAGAGACGATCTCGACCGCAGGCGCAATGCCGGAAAATGAGGCGACCGAGAAGCTCCGCGAGGTTCGCCACGAATACACTCTGAACTGGCCGCCGATTCTTGGACACATCAACTGCTCTCTGTTGATTACAACGTACCAGGCCGGAAAATTGGCGGTCATAGGCAGCCGCAAGAACGAACTGCTGCTTTCTTATCATAATTTCGAGAAGGCGATGGGCTTGGCGGTCGATCGCGACCGACTCGCCCTGGGAACGAACAAACAAATCTGGTTCTTGAGAAGCACCCCGGAATTGTCGGCCCGGCTCGACCCTGTTGGGACTCGCGACGGTTGTTTGCTGGCGCGTTCATCGCACTTCACGGGGCAAGTTCAGGTCCATGAGATGGCGTGGTCCGGCGATTCTCTATTGTTCGCCAACACGCTGTTCTCCTGCATTTGCACGCTCGACGACCGCCACAGCTTCTTGCCGGTCTGGAGACCCAGGTTCATCTCCGAGCTTGCCGCTGAGGACCGCTGCCATTTGAACGGGCTTACGCTCGACGCATCGGGAAACCTAGCATACGTCACCGCCATGGCCGAATCGAATTCGGCGGGAGGATGGCGGGCGTCGAAGAACGAAACCGGTTGCTTGATCGACGCACCCAGCGGAGAAACGGTCGTCCGCGGACTCTCGATGCCGCATTCCCCACGAATCGCTCACGGACGGGTTTGGCTGCTCGACTCGGGACGCGGCAGGCTCGTCGTCTGCGACCTGGCCAAAGGCGCCGCCGAGACCGTCTGCGAGCTTCCAGGCTACACTCGCGGACTTGCTATCTGGGGCCAATTTGCATTCGTAGGCCTCTCGAGAATACGCGAAACCTCCACGTTCGGGGGCGTACCGATCGCCGAGAACCGAGATTCGCTCAAATGCGGAGTGGCGGTGGTCGACCTGGCGAGTGGTAAACAGATGGCTCTGCTCGAGTTTCACTCGGGAATCGAAGAGATTTTCGACGTCAAGCTTTTGCCTGGAATCCTCAATCCAGCCGTGTCCGGAACGCATCCCGAACTCGACGACACGCCGCCGATCTGGATGGTGCCCGCTTCCGCTCGGTAGCTCCGGCCTAGTCCAAATCCGAAACCCGCGAACTATCCGGTCGGAACAGCCGCTACAATCACCCAGTCGGTTGGAACCGAAGCTCGATCATCGAAAAATCATCAACGTAGTCTTCCCTGCCAGAGAGCGCTCGCGTGTGTTCGACCAAGTCGTCGATCGCGCCTTCGCCTTCAAGCTTGTTTCGCGAGATGAACTCGACAAACTCGCGGTAGGGCCATAGCGATCCGTCGATCCGTTCGATCTCGTAGACTCCGTCGCTGAATACAAAAACCTTGCTCGGTCGGTCGAGCGCATGGCTCGAGAGCTGGTACTCGAGGTCCGGCAGGGCGCCCACCATCGGCCCCTTGGAATCGAGCACCACCAGCTCGCTTGCTCCGTTTGCCGCTTCATGAATCAAGAGCGCAGGCGGGTGCCCTCCGCCCGCGTAGTCGATCCTCCTGCCCGCACGGTTATAAACGCCGTACCATATGGTGAAGTACATGTCGTTTTGTTGTTCCATTTGGAACGCCCTGTTGAGTGCGGTCAGCACTTGGCCTGGGTCTCGAAAATCGGTGTTGGGCAGCGATTGGGACCGTAGCGCGTTGAGCGCCGAGACGGATAAGAGCGCAGCGCCTACGCCGTGGCCGCAGACGTCCAGGAGGTAGAAGGCAAAGTGGTCGTCGTCGAGCCAGTGGTAGCCAAATGCGTCCCCTCCGAGCTCCGCCGAGGGCAAGAACCGCCAGTCGGAAAGAACCTCCCCATCGCTGATCGGCGGCGGCAAGAGCGAGCTGACGTACTTTCGAGCCTGGGCGACGTCGTTGGCCAAAAGCTGCCGGCTTGCCGCCAACGCCTGGTAGGCTTCGTCGCGCTCGAGCTTATTGATATAACCTTTCGAGTGATATCGTATCCGAGCCAAGAGCTCGAGCTTGTCGGGCCATTTGACGAGGTAGTCGTTGGCGCCCAGGCCAAAGGCCTCCGCCTTGACCGCGGGCTCTTCCTTGGAGGAAAGCACGATCATGGGAATTTCTTTGAGCTTGTCGTTGGCTCGAAATTCCGTGACCAGGGAAAGTCCGTCGACGTCGGGCATGACAAGGTCTTGGAGGATGACCGTGGGATTGACCGCGAGTGCGGTCTCCAGAGCCTTCGACGCGTCCTTGCAATAGTTGAAGACGACGTCGCTTTCACCCGCGAGCATCCTCCGCACAGCCTCGCCGATAATCGGCTGATCGTCGATCAGCAAGACCGTCACTTTGTGTTGCGTCAGACCGTCTGGCTCGCCCATGAAAAAGTTCCGATTTCGGTCGTGGTGGTATTCAGAAAGAAAAAGGGCCGCGGCGACCTGGCTGGTATGACGCGAGGCGTCGTCGGCGATGTATCGTCGATTGCCGGTCGAAACGGGTCAATGGCTATCCGGCGGCTTTGCAATGGCTTTGGCGACGGCCCGGCCGATTTCGTCCAAGGGCAAGACAAGCTCCGCGGCGCCCAGTTCGCAAGCCGCCCTGGGCATTCCCCAGACCACCGAAGTCGCCTCATCCTGGGCGATCGTTCGCCAACCCAGCTTCCTCAGTTTGAGCATTCCCTTCGCGCCGTCCCTGCCCATCCCGGTCAAGAGCACCGCAACTCCCGGCCTGGAATAATGGGCTGCGAGGCTGTTGAAAAAGGTATCGACCGAGGGGCGATAATACACATCATGCGGCTCTTTGACGTACTCGAAAATGCCTTCCGAAGTTGCAACCAAGTGGTCGTTGGTCGCGGACATGAAGATCGCGCCTGGCTCCGGCCTCATACCAGTGCGTACGAGCTGGACCTCCTGTCCGATCCTTTGGCTCAGCCATTCCGCGAGACCGGGAGCAAAAGCGGCGTCGACGTGCTGAGCGACGACCACGCAGGCCTGGGTTCCCTCGCGTATCCTGGGCAAGATCTCAGACAGAGCCAACGGACCGCCGGTCGACGCCCCCACGGCCACAAGCTCGACAGGGGTTTTGCCAGTGGATCTCTCGTCGGAATCAAACGTTCGTCGATCGGTCAATCGGGCAATGACTTCGATCTTTTCCAGGAGCTTGGATCCTCCCACGATCGCCCCGGAATCGTTGATGCGCGGCGTGTCCACTGCGTCGAGCGCGCCATAACCCAACGCCTCGAAAACTTTTGACACGTTCGTATCCACGCTCGAGGTGACGACCAGAATCGGACAAGGCGAATCCAGCATGATCCTGTGGGTGGCCTCGACTCCATCCATGATCGGCATCACGATATCCATCAAGATCAAATCGGGAGTATCGGCGCGAGCCTGCGCACAGGCTTCCGCGCCGTCGGAGGCCTGCCAGGCCAGCTCATAGTCGGGCCTGGTTGATAAGACACGCCGCAAAGCTTCCCGAGCGATCGCCAAATCGTCGACGATGGAGATCCTCATGGCTGGGCCTCGCCGATCAGATCGACGACCGTCTCCATGAAGGTCTGGTCTCGGAAACTGCTCTTCGTCAAGTAGGCGCTGGCTCCCACGTCGAGTCCACGCATTTTGTGCTCGTCTCCTTCCTTGTACGATACGATCACGACCGGGATCGAACTGAGCCGAGGATCGTTCCTGATCAACCTGACAAGTTCGAATCCGTCCATTCTAGGCATGTCAACGTCTGTAATCACCAGCCGATATTCGCGAGTGCGCACTTGGTTCCAGCCGTCAGCTCCGTCCACGGCGGTGTCCACAGCGTAGCCGCGAGCCTCGAGGATCTGGCGTTCGAGCTCGCGCACGGTGATCGAATCCTCCACGACCAGGACCCTCTGCTTGCCGCGTTCCTTGGCGCGAGCTCCCTCGATCGACTTCTCGATCCGCTCGAGCCTGCGTTCGCCGGAGAGATTGACGATCGAGCGCACCAGATCGTCGACGTCGAAGATCAGCACCGGCCAACCATCGTCGAGCAAGGAATCGCTGTTGAAATTCGCGACTCGACCCAACCTTGGATCGATCGGTCTGACGTCGAGCTCCCGCTCACCTAAGAATCGCTCGACCGCCAGGGCGAATCGATGGGCTCGGTCGCTCACGACGACGCAGGGCAATGGGTCCGAGGATTCGTTCCCTCCCCCGCCCCCTGCCGCAAGCACCTGAGAAGCAGAGACGACTCCCACCGGTTGGCCGTCGATCACGCAATGCTGCCGCCCCTCCAAAACCTGCAAATCCGCCTGATGGACCTGCAGGATGCGATCGATCCTGTTCAGGGGAAAGGCATAGGGTTCGCCGGCAATTTCCACCAACAAGGCGCGGACGATCGACGTGGTGATCGGAAGTTGCAGGACAAAACGCGTACCCTTGCCCAGCCTGGTGCTCACTCCAATGCTTCCGCCGACCTCTCGCGCCGTGGCCGCGGCGACGTCGAGCCCGACGCCCCGACCAGAAATCTCGGTCACCTCCTCCTTGGTCGAAAAGCCAGGAAGGAAAAGGAAGTCGAGGAGCTCCTGCTCGGTCAGCCGCTGAGCCGCGGCAAAGGCCAGCAAGCCTTTCTCCACAACCTTTCGCCTGAGCGCGGACGCATCGATCCCTTTTCCATCGTCCTGCACCGCGACGTGAAGCATCCCGCCGCGATGACCAGCCTCGATGCGAATCCGAGAAGTCTCCGGCTTTCCCGCCTTCCGGCGGTCTTCCGGGGCCTCGACAGCATGGTCGATCGCGTTTCGGAGCAGATGACTCAAAGGCGCCTCGAGCCGATCAAGGATGTCGCGGTCGACGCCCGTCGTCTCGCCGACGATCACCAGCTCCACCGATTTCCCCAAGCGACGCGAAAGGTCCCTCGCAAGTCTGGGCAAACCCTTCAGAGCGTCGCTGATCGGCCGCATCCTATTGGCCAGCACCTCGTGCTCGAGTCTCGTCGAAAGATCCTCGCTCTTCCGAGCCAGGTCTTCGAACCGCTCGCGGCAGTTGTTGATTTGCACGAGCATCGTGGCGGCTTCCTCCCTGAATTGATCGAACAGGTCCCTCGCCGCCGCTGGCAGCGCCGAGGCGCCGCCGTCCCGATCGAGATGCCTGCCAAATCCAGGACGCGAGTTTGCTTTTGGCGGAGCCGATCGAGCACGCTCAGAAACGGTGCGAGCCCGGCGATTGCACCAGAGACTCGCCAGCCAACGCGGTCAGACGCGTCATGCTGGCCGCCGTCACCCGCACCACGCGCGTTTCCTCGGCGTCGGCAGGAGCAACCTCTTCCGGTGCTTTGGGCGCGACTTCAGGCGATAGATCATCTGCTTCGTTCGTTTCCTCCGCCGCAATGGGAACTGAGCCTCGCGGTGGATCTACCGGCTGGGCCAGCGTCGCTACAGGCGCCTGGACGACTGTCGGGTGCGTGAGGATCCGCTCGAGTCCCTCTTCGTAAGCCAACAGTTCGGCTTGATGGGCCTCCACCCACTCGGGACTTGCGGCTTCGGGGTCCTTTGAGATTCGCGAGAGCAAGTCCACGCCAGCCAGTAACGCGTCAACGTTCTCTTTTGTGATCACCACCTTGCCGCGTTGCGCCGCGACGAAACAATCCTCGAGCTTATGCGCGATCGACACAGCCGCGTCGAGGTCGACTATCCGGGCGGCGCCCTTCAGCGAATGCGCTGCTCTCATGAGCGATTCCAACACCACGGGATCGGCGGCGTTCTTTTCGAGGGCCAGGAGCCCCGAGGAGAGCACCTCGGTCTGCACCTCGGCTTCCATCCGGAACAGATCGATCAACGAGAAGCCCGAGAGGTCCCCGCTCATCGGATCCGCTCCTTGATCGCTCTGAACAGCTTGCCGGGCTCGAGCACACCCGTTGTCGCGCCTCGAAACACGAACGTCGATTCGAGGTGCCCAGACCCCGAGAGCGCCAACGTGGCGGGGACGCCGCGAAGCTCCGACTGCGCCACTCGCTCCACTCCCACAACCTCGTCGCTGGGGAAGACGTATCGCCCCCCCTCGCCTTCAATGACAACAAGCCGCGTCTTCACGGCCGCCTGACCTCGATGTTGCGCTTCACCGGCGACGTCCAAGAGCCCGTGCAAAGATATGCAAAGCTGGATCCTTCCCCTCAGATTCACAAGCCCAAGGAGCACTTTGTTCGTGCGCCTGGGAATCGAATGCACAGGCCTGACGGCGGTCGCCTCGACCACCCGCTCCAGGTCGAGCGCCAACCACTCCGACCCCAGCCGAAACACCAATAGGCTCGATTTCTCCTTGTCCTCCAGCTCGTCGGGCTCTGCCAATTCTCGAGTGCGCTCGGTTCGATAGTCCGCCGGCGCGGGCCTGTCGAAGAAAAGGCCGGCGGCCGAGTGAAAGACCGAGCAATTCCAGCAATGAACAACCTTTGCAAGCTCTGGGCACGACAGGTCGCCGTGGACGCCGATCGTCGTCCAACACCCCGAGCCCGCGCGTTGGACGGTCTCCAATTGCGATCGGTCTTCGATCATGGCTTCGGACCTTTCCGTCTTTCCGAGCCTCGTCGGACTCTCCGAGCGTAGTCTCGAGCGGCGCCGTGGTCGGCTCGCGCAATCGCGAAATGCTCGAGAGCCAGCAACGAGTCCTCATGATTCGGGTCGAGATAGACCGTCTTCTTATGAAACGCCTCGGCGAGTTCGAGGTTGCCGAGGGCTTGCTCGACCACCGCCATCAGGTGAAAACATTCGGCGGACGGGCCTTTCGTCGCGAGCTCTTTTCGAAAGGCTTCGGCATGCTCTTCATGTCTCCTTGATCCGCGAGCTTTCGGCCCTCCTCCAACCAAGAAACCGGCTGCTCGTGGATGTTCGCCGCGCTGGCTAGAGGCTCTTGGCTGGCTCGAGGCTTTGGCCTGGTCGGCTCAACCGAGACGGCGGCCCCTCTCGGTTTTGCCTTGATCTTCTTCTCGGGTTGGGAGGCGATCCTCGCTTGCCGAGACTGCGTGCTTCCGTCCGCCGCCGGGTCGGTCTTGCGCCGATAAGCGAAGGCCGCGACTGGCTCGATCGCGAGAAAGCGTCCGGCGACGCTCGGCAACGCATCCGAGTGCCCCATGAAGAGCACCCCGGAGGGCTCCAAAAGCTGCTCCAAGTTCGCCACCGCCTTCTCCCTGCTGGCGCCGTCCAGGTAGATGAGCAGATTGCGCGAGAAAATGTAGTGATATCGATTTGAGAGCAACCGATCGTTCGGCTCGACGATGTTCGACCGGAAGAACTGGACCAATCCGTGCGCTGCGCTCGAGACTCTCCACGCCTCGCCCTCCGGCTCGAGGAATTCCGGGAAAGACTGCGCCGGCCGTCCTCTAAACGAGTTGGCTCCGTACAGGGCGGCCTCGGCGCGGGCCAGGCCCGCAATACTGGCGTCGGCGGCGTCGACCGCAATTCGAGACGAGCCCATGCCGGCTTCCAAAAGCGCGATCGCGATCGAGTACGGCTCCTCTCCGCCCGCGCAGGGCAGGCTCAAGATCCTGATCTTCTCCTCGGGCCCCATCGCTTTGATTCGCTCCTTCGCCAGTCGAGCCAGCAATTCGAAGGGCGCCTGGTCGCGGAAGAACCAGCTCTCGGGAATGGCTATCAGTTCAAAATACGCCTGTGCTTCCATGGGGGACTGATCGAGGAGCTGTTCGTACGCCTCGATCGAATCGACTCCGAGTAAAGCCATCCGATCTCGCGCTGCGGCGGCGAAGTGCGCGTGGCCGATCGACGCGGGGTCGATCCCGAAGGCTTTCGAAACGCGCTCGACGACTCGCTTTGTCGGCATGTCGATCACGCCCCCAAAACATTTCCAGCCAATTCGGGAAGATCGAGCAGCTTTTCGACCAGGATCAATTGAATCAACCCGGCCGTGGTCGAGACAAGCGGGCCCAGGAATCCCGTCGGCCTCGAACCTTGAACTTCCAGCCGATCCGACGACTCCACGCGGGCAATCTCGCCAATTCGCTCGACAACCACGCCCAACTTCGCAACCATCGAACGAGGCTCGCCAGACGCAACGATGATTCGAGTGCTCAGGCGGTCTGGACTTGGCGACCCCTGAAATAGCTCCGACAAGTCGACAACGGGAGCAACTTGTCCTCGATAAGAGGCAAGCCCGGCGAGCACTGGCGACGCGTGTGGGATCTTGCGCAGGT
>CAWFUI010000011.1:0-223938 GCA_963818975.1 uncultured Planctomycetota bacterium | reverse complement strand
TAAGAGTCCGGCGATGACCGACTTTCGCGCGTGAGCACTATCATTGGCCCGACGGGCTTAACGGCCGTGTTCGGAATGGGAACGGGTGTGACCCCGCCGGTATCGTCGCCGGACATGCCCGCGGCGGGCTTGTTCACCCCGTCGCGCGCGTGTCTTTTGACCTTTGACGCCGATGGTTGGGACCTTTGTTTCGATTTGATTGAGTTTTGGTTTTTGGCAAGGTTGCGTTTGAAGTGGGGTCGCCTTGGCGAGTACGGGCTTTGGGGGCTGCGGACCTGTTTGGTCCGCGTCCTTTTGGTCCTGTACTCATGACCTTGGCTTACATCAAGGCTCTCAAACGATTAGAAGAGGATCAAGCGCTTTTCGCGTGTGGGCAAAGGCATGTTTTCACATGGATTTGCTTATTTGCGAGATTGTTGAACGTGCCCGCGACTTGAACCGGATTGGACTCCGGAGCGAGTCGGGGTGGTCAAGCGCTCGGCTGTTAGTACCGGTCCGCTGCGACAATCGCTTGTCGTGCACTTCCGGCCTATCGACCTGGTCGTCTTCCAGGAGCCTTCGTTCGCATATAGCGAACTGGAAACCTGATCTTGGAGGGGGCTTCACGCTTAGATGCTTTCAGCGTTTATCCTGTCCCGACCTGGCTACCCGGCGATGCCCCTAGCGGGACAGCCGGCACACCAGAGGTCGGTCCTCCCCAATCCTCTCGTACTAGGGGAGACGCTCCTCAAGTTTCCTACGCCCACGGCAGATAGGGACCGACCTGTCTCACGACGGTCTGAACCCAGCTCGCGTACCGCTTTCATTGGCGAACAGCCAAACCCTTGGGACCTTCTCCAGCCCCAGGATGCGATGAGCCGACATCGAGGTGCCAAACCTCCCCGCCGCTAGGGACGCTCGGGGGAGATCAGCCTGTTATCCCCGGAGTACCTTTTATCTGTTGAGCGACGGCCCTTCCCTCCGGCGCCGCCGGATCACTAAAGCCGACTTTCGTCCCTGCTCGACTGATGAGTCTCGCAGTCAGGCGCCCTTATACTTTTGCGCTCGTGTTGCCTGATTGCCGACCAGGCCGAGGGCACCATTGCGCTCCTCCGTTACTCTTTAGGAGGAGACCGCCCCAGTCAAACTGCCCGATGAGCACGGTCCCGGTTCGGGCTACGAACCGGTGAGGACCAACGATCGTTCAGGGTGGTATTTCACCGTTGGCTCGCCGACGGCTAGCGCCGCCGGGTCACAGCCTCCCACCTATCCTACACAGAACGGGCATTGGACCAGTGCCAACCTGCAGTAAAGGTTCACGGGGTCTTTCCGTCTGACCGCGGGTACGTGGCATCTTCACCACGGCTACAGTTTCACCGGGTCCCTCGTGGAGACAGTGCTCCAGTCGTTACGCCATTCATGCAGGTCGGAACTTACCCGACAAGGAACTTCGCTACCTTAGGACCGTCATAGTTACGGCCGCCGTTTATCGGGGCTTCGGTCGCCAACTTCGCTTTCGCTGATCGGCTTCCTTAACCTACCGACACCGAGCAGGCGTCAGACTCTATACGTCCTCTTGCGAGTTTGCAGAGTCCTGTGTTTTTGGTAAACAGTCGCTAGAGCCGATTCTCTGCGGCTCGCCCGGAGGCGAGCACCCCTTGTACCGAGGGTACGGGGTCATTTTGCCGAGTTCCTTCACGAGGGTTCTCCCGAACGCCTGAGGATTCTCGCCTGGCACACCTGTGTCGGATTGCGGTACGGGCCGGCCGTCTTGTCCTCGCGGGGCTTTTCGTGGCCGTTAGTCTGAGCGACTTCCAGATCGAATGCTGTCGACCTTGCGGTACGAGGACTTCTAGCGCCTCGATCGCTCGTATAACGGCGTCCCCCCGCGAATCGATCGCAACGGCGGGTGGAGGAATATTAACCTTCTGTCCATCGGCTGCGCCCTTGGGCCTCGCCTTAGGTCCCGACTAACCCTGGGCGGATTGACCTTCCCCAGGAAACCTTGTGCTTTCGGCGGATGGGCTTCCCACCCATCTTGTCGTTACTCGTTCCGGCATACGCACTCGCCTGCGCTCCACTGGTCCTTGCCGGTCCAGCTTCGACGCACAGGCGACGCTCTCCTACCACTTGCTTACGCAAATCCGCGACTGCGGCACAACGCTTGAGTCCCCTTCATTTTCGGCGCGGGATGGCTCGACCGGTAAGCTGTTACGCACTTTTGAAATGGTGGCTGCTTCTAAGCCAACATCCCGGCTGTCACCGCGATCCCACTTCCTTTGCCACTGAGCGTTGATTTGGGGGCCTTGGTCGGCGGTCTGGGTTGTTTCCCTCTCGAGCGTGAAGCTTATCCCCCACGCTCTGACTCCCGGGGTTCATTTCATGGTCTTCGGAGTTGGGTTCCGTCGGGTAGCCGGGAAGGCCCCCGGACGGATTCCGTCGCTCTACACCCACGAAGTAATGCCCGAGGCTGGCCCTAAAGCCATTTCGGAGAGAACGAGCTATCTCCAGGTTTGATAAGACTTTGACTCCTCCCCACGGGTCCTCCCCCAGTTTTTCAACACTGGTGGGTTCGGTCCTCCACGGCCGGTTAAGGCCGCTTCAACCTGCCCATGGGTAGCTCACCTGGTTTCGCGTCTACGGCGCCGGACCAACGCCCGGTTAAGACTCGCTTTCGCTCTGGCTCCTCCCCTGAAGGGATTAACCTTGCCCGACACCGTAACTCGCCGGATCATTATGCAAAAGGCACGCGGTCAGGCCGAACGCCGAAGCGTTCATGGCCCTCCCACCGCTTGTAGGCGTGGGGTTTCAGGTTCAGTGTCCTCCCCTTATAGGGGTTCTTCCCACCGTTCGGTCGCCCTACTGGGTTCGCTATCGGTCGTCATTTCGTACTTAGCCTTGCGGGAGGGTCCCCGCTGATTCAGGCCGGGTTTCACGTGCCCGACCCTACTCGGGCGCCGGTCGGGAGGGACTTGACTTCGCCTACGGGGCTTTCACCCGCTGTGGCGCCGCTTTCCAGACGGCTTCGGCTCGTCAAATCCTTGATAACTCCCATATGACCGGGCCCACGACCCCGACCGGCATGCCGGTCGGTTTAGGCTCGTCCCCGTTCGCTCGCCGCTACTAGGGGAGTCTCGGTTGATTTCTTTTCCTGCGGATACTGAGATGTTTCAGTTCCCCGCGTTACAACAGGTATTCCGGGATCAGAGCTCGTTGGGCAGCTTCCCCGGACATTTCGCAGCCTTCCACGCCTGTATGTCGAATGACGCCTAGGCATCCCCCCCACGCCCTTACGTGCTTGACCACGCCGACTCGGCCCGGCGAACTTCACAACAACCCAAAACGCCTATAGGGCGATTTCAGCTGCCGCTCATTCACTCAAGCGCGGTTCGGAGTGCGTCTCGCTCGCCGAAAGGTCTCGATCGGCGTCTCGCGACGCGGAATACGAGTCTCTCGGCGTTCACGCGGCGAAGCCGGTTCACACCGGGTTCGCGCGTTTGATCACTCATTTACGTTCGTTTGGAGATTGATGAAGCTTTCAGACTAAACCGCCCGGTTAGACGATTTAGCCCGGCCATGTGGCGCCACGACGACGCCGCTTTTGGGGCCCAGAACCTTCCCGTGTGAAAGATTCATGAGCCGCCAGGCCTTGCTTGCCTAGCTCTCTAAAATCAAAACTTGTGTCACCAACCACCGGATTGTCAAAGATCGCCTCGAAAGACGCTCGTTTCCAAGCGAACCTTCGAGTCCCAGCCGCTGGCCAGGGGCGGAGGCAGGTCTTGCGAACTGCCGCCGCCCGCGGCCGCGGGCTTGCGAGATCAATCGGTCGAATGTGAGAAGTGTGGAGAGATCAACGGATTCATTGATCTCGTTTGACCCCTGGGGGAAGCAGGCGGAAAGAGCTCGCTTCGATTGGGTTTTATTCAAGAGGGACGGGCCGACGTCGCCCTACGTTTGAGATTGAAGCGATTCAGGGTTGGGACCCTTCTTCGCTTCGAAACGTGGGCAGGTCTGAATCAATCCTTAGAAAGGAGGTGATCCAACCGCAGGTTCCCCTACGGTTACCTTGTTACGACTTAGTCCCCATCACGGGTTTCATCTTCGGCGCTTGCCGTGAGGCTCCGGCGACTTCGGATGCCCCCCGCTTTGGTGGCTTGACGGGCGGTGTGTACAAGGCTCAGGAACACATTCACCGCGGCAGTGCTGATCCGCGATTACTAGCGATTCCGGCTTCATGCGGGCGGGTTGCAGCCCGCAATCTGAACTGGGGGATGGTTTTTGCGATTAGCTTGCGCCCCGCGCGTTTGCAACGCTTTGTCCAGCCCATTGTAGCACGTGTGCAGCCCCAGGCATAAGGGCCATGAGGACTTGACGTCGTCCCCGCCTTCCTCCGGCTTAACGCCGGCGGTCTGGTTAGAGTCCCCGCCTTTACGCGCTGGCAACTAACCACAGGGGTTTCGCTCGTTACGGGACTTAACCCAACATCTCACGACACGAGCTGACGACAGCCATGCAGCACCTGTGCACGTTGTACCTTGCGGCCTCACCGACGTTTCCGCCGGCTAATCCGTGCATGTCAAGCCTGGGATAAGGTTTTTCGCGTAGCCTCGAATTAAGCCACATGCTCCACCGCTTGTGTGAGCCCCCGTCAATTCCTTTGAGTTTCAGCCTTGCGACCATACTCCCCAGGCGGGGCACTTCACGGTTTCCCTGCGGCAGAGAGCCCATCGGCGAGCCCTCTACCCAGTGCCCATCGTTTACAGCTAGGACTACCGGGGTATCTAATCCCGTTTGCTCCCCTAGCTTTCGCGTCTCAGCGTCAGAAAAAGTCCAGGACCTCGCTTTCGCCACGGGCGTTCCTTCCGATCTCAACGCATTTCACCGCTCCACCGGAAGTTCCAGGTCCCCCTGCTCCCCTCCAGATCGACCATCTCGGCGCCAGTTCCCCGGTTGAGCCGGGGGATTTCAACGACCGATGCGTCGACCCGCCTACACGCGCTTTAAGCCCAGTGATTCCGAATAACGTTCGCACGGTTCGTCTTACCGCGGCTGCTGGCACGAACTTAGCCCGTGCTTCCTCCCAGGATCGGTCAAGACCGGCTCTTCGCCGGCCCTTGCTCCCCTGCGACAGGAGTTTACAACCCGAAGGCCTTCGTCCTCCACGCGGCGTCGCTCGGTCAGGCTTTCGCCCATTGCCGAAGATTCTCGACTGCAGCCTCCCGTAGGAGTCTGGGCAGTGTCTCAGTCCCAGTGTGCCGGGCCACGCTCGCACGCCCGGTAGGCATCGTAGGCTTGGTGGGCCATTACCCCGCCAACTACCTAATACCACGACGGTCCGTCCCAAAGCGGAATCACACCATTTGGCGTCAAGAAGATGCCTCCTCGACGCATCGCTGGGAATTACCCGCAGTTTCCCGCGGCTATGCCCATCTTCGGGGTTGGTTGCCGTCGCCTTACTCACCCTTGCGCCACGAGTCCGCCTTGCGGCAAACCCGTACGACTTGCATGCCTAATCCACGCCGCCAACGTTCATTCTGAGCCAGGATCAAACCCTTCGAAAGTTGAACCCACCCAGGCCAATCCGCTCCGTTCTTGCGAACCAAACGACTGACCCGTCAGATCCATTCCTCGAGGTTTGAGGAATCCTATCATTGGTCGGGACGAGCCCAAAAAAGCCAAGGTTTCCACCCCAGCCCCATTTGCTCGTCCGCGCTGCTGCTCCATCCCTCCGGGCCGATTCTTGCGAATCGACGCCCAGCCTGACGGCCCAGCCGCGCCTGCTTCCCTCAAGGGTCAACTAATCTTTGTATCTGTATACAAAAATCGGTTCTCACATACGACCGGATTGTCAAAGAGCAAGCAAAAAGTCGTCGAAACGGCCATGACGACTCAAATTACGAGTCGTTTTCAGCTCGATTCGAAGCCGATACCAAATACGATGCACATCTCGTTGGAGATACAGAATCGTAATGGTGAAGAGCGACGCCTAGCGATCGCTCTCTGACAACGCGAGCCGCAGAGCGGCACGAAGGTTGTCGGCACGACCTTGCGGGGAACAAAGAAAGCCTTTGGCGGCTCCCAGATCCCAGCGGCGAAAGATATCTTAACGCCTTCGATCGCCAGATCAAGTCCCCAATCACAAAAAAAGTATCGAATCTTCAAAAGACTCGATCTTTCTTCATTGCTGCTTCAATACGTTCGCTGTGTTAGGATTGTTCTTTCCAATAGAAAAATGGCTTGCCTGCGACTTCGGACTCCAGCCCACTCTTGCTCGCTTGGGTTGAGTTGATTTCGTGGCGATTCAAATGGGAAGGGTGGACGATGTCTGTTGGTCTGCCTCCCCCAACCGATTGGTTGAAACAGTTGCTCTTCGATCGCGGCTACCTGGCGCAGTTTGAAAGGCGAGGCAATCAAAGTCTACCTCGTTTTGTTGGACGCCTCGGGAGGCAGGCCCGACAGCAGCGTGACCATGAGCTTGAGCCAGCTGACAACTCGAACTCGGCTCACGTGCCCAACGATCATCGATTCGCTCGAGCGGCTCGAAAAGCTCGGTCTGGTCGTGTCGACGAACAGACGCAGGGGGAAAGCCACCACCTATTACGTACCCGACCCGCTTCGCGCCGCCTCGCGTGAAGACTGAACCCGACCAACAACTGACGAAATCTACCAAGAGAGACGGGGGCTCGCCGAGCCGGCATGGATTCGTTCTTCTTCCGCGTCGAGCACGATCTGCTCAAGTCGCAGGCCTTCCAAGAACTGAAAGGCTCTGCGATCAAGGTCTACTTGGTGCTAGGCCTGCACTCCGATTTCGGTACAGGCTGGGCCTATCCCAGTATCCGCACGATTGCTCGGCAGGCTGGCCTTAGTAGGCAGACCGTTCTCGACGCGATTACGGAGTTGACCAGGCTGGGAATTGTAGCCACTAGCAAATCGAAAGGCAGGTCGACCGCTTACCGGATCCTCAAACAACCACCTGCCCGACCAACCGCCTCCCAAGCCCGGAAGACGTCCAAAGCCTTGAGTACCGACAGTGTAACTGTTCCAAATTTCTTCCAGGTTGACCAGTCTACTGTACCAGATTCTTTAGATGTAGGTGCCCAACCGCGCCCAAATTCTAGACTCGTGCCGGCCGAACCGATGGGCCGAACTGGCCGAAGCATCGGGCCTGAAGAAGATACAACTATTACTAACGACAACAACGCTGTTTCCATCGCGGGAACTCCCTTCGAGTTGACGCTCGAAGGAGAGCTTCGTGTTGTTGCCGATTTGCTCGATGTGCTCAAAGAGCAGGGACTGTCCCTTTCAACCGCGCGTCGGCTGTCGCGGCAATCCGATCCCGAAACGATCGCCAAGGTGGTTCTGAACGCGCTGTACTTGCAGAGCCAGGGAAAGCTCCAGAACGCGCCAGGCTATATCCGGTCCGGAATCGAAGATCGATACGACTTGTTACCCCAAGTGGCGCAACGACTTGAGAAACAGAGAAAGGACCATCAAAGCGAGCTCGATCGATCCGAGGCAAGGCGGAAGAAGATTTACGATCAAGCTGAGAAGGCTGCCGAGGAGGCAGCTATCCAAACCGCTCTCGACGCCCTGGATTCCGACGAACTCGAGGGATTCACACAGCAAGCGATTGATACACTTCCAGACGCACTCACTCGGCGCAACCCCTCGATCACCAACCCTTTCGTACGCGGGAAGGTCTACGAGCTGGTGGTTGGAAAGCTCGCACGCGACTCCTGAGGATGCAACGGTTTCCGCACCACCAAGAGGTCTCTTGCGACTCCTAGCATTCGCCCTTCCCGCCTTGCCCTTGCGACATTTTGAGGCAGGTGCGTCCCAGACATCGGGCAACTGACGCGGCGCTCCGGCAAAAAGCCCGATCTTAGTAAGGCTTGATAGCCAAAAAAGGCGTGATCGAGATAGCCAAATCCGGCGGGTAGATCCTTCTCGGTCTGGTTCGCAAGCAGCAACGCGAGGACTCCTCCCGGCTTCAGTGTCGAGTAGGAATTCAAAGCAAACTGATCCAGAAACCGCAGCCAATCGGATAAGGGCGCGTTTGAGACGGAGCTCTGGTCGTACTCTTTCGCGAGCATCGTAAAATACGGAGGGTCGGCGAAGATGAGATCGCAATCCTTGGTCTCGGGCGCAAATCCGCCGCGAACGTCTTGCCTTTGCACATCGGGCCTTTTGGGATCCAGGTCATACGCAAGGCATCGCCTTCCCATTGCGAGGCTTACGTCGATTGTCGCGCCTCCGCCAGCAAACGGATCGACAATGAGATCGTTCGGCCTCGAATAGTAGTGCAAGGTATGCGCGATAATCGATGGCGGGATCGAGCCTGGGTGCGGGATGCCGTAGCTCGAGTCGCCTCGGAAGTTCCATACGTCGTAGGGGGTTGGCTTGAAGCCCGTTGTATAGCGGTCTCGACGTCTGAGATCTTTATAGGCGGCGTGGATTGTCTGTTGATTGGCGTCGAGCCTGACGACGCTCGAGCAAGCCCTCACGTCGCCCTCCAGAGCCGCATTCCAGATGGCTCTCGCCTGCCTGTAAACATCCTTTCCGCCCAAGCCTATCGCGTGAGCGAGGGTCTGGTCGGTTCGTGAGTCTGAACTCCGACGCACGAGCTCGCGCGACTCGTCGTCTGGGTTCAGAATGCGAATGGCTTGGTTCCGGAGACCACTCAGCCGCCTTTCGTGCGCAGGCGCTCTTCACGAGCTCCTCGAGCGTGTCGGCCTCACGCATGAGTTGACTGAAGTTCTTGCTGCGCTGACGGTTGTATTCGATTACCGCACGCTTGAGATCTTCCTGGGAGTCGTACTCAACTCGAACGCAAGGCACATTCTCGATACCGAGCTCCCTGGCGCACGCGAGCCGGCGGCTTCCCGAGACGACTTCGAAACCGCTTGCCGGGATTTTGACCACCGAAAGTGGTACCATCACACCATGCCGGCGAATGCTCTCCAAGAGCCCCGCGTCGACATCTTCTTTTCCATAAACCTCAATGATGAAATGACTTGGAGAGAGGAGGAAGGTGGAGATAAGTTCAGCGGGCGGCGACTTCGGCAGCGAATTGATGGGCTGTAGCTTCATGCTTTGGACCCTTGGGCGTCCTTGTCCGTGTGGGTTCGATGGGAAGCTAGCAGGCTGCTCGTGGGCTGTCCATAGGAACAAAGCATCCAGACCTGCAAACCTGGTCACTTTCAGGGCTCGATTGCCCTGGACGATCGATCGAAACTCGAGACAATGCCGTACAGCGTGAAGTGGTCAAGGAGGACCTCGGAGTGCACGAGTCCGAGCAGGATCGAGACGGCGTTCGCCCGCTCCTCTCTGTAGTCGTCCCCGCGCACGACGAGGCTCGGAATCTGCCAAGCCTTGTCGAGGAAATCGTCGATTCACTAGGACGGCTGTTCGGACATGAGACTGTCGACGATTGCAATCCATTGTTCGAGATCGTGATCATCGACGATGGCTCGACTGACGAGACGCTAGAAGTCCTGGTCGACCTCGAAGGCGATTATCCCGAGGTACGTGCGTACTCTTTGGATCGAAATGCTGGGCAGTCGGCTGCACTGGCTGCGGGATTCAGGCTTGCTAGAGGCGTCTGGGTGGCCACGCTCGACGCCGACCTACAGAACGACCCAGCGGATCTCGTTGAGCTCTGGGACCGGAGGCGCGGGTTCGACGCGGTGCTCGGATGGCGGAAGGTTCGGCGAGATCTTTGGACAAAGCGGTTTGTCAGCATACTGGCCAACAAGCTTCGAAACGCTGTTTTGGGTCAATCGATACGCGATACTGGCTGTTCCACACGCATCATCCGTCGCGAATTTGCCTTGAGGCTTCCGCGATTTTGCGGCATGCACCGATTCATGGGACCTCTGCTTCTGAATGAAGGCGCCCGAGTTCTGCAAGTCCCTGTTTCGCACAGACCAAGGCTTCACGGGCTTTCGCATTACGGCGTTTGGAATCGGTCCTGGCGCGTGGTCGTCGATCTTTTGGGGGTCGCTTGGCTCTCGAGGAGACGCCTGTCGTTCAGCGTCGAGCCGGTTGAGGCATGGTTAGAAACTCCGAGCCGCGGCGTCAGGACGCGACAGGTTGGCAAGCTGGGAGTCGAGCCATGACAAGCCTGAGGTTCTGGCTGATTGTCGGATTTACGGGCCAGTTGATTTTCACAGCTCGGTTCTTGGTCCAATGGGCGGCTTCCGAGCGCAAAGGCAGGACGGTTGTTCCAACGGCCTTCTGGTGGTTGAGCCTTCTGGGTGGCGGTTTGACGCTTCTGTACGCGATGGCGCGTAGGGACCCAGTGGTCATCATGGGCCAGGCCGTGGGAATGGCCGTCTACGCAAGAAGCCTGGCGATTGCGAGTAGAGGCCAAGGCGCTCGAGCGGGCGCCTGTTCGTTGATGGGCTCTCAGGAGATCCCCAACAACTCCTCGACGGCCTCGCCGACCTCGTCGGCGCGCATCAGCGTCTCACCGACCAGCATGGCGTGAACTCCCGCCTTCTCGAGCCTCTCGACGTCGGCCCGAGTGCGTATTCCCGATTCACTCACGAGGACGACCTCGGGAGGAATTCTATCGCGAAGTCTCAGCGTTTGCTCGAGATTGGTCTCGAAGCGATTGAGATCGCGGTTGTTGATCCCGACTAAATCGGCTCCTGAAGCCAACACGCGGTCAAGGTTTTTCTCGTCGTGAAATTCAACCAACTGCGACATGCCTAACGAGCGAGCTCGATCCATCAGGTGTTTCAATTGCTTGTCGTCGAGAATTTCCGCGATCAAGAGCACCGCATCGGCGCCGGCCATTCGGGCTTCGACCACCTGATATTCGTCGATAATAAAGTCTTTGCGCAAGACGGGAATGACGATCGACGCCCGCACCCGTGCGAGGTCGGACAGTTTGCCTTGAAAGTAAGGCGCATCGGTCAGCACGCTGACGCAAGCCGCGCCGTGGGCCTGGTAGATTCGAGCAATGCCGACCGGATCGAACTCCTGGCGAATGACTTTCGCGGACGGGCTTGCCTTCTTGACCTCCGCCACGAGCTGGATGGGTCCCGGGCCCTGGAGCGCGGCCTTGAAGTCGCGCACCGGAGGAGCGTCGGCCGCCTGCGCCATCAGCTCCTCGATCGGCAACCGCGATTGGCTTGCCACAATCTCGCGTTTCTTTGAAGCGACGATCTCGTCGAGAATGGTCGGCATGAGCGTGTCGGATGCTTGAAACGAATGGTCGGCAAAACCGCGTCAACTACGCCCGATTAGCCTAACAACTTGGTGAAGCGTCTGAAAAGCAGCATCGCTTTTTGACGAGAGGCCTTGCGAAGCAGTGGGCGTCATGTCTTGATTGTGTGTGCTCGGGTCGAACGCACGAACGCCCGGATGCAGGAGCATGACGTTTCTTGAGACTCACGGACATGAGAACGCAACGTTTTGGACCATGGACCTCGGCCGCAAGCGCGACCGCATTCTACATAGCGCTCCTGGGCTGGTCTCCCAACGCGTCGATCGAGGCGAACCAAGGCCAAGAACCATCGCCTGCTCGTTCGGACTCCATCTCCGCACGTTCGGTCGTTCGCGCCTTGGCTCGGCTCGAGCCCGCGACAGGTCTGATTTCCGTCGGAGTTCGGCCGGGAATGAGGATCCTCGACGTCAAGGTGAAGGAAGGCGACCTGGCAGCCAAAGGCGTTGAGCTGGCCGTCGTCGAGGGTCGCGCTCCAGCCGTCGCCCAACTTTTGCTCGCCGAGGCTCAAAAGGCCAGGGTGGAGTTCACTCGAGAGCTGAAACGGGAAGCCGGCAAGCTCGAGCGCGAGCAAGCCGACCAAACGCTCGCGGGCAAGCTCTCCAGCTACAAGCGACTGGTCGATGGTCTAAACCTTACCCTTGGCCTCGCCCGCAAACTGCGGGAGAAGGTTCCAGCTTCTGGCGAAGGATCGGCCCGGTCCGAAAGCCTTGACCTCGAGATCGCCCAGCTCATGATCAAACAGGGGGAGGCCGAAGTCGAGCTCGAAGCAGCCAAGGCCGAACAGAAATTCGTTTCCAAGAAGCGCGCGCTTGAAGACAAGCAACTCAATGACGCCACCGAGCTGGACGTTCTCGACAAGCAAATCGCGCTGGCGAAGGCCGCCCTCGCCGAGACTTCCGTGGTCGCTCCCTCGAACGGAACCGTGCTGGCCTTGAGCGCACGTCCCGGCGAAGTTTCTTCCGGGGTTCTTCTTGTCCTTGGCGACCTGTCGAAGATGATCGCCCGCGCCGAGGTCTTTGCCTCGGACCTCGACGACGTGGCAATCGGCGCCAAGGCCGAAGTTGCCGTTGATGGGAAAAAAACGACCGGCAGGGTTGCCGAAATC
This sequence comes from uncultured Planctomycetota bacterium, assembly GCA_963818975.1. GTDB lineage: Bacteria > Planctomycetota > Planctomycetia > Isosphaerales > Isosphaeraceae > CAWFUI01. The sequence continues at coordinate 211,621 of CAWFUI010000011.1, read as the reverse complement.
GGCCGAGTCGTGGGCAGGAACAGGCTCCAAAGCCTCGATCCTACAGCGCTGGCGGATCGACGCGTGGTCGAGGTTTCGATCGCGCTCGACGACGCCACGGAAGCGTCTCATTATGTGAACATGCAAGTTGATGTTTCGATCGAAAGGCGCCGGGTCCGTCCTTGAAGGCCCGTTCCATCGGCTGGGAGGCTCGAGCTCATGACGGCGCACGGCGTTCCACCCATCGCGCTTCGAAATGTATTGCACGGCGGTTCGAGATCCTTCGCGGCGATCGTGGGAATCGCCTTTGTTGTGACGATGGTGCTGCTTCAGCTCGGCTTCTATGGCGCCGTGAAACGCACAGCCAAGAATCTGTTCGACGAGCTCGAATTCGATATTGCGCTCATATCGCCTTATTATGATCAGATTTACGACGCTGGGATGATCCCGATCGATCGCCTGCGATTGGCTCGAGAAGTCGAAGGCGTAGCCGAGGTCAAGCCGCTTTATCTCGTCTTCGCGATGTGGCGCTGCCCGCCGGATCCGTCGGTAAGCGATGAAGATACGCATCCAGGGGGTTCGGAGGGCGGTCTGCGAGGGCTTAATCCTTTTGCCTTTAAGCCGCGTACGCTCCAACTTCGCGAGTTGTTGGCGATCGGGATCGATCTCGACAAGAACCCCTTTCGCGACCCGGTTCGTTCGACGATCGACGCGGCTCGATCGGAGCTGGCGCTCAGTGGAAGGGTGCTGATGAACGAGCTTTCCAACAGCGATTTCGGCTGGCCGAGGCGCAATAGCGTCGACCATTGGGAAATGAACAGGCATTCGGTGAAGATCGTCGGTGGGTTTCGCCTGATTCGCGGGTTCGCTGCCGACGGGGCCGTCATTTGCTCCGATCGCACTTTTCTCGACGACTGTCCCTGGCCTCTGCGCGACCGCGCGAGCATCGGCTTGGCAACCGTCGCCAAGGGTCGCGAGGCCGAGGTGTTGTCTCGATTGCGTTCCCAATTGCCAGCGGACGTCAAGGCCGTCTCCCGTGGAGAGCTTTTGGCCCGAGAGACCGATTTTTGGGTGAACCAGACTTCGACGGGTAAGATCTTCGCATTCGGAGTCTTTGTCGCGATGCTGGTGGCCTCGGTGGTGGTCTACCAGGTTCTCTCGAACGACGTACGCAGTAGACAAAGCGAATACGCGACCCTCAAAGCCATGGGCTATACAAACAGTTGGCTATCGAGCGTCGTCGCCAGGCAATCGATGGTTTACGCGGCGGCGGCGTATCCGCCCGCAGTCTTGCTCTCTTATCTGGTTTACCGCGCGACCGAGGCGTTGGCGGATATACCCATGCGCATGGCGATAGGCGACCTCTTGCTTGCTTTTGGGCTTGCCGTACTGGTAAGTCTGGGCTCCGCCGTCCTCACGTTGGGCAAGGTGCGGTCGGCCGAACCGGCGAGCTTGTATTGATGAACGACCATGTGATCCATTCTCTAATGTTAGGCTGAAGACATGTTGGGCGCCCCGAAACTGCCGCCTTTGGCGTGGAGAAATCTGACCGAGAGCCGCGGCAGGCTCTTGGCGTCGGTGGCGGGCACAGCTTTTGCCGTTACTCTTATGTTCATGGAAAATGGGTTCCGAGGGGCTCTCCTGGACAGCATGGTCGGTTTGATCCGCCGTTTTGACGGCGAGATTTTTCTGGTCGGTCGGACGATCTACACGCTTTCGATTCCCCAACCGTTTCCCAGAATCAGGCTCGAACAGGCGAAGTCTTTCGACGGGGTGAATGCGGGCTTTCCGGTCTTGATCGAAACCCGCAGGCCGCGCTGGCGAAACCTCCAGGACGGGCTGTTGCATCGCATCCAAGCCATTGGTTGCAACCCGCGAGATCATGTGTTCCTGATCGAATCGTTGAACGAAAACACGGAGCTCTGGCGCAGGCCCAGAACGGCCATGGCCGACAACCGATCCAGAACGAAGAAGCTCGGACCACTTTCCCCTGGGCTCGTCTCGGAGCTTTCGGGACGCACGATCGAGATCGTCGGCGAGTTTTCGCTTGGTCCCGATTTTCAAAACGACGGGACCCTGGTCATGTCCGAAGCGAACTTTCTCTCGATCTTTCCCGATCGCAGAGGGGGCTCGCCGAGCTCTCAGCCGATCGACGTGGGCGTCTTGCAAACCAAGTCGCGCAACGAGCCCGCTCCGGAACTCTTGGAAGCGATCCGCAAGGCGCTTCCCGCGGACGTTCTTGTGCTCTCCAAGTCTGGGCTCCTGGCCAAAGAGCAGACGTTCTGGGACCGGGTGGCGCCCATCGGCGTCGTCTTCCGCATCGGCGTCGTCATGGGCTTCGCCGTCGGAGTGGCGATCTGCTACCAGGTTCTCTACGCAGACATATCCGACCGCCTGCCCGAATTCGCTACGCTCAAGGCGATGGGGCATTCGAACCGGCGCTTGTTCGCGATCGTCATGACGCAGGCAGTGCAACTTTCCGTCTTGGGGTATCTCTCTGGTCTTTTGACAAGCGTCTTGCTGTTCGCTTGGGTCAACCGAGCCACGGGCCTGCCCATGGAGCTCAAGCCCGAGCTTGCGGCGGAGGTGTTCGTCTTTGCCGTTTTGATGTGCTCGCTTTCCGGGTTGCTTGCGGCGCGGAGACTCGCCAACGCCGACCCAGCTCAACTCTTCGGCTAAACCTCGGGATTCTAAGAAATGAACTTGATCCAAAAGCCGGTTAGCCAAGAGAGCCTGGCCGTCTCTCGCGTCTGGACCGAAGAGCTTGCCATCCGTGCGCGGAGTCAATTACATCTTTGGCGAGGCGGACGCCAAAACCCAAGTGCTTTTCGACAATCACTTGGAAGTCGGCCAGGGCGAAATCGTCATCCTCACCGGCCCATCGGGATCAGGCAAGACCACGTTGCTTACGTTGATCGGCGCGCTCAGGAAAATGCAGGAAGGAAGCCTCGAAGTCCTGGGCAGGGAGGCTGCCAATCTCACATCTCACGAGCAGGAGCAGCTCAGGAAGGAGATCGGCTTCATCTTTCAATCGCACAACCTCTTCAGTTCGCTCTCGGCAATCGAGAACGTACGAATGGGCGCCGCGCTCCATGCACAATCTTTCGATGATATGAACGATCGATCGCGGTCGATACTCAAGGAGCTTGGTCTGGGCGAGCGGATGAACCACCTTCCCGCGAAGCTTTCCGGCGGACAGAGGCAGCGTGTGGCCATCGCCCGGGCTCTGGTCAACACGCCCGTCCTGGTGCTGGCCGACGAACCAACCGCCGCGCTCGACGCAGCCTCCGGGGAGATCGTGATGAACCTCTTCCGCCGATTGGCCGATGGACCCAGCCGCTCGACGGTGCTGATCGTCACGCACGACCAGCGCATTCTCGATCGGGCGGATCGCATCGTCAACATGGTCGGCGGCCGCATCGTCTCGAACGTCAGGCCCAGAAAGTTGGTCAAAATCCTCAGGGCTTTGGCCCTTTCCGACAGGCTCAAAGGCCTCAGCGAAGCGACTCTCTCGCGAATTGCCGAACGCATGACCATTGAAACGCGAAAAGCAGGGGAAACCATTGTCGAGGCGGGCGCACTTGGCAACAGCGTCTACATCCTGGGAGCCGGAGAAGCGGAGGCGACGAACCTCGCGGGCGATTCCCGCATGCTCAAAGTCGGCGAGGCCTTCGGTCGAATTTCGGCGATCTTTCGCCAGCCGATCGACGAATCCGTGGTCTCGCGCTCCGAAGTTGAGCTTTACGTCCTCACAAAAGAAGACTTCGAACACGTTATGGCCACGGACAAAAGCTTCGAGGAACGGATCCAGAGCTACCTCATGTCCAGGCAAGTCTGATCCGTTCCCTCAAAGTGCTTTCAAACAATCCGCTGCGCCGCCGCGGTTGCCCTGAGCTTAGCCCTTCTCGTATTTCAAGAAGATCTCGGAGAACTCGTACAAGCTCTGGGCGAGGCTGCTCGAATCGTCCTCGACGTAGTTGATAGCTCCCTTCGGATCCTGTTGATCGCGATTCAAGGACCACATCGAGATCCTGCCGATTCCCACCTGCTCCGCGAACGTGGTCAACTGCTGGGCGGCTGCAAACGAGAAGAGCTCCGGAGACACGTCGTTGAGCCCGATCATGGGAGTGACTCCGACCATCCGCCAAAGCTGAGCCGAGGACAGACTGGAACCATAGGCTGTCGCGAGTTGCGAGTGCAAAGACTGCGCTGCGTCGATGGCGTAGGTTCCCATGTCGTTGGGATTGGGCGCCTCCGAGCTGCCGTAATCCATCGTCATGATGTTCACGCCGGCGATCTTCACTCCGTACTTGATTGCCGAATCGAGGACATACACCCCGTCGCTCGTAAGCCCGCTGGGAAGGACAGGTAGTGTGAGCCAAATGGACAAGGGTCTGCCCTGGGCCGCGGCGGTTTGCTCGAGCGCCGCCATCGCTTGCGATCGGCGGTCGATCGAAGCGTGATCCGCTTCGGCGGCGCCTTCGATGTCAAAATCGATCTGCGTCAGGTTGTAGGCGTTGATCACGGTTTGGTAAGCGCTGGTCAGGCTTGAAACATTAGTGATTGCCTGTGCCAGCTCTGTTCCGCTGGCGCCTCCAAACGAGACCATCGCGTCTCCCCCTTTGGCGCGAACAGCCATCACTTGGCTCCGAAGAGCCATGTCGTAAGCGCCTCCGTTGACGTCGTAGCTCGAATATCCTCCCCAACTCGGCTGGTTGCCGTTGGCAGTATCCGCTACGACGAACGCAAGCGTAAAGTACTTGAGCCCCGCGTTCTGCATCGCCGAAGTCAGGTTGTATGTTGGATAAAGCGTCATGTCGACATAAGGTGCAAAGTACTGAGACGGCCAGACGCTCTGGCCAGCGCTCTGAACATTGACCGTCACTCTGCCAGTCGCCTTGCCTCCGTGCCCGTTTGTGATGGTGTAAGTAAACGAATCGGCCCCAAGAAATCCAGTTTTGGGTGTATACACAAGCGTTCCGCTGGCGCCTTTGGCGACGCCGCCGTCCTTGCCTTGTGTGAACGAGGACAGTGAAAGTGCATAGCCGTTCGGGTCGCTGTCGCTGGCCAGGACGTTGATCGTGGCGGCCTGGTTCTCGTAGGTCGAGGCATTGACATTTCCAGCTACCGGGTTCTGACTGCCCCAGTTGGCGATCGGGATTCCATTGAGGATATAACCCGAAGGCGCCGCGACGCCGCCAGGGTTCGCCACGAAGCCGAACGATTGAGATCCGTTCGCCGGGATCGAAGAATCCCAACTATCGCCCTCGACCGTATATTGAGTTCCCGTATGGCTGACAATGGTCGCGTCCCAGATCGAACTGATCGTCGCGTTAAGAGTAAATTGGAGTTTCCAATTTGGAATCGCCACTGGGTCGGTGCTGTTGATCGCGATCTGTCCTTGGAATCCCGAGCCCCAGTTGGATGCGAGCGTGTACACCACCTGAACCGTGCTGGGCACTACCCGCGGTTCAAGGATCTCTGGCGCGAGACACTCGAGCCGTCGTTTCGTCCTTCGCGCACGAAAGCCTGGGCGATCGCGCCTCTGCGATTTCCTTGAAAATGAAAGCCAGTTGGAAGCTCCGCGCATAAAGGCTCCTTTGGCGCTTCCGCGCCTTGGATTTCCGCGCCAATGCGGCAACGCACAGCGAACATGGCCGTCTTGGCCCAGAAATGCCTTCGCTTCCGCGGATCTGCTTGGGCTCGACGAAGTATAAGTTCAAAGAGCGGTCATCATCGGTAAGACTCCGATTGATGCGAATTCGCTTCCCTGAATTCGTCTAAAGAATCGATGAAATCTCAGTGGGACGCGCGTCGAGCCATGCTTCCAAACAACTCGGCGAGCCTGGAGCCCAATCACTCCTAGACACTCATCGAAAAGAACCGAGCTCGAGCGACAACGAGGGATTAACGAACAAGTAAAGAGGAAACCTACCCGTACAATAAACGAAAAGCGAATAGGTTGGCCTTAGTAAGCAAGGCTGGGCGAGGCGTGTCATTTCTTCAGATGTTCATCGAACCAATCGAGCGCCAGTTTCTGGGCCTCGGCGCGTTTCTCGTAATAGACGCCGTAGTGCTTGATCCCTTTGATCGTCACAAGCTTCTTGATTCCGGAGGCTCGCTCGTGAGCCAGGATGGCATTGTCTTTGTTGTCGAACAACTCCTCGTTCTCGGCAATGATAAAGAGCTTGGCGCAGTTCGGAGAGCGGCCAATGTCTTCGATGGGGGCGTAGGTGGCCAGCTTCTCGATCACAGGGGCTCCGGTGAGCGTTCCAAACTTTTCACTGGGTTTTGGATATCCGATCTTTCCGTGCGTGCGTTCGCTGCCTTGAGTATGGGTAAATTGCCGCATTTGGGGATTCGCGATTGACCAACGCGAGTCCATCGCTCCGACTTGGCTTACGAACGCTTTGACCCGTGGTTCGCGAGCGGCCACATAGACCACGTGGCCGCCTGAGTACGATGAGCCCCAAAGGCCAATGCGGAGAGGGTCGCACTGCTTTTCGCCCGCAACCCATTGGATCGCGTTCATAATGTCCGTCGTCTGCTCGATCGGATCGACCACTTCACGAACCTCCTTGACCTCCGCGATCAACTTGCCCTCCTTCCTCTCGAGCTTGCCGTCGGAGAGAATCAAACGAGAGTCGCTCTTGCCCCAACCGCGATAGTCGAAAGTTATAACCATGTACCCCGACTTGGCGAAGAGAACGGCGTCGGAACGAAGCGACTCCGCCACGCCGCCCCAGCCATGGCTCATCACGATTGTAGGAAGCTTCTCGCTTTTTGGGGCTTTGGGCGCGAACACCTCCGCGGACATGCGAACGCCTTCGCTCAGGATATTGTCCGTGTGGTAGGCAACGTCGTCCGGCGCTTTGAACTCTGGGCCACTCTCCTGTGCGAACGATTGGGCGGCCGCCGGCACGAAAGTCAGAACGACGATTGAGATCTTCAGCAGCCGATTCATGGAACGTCCTCGATAAGCTCGTGTTGAATGTACGATGGTCCGATCGTTGTATCTTGATCAAGGCTTTGGAGAAATCAGCTCGATGCTCGACACCTCGAGCCCCATGTCTTCATGGAGCGTCAGGCACCAACAATCAACAATCTCCAGACCGATGGGCGTTGGGAAATTGGGTTCCTCAGGTTTGAATTCCTCCAAAGCGAGCTCGACTTCGAAGGACTTCCCAACCTTGCCAGGCGCCTCAATTTGCCTGCTTGTCAGATACTTTCCAGCAAACCCCCCCTTGGGGTAATTCATGGTGACGCCAAAATACAATTGAGATGTGGATCCCATACGTCCACGGATTCGGAACCGGCTTCCCTGCTCGAGCAGAACCGGCGGCGAGTCGCTCGAGGAGACCGAAAGTGCTGTCAGGTAAATGAGCAGAGGCTTCGGCCGACGGCACGTCAGCAAGAGCGGAGCCGACTGCAAAGCGTATGCGTCGTCGGCCTTGGAGCTCGACGCTTGCCCGTATTTCGCGTCCTTCGGCAAGCTGCTTCGCCAGGAGTGCACTGAGCGGGGCCTGGGCCTGGGGTTGTAATCCGCAAGCCGATTCGCGGACGCGACGATCCGATGGTCCGCGGGCACGTCGACGACCTTGCCGTCGACCAACCTGGTCACGCGCACCCGTCCTTCGTTGACGCTCAACACAGTCGACGAGGCGTCGGCGTCGATGTTGAGTTGCGTCCCAAGGATTTCCAGTTTCGCGGTTGGCGTGTGGATCGCCATGCGTTTGCCAGCGGGCTGATGCGCGACTTTGGCCGACAAGTTGCCGCGGCGCAAGTGCAATTCCTTGGTCCGGCCCTCGGCGATCGTCAGCATCGAAAGCCCAGACAAGCAGACGGTCGAACCGTCTCGGAATTCCAGCAAGGCCCAAGATTCGCTCGAAAGCGATTCCAAAGTGCCTCCGCCAAGCGTGCGCCCGACTTCGAGATCGACCTTCACCTGTCCGCCGTCGCCGGTCCATTGCACCGAGCCGTTGAGCGCGGTGATGCGAACGACGGTCGGCTGATTCCTGGGCAACATTGCAACCGCACCAACGATAAGAGCCAAACCCGCGGCCGATGCAACCACCCAGGGCCAACGAGAACCGAGCGCCAAGAAGTTCCTGACCTCCCGCCTTCTTTCGACATGGCCTCGCGGACGCCGGCGACGAACGGACTTTCTCCAACGCGTTCGAGCGTCGCAGCCACGAACATCGCACTGGCTCGTAGCTCATCCTCGGCCTGCGAGATCAGGTCGGCGGTCTCGAGCTGGAATTGAAGCTCCGCCAAATCCTCGGGGTGGCCTCTTGCGATCTGAGCCAGTTCGGAGGTTTCCTCGTCCGACAATGCGTCGTCGAGAAGCCCGCCCATCAGGAATTCGAACCGGTTGTCATCCATTTCAAGCCTCTCTCGGCATTCTGAGCTCGACGCATTGCCTGACTTGCCTGCGAATCCTGACGAGCATTTGTCTGACGTTGGCAGGACTGAACTCGAACTTCTGAGCAATTTCCGGCGCCGACTCTCCATCTCGATACCTCGCCTGCACGACCTTTCGGGACGTCGGCGTCAACTTGCCAAGACATTCCTTGACCGCCTCGAGCGTCAACGGTTCCGTAACGTCCTTCGATTCGATCTGACGGGAAAGCAGGATCTCCGCAAGCTCGGTGTGCAACAGCCGATGCCGGTGCGCGTCCTTGCGGATCTCGTTGCGGACGATGTTTGCCGCGATCCCTCGAATCCATTTGCCAAAATTGCGCGATTCGTCGTACGAGCTCCACTCGCGGTAGGCTGTGAGAAAAGCTTCCTGCGAGACGTCGTCCACCCAGTCCGGATTGACAGCCAACGACCGCACGAACGCACGCAACTGGACGTGGTGCTCGACCACCAGCGTCTCAAATCGCGTTTTCCGTCCATCGGCCGACGCCGTCATCTCGGTTCGCCTCCCAACACCGCCCGGCGCCTTGATGCGCATGAAGAGTCGCTAAAGGAGATTGTCTCGACGACCCGAATCCGTGACAAACAGGGCGTCGATCTTCCGAGCATCTCGAGCGTCGCGGGTTGGAAAAGTTTCCGTCACAGTTCTCGATCGAGACGACAAGATTGTATCGTTAGGACGAAGCCTGTTGTTTCTCGACGTTTGCGAGCAGGACCCCTCGATGAATCGGCCATTACAGACGATGCCGTCCCAAACCCGAGAAGAAACGCGCGTCTTGAAGGGGGCTGGCGACGATCTCGCTCCGGTTTTGACGATGCCTCCATCGGCGGTAAACGGCTCTCGGACTTCTCCAGCCTGCGCACACTCTCGAAGCCCCAAGATCGCACCTTGGTCGACCAGGCGCAAACTGTGGACGTTCGCGGCAGGCGGCCTACTGATCGTCCTGGCTTTGGTTACGGGTCGGTCCTGGTCAGGCAAGCTCTTCGGAAAAGCCGCGTACAAGGGGCCTACCTGGACCGTGGTCAAAGAGAAACTCAAGGTCTCGGTCGTCGAACGCGGCACGTTGGAATCGGCAAAAAACGGCGACATCATCTGCACAGTGAGGTCTGGTGCGAAGGGCAGCACGATCGCCACGACGATCAAATGGATCATTGAACCAGGCGTTCAGGTCGTCAAAGGGGAAAAGCTGTTGGAGCTCGATTCGTCCGGGTTCGTCGAGCAACTCGAAGGATCAAAAGATCAAGGTCGACCAGGCCAAGGCCGCGTGGGTGACCGCCGACGAAGAGTATCGAATCAAAGACAGTCAGAACGAGAGCGACGTCGAGGCAGCCAAGAACACGCTCGACCTGGCCAAGATCGATCTCGAGAGTTACCAGAAAGCTGAATACTTCCAGGCGCTCGAGGACGTCGAAGGCCGAATCGAAGTGGCCAAAGGGGATTTGGATTCTGCACTGAGACGATCGATCTGGGCGGATCGCATGGCCGAGATGGGGTATCAGAGCGATTCTCAAGCACGCGGAGATCGCGCCCGGCTCGACGCAGCCCGCATCGAACTGAAGAAACTCGAAACCGAACGTCGGGTTCTGGTGGATTTCACCAAGAGACGGACGATCCAGGATCTGAGCGCCAAGCTCGCCGAGGCCAAGCGCGCTCTCGAACGTACGAAAAGCCAGGCCCGAGCCAAGCTCGTCCAGGCCGACGCGGACAGGCAGTCCAAGGAATCGGTCTACAAACAGGAGCAGAGCCGGCTCGAGGAGATCGAGGCCGAGATCGCCAAATGCACCGTATTGGCCCCGCAAGCCGGGCTCGTCGTCTATTACGTTTCCGACCAGGCCCGCAGCGGCGGCGGATCGCAGCAATCGATCGTCGCGCAGGGAGAACCGGTCCGCGAAGGCCAAAAACTAATGCAGATCCCCGACCTCACTCAAATGGTCGTCAACGTCCGAGTGCACGAGGCCATGGTCTCGAACCTGCGGAACGAGAAGGATCCGAAAGATAAAACCACTTGGCAGTCCGCTCAAATCCGGATCGACGCCATCCCCAACCGCGTCTTCCAAGGCCACGTCAAAACGGTCGACACCGTAGCCGGTCAGCAAGACTGGTTCGCAGCCGACGTGAAGCTTTACAAAACCGTCGTGTCGATCGACGAACCCGTCCAGGGCCTGAAGCCGGGCATGAGCGCCGAAGTGACAATATTGGCAAATGAAAGCGCGTCGGATGTGGTGGTCGTGCCGGTCCAGGCGGTCGTCGGCGCGATCAGCCGCGGGCGCCAATCCCAAGTGCTTCGTTCTCGGCGCCGACGGCGTTCCTGAGCCTCGCGAGATCACCCTCGGCATGAGCAACCAGCGGCGTGGCCGAAGTGAAAAGCGGACTCGCCTTGGGGGAACAGGTGGTGCTCAACCCAGCGTCGCTCTCCGCCGAAGATCAAGAAAAGAAACCGGCCGCCGCGATCGCCTCGAGATAAGCAGAGGCGAAACCCCCGATACCAAAGGCTTGCCGATGCCGGTCGTGGCGCGTGTGGAAAACCTGGTCAAAAACTATCAAATGGAGGAAGTCGTCGTTCCCGCTTTGGCGGGAGTGACTCTGCGAGTTCGAACAGGGCGATTTCGTCGCGCTGATGGGACCCTCCGGATCTGGGCAAATCCACCCTCCTCAATATGCTCGGCTGTCTCGACCGCTGCACGGAGGGACACTATTTCCTGGGAGATGAAGACGTCGCCGGCATCGACGATGACGAACTTTCTCAAGTCCGCAGCCGCCACCTTGGCTTCATTTTTCAATCCTACAACCTCCTGCCTCAATACACCGTCGTCGAGAACATCGAAATCCCCTTGCTCTATCAAGGGTGCAGGCTCACCGACGCGACCCGCCAGCGCTGTATCGAGCTGGCGGAGCTTGTTGGTCTGGGTCAGAGGCTCGACCACAGACCCACTCAACTCTCCGGCGGGCAACAACAGCGCGTCGCCATCGCTCGCGCCTTGGTCAACGATCCCGAGGTCATCCTCGCCGACGAGCCGACTGGAAACCTCGATTCGCACACCAGCGACGAAATCATGCGGCTGCTTCGGGAACTGAATGAAGCAGGCAAGACGATCATCATGGTTACGCATGAAAACGACATTGCCGAGTGGGCTCGGCGAGTGGTTCGCATGCGCGACGGCCAAGTCGAGTCGGATGTTCGCAACGACGCAACTCCGCCCGCTGCATTGCAGCTTGGACAACCCGCGCCGGCGGCCGAAGACCCACTCGAGGCGGCTGCTTCGGCGCCAATGTTCGAAAATCTGTCGACGATCTGGATCAAAGCCAAGAGTAGCTTCGTGCTGGCTCTGCGCAGTCTCTGGCTGCATAAACTGCGATCGATCCTTTCCGTGCTCGGCATCATCATCGGCACGTCTTCCGTGATCGCACTCATGGCCTTCGGCAGGGGCAGCATGGAAGACGCCCTCGAGGACATTCGCAGGCAAGGCACGACAAACGTCATCGTCACGAGCGTCAAACCGGTCGAGGCGCCAGCCGCCGCCACGCCCAGATGGAACGTCAGCTACGGCTTGACTTGGGAAGACTTCGAACGTTTCAAGCTCATCGGCGCGGTCATCGGACAGGTGCCGATGCGCATCTTTCCTCAAGAGGCTCGGCACGTCGGCAGAAAGATTACAGCCCGAGTGGTCGCGACCACCGAGGCCTACGCGAAAATCAACCACATCGAAATGGCGGCCGGCAGGTTCCTCAAAGACGGCGACGACCCAGCCGACGAGGGGGACGCACAACGCCTGAGGAACGTTGTCGTGCTCGGCGCCGGAGTGGCCAGGGAACTGTTCCCATTCGAAGCCCCGCTCGGTCAAGGCGTCGTTATCAATAAATCGGAATACGTTGTCGTTGGCGTGGTCAAAGACCGCATGCCCAGAGGGAACCTCCGGCGGAGTCGAATCGGAAGAGAACTATAACCTCGACGTTTATATGCCGATCCGCACCTGTCGCGTCCGCTTCGGAGAGAAGGTGATGTTCCGACAAGGGTCGAGCGTTATCAACGAACAAGTGGAGCTGCATCAGATCACTTTGACGATCTCCGACATCGACAAAGTTCAAAGCACGGGGGATTTGGTCGGCGAGATGCTCAAACGCGGCCACGACAAGAAGGATTGGAAAGTCGCGGTTCCTCTCGACCGGCTGAAGCAGGCCGAGGACGCGCGAGACCGCTACAACATGCTGTTGATGCTCATCGCCTCGATTTCCTTGCTGGTCGGCGGCATCGGCATCATGAACATCATGCTTGCCACCGTCACCGAGCGAACTCGCGAGATCGGGATCCGCAGAGCCTTGGGCGCCAACAGGCGAGACATCACAATGCAGTTCATCATCGAGGCGGTCGTCCAAACCACGATCGGCGGACTGCTCGGCGGTGTAACCGGCCTGATCATGGTCTTCGGGATCCCGCTTTTGGCCAGAGTGTTTACACAAAAGCCGCTGCCCGCGCAACTCGACGTCGGCTCGATCTTTCTATCGCTCGGCGTGGCAGTGGGCGTCGGAGTCCTCTTCGGCTGGTACCCAGCACGCCGCGCCTCGCGACTCGAACCTATCGAAGCTTTGAGACATAATTAGAAACGAATGATCAATCAAGCAGAAACCGCTCTTGGGCGGCCGGGGCAAAGTTTTCGTGCCTCGGAAATCGAATCCCTTACGGGCTAGCCCTCCGGGTCGCTGGCCGGTGCAAAGCCTTGGCAAGAGTGGAGCCCGAAGAGGAGTGCTACCACGGAAAGCACGGAATGACACGGAAGGGGAAAACAAACGGAAACGACCAAAGTCTGATTAAGATTGATTACATCCGATGCTCATTCTCTCAGTTCTTTTTCCGTGTCATTCCGTTCGCAGCCCATAAGGCGGTGTGTCTTGCCGGTGCGAATCCGGTCGCGGGAATTGGCTGTTTACCCGCGTAGTCATAATCGACGTTGGTCGGGGCGACCCGCCCAGCGAAAGCTCGATAGTAAACGTCCTATGTTGGTGGAGGGCTAGCAATCGTGCGGGCCGTAGCGCAAGCGAACCTGTCTGCCTCGTTACACGTTTCACGCAAGAACCAACTCGCGTGGGAGAATCGTGGCCGCCGAGCCACAGCGGAATTGGCGAAGGCTAACACGGTCGGTGAAGCAACAGCTAATTGCAACCGATCGGTCCACCGGGGTCCTGGGGATGGCACGTACGAAGAGACATGCCGATTAAAATGGGGACCCTCTCTCTTCCTGCCAGCGAGAGCTGGATGGCTCGACAGCGAATCCATAAGTTGCCGAGTGGAGGAGAGAGGCTCAGATGAGGTCGTAGTAAGCGTTGACCCGGCGGGACAACATAACCCGCTGGCGAGCCAAGGACCTCTGGACAGGATAGTGTCGTGGGGCTTCCACCTCAGCTTCCCCTCGCGGGGAGGTCTTGACCGCAAGGTCCCTTACAGGTGGGAGACGATCGAGACTTTAGCCGCGTATAAGCCGCACTGCGTACTCGCAGAACGACGAAGGTCGCGGTTGAATTCCTGTTTGAAGCCGTACTGGGGAAAACCCGCCGTACGGAATTTTAGAGGGGGAGGGGAAAACACAGGAGTCTATGAGCTTGCTGTGCGTCCCCTCTCTACTCGATGGTTCAAGAGCTTGTTTCTTTCGGGGGTATCATTTCCCAGGTCTCAAGACGTAATAAACGATAGAACCACTTGCTCAATCGAGGAGATCCCATCGATGCGATACTCAGCCCTGGCGGCTCTTTGTTTCTTGGCGCTTCCGTCGGAGCCCCCACTCGATACCGAACTCGGCAAGTCCGGCTTCGTCGATTCGTCAGGAGTCAAGCTGCATTACGTGACCAAAGGCGAAGGCCCGCTGCTCGTCCTGCTGCACGGATTCCCCGACTTCCATTACACCTGCGCGCGACCAGATTCCGGAATTGAGCAAGCATTTTCAGGTCGTGGCCTTGGACCTGCGCGGCTACAACCTCAGCGACAAGCCCGAGGGCGTCGACAACTACAAGATGGACAAGCTCGTCGGAGACGTCGCCGCCGTATTGGACCACTTCAAGCAGAAGAAGATGGTCCTCGTCGGTCACGACTGGGGCGGAGGAATCGCCTGGAGTTTCGCGATGACCCATCCCGACAAGGTCGATCGCCTCGTCATTCTCAATTCCCCTCACCCCAGCGGCCTCTCGCCGAGCTTGCCAACAACCCCGATCAACAGAAAAACAGCCAATACGCGCAATTTTCAAAAGCCCGATGCAGCCAAGTTCGTCACGCCCGAGATGCTGGTGTTTTGGGTCAAGGAACCCGAAGCAAAGAAAATCTATCTCGAAGCGCTCGGACGGTCTTCGATGGAAGGCATGCTCAACTATTACAAGGCAAACTACTTTCGAGAGCCTTACCAGGCCTTGACGAAGCTGCCGCAGATCAAGTGCCCTGTGCTGATGATCTATGGTCTCGACGATGCAGCGCTGCTGCCAGCCGCCTTGAACGACACCTGGAAATGGATCGATAACGAGTTGACAATCGTCGCCTTGCCCGGGGCAGGGCACTTCGTGCATCGCGACAAGCCCGAGATCGTGACCAAGAAGATGGTTTGGTGGCTGACGCAACCGTGATTCGAACCATTTCGGCACGATGTTAAGGCGCCTGGGAATGCGTGCCCGTCAACACGTCGGCGTCTCCAAGCGAGAGCTGGCTGCTGATCGTCAGAGCGAGCTGAGGGTTGCCTCCGTGTCCTGTATCGGCGGAGTGCACCTCGATGTATTGACCGTTCTCGATCCAGCGGGTTCTCACCCAGCCAGGCGCATTGTGCGTCTGGCCGTCGTTGAGCAGGTTCAAAGTCCCCAGGCCGTTGTCAGAGGAAGTGTCCGGTTGAACCAAGATCCTGACGAATCCTTAGGTCTTGCGCGTAATGCTGTACCAACCCGCGATCACGGCCGTCTCGAAGCTCTTAAACTGCATGCTGTAGGTGTCCGGCAACGACCTGTTGACGTTGACAAGTCCTTGGGCCGTCTGTATGAACTGCTGATGCAGATCAGGTATGATCGATGGAGTATACGCAAGAAAGATATACTCACCATTGATGGGCAATGTGGATTGTGCGGTCAGGGGGTCGGGCCAAAATTGGATCAGGGCGGCTTGGGGATGATGACCATGACCATGACCATGGCCATGCTGCGTTTCGTGGCTCACGGGGCGATTCTCCTTGGTGTATCGAGCGAGTGGAGCGAGATTAAGACCTGAATCGATCGCAAGCAAGAAGGTGGGCGCTGTGATACCCGTTTCAAACCTGAGGAGGTCTGAGATGGGACGTCTACGTACTTTG
The DNA here is from genome assembly GCA_963818975.1 of uncultured Planctomycetota bacterium. Lineage (GTDB taxonomy): Bacteria > Planctomycetota > Planctomycetia > Isosphaerales > Isosphaeraceae > CAWFUI01. The sequence goes on along the minus strand of CAWFUI010000011.1, from coordinate 195,910 downwards.
GATGTCTGCGATCTGGCCCCTGTGCGATCTGGCCCCTGTGCGATCTGGCCCCTGGAATATCTGCGATCTGGCCCGCGTTCACGGTTGGCAGGATCACCCAGGAACAATTAAATGCGACGCGTTAGTAGGTTGACAGCTTAGTATGGCCGCATCATAATTTGACTGGATCAAGTCCACTCAAAGAGGTTGGCGAGGGTATTCCTTTGGACCGTACGGCTGGTGCTTATCGTCCCATTTTGTGAGAGCGGGAAAAAGTGATAAACACGTTTGCCGGAGTGCTCTGTCTCGCCTTTTTTGCCCAGCCTGAGGGAGTCCCCGCTTCGCGGGAAAGCCTTCTCAAGGAGATGAAAGAGCAATCGCCTCTAACATTTAGAATTTATAATAATTTGACCGTGAAAGGAGTTCGCGATCGGCGATCGACGAGCGGTAAGACCGCTCATTATACGCTGGATTATTCCGGGAACGGCGATCTCCAGTCTTACCAGTTTTCCAAGATCGAGGAGAGGGACGGCGAGAAAGCATACCTCGATCGAATCGTCCTTGCGGCATCCCCGGATGCGCACTACGTCTGCAGACGTCAAGTGCCCGACGCTGATTACTATGTCGAGACCAACAATGCGTCGTTTGGTTACTTTTACGAATTGCGGACGGCGAGAATGGAGAGCGTAATGTCGCCGTGCTACGTTGGTCCGTACGCGCTGGCGAAACTCGTGGAATCGCCTTATTTCCAAATCGAAAAGACCGAAAGTTTGCAGAGAGACGGCTTCGACCTCGTTCGAGTGGAATTCCGCGTCGTCGTTCCGCCGGATGCAACGCGGAAAATCATGACCAGGATGAAGGCGATCGCTTCGAGCAACGTTTGGAATGAAGACGCTTTCATGATGCCTGAGCCAGCACTGGATACGGTGGGATGGATGATCGTCGATCCCCATCACGGTTACATCGTACACGAATCGAAGGTCGACGCCAGGCTCTCGGAAGACGCGCGCGAGCTGCACTGTATGAGTAGGATTGAGTACGATTTAAGCAGTTCGATTCCCGTTCCGAAGACGGCGTTCGTGAATTCTTATGTCAACTCGACGTTCACGCTCGCATCGTTCGACCTCGCGGTCAAGCCGCCCTCTTACTTCTCCCTTGGCCGACTTGGGCTGGGGGACTTCCCCACGAAGAAGAAGTCGAACCCGGGAAACCTCTACCTGTACGTTTTTTTCCTGGCTGTCTCGATGGCCGCGCTCACTTGGCTGTTCTTTCGAAGTAGATCACGCAAAACTCAGGCTAAAGCCGTGGGTGGTGCTCCGAGCTAAGTTCCTGGACAACGCGTCGTCAACGCAGCATTCCCGGACAGACCCTATGATATGAACGACCGGCGCCGACGCATTCGCCCTGCCTTCACGCTCATCGAGCTCCTGATTGTCATCTCGATCATTGGGGTTCTGGTCGCGCTGCTCTTGGCGGCGGTGCAGCAGTCGCGCGAGTCTGCGAGACGCCTGGCTTGCCTGAATCACCTCAAGCAGCTCGGCCTGGCGCTGTCAAATTATGAATCTGCTCTCGGGGTGTACCCGTTTGGCGTCGGAGGAGACGGCCCTTTTCTCTTTATCCCCAGATGGTCCGCTCAGTCGCAGCTTCTGCCCTATCTCGAACAAACCCAGCTCTTTAACTCGCTCAATTTTTCGTTCATCCCATGGTCCGAGAATCCCAACTTCGGATCTCAGAACCTGACGTCGATCAGCGTTCATGTTGAAACGTTTTTATGCCCCTCCGATTCCGATCGAATCCCGGAGCTCCACGGCCTGGCGCATTGCAACTATCGAGCGAATGCAGGAAGCCTGCAATATAACTTGTTCTTCGGTTCACCCCATCGGGACGGCAAGAACAATGGCATGTTCTGGTATCAGAGCGCCGTCAAGCCGATGGACGTCTACGATGGTTTCTCGACGACCGCGGCCATGAGCGAGCGCTGTCTTGGGACCGGCGGATTGAGGGATCCAAAGGCCGACTATTACGTTCCAAGCCCCGGAGTTTCCTCGTGTTCCTCGATCAACGCCTCTTCCGCCGCGCGGTGGACCGCGGATAACGAGTGGTCCGGCGAAAGGTGGGGCGACGGAGGAATGTTTTACACGCGCTATCAGCACATCTCTCCGCCGAATCAGCCCAGCTGCAACTTCGGCAGGGACGATTATCATGGCCTTGTCGAGGTCAACGCCTCGAGCAGGCACCCTGGCGGAGTGAACGTGCTCTTCGTCGATGGGTCCGCTCGATTCATCAAACAAAGCGTCTCCGTTGCGACCTGGAGGGCAATGGGGACCATCAACGGTTTCGAGGTGATTGATCAGGAAGCCAACTGACGACCATGAGACTTTCCGCGCGAAGATATCGAGTACTGCTTGCGCTATTGCTCTGTTCGCACGCAGCGCTTCTCTTCGGGATCTCGCGTACGAACTACGTTACGATCGACGAGATGGCGCATGTGCCCGCGGGCATGTCGCATTGGCTCACTGGACGCTTCGACGCCTATCGCGTGAATCCGCACCTCTCTCGACTCGTCGCCGCCTTGCCCGTCCTCGCCGCCAAACCGAACATCGATTTCGCATGGACGGAGGCGACTCCGATCGATCGTTCCGAATGGACCCTCTCGAAACGCTTCAAAGAAGCCAATTTCGATCGCCATTTCGACCTCTATCGTTTGGCGCGTCTGCCGGGAATCGGTTGGTCGTTGCTCGCCGCAGTGGTGATCGCTCGTTGGTCTCGAGAGTCGTTCGGAAAATGGTCCGGGCTCCTCGCGGCAGCGCTTTGGTGCTTCGATCCGTTGGTACTGGGTTTCGCTGCGATCGTAACACCGGACGTTCCCTCCGCGGCGATGGGCGTCACGGCCGCTTACGCTTATTGGCGATATCTCCTCGAGCCGAGTCGAAAGGGCGTCTTCCTCTGCGGAACGTTGCTCGGCCTGGCGCTTCTGACCAAGTCGACTCTGCTCCTCTTGTATGCACTTTGGCCTTCGCTCGCGCTCCTGATCCAGCGCAAGAAACGGCCGGACGACCGTCATTTGCCAGGACTCGTCGTTTCGCTGGCAATGATGTTTGCGATCAGCGTCCTCGTGATCAACTGCGGCTACTTGTTTCGTGGCTCGGGGAAAGCACTGGGAAGCTATCAATTCGTAAGCTCGATCTTTACCGGAGCAGGTCCACCCGCCAAGTCGTACGGGAAGATACCAGGAAATCGCTTTGCGACCGGTCCACTCAAGGATTTTCCAGTTCCCTTGCCCGAGGACTTCATTCAAGGGATCGACGTTCAGAGGCGGGATTTCGAAAGCGGATTCCCATCTTATCTCGACGGAGTCTGGCGCAATTGGGGATGGTGGCATTATTATGTTCACGCATTCTGCGTTAAAGCTCCAACGGGATGGCTCGCGCTCATTGCGCTTGCGACTGTTTTGGCGTTTAAGAGGACTCGCCGTCCAAGCCGTGCCGCATTTCTGTTCACTGCGATCATCGCGGCGGCGTTCTTTGGGTTTGTCAGTTCGCAAACTGGATTCAATCATCACCTGCGCTATGTCCTGCCTGCCTACCCTTTCTTGATGATCGCCACGTCCCGACTGTGCGATCCCAGCTTCAAACACAGGCGTCTCTTGCGAACGGTAGTCGCGGCGCTCGTTGCCTGGGGCGTCCTCTCGAGCCTGGCGGTTTATCCCCATTCGATGTCGCATTTCAACGAAATATCGGGTGGGGCGCTGCGAGGCGACGAGCATCTTGTCGACAGTAATATCGACTGGGGGCAGGATCTCACGTTTCTCAAGACCTGGCTTGTGGAGCACCCTGAGGCGCAGCCGATCGGGTTATCGTACTTCGGCCGAGCGCCTGAAGGCTGGCTGGGCGTCAAAACCCGGGATGTTCCACCGGTGCGTCGGCGGTCGGAACGGTCTGCGGCAGAACCTTGGGCCGAGGGACCTGTCCCTGGCTATTTCGCGGTCAGCGTTCACCACCTTCGAGGAGGGTCCATGGTCCAACCGTCACGGGTCAGAAAAGGTCCGATCGAGTTGGAGCCGGGAGAAGGCGTCACTTACTTTCAGTTTTTCAAACCGATCGCGCGGGCGGGTTATTCGATACGGATCTACCACATTACAAAGGAACAAGCCGACGAGGTTCGAAACCGGCTTGGCTTGCCCAAGCTTCCGTAGTTTAACGCCGGGGGTCAACCACGCCTTATGCGGCGAGAAGGCATAGACCGTCTGAGATGATAACCCGATGTTAGACTGTCTGTGCGCCGTGCGATGACTTAATCGACATCCTTATAGCGAAAGTGTGGGCGTTCAATGAATTGTTTAACATCCCATTTTTTGGTGAGGGCCATGTGCTGGAACGCTGGGAAGAGCAGATGATGGTAAAGAGAGGAATGTGGAAAGACTTTCTCCAACTTGCGTTCCTACAAGTCAAGAAACAAAACGCTCTGAAGGCGAACGAGTTTAGATGTCCCACGTGCCCTTCGGAGTTTACTGGACCCAACCTCGTTATTGGAAAGGATGGACTCGTGACTTGGGAATAGCTGGTCTAAGCCAAGGACTTGCGTGGTGTCTTGCCGGACCGCTTTAGGCTTTACTTGATGCTGTTCATGTATTACCCTCAGATCTTCGTCGCTATTGACTTGCACACGTATTAGTGAGGACATGTACCTATGCAGCTTTGCAAGACAAATATCTCAGTTCTTTTCTTTTGCTTGGCCATTCCAGCCTGCTCACCGACCGTAGATTTCTCGAAACCAACCGAGCTTGCAACTGGCGAAAATGCTACAAAGAGAATTGTCGGTGTCAAAAAGCGGCTCCCGGGCTCGGCACGCAATTTATTCTATTGTTCAGGAGGTTCATTTAACGGCGGCATCACGTACTGGTGTTTTGAATGCGGCTCGCTTGAGGACTGCTGGCAGGCTCTCAACACTATTTCGAAGGTAAAACGAGACGATTTCCTCCCTTGGCGAAGACCAAGATTCGCTGTGGTTATGGACGGACCCCAAATCTACTGGAAGAATATTGGGCCGGTTCCATGGAGGCTGGGGACTACCTCGAACGGCGCGTACTATGAGGAATTCGACGGTGAGAGGCTCAAGTACTTTGCGATCGATTTCGATTCACTCCGGGTCTACGGGCACTTCGAGTCTGGAGGGTTTCCCCAACAACCTCCCTCGCATTAAATGTGTCTCCTCAGCAGAATCTGTGGGCGCGTTCCGGCTCGGGCAGACGCCCAAGGTTGTGCAATAGAGCCAGTTTCGAGACTTTATAAGTCCGGAAACCATACGATTTTCTCGTTACCAATTTCACCTTGTTGTTGAGACCCTCCACTGCCCCTGCGGAAACCTCGCCTCGGGCGCGGAACCAATTCAGGAGGGATCATTCCAGACACCCTAACTCTGGGGGTGTTTTTTTTCACAGCCCCTTGACTGTTCTTCGTATTCTGTATGATCTGTTCAGTAGACGCCTTTTGAGCTGGTAGCCTAGTACACTTCCACACTTCGATGGACACGTGAAAATGCCTATTCCAGGTGCCGGTCCGTGGCCTCCTTCGCTTCCTTCCAGTCGGGATAGAGCTTCTTGAGTTTTTGGCGCGCCACCGCGATCGTGAAGGTCCAATGGATCTTTGATCCTGCCGTGTTGCGCTTTTCTTCCCATGCCGCGATCTCGCGGCGCAGTACGTTCCCGTCGTCGATCCGGCGGCCCCGAAGTCAGACAGTCTACTTTCGGGAGGGGTTGAGGATGTCGGTCGATCTCCAGTTCATTCGAGCACTCAAGGAGCGGAACTGAAGCCGAACGGTCGTAGTTTTACGGCTTGGGAGCGAAAGACAGGCTCGTCATCGAGCCCTTCGCGCATGCTTGAACGAACACCCATCGTCGGGTGCTCGTTTAAGACATTGATTATCGCTAAACGGCGTCAGCGGCTGTTACAGAAAAGCCACTCGGGCGTGCTTTTGCCCGTGGAACCAACGACGATCGGTTCGCTCGGCCTCCGCCGCCATCGAAACCCCTCGCCCAGCCGCTCGCTTGAACCATCGGCCGAAGTTGGCGACGAGATCGACCCACGTTTCGCAGTTCAGACCCAACCGCTCGAGGATGGGCTTCAACCCCCTCGGTATCGCTCCGCTCTTGCCTTCGCGAATCTCTCGCCCCGTCCAATCCAACAGCGTCAAATACTTCGCGAGCGAGATCGGCAAGAAGCCCCTGTTCGACGCCCTCGGGCCGATCGGCGCCGGAGTCGATTCGTCGGCCTTCGACCTCTGGGCAGAGCTTTGCACCACGGGCGCGACCTTACTTCTATGAACCAAAAGAGATTCGCCAGGCCCTTCGCGAAGCGTAACCTCGCAGAGCCAAGCGTCCGGACTCGGCGGAACACCGGCCTCGAACCGAGCCTTATTCGCAGCCAATTTCCGCTTTCGGTGCATCGCCAACAGTCGCTTCGCCGCGAGAGTAAGCCTCCCTGGCTTGGCCTTCAGGGCCTCGATGCGATCGTGCGCCGAGGTGAACTTCGACTCTTCGGGAGTTTCGGCGATCTTGGCGCGAATCGGATTCAAATCGACGTACAAGCTACATGCGAGAATCGCAGCCTCATCAAGCAGCGCCTGGCTAAAAAACCTGCCCTCCCAGAATTTTCCCTTCACCTTGTCTTCGGCGTTGGCCAAACGCGACAAAACCTCGCACAAAAGCCGCATGAACCACGACACGCTCGCCAGGCGTTCGCGATACTCGGCGACCCTTTGCCGATCGCTCAGGATCGACTTCACGACCCCTTCTTCGGGCTCTTTTTTCGAGGGTTCGAGCCTGCGGAAAACCGCCTTGATCTTGGCCCAGCGACGAGCAACGTCGACGTCGGACCATGCCGCGACGACGTCGGGTCTAGCTCTCAGGATTACGTGCAAGTGATTGCTCATCACTGCATAGGAAACAACGTCTATCGCGAAAAAGCCCGCGAGCGATTCGAGCCGCAGCCTCACCCATTCTTTGCGGTGCTCGAGGTCTCTTCCGGAGAGCGGATCTTTGCCGCACAGGAACGCTCGGCGAACGCAGCGAGCTGTGCAGTGGTAGACTCCGATTTGGTCCTTGGCGACGATTTCTCTGCGAGCGCAGGCGGGCATTGCGGAGCAACTCCCAGGCGTAAATCGGCAAATCCGACTGAACAGGTACAGAACGATAGTAGTGATCGCGTGGTCAGTCAAGTGATCGGCGGAAAAATCTTGGCCTCCGCTTCCCTCGAAGTTAGACTGTCTGAGATCGGGCCCTTTCACCTCGGTAGCCTGTATCTAACACCGTGGATACTGGAGAAGACACTGGCAACACTGGGGGAGTCGACATCCGGCAACTTTCAATTTTGGGGCTGCGAGACCGCATATTCACCGACTACTCCGACGTTCGCCGAACTTACGGGAAAGCCGGTAAGGGCCAACGTGGACAAAAGCATGTCATTGACCTGGGGCCCATACTGGCCAGGCTTTTCGTACAAATGGATCCTACCAATTGGTTGGAATCCGGGCGGACTCTAATACGGGGATCCACCATGCCTAGGCTTCGGATGCGTTCGACCTTCGTTGTACTCATCGGCATATCGGGGGTTGCGTTCTTCCTATTCCGAGTAAAGGGGGGGAAGTTACAGACAGCACTTAGCATGAAAGGACATCTGAAGCCAGTCGATGCATTGGCGTTTTCATCCGACAACGTGACGCTTGCCGTTGCATCGTCGAAAGCTTCCGAAGTACAGGTTTGGGACACCGAACGGCGATCGATGAAGTACTCTATCAAGACTGCGGGCGGGGTTTCCCAACTGCTCTTCACCGCTTCCGGCGATATGATCACTAGTGCGCATGACGTACGAGCATGGGACGACCGAGGGCGTCTGAAGTGGGTCTCTCACCCTTTCCGCAGGCCAGGTTCCAGGCCGGTCTACTGTCCGGAGACCCACACCACGGCTGTTGCGTTCGACAATGCGGTGGGCAAAGGTTCCGAGCTTGTATTGCAGAACTCAAATAACGGTTTACATCACTTAGAATTCGCCGGTCGACTCTTCGCAGAATTGACCACTACGTCGAACGGCCGGTTCCTTGCACTAGGAACAAGCGACCCCGACATTTCCGACGCCATTGATACATATTTGATTGACCTCAGCGAGGGAACGGTGCGATCTCATTTTCGGATCCCGGACCTCCCGGACCGTGTCGAACTTTCTCCAGACGGTCGGTATCTCGCTGCGTGGTGGCAAAACGAGGCCATGCAAATTCAGATGTGGGACACCAAGGCTGGGACGTTGCGATCGAGAATGATTGTCAGGATAAAGGCTTCTATGTCAGATGTTAGCTTCTCCCCTGACGGAAAGACCCTGGCGGCAGCGGCCGGAGATCGAACGTCCTCCTTGGTTCCAATCGTCCGGTCACTCGATCGAATATATGGCGAAGTTCGCCTTTGGGATGTTGCAACTGGGGAAAACTTTAACACGTTGGAGACCGAAGTCCCGGTTACCCGGGTGGCATATTCACCCGACGGGCGAACCCTGGCAGCGGGTTGCGATGACGGGACGATCTACCTATGGCACTCCCAAATCCAGAAACCCTAGAATCGGCGACTTTCTTATGCCAGAAGCCGGAAACTAGAAAGATTAGAGGGATCAGAGAGCCAGACACTCCACAAGGATCAGAGAGCCAGACACTCCACAATTCTGGGTATTCTTACGCGGTTCAATCGATCGGTTGATCTATCATAAAGCGTGCGTGGTTTTAGTTAGAGGCCCTGAATTCAGACAGTCCACTTTCGGGAGGGTTTGAGAATGTCCGTCGATCTCCAGCACTTTCGAGCACTCAAGGAGCTCACTTTAAGCCGAACGGTCGTAGATTCACGGCTTCGGAGCGAATGACTGGCTCCTCATCGAGCCCTTTGCGCATGCTCGAACGAACACCCTTCGTCGGGTGCCCGTTTCAGATGTTGATTGTCGCTCAACGGCGACGGCGGCTGTTACAGAAAAGCCGCTCGGGCGTGCTTTTGCCCGTGGAACCAGCGACGATCCGTTCGCTCGGCCTCCGCCGCCATCGAAACCCCTCGCCCAGCCGCTCGCTTGAACCATCGGCCGAAGTTGGCGACCAGATCAACCCACGTTTCGCAGTTCAGACCCAACCGCTCGAGGATGGGCTTCAACCCCCTCGGTATCGCTCCGCTCTTGCCTTCGCGAATCTCTCGCCCCGTCCAATCCAACAGCGTCAAATACTTCGCGAGCGAGATCGGCAAAAAGCCCCTGTCCGACGCCCTCGGGCCGATCGGCGCCGGAGCCGATTCGTCGGCCGTCGACTTCTGGGCAGAGCCTTTCACCACGGGCGCGACCTTACTTCTATGAACCAAAGGAGATTCGCCAGGCCCTTCGCGAAGCGTAACCTCGCAGAGCCAAGCGTCCGGACTCGGCGGAACACCGGCGTCGAACCGAGCCTTATTCGCAGCCAATTTCCGCTTTCGGTGCATCGCCAACAGACGCTTCGCCGCGAGAGTAAGCCTCCCAGGCTTGGCCTTCACGGCCTCGATGCGATCGTGCGCCGAGGTGAACTTCGATTCTTCGGGAGTTTCAGCAATCTTGGCGCGAATCGGATTCAGATCAACGTACATGCTACAGGTCAAAATCGCTGCCTCATCGAGAAGGGCCATGCTGCCGAACCTCCCCTCCCAAAATTTTCCTTTGACCTTGTCCTCAGCGTTCGCCAAACGGGCCAAAACCTCGCACAAAAGCCGCATGAACCACGACACGCTCGCCAGGCGTTCGCGATACTCGGCGATCCTTCGCCGATCGCTCAGGATCGACTTCACAACTCCCTCTTCTGGCTCTTTTTTCGAGGGCTCGAGTCTGCGGAAAACGGCCTTGACCCTGGCCCATCGGCGAGCGACGTCGACGTCCGACCAACTCGCGACGACGTCGGGTCTGGCTCTCAGGATCACGTGCAAGTGATTGCTCATCACCGCATAGGAAACAACGTCTATCGCGAAAAAACCCGCGAGCGATTCGAGCCGCAGTCTCACCCACTCTTTGCGGTGCTCGAGGTCTCTTCCCGAGAGCGGATCTTTGCCGCAGAGGAACGCTCGGCGAACGCAGCGTGCGGTGCAATGATAGACGCCAATCTGGTCTTTGGCGACGATTTCTCTGCGAGCGCACGCGGGCATGGCGGAACATCTCCCAGGCGTAAATCGGCAAATCCGACTGAATGCGTACCGAACAATAGTAGTGATCGCGTGGTCAGTCAAGTGATCGGTGGAAAAATCTTGGCCTCCGCTTCCCTCGAAGTTAGACTGTCTGAGATCGGGCCGGTCAACTGGACGAGCGGCGGTTCGTCGACGCTCGATTCGTTCGATTACACCTACAATTCCGGCGGGCTTGTCACGCAAGACATTACCCACACCGACGGCACCTTTACGTACACCTACGACAGCGTGAACGAGCTGACGAACGTCGGAGATTCGCTTACTCTCACATACTCATTTGACAAAAACGGCAACCGAAACATGACCGGCTACATAACCGGTTCGGACAACGAGTTGACGGCTGCCAATGGCAATACATACGCATACGACGCCGAAGGCAACATGACTGGCGAGACCGACAGCGGCGGCAACGTGTGGACGTATGCTTATGATTATAGAGACAGGATGCCCGGTTTCACCGAGAAGAACTCCGGCGGGACATTGATTGCCCAGGGTACGTACGTTTACGACGCTCTTGATCGCCGCATCGAGACAATCGAGACGTCGGGCGGCACGACGACAGCGACCTGGATGGTTTACAATGGCACATCCGACACGGCCTACGCGGAATTCTCGAGCGGCGGCACTCTCGAGTACCGATACCTTTCGGGACCCTCATACATCGCCGGCGTCGATTCGCTCTTGGCCCGCACCTCGAGCGGCGGCACAACCGCGTGGTATCTGACCGATCAGCTCGGTTCCGTAACGGATCTGATCAGCACGTCAGGGACGTCGCTCGACCATATCGAGTACGACCCGTTCGGGAACATCCTGAGCGAGAGCAGTCCGAGCAATGGGGATCAGTTTAAGTTTCAGGGGATGCAGTTCGACGCACTAATCGCGCGGTATTCCAGTTACCACCGGTTTTATAGCACGGTGATCGGTCGTTTTGTTTCTCAGGATCCCACGGGTTTCTACTACCAGGTCAGTGATCTATATTCAGCATTTGATAACAATCCGACCCTTCAAGTCGATCCTAGTGGCCTCCAGGCAAGGATGGGGATAAAGCAGCCTCGGAAGCCAGTGCTGCCGATTGTCCCTACCCCTCCGATCCTTACCACAAAGTATCCGGGTAGAGTAACGACGACAACCATGACAAAAACGCAACAAGCCTATATAGGAAAAGTTATCTCCATGCTAGATCAAGCAATATCGGAAGCAGACACACCTAACATCAACCCCAACGACGGTGACTTCCTACGGAAGTACAAGTTAGCGCTGCGAAATGCACAGCTTGGGACTAGCTACGTTAGCCCTTCAAGGGGCGCAGATGGTCTCACTCTTGGTACGGCTGGGGTCGTCCCTACGATATTTGTCGATGCAAGTTTCTTCAAATATCCGACTTGGTGGAATATCAGGGTGCTCGGACATGAGTTATGCCACACAACGGGCGAGACGGACGATGGGATCTGCGAGACTGAGTCCAAGCGCCTCCTCGCTCTTATCCGACCTACCAAAGTGTTCCAGAACTTTGCGAAGTTGTACGATTCTCAACCACCCGTAAAGTAAGCTGATAACGATGAATATCCGTGCTCTTGTTTCGTGGCGCCCTAGAAGCGCGGCCTGTCCACTGGGACCACTGTGTCCATGGATAACTCTCCTCTGCTGTACGTTCCTAGGTTTGAGAATCGTTCTCGACAAGCGTTACTACCTGCTCGTAAGTGTATTAAGTGCTAAGGCGGGACTAACAAGCCAAACGAAATGGATCAACGACGCAGCCGCTTCCTGGGAAAGGATTCGAGGAGTCCCGCTTTTACTCGACGCACTTTCGATTGCGATACCGATCCTCTTCATCTTTTCTCTGATAGTTTTTTTAATCATACGAAAAGCCCCGCGGCCACCTACATACATGCTTTCTGCTCGTGATTGGTGGAAGCTGATTCTCCTCCTGTCCCTGCTGCTGGTTGGCATCCTCTGGTGTCGGCGGTGGAATCGTCTAGGGATGAAGATCCTGGTTCAGGAGAGGTTCGAGGAAGTCAAGGTGCTGCTCCCCCAGATTCTGTTAATGGACAGGCCCGGCGTTGTCGGTGATCCCGAAAGCTTCGAAGACACCATCATCGTTTCGGTTCTTGAAGACTATGTTTGCATGAGCCAGACGGGTGAGAGTATGATACTCAAAGAGTCGGCCGGCAGACCTTTTCGCCGAGTCGGGAACTGCAGGATCTGGAGGTCGCGATCTTCGATCTTTGTCATTCGACTCGAGAACGCCCCAGGAATCTGCATAGAGTACCTACCGAATAAGGTAGGAACAGCTATCTCTGCGAGGGACGCCGCTAGCCCTTACGGCGACTCTCCTAGCGGAGAATGGCATATCAAAATATGTGATTAGATTAAGCAGAGAGATGGATCCGCATTCAACTCAGACAGTCCACTTTAGGGACGGGTCGAGGATGACCGTCGATCTCCAGCTTATTCGAGCATTCATGGAGCTCACTTGAAGCCGAACGGTCGTGGATCTACGCCTTCGAAGCGAATGACTGGCTCGTCATCGAGCCCTTCGCGCATGCTCGAACGAACACCCTTCGTCGGGTGCTCGTTTAAGATGTTGGTTAGCGCAAAATGGGGGGTTCGTTCCAGACACCCTAGGGGCCGCCAGCCAGACACCCCACAATTCTAGGTGTTCTTAAGCGGTACAATCGATCCGCTGGTCTGTGATATGGCCTTCGCGGTTTAGTTACGGGAGCGGGCGGTCTTACCTGACGGTTCTCGGTTCACGATGAGATTTGGCCTTTAACGACGATGAATACCTCCTTGACCATGATCGTCCGCAACGAGGCCGAGAACCTCCCGGCGTGTCTGCGCTCGGTCTCGGGCCTCTTCGAAGAGATTGTTGTTGTCGACACCGGCAGCACCGACGGCACGCCCGAGATCGCCGAATCGTTCGGCGCGCGCGTCTTCGATTTCGTCTGGGTTCAAGATTTCGCAGCTGCCAGGAACGCCGCCCTCGCTCGCGCCACCGGCGACTATGCCTTCTGGCTCGACGCCGACGACCGAATCGAGGAGACCGAAAAGCCGAAGCTCAAAGCGCTCCTCGATTCGCTCGAATCGCCCGCCACGGCCTACGTGGTCCGCTGTCAGTGCGACCCTGAACCCGATGGGTCCGGCGCCACCATCGTCGATCACGTGCGACTCTTTCCGCTCAGCCCCGAAATCCGTTGGACCTACCGCGTCCACGAACAGATCTTGCCGTCGCTCCGCAACGCCGGAATCGGCGTCAAGTGGTCCGACGTCACCGTCCGGCATGTTGGCTATGTCGACAAGGCGCTACTGCGCACGCAAGCTCGAACGAGACTTTCAAATCCTCTTGAGCGAACACGAAGACAATCCCAACGAACCCTTCGTCCTGTTCAACTTAGGCTCGGTCGCGCTCGAACGCGGAGACAACCGCCAGGCGCTCCATTACCTCCGCAAGAGCCTTGCCAATTCCGGCGTTACGGATTCGATCACCAAGAAGCTGTACGTGCTTTGTTCACGAGCTCATCAGCGATTAGGCGAGATCCCGCTGGCTGTCGCGGCGATCGACAAAGGGCTCCAGCTCGAGCCGGACGAACCGGAGCTGCTGTTCCGCAAGGGCATCCTCTCGCGAATGCTCGGCGACAACCAAACGGCCGAGGCGAGCTGGCGGAAGCTGCTGACGCTGAAGCCGAAGGATACGTTCTCGAGTTACGATCCGGGCATCTTCGGCGAGCTCACAAGAAAAAACCTCGAGGCCCTGGAACGGGAACGAGGGACCACAAGAGAAATCGGCTGAGAGCCAGAGAATCAGTGAAATGAAGATTAGCGCACAGGAGGAAACGAAGGAAACGAAGGGCAGAACAATCCGGGCATTTTCGGCGAGCTCACGCGAAAAAACCTCGAGGCCCTGGAACGGGAACGAGGGACCACAAGAGAAGTCGGCTGAGAGCCAGAGGTTCAGAGAAAAGACGAATCGAAGATTACGCACAGGAGGAAACGAAGGAAACGAAGGGCAGAACAATCCGGGCATTTTCGGCGAGCTCACAAGAAAAAACCTCGAGGCCCTGGGAAGGGAACGAGGGGCCACAAGAGAAGTCGGCTGAGAGTCAGAGAATCAGAGAAATGAAGATTAGCGCACAGGAGGAAACGAAGGAAACGAAGGGCAGAACAATCCGGGCATCTTCGGCGAGCTCACACGAAAAAACCTCGAGGCCCTGGAACGGGAACGAGGGTACCACAAGAGAAGATCGGCTGAGACTCGAGATTCAGAGAAAGCTAGACGAAATCGAAAGATTAGCGCACAGGAGGAAACGAAGGAAACGAAGGGCAGAACCGAAACAAGAGATTAATCAAATCAGGAAATCAGGAAATTACGAAACCAGAGCGTCAGAGCTCGCCGACTATGAGAGAGCTGAAAAGAACACGGAAAGTTCACGCCAAGTATGATCAAGGCTCTCCTTATGTCGAATTTGTTCGAATCTTCGTTTCCTCGTGTGAGTCATCAGGCTCCCTTCCACTCCGAGCTAGGGTCCGGCCGAGATCTGCCTAGAATCCGTTTTCAGGCGAAATGCACCAACAGACTCGTTGCAAAAGCGGCCGGAGCAAACGCGGTTTAGGAATGCCGAAACCAACAGGCTAATAGATCATGCAATCAGAGCGAATGATCTGACCTATCGGATCATAGGCTTTGCTATGCGAGTTCACTCGGTCCTTGGGCCTGGTTTGCTGGAGAGCGCATACGAGGAATGCCTCGCGTACGAGCTTCGTTCAGACGGCCTCTCGGTCGAAAAACAAGTGCCTCTTGCCATTGTCTACAAACAAGTGCGCATCGACGTCGGCTATCGTATTGATTTACTCGTCGAGAAGGCGGTGGTCGTGGAATTGAAGAGCGTGGCCAGGATTGAACCAATCCACAAAGCCCAGGTGCTCTCCTACGTCAAACTGGGCGGGTTTCTCGTGGGACTGCTCATCAACTTCAACGTGATTCACCTCCGCGAAGGAATCAATCGTCTGTACCCAGGGACCAAAGCCGATGATCCGGAGGAGCAAGAATAAGCTCACTTGAATTCCCAACAGCCTGGACGGAAAGACGTCGTGATCACCCAGAGGGTAAAAGAACTGCGCACATGAAGTAACGATGAGAATAAAAGGCAAACCACTTTCTGAGACCTTCAAGCATAAATTCGATCAAATGATTCTCCGTAATTATCCGAATCCGAACCTTCGTTTCCTTCGTGTCCTCCTGTGAGACATCCGGCTCCTTATCCCTAGTCTCCTTGAGAATCGCTCGAGTTCTCTGACGTAGTCCTTCGGTTCGGTCCTGCTGCATCTGTTATCTGACGTGTTCCAAGGTTTCCGCCATGCTACGCATCTTGTTCGCTTCGCCTCACTGTTACATAGACCCGTCGAGCGGCGCAGCCACCGCAACGCGTGACCTTCTCGAACTGCTTGTCGAGAACGGCCACGACTGCCGCGCCGTCACCGCCGGCATCCTCGACTACCACCAGGAAACCAAAGTCGAAGAAGTCCTCATCAGCCTTGGAATGCCCATGCGCTGGGCCCAGATCGACCTCCGCCCAGGTCTCGTCAAGGGTCCAACGCATCTTGCCAACGCGCCCAAACAGGCGAACGTTTTCGACCTCAAGCTCAATGGAGTCCGCGCCACGCTCCTGCCAACAAAATCGAGCAACGCGAAGAAAGCCCTGGATCAGGAAGAGAGCATCGCCTACCTCGACCTGGTCGATCATGCCTTCGAACGATTCAAACCGCATGTTGTGCTCATCTACGGCGGCCACCAGCAGAACCTTGTCATGATGAAGCGTGCGCGTGAGCGAGGCATCGCCACCGTCTTCCACCTGCACAACCTCTCGTATAGAGACAAACGCGCGTTCGAATCCGCCTCCGCCGTACTCGTGCCGACCAAGTTCGCCCAAGCCCATTACAAGCAAACCATTGGCCTGGAAACCGTCGTCATCGAACCGGTGATCCGAACCCCAAGGGTCATCGTGCCCGAGGCCGAACGCAAGCCAAAGTACCTGACGCTCGTGAACCCTGAGCCTGCCAAAGGCTTGGCGGTCTGGATGGCCGTCGCATCAGAACTTGGCAAGCGCAGGCCCGATATTCCGCTTCTCTTGGTCGAGAGCAGGGGCACGGCCGACCTTGTGAAGCTCTTCGAGACCGACCTTTCGCAGCACCCGAACCTACACCGCATGGCCAACACGCCCGACCCGAGGGATTTCTATAAGGTCAGCCGCGCCGTGATGGTTCCGTCGCTGGTCCTGGAGAATGCAGCGCTCGTGGCAAGAGAAGCGATGGCCAACGGCATCCCCGTACTCGCGAGCGATCGCGGGGGCCTGCCAGAGACGCTCGGAAGCGCAGGCTTTGTTTTCCACGTGAAACCGGAATTCTCGCCGGTCTCTGCCAACGTTCCGAAAGCCAAGGACGGGGCGCCGTGGGTCGCGATGATCGAAAAGCTCTGGGACGATCCAGCGTTCGAGCAGAGACACAGAAGGCTTGCCCTCAAAGAAGCAGAGCGATGGGCAGCCGAGAAACTGGTCCCACAGTATGAGCGATTCTTCGACGGGCTCTCCAAGTGAAGTGTCCGCCGCCTTAGAAACCGAACCGACGAGCACACAATAAATCGAAGTTAGACCAAATGAGATGAAGGCCAAGCTGGAGCCCTCAGACTCCACCCATCTTGCTTATTGTGATATTCGGGAAAAACCCCAGTTTCCTATCCCCCAAACGCAAATTTGTGTACTATAGTATCTACTTGGTAGGTGCTCTTTGACAATCCGGCATGCGAAAGGAAGAACGTCGGCCGTCCGTCTGGGGAGGACGGCCGCGCGGAGAGCGCAAGAACACGCGCGGAAGGAGCCTGGGCCGAGGGTGAACGCGGTTTGCTTTTGCAAATGAGAAGCGTCCCCGAAATCGAAGCTTGAAAAAGCCGTATCGGCCCTCAGATCTTGCCCAAAGCGCCTCAAATTGGGTTCGAACGTCGGGGGGAGCTGAAATGCGCCGCGAAGTTCGCAGGCAACCAACCTCGACCTGGACCCCGAACCCGCAAGGCTTGCCCCAAATTGGGTTCGAACGTCAGGGACGCTGAAATGCGTCGAAAGTTGGCAAGCTGCCAGCCCTGATCAGGGCCCCGAACCCGCGATGCTTGCCCAGGTCGCCCCAAATTGGGTTCGAACGTCAGGGACGCTGAAATGCGTCGAAAGTTGGCAAGCTGCCAGCCCTGATCAGGGCCCCGAACCCGCGATGCTTGCCCAGGTCGCCCCAAATTGGGTTCGAACGTCAGGGACGCTGAAATGCGTCGAAAGTTGGCAAGCTGCCAGCCCTGATAAGGGCCCCGAACCCGCGATGCTTGCCCGGGTCGCCCCAAATTGGGTTCGAACGATCAGGAAACTCAAAACCCCTAGGCTGCGCATTCCCAGATCCCCGTTCTTAAAGATCAAAATTGGGTTCGAACGTGCTGGGAGCAGGAAAGCTAGAACTTGGATGACGCCGAAGATCTGCCGGAGGGAGGGCGATGGCGGAAAGGTCAGGCACTTCGAAGCTCTTGACGCAGATGCCGCAAATTGAAATTGGCTTCCCGACGACGGTGGACTGTCAAGGAGCGGATTTCGAACGATGGAAAAGCTCGGAATCACAAGGAAACGAACAAGGATCAAGAGAGTCATTGGAGTCTATTCAGACGCCCTAACCCCGGAAGCAATTTTTTTGACGTATCGCAGGTAAGGCTCGATCGCTCAGCTTGACCGGGTCCGAGTCGACGGGCTACGATGCCCTTTGGTCGTTTATCCGTTCGACTTGCGCTCGAGATGCGCTGTAAGACAGGCCTGCCAAGATGAAAAAAGAAGCCCCGTTGCCCACGAAACACTTCGAGGAAGCCCAGCACGAGGCGATCCACCATCCCGAAGATGATGAAACCGCGCTCGCGCGTGGGTTGGCCTGGCTCATGCTCCAGGGGCCCAAAATCTGGGTCTGGGCTCTCGGTCTGGTCGTGATTGCTCTACTGGCATGGTTCGCTGTCGGTAGGATCATGCAGGGCGATCCGACCGCTGGGCAGGCCTGGAAAGATTACATGCTCGCGGGTTCCTCGACCGATCAGCAAAAGCTGATCGAAGAGTACCCCAACACCAAGGCTTCCGCCTGGGCCAAGCTTCAGTTGGCCGAGGATTACTGCGGGCGGGCCTTTAGCCAGCTTCCGGGGGGAAAGGATCAGGCCTTGCCCTTCCTGAAGAAGGCACAGGATCTCTTTACCCAGACCGAGGAAGAGGCCGGCGACGACCAGGTTCTCGAGCGACTGGCTGCATATGGTCTGGCGCGATCTTACGAAGCCTATAATGAGCTCGAAAAGGCATTCGACAAATACCAACAAATCGCCAAGAAGTGGCCCGACACGGTCGAGGGCAAGGCGTCGGCCAAGCTGGCCAAGCTGATGAAAAGCCCAGACACGATCGCATTCTACAAGGATCTCTACGCCTACAAGCCAGCCGCCGACATGAGCCTTGACCCGCTTGGCACCGGCAAGTTTCAACTGCCAGGCGACCATCCGCCGCTGGATGGTCCCTTGATGCCAGCGCCTGGGATACCTGGAGTGACCGAACCGCTGATTCCAGGGCTTCCGCTGGCCCCTTCGACCAAGAAGGCTGGCGATAAGTCAGGGCTGCCTGACAACGTGTTCGAGGTCGAAAAGCCTGCCGAGAAGAAGCAGCCCGAGAAGTCGGAGACGCCTGAGAAGTCTGACAAGTCGGACACGAAGAAGACCAAGATCGACGAGCTTCCCGACGTGTTCCCTGACGATAAGCCCAAGAGCTGATTGGACTCCTGCGTGTTCGGCGATTGGTATGCAGGCGCGATCGACGAACGCGCCAGGACGTCGTAATGCCTCCTGAGCTCTCGAGCACGCCGGTCGACTTCGAGGTCAAGGCTCGAATGGCGGGCAAACGGCTCGACGCGTACCTTTCCAGCAGG
Organism: uncultured Planctomycetota bacterium; assembly: GCA_963818975.1. Lineage (GTDB taxonomy): Bacteria > Planctomycetota > Planctomycetia > Isosphaerales > Isosphaeraceae > CAWFUI01. The sequence continues at coordinate 176,733 of CAWFUI010000011.1, read as the reverse complement.
TACCAGGACTATTCGAGAAGCGTCATTCAGAAGGTCATCGACGCGAAAGCCGTGCTGGTGAATGGTTCGCCTGCGAAGGCTTCTTATCGCGTTCGAGAAGGCGATGCGATCCGCCTTTGGCTTCCCGACCTGGGCGATGGTTCGCTTATCCCTGAGGATTTGCCGATCGGCGTGGTTTACGAGGACGAGGGGTTTACGGTCGTCAACAAGCCCGCGGGGATGGTCGTGCATCCCGCGAAGGGGCATGGCAGCGGCACCCTTGCGAACGCTCTGCAATTCCATTTCGATACGCTCTCGAGCGTGGGCGGAGCGATGCGGCCGGGGATTGTGCACCGGCTCGATCGAGACACCTCGGGACTCCTCATCGTCGCCAAGACCGACTCGGCGCACCGGCGGCTGGCGCGTCAATTCGAGGAACGGACGATCCACAAGGAGTACCTGGCGATTGTCGTCGGGTCGCCAGAACGCGACCGCGACACGATCGACAAGCTCATCGGTCCTCATCCGACTCACAGGGAGAAAATGGCCATACGAAGAGCAGAGGACGGAGGCAGAGCCGCCGCGACCTTCTACGAGGTGCTCGAGCGATTTGGTAAATACTCACTCGTAAGATGTCTACCTCGGTCAGGCCGAACACATCAAATACGCGTGCATATGTTGCACGTGGGATGCCCGATTGCGGCCGACAAGCTGTATTCAGGGTGCGACCGACTGACGGCGGCCGATTTGGGTTTCGTGGGGCGTTCAGGCGGAGAAGTGGTGCTGATCGAAAGACAGGCGCTGCACGCTTTTCGGCTCGATTTTGAGCACCCCACAACTGGACAAAGGGTGCAGCTCGAGGCGCCTCCTCCGGAGGACTTCGAACGAACGCTCGAGGCGCTGCGCAACCCATCCTCGCTCGAATGAGCAGGATCCTGGTGTCGGATGAAGCCAGGGGGGATCGGCTGCGAGCGCCTCTTTGTCCGTCGGTTACTTAGGTTGGTCGCCGGTTCCGGCAGGCATTTCGCCGGGAGCGTCGCCAGCGGCGGAGCCGCCCAGCGGAGACCTCGAGTCGTCCGCCGGGGGACTGACCTGCGGTTGTCCGCCGTTGGTAGGAGCGTCGCTCGCGGCGCCGGGTCCGGGACCAGTCTGGTTCCTGGGCGCCGACTGACCCATGACGTGCCCGTCAGGAGGCATATTCATGGCGGTGTTCATGGGATAGGGCGAACCGCCGCAGCCCGGGCCTGTGCAGGGGGCGGGAAAGTCGTCGCAAGTGTCGCAATGCGTGCAGCCGGTATAGGCCAGCGACGTGAAGAGGCCGAGCATGAGCATGGATTTCCGAATCATCTCTGTTCCTTTCGGTTCCAAGAATCGGCCGCCTTTATGCGGCCGGCGAGCGATGACGCTTGAAGGCCTTGGTCGCTCCGAGACCAAGTCCAACCTCTCAAGCCGCTCGAGCCAGACCCCAATCTCCTACGATCCAGTCGAATCATCGACGATCCAAGGCGAACCGCGGGCAGGGGACGCCCCTCTCTCGGTTTCTTTTAGAATCGGCACTGTCACACGCGATTCTGAGCCCAACTCGCTCACAAATCCCGAAAACCCACATTTTCAGGCGTCGACGGGCTGGCCCGAATTCCTGGGACCACGTTTCGCGACGTCGCTTTTGTGAAACAACGCCAAATTCCACCTGAGCAAGTTGACAGCCTCTCCCCTTGACCTACTGTGAGAGTGAATGAAGGAAGGATTGGCGAACCCTCCCGGACCATGAATGAACACCAGGGACGAGACGGCAGCCACACCCCAGCTCGAGATACCTCCACGCACTGGACCTCTCGCGACGCCGCAACAGGAGTTCTGCACATGCAAGCGCGCCCCCCTCGACGCGATAACGATTCGCCATCGCCCCTCCAAATGTATCTTCATGATATCAACTCCACCCCACTCCTCACTGCAAAAGAGGAGCACGAGCTCGCCGGTCGAGTGGCTGTTGGAGACCCTTACGCTCGCGAGCACATGGTCAAAGCCAACCTCAGACTCGTCGTCAACATCGCACGTGGATATCTCGGCAAAGGCCTGAGCCTGGAGGATCTGATCGAGGAGGGAAACCTCGGCCTGATGCGCGCGGTCGAGGGATTCGACGGAACCATGGAAACGCGGTTTAGTACATACGCCAGCTATTGGATCAAACAGTCGATTCGCAGGGCCGTCATGAACAACGGCAAGCCGATTCGCCTGCCGGCTTACATGGTGAATCTCCTTTCGAAGTGGAAGCGAGTGACCCTCGGACTCTCCGATAGGCTCGGCAGGGCGCCCACGCCCGACGAGGTGGGAAAGGCTCTGAGGCTCTCGAAGAAGAAGGTCGGCATTGTCGCCAAGGCGATCCGGGCCAACAATCTAACCCCTCACCCTGAATGCTGGGACGACGAAGGCTTCATGCTCGACGAGGTCCTTACCGACAACAGAGGACGCTCTCCAGACGACGTGCTCGTCGAATCGGACGACCTCGAGCGGATCCTCTCCTCGCTGAACAATCTGGAAGAGCGCGAAGCCGCCGTCATTCGCATGCGATTCGGCCTTGATCCTTACACGCCCATGACGCTCCGAGAGGTCGGAGAAAACCTCAAGCTGACCAGGGAGCGCGTTCGCCAGCTCGAAAGCCAGGCGATCGCCAAACTGATGACTGCGCTTTCGCCAGGCGAAGACCTTTCATCCCGCCAGCCGCGCTCGGAACGAAAGTCTCGAAGAAGCGTCCAGGCAAGTTTCTGAACCGAAGTCCCCGATCCGCTGCGGGCGATCAGTCGAGGTCTCCCGTCTCCCTCCTCAGTTCCAGGAGCTTGGCCTCGAGCTCGCGAGCCTTCGCGGCGAACTCGGGCTTGCCGTAAAGATTCGTCGTTTCATTGGGGTCGTTCTTCAAGTCGTACAGCTCGCGCTCGGAAGCGTCTCGGTCGAACGCCATGAGTTTCCAATCCGCCGTCCGCACGCCGTGGTGCGGAGGCACGCGATGCGGCTCTGGGTATTCGAAATATTCATATAAAAACGCGTCTCTCCAGGCGACGCGCTTTCCCTCGGCCAGCGGGACCAAGCTTTTGCCTTGGACGTCGGCGGGGGTCTCGACGCCGGCCAGTTCCAAGAGCGTCGGCGCCAAATCGATGTTCAGAGCCATTTCGCCGCGAATCGTTCCAGGCTTTATAAGCCTGGGATAGCGGACCACTAGCGGTATGCGAATCGAGGGCTCGTACATCAGCCGCTTATCGAAGAAATTCCATTCGCCAAGGAAGAATCCGTTGTCGGATGTATAAACAACCACAGTTTGATCCACCAGGCCTTTGGAATCGAGAATCCCCAAGACCTTGCCGACGTTTTCGTCGACTGCGGTCAGCACGGCGTTATAGTCGCGCACGAGCTGGTCCAGGCGCTTCACGTCGGCAAACGAGCCAATCTTCATGTCGGCTTCGGCCACGGCCCTGGTTTTCCCGGCGTAACCGGACCTGAAGGTCGGAGGCTCCTTGACCGGTTCTTTCTCAAACAAGTGCTGATATCGGGGCGCTCGCGTCCAGGGTCGATGAGGGGCTTTGAACCAAAGCAGAAGGCAGAAGGGCTTTTCGTGGGGTTTGTTCAAGAACTCGACCGCCTTTTGGGCCAAGAGGTCGTCGACGTAGCCCTGCGCGCTGGAGGTCCGGGCCCTTGTTCTCGGCGATCTTGGGGTCGAGATAATCCCCCTGGCCTCGAAACCCGAAGTAGTAGTCCCAGGGCCTGTCGCGTAGGTTGCCGTCGATGTGGGATTTGCCAATGAAGGCGATTTCGTAGCCCGCGTCCTTGAGCCGCTCCGGGAACGTTCGTTCCGCGACGGGGAGCTTGTTCTTGCCCTGGGCGTTCTCGCGAACGCCCGTCGTATGGCCGTATTTGCCGGTCAGGAAACTGGCGCGGCTGGGCGTGCAGAGAGAATTGACAACGAAGGCGTTCTTGAACCAAACGCCTTCCCGGGCGATGCGATCGATGTTGGGAGTCTTGAGCATCGGATCGCCCGCGATCGATAGCTTGTCGGCGCGCTGGTCGTCGGTCATGAAGAAGACGAAGTTCGGCCGTTCGAAGGCGTTTGAAGTCGAGGGACGAATCGACTCCCCGGCCGCGGCCCACGGGCCCCCAAAGCCCAGGCCCAGCCAAATTGAACTTACGACGACCCAGACCCATAGACGCTTACTTTGAGTGAACATTCCACAACCCTCCAGTCGCACTCCGAGCTCCCGTGAGCAATCTTTCTTAAGCGCTTTTTCCTTGATTGGCAATCTCCCAGGTTCTAACATCACGAACGCCTCGTTCGAGCAGGCTGGGCGAGCCTGTCAGGCGAGGGCCTGCGGAGAGACGGAAAGGCTCCATTGCATGAGACGCTTCAGAATCTGGCCCTGGCTGATTGTACTGTGCACGAGCTGTATTTCGTGCAGTTGCGGCAACGAAAAGGACGACGCAACCGGCAACCCGCTTGCGCCTGCTGAGCCCTCCACAGCCCCTGTGACGATTCAAGGGCTTACTCCCGAGGATCGGGCCGTCTGGTACCGGACGTCGATGGGCAGCGATCTGTTTCCGCTCGAGTGGCTCGAGGCGATCACTGTTCCTGCCGACGGCAAGCCTTTCCTCTCCGAGGCCGACCGCTTCGGCCTCTTGACCGATCCCGAGCATCCCAGCGACCTGCCCATAGGCCTCACCGTCAACGATCACCCTCGAGGCCTTCCCAAGGCCGTGCCGATGGTCGGAGTCAGCTGCGCTGCTTGCCACGTCGGACGTATCGATTACAAAGGTAAAAGTAAGATTGTAATTGGTGCTCCAAACCTGTTTGATTTGAACGCCTTCTACGCCGAGCTGTTCCAGACCGCGGCCAAGGAGCCCGCGGCGATTATCAAATTCCTGGAGAAGACCGGCGGTAAGATTGGGTCTAGGGCGAAGTCCGGCGGCGGATCCGTGCTCAAGGGGCTCGGCAAGCTTTATGGCGAGAAGGCCGCCGAGCTTGGCGACGCGGAGAAGGCGTTTGCCAAGAAGCTCGAGTCGCTCGTCTCCCACGTCGAAAGCGACCTGCAGAAACCGCAGAACTTCACGCACTTCACCGAGGAAGCCAAGGCCGCCCTGTTGAAAAAGATCGAGGACGTCCACGGCGTTGAGATCGACTCGCTGGTAGATGATCTGAAGAGCGGCAAGTTCGCCACAGGAGCGCTCAAGGAAGTCGCCGACGTGAAGGACGCCGCGGCCGACCAATTGAAGAACCTTCTCCTCGAAGTCGCCTTCCTCAAAGCTAAAATTACATATCTAAAAGATTTAAATAAACTGCATCAAGGGGAGATGCAAGGCAAGACGATTCCCGAACCGGGCCCGGGCCGGATCGACGCGTTCGACGGCATTCGAGACCTTGTCTTCGCCGACGACCCAGTGCCTCCGACGGCGCCCGTCAGCTATCCGCACCTCTGGCAGGTGGCCGACACGTATTGGTTCCACTGGGATGGAAACACCAACTCGCTCATGCAGCGCAACGTGGGCCAAGCCGTCGGCATGGGGGCCGTCTACGACCCCAAAACCTGGTCGTCGACCGTCCTGCCGAGAAACATCGACAAACTCGAGAAGACGCTCCACAAGCTGAAACCGCCCGAATGGCCCGAGGAGATGCTCGGACCGATCGACAAGGAAAAGTTTGCTCGTGGCGAAGTTTTGTACAAGAAGTTATGTGTGGAATGCCATCAGATTCCGCCCAAGCCTTCGACCGAGTCTGGCGTGGAACCCTCTCCATTTGCCGCCAAGTCCATGGACCTCGCCAAGCTCATTCCGTTGGACAAGGTGAAGACCGACCCCAATCGGGTTGTGAACTTTGCCAAAACCGTGGGCGGGGTTCCGTTCGCCCAGAAGCTGAAAGAGGTCGCCTACAATCTGACCAATCAGGCGTTTATCGACAACGACGTGACCGACAAGGAACGCGCCCTTATGGATCGCCCAGAGGCCGAGGTCGATTGGCCGGTGAACAACGGCTACCTCGCCCGACCTCTCGTGGCCTCTTGGGCCACTGCGCCTTATCTGCACAACGGCTCGGTTCCCACGCTTTACGACCTGCTTTCCCCCTCCGACAAAAGGCCCAAGCAGTTCGTCGTCGGCTATCGAGAATTCGACCCGGTGAAGGTCGGATTCGTAAGCGATCCCAAGGACGTACCGAAGGACTTGCTGGGAAAGCCTCCGATCACGATCTATAGCGTACTGGCCACGAAAGACGGCGCGACGACCCCGATCGAAGGCAATTCGAACTCGGGCCACGACTACGGCGTCGATCTCGACGACAAGCAAAAAATGGATCTCATCGAATACCTCAAGGGAACCTGACACGGCCTCCCGCTCCCGCTATCGGGATCGCCGGCAACCATCCACTGGAGAAGATCTATGGGCGTTCGCGGTAAGTTGAGCAAAACTCAGTACGGCTACTCGATGCCCGCGTTCGCTCCGCTGTACTCAGCTCCGCCATTCATCTATCAGAATGCGAGCCTGATCTATTTCAATTACCTCACCGACCCCAACGTCGCGGCCGCCGTCGTGCCCGACGAGCTCGAAATCGCCGACCCGCCGACGGCCCTCTTGGCTTTCGCGTCTTACCCCTGGAGCAGCCTCGGGGCCTATAACGAAGTGGTGCAGATCCTCGACGTCACCTACAAAGGCAAGCCCACGAAGTACGCCGTTGCCTTGTACGTCTCGACCGACCAGGCCATGGCCGCGGGCAGGGAGGTGGGCGGATACCCCAAAAAGATCGCCAAGATCGGTTTCCAATACGGGATCTCTTACTTTGGCTCGCTCGAGCGGCCAGAGGGGCTACTGTTGGCGACGGGCGTCATGCGGCCGGAGGTCAAGATCCCCGCTCCATTTCCTGTGACACATGATTATATTTGTCTAAGAATCATTCCGAGCCCCATCGCCGGCGCCGCGCCCTCGGTTTGCGAGCTCCTGACTTCCCACTGGGTGCTCTTGAACGGAGAGATTTGGGAAGGGCCTGGAAGCTGTCAGATCACGGGGGCTTCGGCCTTGGACCCGCTGCACGCGGTTCCCATCGTCAAACAGCTTGGATGTCTTTACTTCAAGGGGGATTTTCAGGTCGATGCCAGCAAGCCGGGGGACGAGACGCCGGTTTAGGCTGCACTTCGACGCCGTACGGGCCCGTTGGATCGAGGGCAGGGCTTCAACGCCGGGCTCAAAATGCATCCCCAAACCGGTCCGCGCTGTCAAGCGGCCGCCAAGGCTCTACAATCGCATGCTAGGGTTCCATTGCATGCGAGTTTGTCGCGACCAAACTCGAGCCAAGAACGACGCCGTTGCTCCTCAGCCAGCCAGGCCATCCTCCTTCGTATAAACAATTGCCGATGAAAAGCCCCAAGCTGATCGAAGACTTCGCCGGAACCGAGCGTTTCGAGATTCGTCGACGATTGGGCGCCGGCGGCATGGGAGTGGTCTACGAGGCTTACGACAAGGAGCGCGAGGCCAGGGTCGCGCTTAAGACCATTCTCCGCCTCGACGCGACCACTCTCTATCGCTTCAAGCAGGAGTTTCGGTCGCTGGCCGACGTGGTTCATCCCAACCTGGCTCGTCTCTACGAGCTCTTCTCCGAAGGGGACGTCTGGTTCTTCACGATGGAGCTTGTCGAGGGGGTGGACTTCATCCGTTACGTCTGCCCGGAGGTCGCCTTGCCTCCCGACGACCCTCAGGTCGAATCGGACTGGAAGTCGGCTTTGGCGAAACCCGATTGGCTCAGAAACACGCGGACCCAGGAAATCCCCTCGCACCTCGGTCTGGAGCTCTCCGAGCACGAATCGCTCGACTCCTTTGGGCCCAGTGAATCCGATGTGCGGCTGGTTGGCTCCATGGAGCTGACCTCAGGAACTGAGGACGAGACCCATTATCCTGTCCCAACTCCCAAGCCTCACGTGGCGGTAAAGGTTAAGGCTCACCCCCCGCACGTCGTTCGTCTCAAGGCGGCGCTGGGGCAGCTTGCGGAGGCACTGGAGGCGCTCCACGCCCACGGAAAACTGCATCGCGACATCAAGCCGTCGAACGTCTTGGTGACGAACAAGGGCAGGGTGGTCCTGCTCGATTTCGGCTTTGCGACCGATTTTGGAGGCTCGGGCGATCACAACACCACCGACGGAGTGGTCGTCGGGACCGTCGGATTCATGTCGCCAGAGCAAGCGGCGGGGAAGCGGCTGACGGCGGCCAGCGACTGGTACAGCGTGGGGTCATGCTCTTTCGAGCTTTAACTGGGAAGATGCCCTTCGAGGGCGAGCGGCTGACGTTCTGCTGGCCAAGCAGACCAAGGCCCCGCCCAAACCTTCGTCGATCGCCGACAACGTCCCGGAGGACCTCGACGAGCTCTGCGCTCGACTCATGGCGATCTGGCCCGAGGATCGTCCCAACGGCAGAGAAGTGGCTTCACATCTGGGTTTGACGCTCGATCACGACCCGACGCCGGACGCGACCCGACCGCACGCGATCGCCTCGAGCGCGACTTTCGTCGGCAGGTCGACTCAGATCGCGGCAGCTCGAAGACGCCTTTGCCGCCGCCGCTCGCGGCGAGACCTCGGTCGTCTTTGTCAACGGCCGATCCGGCTCGGGCAAGACGGCGCTGGTAGAACGCTTCCTCGACGTCGTCCGCGAGCGGGACGGCGCCGTGGTGCTTTCCGGCAAGTGCTACGAGCAGGAGTCGGTGGCTTACAAGGCGCTCGACAGCCTGATCGATTCGCTGAGCCGCTACCTCCGCCGTCTCAGCAGGATCGAGGTCGAGGGACTGATCCCCAGCGACGCGGCCGCCCTGGGTCGTATCTTCCGCGTGCTCAGGCGGGTGGAGGCCATTGCCGACGCACCCAGAAGAGGCGCCGACGTGCCCGACGTCCAGGAGCTCCGCCGCCGCGCGTTCGGAGCGCTCCGAGAGCTTTTGGCCAGGCTTGGCGATCGCAAGCCGCTGGTCCTGGTGATCGACGACCTCCAATGGGGCGATCTGGACAGTGCGGCGCTGCTTCTCGGCCTCTTGCAGCCACCCGACGCTCCTTCGCTTTGCTTGATCGGCTGCTATCGCGTCGAGGACGTCGGCGGCAGCCCTTGCCTGCGCAAGCTCTTGGACCCGATCTCGGGGTTTCAAGGCCGACGCGACGTCCGCGTCGATCCTCTTACCGCCGCGGAAGCCAAGGAACTTTCGCTCGAGCTGCTGGGCGGCGACGAACCAAACACAGAGTGGCTTGCGGATATGATTGTCCGTGAATCCGGAGGCAGCCCTTACTTCATTCTCGAGCTGCTCCAGTATCTCAAGGGAGGCGGAGAGGTCGGCGACAGCGTCGCTCCTTCAGGAGGGGCGGTGCATCTGGACGAGGTGCTGTGGCGTCGGGTCCAGAGGCTTCCGGTCGAGGCGCGTCGGCTGGTCGAGCTTTTGTCGGTGGCCGGGCGCCCGATCCGCCAAACCGTGGCGTGCAGAGCCGCGGGCGTCGGCGCCGACGGTTTCTCGGCGTTGGCCCTCCTAAGAGCCGGCAGGTTGGTCAGAGGAGTTGGCCCAGGATCGCTCGACGACGTCGAAACCTATCACGATCGCATTCGTGAATCTATACTGGATCACTTGACTGCGCAACAATTCCGCGAATACAATCAGTCGCTCGCCAAGGAGCTCGAGTCGACGGGCAAGGCCGACGCCGAGTCTCTGGCGGTTCACTTCGACGCCGCGGGAGACCCAGGCTCCGCCAGGAAATATTACATCGAGGCCGCGCGAGACGCCGCGCGCGCTCTCGCGTTTGAAAGAGCGGTCAAGCTCTTTGGCCGAGCCTTGGCCATCGCCGCCGCCGTCGACGCATCTCCCGAGGAAGAGCTCGAGCTCCGAATCGCGATGGGTGACGCGCTTGCCAACGCGGGCAGAGGCGCCGAGGCGGCCAAGGTGTATCAGGAGCTCGCGCCTAGGGCCGACGCCGACCTTTCGCTCGAGCTCAAACGCAGGGCGGGTCATCATTACCTCGTCAGCGGGCACATCGACGAAGGCCTCTCGGCGTTCCGCGACGTCCTGAGTCAGGTGGGACTCCGCCAGCCCTCCTCGCCCAGGCATTCGCTTCAGATGCTGCTCGCCGAGCGCGTCTCGCTCTGGTTTCGAGGTCTGGGATTCAAGGAACGGAAGCTTAGCGACATTGGCCCCTTGGATCTCGCTCGGATCGACACTGCCAGATCCGTTGCCGTGGGCAGCAGCGTGGTCGACGTGATTCAAGGCTCCTACTTCCAAACCCGAAGTCTGATCTTGGCTCTTCGCGGGAGACCCGTTCCGGATCTCGCTTGCGCTGGCGTGGGAGGCCGTGCATTCGTCTTGCCAGGGCAGACCGGCCCGCAAACGCACGGCCAAGCTCATCGCGCTTGCAACCGAGCTGGCCAACAGGATCGAAGACCCGCACGCGATCGGCATGGCGACCCTTTCCGCCGGCTCGGCAAACTACCTCGAGGGACGGATGGTCAAGGGCCTTGGCTTCCTCGATCGGGCCGCCGAAATCCTCAGAGAACGCTGTACTGGGGTTGTGTGGGAGCTCGATACGGCAATGATCTTTGGCCTGTGGGCGAGGTTCTATCTCGGCGAATTTGGCGAGCTTTCTCGAAGGTTCCACCGCTTTTCCAAAGAGGCCCTCGATCGCGGCGACCGCTACATGGAATCGACCCTTGGGGTCTATCCAGGCGTGTTGGCCCTCCTGGCCGAAGACGCCGCGGCCGACGCATCCGCTCTTGGCGACCAGGCGATCGACATCTGGACCAAGCACGGCTTCCACGTCCAACACCTCACTCATTATTATGGAAAAGTCTATATTGATTTATACAATGGCGACGGTCAGGGCGCCTGGAAGCGCGTGGTCGAGACCAAGCCTTTGATCGACGGTTCGCTCTTGCCTCGAATCCAGCACGTCCGAACCGACCTTCATCAGATCGCGGGGCGGGCTGCGGTGGCGGCCGCGGAATCGGCGCCCGTCGAGCTCCGGGCGGGGCTCTTGGGCAAGGCCTTGGCCTCGGCCAGGGGCATCGAGGCCATGAAAGTGGAATGGGGCTCCGGGATCGCCATGCTCATCCGAGCCGCCGCGGCCTCGATTCTCGGCAACCCGGAGAAGACCGTCTCGCTCTTGCGCGAAGCCGTGGCAACCCTCGATCGCGAGTCTAGCGGCATGTTCGCCGCCGCCGCCAGGAGAAGGCTGGCCGAGCAAATCGGCGGCGACGAGGCCAGGAGCCTCTTCGCGCATGCAGACGCCTGGATGGCCAGCCAGAACGTCCGCAATTACCAGAAGATGACTCAATGCCTCGCGCCCGGTTTCCGAGCTCGTTGATGAAGTGTGGATCGTAACACCCTAAAGGTATGAGAATGACTGATCTTGCCGGTCGGATGGTCGATTTCGCCCTAGGCGTTCGCTTTGAATCCTTGCCCGACGTCGTGGTCGACGAGGCGAGAAGGCGCTGGGTTGACGTGATCGGCTGCGCGATCGGAGCCCTTCGAGAAGACGCTCCCTGCATCGCCCGCAAAGCGGCGAGTGCGACCGCGGGGTCGAACGCGGTCAAGCTGATCGGCGGCGGAACGGCCGCGGTCGACTGGGCTGCGTTTTCCAATGGAGTTCACTTTAGATATCTGGATTGCAACGACACGTATCTTTCTCTCGAGCCTGCCCATCCCAGCGACAACTGGTCGGCGATTTTGGCCTTCGGTCAGTCAAGAAGCCTTCCCGGCCGCGAGTGGATTGCCGCGGCCGCGGCGGCTTACGAAATCCAGTGCAGGCTTTGCGACGCCGCCAGCATCCGCGCCCGAGGCTGGGACCACGTGACCTATGGGGCGATTTCGACGGCACTGGCCTCCTCTCGACTGCTAGGCCTCGGCCGCGAACAGGCGCTGAGCGCGGTCGGGATCGCGGGAACGACCAGCCCCGCTCTTCGACTGACGCGAGCGGGCGAGCTCTCGATGTGGAAAGGCTGCGCCTTCGCCCACGCAGCCAGAAACGGCGTATTCGCCGCCCTCCTTGCCGAGGCAGGAATGTCCGGGCCCGCTCCACTCTTCGAAGGAGAGATGGGGTTCTTCCAGCAGGTTTCCGGCCCATTCGAACTCCAAAAGTTGGGCGGGCCCTCGGCAGACGATTGGATGCTGCCCAAAACGTCGATCAAATTCGTACCTGCCGAATACCACTCGCAATCGGCAATCGCCGCGGCGTTCGAGCTCCGCCGCCAGATCCCCGATCCTTCGAGGATCCGCTCGATCGAGATCGCCACGTTCCGGACTGCAGTCGAGATCATCGCCAAGGATCCGGAGAAGTGGAAACCCAAGACTCGCGAAACCGCCGACCACAGTCTCCCCTATTGCACGGCGGCCGCGCTCGTCGACGGCGAAATCACAGCCAGGCAGTTTGCGCCGAGCGGCTAAACGACCCAGCCCTGCTCGAACTGGTCTCCCGGACGAAAGTCGTCGAAGACCCCAAGTTGACCGCGGGCTACCCTTCGGGAATCCCCAATCGCGTGTCGATCGAGCTCGACGACGGCCGCACGCTCTCGCTCGAAATCGCCCACCCGCCAGGCCATGACAAAAACCCGCTCAGCGAAGCCGATCTCAAACGTAAGTTCATGAGCCTTGCCGAACCCGTCATTGGTGCAAGCCTTGCCGCAGCCGTGTTCGACCGAGCCAACCGCATTGCCAACGATCCGACTCCCCACGAGATCGTCGACCTGATCGGGGCTTCACCCAAGAATTAAGGCCGATTCGTAAGCCTCTCGCGAAACGCTCGCCGACGCCGTTCGAGGACATTTCTTCGCCTCGAGCGAACAGAGTTTCGCCGGGGGCCGCCGCCGACGGCCTAAGGCCAATTGTATCTAAGTGTAGTTCTCGTATGGGATTACAGTTGTCGTTGTGTTCGGCTCGACGTTTGCTAAAGGGCGAAGTCGGCGTTTCTGTTCTGACTCGTAATCAACCACATTCAAATCGATTTACTATAAATGCGAACGATCAAACGCGGATTTACGCTGATCGAGCTCTTGGTCGTGATAGCGATTATTGCCTTGCTAATCTCGTTGCTCTTACCCGCTGTGCAACAGGCGCGTGAAGCCGGGCGGAGGGCCCAGTGCATCAACAACCTGAAACAGATCGGCCTGGCGCTTCACAATTACCATCAAGCGGTGAACGTCTTTCCGCCAGGTTACGTCGCCTTCAGACCCTTCATCGACGGTGAGACGGATACATCGTCGGGCTGGGGTTGGGTCTCGATGATCTTGCCTCAGTTGGACCAGTCGCCTGTCTATAACTCTCTGAACTTCACCTTGCCGGTCAACGCCCCTGCCAGTTCGACCAGCGTTTCAATGGTCCTTCGAGCGTTCCTCTGCCCGTCTGACCTCGCGCCCAACGCAACCTTTGCGGTTTACGACGGGTTTGGAGACGTAGTTGCTATGGTAGGTCCAAGCGACTACGCCGCCTGCGCTGGCAACGACGCCGCCGACGTGGCTCTGGGCATCAACAACGACGGTCTTGGCAACGGAATCTTCTACCGCAACAGCTCGGTCGATATGGCTCGATTGACAGACGGATCGAGCCAGACGGCCATGGTTCTTGAACGAGCCTGGTGTGTGACCAAAGGCACCTGGACCGGGGCGATTCCCAATGGGCTGGTGACGCGAGGTCCTTCGAATCCCACGCCCACTTCGGGCTTCCCCACGTATCTGGCGCCATGTCTTGTGATTGCCCATTGCAACATGCTGAACTCGAACTCGGACGCCGACAGCGGGCTCGACGACCCATCGAGCCTGCATCCAGGCGGCGGCAACGTCCTCTTCGCCGACGGTTCAGTACACTTCTTCAAATCGATCCCCGCCAACAACGGCGTGAACCCTGACGGCTCGACCAATTACTCCCAGGGCAGCATTCTCTTCCAGAAGTTCGGAACGGTCGCGGGCGGAGAACTGATCAGTTCCGACTCTTATTGATCTTCGATTGCCTCTGATGACGCTGAACTCGAGAAGACAAAGATATCTGGTCAAGGTCGTGCTCGCCCTCTTGGTGGCCGGCTGCGGCGAAACTGCGTCGCATACGACGGTCGGCGGCCGCGATGCGAGTGCTTGGATCAAAGCCCTGAACGACCCAGACGCGAAGCTCCGCAGGCAAGCCGTACTCAAGTTGGGCAACGTGATCGCCGACAACCCCGCCGCCGCGGAAGCGCTCGAGACGGCTCTCAAAGACGCCGATCCTTTGGTTCGCTTTGACGCCGTGCTGGCGGTCTTCAAAGACCCCGTCCCCAGACCCTCCGTGCTTCTCGCACTCGAGTCGATGAGCCTGTCGGACCCAGACCAGAAAGTCAAAGAAGCCGCGGCCAAGGCGTTAGTAAAGATCAAGTCTCGCCAATAAGCTCGAGCAAGGCTCCGAAGCATTCCGCGTTCGATTTCGGCGACATGCTTCGCGTCTAATCTGTTTTAGACATGCTCAAATGAGCAGACGTAAAGTTGATAATGAACCGCCCGGTTCCGCCTTGTCCGGAGATTGCCTTTGGATTGGTGGTCAGCGAGAGGTGAAGCTGTCCGCTCCCTGTGGCTTTGGCGTAGGCGCCGGTTCCTTTATCCACCGTGAAGCTGTCGGTATTCGTAGGGATGTTGAAAGGAGAGTACGACTGCCCTTTGATCGAAATGGTGATCGATCCTTTGGAATTGATCAGGGTGAGCTGGCCTGTCAACGCCGAATCGGCGACGAACCCAGGCTCGTGAAGGACGCCGGTGACAATCACCTCTCCCAACTTGAGGGCGTGTCCGGAGCCTGTCAGCTCTGGGCTTGCTGAGGTGTCCGGGAGTTCGGGCGGCGCCGTGTAACTGCCCCTCAGAACCCCTCGCGATTGGCCAAGGTGCGCATCTCCCGCAAGCTGGTCGAGCAGCGTCTGTCCCGACGACTGAAACGAGTTCGCCGCGGACGAAAAGATCGAACCAAGGCCTGGGGTCAGCGTCATCAGGGTTCTTCGTTCCAACCCTGTATTGTCGAGACCGGGTTGGAAGCTCTTACGCCGTTTCATGCCGCCTTGCTCCGTAGGACGTCGAAGCAGTCCTCTCGATTGAATCGGAGGGAATCTATGAGATCGTCGAAATTTCGTCAATTCGAGTCGGAGGCGAACAAAAGGTGCTCCGGTCGACTCGCCAAGGCTCCCTCCGCGCCTTAAGCGCGGTCCTTCCACCTTTATACCCCTAACTTTCGCGAGCGGGGGGGATTCACTTCAAGATGCAGCCGAATTGCCAAAGAGCCACCGCATGGTCGAAATCGACCAATCAACAGGTCGATTTTGGTCCTCGAGCGCTACGAGGACATTCTTTGTAGGGGCAGCTCCCCCGAGCTGCCCTCCGGCAAGGCGTGGGAGGCCTGTCTCTCTTGTACGGGCAACTCCCCCGAGCTGCCCTCCGGCAAGGAGTGGGAGGCCTGGCGCACAATTGACTCCGAGGGCCCGCCTGAGGCGGATTTCACTCTGACAGGGGCGTCGCCCATACGGTTCGGAAATGCCAATTCTTGTAGGGGCAGCTCCCCCGAGCTGCCCTCTTCCAGGGCTTGCGAGGGCCGCCGCTCGACCGGACCCGTGGGTCCGCCTGAGGCGGATTTCACTCTGACAGGGGCGTCGCCACTACAGGAATGCTCGACGTAAGGTCTTTAGCGAGAAACCCAGACTGTCTGCGTTCTGCGAGAAACCCAGACTGTCTGCGTTTTTGCTCTACGACTTCGATTGGTCGTTCAATCCATCGATCAAAAAGAAGCAGGTGTACGACCTGGCGGCCTGCTCGTTCATCCGCCAGGCTCGCGACGTGCTCTGGCTGGGCCCGCCGGGCGTGGGGAAGAGTTTCCTCTGCCAAGCGATCGGAAGGCAGGCGGTGAAGATGGGGTTCGTCGTCCTGTATGACGGAGCTCCAGACGACGGGGCTCCAGACTGTCTACGAATGGACCTTATGATGACGTCGAACCGACCGCTCGAGGACTGGGGAAAGCTGTTGGGTGACGTGCCGAGCGCGACGGCGATCCTGGATCGGTTTCTGCACCACGCGGAGTTGATTCAGATCACGGGAAGAAGCTATCGGCTGAGGAATCCGGGGGAGTCGCTGACAATGGCTGGCGGAGGTTCAAAACCAGCCAATGCGCCCTCCGGCTCGGCGGTCGAGTCGAAGGGTTCAAAACCAGCCAATGCGCCCCCCGGCTCGGGGGGCTTGGAAGACGCAGAGGAAGAGGCCTAGAGAGGCTGGTATGATGGGCTGAACTCGCAGTTCATGGCCCGCTGAGAACCTGGAGTGCTTTCCCAAGGTAAAAGCCAGAATAAGCGAAGGTGAGGAGCGAGATCGAAGGATGTTTCTCGAGGATTTGAGGAAGGAAAACCCGACCAAAACCAACCCGCGAGGGTGGCTGGTTTTGAAGCGCCCCGAAGTGGCTGGTTTTCAAGCGCCCGGTGACATCCAGGTTGATAGTCCGTGCGGAGGCAGAATGAGAGGGGCTTCGACAGGGCTCGCCCCTACGGGGATGGGATCGGGCCTTTGTAGGGGCAAGCCCCTGCGCTACCCCTCCGGGTTGATAGGCCGAGCGTAGTCAGAATGAGAGGGGCTTCGACAGGGCTCGCCCCTACGGGGAATTGGAGAGCGGACTCGGAATGAGAGGGTCTTCGACAGGGCTCGCCCCTACGGGGAATTGGAGAGCGGACTCAGACGCAGAGGGGCTTCGACAGGGCTCGCCCCTACGGGGAATCGGAGAGCGGAGGCAGACGCAGACGCAGAGGGGCTTCGACAGGGCTCGCCCCTACGGGGAATCGGAGAGCGGAGGCAGACGCAGACGCAGAGGGGCGTCGCAGGGCTCGCCTCTACAACAGAAACTGATGGCAGGTCGGGGAGGGGCTCCACTCATCTAACGAGGAAGCCCGCCGCCCGCCTCTTACCTCACCTTTGCCTTGAACGAGACGTAGCCCTCTGCGCCGGGGATAAGGTCGTCGGCAAGGTCCCAGCGGAGCTCGCTCGAGCCTGCGTCGTTGGGCCTCAGCGTGAAGACCGTCCCCTTCGGGCCCATCGCACTGCCGTCGACATACTCGAGCCTCGGCAAGAGACTGTCCAGGATCGACGCAGCGCGGATCGTTGTATTGCCCAGATTGCGGTAGTAGATCGTGTACTCGACCTCGTCGCCAGGCTCTGCCTCGGTCACGCTGACTCGCTTAAAGACGCCCATTCCCGGACGCTTGGGAGGAAGCTCAACCCCGTCCAACTCCTGCGGCTTCCATTTCATCGTCGTCTCGGAAGCGCCTTCGACAATGCCCGTTAGCACAGCGATCTCGAGCGTCTTGATCGCGATGGCGCGCTGCTTGTTAATGAACTGTTTGGCAGCCCTTCGCTCTTTCTGAATCAAGACCTTCTCGACTTTGGTATGACTGGCCGACTGCGTGACGATGTCGTAGCCCTGGAGGATGCGGATCTGGGCGGTCGACGTGGTCTTGACCCGGGCAGCGGCTTCAGATGGTCTGGATCTATGACGGTTGAGCTCCGCAGCCTGGTTCTGCGTGAGCCTTTGCGGCGGGACGCGATAGCGAAGCAGATCCTGACGTTGCGTCAGGTCGTTCTCGAGCAAAGGCTCGATCTTGATGTTCTCGTTCGCACCGACGCTGTTCCTGACCATCGCGAACCTGGGGGCGTAGATGCAAACGATGTTCGTCGGCAGGATGCGAGCGCCTTTGGGCTCGACGAACCCGATCACCGCGTCCCGGGGTTCGACGCCGGTCGCTGTGCGGTTTTGGGTAAAGAATGCTTGATTCTTGAAGTCGCCGCCATCGCAGAGGTATTCATCTTTGGGCATGCTCGGTTTGGCGGGCTCAGGGGCGCAGGCGACCGCGGGGCCGCAGGTTAGTCCGCAATGGTCTTTGCCGTCTTTGATCAAGAAAGGACAGCGGCTGGAAGCGAGTTCGATGAACGAAGCTCCGTTTTCTCCGTTCACTTCCTCGACCGATGGCATGCGCGACCCGAGCCTGACGATCGCCACGACTCTGCCCAACCCAATGGCCACTTTGAGCGGGTCTTCAACCGGTGTGATGGTGTGCCTGGGGATCTCTTCTTTGTTGACGCTCATGGGGACGGCGAAGTCTGGGTTTTCGAGATAGATCACCTGAGTGACGAGCCTGCCTTTGTCGAGGCTTTCGAGCAGGTCTTCGAGTGTCCAGGTGATGCGAATGGGGTATTTGCCTGGGTCGATCGAGAGCGGCCGGTGCAGGTGTCCGACAATCTCGACCAAAGGATAGAGTTCTTGCCCAGGTCGTTCTGGGATATTGGCGATTCGCATGCGATAGGCGACACCGACCTTGAGCCCGAGCGTGGCGACGCCGCCGCCGTCGCCTTGGGGAACAGGGTCGGGAGACGGCGCCAGGACCTGAAGCGTTACGCCCTCGGGGGCGATGAAGCGAACCACCTGGACGTTGGGAGGCAGCGGTGGGTATTTGGGTGCGCCTTCGCCGTTCTCGGGTGGGAGCTCCGGAGGGGCGGGGGTCGGCGGTTGGATCGGAGTTCCGGCCGGCTCGACCGAGACGACAGGGCCAGGAGCGTTCTCACCGGCGTCTTGGCGGAGGGTTGGCGCCTGAGCGGCGGAGACGGCTCGGGGTTCGAAGGCCCAAGCAGAGAAGATGCAGACGAAGAAAAGGCCGGCGATTCTCTGCGCTCTCGCGGCGGTTGGCGACAATCTTTGTCGGTTCATCGGCTCCAGGCCTCCTGTTCGCTTGACCGGCCGCGTCCGCGGCGGAAAGACTTGGCAATCCCCGACCAGTATGGACGTTTGGATGGAAAATCCAGATCTCTAAATTTAATCAAACAAGTGTATTAACATACCAATCATAAATCAAAGGTTCGCTCGGGGCCTCTTCTTCGAGGCCCTCGAGCGATCAAGCGGGCTCTAGGCCTCAGTCGGGTTTGGGCGCCTCGACCGGGGGCTTCTCGGCGGGCGGGGTTTCCGCCGGGGGCGCTGCCTCCGGCGGAGGAGCGGCGTCGGTCGGGGGCGTGGTCGGGTTCGACGGGACGACAGGCGAAACGGGCGCGCTGTTGTCCAAGGGAACCGACAACGTGGCCGGCGGACCGGGTTGGGTGGGGACGACGGTATTGGGGGCGCCCATCGCTGGGTTGCCCATCATCGGACCGCCGGGCGAACCACCGGTCGCGGGCAGAACCGAACCGCCGCCAGGCATCTCGAGGTCGATGGCGCCGATGCGGATGATCATGAGGATCGTCCCGCGACGGTCGGCTTCGAGAATGGGGTCGACGCCCGGTTCGAGCCTGGTCGAAACCAAAGTCTCAACGCCGGCGATCGCCAGCTCCTGGTACTTGGGATCCGGCAGGTAGATCACTTTCGTGACGAAGTTGCCTGAGGTCACCTGGTCGAAGTCTTCCTCGGTGAACTGGGCAGGGATTGGGTTGTGGGTAAGGAAGGCGTCGGTCGCCGGGGTCGAGGGAGCGACTTCGATCGTCGGGTAAAGGACCAGGCCCTCGTGCTTGGGAATGTTGGTCAGCTTGAGCCTGTAAATGTAGCCCTGGAGGAAGTTGTAGCGGGCCGGGACGACAAGCTGGTTGGAGAGGTAGACCTTTTCTCCGGAGGGAGACGAGGCTTGCCAGCCGACGTTCATGCCCGGAGGGTCGACAAAGAAGACCTGGCTGCGGACGCTTTGGAACCGGCGGCCGGGTTGGCCGGCGGCGCCTGCGCGGGCGGCGCTCATGTCGATCGGTCCGCCCGGAGGGGCGTCTCCCGATACGACAACGTGGTGGCGAAGGAATCGCTTACCCCCGACGTCGGGGGCGTTGCCAATGCCGCTCGTGGTGGTCGCCGCCACCAAGAGAAGCGCACCAATGGTATTCATGGACCTATTGACCTCCCGCGGCCCTCCGGACCGAGACTGGATCGCCAGCGCGAACCGAGCTTGCGCTGTTGGGCCAATGCCGCCCAACGCCGGTCGGGGAGTACGCCAAACCCATCCTGTGGTTGGTTGCCCGCCTGTTTTTTCGTAACAATTCCGACCCCGACCGCTCGATCTCTGTCCGTGTGCGGTTCGTGTGCCGGGCTTGCGTCCTCAGGCGACTAGCGATATGATCGGGCGTTGGTTTCCCTACCCTTGAGAAAATACCCATCTTCCCAATATGCCGCAAAATAATCTCGGCCGTTTCATTCGTTTTCTTCTGATCGCAGGCTTCGTTGCTCCCATGCTCGCATGGGCAGCTCAGGAGCCCGCGCAGCAGGAAAAGTCGGAAAAACCGGCAGATCCGCCTCCTCTCAAGGCGGAAGAACTTTCCAAAGACGCTTCCGCCCCAAAGGCAAAAGGGCCGACCTTGCCGGTCACGGAGGCTGAGAAGCTTTTGGACGTGGCCATCAAGAAGTTCGCGTCAATCAAGAGCGTGTCCGCCGACATTGTCCAGAAGGTCGACATGCTCAACCAGGCGTTCGAGCTCAAAGGCCAGTACGTCAGGGCCGACGAAAACCACTTTCGGCTCGAACTGGAGCTCTCAGGTCTGGGAAATACGAAGGGCAAGATGATCCAGGTGGCCGACGGCAAGGTGATATGGGATGAGCAGTTGGTGACCGAGGTTTCGACTGGAAAAGAACTCGCCCACAGCTATCGGAAGCGGGATATGGCGCCTTTGCTGGAGAAGCTGAACGATCCGGAGTTCGACCCCGAGGCGCGAGAGCAAATCATGCCCAGGCTTGGCCTGGCAGGTCCCGAAGTGGCGCTTCTGGCTAACCTGAGACACGACGTGCGATTCGAGACGATGCCCGAAGAATCGACGTTTGAAGACAAACCGGTTTGGATCTTTCGCGGCTTCTGGACTGAGCGTTCCAGGCTGGCCTTGAACACGATTCCAGGCGCAAAGGCCGAGTCTCCACTGCCGGACTACGTTCCCAGCGTCGTGGCCCTTTGGGTCGATCGCGAAACGGGCTGGCCTTACCAGATCAGACTCTCAGGAAGGAAGCGCACGGCGATCGAGATGGAACAAGCGGAGACCGAGGCCAACACCGGCGCCGACGGCCGGCCGACAGGTTCCAAGGCGAGCGCAGCGTGAACAGGTGCAACCGACCGAAATCTTGATCACATGCACCAATGTTAAGCTCAATCCCAAAGCGGCCTCGTCGACATTCACCTTCGACGCGCCTCCCGAGAAGGCTCAGCTTGTTCGAGACGAGACTGAGTACTTGGCGACGACGTTTCAGCGGATCATTCAATCGCGCGAGGACATGAAACGGGCGCAGCAGGAAGCAGGCTCCGACCCTCTGGCGCCGACGCCTCCCCCCAAGGAAGAATCGAATGCGGGACCAGGCGCCGCGAAGCCTCCGGCTGTTCAGAACGAATCGAACACAGGGCCAGCGCTGCCATCGACAAGCCGAAGTGAGGCGAATACTCGAGGCAAAGGCTTCGTCTCGGCTTTATTTTAGTATCTTTCGCCGAAAGATGCGGGTGGCTTTGCAAATATGTTTGTTGTGAGCATAGACTTGGTTCTTAACACTGAAAGGGCGATTCAATAAAGCCCAGGGCCACGCCCTGGTAAGTGACGTCGTGGCCCGCGCTTCATTCCCAGCACTCAAACGGCAATTCACAACAGCCCACGCCAGCGCCCGGGGGGGAGCAAACCTTACGCCGCGTCCGATCTCCTCGGCTCCGTCCCCCTCTCACGGCTAAAACTTGGGAATCCGGCATGCGCTTGCCTCATCCGATCCCGGGGCGATGCCATCGGCTTTTCTAAGTCGCCCCTCAGGGCTAAGTGTCAGAAGGATCGATGCGGCTCGCCTCAATCCGCTCCCACCGGATCGACCGGGCCCGAAGCCGGCAATGCTGATTCGAGAGGACAGCCCAAGCAATTGGGCCGTTGGGGTTTACAGAATTGATGCGCCACCTTATCGAGCGCTTTTGAGAGCCACATGAGGCTCTCCGCGTCTCCCGCGGAAAATGCTCCAATCGTTGCCGAAGCTTCTTCGTATTCGCTCGTGGAGTCGAGCCAGCCGTGGCGAACGAAGATGCGGAACGACGCCGAGTCGACCGGGAAGATCGGTCGATTGTATGCTCGCAAGAGGATCTCGTCCGCGGTTTTTGGCGAAACGCCTGGGAGCGCAATCAAGGCTTCGCGAAGCGAGCTCGAGGCGGCCTCGTCGGTTTGGAACAACGGATGAGCGGAGACGAGCCTTGCCAGGTGGATGACGACCGCGAGCGTCTTGCTGGAGAGGTTTTGTTTGTGGCTTGCCAGCACGGCCTCGAGCTCTTTGACATTCGAAGCCGCAATCTCTTCGAGAGGTTCAAAGCCCTCCTTGGCAAGCACTTCAAGAATGATCAGTGCCTTCGCATCGGACGTCTGCGATTGCAGATAGGCCTCGAGAACAGCTTTGGCAGAGCCATCACATTGTTGGCTTCGCGCGGAGCGAGATGGAGGGCTGAATTGCGCCAATAGGTCGAGCGCATCTTTTGAGTACGAGGACATGTTCGCTCTTTGGGGCGAATGGCCTCTGTTCGGGTTCTGGTGCTGGATTGCGTCAGGAATCTTCGGTGGGGGTCGCGGCGGCCTTGGCCTTGGCCGCCGCAACGGCCGCCTGGTAGTCGCGGGCCAGTTTGCTTTTGCGCCGCGCCGCGGTATTCGGGGTGCAAGACCCGGCGAGCGCCGGCTTTATCGATCTTGGCTACGGTGCTGCGGTATTCCTTCTCGGCGAGGGTCAAATCGCCTTCGGTCACGGCGGCCATGGCCTTTTTGCCGTAGGTTTTGATCAGCTTCTTGGCGACTCGATTATGCAACCGGCGCTTCTTGCTTTGCTTGAGCCGTTTGATAGCGGAAGGCGAATTCGGCATGGTACGGGCGTTTCCTGAACTCAACGTTCGATCAGTTACGAGCGGAGAAGTATATCACTCGGGCGGTCGTTGATTCAAGGCGCGAAGCCGCCGGGCGACGTCGAGGTACGAATAATCGTTGGCAGCGACTTCGTTGTAATGCTCCTCGGCCGTGACGAAATTGCTCTGAGCTTCGGCGACCCTCCCGAGCTGGTAGTGCAGAGCGTTACTCATGGCCGAATCGGCCGGTTCGACGAATTTGAGGGCTTCCTGGTAGCTCCGCTCTGCCAGCTTGTGGACGCCGTTGGCCTCGAAGGCGAGTCCGGCGTGGTACATCGCCTTGACCTTGAATTCTGGAGAATTGCGCGCCTGCTGGAATTCGGCGATGGCCTCGTCGTTCTTGCCCGCGGATTTGAGCCTCATGCCGAGCTCGAAGTGGAGCTTGGCGTCGTCGGGTTTGAGGGCCGAGCGCCTGCGGAACTCGGCGATTTCGTAGTCGACGAGCTTGGCTTTGACCTTTTCGAGCTTGATCTTGGGCTCGTCATCGTCGGGCTGTTTTTCGACCTGGCGTTTGAAGTGCTCGATCGCTTGTTTCAAGCGGCTGATCTGGAGATCGGCGAGCTCGGTCCGGACGAGATCGTCCTCCGGGAAGATTTTGCAAGCGCGCTCGAGGATTTTGGCCGCGTCCTCGAGCTTGTTCTTGTGCTTGTAAAGGTCGGCGAGCTCGAGGTAGGCCCGGACCTGGTTGGGCTGATCTTTGATGTCCTTGAGCAAGCGTTCTTCGGGAGCAAGCTTGTTGGCTTTGAGATCCTCGGCCTCCTGGGGGATTTCGATGTGCCGAGTGCCGTCGGACAGCGTTTCTCCCATGCCCGATTTTTGGATCGTGGCGTTGGCTGCCAGGCCGTTCATCTGGCGGATGGCGTCTTCGTCGTAGGGGTTGATCTTGCGGACGAGCTCCCAGCAATTGATCGCGCAGTTGCCAGCTTTGGTTCTGCTCGTAGATTTTGGCCATGAAGCGGAGGAACTTGACGTCGGTCTTCCCTTGGTCCACCACCGATTCGCAAAGCCACATGGCGACGTCGCCGTAGCCGAGCTGTTGGGCGGCTTCCGAAGCCTCCATGGTGGCGGCGACGTCCCACGGATTGTGGACGAAAACCTCCTCGAGGATCGCCAGAACCTCCTCCCAGTTCGCTTTACCCCTGGGCCCTCTGGCCTTGATCTTGATCCCCTGGGTCTTGGCGCCGACCAGGTTGCCGACCTTGCTCGGTTCGTTGCCGAACTTTCTGCGCTCGATTCCGCGCAGCGACTGGCGAAAGAGCAAGTTCGCGGGGAAAAGCTTGCAGGCTTCCCTATACATCTGAATAGCATAGTCGTAGTTGTTCTTCATGGCGGCGTCGTTGCCGTACTGGAAGAACATCTGCGCCTCGCGCATTTTAGAATCGGAGTCCGAAGCCGACGACATCGGCGCCCTTTCCGCTGTAAAGAAGCACGAGTCAGACGAATGGAGCCAGCGTTACGCCATGCGTCTCCGCATATAAAACAGGCTAAGCGTTCCGAGAGCTTCCGTCAATGAAACACACCGCCTTCGTTGCGTCCGTAAGCATTATACTTGACCCGAGCCTCGGGTTGCGCTTTAGAGCGTATGAAGAGTCGATAAATTTCGACGCAGACCCGCTTTCTTGTGCGCGAGAGCGCGGTTGGAACGTTGGAATCCGCGTCTTCGGCGTTCATAATGAATCGGCTTTCCCCGCGAAGCAAGAGAGCTCGAGAACCTGGCCAGTCGAGGCGAACCTATGCCGAGCATTCTCCGCGATCAAGGGCTTCGAGCCCTATTGGAAGACCCAGAAGCGCCGCTGGAGACGATAGCCGCTGGGCTCGTGTTCACCGAGGGTCCGCTCGAACTGGCAGACGGTTCGATCCTTTTCCAGGACATCAAGGCCGAGAAGACCTACCGGATCGCCGCCGACGGCGGTATGCAGACTCTGCGCTCGGACACGCGCGCTGCCAACGGTCAAACGCTCGATTCGCAGGGGCTTGTGGTCTTTTGCGAGCAGAACGGCCGTCGGGTCTCGCGGATGAAGCCCGACGGCACGCAGGTGGAGACGCTGCTCGAAAACTACGAAGACAAGCGGCTCAACAGCCCCAACGACGTCGTTTGCCTCTCCGACGGCTCGATCGTCTTTACCGACCCTGCCTACGGCGTGACTCCGGAGAAGAAGGAATTGCCGTATCAAGGCGTGTTTTGGCTGAACCCTTCCGGCAAGACCAAACTGCTGGTCGAAGACTTCGAAAAGCCCAACGGCCTGGCGTTTTCTCCTGATGAAAAGATCCTTTATATCTGCGATACGGGTCGGTATCACGTCAGGGCGTTCGATTATGTCAATGGAACCGACGGACCAAGCCTCTCGAATGGCCGGGTGTTCGCGACGCTGGACCCTGGCCAGCCTGGCGGTCCGGACGGGATGAAGGTCGATTCCGACGGCAGGGTCTACGTCGCGGTGGCTCTGGGGGTCTGGGTTTTTAGCCCCGAGGGCGTGCTGCTGGGGATTCTGGAAACGCCGAAGCGGCCGTCGAACTTGGCCTGGTCTGGGGCTGGTGCGAAAACTCTGTTGATCACCGCGGTCGACTCGGTGCACCGCGCCAGGTTCAAGACGCCAGGCCTCTTGCCGGCCGTGCGTCGAGCCTGAGTCGCTTGCGCTTGGCTCCAAAATGGGATGAGACCATGATGCTTGGCCAGAGATATGGACTTTTGGTTTTTGCCTTTTGCTTGGCAGGCGCGTTGGACTCGAAGAGCTCGGCAGGCGATTATGCGTTTTATCACGAAAATGTGATGGGTACGTCGCTCGAACTGCGCGTCGATGCGGTCAACGCCGAAGCCGCTCGACTGGCGGAGGAACGCGTGCTCTTGGAGATTGAACGGCTCTCCAAGATCTTCAGCGGGTACGACCCGACAAGCGAGTTGAGCCGTTGGCAGAACTCCGAAAAGAGACCGACGGCGGCGTCGAGCGAATTGATCGAGCTGCTCCGCGCCTCGGAAGCTTGGCGTCAGAAAAGCGGCGGCGCGTTCGATGTGCGAGTCGAGGCGTTCTCGCGGCTCTGGGCGAACTGCGAGAAACTCGAGCGATTGCCGAGCGATCCTGAAATCGCCAGCGTCCGGAGGATCTTGGTCGACCAAGCCTGGCGAATCGACTTGAACGAGTCGACGATTCTGCGAACCTCGGACTGTCCTCTCAGTCTCAATGCGATCGCCAAGGGCTTTATTGTCGGCAAAGCGAGCGATGCGGCGATGAAACCAGGCTTGGGAGTGAGCAGCCTTTTGCTCAACGTCGGCGGCGATATGAGGGTGTGCGGCGAGGATCCGCGGATGGTCGAGATCGCCAAGCCCTGGGACGATTCCGAATCGAGCGCGCCTTACACGGTGTTGAAGGTCAAGAATCGGGCCATCGCCACGAGCGGACGATCGCAGCGCGGGTTTCGGATCGGTGGAGAGTGGTATTCGCATATCATCGATCCGAGAACGGGCAAACCGGTCGAGCGGATCGCCGGCGCGACGGTCGTGGCGCCCAGTTCCGCCGACGCCGACGCATTGGCGACGATTTTGAACGTGGTCGAGCCCGAAGACGGTCTGAAGCTGGTTCAATCGACCCCTGGAGCCGAGTGTTTGATCCTTTTGCGGAGCGGTCGGGCGTTCCGGAGCCCAGGGTTTGAGCAATTGGAATCTCCTCCGAGCCCGATTCGAACGGTATCGCTCCAGAAGCAAGAGGAGCGTTCGAAATCGGCAGACGGTAAGAAGGAAGGATCGACGGCGAAAAAGAGCGACGAAACGGTTCCGTGGGACGACCGTTATGAGCTTGTGGTTTCGTTCGAGATCAACGCCCCCAAGGCAGAGCGTGGTCGATACCGGAGGCCCTTCGTCGCGGTCTGGGCAGTCGATAAGAACGGGATCTCGGTTCGGACGATGGCGCTTTGGCTCTCCGTCGGTGGGGCAGGCGGTGAACAGTGGCTCCCGGATCTCAAGCGCTGGCGCCGCGACGATGAGGCCCGGCGAGAGACGGACCCCTTTGACGTCGTCCACGAGAAGAATTCGGTCGCCAGGCCGACCCGACCGCCTGGCAAATATCGGGTGGTCTGGGACGGCAAGGACGACAAAGGCAAGCCACTTCCCGGAGGCGAGTACACCATACTGATCGACGCAGCGCGCGAGCACGGTACGTATCAAAACATTCGCAAAAAAGTGCTGATCGTCGGCAAACCGTTCAAGGAGGAGCTTACTGGCGGCGTCGAGATCAAGTCGGCGACGATCGACTATCGACTGAAAGGGGAAAAGCCGAAGGCGGAGGAAGGGGAGGATTGAGGGGAACCCTTTCGTGTTTAGCGGGATTCGGTCTTGGGCCGCTCTCGCACGTCTGCCCAATCTTGCGTTTCCCCTGGCTCGAGCGTCCACTCGAAGGAGTCCTTCGGATAAAGGAACCCGATCGACAGGTTTCCATTCTTCTCGCTGACGAGCTGGAAGCGAATTGGCACTCCCGCGACAATGTT
Organism: uncultured Planctomycetota bacterium; assembly: GCA_963818975.1. Lineage (GTDB taxonomy): Bacteria > Planctomycetota > Planctomycetia > Isosphaerales > Isosphaeraceae > CAWFUI01. The sequence goes on along the minus strand of CAWFUI010000011.1, from coordinate 149,401 downwards.
CTCAACAGTGAATCGGCCTTGTTCGTCGGTCTCGGGCTCGGGCGGCAGACCGGGGATCGACTGTGTCAGTAGGAATTTGGGATCTGTACGGTAGAGCACGTGAACCTGCACATTAGGCCTTGGATTGGCTTCGGGGTCGACCAGGCGTCCTTTCACTATGCCAGTGGGTTGCATTCGAACTTCGAGAGGCTTTCCCATCCCTTGCTCCACACGAACACAAGCTCCCAGCCTTTGCTCGCGGGATACGAACATCAGATCAGTCCGCCCAACCCCGGAAATCCCCTGGACGGAGAAGCGTTCAGATTCGAGCGGCTTCTTCGCCCACACGGCGTCGGCGCCGTACATCCACGCCCCAATCACGGGATGTCCTTCCGAATCGAGTAGCCGCCCTACGACGGGTGGTTCGGGTTCAAGCTCGATCGAGACCTTCGCAGGCTTGTCCTTTTCGGCGATGTGGACCAAGGAGATCGCGTGCGAGCGATGGAGCTCCATCGACATCCGCTGCACCTTCTCTACATTGGGGCTGAACCCGCTCGACTCGCGCAGGTGCGGGTAAGAGCCGCGTAGTGCCCGTGCCAGCACAACCCCGGATCCGGGCAGCACGCGGATGCGAAATCCGCCGTCGGGTCGGGAGAAAGCCGTCGGGCCCAAGAGCGCGTCGTCCCGTCGAGTAACCTCGAGCGCGGGCGCTCCTGACACAGCAGGATTGTTTAGAGTCGGATAGTATTCCAACGCAGCATAGACCGGCTTGCGTGTGACCTTGTCGATCACATTCCCTTCCAACCAAACGCCATGCACAAGCTCGAAAACAAGACGCTTCACAGTGCCCGGGGCCAGTTCACCAACCGAGAGTCGCTGAGCGAAGTGCGGATCCTCCGCCCCCGGAAGTGCTGTGAGCACAAGCGAGCCTTCGCCGAGCAAAGACCCCTTGCTCGGCAGACCTGGAATCCGATATCTGCCATCCCGATCGGTAATCGATCGCATTCCGGTGCTCGCGAAGCCTGCAGCAGCTTCGACTTCAATTCCAGCAAGGGGCTTTCGCGAAATCGCATCGATCACGGTGCCCTCGACCTGGACGCCGGGAGTCAGAGAAATCACAGGCGCTGTTGGTCAGCGGAAAGACCACCCATCCCGCTCGATATGTTGTGGGATCTGCAGGCAAGTTCCGCGTCGAAAGGATCATCGCCTCCTCGACGCCGTACTGAGGGTGCCGAATAAGAGCGAGCACAACCCGGTCTTCGCCCACTCCCGTGAGCCTGAACTTGCCTTCAACATCGGAAGCGGTCGAAAGTAAGAGCGAATCGGGAATGAACTCCATGTTGTCCAAATCGTTTCTTCTGTCCGGGTAAAGAGTCAACTGTTTCACGCTTTCGAGCCAACGCTTCAGACCTTCGCGAGAACGAAAAGTCTGGAAACGGAGACCTTTCCGCCAGCCACCGCCTTTCCCTCCAGATCGATCAGCCTGCCTTCGATGAGCGTATCGTCGCGTACGAGCCTGAGATCGATGTCCCGTTTGGAGTCTTCTGGTTCAACCCGCGCCCAGGCCGGCCCAAACCCCTTTTCCACGGCGTATAGCACGACTCTTCGTCCGTTCTCGGAACTGAAATAGTTCGCTTCAGCCTCGGCCCGAGAGAGCTCGATCCGGAATCGTCCTGCGGCGTCGGTTTTCTGCTCGATCGAAAAGCGAATCGGATCATCAGGTGTGAACGTATCAAGCGAAGTGAGCAAGACTTTCACGCCGGGTCTGGGCTCGCCTTCGGGACGTCGGACGGTCCCTTGATAGACGAACCGGTCTTGCGGAGTGTTCGCGGCTTCCTCCTTCGGCGTCGACTTCTGCATTTCTCGAGGAAACGCGACCGTGGCTTCTTGGGACCGTCGCGACGAAATCGCGGCGATCACCGCTCCCGTTGTGAAGCCGGTCGCGATTAGGAGGGCTGCGACGGTCTTGAGTCTGGTCATGAACGCGGCTTTGAGAAACCGAGCGGCGAGCGACCTGGCGCCTACCGAAATTCCAACGACGCAGCTTTCACCGAGCATCGCTCGCCGGGCCGTTTGAACGGCGAGGCTCGCCCAGCCGGTGGGAACCGCGTCTCGAACGCTCGCTGATCGCGCCCACGCCGCCGTGGCGGACGATGGCGCGACGCCCGCACGAATGAGCTTCTGTTTAAGCATGCGACGTGCCCTCGAGACGCGGGCCGAGACCGTATGGCATGACACGCCGAGTTCTTCCGCGGCTTCTTGGTGCGTCTTCTCCAAGAGCTCGCAGAGGACGACTGCGGAACGGTACTTCTCCGGTAGTCGTTCGATCGCCTTGATCAACTCGTGTACCGCGTCGAGATCCTTATCATCCTTGCCTCGCTCGACGCTTCGACGCACCGCTGCCGCCTCTCGTCGAGCATGCACACGGGCTCGGCGATTGGCTTCGTGAGAGATCCTCCGGCTTACGCGGTAGAGCCAAGGCGCGATCGAGGTTCCTCTGATCGATCCCGCGCGTTGGGCCAAAACCAGAAACACCGCCTGGAATGCGTCTTCCAGGTCGCTCGGATTTCGGAGCGCCGAGCCGCAGACGTTGAGCACGAATCGCCCGTGCCTCGCGACGATTGCCTCGAACGCCGCATCCTCCGCCCGACTCACAAAGCGGTCCAGGAGTTCGGCGTCGGTCGACCCTGTGCTGACGCCGTCGCGGAATAAGGTCTGCATGGGAACGAGCCGCACTACGAAAGTTCTCGCCCGTCATGGTTTGTCGCTCCCCGAATAACGTGTCGCAAACGCTCTCGTCAATCATGTGCATGCCGCTTAGGGTTTTCTGACAAAAAAGATCGTGGTCGAGTTTTTTCCTGGTTGGCATCGCATCGCTAAAGGTTGCGTAAATGACTCCGGCGATCGTTTTTGGCTCGTTTGCGGCGCCGGCAACGACGGGTTGAGGCGAATCGACTCGCTTGGCTCGGACCTCAATCGGCTCGTGCATCCGAATGTAGCAATGAGGTTCCAGATTCGTTCCAGGACTGGCGTCGGAGGCCTGGATCGGTTAGCTTATGTGTTTAGTTTCGCTAGCCATGCCTTGCGCGGAGAGCAGCCCTCCCGCGCGGACGCGAGGTCGACGCACCCGGCCTGCGTCGATTTGTGCTTTGCAACCCACTTGCCCGTCGGCGACCCAGAGGGTCTGGGTTTTTCCTGTGGGCTTTCACCTGTCGCTCGCCGCGGCGTCGGGTCTCGAGGAGAATCGCTTTGCCAAAAGAAGAACCAATCAAAGTCGATGGGCGGATAGTCGAAGCTCTGCCCAATACGCAGTTCACCGTCGAGTTCGAAGAGGGTCCGCTCAAAGGACATCGCGTGCTTGCCCATATTGCCGGGAAAATGCGCAAGAATTTCATCAGGATCGTCCCTGGCGACCGCGTGACCGTCGAACTGACGCCCTACGATACGAGCAAAGGTCGGATCGTCTATCGTGAGCGTTAAACCAACGCCGCAATCGGCGGGCCCCAGTCCGCTCGGATGGCTCGAGTCGCATAAAGCCGAGATCAAAGATCGGCTCGCCAAGCTGGTGCGCATCGAGAGCATCAGCAATGACGGCAGACATACCAAAGCGCTCGAGCGCTCGGCAGACCTGGTCCGAGACCTGATGGCCGAGGCAGGGCTCGAGGCCAAGGTCTTGCGGGGCGCAAGCCCCTATCCGTATGCCTTTGGGCAAAAGCTCGACGCGCCAGGCAAACCGACCGTCCTCTTGTACTCCCACCACGATGTTCAACCGGTGGCGGGGTTCGAGAAGGATTGGCTCCAAAGCTCGCCGTGGGAGCTGACCGAGCGCGAAGGCAGGCTCTTCGGTCGAGGCGCAGTCGACGACAAGGGAGGCTTTGTCGCGCAGCTTTCGGCGGTCGCCGCATTCCTGAAAACTTCAGGCAAGCTGCCTGTGAACATCAAAATGATTGTCGAGGGCGAAGAGGAGATCGGTTCGCCAAACCTGATCCCGTTTCTTGCCGAGCACAGAGACTTAGTTCAAGCCGACGTGATCGTTGTCTGCGACACAGAGAACGCGGCGGTTGGGGTTCCGGGGATTACGTATTCGCTGCGCGGGAACTTCTCGCTTTTTGTCGAGGTCGAGTCGGCGAAGGCGCCTTCGCACAGCGGCTTGGCCGGCGGAGCCTTGGCCGACTCTGCCCTGGCCTTGAACGTCATTTTATCGAGGCTTTACTGGGGAAATGGCAAGCTGCCGATCCCTGGATATTACGATGCGGTCCGGCCGCTTTCAGACGCTCAACGGGCCAGCATCGAACGCTTGGCGCCCGACGAAAAAGCCCTCTGGAAGGACATGGGCGTGCTGCCTGGGGTGAAGCCTGCTCTCGAAGCCGGGGTGTCGGTTTACGAGCAAACGTGGCGCAGGCCTGCCATTTCGATCATCGCGCAGGAGGCGAGCTCGGTCGCCAATGCGTCGAACCAGGTGTTGCCGAAGGCTCGGGCGATCGTCAGTTGCCGGATCGTGCCCGACCAAGATCCGAAGGTGGTCTGTCAACAGCTCAAGGATTTCTTGTCGGCGGACCCGCCCTGGGGTGTGAAGGTGACCGTCACCGAGCGCGACAAACCCGCTCCCTGGTGGATGACCGATCCCGAAGGCCCTGCGTTCGAGGCTGCGGTAGAGTCGCTTCGGGCCGGCTTTGGGGCCGAGCCGGCTCTGCTAGGCGCAGGCGGCTCGATCGGCTTTGTGGGGCCATTGGCCGAGCTCTGCGGCAACGCTCCTTCGCTTCTCTTTGGAATCAATGATTCGCTGTCGAACGCGCACGCCCCCAACGAGAGCGTCCACGAGGGCGATTGGTTCAAGCTGATGGCCTCGCTCGTCCACCTCTTCGAAAACCTGGCCCAAACCCCGGACGGAAGGGTGAAATAGCCGACCTTTTGGCCCCGAATCGACGCCAATTTAGAGCGTAGCGTCCATTCGGCCTCATTCCCCCGTTGCCCACCCCCGGACGATGGGATTAGAATAAAGCGTTCGAAGGTTCAATCCTTGTTTGACCCGGCGATTGACCCCTAAGAATATAGTGGAGCGCCGATATGCAGCGATCCCAGGGGCTTTTTGCGAAGCTCCTCGATTTTTTCTGGTCGGACCCGCTGATGGGGGTATTGCTGGCGGCTGCGATCATCGCCTTCGCCACGACGCCCATTGCGTTCATCGTCCTGGCCAAGTACGACTACCTGCGTACGCGGAGGGGTCGGACGTTCCAGCGTCCTTCGTTCGCCTCGGTCATCTGCGGGATGATGCTGGTGATGGGCATTCCGGCCATCTTCTGTGCGATTGCGATCAAAGGCAGCCATTACGACAAGGATCGATACGAGTTCGACCCGAACAAGACGTGGTCCGTGCTCGAACAGGGTCGAGGGCTGCGCAACGTCAAAGAGGCGGACGAGGCTGTGCGTGAAGAGATGGGCCGGTTGGGCGTCGAACGCAAACTGCTGGTCGAAAACGTCAAGAAGCTCGACTCAGCCCTTCTGGCTTTGCGAAACTCCGCTCGAGGCTCTCCAGCGCTCTCGAACGATATGCTGGCAGTACTGGAACAGCTTGGCAACGTGCGTCGGTCGGTGGGGCTCGATGCTCCGCAGCAGTTGATCGACGAGACGGCCCCGCCGGCTTCACTTTCCGGGGTTCCCAATGAGCTGGCGATGGGCGGAGCGGGCGTTGCAGCCGCGTCGCCAGCGCCTGCCGCGAATGTGAACGTCGCCAACCCGCCGATTGCGGCGCCCGCGGCCAACGGCCTCTCCCCCGGCGAGCTCCAGGCGGAATTGGCGAGCGTTCCCGACCCGCAACGTACGATCGCGGCCATGCTGCCGCTGACGAACGTCCCGGCGGGTTGGACCGTCGCTAAGTCAGGCCCGAAGTATATCGAAACCTTCAACGCCGAGAACCTCTTCGAGAAGATCGACGGCAGGGCCGAGAGCTTCATCCAATACGATGTGAAGGGAATGGCGTATGCCTACTTCAACCCAAAGGGCGACGCATCGAACGACGTACAGGTGTACATCTTCGAGCTGAGCGGCCCTCTCCAGGCTCTGGGCAAGTTTGGGTCGGAGAAGCCGCAGGAGGGTTTGAAGCCGGTGGCTCTGGGCGCCGAGGGGTACAGTTCCGCGGGGAGCATTTTGTTTTATTCCGATAAGTACTACACCCAGATCGTTTCGACCAAGGACGAGCCCAAGTTCGCGGAGTTTGCATTAGAGCTTGGCAAGCGTATTGCCGCATTGCAGGTTCCCAAGGCGTCGGCTGGTCCTTCTGCGGGCGGGTCGAGTTCGGCGACTCCAGCCGAGGTGTTCGCCTTGCTTCCCGCGGGGCCTGGCAAGAGCGGACCAAAGTTCGTGCCCCAGGACGTTTTCGGCTACGGATTCTTGTCGAGCGTCTTCATGGCCGATTACGAAGAGGGGCCTTCGAAGTGGCAAGGGTTTATCAGGCCCTATGCCTCGCCCGAGGAAGCCAAGGCCGTCCTTCAAAAATACAAAGACAGTGCCGTTCAAGACGGGGCAAAGATCAAGAAGGTGGAAGGGGCTGAGGCCGACGAGATGATCGTTTCGAGCAATATTGGCTTGATCGACGCGGTCTTCTTGAAAGGCAATGCGATCGGCGGCGCCAACGGGGCCGACAACGCCGACAAGGCCGAGGCCTTTGCCAAGGCCTTCGCCAAGACCATCCCTAAGAAAGTTCCCTACTTCGAGGAGCCCAAGAACAAAGAAGGCGGCGAAAAGCCGCCCGCGGACGGCGAGAACTAGATCCAGCCAAGAGTCTTAGAGCCCCTTCGAGAACTCAGGGCGCACGTAACAAACGAATACTTGGAAATATTTGACAAAGAAGCGAGGGATGGGACCATGAGCGAAAAACTGACGCGGACCCAAATCAAGAACCTGGAGCGACTGGGCGGGGTGAACCCGGCTGAGGCGCCGTTTACGCGCAGGGAGCTTTTGACGAAGGTTGGCGGGGGCTTGGCGATCGCTGGGGCCAGCGTCGGCGCGGGCCTGCTGATTCGCGACCAGTGGGGCATGGTTGGCGTCGAACCGCCGCCTCCCGTTCGGCTCAAGAACTACTCAGTAAGCCTGCCTCCAAGCGCTCCGGCCGTGGTGGTCGTACGCTCGCAGCCGATTCTTGCCGCCAATTTTGCTTCGAAAGATGACGAGGCTCAAGCCCGCGAAGACCAGGCCCTGGGGATGGTCAAGGCAGCGCTCATCGAGATGGGCGGGATCGAGAAGTTCATTACGAAAGGGGACGTCGTGGTGATCAAACCCAACGTCGCTTTCGACAAGAACCCCGACCTTGCCGCAACCACCCAACCCGACACCGTCTCCGCGGTGACCAGGCTTTGCTTCGCTGCCGGCGCGCGTAAGGTGATCGTCGCCGACAACCCGATCAACAACCCTGAGAGCTGCTTTTACAAAACGCGAGTGGGCGAGGCCGCGGTCCGAGCTGGCGCTGAACTGATGATGCCCAAGAGCAGCTACTTCGAAGACCTTTACGTTGGCGGAGAGACGATCACACACACCTGGAAGATGTTCTACAGGCCCTTCCGTGAGGCGACGAAGGTCATCGGCATCTCCCCGGTGAAAGACCACAACCTCTGCAAGGCCACGGTCACGATGAAGAACTGGTATGGGCTCTTGGGCAACCCTCGAAACCAGTTCCATCAGAACATCCACGGAATCATCTCGGACTTTGCGCTCATGATGAAGCCGACGCTGGTGATCGCCGACGGTCGCAAGCTCTTGATGCGCAACGGACCCACCGGCGGCAGCTTGAACGACGTGAAAGCGGGAGACACGATGGTTGTGGGAGTCGACAGCACGTCGGTCGACAGTTGGTGCGTCACCAGGCTTTTGGGCAAGCAACGGCACGAGATCATCTACCTCGATAAAGTGATTTCTCGAGGGCTTGGCAAAGATTGGCGGCCGCAGTGGACCAAGGAAGTGACGGTCTAGGACCGTCGATCCAGATTGCAGGCGGATCTTGGCGGGGTTGCGCCGAAGTGTGAAAGCGGGTTGCGGGTTCATAAAAGCATAAAACAATAAAGGCCTCTCTCTATGGTGAAGATCAGGCGGGCTTACGAAGCGCTTTTCTTGGGTTTGTTCCTGTTCTTCCTGCTGATCACCGACCTTCGCTATTTGAAGGGTTGGCCGGTTTCGCTGTTTTTGGAATCGACGCCGCTGGTCGCGGTGGCGACCGCACTGACGACGCACACGATCTATAGGAACCTTTGGTGGGGCCTGGTGATCATCGCGGTGACGATGATGCTGGGCCGGGTTTGGTGCAACTGGATGTGCCCGTTCGGCATTTTGCACCACATTTTCGGCTACATCGGCAACCGGCGGAACACCAAGCAGCTCATCGAGGTCAACCGCTATAAGAAGATCTACGCGCTTAAATATTATATTCTCTTTGCCATGCTCGTGATGGCTGGCGTTTGGATCATTCCGACAACGCTCGACGCTCCCTCGAAGATAATCGAGGCCTATAACGGAACCGAACTGAAGCAACACGGCGCCTCGCGCGTGGCCGCGGCTTTTGTCGCTGGGGTCTCGCGCTCAGCCGCCGAGCATAAAGCCGGCAACAGCACGCTCCAGATCGGCCTATTGGACCCGATTGCCCTCACCGTGCGTTCAATGACGACCAGCGTCCTTCCCTCTGTGCACAAAGCGACCGAAGGCGTGTACACGGAGCATCGCGAGTATTGGTTCGCCTGGGTCGTCGGTCTCATCTTCATCGGCTTCCTGGTGGCGAACTGGTGGATTCCCCGCTTCTTCTGCAGGGCGATTTGCCCCTTGGGCGCGCTCCTGGGCCTCTTCAGCCGGTTTTCTCTCTTTCGAATCGATCGAGATCCCGTCCGGTGCACCGACTGCGACCTCTGCTTGAAGAACTGCGAGGGCGCCTCCGATCCACATAATGATCTACGCAAGAGCGAATGCTTCGTTTGCTTGAACTGCATCGAAGATTGCCCGCACGACGCGCTTGTCTACCGCTTTTTGCCTCGGAAGGCCAGCGAAATCACCTTTCCCGAGGTTTCTCGACGGCAGGTTCTGCTCTCCGGGCTGTTCGGGCTCTTCGTCTTTCCGATGGCTCGGCTTTCCGGCGGAGTGCGGAAGAACTTCCAGAGAAGCGTCATCCGCCCGCCTGGATCGGTCGCCGAGGACGAATTCTTGCGCAGGTGCATCAAGTGTGATCAATGCATTCGCGTCTGCCCCACCAACGTCCTTCAGCCCAGCCTTTTCGAATCGGGCGTCGAGGGCCTCTGGACGCCGATCATGATCTCCAAGATGGGCTGGTGCGAACTGAACTGCACGCTTTGCAGCCAGGTTTGCCCCACCGGCGCCATCCGCGAAATCTCGATCGCCGAGAAACTGGGAGTGGGCCCGTTCGAATCGAAGGGTCCGATCAAGACCGGCACTGCGTTCTACAACCGAGGCAGGTGCCTGCCTTGGGCCATGGACGTCTCGTGCGTGGTCTGCGAGGAAGTTTGCCCAGTGAGCCCGAAAGCGATCTTCACGCGCAACGTCGAGGTCGTCGACCGCTGGGGTTCGAAGCTCGAGCTCAAACGGCCGTTCATCGACGCTGAGAAATGTATCGGCTGCGGCATTTGCGAACACGAATGCCCAGTGAAGGACGACCCCGCGGTCTATGTGACCGCCATTGGCGAAACCCGCGATAAGAGCAGGTCGCTGCTCCTGCGCTGTTCAAGACGGCCCAGATTCAGTCTTTGCGTAAATCGGTTCGAACTCCAGCCAGGATTCGTCGGCCGTTCGCTTTCGCCCGTCGTGGATCCAAAGCCCCGCGAAGAGCGGGATGAGCGCCAGAGTCGACCACTGATAAAGCGTCAAGCCGAGCCAAGCTATGGGCTCGGGCCTGATCCATTCGGTAACGAATCGATAGATCAAATAAGAAATGATATAAAGCTTGATAAGCTGACCTCGGAGCCGTCCTCGGACCAGAAGCGTGGCAAGGATCGCAGCACAAGCGATGTGGAAAGCGAACTCGTAAAGCTGGGTGGGGTGTCTGCGCAGGCCGTCGCCAAAGTTGACGCCCCAGGGTAGATTCGTGGGCGTACCGTAACAGCACCCGCCTACGAAACAGGAGATCCTGCCGACGGCGACGCCCGCGGCGACGGGCACTGCGAAGCCGTCTCCCGTCTTGATTCGAATTCCGAGCAGAGCCTTGGCGAGCTCGACGCCGAAGTAGCCGCCGACAAGGCCAAAGACGATGGTCTTTCCGTTCTCGAGCCAGGAGCTTGCGGAGAAGAGGTTGGGCCAGTGGGCGAGCACGAAGGGCAGCTTGGCGCCGATCATCCCGCCCACGAACGCTCCCAGACCAATGCCAAGCCTTTCGGTCAAAGAGATGGGAAGCTTGCTCTGAGTCCAGAGGCTGATGGCGCCAGCGGCTGCGATCGATAGAAGCATCAGCAGTGCATACGTCAAGTGCGAGCCTCGGTTACATTCCGCCCCGACAGGAGCAGACCACGAAAAGGGCCGCGGCGAGTGCGAGGAGCAGGCCGAAGGCCGCGAGCACCGTCATGAATACGCGAGCAATAAAGGCGAAGATGATCTCGCCAAGGTCCATTGGGTCTTGCATTCCATTGCGTTTTCGGACCAGGCGATACGTTGCAATTCCGGCCGGTACGGCAATGCCGATCGCGGCGAACCCAAGGTAGACGTGCACTCGCGTGAAAGCCAAAAAGACGGTGACGGCCGCGATAAAAACCATCCACGCCGCCAGCGCCGAGATCTTAGGCGGCTCCGCTGGGCCAATATAAATCCGCTCTTCGTCGATCTGGACGGGCTTGGACGGCCGAGGCCGTTCGACCGCTCTCGGGGCGGATCCATCGAGCGAGAATCGGCAATGCCAGCACGTCTTCGCGCCTGGATTGTTGTAGGCCCCGCAGTCCGGGCAGTGGTTGCCTCCAGTCTCCTTCACTTCTTCCATATGGGCAGACCTCGCCGCGAGAAAGCAATGCAGGTGACGCCGACCGCTACGAAATCGAGACCAGAGAAGGCTCCCAATCACGCACAGGTAGAGGCGGCCGATCTCGATAAAAGAGATTGTAAGTGTCGAATGGAATGATCCTGCCGTCGGGATGCACGATATGGATGCAGCTCTTCTTCACCGAGCGGACGTCCATGCTGTACGCATCCATAAACTGAACAATGAGTATGCGAAAGACATTTGCGTATGTAAGCTGAGAAGGGATTTCGATCTCCGGCAGGCAGCAGAGCAAACGAGCCAGGGAAAACGCCGACGAGTCGGGCGAGTGCGCGGTTGAGAAGAGATCGAGAGCCAGTTCTCGGAGGCCTGGGTCTTGTTCGTTGACGATGGTGTTGCCGAGAACGCGAGCCAATCGATCAGGGTCGATCAATCGCGTCAGCGGAACGACTTTACCGTCGAGTTTGAGCGCGTAAGCCATGGCCAGGCAATCGGGATGACAGGGCACGGGAACGACGTCTCTGGCGCGAAACACCGTCGATTGGGCGCCGATCTGGGTGCGGATTTCCGAGAGCGTAAGCCTGTCTCTCGACGGCTCGAAGTTCTCGAGCCTGCCCGCCGCCTGGATGGGTTGAAACGTCACACCCCGGACGCACGGTTGATCGAGCGCGAAATCGATGATGCCGCCGATCGATCCGTCGTTTAAGCCCTTCTTCAGCGTGACCACCAGCGTCGTCGATATGCCCAGCTCGTTCAGCCGGTCGATCGCGCGCTGCGGGCATCCCAAAGGTCGGCGCCTCTCAGCTCGCGAATCGGTTTGTCGTCGAGTCCGTCGAACTGAAGGTAGATTTCAAACCCAGGCGTATAATCGCGGAGTCGCTTGGCAAAGTCGAGGTCGTCGGCGATCCGGAGCCCGTTGGTGTTGACCATCAGGTGCTTGATAGGCCTGGCCTTGGCAAGGTCCAAGATCTCGAAGAAGTCGGGATGGATCGTCGGTTCTCCGCCGGAGATCTGTATAACGTCGGGCTCGCCTTCATTGGCGACGACGCGATCGAGCATGAACGTCACTTCCTCGATCGACCGATGCCTGGGCCTCCTGGGCGAACTTTCGGAATAGCAGATCGGGCACGCGAGGTTGCAGCGGTCGGTGATCTCCACCAGGGTGACGCACGAATGCTGTTCGTGATCGGGACAAAGGCCGCAGTCGAACGGGCAGCCGCGTCGATCGCCGTGTTGAAGTGCAGCGGAAGCTGGCCCGGTTTGAGCGCTTGGCGGCAAAGCTTGTAATAGTCAATATCCGTGGATATGAGCACCCTTTCGCGGCGATGCTCGGGGCAGTGCTTGAGCAGGAAGACGCAGTCGTCCTGAAACACCACCTTGGCCTCAACCTTGCGCAGGCATTTCGAGCATAGGCTGTTGGTCAGCTCATAAAAGAGATAAGGTCGATCGGCCATCGCGTCGCCTCTCGATCGAACGTGGAACCGCGGTCTCGAGCGCACCTCGCAATTTCATGGTAACGCAGCCTTTGAACGTCCGACAGACGTATCAACCGCGGAGGGCAACTTTCGTCTGGGAGAAGGGTAGGGTTCTCGACCTGAAACTTTATGTAAAATGCACTCCCATATAGCCCATCGAGTGCCTCTAGGAGCGTAACGGATGGTATTGAGCTTTGGCGGGCGAGCGAAGCTGTCTGCGTCGACGTTCTTTTTGCTGGCTCTATTGCTTCTCGGAAGCGTAGGACTGGTCGGTCTGGGATTACGCCAGTTTTTCAGGCTCGGCAAGCCGCTCACGTACAAGCTCAAGATGCTAATCGATCCCGTTCCCACCCGGCAGTTGCTGGCTCGAAAACTTGCCGTCGAGGCGAAGAAGCGAGGGCTCGATATCGAGATTATCTCGAAGCCTCATCCTTCGCTCGAGGTCCTGAAGCTCATCGACGTGCACAAGGAATACGACGTCGCCCTGGTTCCCGGCGGCGTTGGCGGAATGACGGAGTTCCCCAGAATCCGGCAGGCTGCTTCTTTGGGGACAGATCCGCTGCACGTGTTCGTCCGAGGCGAACTGTTCGAGTCGGCTTCCAAAGGATTGGCGGTGCTTCGAGGCAAACGGATCAACTGCGGACCGCCCAATTCGGTCTTGCGGGTGCTCAATCACGACGTCCTTCGGTTTGCCGGCTTGCGGGTTCCGACAAGGTCGCATCGCGGAGACTTCATCGATCTCCAGATGACGTCTCAAGACTTGCTGACCCAACTCCAGCGGATCGACAAGCTCTCTGGAGACGACCGGGCCAAAGCGATCGCCGCCTTTCCCGACGCAGTGCTGTTCCTGACTCCCATGCCTTCGATCTTGGGCAGAAAGCTGGTTTCCGTCGCCGACTTTCGACTCGTTCCATTGCCGTTTACCGAGGCCTATTCGCTCGATCGCTTGAACGTCGAGAGGGAGCTCGACGACGACGACGACGGCGAGAACGTCGACAGGGCGTCGATTGTCGAGACGAGCATTCCCCAGAACCTCTACGGGACCGATCCCCCGGTTCCCCCAGAGCGTTGCAAGACTTTGGGAACAAGGCTGCTGTTGATTGCGGGAGCTCGCGTCGACTCCGAAAGCGTGGCCCGTCTGCTCGAGACCGTTTACCACAGCTCGGCCTCGGTGCTCATCCAACCGACGCCGATCGCCGACCAGATTCCCCAGTTCGAACTTCACCCCGGCGCCGAGCTCTACGTCAAGCGCAGGCAGCCGTTCTTCACGCCCGACTTCATGGCTCAGGCAGGCAAGCTGATGGGCGGATTGGGCGCCCTGGCCAGCGGTTTGGTCGGCGTCTACGGATTTTTGAGGATCCTCCAGCTCCGCCGGTTCGAAGCCTATTACAACGAGGTCAGGCGCATCGCACTGGTGGCTCGTGGCATCGAGAAAGACGCCGAGGCGCCAACGGACCCAACAGCTCGAAGGCGATACTTATTGGACAAACTGGACGATCTGAAGAGCGAGGCCGTCCGAGATTTCGCCGACGGCGGACTCAAGGGCGAAGGCCTGCTCGCAGGCATCGTGGCCCTGGTCAACGACACCCGCGCCAGCCTCATGGGCCACGACCGAATCGTCCGAGAAGAAACCTTGATATAGATGCGCTTCACGATAAGGCTCAACCCATGCGGCGATTCCTTTCGTTGGCCACGGCGGCTCTGGCGACGATATCCGCCGCCAACGCCTCTTACGCGCGGCAGACCAAGGCTAATCGGACGGTCTCGTTCAACGTGTCGCGTGACAACTGGTTCTCGAACGTCGGCGCCGAGGCCGACGGCAACAACGGAGGCGCGCCAAGGCTCAAAATCAAGTCGAATCAAGAAATGTCGTTGATTGATTTCGACGTGAGCTCGCTAAAGGGAAAGATTGTCTCGAAGGCGACGCTTTATGTGCTTCCCGTCGGAGAGCCCAAGCCCAAACGAGTGACAGTGGGGACGTTTGGCTCGCCTTGGTTCGAAGGGACTGCGAGCGGATACGCTCCCTTGGTTGGGGCGTCTACGCACAATCACAAACAACATCCAGACGTGCTTTGGGCAGGACCAGGCTCGGACCTTTGCTCGGTAATCTTGGGGCAGGGGGGCACAACCTGGAGAATGGACGAAGGCAAGCCTGCCCCTGGCAAGCCCGGGTGGCTGGCGATCAAGGTCGAACCCATCATCGTCGGGGCGCGTGTCGCTGGGGTCAGCGAGGGCTTCTTCCTGTTCGACGACACGGGCAGCGAATGGAAGCGCGAGGGCGAGAAATGGACTCCCATGCCATTTCCCAATCGATTCCTCTATAGCCGCGACGAGCGTCCCGACCGTGCTCCCGTACTCACATGCGAGATCGCCGGCTCCGACGAATCTCCGCCGGCAGCTCCTGGCAATCTGGCTGGGGATCCCGCCGTTTTGCCCGCTGGAGAAGCATGGGTCTCCTGGACCACGCCCGAAGACAACGGCAAGGCGGGCACGATTGGCTACTTCGTCAAGGTCGACGGCAAAGACGTCCCTAGCTACCTCATACCCCTCGCAGGTCAGGTGGGTTTGAAGGTTCGTATGCACCTTCGCGATCTGAACCTCGAACCAGGCAAGGACGCGACAATAACGGTCTCGGCGGTCGACTCGGCAGGCAACATAGGTCCTGCCTCGAGTACGAAGGTCAAGCTCTCCGCTCTCGAGCTCATGCCGCTTCCCAACCCAAAAACTGCGCCGATCTCAGCACCCTCGGGTTGGCCCAAACTGGGCTCGGCGGAACTCGCCGTCGTCGACGAGCTCGACAAAATCCATCCTAAATCGCTCGAGACGATCCCTGCTCAACCCGAGAGCTACTTCGTCTCGAACCACCTCTGGTCGGCTCGAGACAAAACGATCAGGCTTGCCGCGGCCAAGAACGAATTCGTCGGGTTTCAAATCGTCGTCAAAGGCGACTCCAAAGGGCTTCGGCCGACGCTCGCGTTCGAAGGCGCCGGAGCCAAGGCAATAACCACATCGGTCTCCAGATTCGAAAACGTGCTCACGCAAAAAGGTCCCTTGCCCGATCCCTTGGTCGAGCTCGAGAGCCCGGCGCTATCGGCCGACGTCAAGGCCATGAGCTTTTACGGTGAAATCTACGTCCCTCACAACG
Organism: uncultured Planctomycetota bacterium; assembly: GCA_963818975.1. Lineage (GTDB taxonomy): Bacteria > Planctomycetota > Planctomycetia > Isosphaerales > Isosphaeraceae > CAWFUI01. Next base: position 133,848 of record CAWFUI010000011.1, on the reverse strand, counting down.
CGACTCCCGGCGTGCATCGCGGATCATTGAAGCTTGCCAACGGATCAGGTTCTCTCGAGTTCAAGGTCGAGCTCGAGGTTTGGGATTTTACACTGCCCGATGCTCTCAGTTTTCTTCCCGAAATGAACTGTTATGGGCTTCCGGACAACGAGAAGGATTACTACCGGCTCGCCCACGCGCACAGGACCGTGCTGAACAGAGTGCCTTACCATCACAGCGGCGAGGTTAGCGAAGGCTTCGCTCCAAAAGGGAAGGGAAAGACGTTCGACTGGTCCGCCTGGGACAAGCGGTTCGGGCCTTATTTCACCGGTGCTGCTTTTAGCGATCTGCCTCGGAAAGGAGTTCCGATCGAGTGCTTCTACCTGCCCTTGTTCGAGAACTGGCCGACGCCGATCGAGCCCAACTATAACGGAAGCTACTGGGCGGACCTTGCATTCAAGAAGGGCTATCGCGAAGGCTTCGTCAAAGCGTCGGCGGAATTTGCTAAGCACATGAACGCGCGTGCATGGACTAACACATTCTTCCAGTTTTATTTGAACGGAAAGAACGATTTCAAGCAGAGGGGTTGGTCGCGAGGCACGTGTCCCTGGCTTCTGGACGAGCCTGCGCATCTACAGGACTTTTGGGCATTGAGGTTCTTTGGCCAGGCTTTTCACGAGGGAGTCGATCCCAACAGAGGCAAGGCGAAGCTCGTCTTTCGCTGCGACATCTCCAGGCCCCAGTGGCAGCGGGATACGCTCGACGGACTACTCGACTATAACGTCGTCGGCGGGGCAATGCGTCAGTACACACGCATCGTGATGGATCGCAAGGAGAAGGAGGGTCAGGTCGTCGTCGAGTATGGAAGTGCGAACGCAGTTGAAGATTCGAACGTTCAACCGGTCGGCTGGTCGATCGACAGTTGGTCGCTGGGCAGCGACGGAGTTTTGCCCTGGCAGACGATCGGCACGGATGAGTCTTGGACGAAGGCGGACCAACTTTCGTTGTTCTATCCGCCCAGGGGTAATGCGAACCGAGCTCCTCTGCCTTCGATCAGGCTCAAGGCGTTTCGCAGGGGCCAGCAGGACGTCGAATACCTGACACTCTATGCCAAAGCCACTGCACAGCCGCGTTGGGCAGTCGGCGAGAGCGTCCGCTCGCAATTGAAGCTCGCTGGGTCGCGACAGGGCACTGGCTTTTCCGGAGGCGAGGACGCCGGAGTCGTATCCTTCGCGAACCTCAAACCGCAAGACGCATGGAAATTGCGCATGGGCGTAGGCCAAGCGCTTTCGAAAGCCAAGCCCAAGCCGGCCAGCTCGATCAGAGACTGGACCCTGCCGGTTCGCGAGAAGTACACACCCAACCCTGGCATGGCGCGCTAGGGCTGTTCGTGAATGTGAATCATACTTGTGATCATTTGTCACAGCCCTGAAGAGGCGACTCAGAGAAGCCCAGGGCAACGCCCTGGGAAATGATGCGTCGATTGCATGCCGGATTTCCACATCTTAGTCCTGAAGTGGCGACTCACAGAAGCCCAGGGCAACGCCCTGGGAAATGATGCGTCGATTGCATGCCGGATTTCCACATCTTAGCCCTGAAGGGGCGACTCAGAGAAGCCCAGGGCAACGCCCTGGATCGGACCGAGCACGTTCTTCGCCGTTGGCCCCAGGGCGTTGCCCTGGGCTATTGTAAATCGCCCTTTCAGGGCTAAGAACCAACCCTCTGCTCCCAAGAAACTTCCTAGCAGGTGTGCACGCGCCGAACGTTTAGCGTCTTGCCTCTCGGCCGCTCCTCTGCACTACTTCTTCCTGGCGTCGAGCACCGCTTTGAGAGTCGAGCCCATGTCGGCTGGGCTCTTCGCCACCTTGATCCCAGCCTTCTCGAGCGCATCGATCTTGTCCGAAGCCTTGCCGCTGCCGCCCGAAATGATGGCACCCGCGTGACCCATGCGCTTGCCCGGAGGAGCTGTCTGCCCAGCAATGAACGCAGCCATCGGCTTGGTGAACCCGCCCTCAGCCTTTAACCTCGCTGCCTGCTCCTCGGCGTCTCCGCCAATCTCGCCCATCATCAAAACAGCCTCGGTGTTCGGATCTGCCTCGAACATCAAGAGCGCGTCGACGAAGCTCGTCCCGTTGACAGGATCTCCGCCGATCCCAACGCACGTGCTTTGACCAATGCCCAGGCCCGTCAACTGCCAAACCGCCTCGTACGTTAGGGTTCCCGAGCGGCTGACGACGCCGACTTTGCCTGGCTTGTGAATATAACCCGGCATGATGCCGATCTTGCATTCGCCAGGAGTGATCACACCTGGACAGTTGGGCCCGATCAACGTGGCCTTCGGGTGGTGGGCCTTCAGGTACGCCCGTGCCCGCACCATGTCGATCACCGGGATGCCCTCGGTAATCGCCACGATCAGCGAAATCCCCGCATCCGCAGCTTCTAGTATTGCGTCGGCTGCTCCCGGAGGTGGAACGAAGATCATCGTCGCGTTTGCTCCCGTGGCCTTCACAGCCTGTGTGCAGGAGTTAAAGACCGGAACCCCGACCGCGGTCTGCCCGCCCCTGCCGGGAGTGACGCCGCCCACCAGGTTCGTACCGTAGGCCTTGCACTGTTCGGAATGGAAAGCCCCTGCCTTCCCTGTAATTCCTTGACAAATCAAACGCGTGTTCTTATCAACCAGAATGCTCATGAATTTGGTCGTCCATCTCTTGCACTTTGAGGCGAAGACCAAGCTCCGCCAAGGTTTCTAACGATGTCGTGTGGTTGCAGTCCGCTCAGGCAGCGCCTTTGACCGCGGCGACAATCTTTTGCGCTGCGTCTGTCAGGCCCGATGCCGTGATGATCTTCCGACCGCTCTCCTCGAGCAACTTCTTCCCCGCCTCGACGTTCGTACCCTCCAGACGCACAACCAGAGGCACGCGGAAGTCGATCTCGTCGTACGCAGCCAGGAGCGCCGAGGCGATCGTATCGCACTTCATAATTCCGCCAAAGATGTTCACGAGCACGCCCTTGACCTTGGCGTCGGAGAGCAGGATGCGGAACGCCTCCAAAACCTGGTCTTTGTTAGCGCCTCCGCCGACGTCCAGGAAGTTCGCAGGCTCGCCGCCGTGGTACTTGATCAGATCCATCGTGCTCATCGCCAAGCCTGCCCCGTTGACCAGGCAGCCGATCGAGCCATCGAGGCTCACGAAGCTAAGCCCGCTCTTGCCTGCGCGAAGCTCGGCTGGGTCTTCCTCGGCTGGGTCCAGCAGGGCAGCGATCGCAGGATGCCTGAACATCGCGTTGTCGTCGAAGTTCAGCTTACAGTCGAGCGCGAGCACTTCGTCCTTCTCAGTCACGATCAACGGGTTGATCTCTGCCAGCGATGCGTCGTGGTCGATGAAGAAGTGAACGAAAGATTTGAAGAACTTCTCGCCATTTTTCGCCGCGGGGCCCTCGAGGCCCAGAGCCTGGCAAATCTTCCGAGCCTGAAAGTCTCCCAGGCCATAGCCGACGTCGATGGGTTCTCTGTGGATTTTCTCAGGAGTGTCGTGAGCAACCTTTTCGATTTCGACTCCGCCCTCGGTCGAGGCCATGACGACTGGGCACTGCAAGCCTCGGTCGATGGCCATGCCCAGGTAGAGCTCTTTGGCGATATCGTGACCGACGGTGACGAGCACCTTGTGAACCACCGCTCCGTCGAGGCCTGTCTGGTACGTGACCAGCGTCTTGCCCAAGAGGCTTGCGGCTGCCTTCTCTGCCTCTGCCTTCGATTTGACGAGCTGAACGCCGCGGGCCATGCCTTCAGGCCTGGGCTTGGTTCCGCTGGCGATCTCGAGCGCCGAAGCACGATCTCCACCAGCATCGATCGCGATTCCTTTGCCTCTGCCGCCCGCGTGGACCTGGGCTTTGACGACGATCAGGCCGCCGCCGAGCTCTTCGTAGGCTTTGCCTGCCTCTTGAGGGGTCGTCGCGACCATTCCGGCGGGCACAGCCACTCCGGCTGCTCGCAAAAGATCCTTTGCCTGGTATTCGTGTATTTTCATGTTCTGAGGAGCATTTCCACTCAAGGCCAACGAGCGTTTCGAGACTGGAGATCAGTCTTTCGGACGAAATGCGTCGGAGCGGCAAACCACGCTTCGTCCCTCTCTTAGCCCTAAAGGGGCGACTCACAGTAGCCTTGGGCATAGCACAAGGGATCATTTCGCCGAAGTCGCAATCCGTCAGGGAAAGTTTGGATTTTATCAGATCGAGGGCTCGGGAAAAAGAGCCAGGGCGGGAGTGGCATCGAGGGTTTCAAAGCTCGCAGCATCGAGGCCTCGATGCCATCGGCCCGAGGACGCGCAGGTTGACGTCTGATCACAAGCGGGTTGAAGAAAATCAGGATTTTGTTTTGCAGTTATCTTGCGGTGGTCTAACGTGTTGAGAACGTTCGCGCAAGCGGATGGCTGTGATCGGATTCAGACAGTTCTCGAAAGTCACGAAGTTACTCTAGCAGGGTGAAGTCTGCGCCTCAGGTCGTCGCGATCCACCCAATGCCTTCGATGGCGTGAAAAGCCGTGCGGAAAGGGCTCCGTATGTCCTTGCGGAACAACCCTGAGGAACTTTTGATACTAGCCCGGGCTGGTAACGCTTCAGCACTTGGTTTCCTGCTCGAGAGATATCGGAATTATCTCAGGTTCATGGCGCGAGCTTTTCGACAAAGCCCTCCAGGCTCGACTCGATGCGTCCGACATCGTTCAAGAAACCTTCCTCAAAGCCCACCGTGAGTTCGACCGATTCACAGGCGCCACCGAACCTGAACTTGTCGCCTGGATGCGGCAGATCCTCGTACGGAATATCGCGGATCTGGCAAAACACCACCGCCGGAAAGCCCGAGATTTGCGGCGACAAGAGTCGTTGGAGGCGATGCTCGAACGCTCGAGCGTCGAACTGCAAGACGCTCTCGCAGCTCCTCTGAATTCTCCCAGTGACCATGCATGCCAACGCGAGCGATCCGTGATCCTGACCGACGCGCTGGAACGTCTTCCCGCGGACTATCGAGAAGTGTTTGTCTTGCGAAATCTTGAACACGTGAAGATGGAGGAGATTGCTGTGCCGCATGAACCGATCCGTCAACGCCGTGCGCAAGCTTTGGACGCGAGCCTTGTTGGCGCTCGAGAAAGCCTTGGAGGAATCGCCGTGAGCGATGAGCGAGAATCATTCTCGGCCGGCAAGGGTGGGAATTCCTCCGAATCCGAACTGGGACGAGTCCTCGATTCCTACCTCCTTGAAATCGAGGAGGGCAGGCATGTCGACCCCGAGCGATTGCTTAGAGAGCATCCGGTGCTGGCGGATCGTTTACGCGCATGTCTGGCGGTTTTTCAAGCGGCGGGAGACGACGACCAACTAAGGGAAAACCCAGTGAGCCTGGGGCTCTCCAACGATCTCCGTCGGCGAATCGAGGAGGCTCGGCGGTCGAACAAGCAGGTGGAAGGGGCGGCGAAGTGCACGGTCTCAATACCCTTTAAGCAGATCGAATCCGCCTGCGAGAGCTTTACTGCCGACTGGAAGCCGGGTTCGCCGCAAGTCATCGAGTCCTATCTCGAGCGCGTGGAGCTCGACTCGCAAAACACTCTGTTGAGGAACCTGCTTGCGATCGACCTCGAGCGCCGACGGCAAGTCGGTCAACACCCGCATATCGAGGACTACCTCAAGCAATTTCCCCGCTTTGCATCTTTGGTTCGCAGCGCCTTCCTGGAATCGAACTCCGTCTCATCACTGGCGACTGGCTCGGAACTGAAGCCAAAGGTCGCTTCGATGAAGGCTCCCGTTGCCAGCCGGCTGGGCGATTATCGGCTGCTTGGCGAGCTAGGGCATGGCGGGATGGGGGTCGTCTATGAGGCTGTTCATCTTCAGCACGGTACTCAGGTTGCTTTGAAGACGTTGCCCACGCTCGACGGGGCGTCGTTGCACCTGTTCAAACGCGAGTTTCGTCGGCTATCGGGCGTCAACCATCCAAACCTCATCGGGCTACACATGCTCGAGGTCGACGGTTGCCAATGGTTTTTCACAATGGACCTCGTCGAAGGCGGAGATTTCTTGTCGTTCGTCCGCCCAGGCGGCGTTCTCGACGAGGCACGCCTCCGCTCAGGGCTCAACCAGCTTGTTGCCGGCGTAATGGCGCTCCACGGTCACCGCATCATCCACCGCGACCTGAAGCCTTCGAACGTGATGGTCGCGCACGACGGCCGCGTCGTCTTGTTGGATTTTGGTCTCGTGCTCGAGCTCGAGCGGGCAAACGTTTCTCGTAACGCCGACGGGATTGGGATAGCCGGAACTCCCGCCTATATGGCTCCGGAGCAGGCAGCCGGGCTCCAGGTGTCCGCTCCGGGCGACTGGTACGCGGTGGGCGTGATGCTCTACGAAGCCCTCTCGGGTCGCCGACCTTTCAAGGGGTCGATGTGGGAGATCATCAAAGCAAAACAGAACCATGATGCTCCGCCTTTATCAGAGAACGAGTCGAACCCGTCCGACTTGGCAGCGCTCTGCATGCGACTTCTTCTCGCGAGCCTGGAGATCGCCCCAACGCCCTCGAGATTGCAAAAGCCGCCGCATTTGGAGTTCAGGTCGCCTCCGCGAGCTCGCTTCTCCCATCCGCGCACGGTTTGGTGGGTAGGGATCGGCAACTTGCGGAATTGAGGGAAGCCTACCGGGGTTTGAAGCGTCGCAGAGCCGCAGACGGTCTTCATCAGCGGTCGTTCGGGCGAGGGAAAGACGAGCTTGGCCGATCTCTTCCTCGATTCCCTTGGCGAGGAGAGAAATCTGGCGGTCATGGCGGGCCGCTGCTACGACCGCGAATCGGTGCCGTTCAAAGCGCTTGATTCTTTGATTGACGCATTGGCATCTTACTTGAAATCCTTGCCCGAGACGAGCGCCGCACTCCTGATGCCCGACGATATTGGAGTCTTGGCCCAGGTCTTTCCCGTCTTGCAACGAGTGGAAGTCGTAGCGAAAGCCGGCGCCGCCCGACTTGCCTCGCTGGATGAGCAGCAGACGCGGCAACGTGCGTTTGGAGCGCTCCGATCCTTGGTGGGCCGAATTAGTCGTCACTCCGCGATCATTTGGTTCATCGACGACCTGCAATGGGGAGACGCAGACAGCGCCGAGGCGCTCTTCGAGACTCTGCAGCCTCCCGAAGCTCCGCGGGTCCTCTTTCTGGGGACCTACCGAAGCGACGAAACCGAAGGCAGCGCCTTCTTGAAGACCTGGAAAGAGCTACAGCGCAAACACGATATCCACTTCGGCGAACGAGAGATCAAGCTGGCGCCTCTGACCGATCTCGAGTGCACTGAGCTCGTGATCAACCTCCTGGGCAAGGACAATGAGCACATCCGGGCGCGAGCACTCGATTTTGCCAGGGAGACTCAGGGCAACGCGTACCTCTTGATCGAATTGGTCGGTTGCTTCGATCCCGAGACCGACTCCTTCGAACCAATACCTCTGAACGAGGTTCTCAGCCGGAAGCTGGGTCGTCTGCCTGAGGAGGCTGCTCATCTTCTGGAAGTGGTTGCAGTGTCCGGGCAGGCTTTGTCGAGGGACGAGGCCTCACGAACGGCAGGACATCGAATGCCGCCCATTGCCACTTTGGCGCGGATGAGTAACGAAAGGCTCGTTCGACTGGTCGGACCCGAGGACAATCCACTGATCGACACCTACCACGACCGGGTCCGAAGCGTTGTTCTGAATGAGATGGAGGAAGAAAGAGGCAAGACCATACACAAAACACTCGCTGAGCTCATCGAGCAAGACGTTGGAGGTGCGCCATCGGAGCTGGTGACGGAGCTCGAACGCGGCGCCATCAGAGAAGAGGGCGATGCGAAAGTCGTACCTAGGGTCTACGACCTGGCGTACCATTTCGACGCCGCCGGAGAACGAAGGAAAGCTTGGATCTACTCGCTCATTGCCGCCGAGCAGGCGAGAAGACAATCCGCGTTGGAAGTCGCAGTAACGAACTACGCGACCTCTCAACGAAACATCGATGAAACGGACAATGCCGTCCGTTGCCGCATCGCCGTGGGATACGGCGAGTCTCTGATGCTGTTGGGCCGCTATGCCGAGGCAGAAGAACGCGTCGAGGGGACTCTCGACCTGGCTCCGGACGCCGAACGAAAAGCAACGATCGAAACCCTCCAAGGCGAGCTGGCCTTCAAACAGGGATTCGTTGCGAAGAGCATATCTTTGTACGAAAGTGGACTTCGACGCCTCGGCGTTTGGGTGCCCAAATCGTGGTTGGGCCTGTGCACTCGGAGTGGTCCGAGAGGGCCTCGTACAAAGCGTCCACAGCCTCTTTCCGTCGATCCTTCACAAAAAGAAGCCCAGCAAGCGCCAAGAACTGATCATCCGAGCCTTCCGACGCGTGACGCATCCCTACATTTTTTCCAGCACTCCCAGACTGTTGTGGACCCAATTGTCCGAAATGAACCGCAACGAACAACTGCCTCCGTCGATCGATCTAGGTATGTGCTATGGGCTGCACGCGGGATTGTTCTCGATGCTCGGTTGGTCGAGCCGAGGTACTCTTTACGGCGACCGATCCATGAAGATCGCTCGCCAGTTCAATGACGTACTGGGACAGGGCTATAGCAGCAATTACCAAGGGATTGGCCACTACACCTCTGCTCGCTACGAACCCGGCTTGACGAGCCTGGATGAAGCGATCGAAGCCTTCGAAAAGGCTGGCGACCTCTATGAACTCCATTTGGCCCATTTCCACAAAGGCTGCTGCCATTTCGGACTTGGGAACTTGACCGAGGCCATTGCAGAAGGACGCTGGGTGTTCAGCTCGAGCGCCCGCATCGGCGACTCGAGAACCCTCTGCTCGAGTTATCTCTGGGCTCGGGCCACGCGCGGGAACATCCCGTTCGAGGAGTTGAAAAGTTGCTTCCCTTGCCGGCCCGACGACGTCATGTCCACTGTCCACGGCATTATGGCCGAAGGACACTGGCACTCCTTCCACGGGCGTACTGAAGAATCGGTCCGGGCGTTCGAGCGCGCAGGTCAAATGGTACTGAAGAGCCTTTGTGTCAATGCGCACACAATTCTAACGCTGCCCAATTTGGTCGGCGCTTTGAGGAAACGGGCTGAGGCTGTGGAGCTAGACAACCCTCGGCTTAGTGATCAGTTGCGACGCCGCGCGTCCGGGCTCGCCAAATGGGCCACAAGGATCACGCTCCTGTTCCCTGCAGCTCATCCGATTTCTTTGCGAGAGCGGAGCCTTATTCTTCAATCCTGCGGCAAGTCGAAAAAGGCGCTCGAGTTTGCCGACAAAAGCTGCGCCGTTGCGAAGGCTCAACACGCGAAGTTCGAGCATGCGCAGTCGTTGCTTGTGCGTGGTACGATCGCACGCCAACTCGGCCTGCCAGAAGCCGACGAGCAGATCCGCTCGGCGAGAGAGTCGCTCGATGAAATCGAAAGTGCAATCGCGCCCGCAGCGACACATTGATCCTGACGCAGCGTAGCAGCAAACCGACTTTGATGGTCGCCTTTCGCTCCGCGAAAGGATGTCTTGCTGTGAGCGATCTTTCGCGGAGCGACATTCGAATAGCCACCTCGCATCTTAATATCTTAGCCCTGAAGGGGCGACTTAGAATAGCCTTGGGCAACGCCCAAGGACAATCGGAGGACGAGACGCCCCAAACATCTTTGCAAGCGTGCGCGAGTCCTGCAGCGTAAGAAACCAACCGCAGCCGTTCAGGACGTCACTGGCTGAAGTCCGAGAGTCTCGAGGCTTGAGCTGCGGCTGGCTTTGAGCCCGACAACATTTAACCAAACCCCGCGAACGGCGCTTACGATCGTAAGGGCGAAAAAGAGACCGAATGCGATGTGTAGAATGATGAGCAAAAGGTAAACCAAGGCGACCGAGGCTCCGAAGACGAATTGTGCCCAGAGGCGATCAGGAGTCGTGGCTGGGTCGGGAACCATGTAAAACGTGTAAATCATTGCGGCTATCCCAGTCGCGAGCATAAGACCAGCCAACAGCGGCGTCCCGAAAAAGAGAGTCCGAATAGCAACTTGAAGCAAAAATCCCCCAAGAAATCCCAATACCACTGCAAAGCGCTTGGTGTAACGAATGTTGAGGAAACTACCAAGCACAATAATAAGACCGAAGAAAAACCAATCACCGAGAGCGGTCAAGCCGGCTGTGAACTGCCATGGAATGCCCAGACCTACCGATGGAAATAGCAAAAGGGTCAGGCTGATTCCAAAGTTCGAGGGGTTGAAAAAATGGCGCATTTTCCCTCCTACCGGCGCACGGAAAAGCGTCTTCGAACTGATCGCCGCCGAGGAGGCAAAAGCTACAACCCAAAGCCTGTCGTTGAAGTACAGTAGCATCGCGATGGCCAGTGCGGTGATGTGCGCTGAGAGAAGAAAGTTCACAAGAGGCAACAACCCACCAGCAAACCGCGGACGTCGTCGCTCCGACCAAGCGCTGGTCCATTCCAAAAGCAGTTGCGTGCCGTAAGCTGCGGCCAGCGAAACCAGCGGCTGGGCGTACGATTGCTCGAAACCCAGAAAAGAGTGACCGACGATGGTTAAAATAGTGATTGCGACTGCAAACCTTCGCAGGCCTGCTAGATGCCCCTGAGTGTACCGAGGCTGCGAATCGACGAGCGTCGTTGAAGCCGGGACAGCTTCATTCGACAGCCCTTGTTTCGAAGCGAGCTCTCGAGTCAGACTCATCGACTTTCTCGCCTTCCTTGATTGGCGCCCTCGCCCAGCAAGACAGTGTGCCATTGGTTCGGGGCCATGGAAAATGCTTCTGACCGGCTGCGGCCGTCGGCGCCTCGCCAGTGGATCTCGACCGACAAGGAATGCTTCTGGTCGAGTCTCCCGAGTCCGAGGTGGAGATCTGGAGAGCACTGCCCCGAATGGCCATTGCCCCCGTCAACTTGGGCGACCAATCGCCGGCCGTCGGGCAGATGGACAGTGGCAGACGCTCCAATCGCTGGACGCGTTAGCCCATCGATAGAGCGCTGGGGATGGCCAGTGCGGACGACCGTGTCGCCCGCTTCCTGGCCGCCAAGAGGCAGTCTCAGATGTAGACCCAAGAAGGAACCGGCATTAGGCGCGGTATTCCTGAACAGAAACGACGGTCCCCAATTGTTTGCAACGGCGAAGTCCAGTCGACCGTCGCCGTCCCAATCCGCCGTGGCGATCCCTCTGCTCAGCATAGGATCGCCAAGCCCTATGCGGTTCGCGACGTCGTAATAACGCAAATCACGCGCTCTGACATAAAAGGGATTGCGATCGTTGCCCGCGACATCGTCTCCGGGTTGGATCGGGTGGTAGAAACGCGGGTCCATCACGAACTCGTCGTTGCCAAGGGCGATCTCCTGCATCTCGGGCCAACGGCTGATCTTCCCCTTCGTAAACCCTGCCGCCTGCATCACCTCGAGAACCCCGTCGTTATCGAAGTCGGCAAGCTTGACGTCCCAGGTCCAGCCGCTCCGCGACAACCCCAAACTCTCGCTGTCATTGTGATAAGGCGCAATCCCTCGTCGTATGTCATTCACTCGGCCGGAGCTGAGGAAGACGAGATTACTCTCTTGAAGTCCAAAATTACAGCATATGTCGCTTACAAAAATATCAGGGAAACCGTCGCCGTTCAGGTCGCCGAAATCGACTCCCATGCCGTTGAAAGAATCCTCTCCGAGTACGAGGGAACGCGGGGTGGTCATCGTTCTGTCGCCGTGGAGCGAGACGAACTCGAGCTTTCCAGGTTTCGAGCGATTGTGAAGCAGTCGATCCGGACCAAAGTCGTGGACCAAGTAGATCTCCGGTAGCAGGTCGCCGTCGAGGTCGGCCGCCCCGACTGCAAAAGTCCATCCTCTGGCCACGTCGTGCTCCAAAACCCCCTCCGCTTCGCGAAAGCGAGCGCTGGGTTTCGAACCGCTCGCACCCGCTTGCCAGAGGAACAATCGGTCTACGCCGCCATTGAAGGCCCGCGACATCGAGTGCGACAGCTCTTCGATGCCAGATGCAGAAGCGTCCAGGGCGCGCGTTACCGTCGGGGTTGTAATTGCCAATGATCAGGTCGAAATGACCGTCGCCGTCGAGGTCGGCCTGGCCTACTGCGCTCGTGAACCACACCTTGAACGGCTCGACCAGATCGCAAGGAACGAAGCTCGCGGTAGAGAGAACGGCCGGACCGACGGTGGCGGTGGTATCGGGCCGTTGCATGAAGAGTATCGGCGAACGGCCCCAGTAGTAGACCAGGACGTCTGCGAAACCGTCCTCGTTGAAATCGCCGACTCGGGCGCCCATTGGCGCCATGGTGGATCGGTCGAAGACAAGCGGAGACGGGTCCAGAACGAATGTGGTGAACCGTTTGCTCGTGCCTGGCGCCGAGGCGACGATCACTTGATCAATCCGTGGGTCTACATAGACGAGGTCGTTGGGCAAACCGTCGCCGTCGAGGTCGGCGAGGGAAACGGCTGCGCCAACGAACGACATCCAGGATCGAATATGGTGGAGGCTCGGATGCACGTCGCGAACGACTCTGTCGTAAGAAAAGCCTGACGGCTCGGGGAAAGGCAGCTTCTCGAACCGAAAGCGGCCTGCAAGCTCGGCCGCGTCCCGCTCCGCGAGAGTCGGCTGCCGACTCAAGACGAAGAACACGCCCGGGATTGCAAGAGCAGCCAACACTGGAATGAAACGTCTTGGCATGTTCCGCTCTCGCATCCAGGTGACCTCGAAATGTAGAGTGTGACGGAACGCTCTGATGATGGGAAATTCGATGCAAGCATTGCCTATGCGTATCAATCCGTCAATTGTGCACTTCCGAAACTAATTCCTTCGTTCTTCTTATTGGCTTGATACATCAAGCCGAACGAATCAGGCGATCACGATTGAAGCTCGACAGGTTCGGCGGCGTAGTTGTAAGTCGTGAGGAGAGGGTTTTTGCCCAAGGATTTAGATCGAAAGCGCGAGCAAGGGTCGACTCTCAAATGGAAAGAGGTTGGTCCAATAATAGAATCGCACGGGCCACGGCTCATTGGGTTCAGGCCGGAATTTCGAGCAAACTCGGCTTCTGTGCGCACATGAATCTCGGCTTGGCCTCAGGCACTCGCTGAGGCAAGCACGACCAGCCTGTAAAAAAAAATCCCTCGCGCGGCTTATTCGCTTTCTCGTTGTCGTCTCTGCTAAAGGAAAGCTCGAGACATACCTTCGCTCGGATCATGGCATTAATCCGGAAAGGTACTCGGCGAGCAATGTACAGGATGTTCGGCGTCCCAGAAGATTTCGTCTAATATGCCGCCGACTGATCTCGCAAGCGTCTCTTTTTATGCTCGCCGCCGAGTCTACTTCAAGAGTTCGGAAGACTGGATGAAGGAAGCGACTCTCGTCCAGTATCTGTCTGAATCCATTTGACTACCGACCGAACGCTCGACGGTGATTCGTCATGGCGTTGCCCTCACTCGAGCTTCGACTCCACGCCGAACGCCGGCATTGGAGCATGTTCTCATCTGCATAGAACTAAGGTATCAGAACTCTTAACAAAAGAAGTGGTATATGATTGCTACAGCCGTCGACACCACAGAACTGAGCGATCAGACCGAGAGCCACGATACAGAGGCGCCGCCGGTGTTGTGCGCCGGTCACACTCCGAATTTCCCCGCGCTTTTGCGGAAGTTAGGCGCGTCGTTGCTGGTTACCACCTACCAGGCTGGCAAGTTGGCCGTGGTCCGAGAGGAGGGGGATCATCTCAACATTCACTTCCGCAGTTTCCGAGCCCCGATGGGCATGGCCCTCGCAGGCAATCGTCTGGCAGTGGGCAGCTCGATCCAGGTGTCGGAGTTCGTCGACGTCCCAGCGGTCGCTGCCAAGCTCACACCGACTGGCCGTCACGACTCCTGCTTTCTACTTCGCGGGAATCACGTCACCGGCAACGTTCAGATCCATGAAATGGCCTGGGGCGGCAATGGCGATCTGTGGGTGGTCAACACCCGATTTTCTTGTCTCTGCACGCTCGACCCATCGGCCAGTTTTGCACCCCAGTGGCGGCCTCCGTTCGTCTCGGCGCTCGAGCCCACCGACCGCTGCCACTTGAACGGACTTGCGATGGTTGACGGCCGCCCGCGTTATGTTACAGCGCTGGGCGAATCCGACGAGCCAACCGGTTGGCGCGCTGCCAAAGCCAGTGGCGGCGTCCTATTGGACGTAGCTTCCGGCGACGTCGTCACCCGCGGACTATCAATGCCCCACTCGCCTCGATGGTACGCAGGGCGAATCTGGCTCTGCGAGTCTGGCGCGGGAACCTTCGGATTCATCGACCCGAACACATTTAAATACGAGCCTATCGCAGAAGTACCGGGCTTTACCCGGGGGCTCGACTTCGCTGGCAACCTTGCTTTCGTGGGCCTATCGCAGGTACGCGAAAGCGCCGTGTTCAGCGGCATCCCGATCACCGAGCGACTTGCCGAGAGCGAGCGAACCTGTGGCGTCTGTGCGATTGACCTCATGTCGGGAAATGTCGTCGCCCTGCTGCGGTTCGAGACCACCGTGCAGGAGGTGTTCGCCGTGACGGTGCTGCCAGGCCGGCGGTATCCGGAGCTGATCAACGACGATGACGAGTTATTGCAGAACTCGTTCGTTGTACCCGACGCGGCGCTGGCCGACGTGCCTGCGACTCTGCGGGCACAGTCCACCCAGATCCGCGACTTGGCGAGACCTGCCGTGAACCAGTATGTACCAAGCCGGAATTTCTCGAGAGCGTGAGCGATGTTCTGTCCATCATAGATTTTTTCAACCAGGAGCCTTGCAGCCATGACTCACAAACACTTGAGAGCTCGAGGCAGGCGAAGAATCGTCGAAACCCGACGGCGGATGTGGCCGACGGTGCTGGAGTTGGAAGACCGCAAATTGCTTTCCACGATCGTCGTGAACAACCCCACCGACATTCCCGTCGCTGGTGAGATCGACCTTCGCCAAGCGATACTCCTAGCGAATACGGCTGGCGGGAATCAGACCATCGTCTTTGACAAAACGGCGTTCAAGACGGCGCAGACAATCAACCTCAATGGCTCTCAATTGGAGCTCAGCGACACGACCGGCACTGAGGCGATCGTCGGCCCTAAGGCGGGATTGACTGTGAACGCCGGCGGATTATCCCGCGTGTTCCAGATTGACGGGAATGTCACGGCGTCGATTTCGGGACTGACTATAACAGGCGGCTGGCTTTTTCCATTTGGATCTGGCGCTGGTCTGTACAACCTGGGCACTGCCACACTCACCGAGTGCACCGTATCTGGAAACTCCCTGTACAACGGGAACGGTCCCGGCATCGATAGCAGAGGTTGGCTGACGCTCACCAGTTGCGCCATCAACGACAACTCGATAACTGGAGGGGGCAGAGGCGGAGGCCTGGCATCTTACGGGGCGGCGACGCTCACCGGCTGCACCATCACAGGCAACTCCTCGCCGATAGTCGGCGGCCTGGCAAACTGGGGTGCCGATGTGTTAACAAATTGCAAAATTAGTGGCAACTCGGGAGGCGGTGTTTGGGACTACGGGTCCGACGCCACGAGCTTAACTATGCGCGGCTGCACCATCAGTAACAACTCAACCAACTTTTTCGGTGGCGGGTTGTACAACAATAGCGTAGCGACTCTGACCGGCTGTACGATCATTGGCAACACTGCCAAATACGAGGGCGGCGGAATCTTCTTAAACGGTCTCGGCTCAGCCACACTAGCCAATTGTGTCGTTAGCGGAAACACCGCCGGGGGTAGTGGCGGTGGGATAGTCGTTCCATACGAAACAAGTCTCATTCTGACCCAAAGCATTGTCTCTGGCAACTCCTCGAGTCAGAACGCGGGAGGAGTGTATAACGCCATTGGGACTGCCTCGCTGACCCAATGCATCATCAGCGGGAACTCCGCCGTCAACGGCGGTGGAATATTAACGGGCGGCTACGTGCTCAACGGCAAGAATTATTATGGAAAGACCACACTGACAAACTGCGTCGTGAGCGGCAACTCCGCCAGCGTCTACGGAGGCGGTCTCTATAACGAAGTTGACGGTTCCGCAACATTAACTGGAACCCTTGTAAGTGGCAACTCAGCAGTCTTTGGCGGTGGAATCTTCAACAATGACGGCGTATTGAACGCTTCGTGTACCCTTATTGTCAACAACACGGCGACTGCAGCGGGAGGTGGCGTCGGTGCATTTAGCGGCAGCGAGACGATCTCAGATTCCATCCTCAGCGGGAACAAAGTCAATTTCACACCCGGTGGGAGCGGCGGAGGGATCTTGGGGGGCGGCGGAGGAATCTTCACTGAAAACAGTCTTCTATCGCTCTCCCACTGCACGATTAGCAACAATCAGGCAACAGGTACCAACGTACGGGGAGGCGGAATCTACGCTTTCGAAAGCACGGTTAACCTCCAGTATTGCACAGTCGTTGGCAACATGGCGGACGGGACCGTCATTGGCTCTGGTGGCGGGATCTATAGTTCGAGCGGCATTTTGAATCTTATTGCCACCACGGTGAAGGGTAACAAGGCGTCCACGAATTATAACGATATCTACAACGGCTCGTGAGATGGCTGCGTCCAGGAGGTGAGTGGGTGTCGCGGCGGGGGCTCTCACACCACAGGCTCTGTAAGCACCCCATCCCATTTCGCGAGCGTTCTTGAACATGGAGTGCCGCATCCACTGCTTCCATAGAGCCCAAGGTGTTGTATTCCGATGCCACCCGCTTCACCTCTTCGGGATGCTCTCGATACCTGTGTATCTGCGAACGGGTCCCGTCTCCGGTCGGGGCCCTCTCATTTGGGTACTTTCGCGCGAAAGGGCTCTCGAAAATGCGTTCCGGGGCACGAAGACTTTGCCCCGGCCACCCACTATCTACCTTGCGCGTGTGGGCCTGATGCGATGTAGTCCAGGCGCGCTGGACCGCCCTTACTGCTACCAATCGCAGACACCCACGACTCGCCCCCTCTCGGCATGTAGCCCAGCCGCAGGCGGCTGGGCCACACCTTCGGAGATCATCGTCGAGCTTCCTGCCCACCGGCGCTGGGAGCCCTGACTAATGGAATCTCCAAGTAACTCGGATGCTCCGAATCCTGATACAAGCTCACGTTCGCCGTTCGTGCATCCTTACGCGACTCCGCTGCCACTTCCCCGCCGCTGTTATGGATGCCAATCGTAGACACCCATGCCAATCGCAGACACCCAAGACTCGAACCCGCACGGCATGTAGCCCAGCCGAGGGCGACTGGGCCAGACCTCCGGAGATCGTCAAGACGCAGCCAAGGGCGACTGGGCCACACCTCCGGAATTCATCGTCGAGCTTCCGGAGGGGCCCCAAACTCAGACAGTCTACTTTCGGTAGGGGTTGGGAAGATTCATTGATTTCTAGCAGACTTGAGCACTCGAGGAGCACACTTGAAGTCGAACGGTCGGAGATCTACGGCTTCGGAGCGAATGACTGGCCCCGAACTCAGACACTCTACGTTCGGGAGGAGGTGAGGATCTCCGTCGATCTCCAGCTCATTCGCGACCCCCGAACGCAGCCAGTCTCATTTTGCCTCCCAGGATTCAAGAGTCGGCTCCTTTGCTTCAATCCGTCGCCTCCGGGCGGCGCCGTTCACCTAGCCTTTACCTCGTTCAACATGATCTCGGCCTCCAATCGCTGGAATCGGGCGTCTAGAACTTCGACTTCAGTGCCTCGAGCACTCATCACCAGATCTTTGGCAATCTGCTCCTGCTTCTTCAGGTCTTTGATGTACTTTTCCAACTCCGTAACCATCTCGGCCTTCCCAAGTCCCGCTTTGCGAAGCGTTTCCGGCCTCCGGCGTCGCCACATCGAGAATGAAGGGTCGTTGGGATTGATCTTGGAAATTTGGACCATCTGTTCTAGTGATGCCAATGCTTCGTCGATCAGGACGAGCTGCTCCCTGGCAAGGGCCTGGGTGGCCGCCGCGTCCGGTACGTCCGGTGCGGCGGCGCCCCCGGCGGATTTCGCGGGAGGAGCAGTCTTGGCCTGTTCCTGAGCCCGCTCGGGCGCGGCCTTTTGGCGTCCCAGTACAGCGACTCCGGTGGTTGAGAGAATCAGGGCCGATGCGACGACGACCAGCGGTTTCAGCCTTGCAACCCACATCATTTGCATTGCTCCTTCAGCGATAGAGGCGACCGCCGCCGGCACCGCGCCGGCCGCGGGAGAACACGTCACGAACCGGACTGTATGTTTGATGAGCGCCGCGGGCATCGCGGCCGAACCTTCGCGGGCCGCGTCGGCCCATAGCGCCGCGGCCCCTGGAGCGAACCCGCGCCGCACCAGGCGGTCTCGAAGCCGCCGCCGACCACGAGATAGTCGGCTTTCGATCGTCCCGACCGGGCAGCCGAGCCGGCGCGCCGCCTCTTCGTGAGGGAGGCCCTCCAGGTCGCAAAGTACGACGACCGCACGTTGAGGCTCGGGGAGGCGGCCGATCTCTTCATCCAGGATCTCAAGCCGCTCGGCACGGCCGGGATCAGGGGCCTGGCTGGTCACAGCTTCGACTCCACTGGTCTCTCGCGCCATCCGGCGCAGCGAGGTGGCCCGTGCTCGTGCGGCGACGCGGCGGCTGACGCCGTAGAGCCAAGGACCAAGCGAGTCGTCGACCCTGACCGCACTCGCCCTGCGCACAAGCACCAGGAACGTCGCCTGAAACGCGTCGGCGGCGGCGTCTCGATCGGGCAGCAGCCGGCGACAAACACCCCAGACCATAGGTCCGTGACGCTCGATGAGGATGGTGAACGCATCCTCCGCCGAAGGGTCGTTCCGGCTCAGGAACCGTTCCAGCAGTTGCCCGTCGGTCAGTCCGACGAGCACGCCGTCGCTGAACAGCGTCCCGATCTCCCGCAGCACTCCCGAAGGATGTCCCCCGCTCATAAGTCTTTCCCCCTGATGCCGTCCTTCTAACGTCATCATGCACCGACCCCGGAAATCCTTCCAACATTCTTCCAGAAAAGAGCAGGGGCGCCTTGCTCGTTTTGCCACGACCTTGCGGACCAGAGCGGGGCCCCGAACTCAGAGGCCCGACCTCGAAGTGGCCCCGAACTCAGGCAGTCTGTCCGCCGTGGTCTGTGCGAGGTGAAAAGGCGCGGTTCTTCAGTAGGTGTGATTCCAACCCGGCAAAGGGTCGCTCCAGCCGGTCCGCCGTGGCGGATCGGAGCGGCGGTGGAGGAACTCCGCCAGAGGCGGATCGAAGCCTTCGAGAGAGGGGAGCCGCTTGGCGGTGTGGCGAGCAAGCAGGCCGTAATGTCATGTGAACGCTGTAGGCCTCGAAATGTCGTACGCGGGAGCCGACCCATCAGACTGTTGGGGAAGGCCGCCGTCGTTGTGAGTAGGTCCGCCTTCGGCGGATTAGAATAGGCCGAACCATGAGCGACATCTCTCAACGATCCCGCCGGGGGAGCCGAGAGCCAAGCCGAGAGCCAGACACCCCACAATTCTACGATTCGATCGCGGGTGTGCAGAGAAGAGAAGAGGGCGTGCACGGGGGCTCGCCCTACAATTTCGATTCGTTCCTGCGAACGCCGAGCATTTAGACTGGCTGAGATCGGAGATTGTGAAATGGGTTTCCGCCTGCTGCGGTTTCACTGCGGGCCAGAGTCTGGAAGCAAGGTCGTGAAGGCAAAAGGCAAATCGAAAACGTCCGTTATCTAAAACGGATTCTCTTCAACCTCCCGCATGATCCTTGCGAGATCTTGTTCGCTGATCATCGGAGTCGATCCCAGAAGCTCTTTGCGGGTCTCTTCGTCTCGGTCGACGTGGGCGAACACTTCGTGCCAGTAGGCAGCATCCACGGCGGAGAGGCCTTTCTCGCGGGCAGACTCTTCCGGAGTCTTTTCCGGCGCCATGGGTCGAAGAGGTTGGGATCTTCGTTTTCTTTGTTCCTTGAGGTCGTCGAGTCGAGTCCAGTACTCGTCGGACGAGAGGACGAGAGCTCCCTTCCTGGCGGCTGCGATGCGAATCCGGTTGTCCGAGGAAACGACCGTCAGGGTCTTGGCGTTCGTTTCGTGGGCAAGCATCTCCTCGATGTGTTCGTCTGCAGATGCTTTCTGCACAGCGAAGATCACTGCTATGGCCTTATGAGTGAAGTTTGAAGGCAGATGAGCTGGGGGCTCGACTGCGTCAAAGACGATCGTCGTCAGGCCAAGATCCGCGGCGGGGAGCGTCTCGGCGAGTTCGTCGAGAAACCGCATTCGGAGCTTGCGGAAGAGCTCGCTTGGGCGCTTGCCAGTCCCCTTGGGAAAGGGAGGCATACGTCCCCCAGCGTGCATCACGTTGTACCCGTCAATGAGGTATCGCATGTTCGAGCGAGCCGACTTGTGGTCCTGAAGACGAGGCTTCGCGTTGAAACGAGCGGGAGCTGCTTTATTATGAGCGATCGCTGGCAGCGGCGTCGATCTCGACCCGAAAAATCCGGCTGAGGGATGGTTCGGAGTGATTGACTTGTAGCGTGCGCGAACCGGCTCTGAACATGGAGGTTCAACTTCGAGATCCAGTTCACCCTAGGTGTGATCGTCGACCGAGAGGGCGACTTGAAATTGCCGCTCATATTCGCTTCAGAGCATCCGCTGGTGCTTACAAAGCTCTCCTCGTTGCGTGATGCAAAAACCCGGCCCGCGGAGTTTCGCCAGCTTGTTCGCTCGCTTGCCCAGATGTTGACGGTCGAAGCCACCGTCGACATGGCGACCAAGCCTGTCGAGGTCCAGACGCCCTTGGCATCGGTGACGTGCGAGATTTTGGCGGACAGGGTCGGAGTCGTACCGATTCTGAGAGCAGGGCTTGGGATGGCTGAGGGGGTGCTCGAATTGATCCCAGACGCCGAGGTTTGGCACATCGGCCTATTCCGCGATGAGCACACGCTCGAACCTCAAGAGTACTACAACAAGCTCAAGTCCCCTGTGCGGATCTCGGTTGCCTTGGTATTGGATCCAATGCTGGCGACCGGCGGGTCGGCGATTCGGACCTGCCAGGTGGTCCGGGCTGCGGGCGTTGAGCGGATCAAGATGATCTCGTTGATCGCCGCCCCCGAGGGTCTGGCTGCGTTTTCCAAGGCATTGCCCGACGTTCCGATTCACGTCGGCGTAGTCGATGAAAGGCTCAACGACGTCGGCTTTATCGTCCCTGGTCTGGGCGATGCGGGGGACCGGCAGTTCGCCACCACTTGACACGTGCGTCTTCGCGTCAACACATCAGAAAAGGTCTTTATCTCAATGCGAGCGTCAGAGATCATCCGCAAGAAGCGCGACGGTTTGGAACTGAGCCCAGCGGAAATCGAGTGGATGGTCTCCGGCATTGGCGGAGAGGCTGCGGATTATCAGTGGTCTGCGCTCTGATGGCGATTTTTTGGCGCGGGATGTCGGCGTCGGAGACGTCTGCGCTTACCGATGCAATGACGCGATCGGGGCAGGTGGTGGACCTATCGCACGTACCCGGCCTGAAGATCGACAAGCACAGCACCGGGGAGTGGGAGACAAGACTTCGCTCATCCTGGCGCCGGTGGCGGCTGCTGTGGGGGTTCCTGTTCCGATGGTCTCGGGTCGAGGGCTTGGGCATACCGGGGGACGCTGGACAAGCTCGAATCGATCCCAGGGTTTAGGGTCGACCTCGATCTCGAGGCTTACAAGTCGATTCTTGCGAAGTGCGGTCTTGTGATGATTGGCCAGACCAAGGAGATCGCCCCCGCGGATAAGAAGCTCTATGCGTTACGGGACGTGACGTCGACGGTCGAATCGATTCCGCTGATCTCAGCTTCGATCATGTCCAAGAAGCTTGCCGAGGGAATTGACGGATTGGTGCTCGACGTCAAGACCGGCGATGGCGCGTTCATGTCGAAGTTCGAGGAATCGCGGAGGCTTGCCGAAACGATGTGCACGATCGGTCGAAGTTTGGGGAAGACGATGCGGGCTTTGATCACGAGCATGGACCAGCCGCTGGGAAAGGCAGTGGGCAACGCGGTCGAGGCTGAGGAGTCGATCGCTTGTTTGAGGGGTGAAGGGCCAAGAGACCTGATGGAACTTTCGATCGAGCTCGCTTCGGAGATGGTCTTGATGGAAAACGGGCGACCACGCTCGACGAAGCCCGCGTCAAGTGCTGGGCGGCCATCCACGACGGATCGGCGCTTGCCAAATTCAGGTCGGTCGTCAAGGCTCAGGGAGGCGACCCAACGGCGATTGACGATCCCGCAAAGCTGCCTCGAGCGAAGCATAAGGTCGAAGTGATGGCAGACCGCTCCGGTTATATCCAGAGTCTGAAGGCAAAACCGATCGGGGTCGCGACCATGCTTTTGGGTGCGGGCCGGTGCATGTCGATTCGGTGATCGATCCCGCGGTCGGAATTCTGCTCGAGAAGAAGGTGGGCGATCGGGTTGAGATCGGCGAGCCATTGTGCACGTTGCTCGTTAACGATCTGAAGAATCTCGAGGACGAGGTTCTGCCGATGGCGACCAGGGCGTTCTCCATCGGAGATGAGTCGCCAAAGCAGAGTCCGATCGTTTTGGACCGGCTCTGAGCGATCGAGTTTGGCTGGTTCGAAGCGCCCTTGCGCGACCACCACGGTGGGAACGAAGAACCAAGCCTCACGTGGCCGCCGCCGGCCGCCAACTCTGCGCTGGGCTGGCAAAATCGTACAGCCCTGTTGGCTTTTCGAAAACCCACGGTATGCTCTTCCAATCCTAGGCGATTTCACAATTTCCACGCGAAAAATCCTTCCAATCAGCCCAGCTGGACCAGGCGGCTGATTCAGGCCACGTTTAAATCGCATGAGGATTTCAGAAAATCTTGTTTGTTCTGTTCCACAACCTTCCGAAGTGAGCGATAATGAGGGTGGTGAGGAACGGACAGATTCGGCCAACCGAGTTGACTCCTCACTCAGGGATTGAACGTCTGCTCAGTATACACTAGGATATCAAGGAGGACTAAGGGTACGGAGTTATCCGTCTTGAGGAGCCACTCGAAATGGCAACAATCGCGATCGGAGGCGAGGTTGAGCCAGGGAGGGTCGTTCGGAGCCGACCTGGATGGTCGCGTGTGAGAGCGGAGGGGCCCCTTCTGAAGCCGTCGTGCTCGGCGGTTGAGGTGTACGGCCTCGATATGACGGCGGGTTGCGCCGATAAGTGTGCATACTGTCATATACGCGGTTCGGATTCCTTCCCCGGCGAGGGCAAGGTGCTATTCGACCCTGAGGTCGTGGACCGGCTGAGGGGCTTTTTGGATCGATTGGACGAACCACCCAGGCAAGTGGTTCTCAGTCCCACGAGCGATCCTTTACCCCCCCTCCGTGAGATCCGCGAGGCGACGTTCAAGGTGGTCGAGCTGCTCTTGGACCGCAAGATCAACGTGCTGTTGATGACGCGAGGCCGGGTCAATCAGGAGATGGTCGACTTGCTCTCGGATCACGTCGACAGGGTTCGCGTGGCCATTGGGCTGACCACGCTCGATCGCAAGCTTTCGAGGACTCTCGAGCCCTGGGCATGCCCCCTTGGAAGCGACTGCGGGCTGTCAGGGCGTTGGTGAACTCAGGCGTGAACGTCGAGGTTCGGCTCGAGCCGCTGATTGCCGGCCTAACCGACTCTCGCGAAAACCTCAAGCCGCTGTTCGCCGCCATCGCGCGTACGGGAGTTCGCAGGGTTGTTTCGCATTACTTGTTCCTGCACTCGTCGATTACGGAGAGTCTGAGTACGGCGCTCACGGCTCTGGAGTGCGGCAACGACATCTTCGAGGGCTATGTCGAGGGCCCTGTCTTCGACATCGGCTCGGTCGGACGGACCAAGCACTTGCCTGGGGATGTGAGGTGCGCTGGTCTTGCACGCCTAACCGCTTGGGGTGCAGAGCATGGGCTTCTAGTCGAGACGGGTGCTGCGCAGAACCCCGACTTGCGTCAGTCGGACCCCAGTTCTCGACAGCGACCGGAACCTCCATCGGCCGTAAGGCTTCCGAGCTTTCCGATGCCGATTTTCCCTGTGGTCTCCTAAATGCTCGCGGCCATTGCTCCATGTTCGTAACTCATCGAGCTCGTCGGGTACGCCAAGCATGCAAGGCTTACTCGGCGAGCTCGATTTCTTGAGCATCGATGAGCTTGCATCGCAGATCTTCGTCGAAGTGGACGGCTCCAGTCGCCCCGACGCGATGCTGCCACCAGTGCGTTGGGACTGAGCCCGGGCGGAAGCGTTAGATAAGCGGCGACGGTGCCGTCGCGTGCGATCAGGGCGTAAGCCTTTTGACCATCGACCATTCGAGAGGTGGGCTGGAGGACCCCTTCAGCTGAGTATTTTGTGGGTTTTCCCACCGAGCTCTTCTCGGCCGTACGGATAATCGATTCGACCTGTTGGTTGCGCTGGCGACTGTTAGCGAGTTGATCGTCGAACGAGCGGGCGCTATTGGAGAGCTCGATCTCGCGCTGGGTTTGGCGGATGCGAGATCGTACCAAGGAAGCGGAGGAAGCGTCCGCGGCTTGGTCGAGCAGGCTCCGATATTCCGCCAGGATCGGCTCCAATCGCCATTGCTCGATCGAGAGGCGTTCCTGGGTCTTGCGGCGGGCGTCGACGGCCGAGAGCTTGGCCGCGAATCCTGCAGGCAAGGGAGCGCTGGTCTGGACAACGCGATTGGCGTTAGGGGCGCCGGCGTTCTCTGAGCTCGCGGCGCCTTGGTCTTCGATCGAGGGCTCATCAAGACGTTGCGAGCGTGCGAATGCGATGGGGCCTTGAAGGCGAACCGAGTTTCGAGGGATGTACCGTACCTCGTCTTCCGGCGGTTCGATCGCAACCCAAACGTTCTTGGCGCCTTTCTGAATCAGCTCGATCCTTGGTCGATCGATCAGGCGAACGACGGAGTTCAACTCGACAACGTGTTGAGCGAGCCCTGGCCATACTGCGTTCGCACCCCCCGGCCGCGTAACCGTGGAACGAGCCTTGACCCGCGCCTTGCCAGGAGAGATGGTCTCGATCGACTCGAGGTTGATCCAAGAAAAAGAGCCAGGAGGGGGCCTGATTGCAAGCCATTCGTCGCCCAAACTGGGGTCCTGGACGGAGAAGACGCTCAGTTGACGACCCTTGCCGATTCGATTCGTCGTTACTGCGGTGCGATCGGGCCGATCGAACACATCTGTATGCTGGGCAACGACTTCTGCCTGCGTGTACGGACCTTCTTCGGTACGGATCCGTCCCTCTTGGAACGAACCGGCCAAAAGAACAGTCGCCAGCACACAGACGAGCCGCGCCATGGATTTCGACCCGTTCAGGTCCCAATTTGCAGCTTTGAGGAGGTTTCGCGTGCTCGATAATCGATCACGGCGAAGCCAGACGTGAGCCGGAGTGTGTACCCTTTCCGTTCTGATCGGTCAAGCTCAAGTCATTGTCAGTTGAGATCTTGCGGCGGTTGCTCGCGATTAAGCTCAAGACGCGTTAGAATGCTGAAATTGATCCTCTTTCCGTTGAATCTTCGCATACAGACGGGCGTGTCGATGGCTGCGCCAAGTCCGAGCACATTGGTACGACGATTCCGCCGATTGAGGGGAAATCCCACCCTTCGTAGGCTGGTTCGGGAACACGCAACCACCGTCGACGACCTGATTTACCCATTGTTCGTGCGGCACGGGGCTGGTCTGCGTCAACCTATTGCTTCGATGCCTGGTCAATATCAGCTCTCGATCGACCGCTTGGTGGACGAAATCGGCCACCTGACCGAATTGGGGATTCCTGCTGTTATCCTTTTCGGCATTCCGGAGCGAAAAGATTCCACAGGGCTTGGTGCGTGCGAGGAAGACGGGATCGTGCAGAGGGCAGTCAGGGCGATCAAGCAGCAGGCGCCCGATCTGGTGGTGATCACTGACGTCTGTTTTTGCGAGTACACGGATCACGGCCATTGCGGTCCGTTGACCAAAGTTCAGGGTCGCGTCGACGTGGACAACGACGCGACTTTGAGCCTCATTGCGGAGCAGGCGCGGAGCCACGCGCAGCGGGCGCCGACATGGTCGCGCCTTCAGGGATGATGGACGGAATGGTCGGGTCGATCCGAACGTGTCTCGATCGGGAAGGGTTTTCGCATATCCCAATCCTTTCTTATGCCGCCAAGTTTTCGAGCGCGTTTTACGGTCCCTTTCGTGAAGCAGCGGAAGACGCCCCAGCGTTTGGAGACAGGCGCGGCTACCAGATGGACCCTGCGAACGGAGACGAGGCTCTGCGAGAGGTCGAGGTCGATCTGGCGGAGGGCGCTGACGTGGTGATGGTCAAACCTGGGCTTGCATATCTGGACGTCGTCCGCAGGGTGAAGGAACGGTTCCATGTTCCGGTCGCGGCCTACAACGTTTCTGGCGAATATGCCATGGTCAAGGCGGCGTCGAAGATGGGATGGATCGACGAGCGAAGCGTGGTCTTGGAGACTCTACTTTCCTTCAAGCGGGCTGGCGCCGACATGATTCTGACCTATCACGCCCTTGATGCGGCTCGCTGGTTGAAATCGGGCTAAGGGCGCGGCGGCAAACCTTCAAATGCTTGTGAGAAACAATGAAGCCATCCACCCCGGCGACGTCGAGGCCAGATTATTCCCTGCCGAAAAGCGAGGCTGCGTTCGAGCGGGCCTGCCGGGTGATTCCCGGCGGCGTCAACAGCCCAGCGCGCGGTTTGGGGGCGTCGGCGGCAAGCCCCCCTTTATCGCCAAGGCCGGCGGCGCTTACCTATACGATATCGATGATCATAAATACATTGACTACATCGGTTCTTGGGGGCCGATGATTCTGGGCCATGGTCATCCCGCGGTACAGAGGGCGATTTCGAGGGCATTGCCCTTGGGAACGAGTTTTGGAGCACCGACCGAGCGCGAGGCGGAGATCGCCGAGCTGGTTGTGAAAGCGGTGCCGTCGATCGAGATGGTCCGCTGGGTTTCCTCCGGCACGGAGGCCGCGATGAGCGCGGTCCGCCTGGCCAGGGCCGCGACGAAGCGAAATTTGATTGTCAAGATGACCGGCAACTACCACGGACACGTCGATGCACTTTTGGTGCAGGCAGGGTCCGCAGCCACCACGCTTGGCAGCCCCAATAGCCCTGGCGTAACTCCTGGCGCGGTCCAAGACACCCTGCTTTGTCGATTCAACAGCAAAGAGGCCATTGCCGCGCTCTTCGCCGAGCATCCCGGCAAGATCGCCGCTGTTCTGGTCGAGCCTGCCGCGGGCAATATGGGCTTCGTCCCGCCGTTGCCTGGGTATCTTGAAGCTCTCCGTGAGATCACCCGAAAGGACGGCGCCCTCCTCGTTTTCGACGAAGTGATGACCGGATTCAGGCTTGCCTACGGCGGCGCGCAGGAGCGGTTCGATGTGGTTCCGGACCTGACGATTTTGGGCAAGATCGTCGGTGGAGGTTTGCCGGCGGCAGCCTATGGTGGTCCCAAGGCCGTTATGGAACTGGTCTCGCCGGTGGGTGCTGTGTATCAGGCAGGGACTCTGAGTGGAAACCCGATCGCTGTGGCCGCCGGGCTGGCCACACTCGAGACTTTGGCTGAGGAGCCTCCGTACGAGCGGCTCGAAACACTCTCAGCCAAGCTCGAAGCTGGGCTGGCAAGAGAAGCTGCGAACTGCGGGCTTCACTGTGTGGTCCAACGCGTTGGAAGCATGCTCACGCTCTTCTTCCACGACGGCCCAGTGCACGATTACGAAACCGCAAAGACCTGCGACGTCCGCCGCTTCGCCAGGTTTTTCTGGGAGCTCTTGGCCCGTGGCGTCTATTGGCCCTGCAGCCAGTACGAGGCCGCGTTCGTCTCCGCCGCGCATTCAGAGGCAGATATCGATCACACCATTGCGATGGCGGCGGAAGCACTCAGGCTTGCCTCCGCCTGATACCGCCCCAGGCGATTCGAGTCTTCGTAAGTCCATCAAGCGGCTTGCGATGCGCGGCTTAGATGAGCGCACGTAGATAATTCAACTTCATTATTTGTCTTCTTTGGCTGCAATTCCCATCTCAGTAAGTTCTCTCTTGCAAGAGACTTACGACAGATCCGCTGATCTTTTTGGATACCCGCTTGCACGATTGAAGAAGCGTCTTTAGACTGACTCGCCGAAGTGAAGGATTTATGGAGATCGCGGTCCTTTCAAGGATCGAGCAAGCACGATGCCTTCTCAATTTGCAGTACTTGCCAGCGGATCACGGGGCAACGCAGCGTTGGTGGCGTTCGACGCCACGCTGGGCATGCTGATCGACGTTGGCTTGGGCCCCAAGCGATTGACGGAACGATTGAGAAGCGTCGGCTCGGGATTGGATCGCATCTCCTCCGCTCTTCTAACTCACACGCACGGGGATCACGTCGACGGCTTCGCCCTCGGCCTCTTGGCCAGGAAGGGCGTGGTTTTGTTTTGTCACGAGGGTCACTGCCGGTCGTTGCGTCGATTCGATAGCTATTGCCAGCTCGAGCGTCGAGGGCTGGTTCGGTTCTATGACGATAGACCTTTCCTGGCGCTCAACGGAGCTCGTGTGGAACCGATTGAACTGAATCACGACGGCGGCCCGACGTTTGGGTTCCGAATCGAAGCTCGCAAGGGCAAGCGAGGTCGACCCGCGGCGGTCGGCTACGTGGCGGATACGGGGACGTGGAAGCAAAGCACCGTCGATGGTTTGATCGACGTCGACGTTCTGGGCGTCGAGTTCAATCACGACGTTGAGCTTCAGCGTCGATCGGGCAGGCCCGCAGTTTTGATCGCTCGGAACTTGAGCGACCAGGGGCACCTGTCGAACGACCAAGGCGCCGAGCTTGTAAAGGCGGTGATTCGAGGTTCGAAACGAGGTCGGGTTCGGGAGGTGGTGCTGCTGCACTTGAGCGCGGAATGCAACAATCCAGGCTTGGCCATCACCGCGGCGAAGGAGGCTGTTCGGTCGACAGGCAGGAGGGTGCAAGTTCACGCAGCGCTCCAAGACCCCGCGCATCCGAACTTGCAGCTCTTCCAAGACAAAAGCCGCATCGCGGCGGCTCCCATTCAGGTTTGCGCTTAAGCGGCTTCCGCCGTCTTACCCATTCTTTCCACCTTCTCTTTTGAGCAGCCAAGCGGATAGTGCCAACCTACTTTGCGAGCGACGTTCACCTCCGGCTCGACAAGCCTGAACGGTCCGAGCGTTTCGCGAGATGGGTGCGGACGCTGTCTTGCGACGACGTTTTGGTTGTGGTTGGGGATCTCTGCGACTTCTGGTTCGCCTCGCGGCAGCTCAAGCAAGACCCATGGACCTGCGCTGGTTTGCGGTCGGTGAGAGACTTTCGAAGTGGAGGTGGGAAGCTTCTGATCACAGCCGGGAATCACGATTGCTGGTTGGGCCCGTTTTACGAGGAAAAGCTAGGGGCGGAGTTTCATCCCGACGATCTCTTGCTCGAGACCGAGGGGTTTCGCGTACGCGCGGTTCACGGACACATGCTTGGGGCAAGGGCGCCGTGGAAGGGAGTGATGGAGAGCCGCTGGTTTCTCGATTTCTACGCACTAGCGCCTTCGGCCGCGGCCGAAGGCTTGGCAAGACTGCTCGTGGCCGCCAACGAGCGAGTACGAGCAGAGTCGGATCGAAGGCATCTTGAGATTTACAGGCAATATTGCAAAGCACACATAAACTCTGCCGATCTCTTCATTTTTGGGCACATCCATGCTTCATATGAAGAGCCGATCGGGTCCGGAAAGAGGCTGTTGATCTTGGGCTCTTGGCTGCAGGCCGGCAATTACGCAAGGATTTCCGGCGGCGAATTCGAGTACCATGCGAACATATAGAATCGAGCGATTTCGATCGAGCGAGCTCCTTGGCCCGCCCGCTATCGACGCTCGAGCCCACGGTTGATAGCATAAAGTGGTTCCTAGTGCGGGCGCGCGCGACTACTTTCGCGGCAGTTTGGATCAAAGCTCAATGTCGAAAATTGACCATCATTTGCATACAACTCGATATTCCCCTGACAGCATCATCGAACCCAAAACACTCATAAAGAAAGCGATCGAGGCGGGTTTGGACGGAGTGGTGATCACTGAGCACGACAACCAATGGTCTGACGCCGAGCTCGAGGAGCTTCAATCGCATGGCCCGAGTCTGGCGGTGCTCTCCGGCATTGAAGTGACGACGCGCCAGGGCGATTTCCTGGTCTATGGCCTGCCGACGGAGCATCGGACGTTCCCTGGCATTGAACTGGCTGTGCTTTTGAGGATGGTCGAGGAGCATTCTGCCGCCATCGTGGCAGCGCATCCCTTTCGGTGGAATCAACGATTCGACCTGCTCGTCGAGGAGTTTGGCCCGGTGTTCGACGGACTCGAGCTCGTCAGCAATAACGTCACTCGCGACGAACGAGCGCTCACCGAGGCTATCCTCAAGCAATATCCCATGGGCGCGACCGGTTCGAGCGACGCGCACGAGCCCGCGTACGTCGGCTGCTACTTTACGAATTTTCCTGCGACGATCCATTCGATGAGCGATTTTGTCGCGGCATTACGCTCGAAGAAGGGCAAACCTGGACACAACGCCAGGGCTTCAAGATTGGCTTGCGGGCCTGTCGAGCACTGAGCCTTTTGGACCTGGGCCCGAGCGCGTAGCTCGTTTCATTCCGGTCAGGCTCTCAAGGCTTTCGCTCCGGTTTCGGCTCGGCTGCATCAGCCTTGCCCTGGGGCCTTTGTCTGAACCATTTCGGCGGTTTGGGAAGCCCGAGCTTCTCAAGATCAGCTTTCTGTTTGGTTTTTTTCTCTTCTGCCAAGACGATCATTGGCTCGACAAGCTTCTTGAACGCCGCTTCGAACTCCGAGGCCTCTTCTGGAGTGGGGGGCTTAAAGAGCGAACGGGCAGCAAGAACCCTCAGCCGCCGGTACGCGTCTTGATCCCAATCCGTTGGCATGTGAGTGAAGCGATCGTTCATGCCTCGTAGCGTACCCAGAATTCTTTGGTTCAAATGCTTCCGCGCTGCCTCGTCAGGCGCGGGGGTCGTCCAATCGAAGACGATCCCTCCCCAAGGAATGCGAACCACGATTTTAGGTTCATTCTGCGAGAGTTGCTCGCTCTGTCCGTAAGTGGTCCTTAGGAAGATTAGATAAGTGATCCGCTCATCCAGTACCTGGATCTGTTTATTGAGCTCGTTGATTGGGCGCAATTGCCGAAATATGCTTCGTGCTCGGAGAGCCTGGGCTCCGAACGCACACGCGAAAGCAACCATCGCTAAGGTTCCCAGGACGACGTTGGTCCGCCGACCTGGGCTTTGTTTCGGCAGTCCATGGATCAGGCCCACGCCGACGCCGGCGAGCGCCTCGCCCAAATGCGCGAGGTTGTCGATCCCTGGAATCGCCAACCCCAAGAGTCCGTTGATTGCCAGCAAGATCAGCACTCGGGAGAAAATGTAATCCCCAACTCGAGTTCGCGCGGAAAGCGACGACGGCGATGAGGCCAACGAGGCCGAAGAGTACGGTCGAACCGCCGCCGGAATGGGTAGTCCAGCCCGCTTGGCCGGCGAAGAACGGACGCATGAGCGCTGCGAATGCGTTTCCCGCGACTCCCACCACGACATAAACGAACAAGAGCCCGCCCGATCCAAAAGCGTCCTCGACGACTCTGCCAACTTGAAAGAGTCCATATACGTTGACGGCGATGTGCAAAATCGCGAAGTGAATGAACGTTGCGGTGAGTGTACGCCAGATTTCGCCCGCATAGATCTCGCTCGAGGTGAGATCTCCAAAGACGTGAGAGGCTGGGATGCCAATCTGTCCGAACGCGAACGGTCTGCGCACGTCGGCAGCCGCGACGAACCGTCCCTGCCACACAACCATGAGCAGGTAGATCGCAACCCAAAGGACGCAGAGCCCGCAGGTCGCCGGGGACTCGCGGAATGTCCGCTTGATTCCGTTCATGCGCAAGGCGGCCGCTCCATGCTTCCAGGACCCAACCTCTCGACGATTCTCAACCTTCGCCGCTCGTATTCTGGGTCGGAGAGGACCGGCGCATAGGGCGCAGTGAGGGGCTCAGTTCGAAGGTTCACCCAGGTCTTGCAGCCCGAATACTCCGGCTTGACCTCGAGCTTATGCGGGCCGGACCTGAAGAACCGCGCCAACAGCACCCAAACCCCGGGAGTTCGATAATGAAAGCGTTGGTAAATTGTTTCCCATTCCCACACATGCTCATTTTGAAGCAATTCGAGCTTTCCGAGAGAATGGACTCGGAAGATCTCGTCGATCACGGCGAAAACGGAGAGCTCGAGTGCGTCTCCCGAAGCGGCCTCGGTCGGGTCGGGCTTCGCCGTCGACTTGGTCCCTTGCTGCTTTTGGTGCAGAAAGGTCGGATAAAGCCAGAACGAATGGTGCTCGGGCTGAAATTCTCCATCTGTCTCGGCGACTCCGCCTTTTCGAATAAGGATTGTCTGATCGCCGTCCGCGAGGGCTCGACAGACTTCCGACCACTCCTTGTAGGCGAATGCAAGCCGAGCGGGCGGGCGTTGGAAACGGGATGTTGAATGAGTTGTCATTGATTGCTGGGCAAGTGCGGATTCGAACGTTCGAATATTGGTTCGCGGGGATGGTGTTATTACGTCAGGTCCATTCGATTTTGGGAAGACGATTCATGAGGTCGGCGACCGCGAGGGTTGGTTTCTTCGCCTCGAACAGAACGGCATGGACTTCCGAAGTAATGGGCATCTCGATGTTCCGTTCGCGAGCCATTGCGTGCACGCTTCTGGCGGTTGGCGCGCCTTCGGCCACGCCGCTGGATTCGGCGAGCGCTTCGGCGGGGGAGCAGCCTCTGGCGATACGTTCTCCCAATGCTCGGTTTCTGCCATGTGGGCTGTAGCATGTGGTCAATACGTCGCCAACGCCGGCCAGCCCAGCGAAGGTGCTTGGGTTGGCTCCGAACGCGGCGGCGAATCGCGCCGTTTCGACGAGGCCTCTCGTCAAGAGCGCGGCCTTCGCATTATCGCCCAAACCGAGGCCGTCGCAAACTCCCGCGGCGATTCCCAGGATGTTTTTGAGCGCGCCTGCCAGTTCCACGCCGAGGAGGTCTGGATTCAAATAGACGCGAAGGGACCGCTGATTCAAATAATCCCGAATCGAGAGGTTGAGCGGAGTTTCCGCTCCGCCAAGAACCACCGACGCGGGAAGTCCCCTGCCAAGCTCTTCCGCGTGGCTAGGTCCAGAGAGCACACAGATGGGCCGCTGACCAAGGGTTTCGAAAATGATCCTGCTGGGCGTCGCGAAGGTATCGTTCTCGATGCCTTTCACCACGCTCAAGACCGGAAGGCCTTGGGGAATCTCCTCGCGCACCAGGGATAGGGTCCGCCGAACGTATGCGGAGGGTATCGCGACAACGACGAAGTCGGCATTCCGCACCGCTTTGCCAACGCAGTCCGTTGAGCTGACGTTTTTGGGAAGTAAAACGCCGGGAAGACGCCGGGCGTTGATCCTCTCCTTTTCGATCTCTCGCGCGTGCTCGGGGTCTCTAGACCAGAGCGCCACCGTTTCGAGCGAATTGGCCAAGAGGACGGCCAAAGCCGTCCCCATGCCTCCGGAACCCAAAACCGCCGCGCGGTTCATCGCTCGGCGGCTCCATCCCGGGGTGATCGGCGGCATCCCCGGGTCGTCGGATCTTTTAAACATAAACAATTCTTCCGCAAGAAGACTTAAGGTTGTATTGGTTCCATGCAACTCATTGCATTAAAGCCTTGCTGTGTTTCAATATTCGTGTGATATCGATAGTCTTTGGATTCCAAGCAAATGAGAGTACATACACAATTAAACGCTGGAAAGATGTCGATAGCTTCTTCGGTCGATCCTTCTGGCGGCCGGATTTTGCCGCCTTCCGGCCGACTAAGCGGCGGTTCGGCCTTCCAGCATGGCTTGTAGGGCGTGGACGTCGAACCGTTCGAGCGTATCGACCACTATATCCGCTCCAGCGTCGACAAGCGAGCCGGCGGGGTGAGTGGTGGTGACGCCGACGGCGAGCATGCCGGCGGACTTGGCTGCTTGAATTCCGACGGGCGCGTCTTCAAAGACGACGGCTCGAGCCGGCTCGATCCCCACCTTGTGTGCAGCGACCAGGAAGACTTCCGGATCGGGCTTGCCGCGGGAAATGTCCTCGAGCGAGGCGATCGCGGAAAAGCGGCCGGGAAGGCCGCAGGTTTCTATGGTCAGTTCGAGGTTGGGCAGAACCCCGCTCGAACCGATCGCCAGGGCGAAGCCGGCTTCCTGCAACGCGCCCAATAGCTCGTGCACGCCCCTCATTAGCTCGAGGGTCGATCGCGCGACGTCGCGATAGCAGGCTTCCTTGAGGTCGGAGTACCGCGTGATTCTGGAGTCCTCGAGCGACTCTCCGAGGAGCAGACGCAAGATCGAGGGGTTCGTCATGCCGAAGGTCTTATGGATGAAATCGTCGGTAATATCGAGATTTTCTCTTCGTCCGAGCTCCACCCAGGCTTTCTGATGGTTCGCCAGGGAATCGACGAGAACGCCGTCGTGGTCGAAGATCGCCAGGAACCGCGGCTTGGGGATTGGCACGATCCGATGTTGCTCCCTATTGAAAGTGAAAACCCCGAGCGAACGGCCGAGGAAGGTCGCTCGCTCGGGCGACGAATGAGCTTGTCTTAGCGGGCGCCAGAGCCGTTTGCTCCCACCAGGGTCGGCTTGGAAGCGTCGACCTTGGCTTCGCCATTGCCTTCGATTGTTGCAGGTCGATTGGCAACCGGCGCGGGCTGCGCAACCGCAGGTTCCAACGCCGGTGCGTTCAGATTGGGCGTGACGACGACCTTCATCCAGCCGGTGGGGTCGAGCTTTGAAGCCTCCCGCAGTTCCACCTTGTTCGTGAACCTGGGGACCGACGTGTCGATGGGCTTGGCTTGAAGCGCAAGTTCAAAACCTTGCAGTATCAATCCCTTCGAAATCGCTGTGAGAGGCTTGCCTTTGGTCTCGTCGTCGTTGATCGCCAGGATCTGAGCCTTTTCGCCGGCGTCGAAGTCGACGAGCTTGGCTTTGACGTGCAGGCCGCCGGTCGGCGCGTCGGGCGAAGCTTCAAAATCGAAAGCAAACTCTGCCAAAGGCGACGTGAGTCGGTAAACCTTTGCCTCCGACCCAAGCAGATTTTGGAACGCGCCCTTTTGTTTGGGGGCTGGGAACTCGACGGCAAGGTCGTGAACCAGAATCGCCAGATTGCCCTTGGCGTCGGCCGCGAATTCGGGCAACCGCTTGGGGACAATGATGCGAATGGCCGTCGCCTTTGCGGCTCCCGAGGCGGAAACCTCCTCAACCGCTTTCAAATACGACGCATAGTCGACATTTGTCTGAATTTTGATCCCCTCCTTGGGCGGAGTGCCTGGAGGAACCGGTTTGACAATAATCATCAGGTTCTGAACGTCGCCGTAGCGCGAATGGACGATGTGCGGAACGACGTTCGTGAGAACGGTGGGCAAGTTGACAACCGCGACGACTCCGGATTCCACGGTGTTCAAATCGGCCGGCATGGGAGCGGTTGCACCTCGATGCGGAGCCTCGGTCGCGGGTTGAATTCTACCGGCCGCTTCGACGTAGTTCGAACGCGAGCGAAACGCTGCTTCCTGGAGCACGACGTCGCCGACGACCACCGATCCATTGCCAGGAAGATACTTCGAAAGTGCGGCGTTGCGTTCGGCGGCGGCCTCGTTGGTCTTGATCGTGCCCAACTCCATCGCGTCCTGGTCCACGTTTTGACGAATGGGGCCTATGGCGCCTTCGTAAACCTTTTCAACGATGGCCTGGCGATTCATGCCGATCAGGGAAGCGACGAGCCGCTTGCCCCCGCCGCCCTGCACGGGCGCGGCATCGATCGAAGCGTTGACGTTGTGCTTATAGCTTGGCCAGATGACCAGCCCGGTGGGCTTGAGCACGGTGTGTATCGTTAGCTCGGAATCGTCGCGAGTGGTGGCGCTAAAGTAATACATCTGCGTTGCGCGTGCTGCTCGTGCGTCGCGGGCGGCCATTTCCTCGTTGAAGCCGCTGACGGGCGTGATGCTGGTCATCAACTGGCTGTTGATGAAACCGATGCCGTCGTCGCGGTTCTCGAGACCAAACCCCGTCCTGGCGCCGGCGGTGACAAACGACCTTTGACCTTTGTAATCGACTTCCCCGGTCACTGCGACGTCGTGATTGAACAAAGGAGCAACGGTTGATAAGTCGGCTCGGACTACGACGTTGGGCTGGCGATAGAGCGATCCCAGCGATTGGCTAAGGCTTACGCCAGGGGCCCATGCTTTATCGTGAAGCCGTTCGGTCAGGCTATCGATCAAGAACTCGAGGCGATCGCGAGCCTGGGCGCGGGCAATGACGGTTGGCGCGGATTCGAATTGACTCATGGCGGAGTCGAGCTCGTCGCGGACGAACGAAACCCAGCCTTTTCTGCCGGACTCTTGTTCCGGGCTCTTGGCTGGCGGTAGAGCGGCGATCGAATAGATCAGGTAGTCTTCCCAGGCCGCGAGCGTGAGTCTGGGCGAAAGCCAAGCGTTCAGCTCCTCGGCGACATGGCGGGCGGCGGGCCAATTGCTGGCGGCCAATTCCGCCGACTTCTGTCTCAATTTCCCAAAGGATTCGGACCGGGCTTGGGTGGTCGAAGCGGCTGAACAAGCTTTCAGATCGTTCTCGAGGCCTTCGAAGTAGGTAGTCCATTGAACGACTGCCGGTTGGTAGGCCGGGCCGCCGTCCGAAAGCACCTTCAGAGAGGCATCGACCGCACGCTGGACCCCCTGGTAAGTGGGAGGCGCTGGGGACGCCCCCATCAAGAACGCCGTCGCGATCGCCAGGCTTCCGATTCTAGTTAGTCTGCCAACTCCCGCGATTCTCATCCGATCACTCCCTTCGTCGCCAATCTCCTGCTGCCGAATCTCTCGGCGGAGCAAGCCGTTCCACTACTTATCGTGATGCAACAGACTTTGACTTGGCCGGAGTTCCGCGGATCTTCAAAAAACCACGGCGACCTCCATGCCAACACCACGGACCGCCATGTCGACTGGTCCGGGTTTGATAGAGATAGTGGTTTTACCGACCGTTCAAAGTCAACCTAGCTTTTCCAATCGGCAAAGACGATGCCATTGCCAATTCGAAAGCCCAGCACGTTGGATGGCCTGGTTTTGCCCCGACTCCCTTGCACGTCGCTCGAAAACGATGTTTGCGTACACGAGGAAAAGCCGTGTTTTAGCACCAGCTCATGTAGACGCAATTCCAAGGATGGAAGGAACCTCGACGACCGATTTCGCCAGGTGCGTATGCGGCAAGGCTTCGAGCTCGGCTCGCGAATGCGAACCCGAGAGCACTCCGATCACCCACCCGCATCCCACGCTTTCGCCCTCGCCAAGATCCGCCGGCGTGTCGCCAACCTTGGCAACCCGACGAGGATCATTCACACCCAGTCGATTCATCAAACTTCGAATCATATCGGGATGGGGTCGGCCTTCGTTAACCTCGTCGCTCGAAATCCCCGCGTCGACGAGCCCTCGTCGAGCCCAGCCCATGCGGTCCAAGACAATTTCTGTGATCGCCTTGCTAAAACCGGTGTTATAGGCGACCTTCACTCCCGCGGAGTGCAAGATCTCGAAAACGCGAGACGTCCCCTGAATCTCGGCAAGCGATGGATTCTCGACATAGAACCGCTTCATGCGCTCGACGAAAGACGAGTGGATCGCATCGATGTCGGCGAGGAGTTCGACGGCTCGCTCGCCGCCGTATGTCTTGACAAGCATCTCGATCGCGACCGGTTTCGAAAGGCCCATCACCGAGTCGGCGGCCTCGGCGGAAACCTCGACGCCCAGGTCGAGCATGGTTTCACGGAAGCAGCGATTCACGGCGTCGCCGTCGGCGACCGTGGTTCCTGAAAGGTCGAAGACCACAAGCTCGACTTCAATCGCCATTGAAACTCTCCCCCTCGAGACGTTCGCAGAAGTCCTCGGCCGCGCCAAAGGAAAGCGTCATACCAGCGCCGCCAATCCCTGTAAGAATGGTCGCTCCTGGCGCTGGGTTCAAGCGGGCGTACAACTCCGTGGGATGCTTCACGTACACCCCGTGCCAGCGCCGAGCGATCGCAAAATCGGAAAAATCAAAGAATGTGTTCAAATAATTAAGTATAAGATCATCGATTCTTGGTTTGTCGAAAGGCTCGACGTCGGCGCCGTACTCGTGGGAGTCGCCCACGGTCAGTTCGCCTTGGCCGTTTTGCGAGACCAGCACATGGACGCCCAGAGCGGTCTGCTCGGGCCATTCGCGAGCCAAGCGTTCGGACAGGGCCGGCAGAGTTGGACAATGCGCAAAGCCTTTGTAGTGCCTGAGCGTGAGGCCGGCGGCTAGCATCGGTCCGATCCTCGGGTTCGAAGGCGCCGCGGGCGCCGTGCGCATCATCTGGAGTTTGCAAGCGCAAGGCCCAGCGCGTCGAGCTCGGATGGATAAAGCGTCCGAACGTCGGCGCCGGAACAAACGACGAGGTTTTGGGATCGCCATTCTCTCCCGCCGGCCCGCAATACAGGCTGATCGTAGCTTGATACGGCCGTACCGAACTCGAAACGGACGCCGTAGCGTTTGGCGAGCCAAACGGGCAACACCGAGATCACCTCTCGGGGGTCGACGCAGATCTCGTTTTCGCTATAAAGCGCGCCCAAGAGGCCTTGAGCTTTGACATGCCGAGAGCGTTTCTTGACGTCCTCCGGCTTGATCCAATGGCAAGGGAAACCGTCCGAGTTCGCCTCTTCGGCAAACTCTTTCAAGACCTGTTCCTCGTCTGGGTGATAAGCGAGATGCAGCGAGCCCGAGCGTTCGTGCCAGGCGCCCGACTCTTCGAGCACTTCGCGCCAGATTTCGAGGCTCCGCAGCGCGAGACGTCTCGGATTCCCCTTGGGCTGGCCTATCGGCCAAAGCATGCCGAAGTTTCGCACCGAGGCGCTCATGGCTTTGGGGTCGCGTTCGAAAACGACGACTCGTTTCCTGCGGATCGCAAGCTGACGAGCGCAGGCCAAACCAAGAACGCCGGCGCCGACGATCGCGTAGTCGAACTCGTCGTTTATCACGGTAGTCTCATTAATTTTTGATAAACATCTCGATTCGGTCGCGATAACTTTCGAGCGGGAGCGCGTTGAGTCCTTCGACCTTGGCTTCATCGTCCCATCGCCTGAGTCGGACGGC
This sequence comes from uncultured Planctomycetota bacterium, assembly GCA_963818975.1. GTDB lineage: Bacteria > Planctomycetota > Planctomycetia > Isosphaerales > Isosphaeraceae > CAWFUI01. Next base: position 94,754 of record CAWFUI010000011.1, on the reverse strand, counting down.
GTCTTCGAACCATGGGTTGCTCGTGAAGGCCTCGAGCTCTTCGAGCGAGAAGCGGCCGCCCTGGAGTTCGAGACTTTTGCGAGAGGCGTGGGAGAGGAGAGAAAGGTATTTCGAATCGATCGTGCAAAGGTAACGCTTCGCGGCGACGTGCAATCTCACGGGTTCAACGATCTCAGGCCCGAAATTCCTGTTTAGCCATTTTCCGCCAGCCTCCTCATGAACTCCGTCGATTCCAAGGTCGGCAATGTGTTCGTCGAGCCCATGCACCAGATGGCCGAAATCGTGCAGCAAAGCCGCGACGACAAGCGCGTCCGGGGCCCCCTCCAAATCGGCCAGGCGCGGCCTGGAGCTGCATGCTCCGTCTGGGAAACGGGCTCGCCAACATACTGCGAACCTCCCTTTTCTCGAAAGATCGAGAAGATCCGTTCGACGACGCCCATCAGTAAAGCCTTTCTCAAAGATTTCGAACTCGGTGCAAAGGCTGCGTGAAGTTCGGCTCAAAGCTAACGAACATAATCAAAAGATGCGAGATATTTTGATGTGTTTGCTGTGAAAAATAAGCTCGTCCGGAAATTGGGTCTTGGCGAGAACCATCGGTTTGGCGTTTTTTTCTCCCATCATTCGGAATTGCGGCGCCGTGTTTGCATGAAGGTTCTTTCGAGTCCTGTTTTTCCACACTTTCGGGGAGATTTGAAATGGCTATGTTTCCTGGCGGTTTGATCGCTTGGTTGATCGTGGGTCTGATAGCGGGCTGGTTGGCCGGCAGTTTGATGAAGGGGAGCGGGTACGGCATTTTCGGCGACATTATTGTCGGCTTGATCGGCTCGTGCGTGGGCGGATGGCTTGTCGGCATGTTTGTACCCGGGACCTCGGGGTTCGTGGGGAGCATCGTCGTCTCTGTCATTGGAGCCTGTCTCTTCATTGCCGTTTTGAGGCTTATCTCGGGACGGCGCACGGCGCTTTGACATGGCGACGCTCTCCCCCTGGGGCGAGGAGAAAGGGCAAGCGTGAGTCCTTCTTTTCGCTCTAGGGCTTGGCTGGGACTGCGTAGTCGGCAGGTTTGACTCCGCGTTTGAAGCCGTTGAAGCCGAAACGCGTTGGGTGGTATTCGCCCACGATGCCCACGTCGGCTCTTGCAGGGATTTGGTTTTCCATATTCAAGGCCCAGTAGGCTGCGTTGACGATGAGCCTGCGCAGGCCCTCGCTCTCAAGATCCTGCGAAGCTCCCATCGTTGTGCAGAACGCTTTTCCCGTCTTGCCCGAGGCGCCGATTTTGTAGGTCTTCGTCCAGGCGACCGGCAGCAATGGATCGTTCTGTTTGCCGTCGACGGGTTTATCGGTGGGTTTCATACCCGACAACACCTGGCCCAGAATCAGAGGTTTGGAATCCCCTGGCAGCGGCAACCGAACGCCATAAACGTCGGTTGGCCCCCAAACGTCCTCGCAGCCGCGAACGATTGGATTCGCCTCTTCGCCTTTCGCTACGACGCCCCTGGTGCTTTGCGAACCATGGTTCCCGTGGTGCGAGATCCAGGTTTCTCCCAGCACGATTCGTCCAAAACCGCCTTCGAACCCATCGACCTTGGACTGCCAGTGCCAGCGGGCGGACGGACTTTTGTCGTCGCCGATGTTGAACGCGTGGGTTGCAGTGCGAAGGCCGATCACTGGTTTGCCAGCTTCGAGGTAGGCGTCGATATGCTTCATTTGATCTGCGGGCAAATTTCGGAACCGGGTCAATATGATCATCAGATCGGCGTCGTCGAGCGCGTCCAAGCCCGGAATGTTGTCGCTGGTGTTGGGGTCGATTTCTCCCGAGGATTTGTTGACCGCGAAAAGCACCGTGCATTTGAAGCCGTGTTTGGCGGCAAGAATCAGGCCCAGCATCGGTAGTCCCTCCTCGGAGCGGTACTCTTCATCGCCGCTGATCAAGACGATGTGCTTCCCCTTGCCAGGGCCCTCCCCGGGCTGATAGACGACCCAATTCCGAGAATCCTGGACGGCGGCGCCGCCGGTACTCTGAAAACCGAGGGAAAGTCCGCAAGCCAAAAGCCCCAGTACAAAGAATGGAGAGCGCATGAGAGCAAACCCTTTTGAACGATCGATACCCAGTAGGCGTGGAACGCACCCGGGGGGCGTTTCGCGTGCTAGTCTACCAGACGGCGTGAGAGTCTGGGAGTCTTGGGAAGAAGTGCGTGTAGCCCACCGAAATGGGTGCTAAGCTCGGTTATGGCGGGTTGGTGGAACTCAAAGTGGCATGGAGTTTTCCGAGGGCTTGGGATCATGAAAGCGAACAGATCCGTCTCCTTGACCGGCATTCTGCTGACTACGCTTGGGGTTCCCAGCTTTTGCGTGCAAAATGCCAACGCGCAGGGCGCACAGAGGCCAGCCGAGTCTACCGGCGCAGCCCAAACCGAAAAGAAGCAGAAGACTCCCCAAGACCCTCGTGAAAAGGGGATTCGCGAAGCCGAGATGGCGTTCGCGAAAGCATTCAACGCGGGAGACGTGAAGGCTCTCTCCCAGCTCTTCGTTGAAGAAGCTGAAATCGTCGATGAGGAAGGGAACGTGATCAAGGGCCGAGCCGCGATTGCCGACCAATTCACTCAAAGTTTCGAGGATGACCCCAAGCAAAAGATTGCCGTCGAGGTCGAGTCGATCCGTTTCTTGACTCCGGATCTTGCGATCGAAGAGGGCGTCTCGCGAATCACTCCCGGAGTCGACGGTCCTGTCGAGGTGGGTCGGTACGAGGTGTATTACACGAAGGCGAGCGGCGCTTGGCTTCAGCTTCGCGTCGAGGAGCATGAATACACCGAGCTGGCCCCAGAGGAACGCCTGAAAGAATTGGCCTGGATGGTCGGCGAATGGGTGGAAGAGAGCTCCGAGTCGGTGGTTCAAGTGGTTTGCAAATGGTCCGCAGACAAGAAGTTTCTGCTGCGAGACTATACTGTGCGTATGGGTGGCAAGTCCGTTGCTTCGGGCGAGGACCGGATCGGTTGGGATCCGTCGACTGGCCATATCCGTTCGTGGGCTTTCAATTCGGAGGGGGGCTTTGGCGAGGGCGTCTGGTCTAAAACCGGCGACGGCTGGCTGATCAAACGCCGAGACGTCCTACCCAACGGAGACGTGTCGACCGCGACGAATATCATCAAGCAGGAAGGTTCGAATCGGGTCGCGTGGTCGACCACTCATCGCACCCTGGGCGGCCAGGCGTTCGAAGGCGACGAGGAGATGATGCTCGTCAAGAAACCACCAGACGCCAAGTCCAAGTGAATTCGAGGCGCTGTCCACTTTGATTTTCGAGGTTGTCATGAGCCGATGGATGATTCGGATAGCAGCCGCGGCGGTGCTGAGTTTGATCGTTGCGGGCGACTCCGCTTACGCGGGTAGAGGCGGCGGCGGAGGAGGACGCGGCGGCGGTGGTGGATTCCGAGGCGGAGGGGGAGGCGGTTTCCGAGGCGGCATGGGTGGGGGTGGAGGATTTCGCGGATACTCCGGCGGCGGCGGCGGTTTTCGCGGATACTCCGGCGGCGGGGCCGCGTTCAGACCCTCCGGAGGCGGCTACGCCGGTCGAGGAGGTTATGTCGCGGGAGGAGCGCACCCTACATATTCGCACTATTCTGGTGCAAATAGCTTCAATCGTGGAAACGTCGGCAATTTCAACCGAGGAAACGTCGGCAATTTCAATCGAACGAATGTCGGCAATAACTTCAATCGCACGAACATTGGCAATCGCTCGATCAACCAGAACAACTTTTCGCGCACGAATAATTTCGTGAACAACGGGAATATCAACCGCGCGGGCAGGGGCTGGAACAACCCCTATGGCGGTTACCATAACGGTTGGGTTCACGGCAATTGGAACGGTCATTACGGCGGCCTGGGCTATGGCGGCTTGGGCTACGGCGGCTGGGGTGGATACCGGGGTTGGGGGTATCCCGGATGGGGCTACGGCTTCGGCGGCTTGGGTTACGGCGGATATGGTTGGGGCTACGGTGGATGGGCGGCGGGACTAGGCGCCTTGGGGCTCGCAGCCTGGGCCTTTGGTCCTTCGCTTTATTCGTGGGGCTACTCGCCGTATTACAACCCCTACTATTACTCGCAACCCGGGATCGTCCAGCAGAGCATCCTCGCCGATCAGCCCGCTGGATATGATTTATCCCAGCCGATCGACGTTTCGACTCCGGCGCCAGCCGAAGATCAAGCCAACCAGAGCGTTCAGACGTTCGACCAAGCGCGGGCCGCGTTCGCTTCGGGAGATTATGCGGGCGCGATGCGATTGACCGATCAGGCAATTGCCAGTATGCCCAACGACATCGAGATCCGTCAGTTCCGCTCGCTTGTCGAATTTGCTCTTGCCAAATACGACGCCGCGGCGGCCGACCTCTACCCAGTGCTTTCGGTAGGCCCGGGCTGGGATTGGACCACGCTCGCTGGCCTCTATTCGAACATCGAGGCCTACACCACACAGCTTCGCGCTCTGGAAGCCCACGTGGGCGCCAATCTCTCTTCAGCTCCGTCGAGGTTTTTGCTGGGATATCACTATATGACCCAGGGTCATACGGAAGCGGCTGCAAGGCAGTTCCAGCAGGCTTCGTCGCTTCAACCCAAAGATCAGCTCTCGGCGCGTCTGGCCAAGCTGTTGACGCAACCGGAACCCAAGGTCGACGAAAATGGAAACGTCCCGCCAAATCCAGAGCCCGCTGGAAATCAGCCCGTCTCGACAAGAACGCAAGGGAATTTGGTCGGCGCCTGGACGGCAACCCCTGCCAAGGATGTGAGCATCACGCTCACCATGGGCAACGACGGCAAATACTCCTGGAAGGTCAACCAACAGGGCAAAACTCGCGAGTTCAAGGGGGATTCCACGTACGAAAACGGAATTCTGACGATGCTCCAATCCGAGGGCCCCGCGATGGTCGGCGAGACCACTTGGAAGGGCGCGGAGTCGTTCAACTTCAAAGTTCCAGGCAACGCTCAGGGCGACCCAGGGCTCGATTTTACAAAGGCGAAGTAGCTCTCGAATTCCCGCCAAAAGTATTCAATCGCCCGCTTGCTTTGTGGCGAGCGGCGTTTGGGTTTACACGTTGGGTCGTTTTCCTGGTATGATTTGACGATTCACGCGGTTGCGATCGCCGATCCCGATCAACCCGAACTGAAAGCCTAACTCTCATATTCTTGAGGCTCGACCGCCATGGTCAGAAAAGTCGCCTTGTTGCTCGCCGCGCTCGTTCTGGCGCTTCCTGCACATCCCAAGGCCGACGAAGAGCCTGTATCGACCGAAGGCAACTTCAGCAAAGAACCTCTGGCCAAGGAATATTCGCTCGAACGCGGCGTCCGTTACCTTGACCGAGTGGCGCTCAAATGGACCAACGAAAAGAAATGTGGTTCATGTCACACAAACTATGCTTATCTGATGACCCGTCCCGCGGTGAAGGAAGTGGAATCGCCCGAGGTCGAGCAAGTTCGGTCGTTCTTCCAGGGTCGCGTCGCGGGCTGGGATAAGGACGACAAGGACGCCAAGCCGAAGTATCCTGCGGAAGTGGTGTCGACCGCCGCCGCTCTGGCTATGTCCGACGCCGAGATCTCGGGCAAACTTCAGCCCATCACGCGGGAAGCTCTCGATCGGATGTGGACCATCCAGAAGGCAGACGGTGCATGGGACTGGGTCAAGTGCAACTGGGCTCCTTTTGAGCTCGACGATTACTATGGCGCCATCGTTGCCGCGGTCGCTGTGGGATACGCCCCTGAGAATTACAAAGATGCGGAATCGGCGAAAGTAGGCATAGCCAAGCTCAAGAGCTATCTAGCCAAGACGCCTGCGCCTGACATGCATCACAAGACGTTCTTGCTTTGGGCGTCGACAAAACTCGAAGGACTGATGGACTCCCCAACTCAAGCTCAAACTGTCAAAGATCTGCTGGCCTTGCAGCGCGCCGACGGCGGTTGGAACTTGCCCTCGCTCGGCGAATGGAAGCGGCACGACGGCAGCGACAACGATAAGAACGGCGAATCCGACGGCTACGCAACTGGTTTGGCTGTGTTTGTCTTGCATGAAGCGGGCATGAAGTCCGATTCCGAACCAATCCGTCGAGGCCTCGACTGGCTGAAGACTCACCAACGCCAGAGCGGACGATGGTTCACCCGTTCGCTCAACGACGAGGAGACGCACTACATCACTCACGCCGGCACGGGCTTCGCGCTCCGGGCCATTGCGGCATGCAAGGTCGATTGAGCCGTCTCGCCCCGGCTAAGCCACAAGGTGATAAATCGCGAACCCTGCGGCGCCAACGGCCGCTGCGGCTGCCAATCTCAACCTGTTCGTGTAATAGCCCTTCGTAGCCTCGTCGGCACGGATGTAGCCACCCATCGAACCGAGGCAAACAAGCACGAAAGTTACGATTCCCCCGATCCAATAGAGCCTCTGCCTCGCCAAATCATTTTGATAGAGCTCGAGCACCCGGGACTTGGCGTGTTGCGAAAGGTCCGTCTGGAATCCCGTGAGGTAGACGACTCCCACGTCGGAATAGAATGGGGCAGTGTATTCTTCCAGGACCAAGCGGTTGAGCTCCGCATCCGGCAGGCTCCAGTCTCGAGACGCGTCCGATCCGAGCCAATTCTTCACGGTTCTTTTGAACAGTTCGCGGGTCTTGGTTTTGGCGCTTTGCTCGGTGGCGGCAAATCGATCGACGACTACGGTTGGACCAACAGGATTGATCTCGACGGCCCTGCCGGTACCTTCGTAAGCCAACCGGAACCACTCGGGATCGCGATGGACGACCGCTCGACCCTTGGGCCGATTTGTATCGTGAACGATTTCCTTTGGGGGAACGAGAGACGGAGTCGAATTCGCGTTGCCCGCTCCATCGGCCGGCGGTTCGTTGCCGATGCAACGATCTGCCAACGAAAAGCCCAGAAGGGCGGCTAAGAGACAAACCAGGACTGATACTTCGGTCTTGTGTCGCTTCATGTTTCGAAAATCCTTTGAAGACGTCGGACGTCCGAGGCCCTCCCACTTGTTCACGCAACCCGCTTGAATTTCCGACGCGCCTTGGCCGCGATTGCGGCAGCCTCGCTCCAGGGGCTTGTGGCTTGGCTGGCGATCGACGCGATTGCGAAGGCGCCGACGCCCCAACCCAGTGGATAGTCTGTGATCGCGGCGAGGACGGTGGCAACGATCGACGCCTTGGCGACCTGGAAGAACTTGAACCGGCCGCGCCTGTCCCGCCACGTCGCGCTCCGCCAGCCGTTTGCTGCCATCGTGAGGCCAAAAAACGCAGTCGAGAGCAGCATGCCCTGACCGAGAATTTTGTGCGAAGCCATCGCCATCTTCGAACCTTCGGCGAATGCTCCAGGCTCGGGCCCGACGTTCAGCAGACTCGCCGTTTCCCAAGTGGCCCCTCCGACGACGATGCCAACAAAGAGCATGACGATGCGTTGCATCGTTTGCGATGCGGGTCGACCTTCCCAAATCTTGTTCGGGATCATGACGCCCCATGTTGCGAGCAACGATGTGACGAACAGCATCGCGAGTCGTTCGGGCTGGCGGGCTGGATCTCCGTTTTCGAAGATCAAGGCGCCGACTGGGAACGCCAGTGCTCCGACCACAAAAGCCGAGACCAAGAGCGAGAAAACGAGCTCGGCGAACCTTGCCCTCGCTGGTGGGAGCGGAGGAGGATCGGGAGGAGCAGGAGGCTGCCTCCTGGCCACAGCCCTGACGATCTTATCGCGGATCTGGGCATTGCGAGCTTCCACACGTTCCTGCTGCTCAGCCAGCCTCTGCCTCCGCAACGCCGCCAAGTTGGCCAGCCGAGTGCGCTGGATCTGCGTGTTCCGCCAGAGCCATTGCTGGAAGACGAATTTCGATCCCGGCGGCCGCGTATCCGGGCCAATGAAGAACACTGGCTCTTCGACCCCGATTCGCAGGACGTCGTCGTCTTTCACGGCGCGCTTGTCGGATGCAGGCGGAGCCGAAGGGGCGTTCGCCTGGCCGATGTAGCGGATTGTGGGCGATTTCGGAGCGTCTTCGGCGGAAAGCATTTCCAAGGCGCTGGTCTGCCGCTTAACGGGATCTTTTTCCATGGCCTTGGCGACGATTGACCGGTAAGGCTCGGCCAACAGCGAGACGTCGGGCTTGGCCGTGAGGTGTTTCATCAGCACTTCGCCAACGGTCTGGCCGTCGAACGGAGTTTTGCCCGTCAGCATCTCGTGAAGTATGACGCCCAGAGCGTAAATATCGATCGGCTTGTGGTACTTCCCCGTCGAGATCTCGGGCGCCATGTAATGGCAGGTGCCGATGCTCTCGGAATGGCCTGAGCCCTGGCCCACGTTGATCAGTTTGGAGAGCCCGTAATCGCCGATCTTGACGACGCCCTCTTCGAGGAAAACGTTCGCCGGTTTCAGATCTCTATGCACGATCCCGTGGTCGTGCAAGTACGCCACGCCCTCGACGATGCCCTTGAACCAAGAACGCACTTCCGGCAGAGGCAGTCCGTTCGGGTGGTTCGCGAGCACCTGCGCAGGCTCGGCCCAGAAACGTATTCCATTACGACAAACGTTTCGCCGCTATCGCTTGTCTTGATATCATGAATCGTCAAGAGATTTGGACTCTTGAGGTTCATGCACTGGGTGACGCCCCGGCACTCGACGTCGTGGTTGCGGAGGATGAGCTTGAGCGCCACTTCCTTGCCGGCGTCGGTCGTGGCGAAATAGACTTCGCCGAAGCCTCCGCGGCCGATGGCCCGCTTGATGGTGTAGCCGTCGAGCGGGCGAGTTCCGGATGCGAGCTGGAACCTACCGCTTTCGCGAGGGCCAACCGGCCTGTGGTTATGGACGCCGGTCTCCATGGGGAATTCTCCGGAAGAATCCGGGTAGGAGGGTGGCGTGGAGCTCGAATCGAAGTTGGGGCCGTGAACGATCGTTTCTTCAACTCGTTCAGGGGCTTGTTCTCGGGCTTTTGCGTTCATTGCCTGGCAACTCCGTCGGCGACCGAAAGTTCGGATCGCCCTATACTTACCACCGAGACGCGGACAGCATTCTTCGACCGCCATATTGTCGACGGCTCGAGGGAAGTTCGCCAATGATTGGAGAGCGTCATGGAGCTTACTCTCGCATCATTACCAGATGTTTCGCTCAAGTTGTCGAAAGTTTGACTTCGAGAGGCTCCAGACTGAAAGAAAAACCGTCTCCAAGGACGCTCGAACGTTGATCCAAAGGCGCACGCGCGATGCAGTTGCGTCCGTCGACCTCGAAACCGCCAGTGCATTTGCACCAGAGCGAACCGCCCTGGTTGAAGAGGACGACCGGATCCTTGAGGTTCGGTGCATGGATGTGCGCTTGGTGAGATCGACTAAGGATGCAAGTTTCCGCCATCAGGATCACTCCATCGACGGCAAGCGGCAACCGATGTCGGCTGACGACGGCGAGCCTGGCGGTGCCGCTGATCGGGCTTGGCTGGCGGAACTCGAATTCGACCGAGCTTCCTAATCTTATAATGTCGCGATCGCGGAGGGCCGCGGTTTCAATCGCGTTGCCGTTGACGAACGTCGGCTCCTTGGCGCGAAGGATGTACCCTTCGCCCCCTCTGATGATCGTCGCGTGGTTCCTGGCAAGGTCTCCGAGTACGGGAACTTGGGCAGTGCCGTCAGGTCCGGCTCGGCCGATTTGGACCTCGTTGTCCAGACAGACGAGGAAGCCGCCGATCGTGTCGACCCAGAGCAAGAAGCGACCTTTCAAATCGCCACCGGCGGATTGCGCCAAAGCTCGGCTGGGCGGCTGGGGCGTGGGGTGCGGCGCGGCTTCCTGTTCGGCGGGACGGTTGTTTCGATGCCGGTCGGGCCAGATCCCACGAAACAGATTCAGTGGGCGATCGGGATTTGGCGCCGCGGCTTGCTGGGCGGATCGTCCGCCGCCTGGATGAGGCAGCGAGGCGTTGGGGGCGATCGATGCAAGCTGACGCCAAGCCTTGGCACGGGCGTGCAAGCTGGCAGGATGCTCGGGCAACAGACCAAGCACCTCCTCCGAGAGCGATAGAACTTTGGACCAATCGTTCTTGCCGAGCGCGTCGTAGAGCGCCTCGATCCGAGCGTGTGCATCCTTCTGTCGCGATTCAACTTCGGTTCGGTCGGCGAGCACCGCCTGTTTGGCCGGGCCCTCGGCTAACCGTAGGGCTCGCTCGAAGTTTTCGATCGAGCGGCCGAGCTCTCCTTTTCGGCCTTCGGCGAGCGCTGTTCTCCAGGAATCGGCCACTTCGCGCATTCTTCGCAGGGCCGGCCCGCAGACTTTGTGTCGCAGCAGGTGGTCGATTCTTTCCACGACGCGGTCGGGTCGACTGGCCTCGAGGGCCAGGCGAATCTCGTCGGAGACGGCCTCGCTGACTTTAAACCTCGCCGCGGCGAGCTGATCCGGCGGGGCGCCAAAAGATTCGGCTTTGTCGAGATCGACGATCGCACCTTCGACGTCGTCGGCCTCGGCGCGACGGATTCCCCTGGCAACCAAATCGAGAGCGATTCGCGCCCGCAGATGGACGGCCTGTTGGTGGTCCGCCGCCTCGGGCCTGCTCACGGCCTCGTAGGCCTCTTCGAGGCGGCCGGCGCGGATCGCCTCCTCGGCTTGCCGCACAGCAATCCGCCACTGACCCAGCATGGTGTGCTCGTTGCCCTGGTTGACCATGAAGAATCTCGTGGACATTCAAGTCCGACCAACGTGACTTCTAAATCTTATCGTATCACGACCGACGTTTCGCGGCTTCTCCGTTCCGTGCGGGGAGCCTCGAAAAAAGCTGGGAAGGGAAGCCGACCTTCGGACGTCGGCCTGGACGATATTGTCCGTTTCCCTTCCCGAGAGAGGTTTTCGGGAGCCCGACGCCTGGGCGTCGGTGCTCTTCGCGTTCGGCCGATCACAGCGACTTGTCGGCTGAGGCGTTCGACTTCTGACCGCCGACCCCGAAGGCTTTGTCGATTTCCTTGACCACGTCGCGCTGTGGTTCGACAACGACAGGGATCTTGCCCTCGGCGAATCGACCTTCGAGCTCCGCCTGGCGAGCCATGACCTGAAGCCGCGTGTCGAGCTCGTTGACGGTCTGCTTGGCTCGGGCCAAGGCGCTATCGTCGAAGGTGAACTCGTTGGCGGCTTGGGTGGCTTCGATCGACTTGAGGCGAGCTTCGATTTCGTCGATCTTGGCCAACAGGCCCTTGCGCTGGGCGCCGATCGTGTTCATCTGGTCGCGAGCCGCAGCCATCGCCTTTTCACGGGCCTTGATGGTCTGGTTCTTCTCGTGCAGAATCCGCTCGACCTGGCGGTAATGGTCCCAACGGCGAGCGAGATCGGTCTTGATCTCGTCCTCGGTGTAGGTCGCCGAGCTGGTCAGCCTGTAATCGCCGGTCTTGAGGCTGGTCCTCAAGGAGAGCATCTCGGCCTTTTCCTTTTCGAGGTTGTCTTTGATCGTGACCATCTCGGCTTTGAGATGCTCGACGTCGACTTCCGCGTTGACGTAGTCTTCCAGGTTCTGGTGCATCGCCGGCTCAAGCGCGGCAATCTCGTTGCGAGCTCGCTCGATGTCGAACTCGATCGGCACCTGCTTCTTGACGGAATGACGCATTCTGTGGAACGCGGTCTTGACGTAGCTGGGCGCCGACGTCCCGAACACGAGGCCCAGGGCCGCCGTGGAGAGAGCCGCGGCCAGCAATCCCTTCTTAACAAGCGAGCAATTCATGTGTCGAAACTCCTCTGGTACTTGATAGGTGCTGCTGTCGACGCCCCAAACGTGCCCGGCGGTCCCAACCGCCGCCGCCTCGTCGAACGTCCCCCACACAGTTGATTCGATGCGGGGGAAAGGATATTGGACGAATGACGTCGAGTTTTTCTCCTCCGGTCCACCGGGGCAGTTCTCCGCTGTTCCGAAGGTCCCTTCATGGTGATATTCGCGTTTCGCGAGTCGAGATTGAATCGCCGCCGACGATCGCTTCAACCGGCGTCGCGGCGGGCTGGCTCATAGATTCGCAAACTCTTTCAGAGTAATCAGTTGCGCGCCATGGGGGGGGGGGTTGCTTTGGCGCGCTCCGCTTCGCTGTCCGCATCGTCGGTTAGACTTGAACCATGAGCGATTCGAAACTCGCAGGGAAATCGATCGTGATCGCCGGCGGCAGCGGTTTCTTGGGCGCGTCGTTGGCCACGCACCTTTCGGCAGCTGGCGCGTTGGTCGTGATCCTCTCGCGCAATCCTCCGGCAATCCAAGGGCCTTGGCGGCATGTCGGCTGGGATGCTCGCACGCTGGGAAATTGGCAGAGCGCGCTCGAAGGCGCCTCGGGGCTCGTCAACCTTGCGGGCAGGTCCGTCGACTGCATCAAAACACCCGATCATCAAGACGAAATCTTACGCTCACGTGTTGAAGCAACAAAAGTTCTCGGAAAGGCGATGCGAACGATCGATTCACCTCCGCCTGTTTGGGTGCAGATGAGCACAGCGCACATCTACGGCGACCCACCAAACGCGCTTTGCACCGAGGATTCTTGCTTGGGGACGGGCCTCGCGCCCTTTGTTGGACGAGCTTGGGAGGAGGCCTTTTCAGTTAGCGCACTCAATGAACAGCGAAAGGTCGTGCTGAGGACCAGTTTCGTGGTCGGCAGGGATATCGGGGCAGGGGGTGGCGCGCTGGCTCGCTTGAGAATGCTGGTGCGCCTTGGCTTGGGCGGAAAGGTGGGAAGCGGAACGCAAGGGATGAGCTGGATTCACGAGCTCGATATGAATCGCCTCTTTGAGCGAGGACTCATAGACGACAAGATGCAGGGTTCGTATATCGCCTCTGCCCCAAATCCGGTTTCGCAAATCAAGTTCATGCGGGAACTGAGACGAGCAATGAAAATGCCCGTAGGCCTGCCAGCCTTTTCTTGGATGGTTCGCTTGGCGCTCCGCTGGTGCTCCGGACGGATCCAGAGCTGGCGCTTTACGGAAGATACGTTGTCTCGACTAGGCTTCGCGACGAAGGATTCGAGTTTCTCTTCCCGACACTTCGCGAGGCACTTGCCGACCTCGTGTGATCGTGCGGGTCGTCGGTTAACGAACCGACGGCTCGAGGAGCCTATAGGTCATATATCCTCCACTGAGATTGACACCCTGGAAACCTTTCTGAAGCAGGATGCGGGTTGCCAGATAGCCGCGCTGCCCGACTTGACAATACGCCGCGATTTTTCGGTCGCGAGGCAGTTCGCCCAAGCGGGATCGAAGCTCATCGACCGGGATGTTCACTGCGCCTGGAATCCTCCCCAGCCCAAATTCCTCGGGGGTTCTGACGTCGAGAAGAAAAGGCCTGGCGTCAACTTGCATTGCCAATACGGCTTCGACGTCTTCCTGCGGATGTTCACCGCGCATGAATCCCCCTGCAACGAATCCTGCCATGTTGATTGGATCCTTCGCCGATCCGAACTGAGGCGCATAAGCAAGTTCCATCTCCTCGAGGTCGAAGACCTTCATGCCCGCCTGAAGGGCCACGGCTATCACGTCGATCCGCTTGTCAACTCCGGCTCCGCCTATGGCTTGGGCGCCTAAGATCCTCCCAGAGGTGGGATCAAAGAGCAGCTTGAGCGTCATCGACTCCGCGCCTGGGTAGTAACCTGCGTGATTTGCGGGGTGTATGTAAACTTTGCGGAACGAACGATTGGATCGTCGGAGAGATTTTTCGGAAGCTCCGGTCATCGCGGCGACGCGATCGAAGACCCCGACGATCGCCGTCCCTTGCGTCCCTCGATAGCGTGCAGGCTGGCCAAAGATGTTGTTGGCGGCGATCCGTCCTTGGCGGTTGGCTGGGCCCGCGAGCGGTAGTTGCGTCGGGTCGCCCGTCACTGCATCTTTGACCTCGATCGCGTCGCCGACGGCATAAATGTTCGGGTCGGAAGTCTGAAGCTTCTCATTTACACGAATGCCGCCGCGAGGCCCGACTTCCACGCCTGCGTCAACAGCGAGTTTATTCTCAGGACGGACTCCAACTCCCAAGATCACCAATTGAGCAGTCAGTTTATTGCCCGATTTCAAATGTACGACAATCCCCTCTGTGGATTGTTCGAACGCCTCGGCCGATTGACCAAGCAGCACCGAGACGCCGTTTGCCTCGAGCGTCGCAACGATGGGAGTCGTCATTTCTTTGTCGAAGGGGGGCAACACCTGATCCTGAAGCTCGACAACGATCGTTGAAATTCCTCGCTTGACGAGATTCTCAACCAGTTCGAGGCCTATGAAACCTGCTCCAACAACAACAGCTTGCTTGACGCCTCGATCCACTCGTTCCTTGATACGATCAACGTCTTGCAGATTGCGCAAGGTATAAATTCCTGGCAGGTCAATCCCGGGAATCGGCGGACTCAAAGGCGCGGCGCCCGGCGCCAGCAGCAGTTTGTCATAGGTTTCGTCGTACACCCTTCCCGAGGAAAGGTCTCGGACGGACACTTTCATGGCGGGGCGGTCAATCGACTCGACCGAAGAGAGCGTTCGAACGTCAAGTTTGAACCGAGTGCGCAAACGCTCGGGAGTGGTGACGGTCAGCTTGGTTCGCGAAGCGATAGCCCCGCCGACGTAATAAGGCAGTCCGCAGTTTGCGAACGAAACGTCCGGGCCTCGTTCGAAGAGGATGATCTCGGCGTCTTCCGACAATCGGCGAGCGTGCGCCGCCGCGGATGCTCCACCAGCCACTCCGCCGACAATGAGCAACTTCATACGATCACTCCATCATGAAATCCGAGCCGTCGGGCGGCGAAGCCCGCCGCTTGGTCCTACGCCTGATTCCAGGGCATTCGTGCGAGGATCATCCCCATGCCGCACGTATCGGTAACGCCCGCGAAGACCAGTCCCGCGCCAATGAAGGCGGAGAGTCCCACAAAGGCCGGGTGCACGAACCACGCCAGTGCCGCTCCCAGGAACACAAGCGAGCCGGCGGCGATGCGAACTTGACGTTCGAGCGAAATCGCTTTCTTGCCTCGCACGACCGGAAGTCCCGCCGCGATGCACGCCAACGTCCCGCCTTCGATGTTCACCACGTTCGCCAACCCCGCCGACTCGAGCTTCTCGCAGGCTTGTTTGCTTCTCCCCCCCGAGCGACAGATTACATAATAGGGTCCCTTTGCCGAGCCGTTTATGAACTCGCGGGGATCGAGTCGGTCGAGTGGAACGTTCCTTGCACAGTCGACGTGAACTTCCCCAAATTCAGTGGGAGTGCGGACGTCGATCAGCTCGATCGACTTGCCCTGTTTGAGCAGTTCCGCCAGCTCTCCAGGCTTGACGACCGTCATGAGCGTCTCCTTATGTTAAAGAACTAGTTCGATTGTATTGTGATATGCGAAAATATTATACCATTGAAGTCGGCTTGATGTACGTTACGCTTCGGCGGCGTCAAACCTGGCTTCGACGCACTCCATGATTTTGGCCAAGTGCGGTTCGGCGATCTCATAATACGCCTTTCGCCCATCTTTTTGATTTTTGAGAAAGCCGCACCGCTGCATCAGCCGCAGGTGCTCGGACGCCATGTGGCTGGGAATCCCGCAGGCCTGAGCAAGCTCGCCCACCGTGTAGCGTCCCCGGAGCAACATTTGCACCATCCGCATACGGTGCGGGTGCGCCAGCGTCTTCAGACACTCTGCCGCCTGCTCGAGCGCCTCGAGTGAAGTCAGAGACCCAGCCAATCCATTTGTGTCGGGCGTCGGCATGATTACCCTCCATCTACTCTACATTATATCGTATTGTCCCGACATGTCAATCAATTTTTCGTTTGCGCCCCAGCGAGATCTGGCGGGCGCTGTTAGAATTCGACTCGTTGGCGACGAGAGCAAGTCCAAGGGCGCTTCCTGATGAGCTCCGATCAGTATTTGCCGCGCGATCGATTTCCGCTCGCTTCGAAGTACCATCCCGATTGGATTCTCGCCAGCGTCAGCGGCGGAGCGAACTCGCTGTGGTTGACCGAATGGCTTTGCGAGGGGCTCGAGTTGAAGCCAGGGATGCGCGTGCTCGACTTGGGTTGTGGTCGAGCCGCGTCTTCGATCTTCCTCTGCAAAGAGTTTGGGGTGCAGGTTTGGGCGACAGATCTTTGGTGCAGCGCCTCGGAAAACCTCCAGAGAATCCGGGACGCGCGAGTGGGAGACAGCGTGTTCCCAATCCATGCCGACGCTCGAAGCTTGCCATTTGCCGCGGAATTCTTCGACGCAGTCGTCTCGATCGATTCGTTCATTTACTTTGGGACGGACGACCTCTACCTGGGCGAGCTTGCACGATTCGTGAAACCTGGCGGACAGATGGGTATCGCGGGAGCAGGGCTCATGCGGGAGATCGAGGGTCCGCTCCCCGAGCATCTTCGCGAGTGGTGGAGCTCCGACCTCTGGTGCCTACACTCCTCGGCTTGGTGGCGCAGGCATTGGGAGCGTACGGGAATCGTTGACGTCAAACTCGCAGACGATCTTGTCGACGGCTGGAGGCTCTGGCTGGACTGGCACAGACTGATCGCGCCGGACAACCACACGGAGATCAAGGCCGTCGAAGCCGATCGGGGCGACCATCTGGGCTATGTGCGTCTCGTTGGTAAGCGAGAGCCGGGCGTAGAACTGCCCGAGCCAATCGTTTCGATTCCCGCGAGTTACACGAAAGCACCCTTGCTTCGGACCGAGTCGACTCGAGTGCTTTCGGACTTATAGCGGCGACCCATGCACGGGGTTCCAAGGACTGAACGCTCCGATTCCGTGAAGCTTCACCTTTCGCTTCCAAATCCTATCGCCGCAGAATGCAAATAATGTGTTCATGTCTCTACCACCGAGGCAGACGCCAAGCACTCGGCCCCGGTCCGGCGTTGGCAAAATGACCTGCGCAGGTCCGTCGTCGGCGCAGATTTGAACCCCGAATCGAGTCGCGACCAGCATCTGACCTTCCTTGGCGTAGCAGATCGATCCCGCGCCGGCGTCGTCTTCCCAATCGGGAACGTGCAGCCAGAAGAAGCGTTCTTTATTCGCGAGACTGCCGTCGGCGTTGATCTGATAGCTATAAGCCCACTTCGAACGGCCGTCGGCGACCGACAGGAGCCACTGATCGGGACGATACGCCAGACCGGTCGCGAACTTGAGTCCTGAGTCGACCTGTTTTTTCTTGCCGTCCTTGACGTACCAGACGCTTCCTGAATCGGCAGAGTCGTCGCCGTCGGCGGTCACGTAGAGACCGCCGTTCGGCATCGCCAAGAGATACTGACCCTGAATGCCGTCAACGACCAAGCTTCCTCCGCCCGATGCGTTGTACTTCACGATCCTCCCGGTTTTGCTCGAGACGGAATAGACTTCTCCCATGGAACCCACGGTGAGGCTTTCGGCTTGGTCGGGTTCGCTGGAGAACGCTTCGACGTTGCCGTCGACATCGATGTGCTGAATTGTGTTTTTTCCTGCCTCGACGAAGTAGACATCGCCTCTGGAGGATGCGGCCGGTCCACGAGCGTCAAGTCGATTCCCCGCGACGAGCTCCCAGGGTTCGTCTGGCACGATGACGTCGCGGACCCGCGGGGCGCTGGGACCCGCCTTCACCGGCTTGGGCCAGTCTTTCCAGAGGTAGCTCATCGCTTCCTGGAAATAGTCGTAATAACCGGCGACGTGGCCGCCGTTGATGATTCGAAACGAATAGTCGTAACCCGAGAATTTCAATGCCTTGTCCATCTCTTGATCGATAAGAAACCAATCCCCAGCACAGTTTTCCATATCCCGCGTCCCAGTGGTCAGGTAGGCGCGGATGGGCTTGGCCTCGAACTTTCTGACGAGCGTCGGGAACTCGTGCCCGCCTCGGAACGCAACAAAGCTGCCGCTGTTGGCATAAACGCGACTGAACGCCTCTGGTCGTTCCCAGGCTGCGTTGAAAGCGGTGATCCCGCCGCTGCTGCCGCCAGCGATACAACGATCGTTTCCATTGGTGGAAAGGTTCAGCTTATATTCCTTGGCGACAAACGGTAGTAGCTCGTCGATCAAGAAGCGGACGTTGTTGTCGCCCATGCCGTCGTACTCGAAGCAGCGATTCCGTCTGCCCATGGTGTTGTTGATGGAGGCCGGCAGATCGCCGGGCCTCACGAACACGCCGATCGTCACGGGAATCTCTTTCGTCGCGATCATTCGCTCGAGCAGAGTTTGTTCGATCGGGTTGAAACCGTCTGTCTTGACGTAGACGCAGGCAGGCTTTGAACTATCGTACTGGGCGGGGATGAATAGTGAGACTTGGCGAGTCGTGCCTGGGAAAACTTTGCTGCTCGAGAACGTGAATTCCTTGAGCATTCCTTTGAGAATCTTTCCTGGTTCAATCTCCGGAGCCACATAACTGCTGGCGGCGGATTCCGTCGATCCAGCCTCCGGCATGGATCCCGCAAGCGGTTTGACGATCCATTCCAAATGCTGATCGCCTGGGTTGTTCGTCCATAAGTCGATTTTTGCTCCGACGGCGGGTTTGCCGCCGAGATGGTCGAGGCCTTTTTCGGGGGCGTGCTTGGGGATCAAGCAGTAGGAGCCTCCGGCGTTCTTTTGGAGCTTCCACTCCTGCCAGGGCTTGCCCTGGTCGGTTTCGAGCACGACCGCGGCGCCGATCTCCTTGCTACCCTTCGAGACGGCGAGCACCAGATCCGAACTATAGGAGGGTTTGATCGAATAGTAGTCGTTGCCTTTGGCGGTTATCACCCATTTCTGATTGGGCGCGGCTGAAGGCTTGCCGATCGAAACGACCGTTCCATCGATCTTTCCAGAGCCCACGGCCTCCAGCACGAAACCCCGAGCGCTCGCCGGGATGATCGAGTAAGCGCCCCAGTCTTCGGCGAGCGCAGGATCCGCCCCGAAGGCGGCCAAGAGCACCGCCAGGATGGGATACGCCGAATTCGTTCTCGAGAAAATCGATAAGTGAGTACTTGTCATATTGATTTCGACCTCGAGGCTCGGAATGGTTTGATTGGTCCTCGGTACAGAACCGCGAGCGAAGTGGATGCTCGACTTAAATCTGTTTTCATCTCCCGCTCTTCTCAACTTCGTTTGGCACGACGACAGGAAACGGACTCACTTTTCCATCACTTCCAACCCGACGGACTTCACGGATTTCGAACTCCCACCCACCATCACCTGGAAGCGACCGGGCTCGACGACGCGTTTTTTGTTGAGCCCGTGGTAGGAGAGTTGCTCAGGCCCCACTTCGAATGCGATCGTCCGTCGCTCGCCGGGCGCCAGCGTAATTCGCCGGAAGTCTTTGAGCTCCATCACGGGACGAGTGACGCTGCTCGTTTCGTCTCGGATGTACAACTGAACGATTTCGTCCCCGGCGCGCTTCCCCGTGTTGGTCACTTCGACAGAGACCCTCGAGCGTTCATCGGGTGCGATACGTTCCGGAGAGACCGTGGGAGCCGCGTATGAAAACGTCGTATAAGAGAGTCCGTGCCCGAATGGGAAGAGAGGTTCAGCGGACTCGAAGAGATATCCACGCAGGGCAGTGGGCTTGTGGTTGTAGTAAATTGGCAATTGTCCTACGCTGCGTGGAAGCGAAACCGGAAGTTTGCCGCTGGGATTCACATCTCCGAACAGCACCTCGGCAATGGCCGTGCCGCCTTCTTGCCCCAGGTACCAGCATTCGAGGATGGCGGGGGCTCGCTTGGCTATCTCGGGAATCGCCGCGGGACGACCGTTGATCAGCACGACGACCGTAGGCGTCTCCGTTTCGAGAACCTTCAGCACCAGCTCTTCTTGCTGTCCCACAAGCCTGAGCTCGGGCCTGTCTCCGAGGTGATTCTCTGCGTAGGCCTCGCGCGCTGTTTGCTCGTTGTCTCCAACCACGACGACTGCCAAGTCGCTTTGGCGAGCCAGGTCGACTGCCTTCGCGATGCGGTCTGCATTAGCCTTGGGGTCCGCGAGAACAACGCGATCCGCGGACCAACGGGCTTGCGAACGCGTACCCCCGATAAGGGGCTGGGGTTCCTTGGTGAACGCAGAGTCTTCGGTGATGCGCACTCCTTCAGCGTGAGTGACCGCGACGCCCTTGCCGAGCCGTTCGCGAATTCCCTCCAAGATGCTGACTGAGTGCCGTGGCACGCCTGAGTATCCACCCAACATCACTTCGGCGGCGTGCGGTCCAATGACCGCCACTTTGTGCAGTTTGTCGGTGACGAGCGGCAGCAAACCGTCGCGATTCTGAAGCAAAATGATCGCCTGGCGTGCGGCCTCAAGAGCCAATGCACGGGTCGCCGCCGAGCCTGAGATTGCATCGGCTCGCGCGGGATCGACGTAAGGACTCTCGAACAAGCCAAGATCGAACTTGTCGCGGAGCAGCCGCCGCACTGCGTCGTTGATCGCGGACTCGGCCGCCTTTGATTGCTTGCCAAACTCAACCAATTTCGGATATGTTTGAACGTCCGGCAGCTCGACGTCCACCGTGGCCTCGAGCGCTTTCCGCGCGGCTTCCGAGGCGTCCGCGGCGATATGATGCCGTCTCATCAGCTCGCTGATCGCCTGCCAGTCCGAAACGATGGTCCCCTTAAAGCCCCATTCCTCCCGCAAGACTTCGCGGAGCATCCAGCGATTGGCGTGCGAGGGGATTCCGTCGATCTCGTTGTAAGAAGGCATCACGCTGCGCGCGTTTCCCTGCTTCACAGCCACTTCGAAGGGGTAGAAGAAGACGTCGCGCAGAGTCCGTTCCCCTAGGGACGTGGGCCCCACGTTCGTTCCGGAATCCGGCTGACCATGGCCCGACATATGTTTTAGCGTGGCGATCACTCGGTCCACTGGTGTGCCGGGCCCTCTTCCTTGGAAACCTCTCACCGCGGCAAGTCCCATTTGGGAAACGAGGAAAGGATCTTCGCCGTAAGTCTCCTCGAATCGCCCCCAACGAGGGTCGCGAGCCACGTCGACGACCGGTGCGAGAACTTGCTGAACGCCTCGGGCTCGCACCTCTGCCGCGACAGCCGCAAAAACGCGCTCCGCCAGATCCGGGTTCCACGTGCTTGCCAGCGCGATCGCCTGAGGGAAACTGGTCGCCTCTTGTCCCTGGAGCCCGTGCAAAGCCTCCTCGTGGAAGATAACGGGGATTCCGAGACGCGTGTTCTCCTTCACCCATCTCTGGATCGCGTTGGTGAACTCAGCCTCCGCGCGGGCAGAATGTCCGTCGCTGGGCCGCTCGATCCGTCCGATCCCCACGCGGAACCACTCGGACGCTCGGCTCGGGTTGAAACGACCGTCCGCGTCTGTAATCTTCGCCTTGTCGCTCCAGATGCACATCATTTGAGCGACCTTCTCCTCGAGCGTCATCCGCGAGAGGAGATCCTCCACGCGCCGGTCGACGGGCAGCTTGGCGTTCCGGTAATCGTCCTTTTCATCGATGGTGCGCCCTCGAGCCGATCCCGCCAGAGCCAGAAACAAGAGCAACGGAAGAACAGTCGTGGAACGCCAAAATCCCATCTGTGCCTCGTCAAGTACGTGGTTTGATCATGGTTTCTCACGCGCGGCGGCGTGCAATCAGTTGGGTTGCTCTCACCGATGAACGCCTGATAAGGTCAGGGGGTACGGACAGTCGCCCGCGACCTCGATAACCAAACTCATTTTGTCGCGCGCATCGCATGACCCGGACCGACGCCGCGACTGCGTCGGCTCGCCATCATAACCGCTCACGCCGCTTCGGGAACTACTCCCTGTTCACTAGCGTGAGAAGAAAGGGGATCGTCCATGCAAGACTTTCTGTGGCGATAGAGAGTACGAGAATATGTATATAATATCGCTCAATTAATGCTAACTCGCTTTACTCGTGGAACTCTCGTGTTTTGTGGCCGACGCCAAGCCTATCGCCAGGAAGTCGCTGCTCACTCCCTGCGTCTGGCTGGTCCAGCCGACCTCATCCTCGACCACAGAACTTAACCGAAGCACGCCGCCTCGATGGCAGCGATGTCGATCTTTGTCATCTGCATCATCGCATTGAACGCGCACTTGGCGGCAGCGGGATCGGGACTGGTGACGGCTTTCGTTAGGGCGATCGGCGTTATCTGCCAGGACAGGCCCCATTTATCCTTGCACCAACCGCAAGCGCTCTCCTGGCCGTCATTGTCGACGATCGCGTTCCAGTAGCGATCCGTTTCGGCTTGGTCAGCGGTTGCGACCTGAAACGAGAACGCTTCGTTGTGCTTGAATGCAGGTCCACCGTTGAGACCGAGGCACGGAATTCCCATCACAGAGAACTCGACGGTCAACACGTCCCCTTTCTTCCCAGACGGAAAGTCTCCCGGTGCGCGATGCACCGCGGTGACGGATGAATCGGGAAAGGTCTTGGCGTAGAACGGCGCAGCCTCCTCGGCGTCGCCGTTGTACCAGAGGCAGATCTTGTTCTTTGCTTTGCTCGCCATATCATTTCTCCCTTACGTTAGGCGACCAAATCCGAGCGCCTTTGGATTACTCGACATTTTTCGAATTCCCTCCATAAAAGCCTGCATTTCCTGAACCGTTTCTGCTAGCGCCAAACCGTGCCTTAAGGAGAACGAGTTCGTTCGAACTTAGCGTCGGGATGCGACGCCGCTCGGCCAACCGTAGCCGAAAGCACGGCCCAGGTTCGCCAGAACCGCACCCAACGTTTATTACTCGGACCCGCCAGACCGGCAGCTGACCTGACGTAGTCAACCTGAAAAAGTTCAAATCCCGTCAATAGTCGCTATTGCAACCACTGACAGGATTTGTGTTTGCTTCGAATCGGGGCGGCGGGATTTGAACCCACGACCTCTTGCACCCCATGCAAGCGCGCTAGCCAAACTGCGCTACGCCCCGTAATCTAAAGCTTTCCGAGAAAAGCCTTCGAATCTCAAATTGTAGGGGTTTCTCGAACCCTGTCAATCAAACCTCCAGTAGAGGGACGAACCGCGTGCATTTTGCCGATCGACTTTTCGAAGCAGTTCAGTCGAAAGGAACCCCCGTTTGCGTCGGCGTCGACCCCAGGCCCGAACTGCTTCCCTCGGGGTTTTTGACGGTCGGCGAAGCAGACGCCAAACAGACCGCCTCGGCGATCGGTAGGTTCAGCACCGAGCTCGTCGAACTCGTCGCGTCCATGGTTCCCGTCGTGAAATTTCAGGCGGCGTTCTTTGAAAGACTCGGCGTCGACGGCTGTGCGGCTCTGCATAACGCCGCCGAAAGAGCAGTCGATCTCGGCCTGATCGTCATCATCGATGGCAAGCGAAACGATATCGGCTCAACCGCCGAAGCGTATGCAGACGCGTATCTCGGAATGGAAGTCCGCAAAAACCCCAGACAGAAGCCGCCCTGGCCTGGGCACGCTCTGACGATCAACCCCTACCTGGGCAGCGACGGGATCCAGCCATTCCTTAAGGCAGGGTTGAAGGCCGGCAAGGGAGCGTTCTGCCTCGTGCGAACGAGCAACCCGTCCGCAAAAGACTTCCAAGATCTTCACAGCGACGGTATTCCTATTTATCAGCATGTTGCGCGGAGAGTGCGCGATTGGGGCGAACCTTTGCTTGGAGAATCTGGCTATAGCTTGCTGGGCGCGGTCGTGGGAGCGACCTACCCAACCGAGCTCGCACAACTTCGCGACGTCATGCCGAGGGTTCCCTTCCTCGTCCCGGGCTATGGCGCCCAGGGCGGCTCCGCTGCAGACGTTTCGGCCGCGTTCGACGGAAAGGGACTTGGCGCGATCGTCAACAACTCCCGGGGAATTCTCTCGGCTCACATGCGAACGGACCTCGCCGAGAAGTATCAACACGACTGGAAATCGGCAATTGTTCATGCCGTTCGCGAGATGATCGAAGACCTTGCCAAGCACACTCCCGCAGGCAATTTAGCGGGCTGAGCTTGGGAACGCTTCTCGAACAAGCCGTGGCAAGATTCCTCCGGACCTCCCGTACAGGCCAAGGTCGATATTGCCGCCGGCGGCGGGTTCGAGGTTGATTTCGACCACCTTCGCCTCCGCGTTTTTGGCCACTTGAATCAATCCAGCCGCTGGATAAACCAACGCGCTTGTGCCAACCACCAAGAACAGGTTGCATTTCGTTACGGCTTCAAGGGCTTCCGCCCAGACTTCCTCGGGAAGGTTCTCGCCGAACCAAACGACGGCTGGACGCAAGAGTTTCCGGCAGTCCGGGCAACTTGGCAGGTCTTCGAGCTCTACGCCCGTACGATCGAAGGTTGACCCGCAATCCGAGCATCGCACATCCCAGATATTTCCGTGGACTTCGAGCACGAGTCGGCTGCCCGCTTGTTTATGCAACCGATCGACGTTCTGAGTGATGAGGGTACATCGATCGATATGGCGTTCGAGCTCTGCAATCGCGTAGTGGCCAGGGTTTGGCTTGCACTCGAGCAACTGTCTTCGTCGGCTGTTGTAGAACTCCCATACGAGTTTGGGATCCTACCTGAAAGCTTGAGGAGTTGCCAGCGACATGACGTCTCGACCGTTCCAGAGACCGTCGGCGCCTCGGAACGTGGGAATGCCGCTTTCCGCCGAGACGCCCGAGCCTGTGAGAATGGCGACGCCCTTGGCGAAGCGCAGCCATTGCGAGGCGGTCGAGAGGTCTATCTCTCGCATGGCTCATCCCGAAATTAGAATTCGGGCAGCAGGCCCTTCTTCGCGGCCCGGACGAACATCGTGATACCTGTTCCAAGCAGCAGGAATGGCATCCCCATCATGAAGAGGATGCTCCAGAAGAAGCCTTCGCGGGTGTGTGAACCATCGCCGCCCGGTTGGGCAGCGATCGCTTCCTTGCAATTTGGGCAAGCCCAAGCACCGTTGGCGAGAAGGAGCACAAGACAGCATACGACGACGAGGAGTAGGAACTGGCCGCGTTTCATGTCGGATCCCCTTGCAGATCAACTATACCCCACGGCCGGCATTTGGTACAGCATCCAATAGACCACGACTCCCGTGATCGAGACGTACATCCACACAGGGAATAGGACTTGGGCGATCCGGGCGTGGGCGACAAACTGCTTGCCGACGGCTCTCTTGAGCGTCACCACCACCAGCGGCACCACGGCGATCGCCAGTATCGTATGTGATATCAAAATAGCGAAGTACAAGAATCGCAAGACGCCTTCGCCTCGGAACGGGACGCTGCCGCGCACCTGGAAGTGATAGAGGAGGTAGCAGCCCAGAAACACAGCCGACGTTGCCACGCAGGCGATCATGGCGGTCGCATGCAGGCGGGGCTTGGCCGAGCGGATGCAAACCCAACCCAGGAGCAGGAGCAGCCCGCACGATCCATTCAAAGCTGCGTTGAGCTTCGGCATCCACGATTTGTCCTTCTGTCGAGCTCGAACCGCCAGCGCTTCCATCGAGTCGGCGTCCTCCGAGTCGAAGAAACCAATCACCCGGCAGCCTCGATCGACAAGCGCCAACCGAGAGGCGTGTGTGATCGGTTCGACCCCTTCCGTAACCTTGGATTCGGGAACGTTCTGCACGCTCAGTTTGAAACGATCCTGAATCAAATCATAAGTCGATTTCTTGGATCCTGTGAGGAACCACCAGCGGTTCTTTTCCGCCTGGAATCGATCGGCGTAGCTCGAGAGCACCGACGTCGTGTCGAAATCGGGGTCGACCGAAATGCTGACGAGTTGGACGCCCGTGCCAGAGAGCTTGGCCTGGAGCTCGCGCATCTTGGACGAAATTTTGGGGCAGGAAAGCGGACACCTCGTGAAGATAAACGATGCGATCCAGACGCGATCTGCAAGTTCGGCTTCTGTGACCGTCTTGCCCGAGCTTTCTTTGAATTCGAACGAGCCCAGATCGAACGGATGATCGCTCAAATCAGTCGCCGCTCGTGTAGGGGCAGGCTTCGGAACAAAAACCGCAGCGAATGCAGACGCCGCAAGCGTGCCGGCAACCACCAACACTCCCAATGCGTAGGACTTGAACACCTTCGAGGCTTTCTCAACGAACAATGGTCGTGGCGGAAGTCTGATTGGGTGAAAGCGTACCGCTGGCGACGGGCAGATCTTCGTCGCCCTGTTCCAACTGCAGGCCGTCGTCGTGGAGGGCGACGTCGGGAGTTAGGCCGACCATGAACACGACCATCAAGAACGCGGTCGGGATGAGCATGCCATAAACCCACTTGCCTTCGAACTTCAAGTGCATGAAGTGAAGTGCCACTAATGTGGCCTTATAGAGAGCCATCGCAACCAGGCCGACGATCAAGAGCGGAATTCCCAAGTACCTGCCTGCGAACATCGCGTAGAAATACTCGGCGATGGTGAACCCGAGTAGGATGTACCAGATTTTCATGTAAGAGCCGGCGTGCGATTCCAGACGCTCGACGGCCTCGCCTGCTGCTGGCTCTGTCATGTGGACGCCCCTTCCGATCGAGGTTCTGTACGATTTTGGTTCTTTAGATCAGGTAGACCACGGTAAAGAGTACGATCCACACGAGGTCGACGAAGTGCCAGTACAGGCCGGCGATCTCGACGCTGCTGTGGTGATCTTTGGTAAAGACGCCCCTCATCGACTGCACCCAGATGCAGAGAAGCAAGACGACGCCGCCGGTGACGTGGGCGCCGTGGAAGCCCGTCATGGTGAAGAAGCACGATGCGAACAGGCTCACTCCCGGCCTGAAGTGCCCAGTCCGGCTGATGCCCGGACCGAAATGGCGGCCGTACATCAGCTCGTAATACTCGAAGACCTGCACGCTCAAGAAACACGCGCCAATGATCACCGTGCATAGCAGCCAGAACTGGAGCTTCTTTTTATCTCCCCTCTGGATCGCCGCCAGAGCCAGCACCATGGTGAGCGACGAGCAGATGAGGACGAAGGTATTTGCCGCAGTGAGATTGATCGAGAGCGGATTGGTCGTTTCGTCGTAGGGCTGGGGCCAGGTGTACATCTTGAGCGCTGGGTCGTCGACAGGCATCTCCTTGAGCGGAGTGCCGGGCGCCGCGAGATTGCTAAAGGCGTGGGCTGGGCTCCCTGCCCGCAATACGATGTACGTGCCGATCAAGGCCGTGAAAAACATGATTTCGGTGGCAAGGAACAGCCACATCGCGACCTTGCCGGGCGTGACAGGCGCCGTGGGATGCGCGTGCGTGGTATGTTCCGGCTTCGGAACGTCGATTGGCAGGCCTGTTGGCAGCGCCGCGGCGTGGGACATGGTGGACTATCCTGCTTTCGTCGCGAATGGGTGAATAGATCGAATCACGCTCATCCGATTTCCTATTACAGGTGAACGGAAGTCGAAGCCGCCGCGGCCTCGTCGGTTGGCGTTAGGGCTCGCGAGCCGTCGGGCATCGGGTTGGCGAGCAAAAGCGCCAGGATGGCTGGGAGGTAAAGAAACGAAGACCACAAAAGCCGCCTCGCGTTCTTTTCAGACACGTTCCTAAAAAACCGCACCGAGGATGCGAAGTAGACCACGCCCGCGGCCAGCGCCCTAGAAAATAGTAAGGCCCTGCCAGACCGATGGCGCTCGGCATCAGCCCAGCCGGTATGAGCACGAGCGAGTACATCAGCGCATGGCCCGAAGTGAGCGTACCCTCGGCATCCAATAGCGGCAGCATGCGATAGCCTGCGCGTTCGTAGTCGGCGCGATGGATCCAGGCGATGGCCAGGAAATGCGGGAACTGCCAAAGGAAGAGGATCAGGAACAGCGAAAGCGCCTCGACGCCCAAGAGGTTCGTGGCCGCAGCCCAGCCGATGACCGGAGGCAAAGCCCCAGGCACGGCCCCGACAACCGTGTTCAGCGTCGTCCTCGATTTGAGCGGCGTGTAAACGCAGACATAAAGCAAGAATGTGGCAAGCGCCACGCCCGCGGCGAGAAGGTTCGAGGTCAGAGCGACGAGCAGCGCGCCGGAAATCGTCAGGGCCGCACCAAATGCCCCTGCTTTTGGTGCCGATACTCTTCCTGAGGGCACGGGACGGTTCGCCGTCCTGCGCATTCTGGAATCGCGGTCGCGCTCCAGAACCTGATTCCAGGCCGACGCTCCGGCTGCCACCAACCCCGCGCCAACGACCGTCCAAAGCAACGTGATCGGGTTTGCGCCGCCACGCGCACCCATCAAATAACCTGCGGCGACGGTCAGGAGAACCATGAAGGTGAGTCGGGGTTTCGTCAACTCGACGTAGGCGGAGAGTTTCGAAGACCACTCCGCCCAGGCGCTTGCGATCGCCTCGGGAGACGCCCCCGATGCGGGCAGAGTTCGTTCGATCGCAACGATGGTGGATTGGGCTTTCAAAGCACGGCCTCCAACCCCTGATGCGCTGCGTGGGCAACCGATTCCACTTCATTTCCCTCGACTACAGCATTCAAATTCTTCCAGCAAGCCAGCGCAAGCGCGACCGAGCAACCCAAGACAATAGCCCCCGTCCCTTGATGCCCTGTGCGGATGAGCGCTTGCACCGCGGTGACGGGTCTGGCGATTCCATCGAACGGCCGCAGCATCCACCAAGCCGAAACTCCGAGCACAAGCTGCGTCAGAAGCGCCAATTCGAGCAGCCTCACCGGTTTGACGAGCGCGGGATAATCGACCTTCCGAAGTTCTATGACCGATGCCAGGGCAATAGCGAAGAGCGCCGCTGAAATACCGACGCCAACATGCCATTCGACGCCGACGCCAAAGTGTCTGAGCGTGGCGCCCGCGACGACCTGGCAGACGAAAAGACAAACGAGCCCCAGGGACAACCAGCGAAGTCGCACTCGGTCGGGCGTCTTCGAGGCGGCGGGCGTCATCCATTCGCGCGAGGTCGCCACTGCCAAAACCACAAGCAGGCCAAACAAAAGCTGGGCGGACACTCCGTGAACCGAGGCCAAAAGCGTGGAATTGAGCCGGACGCGAAGGCCTCCCAACAATCCCTGGAAGATCACGCCGGCAAGCGCCGCGAAACCGAGGATCTTCACGCCGACGCGTCGCTCCCTGGATGCGATCCAGACGGCAAGAACGATCAGTTCCAGGCCGATCATCGCGCCCAATAGCCTGTGTCTGTGCTCGATGTAGACGCCCCAGGGGGACTGGAGAAAATCGAACAGGAACATGTTGATGCCGAACGTCGTGGGCCAATCGGGCACCGCCATGCCCACGCGGTAGGTCGTTACCTGTCCACCGGAGAGCAAAAGCGGCCACGCCGTGGCGACCGCCAGGATCGCCAGGAAGTGAACGTCGCGTCGATAATGAGAATCGTCAGATTTCATGTAAGCCCGGGCTTTTGCATTTCTTGGACGGCTCGGCGGACACTTCGCCGCCTTCCACTCTCTCTAAGCGAAACTAGTGGCCCAACGGGACCTCGACGCCTTCGGGCAGCGGTTCAGTCTGCGGAAGGTAGTCTTTATCGAGTCCAGGCACGCTGTACTCGTAGGCGGCGTGGTAGACGTGCGGGATGACTGGGAAGTTGTAGTGCGGCGGCGGCGACGGCGCGGACCACTCGAGCGTATTCGAGTGCCATGGGTTGGCAGGCGCCTTCTCCCCCGCGACCAGGCTGTGGAAGAAGTTGTAGACGAAAATCAATTGCGTGAGTCCGAGCGCGAACGCCGAGAAAGTCATGAACTGGTTCATGCCTATGATCGCGCCGTTGTGCAGATAATCGAATTGGGTGTAATCGGCGTATCGCCTTGGCTGCCCGTGGAGGCCAACGATGTGCATCAAAAAGAACGTACCGTTGAACGTCAAGAAGGTCAGGAAGAAGTGGATCCTCCCCAACCTGTCGTCCATCATCCTGCCGAACATCTTGGGGAACCAGTAGTGGATGGCGCCGAAAATGGCGAACGTGCTGCCCCCGAAAAGGACGTAGTGAATGTGTGCAACGATGAAATACGTGTCGTGGATATGAATATCAACTGGCGTCGCAGCCATGAAGATGCCGGAGAGCCCGCCGATAATGAACATCGAGACGAACGCCATGGCGTTGAGCATGGGAGTGGTGAACTGGAGCCTCCCCCCCCACATCGTGCCCAACCAGTTGAAGGTTTTGATGGCCGAGGGCAGGGCGATCATCATGGTCGAGAGCATGAACGTGGCGCCCAGGGCGGGGTTCATGCCGGTCTGGAACATGTGGTGCCCCCAGACGATGAACCCCAATCCCGCGATTCCCGCGATCGCGAAGACCATCGGTTTGTAGCCGAAGATCGGTTTGCGGGAGAACGTGGAGATCATGTCCGAGACCATGCCCATTCCGGGCAAGATCATGATGTAAACCGCCGGGTGCGAGTAGAACCAGAAGAGGTGCTGCCACAAGAGCGGAAGTCCGCCGCCGACCGAAGCTGGACCGTTGGCAACGGTCCAGCCGAACGGACTGAAGAAATTCGTGCCGATCGTTCGATCGAGCAATTGCATCACCAGGGCCGCGGTCAGAACCGGCAAGGCAAAAGCTTGCAAAAGCGCGGTGATTAGCATCGCCCACACCGTCATCGGCAGCCGGAACATCTTCATACCTGGAGCGCGGAGCATGATGATCGTCGTGATGTAGTTGATCGACCCCATGAGCGACGAGATGCCCACGCAGAGCAGCGCGATCAGCCAGAGCGTCTGGCCATGTAGACTTCCTGGGTCCGACCACAGCGTGTTCGAAAGCGTGGGGTAGCTCGTCCAGCCCGCGGCGGGGGCGCCAACCATGAAAGAATAGGCAATGACGATGAACCCAGGCCAAAGGATCCAATAACTGAACATGTTCAGCTTTGGAAACGCCATGTCGCGGGCGCCGATCATCAGTGGAATCAGGAAGTTGCCAAACGCACCGGTGAGCAGCGGGATGATCACGAAGAAGATCATCACCGTTCCGTGCATGGTGAAGAGTTTGTTGTAGAACTCCGGCGGCATGCGCGAACCGTACTCGGCCCAGAGCGTTTTGCCCAAGATCGGCATGGTCTTCCAGGGAAAGGCGAGCTGCCAGCGGATTGCCATCGCCAGGAGGCCGCCGAGCACGAAGAAGATGAGCCCGGAGAAGAGGAATTGAATGCCGATGATCTTGTGGTCTTCGGAAAAAACGTAGTGCCGCAAGAAGCTCAGGTCGGAGTATTCGTGCAGCGCGTGCCCGTGTTCGTCGACCTTGTGGGCGCCGTTTGAGTGTGAATGATCGACCGCGTGAGAGTGGCCGTTGCCCGCGTGTTCAGCATTCATGGCGAATCAGTTACCCTCCAGTTTAACGGCCACCGACGCAGCCGGCGTGGGCGTGAGCTGATCTTGATTCTGGTGCTTCAGCTCGTCGGACATCCAGGCGTCGAACTCGCTCTGGGTGGCGTGGACGGTCACTTTGCTGCGCATCTTGTAATGGCCCCAGCCGCAGAGCTCGGCGCAGACCAACTCGAACCGGGAGCCGGCGACGTCTGAATCGAACCACACTGGGATGATCATGCCCGGCACCGCGTCTTGCTTGATGCGCATTTGCGGCAGGAAGAACGAGTGGATGACGTCGGAGCTCGTCAGGTAGATAAGCGCCGGCTTGTCCTTGACGAAGTGCAGGTCGTTCACCGTTTGCAGGTCGTCTTTCGTGTGCAGTTTGTGGTCGGGTCCTGGATACACCATCACCCACTGAAACTGTCGCGCGGTCACCTCGGCGATTGGCTGCACTCTGGGCGCCTGCGAGCGGAACTTGATGTTCGCCCACGTACCCATTTGATAAAGCGCGATGAAGACGAGAATGGCCGAGGGCACGACCGTCCAGACCACTTCCAATCGCTGGTTGCCGTGGGTGTACCACGCCTTTCGGCCTGGCGTATCGTAATATTTCCATGCGACATAAACGAAGACGATCTGGGTGGCGACGAACGTGAGCCCGGTGATGGCCATGCAGACGTCGAACAGGTGGTCGACGTCCTTGCCGTTGGTCGAAACGTTGGTGGGCAATCGCCAGTTGGGGTCGAACGGGGCGTAGATGCAAACCCCAATGCAAAGGACCGCCACGGCGCCGAAGACTATGCTCCAATTTCGCACTTGAGGGCTCCCTCGATCGGAACTCCGGATGGACTGAGCCGGCTGCCGCTCCGAGTCACCTCAGGGCGGTTTTTGTAGGTTCGGGCGTTGGTTTGAGGAGGTCTGGCTCATAGGGCAGGGCGAGGACGAAATTGACCAGATCCCAGATCTGTTCCGGCGGCACTTTCGAGTGTCCAGGCATCTTGGCGCCGTTGACGCCGTTGGAGATCCGCCAGTAGATGTCGATGGGTCTGCGCCCGCCCTTGTATCGACCAAGGTTCAGGTTGGCTGGGCGAAGCGGGTTGCCCCATTCGTCGGTCGAATCGGCCCAGAGCTTCTTGGTCCTGACGACGTAATCTTCCTTGCTCGGCAGCGTCTCGGCCGACGCGCTGATGAGCAGGCGCGCCGTGGCCGCCCCCGAGCTCGAATTGGAGCTCGCCATAACGTTCGTCGATGGCTTCTTCGAGCGTCTTGCCCCAAAAGACGACCTTGTCGAAGATTGGCCGCTCGACGAAGCTGAGGCCGTTGCCCACCGCCGTCGGTCCATGGCAGCCCGCACATTCCACCTTCACGTCGGTCTTGTTGCGAGCCAGGAAAAGATCGCGTCCTCTGCGAACGCTCTCGGCCGTGGCCGGCACCCTGGGAATCGGCGGATTCAAGACCTGCGTCGGCGCATCCTTCCAGCGCCGGCGATCATCTGAGCCGTTTCCAGGCCCACCTGATCCGAAAGTTCGGTCTCGGCGTCTTTCTCGTCGGTCGTCTTGGCGATTTCGATTAGCGAAAGCTCCGTCTCGCCTCGCATGCTCAAAAACATGACATAGTCGATCACCTGTGCGATTTCGGCGTCATTCATCATGGCGTCGAAAGCGGGCATCGACGTTCCCTCTACGCCATAACGGATCGTCCGCAGCAGGTCCGCCCTGGTCGGTTTGTTCAGGCCCGTCGAAGTGAATTTGAAAAGGCCTTTACGATAATCGCGCGGGTGAGGATGCAGATAAGCCGCAGTCGGTCCCTCGCCGTCTCCCGTCACGCCGTGACAGTGCAGGCAGTGTTGCCTGTAGAGTCCATATCCGCCGATTTGGTGGACGTAGGTCTCCGGGGTTGGACCTTGGTTCCAGACCCGTTGGACGCCTTTGTCGTTTCGGACAAAGCTGCCCAAGGTCGTCCCGCCGTTCGTGAGGCCCGCCCCGGCAAAGACGTGGATGTCTCGAGGGGTTGGCCCAAAAAGCTTGGCAAGCTGGGCGCGAACGGCGTCCTGAAGCTTGGTTTTTCCCTTCAGGTCGCCGCTGGTCAAACTTGCGCTCTCGGAATACTTGACCGGGCCGTCCCACATCGTTCCGCAGCCCGCAATCGCGAGTGCGAAAAGAGGCAATGCCATTCGAAGCCGCGTTGTCACGCGCCAACCCTCCCGTCGTCGGAGCCTTGAATCAGGCGCCTGAGATTCCGTCGAGACTGTAAAATCAGAACCAGGCCAGACTCGAGAAAAGCATCGATCCCGATGATCGGCATGGGCGGAACTTTCCAGAAACCCGCGGAAGTCTCGCACGAAAGAACGCCCCGGCCACTATAGCGCCTCAAAGTGTACGATCGAGCACGTTCGTACAACCGTCCCAATTCGCCTTTTCTCAGACCGCAGCCAGGGGGGATGGCGAAAAGTTTGCTATAGGCCAGCCAAAGCGTTGCATCAACTCGCACGACACTCCTCTAACTGCCCTGCCCAGGTATCCTAGCGGCGTCTCGAGCATCCAACAAGAATGGCCCTCATTTCGTTTTTTTCGCTTTCGCCGAAATTTTCGACAAAATTGAAAGCTCCGATGGGGCGCTTCTAGCCGGTATTCCAAGCCTTGTCTACTCATTTGTTGTAGGACTCTTCGAACCTGATTTCCAGGACGCTTGGAATCCCTGGTCAAGCAATCGCGTTTGAGTCCTCGAACCTTCGCAGCCGATGGTATTTCCATTGTGCCCACAACCCAAAAACCGCCGGTCTCGCGACCCAGGGGATTCCGAATCCGGAAGGATTGGACGCCCACGCGCGTGATCAAGGAGATGCAGCGCGCATCGTCCGCCAACGCATCGTATTGGTCGCAAGTGAAACGGCCGCTCCCCTGCCTTATGTTCGTTCTGCCGCTTTTGTTGGCCTATGAGGCTGGGCTTTTTTTCATTGCGGGAGAGTCCGCCGATCAGGTCCGCACTGGGGCCGATTTCTGGATTCGCCAATGCCTGGGCGGCCTTGGACTCAAGGATCGCTGGCTGCCGCCTTTGGCGATCGTGCTGGGACTTCTCGCTTGGCAAGTCGCCGATCCGCGCGATGGCGCTTTTCGCCGAATTATCTCGTGGGGATGGCGCTCGAGAGTCTGGTCTTCGCGGTGGCCCTCGTGGGGGCAAGCAAACTCGTCGATCTTGGATTCCAGAGGTTGGACGACTGGCAATCCCGAGTTCTGGACGCTGGGGCGACTTCCAGCGGATCGTTCTCTATGCTCTTGGGTTACGTGGGCGCCGGAGTCTACGAAGAAGCAATCTTCCGGCTCGCCTTGATACCCCTACTCCTCACCGTCCTCAAGACGCTTCACACGCCCAAATTGCTGATGGGGACGATCGCCGTCACAGGTTCGGCGCTTCTGTTCGCAATCGCGCACCACGTTGGCCAGCCTGGAGAAACCTTCTCCTGGTTCGTCTTCGTTTTTCGATGGTTCGCTGGGGTCTATTTCGCCTGGGTCTTCGTCGCTCGAGGGTTTGGCGTCGCGGTAGGGGCGCATGTTTTATATGATGTCCTGGTGGGATGGCTCGGTCTACATTTCTAACGCGTCGCGCCAAGGCGAATCTCTTTGGCGGTGCCAATACCTTGCGAATCGTTCATCTTTCAGATGTTCACGTCTGGCGTTTCTCTTTCAATCCGCTCCTGCTCCTGAACAAGCGCGCCTGGGGCATGGCCAGCTTGGTTGCGTCCCGAGCCAGACGGTTTCGATTGGAGCGCCTGCCCGACGTCGTCGACCGAATCCGCGAAGTCGAGCCCGACCACCTCTTGATCACGGGCGATCTGACGACCACGGCGTTGGCAGGCGAGTTCAAAGACGTCCTCGAACGCCTAAGTCCTTTGCTCGAGAATCCTTTGAAGGTCACTGTCGTTCCGGGCAACCACGATCGATACACCGTCGGGTCGATGCGGAATCGGCAGTTCGAGCGATCCTTTCACGACTATATGCCGGAGCCCTCTTTCCCATGGCTCAGGAAGCTCGACGAAGAGACGGCGATCCTCGGTCTCGATCCCACCCAGGCGCGTTTCTCCGCCAAAGGGTTCCTACCACCCGAGCAACTTTCCCGGGCCAAGGAACTGCTTTCGGATCCGCTCGCCAGGCCGAAGCGACTCTTCGTCGCTTGCCACTACCCACTGACAGCGCCCGACGGACACAAGTACGAGCTTGCGGGAAAACGCGTTACCAACGCGAAGGAGATCGCCGAATGGCTGGCGACCATAGGTCCTCATATCTATTGTTGTGGCCACGTCCATGCCCACTGGACGTATAAACCGCACGAGATTCCTCTACAACTCTCAGTCAATGCGGGCGCACCGATACTCCGCGACGCCAGCGGCATGCGACCTCCCGGCTTTGCCGTGATCGAGCTCGAAGGCGGCCGCGTCAGGGTCAGCAGGCACTCCTGGTTCGGCAACCGTTGGCATGCCGAAACGCTGCACGAAGAGCCCACTTTCTTCGGCGCCGTGCAGAAGGTTTGAGTTCGCTGATCACTTAGAAGGAACTTGCCGAAAGCACCTCTCCACCAGACCGCGTGGCGATCGCTCGCCAAACGTTCAGCTGGATCGCGTTCTTCACGAAATCGACGTGACCATCCAGAAACAAGACGTTCACGCCGCCCGGGTGCAAACTGCGGGCCGACTTCCAACCAGGGTTGTGGTATGTGATGCAATCGGGTCTTCCCGCGTTCGGTGTGAGATAATGATTATAAAGTGTGTTCAAGTAATTTCCATCCCACCAAGACGCGCCTTTATTGAAGAGCCAGCCGTGGTCGGCCAGAGCGCATTCGCCGTCGGAGAGCGTCGTCGAGAGCACCCGTGCAAAGACGCGGGGCAGGGGGCCTGGCACGGGAGTGGGCGTGGTCTGAGTGTACGGGCCCAACACTCCAACGAGTTGTTCGGACGCCGCGACGGTCTGGCTCGACCCGTCGGTTGCCTGGACCATCGAGATTGCCGGGCCCAGGATGAACATTCCGTCAGCGGCCGTCGCGTCCCCGCCGTTGCCGCCGCCCCCGGTGCAGAAGACGTAGTTCGTCGCGCCTGAACTCGGAGAAGGCGCCGGGGCGCCGTCGCTAGGGCAAAGGAACAGAGACACCGTCAGGCTCGTCGCTGTGGCGTTTTGCGGATAAAACGGCCAAAACGGAGAGCCCGACGTCGCCGGCCGATACGCCAACGGAAAATCAAAATTCAAGGCGTTGTAGAGGTTGGGTTGATCGAGATACGAAGCCATCTGCGCAAACGCCGACCAACGATATTGCTGGGCGGAGGTCGTCGACGGAACCGATCCAGTGGGGTAGAGGAAACCAACCGGGAAACTGTTCGTCGCGGAGTGGTAATTGTGCAGGCCAAGGCCGATCTGCTTCAGATTATTGACGCACTTAATTCGCATCGCGGCCTGCCTGGCCGACTGAACCGCGGGCAAGAGCAAGGCGATCAGCACCCCAATGATCGCCAGAACGACCAACAACTCGATCAGAGTGAAGCCTCTTCGCGAGGTCGGTCGGTTCATCCTCGAGGCTCCCTTCCAGGTTCACTTGCCCTCGTAAGAGACCCGCCAAAGGGTCCCCGAACCGTCGTCGCTGACGATGAGCGCGCCGTCCTTGGCCACGGCCACGCCCACGGGCCTGCCCCAAACGTCCCCTTTTTCGGTGACAAATCCCGTAAGAAAATCTTCATATTCTCCAGTGGCTTTACCATCCTTCATGGGGATGCGTATCACCTTGTAACCGGTGCGCCTGGCCCTGTTCCAAGACCCGTGCTCCGCGGCAAAAGCATCAAGGCGGTACTCGCTCGGGAACGACTCCCCTGTGTAAAACGTCATCGCCAGCGAGGCAGAGTGGGATTGCAAGAGCACGTCCGGCACGATCGCCTTTTCTTTGAGCTCGGGTCGCTTGCCTTGATGTCTGGGATCCTGATTCTGACCGATGTAATACCAAGGCCAGCCGTAGAATCCTCCTTCCTCGAGGTGCGTCACGTAGTCCGGCACCAAATGATCGCCCAGTGCGTCTCGCTCATTCACGGAAGCCCAGATTTTGCCGGTCTTGGGTTCGACGGCAAGCCCAACTGCATTGCGCACGCCCCATGCATAGACCTTCTCGTCGGAACCGTCTGGATTGAACACAAGGACGTCGGCCCTGCGCTTTTCGCCGTCGTCGTCGTTGACGTTCGAACGCGACCCCACCGATACGAACATCCGCTTCCCGTCGAGCGAGAACACGACGTCGCGGGTCCAATGCCCGCCGCCCTGAAGCCGGCCGCCGCCGGGTATGTTGGGCACGATGGTTTCCGGATTCGAGCTGGCCTTCAAGTCGCCCGAGGCGTACGCGAACCGGACGATCGAATCGGTATTGCCGATATAAATATGCGTAGGGTTGGGACCGACGGGATAGAAGGCAATTCCAAAGGGCTGGCGCAAGCCAGAGGCAAAGACCTCGGTGGCGTCGATCTTTCCGTCGGAGTCGGCGTCGCGGACGACCTTGATGCGGCCGGGTCCGCTCTCGGCGATGAAGAGATCTCCATTGGGCGCGGCGACGATCTTTCGTGGATTGTTGAGCCCCTTGGCGAACTCGGAAACCTTGAAGCCTTTCGGGACCTTGGGCCAGGCGCCCTCGGGCTGCTTGACGACTTTAGGGAAGTTGTTGGCCGACTTGGTTTCGAAGGGAGGCGCCAGGTCCGCGGCAGTAATCAATCTTCGGACGCCCGGAGCGTCGGTCGTCCAATCGCCCAAGGCGTCTTTGCCTTTCAACACTGGCTTCGAGTCGGCTGGACCGTCCGCCGCCGCCGACCACGAGCAGATCAAAACCGAGGCCGAAGCCAGCGCCGCTAGACTTGTCGATAGCGCAACTCGAATCCAACGGATCATGATGACATTACCCTTTGGCTGACGATATGGGTGCGCTCGCCCAGGATCCTCTTACAAGAGCAGCTTAACGCGAGAGCGGCGTCGACCAAACGAAAAAAGGACCCAGATTTTTCCGAAGGTCTTCGCTTTATCCTTTTGCAGCCACGCGGATCTTTTGCCGGGCTCTTCGGACGGCTCTGTCCTTCTCGGCAACCTCGACTTCGGTGACGCCTTTGCGAGCGACGGCAGCTTCGAGCTCTTTGGCTGCGGCCCCAGCGTCGATTTTCGTCGACGCAACGGCGTTTGTCGTCAGGATGGTCACCACGTCGTCGCGAATCTGCGCGAAACCACCATCGACGAGGTAACGCACGACCGTCGTACCCGTGCGGGTTCGAAGCTCGCCGATGCCAAGTCTGCCCAGCAACGGAGTGCGACCTGGCAGTACGCCCAGTTCGCCGTCGTCGAGCGGGATCGCCACGAAGTCCACGATCGCGTCGAGCAGAGTCTTCTCGGGGGTCACGACCACGCAGTGCAGAGCGCGACCCTTGCCTTTCTGATCATGTTCCTTGCCTTCGACGTTCGACATCGGCAATTGGGCTCGCTAGGAAAATGGGAACAGGGATCGTCTTGACGCCAAAGCCGCATTTTTGACTCTACCGAGCCATCTTCTTGGCTTGTTCCTCGGCTTGCTCGATCACGCCTACGTACAAGAACGCCGATTCGGGCAAATGGTCCCACTTGCCGTCGCAAATTTCGCGGAAGCTGCGGATCGTCTCGGCGAGCGTTGTGTATTGCCCAGGCTTGTTTGTAAACGCTTCCGCGACAAAGAACGGCTGCGACAAGAAACGTTCGATCCTGCGGGCTCTGTGCACAACCACCTTGTCGTCTTCCGAAAGCTCGTCCACGCCCAGAATCGCGATGATGTCGCGAAGTTCGCGATAGCGCTGGAGAATCGCCTGGACCCGCCTGGCAACTTCGTAATGCTCGTTCCCTACGTATTGGG
The DNA here is from genome assembly GCA_963818975.1 of uncultured Planctomycetota bacterium. Taxonomy (GTDB): domain Bacteria; phylum Planctomycetota; class Planctomycetia; order Isosphaerales; family Isosphaeraceae; genus CAWFUI01. Next base: position 55,827 of record CAWFUI010000011.1, on the reverse strand, counting down.
GGTCAAGGATTCGCGAGGAAGAGCCAAGTGGATCCACCGCGGGGTAGATGCCTTTCTCAGAAATCGAGCGAGAGAGCGAAATGAAGGCGTCCAGAAACCCGAAAGTGGTGGCGGGCGCTGGGTCGGTCAAGTCGTCGGCAGGCACGTAGACAGCCTGCACGCTCGTGATGGCTCCGTTATTTGTCGACGTGATGCGTTCTTGCAGGTTTCCCATCTCGGTGGCCAAGGTTGGCTGATAACCGACGTTCGAAGGCATTCTTCCCAAGAGTGCAGACACCTCAGCTCCCGCCTGGCTAAAGCGGAAGATGTTGTCGATGAAAAGGAGCGTGTCCGCGCCTGTGGAATCGCGGAACCATTCGGCGTTGGTCACGGCTGCGAGGGCCACGCGGAGCCGAGCGCCGGGCGGCTCGTTCATCTGGCCAAAGAACATCACGGTGCTGTCGATAACGCTCTTGCCGGTCGAACCGATCTTGGTCTCTTGCATTTCGAGCCAAAGGTCGTTGCCTTCGCGGGTTCGCTCGCCGACGCCCGCGAACACCGAGTATCCGCTGTGCACCTTGGCGATGCGAGCGATCAGCTCGGTAAGAATGACGGTCTTGCCCAGTCCAGCTCCGCCGAAGAGCCCGATCTTGCCGCCTCGGACGAACGGAGTGAGCAGGTCGACTACCTTGATGCCGGTCTCGAACAGCTCGGTCTTTGGCGAGAGATCCTGGAACAACGGCGGATCGCGGTGGATCGACCAATGCTCCGAGGCGTTCACGACGCCTCGACCGTCGATCGGACTGCCCAGGAGATTGAACACCCTGCCCAGCGTCTCCTTGCCTACCGGAACGCTCACCGGTTTGCCAGTGTTCGTGACCGAATTGCCGCGAGCCAGACCGTCGGTCGAGCCCAAAGCCACGCACCGGACTCGGTTCCCGCCCAAGAGTTGCTGAACCTCGCCGACCAAATCGATCGACACGCCCTTGTTCTCGGTCTTCACTTCCAGAGCGTAGTAAATGTCCGGCAGCTGCCCCTCTTCGAATTCGGCGTCGAACGTCGACCCGATCACCTGGACGACCTTGCCGATTGTTGTGGACATGTGATAAACCCTTGAAATTGGTACTTATTGCAATTAAATGATCTGTGAATCCGAAAAACGTTATTCGAGCGCCGCGGCTCCGCCGATGATCTCGGCCAGTTCGCGAGTGATCTGCGATTGTCTTGCGCGGTTGTACTGGCGCGTGAGCAGTTTGATCATGTCGTCGGCGTTTTCGGTCGCCCCTTTCATCGCCACCATGCGGGCGATCTGCTCGCTGACGGCCGCGTCCAAGAAGCATTTGAAGAGTCTGATTTTGAACGAGACAGGGACGATCTCCTCGAGGATGCTGGCGGCGCTGGGGACGAATTCGTAAGGTACGCGCTCCGCCTTGTGCTTTTCGCCCTTGGACTTGCCGGCGGTTTGGTCGCTCGGTTCATCGAGAGCCGACATTGGCAAGAGCGTCAGAGCTTCGGCCTCTTGCGCGAAGCCGATACAAACCGAGTGTAAGCGACGACGACCTGATCAATCTTCTCGCCGATGTAAGACTCGATGTACCTGTTGGCGATTTCCTCGACCTGGTCGAACTGCGGACGGTCCTCGAAGTTGGTGAACGAAAGGTCGACGGGGAATCCGCGGAACTTACAGTAGTTGATCCCACGCTTGCCGGCGACCTCGAGCCGAACGTTCACCCCCTGGGCCAAGAAGTCTTGGTAGACGCACGTGGCGGTCCGCATCACGTTGGAGTTGTAGCCGCCGGCCAAGCCTCGGTTGCTGGTCAACACGAGGAGCACGGCGTTCTTGACTGGCTCTCGCTTGGCCAACAGGGGATGCGAAGCCTGCGCGGCTTCCTCGCCAAGATCGGAAACGATCTCGGCGATCTTCTTGGTGTACGCGCCAGCCTGCGTGGCGCGGTCCTGCGCTTCTTGAACCGCGCCGTGGCGATCAGCTCCATCGTCTTGGTGATCTTGCGGATGTTTTGCACCGCCTTGCGGCGGATCACAATCGCGCGGGCTTTGGCCATGGTCGACGCTCGGATTAAAGAATGCGGATGTTCTGCTGTTTGTTGATCAGGCGGCGCTCGGAGAGACCGCTGGGCTCGCCGCCGGCGCTGGAACGGTAACGCGACTTGAATTCCTTGATCGCGTTCTTCAAGTCCCCAACGATCGCGTCGGTTAGCTTCTTCTCTTTCGCGAGCGCGTCGCGAACCGATCGCTTCTGAGTCTTCATGTACTCGAGGAATTCACTCTCCCACCGCTGCACTTCCTTGGTGGGAACGTCGTCCAAGAAACCTTCCGAGCCTGCGTAGATGCTCATCACCTGGTCGACGACTTGCAAAGGCCTGTACTGCGGCTGTTTGAGCAGCTCGACCATCCGATAGCCTCGATCAAGCTGTTGCTGAGACGCCTTGTCGAGTTCGGTTCCAAGCTGGGCGAAAGCTTCGAGCTCTCGAAACGCCGCGAGGTCCAGCCGTAAACCGCCCGCGACCTTCTTCATCGCTGGGATTTGGGCTTTGCCGCCCACGCGCGAAACGCTGATGCCGACGTCGACCGCCGGCCTCACACCCGCGAAGAAGAGGTCCGGCTGAAGGTAGATCTGGCCGTCGGTGATCGAGATGACGTTCGTGGGAATATAAGCCGACACCTCGCCTTCGAGCGTTTCGATGATCGGCAACGCCGTTTGCGAACCGCCCGACGTGGTCGTCTTCACGATCTTGTGGCCCTGTGGATACGACGCCTTGAGGTCGTGCTGAGCCTCCTCGAGACCCGGCACTCCCAGGTAAACTTTGCCGTTGACGCCCCAATCCTCGCCGACGATCTCTTTGTCCGTCGGCGCCGATTCGGCAACGATGACGTACTTGTTCGCAAGCTTGGCCGAGCGTTCCAAAAGCCGCGAGTGTGCGTAAAAGATATCGCCAGGGAACGCTTCTCGACCCGGTGGACGACGCAAGAGCAACGAAAGCTCGCGATACGACACAGCCTGCTTCGAAAGGTCGTCGTAAATGCAGAGCGTCGCCTCGCCCTTCTCATACATGAAATATTCCGCCATCGCGCAGCCCGCGTACGGAGCGATGTAGCGCAGCGGAGCGCCGTCGCTGGCGCCGGAAGCCACGACGATCGTGTATTCCATCGCGCCGTTACGCTGGAGTACGTCGACCAGAGCCGCGGTCGTCGACTCCTTCTGTCCAATGGCCACGTAAACGCAGATGACGCCCTGGCCCTTTTGATTGAGGATCGTGTCGATCGCAATTGCCGTTTTGCCGGTCTTGCGGTCGCCAATAATCAGTTCGCGTTGGCCTCTGCCGATGGGAATCATCGAGTCGATGGCCTTGACGCCGGTCTGGAGCGGTTCATCGACAGGCTGACGTTCCGCGATGCCGGGAGCTGGAGATTCGACCGGCCAGGTGCGGCTGGTGACGATTGGGCCCTTGTTGTCGATCGGTTGGCCCAGTGGGTTCACAACGCGTCCAATCATCGCCTCGCCGACGGGCACCTGAAGCAACTGACCCGTCGCCTTGACCAGTTCGCCTTCATGGATGTCGACATATTCACCGAGGATGATCACGCCGACCGAAGACTCTTCGAGGTTGAACGCCAGGCCCTTGACCCCCTTTTCGAATTCGACCATCTCGCCAGCCATCACCGACGAAAGTCCATGAACCCGCGCGATGCCGTCGCCGACTTCCAGCACCCTGCCAACTTCGATCTTCGAAACTTCCGGCTGGAATTGCTCGATTTCACGCTGGATCACTGAACTGATTTCGTCTGCTCGAAATTTCATGATTCTTTCCTTCGATGAGACTATTACGAATCTGATCCAACTGATGTTTCGCAGAGGCGTCGTACACGTCGTCGCCAATCTGGGCGACGAATCCCGCCAAAAGATCGGGATCGACCTCCCAGCTTACGACCGGCTTCATGCCCGTCGTCTGTTCGAGCCTCTTCTCGATCGCCTCTTTCTCGGAATCTTCCAGCGGCCCAGCCGAACGCACGACCATGGCCATGCGGTTGGCTTTGCGGTCGAGCAAGGTTTTCGCGGCCCTCAAGATCGCGGACAAAAGCTCGATGCGTCCGTGTCGATTCAAAACGCGAAGGAAGTTGAATGACAGCGGAGAAACCTTGCCGTCGAAGGTCTCCGCCAGCACGCGTTCCTTCACATGACCAGGAATCGTCGGCGATTGAAAAATCTCCAAGTACTCTGGCTGACCTCGGAAGGCCAGAGCGGCAATTTCCTCGAGCTCTCCCACGGCCGCTTCCGGATCCCCAAGCGAAGCGGCCGCGTTGACCAGAGCCTCTGCGTAGGAACGAATGGCCTCGGCGTTGACGTCGTCGATCACCGCCGCGGCGGATTCCGATTGGGGGGGGCTCGGGGCGGACGTCATGCACGACCCCCGCCGGCCTTGGCCGATCCGTTTGCATGCGCCACGGGCATCGATTCAATCGCCGAAGCCACCAATCGCTTGCGGTCGTCGTCGGTCAGATTCTTGGAAAGCACCTTCCCAGCGACCGAGACCGCCAAATCCGTGGCCTTCGTCCAAACCTCCGAAAGCGCCTGGTCGGTCGCAGCGGCGATCTCGTTCTTGGCCTGCTTTTTATAAGCGTCGGCCTCGTCGCGCGCCTTGGAAACAATACTCTCCGCCAGAGCCTCGCCTTCCCGCTTGCCGTTCTCGATCATGCTCTTGATCTCGTCCTGCGCGTCATCGAGGCGCTTCTTGTGCTCGGCAAGCAGTCGCTCGCTTTCCGCGCGCGCCGCCTCCGTATCGTGGAGCATCCGCTCGTGATGCTCCTCACGCTCGTCCAAGGCCTTGATCAAGGGCTTCCACGCGAAACGATAGAGTACGCCAAAAAGCACCCCGAAGACGACGAGCGACCAGAGCGCCAAATTCGGTTCGAATTTGAGGATGTTGGGACTCTCAGCCTCTTCTTCGAGAGCCTTCTCGGCGTCCTTGGCCTCGTCCTTGGCGAATTTTTGCGTGGTCAGTGAATCGCCAGTGCCGCCACAGCCGGGCGCTAAAGTCATTACGGCGGCGCAGATCCAAAACGAAAGTATCGCGCAGAGCAGGCGACGCATGTTGAAAATCTCTCTTTTGAACCTTCCCAGGAACCCGAATTCGCTGAACAACAGCGCCGACGAAGTTCAACTTCGATCGACTTCCTCCGACACTGGAGCGAAGCGCCAGGCTCGGCTCAGGCCTTGAGGATGAAGCCGACGATGATGAGCGCAAGCAACGTCACGCCTTCGATGAGCGCCGCGGCGATAATCATCGCGAGCTGAATCGTTCCGGCCATCTCGGGTTGGCGCGCCATGCTCTCGACCGCCGACTTCGCCAGCCCGCCAATTCCCAGCGCAGGCGCCGAAGATGACGATGCCAATCGAAAACGCGCGAAGGTCCGAAAAAGGGTACGCGCCTTGGGCGATCAACACGCCCGTACCACTGGCTGGCGCCGTTGATTGCGCCATGGCTGGAGCTTGGGAAACCAGGAATAGTGCAAAAGCAAGGGCGGCGGACTTGACGAATTTCATCGGAACTTCAACTCCCAGCTTGCCTCTCGCGAGACAAGTTCGCATACCAAACAAACGGAAAGCCCGCCTGATGAGCGAAGGCCCATTGCCTGCGCCAGGGGGGGAAAGCAGATGCAGTATCGATGCGGAGAATGCGATTTCTGCCCGTCAACGGATCCTCATCGTATCGCTAATGGTGTGGATGCACCGCCGAGCCAATAAAGAGCGCTGCCAGAAACGTAAAGATGAACGCCTGAAGGAACGCCACCAAGAGTTCGAGCATCGACAGCGCCGCGGCTCCGCCAACGCTTGCCACCGTCACGGGCAGGCGTATGTACCAGACCGTCGCGGCCACTTCCAGGATGAACCCCAGGATCACCGCCAGAACGATGTGGCCCGCCAACATGTTCGCGAAAAGCCGAATCGCCAACACGATGTGCTTGATGAAAAGCCCGGCCACCTCGATCACGAACATAAGCCCAACCAGAAATGGCTTGAGCCAGATTGGTACATCCATCGAGGGGACCAAGCCAATCCAGAATCCGACGATTCCCTGCTCGCGGGAGCCCGCGACCACCAACACAATGAATGTCGTGACGGCGAGAACGGCAGTGACGTTGATATTGCCGGTCGCGGAGGCGCCGCCAGGAATCATCCCCAACAGGTTGTTGACCAGGATGAAGAAGAATAGCGTCCAGAAGAACGGCAGAAAGGCGTCGGCGCCGTGCCCACCAAACGCGGGTCTGGCGATCTTGTCTCGAACGTAATAGATCACCGCTTCGAAGGCGTTCAGGAACCGGCCCTTCGTCACCCTGTTCTTGGCGATATGCTGAGCAAGTGGGATCATGATTGCGGCAATGATCACAGCCGAAATCAGCTCCATCAGCATGAGCCGGGTGATCGGTACTCCGAACACCGACCCAAGGTGCACGGCCACCCCTGGGAACTCCAGCGAAGGCTGGTCGATAACGTGATGCAGAGGGCTTGCCGAATGGCCCTGAGACATACAATCTAAACCTCACGACCCAGGTTTGGACTTAGCCAAACGGATGAGATGCGCCATTCCCACCAGAAACCCCAAGACTGCTCCAATGAGCACGCCCCAGGGACTGGAGTTCAACTTGCGATCGACCCAAACACCCGCCAGAATCGGCAGAACGAACTCGAAGCCAACCCCGGTAGCCCGATAGGCCCACGCAGGGCTTAGGCCCTTGCCTTCCGGTTGGGGAGGTTTCGGCATGTTCTGACGTCCCGGCCGATGGACGGAAGCTGACGCGCTCTTCCTCGCGGCGGAACCCGAATCGACTCTTCGACCCCTTAGATCGAGCAGCTCGCTGCTTCGTCCATCGCGTCATCATTTAGACGCCCTAAAGTCCCCATGTCAACTCCCTACCTCCCGACTTCGAGAAATTTTTCACAAAGTCGGCAAAACGGCCGCCGATCCTCCCCACTCCGCCTCCGGCCGTCGAATGATGAGCTCTCCAGTTGATGTCAGACTCGTCGAGCCGTGCGAGTTGCAAAGATAGGCAAGACCGGCTAGCCGGGATCGACACAGCCTCCAGGGTTCCTGTTCCGATCCTGTTGTAGGGGCGAGTCCCCTGACACGCCCTCCGATCTGATGACAGCGAGGCCTATTGTTTCCAGTCTCAGACTGTCTGTGCGCCGTGAAAAGGTGTGGTTCTTCAGTAGGTGTAAATCCTACCCGGCAAAGGGTCGCTCCAGCCGGTAGCTATCGGAGCGGCGGTGGAGGTAACAAAACCGCCGAAGCCTTCGAGAAAGACACGCCGCTTGGCGGTGTGGCGAGCAAGTCCGCCACGGCGGATAATGTCATGTGAACGTTGTAGGCCTCGAAATGTCGTACGCGGGAGCCGACCCATCAGACAGTTGGGGAAGGCCGCCGTCGTTGAGAACAGGCGACCGGTTGGAATAGGCCGAGCCATGAGCGACATCTCTGAACGATCCCGCCGGGGTACAGGCGATGGCATGCTTGCATAAGGAGAACCGACGCAACACGGGAAGCCCCATGGAGCGAGTCGCCTGAACTCAACCGGACGCCCGCGAGGGACAGGCCGGGCTTGATGGGGTGGCGGAGAGGTTCGTAGTACCGTTGAAGCCGGGTAATTCCGGTGGAGGGAAGGGACCTCAGTTCAGAGGTTAACGCAAGAAGAAGCGACAGCCGGGAGATTGGCATGGGTCTAGTACCTCCACTAAAGGTTGGGAAGCTTCAGGAGGCGTTACACACCAAAGCGAAGGGATCGCCCAACTACCGCTTCTACGCCCTGTACGACAAGGTTTGGAGAAGAGACGTCCTGGAATACGCCTTCCACTGCTGCCTTGCCAACAAGGGAACGGCGGGCGTCGACGGGGTGACCTTCGAACAGATCAAGGAGTACGGCGAGGAGAAGTGGCTGGACGAATTGATGGAGGATCTGCGCCAGAAGACGTACCAATCCCAGCCCGTCCGAAGGGTGAACATCCCCAAGGAGGGCCAACCGGGCAAAACCCGCCCGTTGGGAATTCCGTGTATTCGCGATCGCGTCGTGCAAACGGCCGTGGTTCTGGTCTTGGGGCCGATCTTCGAGGCCGACCTCGAGCCCGAGCAATACGCGTATCGTCCGGAACGGAGCGCGAAAGACGCCGTAAGGCACGTCGAATCGTTGCTCCGCAAGGGTTTCATGGAGGTGGTTGACGCGGACTTGAGCGGTTACTTCGACAACATCCCCCACGCGGAGCTGATGAAATCGGTGTCGAGGCGCATTAGCGATGGACGAATCCTTCGTCTGATCAAGATGTGGCTCGAAGCGCCGGTGGAAACACGCGACCGTCGTGGACGGAAAGAGCGAACGACCGACAACAAGGACGAGGGCAAGGGTTCCCCGCAAGGGTCCCCGCTTTCTCCGCTATTGGCAAACATCTACATGAGACGATTTATACGGGGCTGGAAGACGGGAGGACACGAGAAGCGGCTGAGGGCTCATATCGTCAACTACGCGGACGACTTCGTGATCTGTTGTCGCGCCGGGGCCGAAGAGGCCATGGCGACGATGCGATCGATGATGTCGAAGCTGAAACTGACGGTTAACGAGACCAAAACGCGACTCTGCGTGCTCCCCGAAGGTACGTTCGACTTCCTGGGTTACACTTTCGGCCGCTGCTACAATCATCGCACAGGGGAGGCCTATCTGGCCGCCTCGCCTGCGAAGAAGAAGGTCGCCAAGCTCTGCGACGCGATCGGCGAGCAGACCAGCGGAAAGACGACCCTATTAGACGAGGAGAGGATGGTCGGCCGGCTGAACATGAAATTGCGAGGCTGGGCGAATTACTTCGACTTGGGCGCGGTGAGCCGAGCGTATCGTGCGGTTAACTACCACGTGACGAATCGGCTCCGTCGATGGCTCTGCAGGAAGCACAAGGTTCGGGGTCCGGGTTTCTCACGGTACCCAGACACATACCTGTACCAGAAGTTGGGCCTATACAGGCTCAGCCGCCAACGCAGAAGTCTTCCGAGTGCGAACGTGTGAGCAGCTAATCACTATAGAGCCTCTGTCCGAGAGCCGGATGCCTTAGTAGGGCACGTCCGGTTCGCTGAGCGGGATGTGGAAACGGAGCATGGTTTGATATTGAGGCACTGGCAATCGAAAGAACCAGAAACAGATAGGCAAACCTAAACAACCGCGCCACATCTCGACTCTACGCGATCGGCGGCGATCCGCGTTCGTTGCCACTTCCAGACCGTTGCCACTTCCAGACTGTCTGGGATCGCCAGACCGTCTGGGATCGGCGGCGATCCGCCTTCGTAGGGGCGAGTCCCCTGACACGCCCTCCGATCCAATAACAGCGAGGCCTATTGTTACCACTCCCAGACTGTCTGCGATGGGTGGTCGTTGGGGCGAGTCCCCTGACACGCCCTCCGATCCGATGACAGCGAGGCCTATCGTTTCCACTCCCAGACTGTCTGCGATGGGCGTTGTCTGCGATCGGCGTTCGTAGGGGCGAGTCCCCTGACACGCCCTCCGATCCGATGACAGCGAGGCCTATCGTTTCCACTCCCAGACTGTCTGCGATCGGTGGCGATCGGTGATCGGCGTGGATTCACAGACGGAGCTTCAGCGAATCCGCAACGACCGACAAGTTTCCTCGTTGGTTAGCTGAGTTCTAGCGGAACCATCAAGTCCTGCGAGAGCCACCGAGGTCATGTCGGAGGAGTCGCCTTGATGGTCAGAATGAATTCCCCGAGGGTGTCGTCGCCATCGTCTTTGCTTTGCTGGGCATGGCGGCAAATTGCAAGACGCCCTTGTCGCGCGGCGCAAATCGATCCGCAATGAATATCAAAATAGATTGGCGGAACCCGCTTTGCGAGAGCATGTTTCCAAGCGATTTCCCATTGACTGACAAGCGATTCTCTGGTATTTAAGTCGTTGCTGTCCTGCAACATGGTCATAATCTTAGGTTCGAGTCAAGCGGGGGACTTAGCGATGTCGTCGCCATCGCCTGTGGCATACTCCAGCTCGGTGTGATGGGCTCGCGTTTCCGGGAGGAAGCTCGCGAGCCTTTTCCATTTTGGAGATTGCAGTCCCTGCCCACGTCAGTGCGTGGCGTCATGCATTTGTCCGTGTGATTCGAGTCGCCCGCTCGAGAGAGCATCCGGCAAACAGGGAGTTTACCGGATCGGTCCACTCACGGATGAATTTTACGTCCCCATGATCTCCAAGCGATACCGGCGTCGGTCGATCGTTGGAGAGAGACGGAGTGGCCCGCATGACTGTCGATTCCCTGAAGGAATGCAATAAAAAGGTCCTTGTGCAGATGGCCAAGGACAACGGCATCATTGGTTGGCATGCGATGCGTAAGGATCAATTGATCCGTGCGCTTGCTCCAACCCTGAGCCGGAAGCGTTCCTCGGTCGTCTCTAAAACCGACTCGCGTTCGTCGCCGCCTCGCTCGCCTAAGGATCGGGTCAAGGAGCTGCCCGCGCGTGCAAGCGTCAAACCCACCGGCCGTAGAACCGAGGTTGATTTGAACGGGTCCGCTCGCGACTCAGGGTGGAACACCCTGCGGCGCCCAGATCGCTCGACCATTCGTGCGTGAAAGATCGCGTGGTTCTGATCGTTCGCGACCCCTTCTGGCTACAGGCTTATTGGGAGCTAAGCCGATCGACCTTAGCCCGCGCCCAGGCGGCTCTTGGCCAAGATTGGCACGGTGCCAGGCCGATCCTCCGGCTGGTCGACGTCACCAGCGAAGACACCACCGCCGCCGCCGAACAGCACGTTCGCGACGTCTCGATCCACGGTGGAGTCAGCACCTGGTATATCGACGTCCATTCCTCGCGTTCCTACCGCATCGACATCGGCTACCTTTCCAGGCGCGGTCGATTCTTCGTCTTGGCTCGATCGAACGTGGTCACGACCCCGAAGGCAGGCCTCTCCGACTCACTCGACGAAAACTGGTCAAGCCTTCAAGGGCAGTTCGACAAGATCTACCATCAGTCCGGAGGCGGCAACCCGGCGACGGTCTCCAGCGATCTTCGAGAACTCTTCGAAGAACGGCTCCGAAGGCCGATGCAGTCGATGTCGCTCCAGGGCTTGGGCTTGGGCGGAATGACGCCGTCCCGCAAGTTCCACTTCGAGATCGACGCCGAACTGATCGTCTACGGTTCGACCGAGCCCAACGCCAAAGTCAGCCTCCAGGGCGAGCCTGTCCCCCTACGTTCCGACGGCACGTTCACCGTACGCTTCAGTCTGCCGGATTGCAGGCAGATTCTGCCCGCGGTCGCTTCGAGCGCGGACGGCATCGAAGAGCGGACGATCGTCCTGGCCGTCGAACGCAACACCAAAGAGCTCGAACCGATGATCCACGACGGAAACGAGCTGTAATTCTCGCACCCGGGCCGAATTACTAGGGCTTTCACAAGGCGAGCCGTCTCGGCGTCATGCCGACTCGGCTCGTTTTGGTTTTCCTGGAGTCCGCCGGAGGCTAGGCTCGATCGCAAACAATTCTGGCGCATGAAAGTACCGTGGATGAACAAATGAGCAAAGACCTGACACCCATTATTGAAGGTTGGGAGCACGACCCCAACACTCTGCAGGTGCGCATTATTCGTGGATCCGACGGCCGCGAACGACTTCAGACCCGCGTCGATCTGGGCGTCCTTCAGATGGAGCTCTCGGGCAGGCCCGACGGCAAACGCCCCTCGGGCTGCGAGTCTTGGCTCGATCACCACGAGCAGCTCTCCAGGACCGCCCTGAAGGACGGAGCGGACTATTCGCTCGATTCCGAAGCGTGCGCCGAATTAATGCGTGAAGGTGTACAATACTATCACCGCTATCTGGCGTTATTTCATCTGGGCAGGTACGACCTGGTCGCTCGGGACGCCGAGCGCAACCTCCGGCTCTTCGCCTTCGTGAAGCGGCACGCCGCCAATCCTCGCGACGCACTTCAATTCGACCAGTACAGGCCCTACGTTACAATGATGAGGGCCAGGGCCCTTGGCTTACACGCCGTGGAACGCGGCGAAAACAAGGCTGCGATTGCCAAAATCGACGAGGGAATAAGGGGCATCCGGGCTTTCCTTGCCGAGTACAGCCAGTCCGATCGCGAAGAACAATGCGGAGAACTGATGTTTCTTTTGCGGTGGCGAGACGAAGTCGCCGCGCTCAAGCCTCTGGGACCCATCGAGCGGCTCCAGGAGCAGCTCGAGCTCGCCGTCGCTCGCGAGAACTTCGAAGACGCCGCCCGGCTTCGCGACCAAATCAAGAGACTCCGCGAGTCGCTCCCAGAGAACGCACAGGGACAACACCTGTAATCTGTTCTGTTAGGCTGCATTGCTTAACTGCCACGTCTGGCGCCTCAATGGAAACTCATTGCACAACGGCTTGCTTCAAACGGGTTCCCTGACTAGCATAAAGTTGTTGGGCTTCGGCCCAGCAAGACCTCTGCCATGTTCGCGGAGGGTGGTCCTTTTGGCGAACCAACGAATAACCCGTCGGGGACCGATCCAAATTCCTTCAGCCTCGTGCTGATGGACCAAGGCCCCCACTTGAACTGCGGGTTCTCAAAAGCACCCTAACGGCATTGCGGTGGAGGTTTTCAGTAAGAAACGTTGGTGGAGCAGAGATTTATTCACTCGTCTTCGTTGTCTCCCAGAGGAGCTTCGGCGGCTTTGCGTACGCCTGGTAAGCCGCCGCGATGTTGGCCTGTTCGCACGTACCTCGATGCAAGATCACACGGTGTTTGAGTGTGATCGATTGCCCCTTCTGGATTGTATATTCACCGCTTCTCTCCGATCCAAAATCATGCCATCCAAACGGGTTGGCCGCGAAGAGCCCGTAGGGACGGACGTGCCAGGTCGTTGGGTGGCGAAAGCTGCTGGGGTGATTCAAGATAGCGATGCCGACCGTCCTGCGGCCTAGTCGTTCCCCATCTGCTTCCTTTCCTTCTACAGGGCCAGAGTAGTCGACCCAAGGCGATGGTTTGCCCCAGGCTGCCTCGTTCTCGAGACCCTCGGCGTTGACAATTCGGCCCCCGCTCTTGCGTGCAGCGTCCATGTTCGAAGCGACTCGAAGCCCGAACGAACCTTCCTTCGTGTCTCCAAAGGTTGCCGGGCCTTCAGGTGCAGAAACAATGATATCAACATCAATAATCCTGCAATCGTGGTCGAAGAAGATTCTGGTTTTCCTCTCGTCCTCGCAAATTCTCGTGAGACGATCTGGTCCATACCACACATTTTTCGTGGTGAATTTCACATACGCTGGACCAGCAACAATTAGTTTGGTTTCGGACGGCGTGATATAGCCGTGCCCAGGAGTTTCCGACCAGAAATCGACGCCATTGACCTTCCCGTGAGTGAACCAAAACGAGCGTTGATGGGGGTGGTCTTGGTCTTCGCCATGCGTCTTCTCCATCGGGTAGGCGCGTGTGTATCGATCTCCCGTAGGACCAATGAGTGGAAAGAAGTAGGGTTTTGGGCCCAGATCAGCCTCATATTTCGTGAAGAGGCGACCGTTGATGGAGATAGCGAGGCTGTGCTTTGCTTGCGAAACCTCCACGAGTGGTCTCGACTCGGTTGGGCCGCCGTTCGCGGTGATCGCCCATTTTGACCCTCCTGCGGGGAGATCCCTGAGGATCGTTGCCAGGAACCTGGTTCCTTCCTCTTCGTACACGAGTGCGGACACCGAGCTCGAACCAGGGCGCCCGAGCTGATAACCACCTGGGTTCAACTGGCCTGCAGCGGCAACCAGGGGTACGGTTTGCAGGGGCAAGTCGGCTTGGTTTTGGATCCGCATGGGGATCGAGTCTTCGCACGCCTGGCATTGGGGGATCGTCTGTTTGACGCAAGCCATGATCGCGACCGCAAGGAGCACGCGTTTTGAAGCATTCATGCAGGGATCTCCCGAATTGCGGACGCGGTTTGTGGATCAACTCAGGGCAAAAAAAAACCTCGACCGCGCGGGGCCGAGGTTCCATCCAGCGAGGGATAGTCTGTCGAAATCAGACCTTGGCCCGAGCCATTTTGCGGCGTACGAGGCCAAAGGCTCCGCAGCCGAGGCCCAACAGAGCCAACGAAGTCGGCTCGGGGACCGCAGTAGCGCTGACGAGCACCGAGAAGGAGCCGATGCCGCCGGTTACGGCAGGCGGCGTGACCGAGCTGCTCGACAACAAGAACGATGCTCCACCGAGCGTGAACGAAGTGGAGCTGATCGTCGGGACGCTGAAGTGCAGGTTCGTCGCGGTGCTGTCGATATACCCGGAGTAGGTACCCGTGAAGTCGACGGTCTTGGTCGCGGCGCCCACGGTGAAGGTCACCGTGAAGTCATACGAGCCAGAGAACGTGTCCTTGGTCCCGCTTGTGGCCGTGATGGCAGAGTTGCCATAGGTCACGTTGGCGCCGCCAGTGCCGTCAACCCCGGAAACCGAATTCGCGGTGAGGGTAAAGGCATTGCCATTGACACCGGTGACAGGCCCAGCGGGCGTCACGGTACTGGTGTAATCAAAGAAAACGTCGGCAAACGAGCTAGTGCTCAAAGCGAGCACCGCTGCTGCCGCAACGGCGAAAGAACGGAAAGCCGATTTCATGAGTTGCATCCTCTGAGAGTGAACAGAAACACCGAGCCTTGATCGAGCTTTTAGGGCCTTTTCAAGTAGACGGAAAGGTCGGAAGCTGGGCAAGGAAGGTGCGAATCCATCGAATTCGCTAAGAACGTGCACTCAACCCAGCGTCTAAAGCAGGGAATAGATATAGCATCGCAATTGGCCGCCCGCAAGCGCCTATGCAGGTAAGTTCGATAAAATCGAAAAAGCGTTGTCTAGCCTCTCCCTTTTCCCTCGAGTTTGTTGAATTTTTGTAACGCATGGGGGCGAGATCGTACCATTTCCTGGCCAGCCCAGTCACTTTGAAACACTGCTCTTTGCGAGACTCGCTAAGAGCCGAATCCGCCGCAGTAAAATGCAAAACCCCGGCTGCGAGAGCCGGGGTTCCATCCACAAGGGATTCGTTTGTAAAAACCAGCGAACTTGCGATTAGGCTTTGGCGCGAGACTTCATACGACGGAACAACCCAAACGCACCCGCACCGCCCATTCCGAGCAGAGCGAACGAAGTGGGCTCAGGAACAGCCGTCGCTGAAACCAAGATGGAGAAAGAGCCGAGACCGCCGCCAACGGCGGGAGGAGTAACCGAGCTGCTAGAGAGTAGGAAGGAAGCGCCGCCCAAGATGAACGACGAAGAGCTGACGTTCGGCGTCGAAAAGTGAATATTCGTGGAGTGATCGCCAATGGTACCGGAATAGGTGCCGGTGAAATCAACGGTCTTGGTCGATGCTCCAACAGTGAAGGTCACCGTAAAGTCATAGGAACCCGAGAAGGTGTCCTTCACGGGGTTGGTGGCGGTGATCGACGAGTTGCCGTAAGTGACGTTCGCGCCGCCGGCCCCGTCAACGCCCGTTACGGAGTTAGCCGTAAGCTCGAAAGCGTTGCCGTTGATGCCTGTGACGGGACCAGATGGGGTCACTGTGGTGCTGTAATCAAAAATTACATCGGCAAACGAGCTAGTGCTCAGGGCGAGCACCGCAGCAGCCGTAATAGCGAAAGAGCGCAAAGCAAACTTCATAGAGATGCATCCTCCGAGTTCGAATATAACAATTGCTTGAGTTGGCCTAATAACAAGCCGTCGCGAGCAAGGGGAAAACCATTGGAGAGACTGTGGGAAACAATCCAACCGAGTTGTGGAGTGCCACGGTCCTACCGAATCCCAAGCAGGGGTATAAAATAGCTTCGTACTTTAGAGATTGCAGGCACTCTTTCCAAGTACCCTGGAAAAGTGCAAGGAGATCCTTGACCTCGACTCTCAGAAAGCTTCCTTGGCTCTGTCCACTCTCATGCAGGCCTGTGATTTGAAATCCCCTCTATCCTCTCGATGGCTCTTCTTCTCAAGGCTTTTGGCAGCACCAGGGTAATGCGCGATCTAATGGAGCGTCCTGGAAGCAAGGAAACCTCGACCAAGTGATGGTCGAGGCTTCATTTTAAGCGGATTTGATGTCGTCCAGGCGAAGACTTGGGTTCAGGCTCGAGACTGGTATCGCATACGCCTAAAGAGACCCCACGCACCAACTCCGCCCATTCCCAGCAGTGCCATGGATGTGGGTTCAGGTACGGCGGCGGCGGAAACGAGAACCGAGAAAGAGCCGATCCCGCCTCCTGCCGCGGGGGGCGTTGCGGAATTATCGGAAAGGGTGAAGAGGGCTCCCCCCAGAGTAAACGATGAAAGGCTCGCAATCGGGGTACTGAAGCTCATGTTTGTCGAATGGTCGCCGATCTTACCGGAATAGGTTCCGGTGAAGTCGACGGTCTTGGTCGCGGCGCCAACCGTGAAGGTCACGGTGAAGTCGTATGATCCCGAAAAGCTGTCGTAATGGGCCGGGTTGAGAGCAGTGATCGCCGAATTGCCGTAGGTCACGTTCGCGCCGCCGGCACCGTCGACGCCTGTGACGCTGTTCGGCGTCAGTAGGAATGAGTTGCCGTTGGCCCCGCTAATGGTCCCCGCGGGCGTCACTGTTGTGCTATAGTCGAAAAAGACGTCGGCAGGCGAGCTTGTGCTCGAAACGAGCACCGCCAGAGCCGCCAAAGCGAGCATGCGCAAGACATATTTCATCAGTAGCCTCCTCCGAGATGGCTTCCGTGGATCTGGCTTCGACTCGAAGCGAATGTGGGTAGGCGAAGCAAGTCTTGGAAGGCGAGACGAATCAAGGAACCTGAGCGCGAAAGTGGAACCATCCACCGAGTTGTGCATGGCCCCGTTGGAATTACTGCTGTACTTCGGAAACCATTACTAGCATGTCGCCATAACCATCGCAAATACGACTTAACGGCCGCTCCAAAAAAGCAACCAATAAGCCTTAAGCGTGCCTTTTTCTCTACCAAATGTTCGCTTTTCGGAACATTCGTCTGAGCCGATGGTCACTAAAGGCGCTCCGCCCCATGCAGACTGTGGATTTTCTCGAGTACCTCGGTGAGATTCTCGAACCGGCGGGTTCGGTCATTGAGGATGGCGAGGTCTATGCCAAGCCCGAACTCGAAGTCCTGGCTTACTTTAAGCGTGAGGTCCGACTTAACCGGCTGCCTTGGCTGGGCAGCGGTCTAAGCGTGGTGGCGGTCATCCGCCAACTGAACCTCGATCTCAAAGATTCGGCCGGCTTGGGGGACTTGCTCCGGAGCGCAACGGGCGCGATCCAAACACGCTACCCACCTTGGCAAATGCGTCATGGTCCCTCCTTGGGCGTGACGCTGATCCTAACCGCCTCGGAACCGATCGCGCCTGGGGAGGACGAGAGCCTGGATGCGGCCTTATCGAGACTTCGCCGGGATAGAGCGGTTGTGATGGGGCTCTTCCGGGTCAATCCCGATCAGGAGGCCTTCTCGTTTGCCCTGAGGCCTGGACCACAGGGCCTCTTCCCCGAACCGACTCGGTTGGCGGAGGCCTTTTCATCCCGCCTCCGCAGGCATCTTCGTCCCATAGAATTTAGTTAATATGTTGATTCGCTGAAGCAGCCCTCAGCAGCCAAAGTGCGATAGGCAAGGCCCTTTGGAAGGGCGGGTCTTCTCTCGAGGACTCGAGCGCCGCGGACAGTCTGCGGGATGTGTCGAGCTCGGGGGCGAGAACCTGGCTTGGCAGCGGAGAACGCTTGTCGCAGCGGGTCTCGACGCGGATGTCTTGGGACGCTGGGTCGGTGCGCGAGAGCCGGTAAACGCCGCATCCCTGGTCGTCCTTGTTCTCGCTCAAGGAGACGGACTCGAGCCTTGTGAACTCGGCTCGGGAGTCGACCGAGTTGGAGATCGTCACGTTGACGCTCGACCCCGCCTTTCGATCTCCACCACGCTCCGGGACAAACGCGGCCTGAAGGCGCCCCTCGCGGTCCATGATCGCCGATGCGGGCTTCCAATCGAGTTGGCCGGCCAGCCAAGATGCAATCCAGACGGCGATGCGATTCGGCCGATCCGGACGCGGCGACACGGTCTTGATATGTACTGATTGGATGCGATCGAGCCCGGAGCGTTGTTCCGCGCGTCGAAGAACTGCGCGATCAGGCCGCGCCAAAGCGTGGCGCCAAACCAGGAAAGGTCGTGTCCGTAGGGGTAGAGCGTTGGGTCGAGACCAACCTCCAGCGCGGTGGGATCCTCGAGCGGATCCGGGAGGCTCAAGATTAATCGCGAACATTCGGATGCGAGTGACTTAAATAAACGTTCATTATCTCGGGGGTCGCCGTTCCACCACAAAACGAAGGGGAGGTCGGGCTCCAGCAGGGGGCGAACGGCGCCGGGCAGAAGATCGCGGGAACGCGGCCCCGCCCACAAGACGATGCGTTCGCTGCACACCTGGGGTCTGCCAGGGGCTGGGAGGTGGCACAGGGCGGAGACTTCCGCGTTGATCTTTCGTTCCAGGTCCTCGCTGTGTTTGAGGACGATGGTCCGGCAAGGGTATCGAGCGACGACGGTGTCGAGCACGTCGTCGATCCAGACGCCGTCGTCGACGGCGCCGGCCGCGACCAGGTTCGCCAGGACGACCCGAGTGACGCTGGGATGGTCGATCTCAGGCCCGCCGATCTCTTCGGCGGCCGAGCCCCAAAGCTCGTCGAGTTTGGACTCGATGCTTCTGGGCTCGACGATAATCCCCCGGCCGCTCAGAAAGCTTTCGGATGTGGTGTTTGCCATGGTTCAAGGTGCCTCGCCGCGCCGTCGTTTAAGGACGAGTCCATTCGGTAGGGCCCTGAAATCCGTTCCATTCGCCCCGTGTTCAGTGTGCGTCTAGAGTCTTCGCCAATGCGAACCGTCGTGCTCGAGCAGAGCGTCGGCGGCTTCCGGACCCCAGGTTCCGGCCGCGTATTGATGGGGTTTTTCATCGGTCGACTTCCAATAACTCAAAATCCGGTCGACAAACCGCCATGCGCTCTCGACCGCGTCGGTCCTCGTGAACAAGCCAGGATCTCCCAGCATCACGTCCAGTAGCAGCCGTTCGTAGGCTTCCGGAGTGGGCACCGCGAAAGCCGTCCCGTAGCGGAAATCCATGCGGACGTCTTGAAGACGCCTGCGCGAACCGGGTATTTTCGCTAGAAAAGAGAGGCTTGCGCCCTCGTTTGGCTGGATCCGAAGCACCAATTGGTTCGCTCCGCCGGAGCCTTCGGTCTGGGAGCCGAAGAGCGCGGCGGGCGGTTTGTGGAACTGGATCGCGATTTCGCTGGCTCGCTTGGGAAGCCGTTTGCCTGTTCGAAAGTAGAACGGCACTCCCGCCCATCGCCAGTTTTCCAAAGTGACCCGCAGAGCGACGTAGGTTTCCGTGGTCGAATCGGCCGCCACGCCCTTTTCCTCGAGGTAGCCGGGGGTCTCGTCTCCCTGGATCGAACCGGCGGTGTACTGAGCACGAACCACGTTCTTGGCAACGTCTTCCGGCGACCACTCGGGAAGAGCGTCGAGCACCTTGACCTTCTCGTTGCGGACCGAATCGGCGGAGAGGTTCACGGGCGGTTCCATCGCCACCAAGCAGAGGAGCTGCATCATGTGGTTCTGGACCATGTCTCTAAGTGCGCGCCCGACTTGTCGTAATACCCCCCGCGGCCGCCCGCCATCCCAACCTCTTCCGCGGCGGTAATCTGCACCGAAGCCACATGGCGACGGTCCCACAGCGGTTCGAAAATGGCGTTGCCGAATCGAAGCGCGAGTATATTTTGGACGGTTTCCTTGCCGAGGTAATGGTCGATCCGATAGATCTGGTTCTCCTCGACGACCGAGGAGATGTCCTGGCTCAGCTTCCTTGCGCTGGCGAGGTCGCTGCCGAAGGGCTTTTCGATGACGACGCGGCTCCATGGTCGTTCCCTGCCGGCTGGGTGGATCAGGCCCGCGTGGCCAAGCCTGGAAACGATCTCGCTGAAGTACTCCGGGGAGACTGCCAGGTAGAACAGGCGGTTGCCCATCGTCCCGTGGCTGACGTCGAGCTGCTCCAGTTTTCTTCTCAAACCCTCGTAGGCGGCGGGTTCGTCGAAATTGCCCGATGCGAAGGCCACGTGGGGCGCGAATCGCTCCCAGGCCGATTCGAAATCGGGCAAGTTCCCCTTGGAGAGAGTGGTCTTGAGCTCCGACCGGAAGCGGTCGTCCGACCAGTCTCGGCGAGCAAACCCAACAACCGCGTAGTCCGAGGGCAGGTGTCCTTGCTCGGCAAGATGGAAGAGCGCTGGAGCCAGCTTTCTGTGCGTCAGATCGCCGGTGGCGCCAAACAAGACCACCGCGCAAGGGTCGGGCGCGCCGACTAACGGTAGATTCTGCCGCAACGGATTTTCCTGCGTTGGGGAACGATCAGTCATCCGATTTCGTCTTCCATGAGCGGCGGAAAGAATGGCGGAAGCAAGCGATCCAGTTAGGAGCGTTCGAACATTGCAGGGAACCCTGAAGTTAAGAATTCTCCAGGGTCGCTCCCCATCGTTCAAGGCTGCACAACGCCCACGCCCCCAAGTGCACCGAAAACCGACCTCGGGAGTCGTAAAACCGTCAAGAAAGGCAATCTGGGCAAATTGCGAGACCAACCTGGCTGGGTTAAGCCACCTGTATCCGAATCCATAAGCAAATTTATGCATTTTTGTGCCACCTCTCTTGGTGGGAATCGTGAACTTATTCACGAAGTCTTCCCCAAGCCGTTCGCGCGTCTATAGTTGGATAGATTGATCGAACCCAACGGGAACGTTCGATCGTAATGAAGAAGAGAACCTTCGACGGCCGAGCGGCCGTGGGCTTGGTTGGCGGGCTCGAGGCCCGCCCATCCAGCCGCGACGAAGCGTGGCGAGGCGAACAACCGAATGGACTGGGATCGCGGCGTCGGTCGCTGAGTGCGACGCGGTCGAAGCTCAGGCTGCCGGTTGAGATCGGTGAAAAGGGGGCCGCCATGAAAGACAACGACGCCAAGTGGTGGAATCGAGCGCCCCAATGGCTGGGAGAGCCCAGAGGCCCGAACTCCCAACGAAGAGCAATCAAAGGAGGTCGAGGAATGAGTTCCGGCGGTGCAGGGAACCTCCCCAGCGGCGACGACTCCTCTCCGGAGAGACTCAGAGCCCGGATCAATTCCACAGCGTTGGCGTTTCGCGGCTACGACGTGAGCAACCTGGGAAGGAGCCTCGAACTCCTCGACCATCCCGTCTATGGACCAAGGGTCGAGGAACTTCTTGAAGAAGGCTCGCAGATCGCCTCCGAAGCTCTGTCGAAGCCGATCGATCTTGTCCAACACGTCCGGGCGAACGAACCAACGAGCCTCGATCGATTTGCCTTCGACGTCGCGCTCATCGTGACCATGGAGCTCGCCCAGCTCCAATTGCTCGTGGAGTTCTTCGATTTCCACTCCACCCGGGTCAAGGCGACTTTCGGTTACTCGATCGGCGAGCTGGCTGCTTTGGTGTTGGGGGGCGTCTTCACGCTCGAGCAGTTGCTCAAAGTCCCACTCGAGATGGCGGCCGATTGCGCCGATCTCGCCAAAGGCACGCATATGGGCGTGCTCTTCACTCGCGGGGCGGCTTTGCACGCGGAAGACGTTCACAGGCTCTGCCTCGACGTTTCCGCCGAAGGCAAGGGACTTATCGGTCCGTCCGCCTACCTTTCTCCGAATACCGCGCTTTTGCTGGGTGAAGATGGAACCCTCGACCTCTTCGAATCGCGGATGCGAGGGGTGCTGCCCAAGGGCGTGAACCTCCGTCGCAACCCGAACCGTTGGCCTCCTTTGCATACGCCTCTGGTCTGGAAACGGAACATTCCCAACCGCACCGCGGTGATGATGCACCAGACCCCCGGAGGGCGCGAAAAGCCCAAGCCTCCAGTGCTTTCTTGCGTGACGGGAAAAGCCAGCTACAACGAGTGGAACAGCCGCGAGCTGCTCACCCGCTGGACCGACCATCCCCAGTGCCTCTGGGACGTCATTCACGAAAGCATGGCGATGGGGGTGCAGACGGTCGTTCACGTGGGTCCCGAACCCAAGCTGATTCTGGCGACCTTCACCAGGTTGGCGAACAACATCAACAAGCATCTCTCGAACAAATACATCCACATGCTGAGCCATGGGGTCTATAGCGGGATGAATCGGCTGGCATGGCTGGCACGGATCCTGCCTTCGCAGACGGCGCTCTTGAGAGCGCCCTTCATCGACCACGTGGTGCTCGAGGATTGGCTCTTGAAACAGCCCATAGCTGCCTCGGGCGCCGTGCGGGTTGGCGGATTTACGATGGTGGAGATCGTGAACGCGGCCAACGACACGGCCGCTCCGAACGGAAATTCCGGGTCCCTGGAGCCGATCGGTCGGGTTGCTTCGGAAAGCTCGCTCCAAGAAGCCGCGCCCGACGTACAATAAGAGGGCGCTGGGGTCTGTCGAGCGGCCGTGCCGCGTCCGGCGCCGTGGCGTAAGTCGAGGCCTATCTTTGCCTTGCGATGACATGGGGGGAGAACTCCGATGGAAATGACCAAAGAGCGGACGGCCGAGGCGAAACCCGAGGCTGCGGAAGGCGAGGGGCGGACCTTTGTCGAAACGGCGCTCGAACTCAGCGGAAAGAGCGCCGACGAGGCCCGCAAGACCGGCGCGATCGACCGTGCGGACGATCAGGTGGAGGCTCTCTTCGCCCCTCGTTACCAGACCAACCGGAGCCCAGCCCACAGGGCCGTGTGGGACCGAGGCGTGCCAACCGAGCTCTTTCTGCCGGAGCAGGTGAAGATCGAAGAGCGGATCCAGAAGGTGATGGACGCCTCGATTGCCGTGGTCCAGAGGCACAAGTCGGCCGGGACCCTGCTCGACCAAAACGGCAAGATCGCCGAGCCCGTCCTCAACGATCTTGGCCGCGCTGGCTATTGGGGCCTTCTGGTCGATCGCGAATACGGCGGCCAGGGAACGCCGTTCTCGGCCTTCGCCTCCTTCATTACGCGGATGGCGACGGTCGACGCAACGGTCGCAGGCCTGGCTTCCGTGCATGGGTGTATTGGCGCCGTCGACCCAGTTCGCTCGTTTGGAACCCCCGAGCAGAAGGAACGCTACCTTCCCAAGCTTGCCAGCGGCGAACGCCTCTCGGCCTTCGCACTTACGGAACCGGCAGCCGGTTCCGACCTGACGGCCCTTCGGACCAGGGCCGAGCTCGACGGCGACGAATACGTCGTCAACGGCGAGAAGCTGTTCATCACCAACGCCATCGCTGGGCGAACGATCGGTCTGGTCTGCCTGATCAACAACAAGCCCGCGGTGCTGATCGTCGATCTTCCGGACCACGAGGACGAGCACTTCCAGACCGTGAAATACGGCCTTTACGCCCTCAAGCACTCGTTCAACAACGGGCTCAAGTTCCGCGACTTCAGGGTTCCCAAAGAGAACCTGCTGTTTGCTGGCAAGGGCGACGGCCTGACCATCGCCTACCACGGCCTCAACCTGGGCAGAGTGGCGCTGTGCGCGAACGCTGCTGGAACCATGCGGACGATGATGGCCAACATGCTGCCCTGGGCCAAGTTCCGCAAGACGTATGGAGAGGCCATCGAGACCCGCGAGCTCGTTCGCAGGCGGCTGGGCAGGCTCGCCGGCCTGATCGTCGGCTGCGACGCTTTGGTCGCCTGGTGTTCCTGGCTCTTGGATCAGGGATATCGAGGCGAGATGGAGTGCATCGTCGCCAAGATTTTCGGCAGCGAGGCCCAGAAAGAGGCCGCGGTCGAGCTCTTCATGAAGACTCACGGCGGCAGGGCCTTCTTGCATGGACACTTGTTGGGAGACAACATTCACGAGTATCTTGCTCCTTGCATTTACGAGGGCGAGGGGGAAATGCTGGGCATGGGGTTCTTCAAGTCGCTCATCAAGGACCACGGCAAGCAGTTCTTCGAGCCGATCGGCAAGGCTTTGAAAGAGGCTGGGATCAAACAGCCAAACATGCTGAATCCGTTGCACGCCTGGAAGCTCCGCAAGGCTTTGGTTCCCTACTCGAGTTGGTATCTCGGGCAGTTGTTAAGCTCGAGCCCTCGTCCCAACCTGCCAGCAGGCATGCCGGAGAACCTGAAAGCTCACGCCGAGTTTGCCTCGAGCATGCTTCAGAGCGCGAGGATGGAGATCACCGGTACGATGCGGAAGCACCAGCTCAAGCTGGCAGACCGCCAGTGCCGCATGGCGGAGCTTTCGAAGCGGGTTCAAGACCTGATCGTCATCCTGACCACAAGCCTTTGGGCCAGCGGGCAGTCGAGCGAGCTGACCCGGGACGCCGCCGACGTGCTCTGCCAAGATCTGACCCGGGGCCTCACCGGCAAGAGACCCTCCGACGGATACCTCAGGACCGT
Organism: uncultured Planctomycetota bacterium; assembly: GCA_963818975.1. Lineage (GTDB taxonomy): Bacteria > Planctomycetota > Planctomycetia > Isosphaerales > Isosphaeraceae > CAWFUI01. The sequence continues at coordinate 31,488 of CAWFUI010000011.1, read as the reverse complement.
CACCAAGCTGGGCCAGAGGATTGCTGAGGGGGGCTTCGAAGAGCTTACCGGCGTCTCCGCCGAAGCGATCCTGATGCCTTACCAAAACTGACCACTTGGCTTTAGCGCGCCAATCTCAACAGAACCCGCGGGGTGGACGATCCGTCCGCCCCGTTGGCGTTCTGGAGGCGAACCCGATCCGCCACGCCATTAGCGTTTTTTCATCATTCGCCTTGACGAATACGGAAAACCTGGTTTGCTTTGGACTTCGATTAACGAAAACTTTAGAAGTTGAACTTAAAATCGGCTTCACAATTGTCGCTAACGCTTGAGATTCATCGTCTTCAAGACGGACGGCCGCACCGATTGAGAATCATGGAAGAATAATTATATCAAAAATCAAAACGGAACCGGAAGCATGGATGACGTCCGGGGCGAGACGACGGACTTGATCGAACGGACTCGACTGGGCGATCAGGAAGCGCTGGCTGAGCTTTTTGGCCGGTATCGCGCCAGGCTCAAGCGCATTGTGGGGCATCGGCTGGACCCGAGGTTGGCGACCCGCCTTGCGTCCTCCGACGTCCTTCAGGACGTTTACCTCGATGCGTACAAGCGGATTCGGCACTACTCCGCAACTCGGGGCATGTCGTTTTTCGCATGGCTCCGCTGGATCCTCAATCAGCGTGTGACCGACCTTCACCGCCGCCATCTGGTTGCCAAACGTCGCGACGCCGCACGTGTGGTTTCTCTCGAGCGCAGGCCCGATCCCGCAACGAGCAGGGGCCGCGGCGACGAATCGATTCTCGGTTCCATGAGCTCGCCGAGCGCCATTGCGATCCGCAACGAGGCCTTCGCCCGCGTCGAGTGGGCTCTCGCTCGCCTCGAGCCCGGAGAGCAAGAGCTGCTCGAGCTTCGGCATTATCAAGAGATGAGCAATAACGACGTGGCGCTTAAGCTTGGCGTATCTCCAGCCGCGGCCAGCAAGAGATACATCCGAGCGCTCAAACGACTCAAAGATATGATCGCCGAGCCCGTTTCAGTCTAGCCCTTTGGGAGTCAACGGGCGTCGCTGCCAAGGAGGCGCGCAGCATGAGTGAGCCAGGCAGAACAAGCGGAGCTTCCGAGGATTGGCTCGAGAACGCCGACGGCCGCGACGCACTCGAATTGCTTGCCGACGACTACGCTTCGAGGCTCCGCAACGGGGAACGCCCCTCGTTCGACGAGTACATCGACCGGTATCCCAGCCTCTCCAGCCTGATCGAAGAGCTGTTCCCCACTCTCGAATTGATCGAGATGAGCAAGTCCTCGCGAGGCAGTTCTCCTTCCCTTCCACCGGGCGTCGAGCAGATGGGCGAGTACCGGATCATCCGCGAAATCGGCCGAGGCGGCATGGGGGTTGTGTACCTGGCAGTGCAGGAATCGTTGGATCGGCGAGTGGCGCTCAAGGTGCTGTTTCGGCAGTCGCTTCTGGACCAACGAAAGCTGGAGCGGTTCAAACGCGAGGCGCGGGCGGCGGGGCTCTTGCACCACTCGAACATCGTGCCAGTCTTTGGCGTCGGCGAGCACGAAGGCATCCCCTACTTCGCGATGCAGTACATCGACGGAGTCAGTCTGCGCGTGCTCCTCGACGGTCTTCGGAAGGCGGTTTCTCTGGGAAAGGTCGAGTTGGGCGGCAGGCATTGGAGATTCGTCGCCAGAATTGGCGTCCAGGCCGCCCAAGCTCTGCACCACGCCCATCTCCATGGGATTCTGCACAGGGACGTCAAACCTTCGAACCTGCTGCTCGACCGCGACCAAGTGGTGTGGGTGGCCGACTTCGGTCTGGCGAAGCTGACTGACCACGACGAGTTGACCGAGACAGGCGACATCGTCGGTACGATCCGTTACCTAGCGCCTGAATGTCTAGAGCGCGGAGGAGACGCTCGGAGCGACGTATACTCCCTGGGCCTGACGCTTTACGAACTGTTGATTCTGGAATCTCCGTTTCCCAGCTCGAGGCCGACGGCGCTCTGCGCCAGGCAGGGGAAGGGAAGATCGTCAGGCCGAGGAAGCTCAACTCGGCGATACCGCTGGACCTCGAGACGATCGTTTTGAGGGCGACCGCTCGGGACGCTGCGCGATCGCTATGCAACCGCGAGCGAAATGGCCGACGACCTTCTGGCCTTCCTCGACGGCAGGCCGGTTCGGGCTCGTCGGGCGAACCCGATCGAACGGCTTGTGCGCTGGTCCTCGCAGAACAAGGCCGTGGCGTCCGCGCTGGGCCTTGCCGTCAGCTCCCTTTTGTTCGCCGCGATCGTGGGTTGGCGGGGCTATGCGACCTCCTCGGCTCTCTATGAACGAGAGTCGATTCGAAGGAGCGAGGCCGAAGCGAACGTCAAGCTCTCGCTTCGATCGTTTGAAGATATCTTTCAAAAGATCACTCGCAGAGGCGGCGTCGGGGAAGACGTTCGGAAGCTGGCGGACTTTCGGGATCGATCAGCCCCTGGTCGTAATCCGTTGGCAGCAAGTGCGCGGGGCGGACGACTTTCCCGAGGCGTCTTGGGTCCACCCAGGGACAACGCCGCCGTCCTGGAAAGCGTGCTGCGGTTTTACGACACATTCGCCGCGAACAACGAGACCGATTCGCGTTTGCAAATCGAGGCTGCGAAGGCTCGAAGACGAGCAGGCATGCTGCACCGGCGAGCGGGAAGAAAGGACCAGGCCGCTGCCTGCCTCAATCGCTCGATCCAAATCCTCGAGCGGCTGTCGACACATAAGCCCATCGACTCTGAGGACCGCATGGCCTTGGAGGATTGTTACTCCGAGCTTGCGGAAACCCTGGTCGCTTCCGCCGAGCTCCTGCGCACCGACCAAGACGACGTCAGCACCCAGAAGGCGCTCGGAAAGCTCCGAAGGGCCGACGCCATCGTCTGGTCTCTACTCGAAAGGCGACCTGGGCACGAAGCTTACGTCGAAAAGCAAGCGAGGGTTCACGCAGAGCTCGGCAGAAGCTATGCCGCCGAGCTCGATTTCCCAAGCGCGGTTGCGCATCTTCAATCCGCGCAGACCTTGCTCGAGGAGCTCGACGATCGCTCGAGTTCGGATAAGCCTTATCAGGTCAACCGGATCATTGTCAGACACGACCTTGCAAAGGTCTTTTTCAAAGCCAAACGCAACGAGGAAGGCCAACGCGAGCTTGACGGCGCCATACGAGACCTGGATCAGGTTCGTGCACTGCCGAACCCCTCCGACGCCCTGACTCTGGTGGTCTCGAGGATCGACGACGAGCTCGCCGAGACGCTAAAGTCGCAAGGATCGAACTCCAAGGCTCAGGAGCTTTCCGCACGAGCAGCACTGGCCCGAGAGCGACTGGCTCTGGACGCCATGCCGGAAGAGGCGCCCAAGGGCCCCTAACACTCCATCACCTGCAAGACGAATTATTTTTCTCTGAGAGATGTGCAACAAGCGAGGTGGTTACAGGTACAGACCCTTGCGGATCCTGTTCAAGATCACGCTTTCGAGCTGAGCGTCCCTACCGAGGCGAATCCAGCCCAGGGGCAGGGGGTAAGGCCCTACGATCTCATACGTTCGACTGATCGGAATGTTGTCCAGAAAGGCTGCTCTGCCGGCGGCCTGACGATCGGGCTTGGACATATCCTCGAGCTCTTTGTACACCTCGACCTTGACCGCATATCCTCCGCCCTGAGCAGGGTTGACCGTCACAACGGCCACCCTTCGGAGCGTCTGCATGCTCGCCTCGAGCCGGTCACGAATCGTCACGGAATCTCCAAACCAAGGCTCGATCAACGTCGCCGCGGTCTGCGGCTGGGTTTCAATTCGTCTGGCGAGCCGATCTTCGCTTGCAATATCGAAATAGTCGTCGAGCACAAAGACAGTCTGTTTCCAGACCGTCTCGAAATCGGCTGTGGGGACGATCAAGGGGTTTGGAACGGGATCCTTGAGTCCACGAAGCGGAATCAGCGGGTCGGGCAGGTGATTGGTGATGTCTTCCAGAGCGCACCCGCCCGCGAACCCGAAGGCAGCGATCGCGAGTATGGAGAGCCTCCGGAACCAGACGCGCATACAAACCGACCTTTCACCAAAGGGTCCTACGAAAACCCCTGAGTCTGGGGCACTTGACTGAGACACGATGTCTTGAGCTCGCCTGGAGATCGCCTGGAGATCGGCGAAACGACCAAAACTGCGCTGGGGGAAATGGAAAGAGGATGTGAAGCGTCACGTTCTTAATCGACCGGATCAAAAACGACAATACAGCTTTCCTGGCCCAATCAGCGGAGGCGACCGCCGAGGCGGCTCCGTCCGCGCCTCGTGCGCGGTCCTTCCACTAGGTCCCCAGCTCTCACGAGCGGGGGACGGACTTCAAGATGCAGCCGGATTGAGAAAGAGCCGCCGAACCGCCGAAACCGATCGCTCGCTAGGCCGATTGGCCCTGCGATGGATCAGTCTCCGACGTCGGATGGTTGATTTGGCCGCCTTGGTTCACGTCGTTTGGCGTGACCAAGGCAATTTCGGAGCCGATTGGCTCGATGTAAATCACGGATTCACAAGGAGCTTGCGTCTCCTGACCATTCGAACCCAATTTTTTGGCGTCGTCAGAGTGCGTGACGGGGGTCTCGCCGGTACCGGGTTGGGAATCAATCCGCGTAGTGGCGGATCCCCCGATCCGCCCTCCGGGGTTTCGTAGGCCATCGTCGGCTGAAGAGGGCGTGACGGGGGTCTCGCCCCTACGGGATTGGGATGCCAGCACAGATTCGCAAGAAAATTGGGTTCCCTGACCATTCGAACCCAATTTTTTGGCGTCGTCAGAGGGCGTGACGGGGGACTCGCCCCTTCGAGTATCTGAATCAATCCGCGTAGGGGCGGATCCCCCGATCCGCCCTCCGGGGTTTCGTAGGCCATCGTCGGCTGAAGAGGGCGTGACGGGGGTCTCGCCCCTACGAGTATCGGAATCAATCTGCGTAGGGGCGGATCCCCCGATCCGCCCTCCGGGGTTTCGAATACCATTGCCGGCTAAAGAGGGCGTGACGGGGGTCTCGCCCCTACGGGATTGGGACGCCAGCACAGATTCGCAAGCAATTTGCGTCTCTTGACCATTCGAACCCAATTTCTCCGCGGCCGGCTCGTCGTCGACCGCGGGGTCGTCTTTATGGAGGTGAGACTTCTCCCTCAGGTAAGCGTCGTCGGTATCGCGATAGACGAGATTGTGCCGCTTGTCCCACGGCGGAGCCGAGTCCCAGTCGTACTCCTCCTCGGGTTCACTCATCGCCTGGGCCTGCGCAAAAGCTCGACCTCTGCCCGCTTCTTGGCTCGATGTTCGGCAAGGGCCTTCTCGAGTTGGCGATCCTTTTGAATCTTGACCGCAGCCAGGCGCTTATCAGCATCGAGCAGGCCCGTCGTGGAGAGCAGGAACTCGAGATCGTCGTCGTCGTACTTGGTCTTGAACTCGTCGACGAGCATTCCGAACGTCGGGGTGCTCGGCGCCCTCATGCTCAACTTCTTGCGTTCGAGCTCGAGCTTCTCTGCCCTATGGGCGTCGTTCTTGCGTTCGATCCGCCGTTTCTCGAGCTCGCGATAGGCACGAAAGAACCCGCGTTCGAACGAATTGTAATAGCGGAAGTACGCCTCGATTTGAGGCTCGGTCAGGTCGATCCTCAGCCATGCTTCACGAGCGGCCTCGCGATCGAATCCTGGTTCTTGCAACCCGAAGCATTTCAAGCTCTTCAGTTTTTGGGCGATCGCAGGACGATCGTCGATGTCGATCTTTCTGCCTTCACGAACTCCGATCAGGTTGGCTGCTTTGTGCTCGACCTGGGTGTCTTGAGCCAAGGCCAACATCATCGCTGCCCGCGATTGCTTCCAGAGGCACATCGCAGCCTTCTCGGCGAGCTTATGTTCGACATCCCCCACGGGTTGAGCATCCTCAATGTAGGCTTGCAAATGCGCCTCCCAATCCTCGTCGAACTCGAGCGACCGGAGGACGATCTCCTCGGACCGAAGTCCGTGTTTGAGAGCGTTTTTGGACGATTTTGCCTTGCCTTCGGGCGACTTGGGCCCTGTGGAGCGTTTTGAGTTTCTTGCGTTTGCGTAAGCTTGGGACGGCGTTGCCATGGTGCTTTTTCCGTTTTTGAGGTTTAGCTTTCCAGTAGTTCCAAAAGTGTAAATTCACTGCTATCCAGATGATTGTAGGCAAATCGCAGTCGAAATGAGAACTTCTTGCGCGAATTATTTTGCGTTTATGCCAACTTACGGCGGAGGCTTCCTACATATTAGATCAAGATGCAGAGAGAATGTGCAATTGAGGACCGAGATTCCAGAGGTGTCAACGATCTGCTCGCGACCAAATGCCAGCGAACCATTTGGGAGCATTGCGTATCATAATGCATGCGAAACAGGGAATGAGACCCGAGGCTCGAACGAATTGACGGAGACGACCAAGGCGGCAGCGCCGCACATGCCGTTAGTGCAGTTCGTGCGGCAACGGCCTGCATTCTCGAGCTTCGTTGCAATTCGTGTATGCGACGAGCTCGCCTCGCAGATGCTCAACGTAGCCGTCGGTTGGTACGTGTATTCGGCAACGCACAACCCAATGAGCTTGGCTTATGTGGGATTGGCGCGTTTCTTGCCGAAAATGGTCGTGCTGCCGTTTGCCGGTCAAGCTGCGGACAGGTTCGACAGGCGAAAGCTGGTGGGGGCGGCCCTTGTCGTCCAGACGTTGTTTCTGGCGATCTTCAGCTTCTGGCTTACGGGACAGGGAAGGTCGGTCGCGCCGATCTACGTTTTGTTGGCGATCCTCAGTTCCGCGCACGCGTGCTTCTCTCCGGCGATGTCGGCGATGCTGCCCAGGCTTGTGAGCGGCGAGGATTTTCCGAGAGCGGTTGCAGTGGCTTCGTCCTCGTTTCAGATTACAACGATCGCGGGCCCTGCGATCGGTGGGTTGATCTATGCCGTGAACGGTCGGGCCGCGTTTGTCGTCGCCACGTTTTTTTCGCTTTTGGCTGCCACGCAGGTTGCGCGGTTGAAGCTTGCCCAGCAAGCGACCCAGTCGCAGGCGATCGCCGACCGTAGCGTTCTGGCAGGACTTCGATATGTGTTTTCGAACAGGCTGATCCTCGCCCTGATCTCTCTCGACCTCTTCGCCGTGCTCTTCGGCGGCGCTGACGGCGCTTTTGCCGATCTACGCGAACGACGTCCTCGAGGTTGGTCCGGTTGGGCTTGGAAGCCTCAGGTGCGCTCCCAGCGTGGGAGCGGCGGTGGTCGGCCTGTTCTTGGCACACAGGACGATCACTCGCGGAGTGGGCAAACGGATGCTCGCCTGCGTCGCCGGCTTTGGAGCTGCGACGATCGTCTTTGCGATTTCAACAAATCTCGCGCTTTCGCTCGCGGCTTTGACAGTCGCGGGCGGGTTCGACATGGTGAGCATGGTGATTCGCCAGACCCTTGTTCAGACTTCGACCCCGGACGCAATGAGAGGCAGGGTGAGTGCAGTGAATTATGTGTTCATAGGCGCGTCCAACGAGTTGGGAGAGTTTGAATCAGGCGCGCTCGCCGCGCTTCTCGGAACGGTCGGTTCGGCGCTTTTGGGCGGCGTGGGGACTCTGATTGTCGTCGCGCTCTGGATGAAGCTTTTTCCAGAGCTTCTCGAGGCGGACACACCTTTGACCGCGGACGTCGAAGCGGCTGAAGAGACGCTTGCAGAGAGCTTGTGAAATCCGGTTGCGGCGTAGGTAGACTGTTCGATCGTCGGCGGGATATGCGAGGCCTCATCGAGACACGCCATGACGGGACACCTGCGCGATTCGGACGACGATATTGAGGACTATGAGTATCCCGACGAGGACGAATCGTCCGAGGACGACGATGAGACCGTGCCTTGCCCGCACTGCCATAAGCCCGTCTATGAAGACGCCGAGCAATGCCCCGCTTGCGGCAATTACTTGTCTCGTGCATCGGACTCGCGCAAAGCTCCGCCGGTCTGGATTTTCATCGGCGTCACGCTTTGCTTTCTGATCCTCCTGACCTGGATCTTTTGGATCTAAGAAGAACTAGTAAGCGCCCTTCAATCGCTACTCCACCAGCGTTGCAACCAGCGAGATCTCGGCCTTGAGGAGCTTCGAAACCGGACAACCTGCCTTGGCCATGGCGGTCAGCTTCTCGAACGTCGCCTGATCGGCGCCTGGGATCTTGGCTTTCAGGGTCAGATGCGAAGAGGTGATCGCAAAGCTCCCGTCGGGCAGTTGCTCGAGTGTCACCTCGGCTGAGGTGTCCATCTGCTCGGCAGTGAGCTTGGCTTCGCTGAGCATCAGAGAGAGCGCCATGGTGAAGCAACTAGCGTGGGCGGCGGCGATGAGCTCCTCGGGATTGCTGCCCTTCTGCCCTTCGAATCGGCTGGCGAATCCGTAGGGATAACTCGAGAGCGCTCCGCTTTCGGTCGAGATCGCACCCTTGCCGTCTTTGATTCCGCCCTGCCATACCGCCGAGCCTTTTCGTTTGATCTTCATCGTTGGCTTCTCCTAGAACGAACCGTGAGGGACGATATTTGAGGGGGACGCACCATAGAGTAAGCAGTTTTTGCGCCGAAGTCGGCTGCCGTCTTTCGAGTCTGCGGATTGATTCCTGGTGAATGATGCTGGAGTACGCGGCTTCGAATCAAGCTCGGCCGCCTCGCTCGGCGATCAGTCGCATCGCCTCTGGGTTGACGAAGATCTTCTTGTGGAATCGCTCTCCCCAAGAGAGAGGCGTGACGTCGCGATACTCGTGGAGGATCTCGTCCCCGTAGCCTGGATGAAGCTGTTTGCGGAGCGAGGCGCGCGCATTGGGTTCGGCGCCATGGTCCAGGAGTAGTTGGGTGAAAGGCGCTTCCAGGGGCTTTCCCATATGGTTCATCCAAAAATTGGGCTGGGATACGACGGTTGAGAACAGGGCAGTATGGCCGCCGAAGCCGTCGGCGTCGACCGCGGCCTTCGCGTCAACGTCCATGCCTTGCGCGAGCAGCCAATTCGCGATCTCGAATTCATCGTAGTCGACGCACATGTGCAAGAGTGTCGCACCAGCGAGCGGCGTTCCATGCGTGGCGAGCACTTCGTCGTGACAACCGAGCTCCGGAGGGTAAAGCTCGCTGTGCGCGAACGTTCTCGTCAGAAGGGCTGGATCGCGCTCGAGGTGCTTTTGGAGGAGATCGATGCGTCCTCGATGGAGCGCCATGGTCGGTGTATCGGGAAGTTCGAGACCATGCGCAACATACATCTCGAGGATCTGATGCTTGGCTTCGGGTTTACGGCTGTCGCTCTCGAGCACGACGTCGACGGGAGCGATCCGATTGCCGTTTTCGTCGACAACCTGTGCGCCGAGCTCGAGGACGAGCTCTGTGCCGGATGCACTGAGGGTGTAGGCAGGATCGTTCAAGGAACCAGCCCGCGGTCGCGGCGCTCCCATCATCGCGTGCAGCATTTTCGCTGTCTCGATCTTGCCCTGAAGCGCGGCTCTGTTGAATGCGAACTCGAGGTCGTTGGCGCCAAGCTCGTGTAAGACCGAGATGATCCGGTCGCGACCTAGGTTTGCAGCATAGCTCATGGGCGGACCCCAATTCGAGTGCTCGGTCCCACGCGCCATCTCGTGGATCAGCTTGGGGTGCTTCTTCATCAGGCTTCGAACCGCCTCGAGGTCGTCGGACCAGATGGCTTCGACGACTTTGCAAGCCAGCACGAGCCTTGTCCAGCTTTGGACGTTATAGCTTCTGGCGAGCACGTGCTGAGCGTCGGCAAGTTTTGCGTCCGAAGGCTCGACGGGTTTGCCTCGATACGTATTCAGATCTTCGGCTGCGGCAGGGTCGCCGTTGCGAATCGTTCGGAGCAACTCTTTGGCTTGATGCTTGAGTTGCTCGAGATTGGGGCGGACAGGAAGATGACGGGCAGACATGACGAGCCTCCTTTGGAACAGCCCCCGGTCCGCTTCGTGGGCAAAAAAGGAGGTTCGTGTGAACCATCGTTTTTTGCATTTCAGGTGGACTCGGTCCTACCCGCGGACGGGAGGCGTCCTGTACGCCCAAATTGAGTTTAACATTTGATGGAGTAGAGGACCAAATTCAGACTCCCGACGGCTGAGTCGCGACCAGCAAGGGACCGATCAAGGCGTTTAGCCGGCGTGGCATCGAGGAGTTTCCGGACTTCCAAGACGGCCGACGTCAAAACGCTGGAATCTCTGTATGATCGAGTTCGATTCTTGTGCCGGGCTGCGCAGTCCGTATGCGATGCTTGTCATCGCGATCTTGTGTGCGCGAGTCGGAGAATTCCCTCGACTTCCCGCGGGCGGATTGGGAAGTCAGGGTTTGGTCGGTCCGGTTGAACATACGAAGCGACGCCAGGGCATAGGGACCTAACAGATATACATGAGAGGGTTTTGTGATGTCTCTGCATCAGAGGCGCAGCTTCATGGCTTCGGCGGCTGGGCTTGCCGCCGCCTCGGCTTTTGCCCAAGCGAATCCCGCTTCCGCCGGCGATTCGAGCTTCCAGAACAACGCGCCCGACCCGCTGCTTTCGGGAGAGGAACTTCCCACGTTCAAGTTCGAGCTCGAGAAGTCGAAGGGCAAGGTCGTTGGCGGCAGCTTTGGCAAGGAAGCGACAGTCAAGCAACTGCCGATCTCGAAAGGCATTGCTGGAGTTTCGATGAAGCTCGAGCCTGGCGTGATGCGGGAGCTGCACTGGCATGCGACTGCGGCTGAGTGGGCGTTCGTCATCGAGGGGAGGGTTCGGACCACGGTGGTCGACCCGCACGGCGGCGCCGAGACCAACGACTTCGGCCCTGGGGACGTTTGGTACTTCCCACGCGGGCATGGTCATATGCTGGAGTGTCTTGGAAATGAGCCAGCGCATTTCATTCTGATTTTCGACAACGGCTATTTCTCGGAGTTTGGGACTTTTAGCATCAGCGACTGGATTGGGCGTACGCCGAAGGCTCTGCTTGCGAAGAATTTTGGCCTTCCGGAGTCTGCTTTCGAGGGGTTTCCTGAAAAGGAGGTTTACTTTGCGAAAGGAGCGTTGCCTCCTGAGCAGCCTTCCACGCCAGTAGGGGGCTGGCGTCCGCCGGCTCTTACGCACAAGTACGAGCTTTTGAAGCGTCCACCGCATCGGGTGTACAAAGGAGGAAAGGAATGGACCGTCGATTCGAGTTCGTTTCCAATCTCTAAAACCATAACGGCAGTGGTGCTCGACCTCTACCCTGGCGCCTTGAGAGAGCTGCATTGGCATCCCACGGCCGACGAGTGGCAGTATGTGATCGAAGGCGAACTGAGCGTGACGATGTTTGGATCGCACGGGCGTTATCGCACCGAGCGGTTGACGAAAGGGGACGTTGGCTACATTCCCCAGGGCTATGGTCATTCGATCGAGAACGTTGGGGATCGGTCGAGTCGTGTTTTGATTGGGTTCAACACGGGGATTTACGAGACGATTGATCTTTCGCAGTGGATTGCCGGCAATCCTGCCGACGTGCTTGCGACCAATTTCGGCAAGCCAGCGAGTTTGTTCGAGAAGTTCCCGCTGCAGGACAGGTTCATTTCGCCGAAGGAGGGGAAGTAAGTCTGCAAAGTGTTCGTTGCGATCGGCTGCGAACCTCCGGAGCGGCCAACGGGTCGATCTGTTAGGGTTTTGTCGCGCTAAACGGTTGGGATTCGTTTGAAAACGCCTGGTCTGACCTTGACTGGCCGGCGTGGAGATCCATAGAACGGTGTTGTTCGGGCCGAAGTGGCGGAATTGGCAGACGCGCTAGGTTCAGGTCCTAGTGGGCTTAAACGCCCGTGCAGGTTCAACTCCTGTCTTCGGCACTGGTAGGAACGCGAAAAAAAGGAATTGCGAGGTTCTGTTCAAACCAGGCGATTCCGTCGAGATTTTGCGGCCGAGCTCGTTGGGACCTCGGTTTGCACCGAGGCTGCGGCATTTTGGTAGAACTCTCGAGAGTTCAGAAACGACTCGGTGACTTCGGTCAGCCGGGTCGATCGATTCGTCCACTGGTTCGTCCAATACTCGCTCGAACTCGAGCCCTGGTGCAGGTAGGCCGAGTAGAACGAGTCGACCGCAAGCTCCGCTGACTGTCCTGAACGTAGGAAGTCGGTGACGACCACGGCGCGACTAATCCCGGCGTCGAGTTGGGCGGTCCAACTCGCCAGGCCCGCTGCGTCGGCTTGTTGGCCCAGGAGGTCTTGATACATGGCTTGGGCGAAGGAACTTGAAGTCGCTTGAGTGGAGTGGAACTCGTTTGACGTCAGGATGCCTTGAACCACGTTCGATTCGTCGGCGCCGCTCTTGAATTGTTTGACCCAATGGGCGAGTTCGCTTGCGCTTGGCGAACGGTTCAGGTAGCTCTGGTAGTAGGAATCGACTTCCATACCGCGGTGTTCCGCGGAGTTAAAGATCGTTTGCACCAGATTTGAGCGTGAGGCTCCGTGGTCGAGTTTGTTGGTCCAGAAGCTGAGCGTGGCGGGGTCTGCATTTCGGCCCAAGATGCTGCGGAAGAGTCCTTGGGCGAAAGCCTCGTTGGCACTAGTGTTTCCCGTTCCGTAGATCGATGCGTTGGAGACGACAGGCACGGAGGTGCTCGAGACCAGGTCGCTCAAGGCTGCCATGGCCGTACCTCCATCGACGCGTATGAGAACGCCAGCCGAGGCGAATGTCGAAATGGTCAGGCCGGGCGTGAGCTGTTGGCGGACCAGGTAGGTTCCAACGGGCAGGTTCGAGAACGTCGCCAATCCCGAGACGTTGGTCGTCGCGGACGGATCGTTGGGCTCGAGAACGCCCGTGCCATTGAGGTCGAGGTAAACGACAGCATTGGGTACGCCGGGCTCGCCGACGTTTTGAACTCCGTTGGCGTTGTAGTCGAAGAAGACGACGACGGAGAGGGATCCCGATGAGCTTGGGGGCGACATGTAGTCGAAGGCGCTGGGGTCTGTCGCAGTGCCGCCAGCGGTTGTGAGGGAGACGTCAACAGCGCCTGCGGAGCCAGCCGGGGCGACGATGGTGATAGTCGTGTTATCGACTACTGTTAGGTTTGTACCAGCGACTGAACCGAAGTCGACGGCGGTCGCGCCGGTGAAGTTCATCCCGGCAATTGTGACCAGAGTTCCGCCTACTGTAGGTCCGCTGTTTGGGCTGAGGCTGGTGATGATTGGTGCGGCCACATAGGTGAATTGATCGGCCGCTGAAGTGACTGAAATGCCGCCAACGGTCGTAACCGTGACGTCAACTGTTCCCGCAGACTCGGCGGGACCCACGATCGTGATGCTGGTGTCGGAAAGAACTTCAAGGCTTGCGGCTGGCGTTGTCCCGAAATCGACGACTGTTGCGCCTGTGAAGTTGGTTCCTGTGATCGTGACAAGCGTGCCGCCCCCAAGTGGTCCGCTGGTTGGGCTTAGGCTTGTGACAGTGGGTGCTGCGACGTATGTGAATTGGTCCGCGACGGACGTAGCCGATGTTCCGCCGACAGTGGTGACTGTGACGTCGAGCGCACCTGCGGATCCTGCTGGATCTACGGCGTCGATGGTGGTCGAGTTGACGACCATGTAGCTCGCGGCTGGGGTTGACCCGAAGTCGACGGCGCTGGCGTTCGTGAAGGCCGTCCCAGTGATCGTGACGGAGTTTCCTCCGGAGAGCGGTCCGCTCGAAGGGCTCAGGCCTGTGACGGCGGGCGCGGCAACGTATGTGAATTGGTCGTCCGAAGATGTGGTCGACGTTCCGCCCGCGGCCATGACAACGACGTTGACGGTTCCGGCCGACTTTTCGGGAGCTTCGGCCTGGAGCGTCGTGCTGTTCATGACGCTGACGTTGGCCGCCGGGGTTGATCCGAAATAGACCTCGCTGACGTCATTGAAGTTGGTCCCAGTGACGGTCACCAAGGTTCCCCCGGAGGTCGGTCCGGTAGTTACGCTGAGGCCTGTGACGCTGGGCGGGTCGATGTAGTTGAAATGGTCGGAGGAAGACGTGGCGGACTGGCCTCCGACCGTGACGACCCTGACGTCGACCACACCAGCCGAGCCTGCGGGAGCGTAAGCGATCAGGGTGACCGAATTGATAAACGTAACGTCGGTCGACGCGGTGGATCCGAACTCGACCGAGGAGTCGTTTGTGAAATTGGATCCGCCGATCTCGACCTCGGTTCCGCCTGCTGACGCTCCGTGGCCAGGGAGGACGCTGGTCACAGTGGGCGCGGCGACGTACGTGAAGTGGTCGGTCGAGGACGTTGCCGACGTTCCGCCGGGGGTTGTGACTGTGACGTCGACGGCTCCCGCGGAGCCAGCGGGATCGTCGGCGGTGATGGTCGTTGCGCTCACGACCGTAACATTCGTAGCGGCCGTCGATCCGAAGTCGACGGCGGTGGCGCCTGTGAGGTTCGTCCCGGTGATTGTGACGAGCGTACCGCCGGCGAGAGGACCGTTGGTTGGGCTTAAGCCAGTGACGGTTGGAATGGGTGTGTATATGAGTGATCCGAGGTCGTAGGGGCTGGATCGCGATGCGCCGGTCTGGTCGGTTGTAATCGCGGTAGAAGTGCCGGGATAGTCGGCCGATGCGCCAGCGCCTCTGGCCGCGCTGCTGGCCGAGAGTGGAATGGTTTGCGTCGGTCCGCCATGGTTTCCCAGCGAGCTAAGCTCGGGGTCTCCAGTGTTGATGTTCGTGCCGGTTAAGGGTCCGGCGCCGCTATTGTTGGACAACAGGTCGTTCGAGCAACTGATCAATTCGGGTTGGTTTCCCGGAGTGTATGGAAGCGCCGCGCTTTCGAAATTTGCGATGGATGACGTAGTGCTTTGCCCCAGAATATCGTCGATGAGCGTAGCCGTGGGGGTGAAGGAGCTGTTATCGCCGATGACGAAAACATCCAAAGCCTTCGCATTACCGCCGGAGACCGTATCCGAAGTAAAGGTGTCGAAGGTTGCATGGAGTGCGCCGTTGAGCATAACGACGGCTCCGCCGCCGCCGAAGCCGCCAAGGCCGTCGCCCCCGCCGCTGGAACCGGGCCCTCCTCCTCCGCCATTGCCGCCTGCTCCGCCGCTGGCCGAATTCCCTGTGAAGGTGTCGTTGACCAATGAGACCGTGCCGCTATTGCTGAAGATGCCTCCGCCTAAGGCGGCTCCTCCACCGCCGCCTCCGCCCTTTGTGTTTGAACCACGGCCGCCGACACCGGTGTCGTGATAAAATGAGATGCCGCCGCTGCCCCCGGGGGCCCCGCCACCGTGGGAATGCATAGTTGCGGCTCGGCCGTTTCCTCCGCCGCCTCCACCACCCCCCCCAAACCCAGCCTGACCGCCTCCTCCCGAGTATTGCGCCACGGCGCCGCCGCCGCCGCCGCCACCTCCTCCCGCGCCGTAGTCTCCCGTACCGCCGGGCTGTCCCCCCATTGCCGTCGCGGAACCGCCGCCAACACCGCCGGAAAGGCCGCCAGCGAAGCCTCCGCCTGTGCCGCCGATCTCGTTCGCGCCGCCGATGGCGTTGCCGCCGTCGCCGCCCTTGGCTGCGTTGTTTGTGAACGTCACGCCTTCGGCAGTGAATGTTCCGCCGTCGTTGAAGACGGCGCCGCCGAGTCCCGCCCCGCCGCCGCCTGCGCCTCCACGCTGGCTGTTAGAGCCTGCAGCGCCCTGAGCCAGGCCGTCGGTTACCGTCAGATTCTCGAGCGTGAGCGAATTTCCGCCTTCCACCGCGAAGAGGCGAACGGCGTTGCCGCCGTCGATGACAAGGCCCGGAGCGCCCGCTCCGTCGATCGTGATGTTCACGCCCGAGCCCGAGACGACGTACGCCGTTGGGCCGTAGGTTGTGATCGAGTTCGTATTGGCGCCGCTGAGCGAGATGGTTTGTCCCGCGAGAGAGGACTGGAACCCGATTTGGGCGTTCGAATCGCTTGCGCCCACCGCTTGAGCGATCTCGTAATCGAGCGTGCCCACGGTCGACGCGCCATAGGCAGTGCTCGTCACTGTATAGCTGCTAGGCACAATTCGGCCTTCGAGGATTTCGAGCAAAGGACGAGATCGAGCAATCGTCTCTCGTCTCAGCCGATTGGCTTTTCGCGATCGATGCTTGCGACCCTGCTTCTTGGGTGAACGCATTGCGGAACTTCTCTGGCTCTTTAGAGCGTGATCAGCACTTCTTAATATGATGGACGACCGATCACGGCGCTCACGGCCGGGTTGGCTGGTTGAAGTCGGGACAGCGAACCGGCTTTGAATTGCTCCGGCGCAAGTTTCAGTGGAAGGTTAGAACACGTTTTTTCGATAGGGCCGCATCGAGGCGGGGTTGGCTTGGCAAGGGTTTTCGCGAGCGAACTTATGTCATTCGCGGTCTGAGTTCTCATCTCGGGAAAACGCGTCCTAGACTCATGGGGGGCCCATGCGCGCAGGATCAAAGGGACTTGTCGCATGAATGTACTGCTCAACGAAGCGCTGGCGATGCATCAAGATGGGCGCTACGCCGACGCAGCGCGGCGCTACCACGCCGTGCTCACGCGTGAGCCGCGGCATGTCGAAGCTCTGCATTATTTCGGCGTGATGCACCACGAGTGCGGTCACTCGGCGCGAGCGATCGAGTTTATCTCGCGAGCTGCGATTCTTCGGCCCAGCGAGGCGCTCTTCCACGCCAATATGGCCGAGATCCACCGAACGCTTGGCCATTACGAGGACGCAGTCGACTGCTGCCTGTCCGCATTGCGAATTCGGCCGGAATATCCCGAGGCGCTCAACAATCTGGGGCTTGCTTACCAGGCGCTCGGACGCGAAGACGAGGCGATCGTTCAGTTCCAAGAGGCAGTCCGAATCCTCCCGAGCTTCGGCCTGGCTCAGAACAATCTTGGAGTGCTCTTTCGGGACCTGGGTCGTTCCCCGGAAGCCCTCGAGGCGTTTCGCGAGGCGGTGAAGATCGAACGTACACTCGCCGTGGCGCATTCGAATCTCGGCCAGGCGCTCTCGGATCGTGGTGAGATCGAGGAGGGTTTACAACATTGCCAAGAAGCAGTGCGACTCGATCCGAAGCACGCTCCCGCCCACAACAACCTGGGAAACGCTTATCGACTTTTGCAGCGCTGGGAGGAGGCGCACGCGGCGTACGCACAGGCCGCTCGACTAGCCCCTGAACTTTACCTGGTCCACGTCAATCGAGGTATGACGTTCGCGGCCGAAGGCAAGGCCTTCGAAGCCGCAGCCTGCTTCGAGCGGGCCGCCGAGATCGCTCCCAGCGACCCAGCGCCTCTGGCAAGCCCTTGCCGATGCTCATCTCGCGGGCGACGACCCTTCCGCAGCCGTCCCCTGGCTCGAACGTCTGGTCGCCCACAACCCGGATCGACCTTCGATCCACACTCAGCTTGGCCTGGCTTTGCAGCACGACGGACGCTACGAAGAGGCCTCCGCTTGCCAGCGAAGAGCCCTAGAGCTCAGGCCCGAATTGCTCGAAGCGCTCCTAAACCAAGGCAGCCTTTTCGAAGAACTGGGAGAAATGACGCAGGCCGAGGCCCACTATCGCAAGGCCGTCGAGCTTCATCCCAAGGCGCCGGGTCCGCACGCACGGCTTGCGACCTTGCTCCGAGGTCGAACGCCTGAGCCCGATCGAATTGCGCTGAGAGAGCGGCTTGCTGCTCAGGACCTCGGAGAGGAACAGCGAGGCACGCTCTTGTTTGCCTTGGCTCACGTCTCCGACGCAGTTGGCGATCACCTAGAAGCGACCGACTATCTCGAACAGGCCAACGCGATTGCACTTGGTCAACGCGAAAAGAAAGGCAAGACCTACAACCCAATCGAACACCATCGATTCGTCGACCGACTGATCGAGTCCTTCACTCCGGAACTCGTCAAACGGCTGGCCAACGCGGGCGACCAAACGCGTCAGCCGATTTTCGTCTTCGGGATGCCCCGTTCGGGCACCACGCTCGTCGAACAGGTTCTCTCGAGCCATTCCCGCGTTCATGGCGCGGGCGAGTTGAGGCTAGCCTTCCAGACGTTCGAGGCCATACCGCAAGTCGTCGGACGAAACGACGGATTGCTCTCGGGCATCGCAGCGCTCGACGTCTCCGGAGTCCAATCATTGAGCGCGAAATATCGTGAAGGGCTTGCGACGATCTTGACTCGCCAGCGCATTGCCGAACCGCCGGATCGGGTCGTCGATAAAATGCCAGACAATTATTTGTATCTGGGTATGCTCTCGATCCTATTCCCAGAAGCGACGTTTATCCACGTACGCCGCGATGCACGAGACTCGGCGTTTTCGTGCTGGATGACGAATTTTGCAGCCATCCGCTGGGCAAACAGCGTCGATCACATCGCAGGACGTTTCGCCGAGCATAAGCGGGTCATGGATCATTGGCGTAAGGTCGTCTCCGTACCTGTGCACGAGGTTGTGTACGAGCGGCTTGTCGACGATTTCCAGTCCGAGGCTGCTCGCCTGGTCAGGAACTGTGGGTTGGAATGGGAGCCGGGGTGCCTTGATTTCCACGTGAACTCGCGGCCGGTTCGGACAGCGAGCGTGACGCAGGTGAGGCAGCCGTTGTATCGAAGCGCCGTGGCGCGATGGCGCACTTATGAGTCGCTGCTCGAGCCGTTATTCAGTAGGTTGCCGTTGGATACGGAAGCTCTCGAATCAGTGAGTTTCCGTCCGTCAGATCGCCACTGTTGAGATCCAGAGTTGATTCCTCTCCAGACTTACGGGACGGCGGAAACGGCACAACAGTTGCATATGTTTTTTGTTCGCTGAAGGGTGAGCGTTTTCGTCTTCTGATCGACGCTTTCCACCCGAGATCCCACCGCGTCTTAACTTGTCAGAGTGTGCAGAACTGTGACGTCGGTACTCGCATCGCTCGAGCCGACGGGCTGCGCAGAAACGAATTGAGTTGCGCCTCGCTGGGTTCTCATCCCAAGAAAATGCGTTCTAGATTGATTTGGGGGCCTCTTTCGAACGATCGAGAGGATCTTACGCATGAACTCCGAGCTAAGCGAAGCCGTTGCGATGGATCAGGACAGGCGATTCGTCGACGCGGCTAAAAGGTACCAATCGCTACTCTCCCACGAGCCCGAGCACGCCGAGGAGTTGTACGCTTCGGGCGTGATGCAGCAAGAGTGTGGGCAATCGGTGCGAGCCATCGAGCTCATCGAGCGCCGCGGCGCTCGGGCCCGGCGAAATGGCAAAGATCCACCGGTCGAATGGCGATTACGAGGACGCGGTGGCTTGTTGCCTCGAGGCTTTGCGAATTCAGCCCAACTTCCCCGAGGCCGCGAATCATCTGGGGCTAGCTTATCAAGCCATCGGTCGAGTCGACGACGCGATCTCCCAGTTCCAGGAGGCGTTCCGACAGAGACCAACTTTTGGTTTGGCCAGGAGTAATCTTGGCGTGGTCCTGCGAAACCTCGGTCGCCGCGGCGAGGCCTTGGAGGTCTTCCGCATGGCGGTCGAGGTCGAGCCCACGCTGGCTAAGGCGCGCCAATCTTGGTCAGGCGCTACTCGATCTTGGTTCGCTCCATGAAGGACTTTTCCACTGCCAAGAGGCTGTGCGGCTCGATCCCAAACAAGCATCCGCTTATAATAACCTGGGGAATGCGTATCGATTGTTGGAGCATTGGACCGAAGCGCACGCGGCATACGCAGAGGCGGCTCGACTTGGCCCAGAACTGTATCTGGTTCACTTCAATAGCGGATTGGCGTACGCGGCGGAAGGCAAGCCGCTGAAAGCAGTGGCCTGCTTCGAGCGCGCGGCCGAGATCGCTGTTGACGACCCCGCACTTTGGCAAGCCCTTGCAGATGCACACCTCGCCGGCGACAAGCCATCAGCAGCCGTTCCCTGGCTCCAAAAGTTGGTCTCCCATCAGCCCGACCGTCCTTGGACGTATAATCAGCTCGGCTGGGCCTTGCAGCAGGACGGCCGCTACGAGGAGGCCGCCGCGAGCTTACGAAAGGCTTTAGAGCTTCAGCCAGACTTCCTCGAAGGGCTGGTGAACCAAGGGAGTCTCTTCGAGGAACTGGGAGATCTTACGCGCGCCGAGGCGAACTATCGCATGGCGATCAAGCTTCATCCCAAACACCCTGGCCCTTATGCGAAGTTGGCGAATGTGCTGCGAGGACGGTTGCCCGAGCAAGATCGGACAGCTCTATGCGAACGGCTTGCCGATCCAGAACTCAGCGAGGACCAGCGCGGCACTCTTTTGTTCGCGTTTGCGAACGTCTGCGATGCCCTTGGCGAATGTCACCAATCTGCGAGTTGCCTCGAAGCGGCCAACGCGATCGCTCTGTGCGAACGTGAGAGGAGAGGCAAAACCTACAGCTCGATCGAGCACCATCGGTTCGTCGGCAGATTGATCGAGTGCTTCACGTCCGAGCTCTTCGAACGTCTGTCCGCAGCGGGAGACGCGACGCGTCGACCCGTATTCGTCTTTGGCGTGCCTCGCTCGGGCACGACGCTGGTGGAGCACGTCCTGTCGAGCCATTCCCGGGTTCATGGCGCCGGCGAAATTCTGGCGGCGTCGCAGACCTTCGACGCCCTACCGAAAATCGTGGGTCGCGACGAGATACTGCAGGAGTGTTTAGACGCGCTTGACGCCTCCGCGGTCAGCTTGCTGTGCGCCACGTACAAGAACTTGATCGATGCAACGCTGCGGCGTCAGGGATGCGCGGAAACACCGGATCGCGTTGTCGACAAAATGCCCGACAACTATTTGTATCTTGGTCTCCTTTCGCTACTTTTCCCGAAAGCGACCTTTATCCATGTGACCCGCGATCCGCGCGACGTCGCGGTTTCGTGCTGGATGACAAACTTCGCCGCCATCCGCTGGGCGAACCGAAAAGAAGACATTGCAGGGCGGTTACTCGAGGAGAGGCGGATCATGAATCATTGGCGCTCGGTTGTTCGCGTCCGGATTCACGAGGTCGTTTACGAGCAATTCGTCAAGGACTTCGAGTCCGAGACCAAACGCCTGATTGAAGCGTGCGGTTTGAACTGGGAGCCTGCCTGCCTCGCCTTCCACGAGAGCTCGAGGCCGGTTTGCACCGCGAGCGTGACCCAGGTCAGGCAGCCTCTGTACCGCAGCAACGTGGAGCGATGGCGGGCTTACGAAGCGCCGCTGGGGGAGCTCTTCAGTAGGTTGCCAGTGACAGAGGAGCCGATCGAATCGTAAATCCTGCACAGCGCCCCAAGAATAGCAACTTGCTCAAGGCGCTCATTTATGGCGTCGCGAGTCAGGGGAAATTCTCTTCTTTGCCTGCGTTCCGCGGCTCGCGCGTCATTTGGTCCGCCGGGATAAGGCCCAAATGTAGTCTTCCAAAAGCTCGGGTTCCTCCCAGTATTTGGGGATGAGCATTTTCTGAAATTGGAAGTACGCCTTGACGTCGTCGTAGCTGATATTTGCACTCATGTGCAAAGCTGTCACAATAGCGTTGCGAATGATAGGGTTCAACTCCTTCATCTGTTCGTCCGAGAGATGCTTGACGTGGAAATTCTCCATCGCATTGCGCACGATCACCGAAAAGACCATGGCCAACTCGCGTTGCGTTGCGGTCGTCCGAGGCTTCTTTTTGGCCATGGTTCTTTTTCGGTATGCGTGACGCGACGAGCAAGAGCGTTGCCAGCAAAAGGCGCGGGATCTTGCCGCGCGAAAACAGCTCAGAGGCTCGTCAGTTTTGCACTGCGTCGTAAACCAATTTCTTGATTCCGAACTCGGTGTCCCACTCGTATGGCATGATCTGTTCGAGCGTGACGACGATGAGTTTATCCGCCGGGCTTGCCCAGTAGTGCGTCGAGGCTGCTCCGCCCCAGCCATATTCGCCAACGCGTCCAGCGGGATCCCAGGTGGTGATCACGTTTCGGACGTTGAAGCCGAGTCCGAAGCCGGTGCCGTGACGAATTTCGTCGCCAAAACGAATAGGGAAGGCCTTTTCGGGAAGTTGGTTGGTGGTCATCAGCTTGACCGTCTCAGGCTTCAGAATTCGCCGGCCGTCGAGCTCGCCGCCGTTTTGGATCATGGTGAGAAAACGTATGTAATCGCTGCGCAGTGCCGACTAACCCGCCGCCGCCTGAGAAGAACGTCACGTTCGATGCGTAGTGCGATTTGGCTGGATCGTCGATGAGCTTCAGGCCGTCTCCAGACCTGCTGTAGTTGGCTGTGAAGCGGGAGAGCTTTTCGGGCGGGACGCTGAACGCAGTGTCGGTCATATCGAGCGGATCGAAGATCGTTTTCTTCAGATAGACGTCGAGGTTCTCACCACTGGCGATTTCGACCACTCTGCCGAGCACGTCGATCGAAACGGAGTAGATCCATTGGGCGCCTGGGTCGTAGGCGAGAGGAATTTTGGACAGCTTCTCGGTCATTTCCTCGAGGTTTTTCGATTCGAGAGGCTTGAGTTTGCCGTATGCATCCTTCAGCTCCTTGGGACCGTCGCCGTAGGTGAAGCCGGCTGTATGCCGCATCAGGTCGCGGATGGTCATGGGTTTGGTCGGGGAGCGCAGGCCTTCGGGCGCAGCGACCTTGAGGTTGGCGAAGCTCGGGATAAACTTGGAAACAGGGTCGTCCAAGCCAATCTTTCCGGCGTCGTAGAGGTTGAGCGCGGCAGCGGTGGTAATGGCCTTGCTCATCGAATAAATGCGGAAGATCGAGTCGGTCTGCATCGGTTTCTTGGCTTCGAGATCTTGTTCGCCGAATGCCTGAAAGAAACCAATTTTGCCGTCGTGCGAGATGACGACGACTCCACCGGCAATCTTTTTGTCGGCAACCTGGCGCTCCATGAACGCTTTGACCTCGGCGAGTTTGGCGTCCGCGAGGCCTGCCTCCTTCGGCTTGACGATGGGGATTTCGCCGGCATGAAGCATCGTCGTCGCGACCAGGGTGTGCAGGATGAATAGACAAACCGCGTCGCTGAACGGATTGCCGACTTCAGCACTCCAATTTTCCGCATGATCGTCCTCTTTCCGAATGATCGATTCCAGACTCGACGAGCGCTCCGCGCCCAGCCCTCGAGTGCAAGATTCATATCGTAGCGTCCGCTTGACGCTCGAGCGATGCTCGGGCGGCGCGATCGCATGAATCGATCAGACGGAAAGCCTCATTCGCTCAGGAATGAGCCTTCAGCATGTTGGAGAACATCGAAGTGTTGTTGACCATGCTCGTCGCCGTCGCGGTGTAAACCATCGAGGCTCCTTGGCTTGCTGCTTTGAATTTGAAAGAGACGAATCCAAATTTGTTCGTCTTGACTTGTTTTGAACCAAGGAATGTTTCGCCTTGGCGCCTCCGCGCGATTTTCTTTTGAGCGTGGAGAAGAACTCGATCGTGAATAAGAAATGAGGCGTGCTGCTGAGCGAGCCGGCGATGGTCGTGGAGCGTGCTCCTCGCGAAACGCCGGTGAGCAGCGGAGCGCTCTGGTTGCCGTTGGCCCCTGGCTGAAGGATGATTCCGGCGGATTGATTGCTGTATATCGAATTCTGGGTGATGATATTCCCGTTCCCCGAGGCGACGACAATACCGCCGCCGATGTTGAAACTGATGACGTTGGCGTCGCTGGTCGAGAAGTCGCCGATATTGTTATTCGTGCTGTTTTTGATATAGACGCCCGGGCCGCCATTGGGCAGAGGGATCGTGCCGGTAGGATCGGTTCCTATATCATTTCCGACGATTGAGGTCTGGAATGAACCTCCCGTCAACACGATCCCTGGGCCGATGTTTCCGCTGATGACGTTGCCGAAGAGCACCGAGCTTCCCCCGATGGTGTTTCCATAGGCGCTTCCGCCGACATAAATGCCCGCTCCGCCGTTGGGTGCTTCGTTTTGTCCGAAATCGCCGGTTCCGATATAGCTGTCAAAGATCAAGTTGTCGTAGGCGCCGCCGTTGATGACGACTCCGTTGCCCAGGTTGCCTGAGAACAGGTTCTGAGGCACGACCGACGGGATGTAACTGCCTACGGTGTTTTGGTAAGCGTTACCCGTGATCACGAGGCCGCTGCCCCAGTTTGGGTTCGGCGTGAAGCCAAACGTGTTCATGCCGACGATATCGTTATAGACCTGGACTCCGGTGGCATAACCGCCGATGACAATGCCGTTGCCGTGGTTGGCCGCGACGACGTTGGTGCGGATGACGTTGCCCAGGCCTGTCGACGTGATGAGGAACCCATTCGCGCCGTTGCCGAGGTCTGTGTAGGTCTCGAACGCAGCGATGCCAGTAAAGGTGTTGAAAGCGACTGTTCCCGATGCGGAGTCTCGAATCTCAACCCCATTTTGCCCGTTGGCCGAGGAGACGTTGCCCAGAGGAATGACTCCTCCGAACTGGGTGTTGGCCGAGGTTCCAGCGACCAGCAGGCCGTCGAGCGCGTTGCCGACCGCTGTCTGGTTGTCGACGCCGACCCCGAGGTAATTCGCGTGGATGACGTTGTCGTTGGCGCTCGTGACGCTGATTCCATTTCCGTGGTTGCCGCTGATGACGTTGGCGAAGACAAATGGATTGAGATTAAAATACGTGCCGATAATTTGATTATCGTTGGAGCCGCTGGCAATGGCCAGGCCGTCGAGCGTGTTGCCTAGCGGAGAAATGCCCGTGACGTTGACGCCAACGAAGTTCGAGGCCACGGTGTTTCCGGTGGAGGAGTTTTGGAGGAGGATTCCGTCGCCGCCGTTGCCCGAAACAATGTTCGAATCGGGGACCAGTCCGGTCGTGTTGTTGAACGAGATCGTCCCGCCGATGGTGTTGTTGACCGCCCCTTCGAGCTCGATTCCGTTGCCGAGGTTGCCGACGGCAATGGTTCCCGACACGTCGACTCCAACGTAGTTGGCGACGATCGAGTTGCCGGTCGATCCGTCGAGCTCGATTCCATTTCCCCGATTTCCCGAGATGACGTTGGACGCGATGGAGATGGCGTTTGTCGTTTCGCTGGGAACGAGTGTGGACGTTGCTCCGATGACGTTGTTGTTCGACGTGGTGTTCACGAGGACTCCGTCGCCGGCGTTTCCGTCTGGAGTCGAACCGTTGAGATCGACCCCAATGTAGTTCCCAAACAAGCTGATATTGGAATCGCTGAGCGCAACGCCCGCCGCGCCCGCGCCTACGACGCCAAGCGATCGAAGGGCCGAGCCTGCGGAGCCTGAGTTGAACTGGAAGGCATTGAAGCCGTTGGCGTTAACTTCGATAACTGGCGACCCGTTAAAGCCTGTACCGGTCGTGCCGTCGATGTTCACTTGGGACGTGATCGCGGGCAAATCCGAAAGGAGCGTGATCGTTCCCGAGACCTGGAAGTCGATGATATTGGCTCCGGAGGTCGTGTCTGCGTTCATGATGGCAGCGCGGAGCGTGTGGGAGCCTGTATCGGCGAGGCTCGAGACCAGAAACGTCGCAGGCAGCAATCGAGGTTCGACGGCCTCCACACGGGGGCGAAGATTCTTTTGGGATCGAATACCGCGGGTTTTCTGAGTTTGGACTGGCGCCTCATCGATCGTTTCTCCGAGATTCTCGGCCTGGACTGGCGCCAGCGCCGAGCCCGGGTGCGTGAAGAATAAGCAGATTTCCAGCGTTTCCGTGGATTTCCAGATTCGTCTTGAAGGAAGAGTAGTACGATTTTCGCGAGCGTGCCGCTTTTGGGTTGGTCCTTGGCGCGTACCAAGGTTGATGTGGTCTCGCGAACAGCCGTCTCGGTCCCTCTCGTCCGGCAATACGTTGAAGCCGCCTCCGACATTGACGAACATGGGAAGTCGCCGTCGCTTCGTGTTTTGCGTGGGAACTTCTCGGCGGCATGAGGTCGAGAACGAGGGAGGGGCTTATGCAGATCGGCATGGTCGGACTTGGCAGGATGGGCTCGAACATGGTTCGCAGGCTCAAGCAGGGGGGCCATGAGTGCGTCGTCTTCGACGTTCACCCGGAGCCGATCAAGGGCTTGCAGTCGGAAGGCGCCGTTGGCGCTTTTACGATCGACGAGCTGATCAAGAAGTTGAATAAGCCTCGGCCGATCTGGCTCATGGTTCCCGCAGGGGTCGTCGACAAGACGCTCGAGGTGCTGCTTCCGCGATTGGAAGCGGACGACGTGGTGATCGACGGCGGGAATTCTTACTACGTCGACGACATCCGCCGAGCCAAGGAACTGAAGGCGAAGGGAATTCACTACGTCGACGTCGGCACCAGTGGAGGCGTTTGGGGGCTCGAGCGTGGATATTGTCAAATGATCGGCGGCGAGAAAGAGGTTGTGGACCGTCTCGATCCCATTTTCAAGACGCTCGCTCCAGGGATTGGTTCGATTCCGCGGACTCCCGGACGTAGCGGCGACCCGAACCCATCGGAGCAGGGTTATCTGCATTGCGGGCCCAACGGCGCGGGACATTTTGTCAAAATGGTCCACAACGGCATCGAGTACGGCCTGATGGCCGCCTACGCGGAAGGCCTTTCGATTTTAAAGCACGCGAACATTGGCAAGGATTCTCAAGAATTCGACGCGGAGACGACTCCGCTGCGCGAGCCCGAGCTTTACCAGTACGATTTGAACACAACGGAAGTTGCCGAGGTTTGGCGAAGGGGCAGCGTGATCGCGAGCTGGCTTTTGGATCTGACGGCGGCCGCGCTGGTTGAAGATTCGGCTCTGGGCGGTTTCAGCGGCCGTGTTTCCGATTCCGGCGAGGGGCGCTGGACGATCAAGGCGGCCATCGACGAAGCCGTGCCGGCGCCCGTGCTGACCACCGCGCTTTACGAACGATTCGCCTCCCGGGGCGAGGCCAACTTCGCCGACAAGCTTATGTCGGCCATGCGTCTGCAATTCGGCGGACACCACGAGAAGAAGTGATCGCGTTCAACGCTTGTTGTAGAATTCAAGTGGATTGATGCTTCATGCCAATTAAATAAAGGAGTCCGCATGAGTTCGGAGCATTCCGACGCTTTGGTGTTCTTTGGGGCGACGGGCGATCTGGCTTACAAGAAGGTTTTCCCAGCCCTTGAGGGCATGGCGAAGCGCGGGCATTTGAGCGTGCAGGTGATCGGCGTTGCCAAGACGGGTTGGGATCTGGAGCGGTTCAAATCGCACGCGCGAGCCAGTCTCAAAGAGCATGGAGAGGGCGACGGCCCCGCGGCCGAGCAGCTTTTGAATCAACTGCGCTACGTCGACGGGGATTACAACGACCCCGCAACCTTTCAGGCCTTGCGAAAAGAACTGGGCTCGGCGAAGCACCCTACGCACTATCTGGCCATCCCGCCGGTGCTGTTTGCGGTCGTGATCGAACAGCTCGAAAAGTCGGGCTGCGCCGAAGGCGCGAGAGTGATCATTGAAAAGCCCTTTGGCAGAGACCTCGCCTCTGCCCAGTCGCTCAACAAGATCCTTCTCAAATCGTTTCCAGAGTCTTCGATCTTTCGGATCGACCACTATCTCGGCAAGCGCCCGGTTGAGAACTTGATCTTCTTTCGGTTCGCGAATTCGTACCTCGAGCCGTTTTGGAACAGGAGGTACGTCGAGAGCGTGCAGATCACGATGGCTGAGAACTTCGGAATCCAGGGCAGGGGGCAGTTTTACGATCAAACAGGGGCAATTCGCGACGTCGTTCAGAACCACCTCTTCCAAATCCTGGCGAACGTGGCGATGGAGCCTCCCGTCGGCACCGACAGTGAAACGATGCGCGACGAGAAAGTGAAGGTCTTGAAGGCGATTCCGCCTTTAGAGGCCTCGAACGTGGTAAGGGGGCAGTTCATCGGTTATCGCGACGAGTCGGGAGTGAAGCCCGACTCTCGCGTGGAAACGTTCGCGGTGCTGCGGCTCGAGGTGCATTCGTGGCGTTGGCTTGGGGTTCCCTTCTTCATAAGGGCAGGCAAGGTCATGCCGACGACCGCGGCGGAGGTGTACGTGAAGCTCCGCAAGCCGCCGACGATTTTCCCAACTGCGTCGCTTTCTCCCAATCATTTTCGGTTTCAGCTCAGCCCCGAGATCGCGATTGGCATTGGGACGATGGTCATGACGCCAGGAGAAGACATGGTCGGCAGGGCGGTCGAGCTGTTGGCGAACCATCACCCAACGCACGATGAAATGAGCGCCTACGAACGGTTGATTGGAGAGGCGATGAGGGGCGATCCCACGCTCTTCGCCCGCCAAGACTATGTCGAGGCGGCGTGGAAAATCGTCGACCCCGTGCTGGGGGGCGACACACCGGTTTACGAATACGAGAAAAACACCTGGGGCCCGGAAGAAGCGGACGAGTTGATCGCGAACGAAGGGGGCTGGCGGATCCCGACGTCGCTGCCTTCTCAGTTCTGACTCGAGAGCGTCGTCGTCGAACGATCAGGTCAAGGTTTTGCGAGATCGAGCAAATCGCCCTCGGCGATCGTTTGGGGCCAAGCTCCTTGGTAGACGACTTTTCGAACCCGCGCCTGGGTCTTGTCCGTGTAGTGAAAAAGAGCGAACGGGAGCGACGATTTGGTTTTCAGGGCGGTCTCGTACACTAGCTTTCCGTTGAGCTCGAGGGCGAGTTTGCCGTTATTTCGAGAGATCTTGAGCTTGTTCCATTTTTGATCGATCAAAGGCAAGGGACCTTCGCCTCGGCGGTCTTCCTTGACGGTCCGGACGTTGCCGGGCGGAAGGTTCGATTCGGATCGGCCGCCAAAGCTCAACGTATGAACCTTCACGCCATCGGGATCGATAAGGTACGCCTCCTCGCCGATCAAGGGGTGAACCTCGATCTTTCCTTTCTCGAACAGGAATTCATACTCGATTGACGAGTTTTCAAGCATAGGTCTATTGTAAGCCAAGGCGCTTTCGAGATCGGCGTCCTTGATCTTCACCTCGTCGGAGGCCTGGCTTTGCATGAAGTCGAATCCGAACTGTTGAGCGTTGTCTTCATCCCCTTCCCCAGCGGCGCCAAGCGGACCGTCGCCTTGGATTTCCACGCCTCGCTTGGACCATTCGGGATGATTGGCGTTCGGATCATAATTATATGTACTTATACTTGAAGAACCGAACGGCGCCCCGTCCTTGGTAAGCGAATACCAATTTGGAAGTTCCGAACCGGCCGAAATCTCGATGGAGGTTGGGATTTTGGGGTCTCCTTTCAATCGGAGGTTGCGGACGGCGCCGGAGCCCTGGGCCTCTTGATAAAGCGAGAGCCACGGGCCGGAACCCGCGCCAAGGACCTCGCTCGCCACCTCCTTGCCGGCGATCTTGATCGTCATTCTCTTGTCTTTGACTTCGATCGAGTAGCCAACCCATTCGGGAATTTTGTCGAACGGTTCTTTGAGGAGCACCTTGCGAGATTCTCCGGAGATCCGCCTAATCTCCGCGGTCTTGCCGTCGACCAAGAACGCCGAAACGCCTGCATACGCCAAACGAACCTGATCGGCGCCCGTTCCCGAGAGTTCGCAATCGATCTGGAAGTCTCCAGACAACGGGACATCGAAAAAGAGGAAATTCTTCGAACGTCCAGGCAGGCGCCGAAGCGACGTGGAGTTGTTAACCCAACTTGCTTTTGGAGGGTTTGACGACCGTTCTTCGGGAGTATCGAACGTCGTAGTTTCCCAACTGGCTATGGGGCTTACCCCTGGCTTCGGCGGCTTGCCATCCTTGGATGCGAGCATTTCGCGGAGCAAAGCGTTGATGTTCAGCACGCGAAACGCCCATTCACTGGTCGACGCGAAGGATTCGTTTTGTTCGCGACGGGTTTTCAGCCTCTGGACGATCTGGTCTGAAACTTCAAGGGCCGTCTTATAAAGCTCGGGGCGTCTGATTGCCGTATCCAAGGGCAGAGTTCCGCGAAAGGTTCTTCGGTCGAGTATTCCGAGGCCTGGGCGATCATGGGTGCGAATTTCGAGATCGTTTCGTTTGCCCCTTTTGTATCTCCCATCGCCGTTTCGATCGCGAGCAGTGCAGCTAGCTTCGACTCGATTTGGGGGAATCAAGCGGTTCGATCTTTTCAACTCGAACCTTGAGCTCGGCTGCTCGATTCGATTTGACAGCAAGTTCGATTAGCTCGTGGAACGGGCCCCTCGTGACGGGGTGGTCCGGTCGGTCCCGATCGGAATTCGCCCTCGATCCGCACTTCGCCTCGGTTGTCTGAGGGCAAGACCCACTTCGAAAGGAGATCGAACTTTTCGTTCTCCTGAAGCTCGCGAGATCGCTTCACAACGTCGCCAGCCAGCAGCGAGAGCACGCGTTCATCGAAGAGCGCCAGGGCCGCTTGATCGATCGAACCAGCGTCGTCGGAATTCTTGGCTCTTTGGAACATCTCCTTGATCTCGGCGCCGTCGATGGTTTCTGGCCAATCGCCTGAGAGAACGAAGTTTCGGGCCAGCACCTGGTTGGCTTCGCGATCTCGATAGAGGCCAAACCTGCGGTCGTCCTTGGGGTCGAATTTGCGCTTATAAACGAGCACGCCGTTGAGCGAGATCGAGAGTTCCGATTGGTTGCTCAATTCCAGCTTGACGTTGTTCCAGTCGTTCGACTTGAGCGGGAGTTTCTCGGGTCCTTGTCTGTTGGCGGCGACGACGATTGAGTTGTCGGCGCTGACAATCGAGGATTGCATTTGTCCCATCCCGTTTTGTCCATTGCCAATCACAACCCAGTGTTCTTTGATACCTTCTTCGTTCAGGAGAAACGCACGCCGACCGAAGGCGGGATGAACGACGATTTCGCCAGGCAGATAAAAGAACTCGTAGGCGAGGGTTTCCTTCTCGAGCAAGGGTCTGTCGTATGTGATCAGACTTTCCGCGGAACCTGAAGTGGGGAATTGAGGCGCCGAGCGCTGGGCTTTGATTTGTCCGTCTTGGGCCGACCAGTCGAAGCCGTCCTCGAGCATGTTGAAGTTTCTAAAGATCCGCGAGCCGACGCGGACCGCTCTTCTTCTGCGTGCGTTGTTGGGTTGTGGTTTGTTGGGGGAGACCCGAGGCCTGAGCGATTCCC
The DNA here is from genome assembly GCA_963818975.1 of uncultured Planctomycetota bacterium. Taxonomy (GTDB): domain Bacteria; phylum Planctomycetota; class Planctomycetia; order Isosphaerales; family Isosphaeraceae; genus CAWFUI01. Next base: position 670 of record CAWFUI010000011.1, on the reverse strand, counting down.
CCGTCGCCGACGACCAATATTCGAGCCCGTCTCCTTGGACGAGCCTCACTTCGCGTGGGATCTTCAGCTTGCCTTCGATCGAGACGTTCTTGATTGCCGATTTGGTGTAACCGTTGCTTTCGAAGGCGAGCCAGGGGCCGATGACGACTGGGTGTTCGAGCTCGGCGTGCAGGCGGCCGTTGACGAAGGAACTGATCTTTTGATCCTTGACTTCCAAAGTATAGCTGTTGAAGCGGTCGGCAGGCGGGTTGTAGCCCGCGGCTGTTGCACTTGTTGCCAGCCGAACCTCATCTGCCTCATGACAAAGGGGCCTCAGCTCAATTGGAACCGCAGTTCTTGCCGCCATAAGCGATTTGCGTCGAGGCGCCTCTTGCGTCGAGCGATTGATAATGAAGCGTAAAGTCGCCGACCAAGGGGTACTTGAAGAACAGCAAATCACCTCGTATGCCCTGCACTCTCGCGGCGCCGTTTGGAAGCACTGTCCAGATCGAGCGTTGGCTTTCCTCTGTAGGAGGCTTCCGCGTCGGAACTGGCCCACAATGCGAAGCCAGGGTTCGATGGGATGGGCTGGCGTTTGAGCTCCCGTTTCCTCTCACGCCTTGAGAAAGCTCGGTTTCGATGGCCGAGGCTGAGCCTTGACCATTGGTTCGATTGGCAAAGAGAACCAGCA
>CAWFUI010000010.1:0-10849 GCA_963818975.1 uncultured Planctomycetota bacterium | reverse complement strand
TTTCTCCGCTCAACTTCGTACGTATTGCTGTGATTTCCAGGCTGATCTTTTCTCCAATCGTCGTTGCCATCGTGAGCTGCTCCGTTCGCTCCCAGAGCGGAGCAACTAGTGATACTGCCGCCAATACCTCTGCATCTTTGGCTTCACGTTCAAACAACGGCAGCACCGCCTCGCGAACCCAGGCCGTGTCCACAGACCAGCCCAACTGGCATTTCTCGAGTGACTTAAATTTCGCGGTGCGAGCCTTGACGTCGGCCTTGTTGGAAAATGCGTGGATGAACTTCGGCAAACTGGGTGAAAACGCGGCCACCATCGTCAGCTCGTTCGGCAGGAAGAAACCAAGCTCTTCGCTGCTGCTGGTCGCCTTGGCAATGTAATCGGTTTGATCCTTATCCTCGACCTTTCGGAGAACAGTCCCGCAAGTACAGGTATGCCTTCCAATCGCGAGGCCGCGTGGTACGCACGATGACGCCCGCCGACTCGGCGACAGCTTTTTCCATTTGGGCGCCCTCCGAAAGTGTGGTCTTCAGAAGCACTGCCGCAACCAAATCCAGGCTCTCGGGATCGACGATGTCGATGATGCGATTGAGTTCCTCACCCTGATCGCCGCCGCCTATCGTTTTCAGGAACGATTTCACTTCGGAAAGGTTATAGAGCTTGCCCGGCCTGACCACTCCGACAGCCACAGTATCGGCTGGAATGTAAGAACCAAGGTCGAAGCCGAGATCGTCGATCGCATCGCGGCTCGCCTCTGCGAGGGCCTTAGGCTCCTGGCTCAAGGCTTCGCGAAGTGGACCGCTAACGGTCGTTGCCAAAGCAAAAAGGGCAACAAAAGCAATGATTCCGCAGAGCACGCCCCAGCGAGCCTGAACCCGCAATGTCGGCCGGTCAGCTGCTCGAACGCTGAACGCACACCAATCCTCTTGTCTCAACATCGCGATCCTCCTGAATAAAAGACTTTGAGAACGAAACAACATCGGCGCGGTTGCAACCACCGGACGTGGGTCGCACGCCAAAGCAAACCGTGCAAGGACGGCAAGATAACGATCTCTTCCACCGACTAGCCCAGCGGCGGATCGATCCGCAGCCAGCTCCTGATCGAGCCTCAATCGATTGACAATCCAGTGAGCAAGCGGGTGCACGAAATAAAGCGCCAACAAGAACTGCACGAAGAGCCAAGCCGAAGCGTCGCGAGCCTTCACGTGAGAAAGCTCGTGAGCAGCGACCACCCGCAGTTCCTCTTCGCTCCAGCTTGGCCACGAAAGCGGAAGAAGCAAGATCGGTCTCGAGCTTCCCAGTGTGGCTGGACTTTCCAGGCTTTCGGAAACGCAGGTCCGTACTGGGGATTGAACGCCCAGTTCCCGAGAAAGTTCGGCGACCAAGCGCGAGAGCCGAACTTCGGGTTCGATCCTGGAATGGCTCACAAGCCTCCAAGCCGCGAGCAAGGAGAGAAGAAACCGACTTAGGCCTACGGCAACGCCAGTGAGCCAGACAATCAAGAACGGAGGACGCCAGTCGAACTCCCATTTCATCCTTTTTTCGGCTGGTTTTGAGAGCTTTTCGATGCGCCGGTCGATAGTGATTCGGGGCGCGGTTGACAATGGATTCCGAGATTCGATCACCGATGAACGCTTAGCATTCGCATGCACCGGCGTGATTGTTCTTTGTTGCGTGGCGGCGGTCGAAGACCTCGCCTCGGTCGATGCGATCAGCGATTCTCGAACAGGCCATTCGATCGAGAAGAGCCTCGGCCAGGGAGCGAGCGAGGCGTAAGTCGCAAACGTCATCGCTGTCAACACCACGGGCAGAGCCTTTGCGCGGAGCGCGGAATCTCCTCTGGACGCAACCCATACCAGAGCCAGCGACATAGCACCGACGATCGAGCCTTTCAAAACGGCGGAGAAGAGAACAAGACCAAGCACGCTCATTGCCCACCGCCTTTGATGATCTCTTCGAGCAGCCTGCGCTCCTTGTCGCCGAGCTTCTTGCGCTCGAGCAACCGAACCAAAAGCAATTGGCTCGATCCTTGAAAGACGCACTCGACGACCTGGTCGAGCAGCTTGCCTGACACTTCTTTGTAGGATCTCGCAGGCTTGAATTGCGTGGGCCTGCGAAACCGCGTGGTCTTCAAGAAGCCCTTGTCGGAAAGGATCTTCACGAGAGTCGCGATCGTCGTATGAGCCCTGACAAGCCCCGATTCGGCAAGGGCGTCGCGGACGTCCGCGATCGTCGCCTCGCCGAGCGACCAGAAGACGTGCATCACCTCGAGCTCGCGCTCGGTCAACTCCTTTGACCTCGGCCGGGCCATGGCCCCTTCTCCTCCTGGATTACTTCTTTATTCGCCAGAAACCACTCCAAATTTTGGTTTCTTAGAGCTGGCGGCATCATAGTCAAGCCGACGCAACGTTGTCAAACCGAAAAAGCAAACATGACGATCCACTCGAAATTCGATCATCCCGGCGTTTTATTGATTTGAGTCGCCAGAATCGAAACTCCAGGGTGGGCGCGGCAGCGCGTCCCAACTGAAGGCCTCGATCCAATCGGCAGGCGTCGATGGAACTCGAAGTTCCGTCAGTCCGCACGATTGAGCCAGGACGCCGACCAATACAGTTGCAGCGACGCCCTGCTCTCGCAAACTTGCGATCGCGGTCGATCCGTCGCGCTTTGCCAGTCGCCGGCCGTCGACGCCATAAACGAGCGGTACATGATAGAATTCTGGAATGGTATATCCCAGAGCCCGGTACAGCACGATCTGCCTGGGAGTGCTCGAGACAAGATCGTCGCCGCGCACGACCTGAGCGATTTCCATCGCTGCGTCGTCGCAGACAACCGCGAGCTGATACGCGGGCCCCACGCCATTCCTCCAGACGACGAAATCTCCGCCCGATTTCTGCAGATCGATCGACGTTTCGCCCAGAACGCCGTCGGTCCAGCTTACGAGCCCATCGGGAGAGCGGAAGCGCCACGCAAAGCCGCTTTTCCCCAGCGAATCGGCGTCGGAGGCGCTTCGATGGGCGCAGGTCCCAGGGTAACTCAGCGGCTCGTCCGAAGCATGAGGAGCGGATGCTGCTCGCTCGATATCCGCTCTCGTGCACGTGCAGGGATACACAAGCTCTCGTCGCTTCAACTCTTCGAGCTTGCTCTGGTACAGCTCGGATCGCTGGCTCTGGGTGTAGGGACCAAACGGTCCTCCCACGTCCGGGCCTTCGTCCCAATCGAGGCCAAGCCAGCTCAGATCTTCGACGGCGCGATCCGCCATCCCTTTCCTGACTCGCGACCCGTCGATGTCTTCGATCCGCAACACCATCTTGCCGCCGAGCGACCGCGAGCCCAGCCACGCCAACAGGAACGTCCGGGCGTGGCCAATATGCAAAAGCCCGGTGGGAGACGGAGCAAGCCTGCCTTTCATGGGATGCACCACTGTTGAAAAGGAAGTTCAACCACGGAGACAGCGGAATTCAAACCAAGGATGGAGCGGAACTCAAACCACTGATGATCAGAGTCTTAATCACGGATACCAAGGATATCACTGATGGGACAATACGAAGAATGATTTTTATTTATTCTTCAATTATTCTTACCCGTGCGATCCGTGTTATCCGTGGTTGAATCCCTCTTTAATCCGCTCCAATCCGTGGTTCCATTCCTTCCAATCCGTGGTTGAATCCCTCGTAAATCCCTTCCGATCCGTGCTTGAATCCCTCATTTTCCGCGGTTGCTCTGGCCGAACCGATGTCAATTGAGTCTAATCGTACGTGAAACAAGAACCCCTGGGAAACGACCTGGTGATTGTCATTCGACAAGGTCTGGGTGGGATCTGTTGAAGGCTGGAGTTGAGAGCAATGTTGGACGAGTTGAAGCGGGAAGCGCGGACGGTGATCGAGCGGATCGTCAACCTTCGAGACTCTCTTTGACCTGGGTCATAAACAAGCGCGTAGGGAAGAGCTGAACGAGGAGATGGGTAAGCCTACCTTCTGGAACGATCAAGAGCGCGCCAAAGCGGTGATCGCCGAGCTCAAAACGCTGAACGATGTGCTCAAACCGTTCGAATCCCTCGTTTCGCAAAGCGACGACCTTGGGGCGTCATCGAGCTTGGCGAAGAGGCTGAGGAAGGTGAATTCGACGACGAGATCCGACAGGCGAGTAAACGCGCCCAGAAAGACTTCGACGCGTTCGAGCTTCGCTCGATGCTCGCGGGTCCCAACGACCACTGCTCGGCTTTTGTGACGGTTCATGCAGGCGCTGGCGGCACCGAGGCGTGCGACTGGGCAGAGATGCTCTTGCGCATGTACACGATGTGGGCGGAGTCAAAGGGCTATTCGAACGACATCGTCGACCGCGAGGACGGCGGCGCCGCGGGCATCCAGAGCGCCACTGTCCATATGAAAGGCGAATACGCTTACGGCTACCTTCGCGGCGAGACCGGCGTACACCGCCTGGTCCGCATTAGCCCCTACGACGCCAACGCTCGCAGGCAGACGTCATTCGCCTCGGTCGAGGTCCTGCCGGAAATCGACGACACGATCGACATCGTGCTCCGCGACGACGAATTGAAGCGGGACGTTTTCCGCAGCGGCGGGCCCGGCGGTCAGCACCAAAATAAGACGGAGAGTGGGGTACGTTACACGCATCTGCCCACGGGAGTGGCTGCTGAGTCTCGCAGTGAACGCTCGCAGCATAAGAACGACGCCAACGCCTTGGCCATGCTCAAGGCAAAGCTCATCCGCTTGGAAGAGCAAAAACGCGAGGCCCAATACGCCAAGGTCTACGACGAAAAGGGCGAGATTAGCTTCGGCAGCCAAATCCGTTCCTACGTCCTCCAACCCTACCAACTGGTCAAAGACGTCCGCACGGGTCACGAGGTCGGTAATCCACGCGCAGTGCTCGACGGAGAGATCGACGGCTTCATTGAATCGTTCTTACGTAAAAAGCTATCTCAGTCCCACAAGTAAACGGTCCTTTCGATTCACCAGCTCTGAAGTGGAGGACGCGTCGTTCATGGCCCAGCCAGGGTCGATCCAAGACGTACGTCGAATTGCCGCGAACTCTCTCGCGCTCGAATTCACCTGGCGCGACGACCGCTGGATCCACTCGTTGCTGCTCGACCAAGCCGGCTCGCCCGAACGTTTGATCGCGCATTTTGTCGACAGGGGAAGTCCCGCGACGCCGGTCTTTCAAGACCTGGCGATCCAGGCCACGGAAACTGGTGAAGTGGCGCTCTTGGTCGGCCTCCGCGACCGGTTTCACGATTCCGGCGCGTTCACCGCGACGGTAGGTCGCGAAGGGGCGAAGATCGAGGCGGATTTCGCCGTCAGGGCCGGCAAGCCGCTGGATGACGCTGATCTCGAGCCCGCATGCGTCTATGCCGTCGATTTGCCTGTCGTCGATCTGGTCGAGGCCGCCGCGTCCAAACTGGTTTGGGTTTGCCGCGAACCCGAGGGACTGCTTACGATCGAGGCAGGAGGCGATTCCGTCCGGCTCTTCGCCGCGGAAGCCGGCAGGCGCGAACGATGGTCTGCGCCAACGCTCGGTTCGAAGGTCGGAACAGCAGGTTTAGGTTTGGGTTCCAGTGGACTCCTGGCGCATACACTTGATAAGGATTGCACTCCGTGAAAAACCGCACGCTCAACGAGACCGATGTCGATGTTTTCAATGCGATCCAAGCGGAGCGGGTACGGCAGCACGTCGAGTTGGAACTGATCGCTTCAGAAAACTACACAAGCGCCGCGGTCATGCAGGCAGTGGGTTCTCCGCTCACGAATAAGTACGCCGAGGGCCTGCCTGGCAAGCGCTACTACGGCGGTTGCGAGAACGTCGACGTCGTCGAGAGACTGGCGATCGATCGGGCGAAACGACTGTTTGGCGCCGCGCACGCCAACGTCCAGCCGCATTCAGGGGCGACCGCCAACCAGGCCGTCTACTACGCATCGCTCGAAATCGGCGACCCCGTGCTGGCCATGGACCTCGCGCAAGGAGGCCACCTCACGCACGGCATGAAGCTCAATTTCTCCGGCAGGTGGTATCGCACGATCGGCTATGGAGTCGACCCCAAGACCGAACGCATCGACTACGACGCCATGGTTAAGCTGGCACGGGAACACAAACCCAAGCTCATACTCGCTGGCGCAAGCGCGTATTCAAGGATCATTGATTTCACCGTCTTCGCCGAAATCGCCCGCGAAGTCGGCGCTGTGTTTTTTGTAGACATGGCCCACATCGCGGGTCTCGTCGCCGGCGGAATGCACCCGAATCCCGTCCCGCTGGCCGATTTTGTCACAACCACGACGCACAAAACTCTGAGGGGCCCGCGCGGAGGCATTGCGCTCTGCCGAGAGGAATGGGGCAAAAAGCTCGATTCCGCAGTGTTCCCTGGCCTCCAAGGCGGTCCATTGATGCACGTTATCGCCGGCAAGGCCGTCTGCTTGAAAGAAGCGCTCGCCGATGATTTCCAAGCCTATGCGCGACAAGTCGTCGCCAACGCTCAGACCCTCTCGGAAGAGCTCACCCGCGCAGGCTTTCGGATCATTTCTGGAGGAACCGACAACCACTTGATTTTAGTCGACATGACTTCAAAGGGTCTCACGGGCAAGATTGCCGAGGCAGTGCTCGGGAAGGCGGGGATCACTGTGAACAAGAACCTCATTCCTTTCGACAAGCGCAAGCCCATGGACCCCAGCGGTGTTCGCATGGGCGCCCGAGCGCTGACAACAAGGGGCATGGGCGAAGACGCCTTCCGTCAGGTCGCCCATTGGATCGTCAAAGCGCTCGCGAACCCAGACGACCTCGAAACCGCTGGGCGTATCAAATCGGAAATCCACGAGTTCGTCGCCGACTATCCGGTCCCCGGGGTCGACGGATCCGACGAGTCGGCATCGGCCGACTTGGACGCATCCGCCTGGCGCAGCCTGTAAACCGCGTAACGCCCTTCTCCATGCACATATTCGAGAGGCCCTCTGGGCGTCCCTCGACGTTTCGAGAACGGTCCAGGACGCGGCGCCGCTTTGATAATATAAGTTCGCCTTGCCTCTTCGCGAGATCGTGGAGTTTCTGATCGTTTAGCAAGTCGTACTGCCGCTCGAGCTTCTGTCGATCTCTCAGATAAGCCTGGGCGAACTCTCGCGAAGAACCATCAAAGCCCACATGATCCTTGAACCTGTTGAACCAGTCCGCCAACGCCTCCGCGTGATAGGGACTGCCAGCCCTATTGAAGGCAAGCGATCTTTTGGACCAGAGCCTGAACGTCTTCTGACCCGGCGGACCGATGAAGACCGCATCTCTCGGAGTGTAATCGCGGCACCACAACGCAAGCCTCTCGGTATCGTCGCGCGGACGTTCGTCGAACCGCCACTGCGATACGCATGCCTCGACAAAACGACCTCCCCAACTCGAGTACTCGAGTACTTCGAGCCTCGGGACCAGCCAGCCGATCAAAGGCGCTGCCCAACAAAGAAAAAGAACTAACGCAACTCTCGAACCCCTCGAAATCGACGGGTCTGCTGATTCGCGTCGACGTTCGAAACGCCTCCTCACGAAAGGCCAAGCGATCTGAACGACCACGGCACAAACAACCGCTGCCAAAAGTCGCCAATGACCAGACTCCGTGTCATGCCTGCTCAGCCGCCAGACCCCAAATACAAAGGTTAAGGCTGAGGCGGCTTTTGCGAGATGAAGCGTCCGCGGCGGTAGTCGCATGCCAAGCGACCACGCAAGCTCCACCGACGCGGCAACGACGAACGACCAATCGCCCGTCAGGCCCGCGATCAGCAAGAACGCTCTGCCGCGCTCCCAAACTCCGCCGCTTTCAAGGAGATGGACAATCCGACCGGCGATCAGAACCAGCGCCAACCCACGCACGACGGTGGCCATCCGAAACGGTTGAAAAAGGATCGCACTCGGCATCTCGAGGATTTCGATCGCGTACCAAGACGCGCCCAGGCCAATCAAAATCAAGGCGAACAACAATGTGAATCGCTTCACCTGAGAAGTCGTCGAGATTCGATGGGCGAACGATTCTCCAAGCGTCAACACGGCCAGGACGATGTAGCCCAGCCCAGCCAGCCACTGGGGAGTTCTCCAAAGGCTCGGCAGCATATGCTGCGGACTCTGAATCCACGCGGATATCAGCACATAGTCGTGCACATCCATTCCTTCGAAAAGCCTGGCGGATTGGCTCGGGAGCGCCGCGAGCGAAGGCGCAAGGGCCGCCAAGCAACACAGTACGCCCATGCCGCAAGTTCGCCGCTCGAACCCCAGACGCTCGCCGAAGAGAAGCCCAAAAAACCAACAGCCCAGAACCAACAAGCCAATCTGGAGCCCGAGCGAGGGATGAATCACGCAGGCCAGGAACGAAAGGATCGGCACGACCAGCACCGCCAACCTGGGCAATCCCACGAACACGCCAAAAATACACCAACCGAGCGCAAAGGCCATCTGACGGTCGAGAAGCATCGTCTCGAAAAGATGGTTTGTGCCGATATTCCCTGCCTTCGACGCCAGAACCAAAGCGACGCACATCGCCGGAATCCAACGGTTTGCAAAACCTGGCCAGATCGACGTGGTCAGCAGTCGCGCTCCAACGTACATTACGAGATATGTAATGACATACAATACAAAGAGAGCGACGGAAAGCCCCATCGTCCAGCTTGCCGCTTTCAACAACCGCAAGTAACCCTGATGCGGGTTGAAGAAGTCAAAAGCTCTCACGAACGAGTCGTGTTTGTACAGCGACTGATCCTGCATGTGCAGCAGGATCGGCAGCCGATACGCTTGGTCGCCGTCACGGCTTCTATAGCCTTGAAATGAGACGGATAGTCCCAGGAGAACCAGCGCGCCTGCCCAGGCTGGAAACGAAGCCCGCCTACTCTCCGGAACCGGCGAAGCCGTGGCTAGAGGCGCGAGCAAAGGACGCACGCCCTTGGGAGCGACGGAAACGTCGGCCTCATGCCTGGTTTCTAGGCTCGTCTTCACTGCATAAGTCTGACCGAGGCTGAGGCTTGCGTCAACGCCAGCTTAGGTCCGAGGGTCCGAGGCGTCTAAACCTCTAAAGTCCGTGATGCGGTGTTACTCGGTCTTTTTGAGCTGTTCGCGAAACTTCTCGATGCGGGCGTCGAGATCGGCGTCGAGTTCGAGCTTGGGCGGAATTCCGCTCGGACCGTCTCTGAACTTCGGCAGCTCGAGCGACTTTGTCGAATCCCCTTCGGGTAGAGCTGAGATTGCGCTTGTATCATCGCTCTTTTCCGAGCTCTTGGTCGGTTTCATCTCGACGCCGCTTTTCTTGATCTCAGCCACGAAGAGCCTTACGGGCTGGCATTTCCAGATGCGCTCGGCGGGCTTGGCGTCTCGGGCCCATGTCAGAGCGTAGGAGGTCGCAACGTACTTATCCGACCACTCAGCGCCCTTGAGAAAACCAAGGGCGTACTGGTCGACCGCGGCAAGCGCAAACGAAAAAGCCACCGCAGCTTTGACAAGCCCCAGGAGTAGACCCGCCGACTGGTCCGAATAGCTCGGTTCGGGCTCGAGCCCCGCGGGCCGACGCCTTGAAAGCTTGAGGATCGTCGAGGCCAAGCCCACGATTACTACAAAGCTGATCGCCGCTGACGACCACCACACCAGCTTTTCGAGCACCATCGGATCGACCGAAGGTAATTTCGGGGAAAGCCTGGGCATCAAAGCGTCCCGCAGCGGCCCCGCCACGTACACCGACGCCACGATCCCGCCAAGTTGCACTGCCTGGTCCACAAAACCCTTGAGCCATCCTCGAAGCGCCCACAAAAGGGCGATCACGCCCAGTGCGATATCCAAGCCCATCGCGGCAGACCCTCCCAACTCCCGTTGGACAACGTGTTGCGCCTACCGGGTGATTCGTTCGCCGCTGAGGTTTCTTGGCGAAAATCAAGGCGCTGTTTCCCAATCATCGGCAAACCGCTTGGAGCCTCTTGAGAACCGCCGGAGACCACGTTGATCCAAATCAACTTCGCAAGCCGATCGAAATGTACTTGATTTCGAAGTATGCATCGAGACCCTCGATCCCCAGCTCGCGTCCCATACCCGACTCCTTCATCCCGCCGAACGGGCACTGCGGAGTGGCGGGCACAGCATCGTTGATTCCAATAATCCCAGCCTCAAGCCCTTCCGCCATCCGCGTTGCGACCGTCAGGTCGTTCGTAAACACATACGCAGCAAGACCATAGGGTGTGTTATTCGCGGCGGCGATCACGTCTTCGAGCTTCGAAAAATCGAGGATTGGCATCACGGGGGCAAACGGTTCCTCGGTCATGACTCGCATCTGTCCGTTGACCTCGCGAAGCACAGTGGGTTCGAAGTAATACCCCCTGTCGAACCGGCTCGACTTCGAACCCCCTGTCAGGATCTTGGCGCCCTTCGATCGGGCGTCTTCGATCAGACCCGCCGTCTTATCGAGGGCCCGAGCTTCGACCATCGGGCCGATTTGCACGCCCTCGTCAAGCCCGTTGCCCATCTTGAGAGCCTTGGTCAGTTCGACCGCGGCCTCAGTAAAGTCCTTGGCAATCTTCTCGTGAATGTAGAACCGCGAGGGCGCGATGCAAACCTGGCCGTTGTTGCGGAACTTGCCCAAAACTGCGGCCTGGGCAACCTGGGCAACGTCTGCGTCCGGAAAAACGATGAGTGGAGCGTGGCCTCCCAGCTCGAGGCTCATCCGTTTGACCCCGTCGGCGGAGCGCCTGATGAGCTCCTTCCCCACATTCGTCGACCCCGTGAAGCTGATTTTGCGGACCTCGGGACGCTCGAACAGCGCGTCGGCGAACTGGATCGGATCTCCCAAGACCAAGTTGGCAACGCCCGGTGGAAGCCCTGCCTCCTGCATACACTC
>CAWFUI010000009.1:0-205393 GCA_963818975.1 uncultured Planctomycetota bacterium | reverse complement strand
TTGCGTCGCTTCGAGACATGAATGAGCGTGAAATCTCACCGTAGTAAAGGCCCGCGACAAGCCCTTCAACTGGGAGACTCGACCTGTCCGGCGAGCCGACCGTAAGAGCGGCGAGCGCCAATAGACCCTCGTCGCTTACGCAGAAGAAGGGGCTTCGCAGTGCGCCCGCCAGCGAAACGGCGTCGAGCGGATCTTCAATCGCACTCAGCACGTGCACGACGTCGAGAATCTCGTCCCTTGCGAAGAACGCCCTCCCGCCGACGATATAGAATTGAAGATCCTCTTGCGCAAGAGCTTCTTCAAACCAGCGAGCGTCGTTGAGAGTCCTGAGCAGGATGACGACGTCGCCCGGCCCTGCGTTTCGGAGGCCGCCTTTTCGCGGGTCGCGGACCATCCAGCCTTGCTCGAAACGCGATTTCAAATGCAGAGCGATCTGCCTGGCCTCGAGCTCGCGGACCTCGAAATCGGCAAAAGGATCTTGGTCGGAATCCTCGAGGTAAGACGCCGGCTCCACGGCGTTTATGTTGCTTTGAGAAGCTTGGCCGGACCAGAGGAACTCGACGCGAGCGTTTTGATCGCGACCGGGCTGGGAGGCGCTGGGCGCGAGCCTGTTCTCGGGGCCTGGAAAGGTCTCGGCGAACAGCATGTTGGCAAAGTCGATGAGCGCGGCGGCGGATCGAAAGTTCTCGGTGAGTGCAAGCCTGCCATGCTCCGGGGCCCGCTGGGCGAAGCGGTCCAAAAGCTCGGGCTCGGCGCCCCTGAATCTGTAGATCGACTGCTTCGCATCGCCGACGATGAAAAGCCCTTCGTCGTTGGTCAATCCCCCTAACAACTCGATCACCTCGGCCTGGAGCGGATCGGTGTCTTGAAATTCATCCACAAGCAAATAATCGATTCGGGAGCTGTGGTAATTGCGGATGTCTTCATGTTTAAGCAGCAAGTCCCTCGCTCCCTCGACCAGATCGGAAAACTCAACCCAGCTTTCAGACTGTTTATCGAGTTCGAGCGTCGCTTTGGCGGCAATCGCGATTTGGGCCAATGCCAACGTCCGCTCCGCGGCGGAGAGTTCATCGGCCTGCGTCGAAACCAAGAACCCTTGGAGGAGCTCTTGCTTAATGAAATCTTTAAGCGTAGTCAAACTCGATTTGACGTGCTCGTAGACAGCGAGGCTGGGCCACATCGACGCCTTTGCCCCAGAGAACGATACCGCTGCGACGAACGCTTCGAGCTTGCCACGCCAGTCGTCGGAATCCTTGAACTCGAAGACCTCTCGCAAAAGCCCGAGGGCGGTCTGGAGCCTGCCTCGCAGAGCCCCCGAAGAGCAATCCGAAGGCTGAACCGCGAGGAAGCATTCGTCGGCAAGGGATTGAACTCTTTGCTGGAGCTTCGGTAAGACTTTGGTCGTGAATTGATCTCTCCACAGCTCGACCAGTTCTTGTGGGGTTCTCTCGAAGAGAGTTCGGAGGTCGAGGCCGTGGAGCTTTCCCAGTAGCTTTTCGAGCGACTCTCGGACGCCTTCGACGCCCCATTCGATCCCGAATCGGCGAAGCGAATCGTCGTCCTTCGCGATCATGCGGCGGACCGACTTGGCAATCGCGCGATCGACGAGCATCGGGGCAAGGAGCTCGGTTTTGATTTCGAACTCGGGATCTTTTCCGGCAGTTAAGGCGTGTTGCCTCATGATGGCGCCGCAGAAGGAGTGGAAGGTGCCGATGGGAGCAGCTTCGAGTCTGCGGAGGACTCGCTTCCAGTAGAGCTTTTGGTCGGAGGGAGCCTCGACGGAGCGGGTCCGGCAGGAATTTCTCACTCGGTCTCGCAGCTCAGTCGCCGCCTTCTCGGTGAACGTTAGGGCCACGATTCGCGATACGTCCGCCGGTTGATCTCCCTCGAGCAGACTCAAGAACCGCTCAGACAGCACCTTCGTCTTGCCCGACCCGCGCCGCCGCAGAGCGCGACGGCATGCCCTCGAGCCTCGACCGCTCTTCGTTGCTCTTCGGTCAAAGAGCTTGTCCGCGGCGCCTCGGGCGTCGAGTTCGAGCTCACTCGAGCAGCTCCAGATCGAGATGGGGGCTATTCCAATCTTTGCCAGCGCGGCGCACCTGCGAGACCCGACAGATCGTCGAATATTCGCAGGCGCTGGTGCAGCCTTCGTCCTTCGAGAATACTGGAAATTCGCCCGCTCGAAGCCTGCCCGCGAGCTCGACGGCCAACTTTTCGACCTCTTGCTTCAAATTTCGCCACCGCTCTTCGCGCTTTTCTTCGTCGCCAAGTTTATAGACGTCGGCATATCCTTTGTCTTTGATCGACCAGTATCCAAAGCCCAGCGGCGAAGGCGGGGCCGAGCCCGATTGTTTTCGAGCCCATTTCTCGAAGGCCATTGCGTAAAGGGGAAGTTGGAGAGCCACTCCCGCTAGCAGATCCCTTGGTTTGAAGCCCTTGCCGGTCTTGTAATCGATCACGCGAAAGAGCAATCGATCGTCTTCCTCGAGGACGTCCACCCGATCGACCTTGCCTCGTAGCCGAACCTTTGTAGTTCCCGTTCCGAGCACGAGCTCGTCGCCCAGTTCGGTCGAATCGTTTGATTGGTCGAAGCTCCACTCGGCGTACTTGGGAACGAGCGGCTCCGTGTTCTTCCTGACGAATTGTTGCGCCTGCGATGCGAACCGATCAAGCGAGGAACGCACGATTTCCCCCTCGATGCGATTCATGCCCGCCTCGAGCTCGTCCCCGGGCTTCCGTTCCCCCAGCACCTGGTCAGCCGCGGGGGTGATTTGGAGGAGGAAGTGCTCCGTCAGACGAGCCTGATCCTGGACTTCAAGGTTCTTCACGCTGTGCAGCACGAGCTCCAGAATCCTGTGGACCAGGTTTCCACGTTCAGTCCTGTCGGACGTCAGAGGATCATGCTCGTCGTTGGGTTCCAGGCGGAGAACATATTTCGAAAAGAACTGGAATGGGCAATATGAGTATGTTTCGATTTGGCTGGGGCTTAGTAGCTGCTCGGGGCCGAAGCGGGAATTGATGAACGCGAGCGCCTTCTTACTTTTGATAAGGCCGTCGTACTTGCCGAAGCTCCCAAGGCGTCTAGCGTGTGAGACGAGGATCGCTGCTGCGGAGCCTTCGAGCGCCTCGCGGTGGCGACGCAGTTTCGCGATCTCCTCGAGCTCGGCCAAGTCTCCAGCGAGGGCGTTCGTCAACTCGCGGATGCGAAGGTCCGCGGTCGACGTCAATACCGACCTCGACGACGAGGCCAATTTCGAGGGGAGTGGGAAGGCGGGCTTCGCATCCAGGGCAAAGATGCGTCCGAGCTCGTCCAGGAACCCAGCCTTGAGCATTCTCCGTCCTTTTGCGTCGACGTTCGGATAGGTCAACGTTAGAGAATGGTTCGCGGCTTTCGCGACGGAAAGGAACGTATTCATGTCTTGGGAATAAGCGGTCGAGCGAGGAAGATGCGCAGCCTGTTCGCTCGAATCATTCCCCTGTTCCATTTCGCTCTCGAGCATTTCCACCGCGCGTCTACTCGGGAACGAACCCTCGCCAAGGTTGATCAGGAGAACGTGCTCGAAATAAGCGCCTTCGAAATCCTCGATCCTTCCCATTCGAACCTCTTCGACGTCTTCTTGAAGCAGCTTGGAGACGTGCAACGAAGCGGCGAGCGACACGACCTTTCCCAGGAACGCGTCCCAGCTCCAGGCGTCTTTGTCCTTGCTCATGACGGCGAGGATACTAGTCCAATCGTCGAGGGCGTCGAAGAGGGCATCGAGGCGCCGGAGACCTTCGGGATCGTGATATGTGAGATCAAGATGGACTGCGATCTTCTTGATCAGTTGGACCTGACTCGCCCAATCGCGTGGTTCTTGGACGCCGGCCAGGATCGTCGCAAGGCGTTCGACGGCTGCCAAGGCGATCTCGGCGGAAACCCGTTTGGCTCCTTTACGAGAAGTCGAGCCGGCTCCTTTTC
Organism: uncultured Planctomycetota bacterium; assembly: GCA_963818975.1. Lineage (GTDB taxonomy): Bacteria > Planctomycetota > Planctomycetia > Isosphaerales > Isosphaeraceae > CAWFUI01. The sequence goes on along the minus strand of CAWFUI010000009.1, from coordinate 201,435 downwards.
TTTTGGCCTCCTCGATGGTGGATAAAATCCGCGATCGGATGTGATCGAGCCCTCCGATCGTCCGGAGTCCGGCGACGACCCGCGCCGCGATCGACCCAGCCAAGGATAAGGGCGCGGCGACGGACTCGATGCTCGACTCATACGCCCATGCCGCAAAACACGGACAAGCGATTCGACCTCCCAATCGGACGCGGGGAGAGAAGCCGCCAAAAGTAGAGCCTCGATCGCGGGAGAACGTTCCAGCGGCTCTTCAAGCGTCGACTGTACGGCGACGCCGGACTCGCGCAGCGTCTCCAGAACGACGCAGGCCTGTTCGTCCCATGTGCGTGTGAGTATGCAAATGTCACTAGGGCGAACACCTTTGGAGAGAAGCTCGACGACCTGTCCGGCAGCGGTGTTTGCATGACCCGCGCCCTCCGGAGCCCCCAAGATCAACAATCCGTCGGTTCTCGCGGCAGGTCTCTGCTCGACGCTGGACCAAGCGAACAGCCGTTTCTCCAACGCCTCCAATCCCGCGGGTCGGTCGGCCTCTTCGGACTCTCGAAGCTCCTCGTATCCTCGTGTACGAAAGTAACTATATGTATGGAGAGACGGTCGATAAGCCTCTTCCAGTGCGGGGTCGGGGTCGAGCGGTAGAGTGACGATCACCTCTTGAGCGGCGGTTTCGAATGCTTCGAGTGTTCGCTTTTGAGCGATCGAAAATCGTTTGGGGTCCAGAAGCACGATCCGCGAAGCCCCGTTGGGAAGCACCGAGGTTGCGAGCTTTCCTGCCCTTTTTGAACACCAGAGAGCCAGCCCCGTCTCATCTTGACAGCGAATCCTTTCAAGGATGCGCCGGTATTGGTCGTAGACGACCGCTGCCTCGGCGAGGTTGCCTACTGGATGGGACTGCCGCAGTTCCCCATAAGCCTTCTCACTCGCCGTCCAGATGTCGATTAATGAAAGCAACCGCCGTCGCAGTCCATTGGACGAGGACGCTCGCCCCAGCAAGGGCAGCTCGCCGGATTTCTTCGCCTGCTCTACCGCCTCGTTCAGGACGCAGAGCCTGCCTGCTTCTGTGAGCAACCTGATCGCGTCCTTGCCCGAGTGCTTACGTATCGAGCTCCAGATGTCGCTCCATGTCCAGGCTCGAACGTTCCAGATCGCCTGCATGTGCCTGGCGAGAAGCATTGAAAACTGTCTACTCGCCGCCTGAGTCTCGACGATCCAGAGTGTGTCCGACCTATGCCCGAACCGGGCGACCGCCAGATTGCGCAGTAGGGATGCTCGGGTTGCCGTCCAGAGTTGTCTCAACCGGTTTGCCATCCTGCTTGACCGACCCTCGTTCCGTCCTCAAACCCCACGCCAGCACTGCGAGACCGAGAACTAAGAGATATACAGAAAAATACCAGACCTTGCCGCGACGGACAACCGTCGTCAACCAACCAATTGCGAAGTACCCCACGAGCCCGGCTACGATGGCAGCCGCGGCGGTCTGTTCGATCATTTCGGCGTCGAGCAGCTTGGGATTCAGATCCTTGATCGCCACGACGCTTGCGCCAAGAATCGCTGGGACTGCGATAAGAAGGCTAAAACCGACTGCCCAGCTGCGTTCGAGACCGAGCAGAAGCGCCGCGGCGATGGTCAGACCGCTTCTGCTGACTCCCGGTAACGGCGCAAAGGCCTGGGCCAGGCCAATCAGCAGGGCCCTCGTCCAGTCGGTCTGTCCAGGGCCTCGTTCCCCACCCTTACTATAGTGAGTGACCAGGAGTCGCCGCGGCCGTGACTAGAAAGCCGCAGCCGGTGACGACAAGGCTCTCGAGAGCCTGTTCGATCACATGCTTGAACTTGACGTAAGGAATGAGTGGCAAAAGAGCGACAAAGACCAGAACGCCGATATGAATAAGCTCATTGCGGTGGTAGCCCGGCCGGGCGTCTCTGGGCCTCAGGAAGCCCCGAACGCCCTCAACGGCGGTTCGTCGGAAGTAGAGGACGATCGCCGCCAACGTGCCGACGTGGAGCATGATGTCGAAGAAGAGGTTCAGCTCGCCGGAACTCGTTTTCCCGTATGCGGCGTCGAACCCCTTCTGAACAATCGTTAGGTGGCCGTCGCTTGATACCGGAAGAAACTCGGTAAGGCCCTGGACGATTCCCAGGACGAGAGACTCGAACCAACCCATTAGGTAAGCCCTTTGAAATAGCGATATCCCAGCAAAAGGTACGAGTATCCGCTGTAGACCGTGAGAAACACCGCGAGAAGCAAGACAACGTCGCGGGCCAACGGCAACGCGCCGACTGTCGCCTGTCCGAGTGAGAGAACTAGGAGCGATAGGACGATCGCCAAACACTGTGTGAAGGTCTTGAGCTTGCCGGCGAGCTTCGCTCCGAACGCTTCGCCCTTGCCTTCGATGAGGCTTCTGAGCCACTGGATCACAAGCTCACGGGAGACGACGATGATCGCCATCCATGGATAAATCCCCGAGCCGGGAATCGTCAAAAGGTAAATCAAGGTGCCAGTGACAAGGATCTTATCGACAAGCGGGTCGAGTTGGCGTCCAACCACCGATGTTTGGTTGAGCTTCCGAGCGAGCCAGCCGTCGAGGGCGTCGGTGAGCGCGGCAAAGGAAAAGAGGACCAGAGCTGCGACGTATCTCCCGGAAGCGATAAGAGCCCAGGACCCAGCCCCCAGAGGGATCCTGCGCCAGGGTCATGGCGTTCGGTAAGTTCCAAAACGGTTGAGTGGTTGCGGTTGTGGAGGACAAAGAATCGGCGGCTCCGGACGTTCAGGACCTCATACATCCAGCTTCGATCGTCATTTCATCGAGCCGGTGCAACTTGCGACTCGTAAACCGAGCCGACAGGGCCGCATACCAGACGGATGGTCCGATCTTGGGGCCTTCAACTACTTTCAGGCAGACTCGGCAACTCGGGTTGCAGCGGCTTCCGTCTTGTTAGCCGACGAGTCCGTCCACTAATATACTACGATCGAATCCAAACCGAACCATCCAAGCCACGCACCCGTAGCTCAATTGGATAGAGCATCAGTCTTCGGAACTGAGGGTTGCAGGTTCAAGTCCTGCCGGGTGTATTGCAGAAGACCACTCATCAGACTTCCTCTCTCTTCGTCAGAGCCTATCAAACAAGGGGTTTTCGGCGAGTCACAAAGCCTTGCTTGATAAGGATCAAAACTCGCAACCGACTTCCCTGGGATAGTTGTCTGTTGAGGTCGAGTCTTTACACGCCATCTTTCGGGCCGCCAGACTCGAGCAAGTTGCACCTCTAGGTAGAAGAGCATAAAAGACGCTAATCGAAGTTCAGGTCCGGATCAGTCAGGAGCCTAAAAATTTTGTTCCCCGAACGGAACGCACCGTTGAAAAAAGGCAACGCGCATCGTGCTATATTATTCTAGGCTAATCGTAGGCTCGGCCGCTCAGCCGACAAGAAATATTAGAGAGTTCCTAGGGAATACATAGGCGTGGTGTACGGGTTTTCATAGAGTCGGGGTCGGCTCGAGCCTACGATGAATGAAAGATATAAAAGACAAGGCATATACTTGGATAGATGTCACGGGGCCTTGAATCGCTTGAATCATCGGGCAACCCTGGTCTTTAGTCCTCGCTCAAGCGGTTCGAACCTTTGTCCGGGGATTCGACCCTGCTGGCTTGGCCGAATAAAACTGTTCAGCCGGACAAGTAAGTTGCGAAGTAAGGCAGTGCACGTCTGAGGAATCGGTTCTGGTTCCGAAAAGCCTTTGAGAAACAATAGACTGGATCTGCGCTGATAAATCGAGACCCTTCGATCGCGCTAAAGCCACGTGCTTGACGTCCCGAGAGCACGTAAACTATGCTCACGCTCCGTCAAGTGATGCTTGCAATTGCAGAGCGATTGCGGCTGAGGATTCGCTTGGAAGAGTCGCGGTTCTATGGTGGAGCTTCAGTTCCGAAGACGGGACGATCAACTGACTGAAGTTCGACGGCGACGTCAAGCGGTCACGGAATAGTAGCGGATTCGTAAACGATCAGGTTGGAATTGATCGGCTGATGTGTTCAGTACGAACACATTAGTTTAGAGCCAGAACACACGGATGAACCGTTGAGAGATGTGGTTTGCGGCGCCGCAACCCACGTGCACGGAGTGTGCGCGGTTTTTGCGGCTCTCAGGCGCCTTCTCGGCGTATTAGGGTGCTTCTCACATGCCGAAGAACCAAGGACTCAGTCGGTAAATCGATACGGCATTTTGTCTCGGGTGATTCCCACGCTTAATCGCCTAGATTTGGATTCTATGGAACCGTCGGACTTCGGTCTGAAAGTGACTTGATGTACGACTCATGTTTGCCTATCTAATATACGCCGTCCAATCGACGCGGAATAAATCGGAGCGAAGCAAAACCTTTGCATCAGCCTAACAAGCAAGAACTGATTCTAACCCCGGCCCATTCGACAACGCTCGCGCCTATGGCGATGAGAAAGCTCGACGGGCCGAAGCCGGCTCGTCAACCGACGCCGGTGGAGTTTGTCGAGGCTTTACGCCGGAGATGGAGAATTGCGCTGGTGCTGGCTCCGATTGGAGCCGTAATGGCCTTCGTCGGAGCTTGGATGTTGATCCCTCGCCAGAAGTACACGGCTCGAGCGACCTTCTTCGTTTCGTCGCAGCCAACTCGGATCATTTTCAAAACCAATGAAGTTCAGGCGGAATTTACTACGTATCTCTCGACTCAAGTCAATTGGATCAAGAGTCAGCTTATTTTGAAATCGGCTCTCAACGACCCAGAGGTCGCCAAACTCACAGTCGTCAAGCAAGAGAGCGATCCCATAGGCTGGCTCGAGAAATCGGTTCAGGTGAGCACTGCGGGAGAAATCCTACGAATTACCTTGACTGGGCCCGAACCTGAGGCTCCAAGAATCATCGTTAACGCGGTGGCTCGTTGTTACGAAAAGCTTGTGGTCCGCAAGGAACAGCAGAGTCGCATCGAGCGACATCAGAGAATCCAGCATCTTTATGAGCAGTACGAAAGCAAACTCGAGGCTCAGCGTGCCAGTTTGAGGAAACTCTCTAATAATCTTGGATCGAACGATCAGAAGGCGCTTCTAACAAAGCAACAAGGCGTTTTCGAGCAACTCGCCACCGCAGAGAGAGAGTTGATGCAGGTTCAGTCCGAGTTACGGAGCGAGAAAGCTGCGGAGTTGGCTGACAGCGGTGGAACAGTTGAAAGAAGGCTCGATCGGGCCTCGGTCGACGCCGAAATCAAACGTACCCTCGCGGTGGATCCAGATCTTATAAGATTGCGGCAACGCGTTTCTGACATGAAACGAAGAGTCGACGGTTACAAGAGCGTGGCCCGGCGCGACGACGACCCTAGCATTGTCGAATCGCTGGCAGCGCTCAACTCAGCCAAGCGGAATCTGAAGGAAATCGAGGCAAACAAATACCAGCAGCTCTCGAGCGAGCTCCTCAAGGAGAACGTGGGCGCCGAGCGTTCGGAGTTGGACGCAAGGAAACTCCGACTTACCACGCTGAGGGAGCATGAGAAACTGGTGAACGCCGAGGTTAAGCGGATTCTCGAGGAATCGCAAGCGCTCAACGTTCAAACGATGGACCTCCAAAAGATTCAAGACGACATCTCTCATGCGGACGTTGCTGCTCGAATCCTTGGCGACGAACTCGAATCGTTGAGCGTCGAACTCGAAGCTGAGAGTCGCGTACGCCTGATCGAACTGGCCGATAGAGCACGGACCGAATCCAAAGACAAACGATTAATGATGTCCGCGATTGGAAGCCTCGGAGGGTTCGGACTTATCCTGTTCACGATCAGTTTCTTGGAACTTAGATCTCGTAAGGTTTGCAAACCCGACGAGGTCGTCGAGGATTTAGGTCTTTCTCTCGTTGGCACATTGCCGGCTCTACCCAAAACGACCAGCCGGAAACCGAGCGCTAACCTCGAAATGAAGGTTTCGAGCGAACGGGCGATGCTGATCGAATCGGTGGACGCCACGCGAGCTGTCCTCGTCAGGGCGTCTCGAGTCGAGTCGCTCAAAGTGGTGATGATTTCCATGCTCTGGCACAAGAGGGGAAGACTTCTCTCTCGAGTCAGCTCGCTCTCAGTTTGGCTGGGACCGGCGCGCGTACGCTTTTGATTGATTGTGATCTCAGAAAACCGACTCTTCACCGACTTTTTGATCTCGATCCCTCTCCCGGTCTTCGTCAGTTGATCAGGGGCGAGAACACCCTTCAGGACGCTGCTCGGTTGACGCCCTTCAGCAACCTTTGGGTTCTGCCGGCGGGCGTGGGGGACGAGTACGTGCTAAGGACGCCGATCCACGACCGACTTGCGGAGTGCTTCGCACAGGCGAGGGAGGAGTTCGACTTCGTGCTGGTCGACACCGCGCCGATCATGGCTGTCACGGATTCGCTGATTATCTGTCAATACGTAGACTGCGTTCTCTTATCGGTTCTTCGAGAAGTTAGCAGAGTACCAATGGTGAAAGCCGCCATCGATCGACTGCATTCGTTTCAGGCTCGAATCTTGGGCGCCGTGGTCGCGAACGTCCGTTCGTCGCCGAGTTACTCGAATTACCCTTACGTGAAGTGAGTCAATGAGATCTTCACGTTAGTCGCTCGGTGAAGTTCGAAACAAGCAATCGTCATAAGACTACTCGTTTTCAATAGAATGTTTGAACGTGAAACCTCGATCGAACCTCGCCGACCGCTCCGATGAGATTGAGCGATCCTCCCCCAAACGCTTGTTAGGAGGCGCCTTGCAGATGCCGACAGTAGAAAACATAGACAACGAGATCAGTAGCGACACCTCCGAGCATCGGGCGATCCTTGAGGAGGAGCCGACGCTCATGGATCGACTTTCTCCAAGAGTCGTTGTTGAGTATGTCGTCTCGATCATACTTCTCCTGGCGTTGCTGCCAATTACTTTGGCGTTCATGGCGCTTGTGAAATTGACCTCGCGGGGACCGGCGCTTTATCGACAGCGCAGGCTTGGCCTCAATGGCCGTCCTTTCATGATCCTGAAGATTCGGACCATGGTGGTCGATTGTGAGCGCACGACGGGGGCGAAGTGGGCAACGAAAAACGATCCTAGAATCACTAGGCTGGGTCGATTCCTGAGGTTGACCCACATCGACGAGTTTCCACAATTGATCAACGTCCTGCGTGGAGAGATGAGATTGGTCGGTCCGAGGCCCGAGCGTCCCGAGTTCGTCACCCAACTCGAGAAGGCCCTTCCGCACTATCGCTCGAGGATGCTTGTCCATCCAGGGATCACCGGACTTGCACAGGTTCAACTGCCGCCCGACACGGATCTCGCCAGCGTCCGTCGAAAGCTCGCCCACGACCTCTATTACGTGAGGCGAAGATCCTTCTGGCTCGATTGCCGAATCATCATCTGCACGCTTACAGGAGCGATCCGCATCCCTTACGAAATTCCTAGGGTTCTCTTCGGGATGCCCAAGGACGAGCAGGTCGAGAATTCGTACAGAACGTTGCTGGAAACCAGTCGCGCACAGGGAATTACGTCGGACGCCGGAAGCGTTATGCAGCCGGCGTAGACTTACACGCCTTTCTACCTAAAGCATTGGAAACCGCAGTTCTGATCATTCTTACAAAGACTACGTTTTGTCAGTATATACACCTCGTAATGCATGGGATTCGACGAGCTGAACAGACCCCACATAGCTGCAGCAGTTTTTTTTGTATCGCGTTGCGTTGCGTCGCAAGGGGTAGTAGAGGAGTCGATTCCGGTGCTCACGCTCCTCGAAGATCGAGGAAAACAGCGGGTACCGCCAAGTTTCCCAGCCGACAAATCCGACCTCAGTCTTGGACAGACTCGACAGAATACTGAGTGACCACCCAAAGCGTCGTTCCTGTAGGAATATTGGCATGTTCTCCGGTACGCGAATCACCCAATCGCAACGCGCCGATATTCCAGAACTGAGCCAGTTTCTCGTCAGCGATCCCGCAACCGCTTATCGTTTCTCTCGTGAGGTTCTTTTATGGAAGTACTTTGATGGGCCAAGCGGTCCATCGCGCGAATCGGTTTCGAGCCTCGTCGCGCGGTCGGCGGGCAGGATTATCGGACACATTGGAATGTGTCCACGTCAGTTCATTGTATCGGGAGACGGAGCGACGCCCGTCTCGACAATGCACGCCATCGACTGGCGCGGCTCGGACGCGCATCCCGGCTTGGGCGCCTTGTTGATGCTGAAAGCTTTTGCGACTTGCAAGACACAGTACGCCATCGGCGGAACCGAACAGGCGGAAGCCGTTTTTCCTGGGTTGGGTTTCGAACAGAAGCCCAGGCTCGTCAACTTTCGCAAGGTGCTTGCACCATTCCACCGCTTGCGCACAACGGGTCAGGGACTCATCCGCAAGTGGGCAGGGACGGCCAAGGACATGGCGTCCGTTTGGCGAACGCGCAGAACGCCGGCCTCGAAGACCGTCGAATTGCGCGCGGCGCCTTTCTTCACTGAAGAAATTGATTGTTTACAACAACAGTCTTCAGTTCGCATCGTGACGTGCCAGCGTAATCACTTACTGCTCAATTACTTTCTCCGGTGTCCTCTGTCTGGTTTTTCTGGCTGGACCATTCACACATCAGAGCGAATGATTGGCTTCTCCGTGTTGAAGATCAATCAGCATGGACGAATTCGGCTGGGAAAAATAGTGGATTGTTGGCTTGATACCGATGATCCGTGCTATTGGCAGGCTACTGTCGCCGCGCTCACCGATCGCCTCCGCGACCTTTCTGCGGACGACGTCACATGTTATGCCACCACCCCGAGCCTGCACACGGCATTGCTCTGGAATGGATTCGCCAAATCAGGTGAAAGAAACGTGTACGTTCGCGACAAACAGCAATCGCTGCCCCGAGACCTTCCCTTCGGACTCTCGATGCTTGATAGAGATCGCGCCATTCTCTAGGTGGAGGTTGAACACTTGCCGACATGAGCCGACTACGACAACGCAGGATCCTCGTAGAAAACAATCGCTCCTATGCAAGTCCGCTAAACAGTCAACGACCACATTCGCGATCTGGCGACTCGGAGCGGCGGTTCGCTTGACGTTAACTGGTTGTTTCAAGTCAAGTTCCTGAGGAATTATCCAGGCGCCCCGCGTGCTCAGTCGCGCAATGCATTACAGCACAGCTACGATCGCCGTCGTCGCTCCCTTCGGACGTCCGAAATCCTTTTGATGTAAGCCGGTAGGATGCAATTGACTTCAGTCATGTTCCCAAACGTCTCTCCCTGTTTTTCCCACTTACGATTCCGCAGACCTATTGGCCAATTCAACCGATGCAGCGAGCTTGAGAGCGTCGCTCGCCGTGATGGTTTTTTTCATCAACCACTATCGTCAGACGATGCGATCGCACACAGTCTTCTGAGAAAATCAGGGCGATGAGCGTTCGAATCGAACGGAGGCGTCTCCCAGACGGAGGAACGCGAGGAAAAGCAGTGCTAGCTTTTCCTGGAGGAGCTAGCTTTTATCAGAGAGGCGGGGAGTGCTTGTGCCGTGCCGGCCGGCTACCCAAGGGCACGGAGTCTGTTCACGAACGGCACTCAAGAGCTTCGGGCGCTAGGACCTGTCCCTCTGGTCTCGGCGTGCCATCGGTTGGAAGCCAATTTCTCTAGCCGGTTCGTCATTTAGGGAAGAATGAGAATGGCGGCCGCACCGCGAGATCCCGGCGCACGGACTCGTTATCGCCGGGTCAGCCGAATCAACACGCTGGCGAGTCGGGTGCTGCTTGGCTACTTGCGCCGATCGCCGGTCGAACGCGGCAAATGGCGATTGCTCAAGTTCGTGGGGCCTTCCCTCATCATCGAACTCGAGCCTGGACTGTTCATCCGCCCTTTGGGATTGTCTACGTTGGAGAAGGAGATCATTCTGACGGGAACCCATGAGCCCAAGACGATCCAGGCGTTTGCTGCGCTATTAAACCTTGGAATGACGGCGATGGACGTCGGCGCCAACATCGGCCAGTACGCGCTGGTAGCCGCGAACCGGGTTGGATCGCAAGGCCATGTTCACGCGTTCGAGCCGACGCCGTCTCTCGCCGCGCACGTGCGTCGGAACCTCGAGTTGAACGGGTTCGAGAACGCGACTGTCCACCCCGTGGCGGTCAGCGATACCCCAGGGCGGGCGATGCTGAACTTCGCTGAGGCTAGTGAACCGAACATGAACTCGATCGTCACTGGTGAGACGGCCGCCGGGGGGCTTATAGTCCCCACTGTAACCCTCGACGATTATGTCGCCGAGCACTCGATTGGGCCAGTCGACGTCGTCAAGATGGATATCGAAGGGGCGGAGCTTCAGGCCCTTCGGGGCGCCACGAAGCTGCTCTCCGGGGCCGATTCCCCGGTCCTCGTGCTTGAGCTGAATCCGAAGACGCTGCGGTACAGCGGCCACACTCCCGACGAGCTCCTGGGGCTCCTTGCCTCTCATGGTTACGCGTTCTATCCGGTCGAGGCATGCTGCCTCGACACGCACGACCCTTTTCTCAATGGAATCGCGGCTAAGCCAGCCCACCGTGACCGATTTCCGGTACTGCGACGATGGCAACAGCATCCGATATCGACGTGGGACGGGTCCATTCTCAGTACAGTCGAGCTCCTTTCGCTTGTCTGACTAAAAAAGCGTGCATGCGGGGCGATTTGTGCAGCAACCGCTTATCACCGTGATCATCCCGACTTTCAATCGCGTCTACTGCGTTGGAAGGGCCATTGACAGTGCGCGAACGCAGACCCACCAGAATTTGGAGATCGTGGTGGTCGATGACGGCTCGAGCGACGAAACACGGGACATGATCGCTCGCACGTACGGAGCCGATCCTCGAGTGCGGTATTTCTTCCACGAGAACCGAGGCGTGACAGCGACTCGCAACCGCGGTCTATCTCTATCCCGCGGGGAGTACGTGGCCTGGCTCGATTCCGACGACGTATGGTTGCCTTGGAAGCTTGAGCTCCAACTTGCGTGTTTCCGAGCCCTTCCGGAGGTTGGTATGGTCTGGTCGGACATGCAAGCCGTCGACCCGGATGGAGAAATTGCGAACCATTCGCACTTGAGGACCATGTACGGCGCCTACCGATGGTTTCCGCGCAACGAACAATTATTCTCGCAGTCGTTGCCGCTGGCCGGGATCGTCCCGCATCTTGCCTCGGTGGTAGTGGACCGAAGATTCTACGCCGGTAAGATCTTTTCTCATATGATCATGGGAAACCTGGTGCACACCTCGACGGTGCTTGTGCGTCGCGATCGGCTCGACAAAGTCGGTCGGCTCAATGAAGAATTGTGTTTTTCCGGCGAGGACTACGATTTCCACTTGCGGACGTGCAGGTACGGGCCTGTCGGTTTCATTGACATGGCGACGATCCGCTACCAGACCGGTATGGCGGATCGACTGTCGCGAGACGAATATAGCATCCACGCGGCTATGAACTGCCTCACGTCGGTCCTGCCGTTCATCGAACACGCGCGATCAGAGATCGATTTGCCCGATCGGATGATCCGACGCCGACTGGCGGAGATACATCGCCGAGCGGGCGAGAAGCTTGTGAATGCGGGCGAATCGTTGAAGGCCCGGGCGCACTTACGCACGTCGCTCCGGCACCATTTCTGGCAGTTTAGAGCGTGGAAGTTCATGGCTCTGGCGATGCTGCCGACCCGCGCTCGCGAGCAATTGAGGACCCGGCTGCGGTCTCTCAAATCAATGGTGGGTATCGGGAAAAAGCAGCCGCTCACGGCCGCCAAGGCCGGATGAAACCTGCGATCGAGTGGCTGAGCACGTTAACGATCATCGAACTCCGAGGGACAGCTTACTGTGAGTCGCGCGACCGACCTGCTTGAGGATGTTGAGTCGATTCCGGAATCGCCCGTGGCGCAGCCGGGTCAGACGCTCAACGCGCGAGTGCCGGTGACGGTCTTGGAGCACAGATCGGGCTGGAAAGTCGTCGATTTGCGCGAGCTCTGGCGGTACCGTGAGCTTCTCCTTACCCTGACTTTGCGCGATATTCAGGTACGTTATAAGCAGACGGTGCTCGGTGCAGCTTGGGCCATTCTCCAGCCGCTGGCGACGATGCTGGTGTTTAGCTTGTTTTTTGGCAAAGTCGCCGGCAACCCCTCGAGCAACATACCGTACCCGCTGTTTGTATTGGCTGGATTGGTCCCTTGGATGTTCTTTTCGACCGCGATCTCGACAGCCGGCCAGAGCGTGGTTAGCAACGAAAAGCTGGTCACCAAGATTTATTTTCCCCGGTTGATCATCCCGATGGGAGCGGTGGCGGCGTGCTTGGCCGACCTGGCCATCTCGTTCACGATGCTGGCGGTCTTGATGCTTTGGTATGGAGTGATTCCGACCTGGTCGATCACCTTGGTTCCTTTGATCACGCTGGGCTTGGTGGTTGCGGCGCTGGGGGTCGGGACGCTGTTGTCGGCCTTGACGGTGTCGTACCGCGACTTCCGCCACGTGGTTCCTTTCCTCGTGCAATTCTGGATGTTCGCAACGCCGTGCATCTACTTGCAAACGGGCGTGTCGCCCAAGCTCGCCCGCGTGATGCCCCTGAACCCGGCCTATGGGCTTATCGCGAATCTGCGCCAAGCAATGTTGGGAGGACCGATCGACGGGTATTCCCTCGCGGTCTCCACGACTGTAAGCGTCGTATTGCTCCTGGCGGGTTGCTTCTATTTCCGGCGTGTCGAGAGCGATTTCGCGGATCTCATCTGAACGGGTTCGCGCTCGAAAACGCTCATATCTTGCTCATCTTCCGCTAGGTGGCGGCTCAAATCCATGACGACGGTGATCAAAGTCGAGAAGATCAGCAAGCGCTATCGGATCGGGGCCAATCGGGCGGGCGGCTATAAGACGCTGCGCGAGTCGATCACAGAGGGTCTCTCCGCATTGGAAACAGCGACGGGGGCGGCATTCGAGCTCCGATCCGGATTCGAACGATTCCAGAACCCACTGGGCTCTCAAGGACGTCTCGTTCAAAATCGAGCCGGGAGAGGTCGTGGGGATTATCGGTCGCAACGGAGCAGGCAAGTCGACTCTGCTGAAGATTCTCAGTCGGATCACCGAACCCACTTCTGGCCGAGTCGAATTCCGTGGTCGGATTGGCAGCCTGCTCGAGGTTGGCACTGGCTTTCATCCCGAGTTGACCGGCCGCGAAAACATTTACTTGAACGGCAGCATCCTGGGAATGCTGCACCGTGAAATCACTCAAAAGTTTGATGAAATTGTTGCGTTCGCAGATGTAGAACAGTTCCTGGACACCCCCGTGAAACGCTACTCGAGCGGCATGTACGTGAGATTGGCTTTTGCGGTGGCCGCCCACCTCGAGCCCGAGATCCTCTTGGTCGACGAGGTTCTGGCGGTCGGCGACGCGCAGTTCCAAAGAAAATGTCTCTCCAAAATGGAAGACATTAGTCAGGGCGGGAGGACGATTCTCTTCGTAAGCCATCAGATCGAGCGCCGTCCAAAGGCTGTGTAAACAGTGTCTCTTCTTTGACAATGGAAGCCTGAAAGCACACGGTCCAAAGGACGAGATCATCGCAGAGTATCTTTCGGAGACTGGAGAGCGAAACCAACCAGGTCAATGGATCGAGTTGTCCGGCGTGTTGCGAAATGGAGGCCAAGAAGCCAGATTTCTTGCTGTACGATATCGTTGTCCCGACTCACTTTTGTCGAATCATCCTTATCCGGACAGCGCCTTGGACGTTGAAATTGTCATTGATTCGGATGTTTCTCGAGATGCCGATAGCCTTGCGGTTACCTTGTACGACCGTTACGGGACAAAACTCGTCAACGCAGACACGATCATACGGGGCGAATCGATACGGCTCGAAAGAGGTCAAAACAGCTTCCTAGTGCGACTCGATGCACTTCACCTCAAACCGGGTCGGTACGTACTCGGTCTCTGGTTGGCGGGCAACCACAAGCTCTACGACCACATTGCTTCCGCGGCGGAAATCGAGGTTGCGGACAGCCCGTCCGGCGGATTCGGCCAGAATCCACGACAAGATGGCATAGTGACCTGCAAATTCTCTGTAGAGAAAATATCCTAACCTCGGCGTTTACGAAATGGTGCGCTCATATTGGTTCTAAACAACAGCAGCCGGAAAACAAGGAAGACGTGGCGGCAGATTGCTTTGCTTTCTGGGTTGGCATTCGGACGTGTTGGCGGCGACCAATCTTGAGAGTTTATAGGAGTGTTATGCGATCTCGATGTGTGGGCCGATTCGCGGGTGCACGTCGATTCAATGCCCTAACTTTGGGTTTGAAGCGCAGGTGAGTTAGGGAAAGGATGGCATGCACTGCCAAGATCGAGATCGTAGCCAGTGGCTCATAGCCAATCTCGCACCTCCTGCCAGTCAGAAACGTGAACCTGGTGGTGGCGGAGGACGAGGTTGGTCTCGTTAAATGAGGCCAAAGGGAAAATGTTATGAGGAGTAAAACATGAAGGTAACAATCGCTATCTGTACATGGAACCGCGCGAAGCTGCTTGACCAAACGCTGGCTCAGATGCATCAGCTCCGCGTCCCGTCGACGGTTGAGTGGGAATTATTGGTTGTGAACAACAACTGCACTGACGGGACGGATGAAATAATCTCGCGGCACGAGGGCGCCTTGCCGATTCGCCGGCTTTTCGAGCCAGCTCTTGGCCACTCGAACGCTCGAAATTGCGCAATTGGAGCCTCCAGCGGGGAGCTCATCGTCTGGACCGATGACGATGTTTTGGTCGATCCGGACTGGCTGGCAGCTTATTACGCAGCTGCAACGTCCTGGCCAGAGGCGGCTTTTTTCGGTGGGCCAGTGGATCCTTGGTTCGAGTCGGCGCCACCTCTTTGGGTCGTCCAAAACGAAAAGCTAGTTAACGGCCCTTTCGCTGTCTGCCAACATGGTGATGCGATAAGACCATTCGAGAAAGGCGAGTCGCCGGTTGGTGCAAACATGGCCTTTCGAACTTCGGTCCTCAAGCGGTTCCCGTTCAACCCAGCCTTGGGCAGACTTGGAAAAAAACTAACCGGATGCGACGAGACAGATGCTCTTTGTCGCATTAAACAAGCGGGATTTTACGGGGTTTCCGTCGGTACAGCGAAGGTTCGGCACTGGGTCCCAAAGACACGCATGACCTACAGGTACGTATGGGATTGGCACGTTGGGGCCGGCGTCACCGAAATCCGCCGTACGGGCCTGCCTGATGGCGTCTACTGGAGCGGTGTGCCGCGTTGGGCCACGCGCCTCTATATTGCTCATCGATTGCGCAGTTGGTGGTACCGCGCTTGCGGTGACCGACGCTGGGCGGACGAATTCCAGCACGCCGCTGAAACCTGGGGCCAGATTCTGGAATCCAGAGAGTTGTGGCAGCGTGCCCGTGGTCCTCAGCCATCTTTGCCCGCAGCCCTTTCCTGAACGCAATCTGCCAGGGCCGCCCGAAACGACGCTTCGACAACGGAAACATTTCTCGTTCTCATCCCACGTCAACCCAGATAGAATCAATGGCTCGCTGCTGATCAGCGAATATCAACGGTCCTGTCGATTAGAGGCTAGGAATGGATGTGCGACCTGGTCTGCACGCAATGGTGTGACATACTGATCCAGTGAGTCGCTCCGTCGTGTATTGGTGACCTGGCAGCACCTCTGGGCTTTGATACTGAAAGGCCGCGATGATCTCTAACGCCCGAACAATGCCCTCCATTACGCTCGACTTCACGCGCCAATGGGAAGGGCGCGGCGGCGTATGGCGCGTATGGCATCTCGCTGGCAAACGCTTTGGCGAAAATGCTACCCGCGGGCGCCGTTCGCATCCCTTGCTTCGACCGACTTCCAGCGGGTCGAACGAAGGAGCTTCGGGCCACAGGCGCGACGGTGGCGGCAGACAACCTACACGTCTGTTTGGATCGTCTCGAGAGCTTGGCCATGCACAGGGGTCGTTATCTGCCCTGGGACCGGATTCTACCTCCGCTGCTATCGAGCGGCGTGAGGCAGTGGCTCGTGCAATCCGGAGTCGGCCGTGTCGATGTGTATCATTCCTTGTTCTCGGCCCGCCCGACCGGCCCTCGGATATGCCGGGTCGCCACGATCCATGACCTCATTCCAATTTTGTTCCCAAATGAGTCCGTGGTAACGGAACATAAATTCCGAGACATGTTGAATAGCCACATGTGCAGAGCGGACGCCATCATTGTCCCCTCGCACGCGACCAAGCGCAGACATGGTTGATCTATTCCCCAAGGATTCGGAACGCATCCATGTCGTGCCGCATGGGATTGACAGCGAAATCTTCAACCCCGAAGGTTCCGGCGACAGTGAGATTCTTGCTCGATACGGACTTCAGACTGGGAAATTTATCCTCCACGTGGGAGGGCTTGAACGCCGCAAGAACCTTCTGCTGCTTCTGGAGGCGTACCGGACGGCTCGTCGAGAGCACGGCCTTCAACTGCCGCTGGTGTTCAGCGGGGGAATCAGCCAGAGCATGGAGGATTTCTCCGAGCGTGTGCGGGATCCTGAGCTTTCGCCATTTATAAGGCAACTCGGTTACACCCCTGATGAAGACCTTGCGGCACTCTATCGCGGCAGCCGCGCCTTGGTATTAGTATCCCTCTACGAAGGATTCGGGTTCCCCCCGCTTGAAGCGATGGCGTGCGGTACGCCCGTTATCGCGTCGGACAATTCTTCGCTGAAAGAAGTGGTTGGGTCGGCCGGCTTGCTTGTCGACGCCAGCGACAAGGCGCAGGTCGCCTGGGCACTTGCTAGAATCGTCGGCGACGAGGAACTTCGAGGAGAGCTGCGGCAGAAAGGGATACGCCACGCCGCTCAATTTACCTGGGACGCCTCCGCACGATCGACTCTTGAAGTCTACGGAACCGCCTTCGAGCAATTCGTCCGTTCTCGCTCCGGCTCGACCGGACGGCTACGCCCGGCTTGGACGACGAATAGTCTCTAAGGCGCGAAAGGTCTTGCCGAGGCAGGCCGAGTGTTTTCATCGGCTGACGAACTTTGACTTGGTCCGTCCCGTGAAACTGATTCCTTGGCCTCCTGTGTTTAAGCGAACTGCGCAGTTTGATTTTCGTGGCTGAACAATGAGTCGAACCAGCGGGTTAGGATTCTTTCTGTTCATTGTACTCAACGCGACGCTCTTCATCCGTCCCGGGGAACTTATTGAAGCTCTGGCTACGTGGCCGATTTACAACGTCGTCATTCTGGCGTGTCTAGCGGCTTCGGCGTCGGCGGTGCTCTACCTGTTATCGCCAGCGTCGTTGGCCCAGAGCCCGATTGAGGCGTGCGCGCTGGGGATGCTGGCGTGCGCTGTCTTATCTCACCTGACTCATCTCGAGCTACTGATGGCGATCAGTTCGGCGGTCGAGCTCCTCAAAGTGCTCGCGTACTTTTTTCTGGTAGTCGCACTACTTGATACACCTTCCCGCTTCCGGCAGTTCTTCCTTTGGCTCTGCGTTTTTGTCACGATCATGGTCTCGCTCGCACTGATGCATCATTATCAAGTGATCAATATTCCGGCTCTCGAGGCCATGAAAGAGGTCCAGTGGGACGAGGTCGATCCCAGCACGGGTGAACCGCTCGAGTTGGAGCGGCTACAGGCCACGGGGATTTACGGCAATCCCAACGATCTTTCACGGATCTTGGTCGTGGGGATTCTGCTCTGTCTTTACTTTCTGGGCGACCAGCGTTCCGGTCCGGTCCGCGCACTTTTTATTCTGCCGATGGCGCTTTTCGGGCAAGGCCTCCACTTGACGCATTCGCGCGGAGGCGTGCTTTCGTTGCTTGCCGGGATTGGAGTGCTTTTGATCTATCGGCTGGGAAGGACGAAGTCGTTGCTCCTGGCCGCGGCGGTTCTGCCTGCTCTTCTCCTGGTCTCCGGCGGCCGCGAGACCAATTTTTCAACGAGTAGTGGAACCGGGCAGGAGCGGCTCAAGCTCTGGAATGAAGGCTTCGTGCTCATGAAGGGGTCGCCGATATTCGGTATTGGGATCAATCGGTACTCCGAGTTCGTCGGGCTGGTGGCGCATAATTCGTTCGTCCAGTGTTATGTCGAACTCGGATTCATCGGCGGCACCGTCTTCTTCGCATTGTCCTATCTTCCGCTCCGAGCTCTCGGTCTGCAAAAGCGGGATCCAGAGCTCGGCGCCGATCCCGAGGTTGAGCGTTTGAGACCGTACGTTTGCGCACTCGTCATGGCGACCGTTGTCGGTATGTTCTCATCGACGCGGAGCTACTCGATCCCAACCTACTTGATCTTCGGAATCGCGGCGGCGTTTTTGAAAATACTGGCCGAGACGGGGCGTATCGAGCTGCCGCGGGTTGATTGGAATCTTGCACGTCGGCTCGCACCCGCGAGCTTGCTGATGCTGGCTGGTTTCTATGTTTATGTGCGTCTCTCCGCACGATATTGAATTGCAATCTGTTATGAGAATTGGCATTTATTCGGATGGATATCCTGGGCTGGCCTCGGCGGGCGGGATCGCGACGTATTCGCGCGAGTTGGCGCACGGGCTCTGTGCGCTTGGGCACGAGGTCCACGTGCTGGCAGTGGGGCTTGCCGAGCCGGAGGCGCGGGATGGGCCGGTGTGGGTCCATCGGACACGCGCCGACTACTTTCGTGGGATGGATCGGGTCCTTCCCGGCTCGGGGGCGTGCTATCACATTGGCACTTCGATGCGCCGGCTGGCAGCGCAATACCGCCTGGATGCAGTCGAGTTCCCCAATCACGATGGGACGGGTCTATGGTATGCGCTACGTCGTCCAGCCCCCCTGTTCGTTAGACTCCATACCTCGGCGCTGGAGGCGGGGCAAATCAACGGGGATAGCAAGAACCGACTGGTTCGCTGGGACGTGCGCCGCGAGCGATGGCTGGCGCACTTGGCCGACACGCTGGTAACACATTCACTCGCCCACCGCGATCGAATGGCTCACGAGCTGGCGATCGCGCCCGAGCGAATAACCGTGATACCCCATGGGATCTCGGTCGATCGGAGCTTCCGGCGTCCTCCCCGCCAAGGGGGCGACCTGACGGTCGTATTTGTCGGCCGGATGGAGAATCGTAAGGGCACGCTCGATCTTCTCAAAGCGACGCCCGAAGTCGTGCATGAGATTCCCGAGGTGCGATTCGTCCTGATCGGCGCCGACCGACCGCACTGCCCCGGCGGACGCACTCACGAACAATACATCGCCGATGAGCTTCCCGGAGAGGTACAACAACGGATCACTCTCGCGGGCCGGCTGCCGGATGATGAGCTGAATCGGTGGCTGAAGCGCGCCGACCTTTTTGTTGCTCCTTCGCTTTATGAGTCGTTCGGCCTGGTGTTCCTCGAGGCGATGCGGTGGGGAACCCCGGTCATCGGCACCACAGCCGGGGGCATCCCGGAAATCGTCGAGGACGGGGAATCGGGCGTTCTCGTTCCGCCGAGTCGACCAGGCCGGCTTGCAGAGGCGATTATAAAACTGTTGAGAAACGAAGAGTGCCGGCGTCGGCTCGGCGAGGCAGGCCGCAGGCGAGTGGAATCGCTCTTCACGGTCGATCGGATGGCGGAACAAGCGGCCGAGCTTTACGCCGGCACGATCGAAAGAAGGTCCCGTTCGGTTCATCGGCGATTGTCTGCATTCAGCCGCGCCGGCTTCTAGCTTCGCCGCGAAAGAGGAGTTACAGCTTTGAGCCTTGTTTCGATCGTCATTCCGTGTTACGGCGGTTCGCGCTATCTGGCGATGGCCATTGAAAGTTGTCTGCGGCAGACTTACCGCGAGCTTGATGTCATCGTCGTCGATGACGCCAGTCCCGACGACTGCGCCGAGATCGCCGAGCGATTCGCTCGATCGGACAGTCGAGTCCGCGTGATTCGCCGACCTCAGAACGGCGGAGTCTCTCGCGCCTTCAACACGGGTATGGAGGCCGCCCGCGGAGCATACCTGACCCGATTGGCACAGGACGATATATTCGACGAATCCGCCGTAGACGTAATGGTGAGGCGCCTGGAGGAACTGCCCGAGGCGGGGCTGGTTTACTGCGACAGCCACGTGATTGACGACGAGGGCAACGTTATCGATCACATTTGCGTTCCTCCACCCGAGGAGGTTCTGGCCTTCCGCAATCGAATCGGCCTGTGCGTGATGTGGAGACGGGCCGTCTGGGAACAAGTCGGAGGCTTCGACCCCCGGTTCGATACGGCCGAGGATTTTGACTACTGGCTGCGGATTGCACAGGCTTTTCCGATCACGAAGTGCCCGGCGCCTGCCCCGTTCTTCGTAAGAGCGCACCAGGCATGCGGGTCAAAACAGTTTTTCGAGAAGCAGGAGCGAGCTACGCTCGAAGTGGTGAGGACTCGTTTTCCCAGCGGCTCGCTGCGCGAGCGTTTTCTGAAGCGCAAGGCGCTGGCGAACGCGATGTTCTCCGCTTCGACTGATTATTCAGCGATGCTCAAGCAGCACGTGCAAGCGATTCAGCGCGTGCTCTGGTCGCTCTTGATCTATCCTTTCCCGTTCAAGCGAGATGAATGGACTCCCACCCTGGTTCGACCCAAAGCACTGGTCGTCTATACCATGAGGTGGATCGGACTGAGGGACTGACAATCGCGAACCCCGAGGCAACCCCGATTCAACCGTCGATTATCGAAAACGCCGCTACGCGCAGCACATGCTCCGCCGCCCGTCGCGGTAAGCGCTGCCTGCGTTCGTTCCTCATGGTCTGCGATGTAAGGCCCCGGCACTTCGGCGCAATGATGAGATTCCTCGTGGAGCTGGGTCGCAAAGCCGCTTCAGAGGGGATTCGAATGGGCGTCCTGCTGGCGGCCGAGCCGATACCCGTGATTGCCGACGCCTTCCGGACTGCGGGAATCGACTGGTGGTCGCTGCCGAAGTGGAAGACCGAGGACGACGTAGAACGCACCTGGGAGTTTATCGCCGGGTTCAGTCGCATCAGTGCCCTCGAAAACTGGGACGTTGTGTCGTTCAATTATTGTCGGCCTGTCAGCGTCGTATTAGCCTGCACGTGGTCGAGGATTCGCCACGGCCGCCGGTTCGCCCGCGTTTGGCATCAACATCAAGGAGTTCCTTCTCCCCGCGGCATCAAAAAGTACGTTTCGACTCTGCGTCTGCTGGGGCGATTCATGAACGCACTTGTCGCGACCTCGAAGGTGGGAACCAAGTACTACAGGGAGCGTCATTGTCCCGAAGACAAGATACGTGTCATTTACTGGGGTCTACGACTTCCGGAGAATCCAAGTCTGGGTTGCCTTCGGCCCAAACTCGGGCTTCCCGAATCAGCCAATCTCCTCGTAACCGTCGCGAGCCTCATCCACCGAAAAGGGCTGGATGTACTGCTTGAGGCCGTCAGCGACCTTTTCAAGAAGTACCCCAATTGGAATCTGCTCGTTGTTGGAGCTGGGCCATTGCTCGAAAATCTGCAAGAGCTGGCGCAGAGCTTGAACATTGACCAGCAGACTCGCTTCCTGGGGATGTCGCACGACGTCAATGGCATCCTCGCGGAATGCGACGCCTTTGTATTGCCGTCACGGAATGAAGACCTGCCCAGTGCGATTCTGGAGGCGATGTCGTTGTCGCTTCCAGTGGTCGCAACCGACGTCGGCTCCGTCTCGGATTTGGTCGTTCCTCATAAGACCGGCCTTTTGGTCCCCCCCGATGAGCCCGTAGCCCTGCGGTCGGCGCTCGAAGCGGTCATTACCGACAGCAAAGCTGCTTGCGAATTTGGGCGCAATGGGGGAGAACGCGTCGCGCGTCTCTTCACCCTCGACGGCATGGTCGAGGGGCACCTCAATCTGTTCCGAGAGTTATGTATCACTTCGTGATTCCGCACCAGAGGGTTGTCTGTTGGATGACTGGCAGTCTGTCAAATCGGGTTTCCTCGATGAGGGGCAAGCCATTTCCCTGAGTGCTATACAAAGATGTCGGGTGGACGGGTCGAGGCGCGAGGCGCCTCCAATGACGCTTAACGGCGAGGCAGACCAAAATGCAACGCTCGGTTGTGGATAGTGTGGAGAGGCCGCAAAGCGCGTTCTCCCATTACTGGCTCGAAGCGAGGTCTTAAGTCGTTTCTCGTGGTTTGTGACCTCGTCCCTCGGCACGCTGGCGCAATGCCATTTTTAGCTGAGCTTGGCCGGCGGGCGTCCTCGGAAGGAATCCGGATGGGCCTGCTCTTGGCAGGCGAGCCAATACCGATGATCGCGGAAGCCTTTCGCAGTTCGGGAATCACGTGGTGGTCGCTGCCGGACTGGAAAACGGAGAAAGACGAGGAGCGCACCTGGCGGTTCGTCGACGGTTTCAGGCGCGTCAACGCCCTCGAACCGTGGGACGTAGTCTCATTCAATTTTTGCCAGCCTCTGAGCGTCATTATGGCGTGCACGTGGTCCATGGTAATTGATCGGCGTCGGTTCGCTCGGGTCTGGCATCAACACCAGGGCGTCCCTTCTCCTCGGGGCGTGAAGAAGCACGTCTCGACCTTGCGTCTCTTGGGACCGTTTATGGATGCGCTGGTGGCCACCACGGAGTTCGGGACCAGGTACTACAAGGAGCACCGGTGTCCTCTCGGCAAGATCCGAGTGATTCGCTCCGGCCGTCCCATTCCTGAGAGCCAATCCCGTGCGGGACTCCGTACCGATCTCCGATTGGCGGAGTCAAGCCGTTTGCTCGTATCTGTTGCGAGTCTTATCCACCGCAAGGGGCTTGACGTTTTGCTCACAGCCGTCAGCGGCCTGTTCAAGCAGTATCCCTATTGGCATCTGGCCATCGCTGGTGCTGGTCCGCTGCGCGAGGATCTCAAAGAGCAGGCACGCCGGTTGGGCATCGAGGAACAAGTTCATTTCCTGGGACTATCGAACGACGTAATGGGCATTCTGGCCGACTGCGACGCCTTTGTATTGCCATCGCGAAACGAGGACCTTCCCTGCGCGATCATGGAGGCAATGGCCTCCGAACTGCCGGTTGTGGCGACGTGCGTGGGTGGCGTTTCGGAGTTGGTCGTTCACAACGTAACAGGGTTGTTGGTCCTTCCGGACGACGCCGCCGCTTTGCGTTCTGCACTCGAGGTTATTATGACCGATGAGAAGCTCGCTCGAGAGTTCGGACGCAACGGGAAGGAGCGAGTCCAGAACGTCTTCAGTTTCGACGGCGCGGTCGAAGGTCACCTGGATTTGTTTCGGGAGCTGAGTCGGTGATTCTGGCTTTTAGATTCCGAGCCTGCCAGGCGCAAGCAACATGACTGACAATAACCAACACGCCCAAGCATTGCCAACCCGGCTCCGAATCGCCCTTGTGGCCGGCACGCTTGGTCAGGCCGGCGCCGAGAAGCAGCTTACTTACATGGCGCGTGCGCTCCGCAACGCGACTGTGGACTTGCGAGTCTACAGCTTGACCCGAGGAGAGTTCTACGAGACCGATTTGCGCGAGCACGGGGTCGAGCTCCGTCATTTTGGTTGGCAGCGCAACATCAGGTTCGGCAATATCGTGGTGCGGGCCGCGTCGCTCGGTTCCTCGCTTGCACGGTTCAGGCCGCACATCGTGCAGTCCGCGCACTTCTTCTGCAACTTGTACGCGGGACTGGCCGGTCGATTCGTGGGCGCCCTGTCCATCGGGGCGATGAGAAACGATCTCGACCATGAGCGCAAAGCGTGCGGGGGATGGACCGGACCCTTGCTGCGCATTCCCACTTCGCTCATCGCCAACTCGCGCACTGCGCGGCGCGGGGTCGACGAGTTCGGGATCGACCCAACATCGATCGAGGTGCTCGATAACGTGATCGATCTCGAAGATTTTGACGTTCGGTCGATCTCAGAGAGCTGTCCCTGGGACTCTGCTGGCGGCCCGGTCGCGCTCGCGGTCGGTCGCATGCACCCCAATAAACGGTTCGATCGCTTCCTTGCTGCACTTGTCCTGGCGCGTAAACGTTCGTCGCCGGCGCTGCGCGGAGTCATCGTCGGGGACGGCCCTGGTTGGCCCGAACTGCGGCGCCGCGCTCAGGAGCTGGGCCTGCTTCCTGACGGCGTCGTCTTTTTGGGGCGGCGGAACGACGTGCCGGCTTTACTCCGCCACGCCGACATGCTCGTCCTCTCGTCCGATCACGAAGGATGTCCCAATGTCGTGCTCGAGGCTATGGCAGCGCACCGGCCGGTGGTCACGACGCCCGCGGGCGACGCAGGGCTCTTGGTGGAAGATGGCAAGAGCGGCTACGTCGTGGCGTTCGATGACGTCGAAGCGATGAGCGATCGCATGGTCGCCCTCGCATCGTCGAACGAGTTGCGCCATCAGTTGGGCGCGGCCGGTCGACTGCGAGTGGTAGAGAGTCACAGCTACGAAAGTCTCGCGTCTAGAATGGGTTCGGCTTACAGAGCCATCGCCAAACGAGCGGGGCGCCGGGACGTGCTGAACGCCTTGGATAGCACGTATAGGATTGGCGACCGGGCCGGCTCGATTCAAGAAAACGCCTATTGTGAGTGGACTTCCTCCCCTCAACGCGACCGTCAGAGAGCTGCGCCATGAGCTTCCGGCGAACGATTTACAAAGATTATCGCCGATATCGCAACGACCCGGCTTCTTGGTTCGCAACCATCTTTCTCACGCAGGGCTTCTGGGCGACCTGCGTTTACAGACTGTCCAACCACGCATATAAAAACATAAAACTTCCTGTACTGAGGAAGCCTTTAATATTTACATGTGTACTAATGAGTAAGTTTACCGAGATTGTCACCGGCATCAACATCCCTATCCAATCCGAGATAGGCGAAGGTCTCAAGATCGCCCACTTCGGTCCGACGATTCTGCCGTCGCAGGGCCGCGTGGGGCGCAACTGTTCCGTCTCGCACGGGGTGACCGTGGGTCTGGCCGGAGAAGGCGCAGACCGGGGGGGGCCCGTGATTGGCGACCGCGTCTACATTGGGCCAAACGCCCTCGTCATAGGCAAGATAACGATTGGGGACGACGCACTGATCTGTCCGGGCGCTGTGGTGCTCCGGTCGGTTCCCGCTCGAGCCGTCGTTCTAGGCAACCCGGCGCGGGTCGTCTCATTCGATGGAAGTTTCGATCAGATCAGGTATGACGGCATGGAATCCGACGCAGATCGCATCGCCTCCTTAGGACAGCGACCTCACAAACCGGCGCAGAACGAGTTGTTTGCCAAGAGCTCCACTGAAGGCAACGGTTCGCACCCTCGAACTTCAACTGATTCTACAAAAATTAATCTAACATGTGTGGAATAGCTGGATATTTTGGCTCGCCTCGCTGGGACCTGCCGCGTCGACGGGTGCTCGAGCGAATGCTGGCTGCGATTAGGCACCGTGGCCCGGATGGGTGGGGAGTGCACCTCGATAGGTCAGTTGGGCTGGGGCACGTTCGCTTGAGCATCATCGACTTGGCCGGCGGCCGCCAGCCGATGGCCGACCGATGCCAAGCGATCTGGGTCACGTTCAACGGCGAGATCTTCAATTACATCGAGCTCAAGCAGGATCTCATTGCGGCGGGACACCGGTTCCAGACCAGTTCCGACACCGAAGTGATCATTGAGGCTTACCGGCGGAAAGGACATCGCTGCGTAGAGGACTTTAATGGAGATTTCGCCTTTGCGCTCTGGGATAGTGAACAAGCCCAGCTCATGCTCGCTCGAGATAGGATGGGAGTGCGACCGGTCTACTATACGGTTCGCGACGGCGTACTTTATTTCGGATCGGAGGCCAAAGCCCTCTTCCAGGTTCCCGGAATTTGCGCCGAGGTCGACCCAGTCGCTCTAGCTCAGTGTTTCACTCTCTGGCATCCGATCGCTTCACGGACTGCCTTCAAAGGCATTCACGAACTTCAACCGGGACACGTTCTCCTTGCTCGCGGCGACAGGATCGATGTGCGGCCTTACTGGCAGCCGGAGTATGAAGCCCACGCCGACCGGCCGCCAACAGAGCGAACTGAAGGCGAATTGGTCGAGGAGCTGCGGCATTGTTACTGGACGCCACACGGATCCGTCTCCGCGCCGATGTGCCCGTTGGCGCGTACCTGAGCGGCGGCTTCGACTCGTCGGCGGTTGCGGCGTTGATCCAGCGGGTGGCGCCCGGGAAGCTGCGCACCTTCTCGGTCGGCTTCGAGGACCCCGAGTTTGACGAGAGCCGATACCAGATCGAGATGGCACAGGCGCTCGTGTGCGATCACGAATCGATTACGGTGACACGCCATGATATTGCTGAAACCTTCCCGGAGGTGATCCGGCACACCGAACAGTCGATCATTCGAACGGCGCCCGCGCCCCTATACCGTTTGGCGCAGCGAGTGCGACAGAACTCCTACAAGGTGGTGTTGACGGGAGAGGGAGCCGACGAGGTGTTCGGCGGTTACGACCTGTTCAAGGAGGCAAAGGTTCGTAGGTTCTGGTCGCGACAGCCGAATTCAAAGTGGCGGCCGCTGTTACTCCGCCGACTCTATCCATACCTCGCCGGACTCCAGGGACAGTCGACCTCGTACTTGGGGGCGTTCTTCAAGGTCGGTCTCGATCAGCCCGACGATCTTTTTTTCTCGCACAGGCCGCGCTGGGCGACGACGGGAGGCCTGCTCCGCTTCCTGTCCGACGACGTGCTGGACGGACTGAAGAGTTCTGATCCGATCGACGATTTGCGAGCGACCCTCCCGCCGAGATTTTCGAGCTGGCACCCGCTGGCGCAAGCACAGTACCTCGAAACGGCCCATCTTTTGCCCGGGTACATTCTGTCGTCGCAGGGCGACCGCATGGCGATGGCGCATGCCGTCGAGGGACGCTTTCCATTTCTCGACCCTCGGGTTTTGGAGTTCGCCGCGGCGCTGCGACCTCGCCAGAAAATCCGTGGACTTACCGAGAAATACTTGTTGAGGCGCAGCCTGCGCGACGACCTTCCTCATACCATTGCCTGGCGTCCCAAACAGCCCTATCGCGCACCTGAAAGTCATTGCTTCTTCGGCGCCGAATCGGCTGAATACGCGCGGGATCTGCTTTCGCCGACGGCGATCAGCGATGCCGGTTATTTTGACCCGGGCTCGGTACAAAAGCTGGTGCGCGGAAATGCAGCGCGGGCGGCGCGGTAGGGACCCGCGACAATATGGCGCTGGTGGGCGTTTTATCGACCCAGATTCTCCATAATCTGTTCACGAGCGAAACCGTGGCTTCCTCCGCGCTCAGCAACTAGCTGCTCCATACCTTCACGCGTCCGCAGGTAACTCGAGGCCCTTCCTGATGTTCGATGAGATCGAGACGAGCGTACGGGAATTCATCAGCGAGAATTTCCAGTACCGCGGCGACGTCGAGTCGCTGTCGGAATCGGACTCGCTGCTCGAGTCACGAGTGATCGACTCTGTTGGGGTGCTCGAACTGCTGACTTTCCTGGAATCGACGTTCTCGATTCAGGTCGCCGACGAAGAGGTTGTGCCAGAGAATCTCGACACGATTGGACGGATCGTGAAGTACGTACATGGGAAGCGCTCCGCCGACGGGGGTGAGGTCGTGACTCGTGCGGGTTGAAACGTTCCTAAGTGAGAGACGCCCGCAAGTTTCCGGAAAAGCCGGCCCTCGTCGTGGGCGAGCATCGCATCACGTACGCGGAGCTTGA
The DNA here is from genome assembly GCA_963818975.1 of uncultured Planctomycetota bacterium. Taxonomy (GTDB): domain Bacteria; phylum Planctomycetota; class Planctomycetia; order Isosphaerales; family Isosphaeraceae; genus CAWFUI01. Next base: position 173,880 of record CAWFUI010000009.1, on the reverse strand, counting down.
CGAACGCGCCGTCAGGCTCGCCAACGTCTTGCGCGATCGCGGCGTGAAGCGGGGCGATCGGGTCGTCATCCTGGCGGATTCGTCGGTTCCAACCGTCACGGCGATTTTCGGAAGCCTGAAGGCGGGCGCGATCTTCTGCCCGATCAATCCGTCGGTCAAAGTCGACAAGCTGACATACGTTCTGAACAACTGCCGGGCAAAAGCGTTGGTAACTCCAGCAAGCTTGCTCCAAGTGGCCGCCTCGGCAATCGGCAAGGCGCCGTCGATCACAACGACCCTGGTGCATGAGCTACCTCCAGGACACGATGTACGTTGCGTGGCATCGCTCAGCGAGGCCATGGCTGTCACGCCAGCGAGCGAGATCCCCCATGCGGGCATCGACATCGACCTGGCGATGCTCGTTTACACCTCGGGATCCACAGGATTACCCAAAGGTGTGATGATGACGCATCAGAACGTCGTGGCAGCAGCGACTTCGATTACCCAGTACCTCGAAAACACGAGCGACGACATCATTGCCTGCGCCCTGCCGCTGTCTTTCGATTATGGGCTTTACCAAGTTCTGATGGCGGCCAAGGTGGGTGCTACGGTGGTGCTCGAAAAGTCGTTTGCCTACCCCGCCGCCGTGCTGCAGAAGATGAGACGAGAGCAGGCGACAGGGTTCCCGTTAGTGCCGACGATGGCTGCCCTCTTGCTCCGGATGAAGGAGTTGGAGCCAGGGAGCTTGCCTCAACTGCGCTATATCACCAATACTGCGGCCGCACTGCCGCCGCGCACATTGCTCGGCTGCGAGAGTTGTTTCCTAACACACGCATATACTCGATGTATGGCCTTACGGAGTGCAAGCGCTGTACCTACCTGGCTCCCGATGAGCTCGTTCGTCGTCCTGGCTCCGTCGGCAAGGCGATCCCCAATACCGAAGTCTACCTGGTAAACGATCGAGGCGAGCGGGTCAAGCCAGGTGAGGTTGGTGAACTGGTCGTCCGCGGCGGCCACGTTATGAAGGGATACTGGGAAGACGCCGAGGCAACGGATCGCGACTCAGAGACGGTCCTTTTACCTGGGAGAAGGTTCTTTATAGCGGGGACCTCTTCCGGACGGACGACGAAGGGTATCTCTACTTCGTGGGTCGGAAAGACGACATCATCAAGACGCGTGGCGAAAAAGTTAGCCCCAAGGAAGTCGAAAACACTCTCTATGCGCTTCGCGGAGTGCGTGAGGCCGTCGTGATCGGCGTCCCAGACCCGGTCTTAGGTATGGCGATCAAGGCGGTAATCGCTTTGACGGAGCCGGGAGCTCTATCGCAGCGAGATGTGCTCGCCCACTGCGCACAGCACTTGGAGGATTTCATGGTCCCGAAATCCGTCGAGTTTGTGCCGGAGCTCCCCAAAACTGATTCGGGAAAGATTCGTCGGAGCCAGGTTCAGGCCGAGCCCCTCCAGGCGCATCATCACTAATTACTACGTCCTCAAGATCGTCCGGATCAAGATCCGCTCGCGCTGCTCATAGTAAGCACGCATCCACTCCGGTATCTCGGTGAAACAGCGCTGTAAAGCTACAGATTCGACCGCAAGGCTGCCTGACAGCCGCTTGTGACTGCAGCCAAGCGAATGGGATTTTCGATGAGCGATATAGTGCGTACCACACGTCTTCGCCCTCCGGTTTTCTTAGTGGGTTCGGGCCGCAGCGGTACGACCTGGATCGGTGAGGCGTTAGGCTCATGCAAGCGATGTACCTCTATTTTCGAACCGTTGCACCCCCACTCGGTCCCTGTGACCCCGCGCTGGAGGGATAATAGCCGACTGCCAGGTCCCTATCTTCGTGCCGACGGTTCCTACACCGAATGGGAGCGCGATTTCGACGCCATTCTCGCGGTGCAACATTCCAATACGTGGACGAGACGAGACTGGACGCGGGTGCCCAGGCTATTGAGACGGTGGCGGCTTTCGGAAAGAGTGGCTTATCGAGTGTCTCGCAACCTTTACCATGTTCGCAACATGTTCGCAAATCGTTGCGTCGTCAAGGAAATCCGGGCGAACTTGATGCTCGATTGGCTGGCGACATACACCGGCGGCCGGATCGTTTTTTTGATCCGGCACCCCTGCGCGGCGATTGGATCAAGGATGAAGCAGAGGGACCCGAACTTCGACGCAGACATGACAGAGATTCTTTGTCAGTCCGAATTGATGCGCGACTTTCTCGAACCATTCCGAGAGAGGATCCGCAGTTCTGTGACTCCGCTCCGCAGACACACGATCCTTTGGTGCGTGGAGAACTTTGTTCCTCTCTGTCAGGCCAAATCCAGGGATTGGCTTGTTTGTTGCTATGAGGATTTCCTCACCGATCGCGATGGGGCGTTCGAACGAATTTTCAAGTATGCCGACCTTGAACCGAGCTTCAGCACAAAATGGGAGAAGAAGCGTCTCGTAAGCAATCCAACCCACGACTCGGGATTGCCGCGGCCATGGCACGCCCCGCTCTCCGAGGCTGAGGGCGAGGAGGTACTGGAGGTTTGCGAAGAGTTTGGCATTCAATTATACGGGCGTCGTCCATTTCCGCTCGATATCGCTCGCGTTCCCGCTCTACACGCAATCTAGTGCCGCTTCGCAGGCGACGATTCGCTAGGAGGTGCAAGATTCGGCTCACGCACATCAGTGAAAGACCAGTCATCGCGTGACGGTTACGGCAAAGGCGGGTGAGTATTAACGAGAGCCATACACGCATTAATGTCCATCTTTTGGGATCTAAAATCCCTCGCCTTTAGGCGACCACTTGCAGTAGGTTTTGTGGATGGAGCATTATCGCAGGACGGCACATACACGGTTTGATATCAAACTACACTTAGTGTGGATAACCAAGTACCGCAAGAAGCTTCTGCGAGGCGATGTTGGGCTCCGGCTCCGCCAGATCGTTCGGACGATCTGTGCGGAGTTGGAGGTCGAGATCCTCAAGGGCCACGTTAGCGCGGATCACGTTCACTTGTTCGTTTCGTGTCCCCCGCACGTATCGGCAAGTTATCTAATGCAAAGAGTAAAGGGAAAGAGTTCGCGGCGGCTCTTGCAAGAGTACAGCCACCTAAACAAGGCGTGCTGGGGCCGACATCTTTGGGCTCGGGGATTCTTCGTGGCGAGTTCAGGTAACGTGACGGACGAGGTGATCATGGAGTACATCCGAACGCAGGAGATGGAGAAAGAGGACGAAGATTTCAGCGTGGACGAAACCTAGACCCAACTTGATGTCCATCTTTTGGGATCTAAAATCCCTCGCCTTTAGGCGACCACTTGCAGTAGGTTTTGTGGATGGAGCATTATCGCAGGACGGCACATACACGGTTTGATATCAAACTACACTTAGTGTGGATAACCAAGTACCGCAAGAAGCTTCTGCGAGGCGATGTTGGGCTCCGGCTCCGCCAGATCGTTCGGACGATCTGTGCGGAGTTGGAGGTCGAGATCCTCAAGGGCCACGTTACGCGCGGATCACGTTCACTTGTTCGTTTCGTGTCCCCCGCACGTATCGGCAAGTTATCTAATGCAAAGAGTAAAGGGAAAGAGTTCGCGGCGGCTCTTGCAAGAGTACAGCCACCTAAACAAGGCGTGCTGGGGCCGACATCTTTGGGCTCGGGGATTCTTCGTGGCGAGTTCAGGTAACGTGACGGACGAGGTGATCATGGAGTACATCCGAACGCAGGAGATGGAGAAAGAGGACGAAGATTTCAGCGTGGACGAAACCTAGACCCAACTTGATCCCGAGTCGGGCTTTCAGCCGACTGTTGAACCCACCGGCTTCCAGCCGGTGGTTGTTCAGTTCTTGTTCATGCCATCACTAGCTAAATTAAGGCTGCGATCGATTCTCTCTCAATGTGAGCCGGGAACCCGTCAAGGAGTTTTGAGAGAAATGGGACAGGCGTCCAAAGGCAAGAGAGAGTCAATTCCTAACAATTTTGATGCCATGCGGCTTGGACTCGCGCTTCTAGTGGTCTTCTCCCACTCCTTTCCGTTGCTCGGCTGGGTCCACGCAAAGGAACCCGTCGCTCGAATGACCGGCGGCCAAACCACGGGTGGCGCACTAGCTGTCTCGGGATTCTTTCTTCTTTCAGGGTTTCTCATAACCCAGAGTTGGGAACGGTGCGCGGGTCTTCTGGACTACTTGCGGCGGCGGATCTTGCGGATCTATCCAGGTTTTATAGTGGCTTACGCTATTTGTGCGCTACTAGTTGGACCGCTAGCCTCTGGCGATGCGCTCGGGTATCTCCGATCGCTGCGTCCCTACTGGATGATATTCGACATTCTGATATTGGGTGACGAAGCGCTTCCCCGCGCTTTCACTGGCCAGCCGTTTACGTCGCTCAACGGCTCCTTGTGGACAATTCATTATGAGTTCGTGTGCTATTTAGGCGCGGCCGGCTTGGGTCTCATCGGGGCGTTCCGCCGCCGGTGGCTTACCCTCTTGGCATTTGTGGCTGCATACGGCTGCTATTCGGCGCAGGTCTACCTGGGCTATGAGATACCGACCTTCAAGGGATCGTGGCTTTTGGGCAGCTTCCGAAGTTGGCCGCGGCTAGGATCCGCGTTCCTGGCGGGCTCGCTCTTCCACTTGTACCGCGACGCGGTGCGCTACACAGCAAGGGGGGCGGCCGCTGCGTCGCTATGCCTGGTCCTACTCGCCGCAATCCCAAAGCTGATATCCTTTTCCTTGGCCGTTCCGCTGCTTGGCGGGTACACCTTCTTTTGGGCGGGAAATCGTTCGATCCCGGCGCTGCGAGAATTCGGGAGACGAGCCGATCTATCGTACGGCGTGTATCTTTACGGGTGGCCGGTTCAGCAGTCGCTGGTCGCGTTGCTAGCTAACCGGCTGCAACCGTGGTCGCTCTTCTTAGTGGCGGCCCCCTTGGCTGCAAGCTGTGCTGCACTGAGCTGGTTCCTAGTCGAGAAACCCTCTTTGCGCTTCAGAACTCGTCCCGTACTCGGTGCTACGAAAACTCTTCTCGGTACGGATGCCAGTCCCGGCAAGGCCTCAGGCTCTGTCGACTTTTTTCCCGCTGAAGATCCTGCCTCTGCTGGCAACTCTGCTTGCTTATACCATTAGCAGGGCGAGCGGTTGCCGAGCTCGTTCGCTGGTGCGACCGCTGGAGATAATGCACCATGTGGACGTTATTTTGGCTATCCCGTGCATAGATCTAAAGAAAAGTTTTATGCGAATCCTATTCATCTCGAGCATCTACCCCAACCCTATAGAGCCTTCGCGCGGCTGCTTTAATCAGTCGCTTGTGCGCGGGCTTGCGAAGAATCACCAGGTGGAAGTTATTTCCCCGATCCCTTGGGTCAACCTTGCGAAGGGTTTCCGAAAGGGTGGAAGGGTTGCGATCTTCCAACGGCTCGAAGATCCCGCAGGCGTCGGTTTGCATTACGTTCCGTTTATCTACCCGCCCAGAATCCTTCGAGACCACTACGGAGCCTTCTATTGGAATTCAGTCGAAAGAACCGTCCGGACGCTCGTTGAGAACCGAACTCCGGAGCTCGTCATTGGTTATTGGGCGCATCCGGACGGCGCCGCCGCGGTTCGTATTGGTCGATTGGTTGGCGCGCCTTCGTGTGTCATTATCGGCGGCTCGGACGTCCTGATCCTCACGAACAAGCCGAGCCGGCGAAAACGTGTTCAAGACGTGTTGACAGCAACCGACGCCGTGATCACGGTTAATGATCATTTGCGGCGGAGTGTCGAGGAGCTGGGCGTTTCCGCCGATCGCGTGCATGTGTGGCGACAGGGAGTGGATGTGGATCGCTTCCACCCTGGGGACCAGCATCTTGCCAGGCAGCGGATCGGCACGCCGATTTCCGGACGCCACATTCTCTGGGTCGGCAGGATGGATCCCGTCAAGGGGCTCGACGTTCTTTTCGAGGCCTGCGCCCTTCTGCTCTACCGAGGAGTGGATTATCACCTTCACCTGGTAGGAGAAGGAGCGGTTTATCGCGACCTGGTTGCCCAGGCGGCGTCCCTTGGAATCGCCTCGCGGGTGACGTTCGCCGGCGCGAAGCGGCATGACGAACTTCCCAACTGGTATCGCGCTGCGGACGTTACCGTGCTCCCAAGCCGGTCGGAGGGTCTTCCAAACGTCCTACGCGAGTCGCTGGCCTGCGGCGTCCCGTTCGTGGCCAGCGACGTGGGGGGAATCCGAGAGATTTCGGAACCAGGCTCGAGTGTGCTCGTGCCTCCCGAAGATCCTCCAAGATTGGCCGAGGCTCTCGAGCTCGCTCTTGATCGGTGGGCAGGCAGACGTTCCGCGAGTCGATCAGAGTTCGAGAGCTGGGAGGGGTCGGCGGACGCGCTTGCTGTAATAATGCAACGCTATGTCACCGAACACCGCTCCAAGCGGTATATCGAACCAAGACAGGCTGAGTGTCTTGTCTGATTCCAGCGCTGGTCGGCGCTATGCGATGAAATTCCCCTCGAATGAGGGATAGGAGCACTCTTTTTGGCGGCGACAACGTGACCGAGCCTCTGGATAGCTCTGCCGAAGAGATCACGTTTCTCTACTTCGGCAACGACTGGTTCGCCGAGAACCGAACTTCCAGCCATCATATTGCTCGCTGGCTGGCTCGCCGCCACCGCATTTACTATGTAGAATGTCCCGGCCTGCGAGCGCCGCAGGGCTCCGCGCGTGATCTTAAGAAGATCTGGGCCAAGCTCGTCCGGTTCCTAAAGGGCCCTCAGCCCGCCGCTGAGAACGTCAAGGTCGTCACGCTCTTGCAGGTGCCGCTCCATTCATTCGCACTGGTGCGAAAGCTTAATCGCCTCTTCATCCTCACGACGCTCAGGTGGCTGATGTGGCGAGAAGGGATCCGAAAACCCATCTCCTGGTTCATGATCCCACACGTTTCCCTTGCCGCCGGCCGACTTGGAGAGCGTCTCTCCGTCTATTACTGTATCGACGATTACGCCGCCTCTCCGGACGTCGACGCCGAGGCGGTTCGAAACATGGACGAGGAGCTCACGCGCAACGCGGATCTGGTCTTCGTCGCCGCAAAGACCCTCCTGGAGCCAAAACGGAAGCTCAACGACAACACTTTCGTAAGCCCTCATGGAGTCGATGTTGAGCACTTCGGCAGAGCCCAGGTACCCAGTTTGCCCATTCCCTCCGACGTCAGAGACCTTCCTCATCCTGTCGTCGGATTCTTCGGGCTCATCGAGAGTCGAATGGACCTGGAACTGCTCGGCTTCCTTGCTCGCTCGCGCCCAAACTGGACGTTCCTGATGATAGGCAGGGTGGCCGTTGCGGAGCGTGAGCTCCCAAGCCTTCCCAATCTTCACTTCATCGGCAAGAGGCCTTATGAAAGCCTGCCTGCCTACGGAAAGCACTTCGACGCGGCGATTATTCCCTACAGGCAGACGCAATTCAATTACCACGCGAATCCCCTGAAACTCAGAGAGTATCTCGCCATGGGCAAGCCGGTCGTGGCCGTTAGCACCCCCGAAATCGATCGATACTCCGACGTCGTCGACGTCGTCAATTCGCACGAGGAGTTCCTTTCCAGGCTCGACGCCGTATTCTCCGGGACTGACGAACCAAGCGATGTCGCGCGGAGAATGAACAGGGTCGCTGGCGAAAGTTGGGATTCTCGACTCAACGAAGTGTTCGAAATCGTCCTCCGCAATTGCCAATCTTCAGACGCGAGGGAACCGAGCGTTCCCGTCGCGACTCTGCACGCGGCAGAAGAAGTTTCACAAGGACTAAGCCAATGAGCAGTGACGTTTACCTATGCCGAGCCCATCCGTCGGACCTCCGAGCGACGGTCCGCGGACTGATGGACAGTTGCAATTGGATGGATCTCGTCGCAAAAGACTCAACTGTTGTCATTAAGCCGAACCTATGCACTGCTCGACCCGAGCAGATCCTGACCGCCAACACCTCGATCGGCGTCCTCCGCGCCGTCTGCGAAGTGCTGTTCGAGCGGACATCGCGGATCACGATTGTCGAGTCCGACGGAGCGAGATACCCTGCGGAGTCTGCGTTTGAGATCAGTGGGGTCTACTCCATGGCAGCGGAGCTGGGCGTGACGGTCCTGAACCTCTCCAAGGACGAGCTGGTAGAGAGCACCGATCCGCGCCTCAACGGGTTTGGTTTCTCGCGCACCTGGCTGGAGGCAGATACGTTCATCACGCTCCCCGTTCTCAAGACGCATGGAACGACCGTCTTCACGGGTGCGCTCAAGAACCAGTGGGGCTGCATCCCTAGGCACGATCGGATCCTGCTCCATAAACACCTCCACGACCTGATCGGGCAAGTGAACACTATTCGCCCCGTCAGCCTGGCGCTTATGGACGGCCTGGTCGGTATGCAAGGTCGAGGTCCAATCAACGGCTACCCAATCAACCTCAACGTCCTGCTCGCAAGCCGCGACCCCGTCGCACTTGACGCGACTGCGATGCGGCTCATTGGCCTCCAACCCCAGACGAGCCTTCATATCGTCAAGGCCGACTGCATGGGTCTTGGCACGATGCTCGAGGAGAACATTCACCTTGTCGGTCCGTTCAACGAGATTCGAATCTCGGTGGAACCCGCGTACGAGGACTGGGCGATCAAGCTCATGAATCGCGTCGCCAGGTCTACATTCCTTACAAAACACGTTCTGCTTAACGACAGCATCTTCTATCCCGTCCGCCGCGCCGTCATGATCGTGCGCCAGTTAGTCGGCCGCCGACCAGAGACGCACAGCCTCGTGCGGCAGCACAGTCAATCCTAGCGGCATTTTGTTCTGCGCAGGCGAAAACGATTCCCGCCGCGGCGAGCCGCAGCGTCTGACGCCATTGCGAGTCTGGTTCGAAATGCAGCTTGGATCTGAAGATGATCGGATTGACGGCTAGAACCCTTACGAATGAGCATGCGATGATCGAGGAGGGCGTGATAATCTTCATGTACCACGAGATTCGTCTCGAATCTCGTGCTCTCTGCCGCCACGATCCCGGATACACGCGATACGCAGTTTCCGTCGCCGACTTCCAAGAGCAGCTTGACTTTCTTCGATCGTCGGGACTCGTTGGCGCCAGCGTGACCGAAGCAATGGACGACTTGACGAAAAGCCCGAGGGTCGCCCTGACGTTTGACGACGGCGCCGAGACGGACTTGATATGCGTAGCCCCCCTTCTTAAATCGCTTGGCTTCAATGCGACGTTTTTCATCGTTCCTGAATTTGTGGGCCGGCGAGGCTTCCTGAGCGAGGCCCAGCTCGGTGAGCTGGGAAACTCAGGGTTCGAGATCGGCTGCCATTCGATGACTCACGCCTACCTCAGCGATCTTAATGAAGATCGTTTGCGGGTCGAAGTCGTTGAAGCCAAGAATCGCCTGGAGGACCAAACAGGCCGGCGCGTCGATCACTTGTCGTGCCCTGGGGGGCGATGGTCGGAACGCGTGCGAATGATGGCTCGGGAAGCCGGGTTTCTAACTGTCTCGACGAGCCGGGTTGGAATCAACACAGGGGCGGTAGATCCTTTCCGTCTCAGTCGAGTCGCCGTGATGGCGGACACGAGGCTAAGCGATTTTCAACGAGCAGTCGAGGGCCGTGGTTTAACCTTCGTCCGCGCTCGAGAATATGCGCTCTCGGCGGCGAAGCGGATTCTGGGCAATTCCTTTTACGAGAGAGCTCGATCGGCCGTTCTGTCCTCTCGATCGTTGTCTTGATTGGCCATAAAGTTTGCTAGATCTTCGTCTTACGCGACTGTTGATTCCTTGACGAGCAGAGATTGGATCTACGACGGAACATTCAAGCATGCCGAAATTGGGTGCAACGTGACTGTAGCGAAAGCGGTTTGCTGGTCTTCGCTGGCGTTTGTCGCCTATTCCTATTGCGCCTACCCGCTTCTTATCGGGCTCATAGGCAAGTTCATTAGGAAACCAGCGAGCGGACAACCGACGCTCAATGACGAAGGGCGCACCGTGTCGGTAATTTTTACTGCCTTCAATGAGGAACGTACTATCGAGAGGCGTCTGGTCGAGTTGTGCAACCTGTTAACAGCGTTCCCGTTCCCTTCGGAGATTATCTTGGTTTCCGACGGTTCCACAGACAAGACCGGCGAGATCGCGCGAAGGTTTGCGGACGAGCGCGTGTCCATCATCGAACTGCCGGAGAATCAAGGCAAGTCAGCAGCGTTGAACGCTGGCTGCGATGCGGCCAAACACGCGATCTTCGTCTTTGCCGACTCGAGGCAAACGTGGGACGCTAATGCTCTCGCCTATTTGACCGAGCCGTTCTCCGATCCGTCAATTGGGGCTGTAAGCGGTGACCTTGAACTTAAGGACTCATCGGGAGCGATGGTTGGCGTGGGGCTTTACTGGCGGCTCGAAAAATGGTTGAGACGGCAAGAGAGTCTCGTTCATTCGACAGTCGGCGTCAGCGGGTCCATCTCGGCCGTCAGGCGCAACTTGTTCAGATGCATTCCCGTTGGGACCATCCTCGACGATGTCTACTGGCCGATGCGCGTAGTCATGCAGGGCTTCCGGGTCTTCCATGAAAAAAGGGCGATCGCGTTTGATCGCCTGCCGGAGTCGCCTCGCGACGAGTTTCGCCGCAAAGTCCGGACGCTGAGCGGCAATTTCCAATTAGTCGCGCTCCTGCCCTCCTTACTCTCGCCAATCCGAAACCCCATTTGGTTTCAGTTTGTCTCTCACAAGCTGTGTCGGCTTATCGTGCCCTGGGCAATGCTAGCGCTCCTGGTCTCGAGTCGCGTTTCTGAAGGACTCGTCTACAAAATCGTATTCTGGGGGGAGATTGCGCTCGTCTCGCTTGCTCTCGGCGGATTTTGGAAAGGCGTCTCGAAGCGGCTTCGTCTCGCCGGCGTGGCGTCCTCATTCCTTGTTTTGAACGCCGCCGCATGGCTGGCCTTTTGGGTGTGGATTAGCGGTCGGTCGTCGCGATCCTGGACCAAGGTCGCCTACGGCGCACCCGGGCCTCACTCCCTGGAAACCCTGAACCAAACGAACCTGCGAAACGCCCCTTGACTCGTCCGACCAACGCCGCCGTCAAGCGCTCGGAATGGAGAGCCGTCAACCGCCTACCGTTCCAAGCCGCTGCTGGCGTCAGGATCGGTTGCGAAAGCGTTCGCTGGGCCGTGCGGCGCTTGCCGTCCCTCTTGCTCGAAAGGAAAGCGGAGCTCTCAGATGTCCACGCCTCAGATACTTTTCCTGCTCGCAATCGCTCTTATTATCATAGCATCTATAGCATCCTATATAGTCGCAAGAAGTTTGCGTAAGCGAGGAATTAACCGTTGGATGTTCACGTACGTCCGAGAGCGATGCAGACGAGGCAAGCCGCACGCCGACCGAGAGGTGCATCTGCTCCTGTGTATTGCGGACCACTTCGAGCCAGGGAATGGCGGCGCCGCGCCGTCGCAGAGTCGAGAGCGCGTGAAGCGATGGGTCGAAGAGTATCCAAGGTTGTTCAGCCAGTTTCGCGATCGAGACTGCCGTCCGCCCAGGCATACGTTCTTCTTTCCTTTGGAGCAGTACAACCCCGACCACCTCGAATCTCTGGGTAAGCTTTGCAGGGCGGGATTTGGCGAGGTTGAAGTGCACCTCCATCACGACAACGAGACGTCGGAAAGCCTCCGCTCTCGCTTGATGGAGTACAAGTCTCTTTTGATGCAGCGCCATGGTCTCCTGGCGAAAGATCGAGAGACCGGGGAAATCTCCTACGGGTTTATTCACGGGAATTGGGCTCTCGACAACTCGAGGCCCGACGGGCGTTTGTGCGGAGTCAACAACGAACTCGACATTCTCCGCGAGACGGGCTGCTACGCCGATTTCACGATGCCCTCGGTGCCGGACCCATGTCAAACTTCCACGATCAACAGCATCTACTATGCAGTGGACGACCCGGACAAGCCCAAGTCGCACGACGCCGGAACGCGCGTTGGAACTGGCCGGCCGATGGCAAACGCGCTATTGCTCATTCAAGGGCCCTTGGTTCTCGACTGGAAGCGACGGAAATGGGGATTGCTCCCACGAATCGAGAACGGCTGCATTCAGGGCAATCAGCCCGCGACGGTCGATCGCGTGGCGTCTTGGCTTCGAGCGGCGGTGCAGGTTCCAACGCGCCCCGATTGGTATTTCGTCAAACTTCATACACACGGAGCCTTGGAGGCGAATCAAAAGGTGCTCCTCGGAGAGCCGATGATCGCGTTTCATCGCGGACTTGCCCAGGTCGCCCGAGAAGACCCGAAGTTCCATTTCCACTACGTCACCGCCAGGGAGATGTACAATCTCGTACGCGCCGCCGAAGCGGGCTGGAAAGGCTCCGTGAACTCGGCTCGAGATCATCAGTTGACATGGGCGGATTGGCGCTCCGACCATCCACAATCAACTTGTAATCAACAGGCCAGTATTAGTACCTAATTTTTCAGTTGGAACTACGCGAATGAAATTCTTCTACACACTTCTCACTTTGTTGATCGTTGAAGGTTTCCTTCCCCAAATCGGTCGCTGTGCTGATTACTGGGTCGGGCCCAAGGGACGCGACGTGAACGGCAATGGAAGTCAAAAGAGCCCATGGGCGACCTTACAGTTTGCCGCCGATCGCGTTAATCCTGGCGACTCCGTCCACGTCCTTAATGGAGATTACACCGGGTTCTATCTGAGTCGTGGCGGCGACGCTCGTTCGCCCGTACGATTCGTTGCAGATGGCAAGGCGGTGCGAATCATTCGCAGAAACCGAGGAACTCCTGACGGGATCAACATAGAAGGCGCCAACCACGTCGTCGTTGACGGCTTCGTGATCAACGAGATGGAACGCGCCGGAGTTCGCATCACGCACAGTAAAAACACTACTGTTCGTCGAGTTCGTGCGGACAACAACAAAAGTTGGGGGATCTTTACGAGCTTTTGCGACAACATTCTAATCGAGGACAATACAGCCACTCGGTCGAATCGAGAGCACGGCATTTACGTGAGTAATAGTGGGGATAACCCTGTGATCCGAGGCAATAGTGTCAGCGGAAATCGGATGTGCGGCATCCACATGAACGGTGACTCGAGCCAAGGAGGCGACGGCGTTATTTCCAGAGCGTTGATCGAGAACAACGTAATCTTCGAAAACGGCAAAGGCGGAGGGTCCGGCATCAATTGCGATGGTGTGCAACAATCGAAGATTCAGAATAACCTGTTGTATAATAATCATGCGAACGGGATCTCTTTGTACCGAATCGACGGTGCAGAAGGCGCGATAGGAAATTCCGTTATCAATAACACTGTTGTCCAAGCTGCTGACGCCAGGTGGGCCGTCAATATCAAGGGTAAGAGCACAAACAATCTCGTGGTGAATAATATTCTTTTTCACAACGGGTCGCGCGGGGCCGTCAACATCGCCGCCGATTCCTTGGCAGGGTTCTGGAGCGATTATAATATTGTCATCGATCGGTTCTCTCCAGACGACGGCGAGAACTTCATCCGACTTCCGAAATGGCAAGCGTCTACGGGAATGGACAGCCACTCTCGAGTCGCTAAAGCCAAGGACGTCTTCGTCGACGTTAGGCTGCACGATTACCATCTCCGTGATCGGAGTCCAGCCATCGACGCCGCCGATCCGAACAGGGCACCGAAGCAGGATCTTGAAGGAAAGTCCCGGCCCGTTGGCGAATGCTCAGACGCGGGAGCATACGAGGCGAGTCTTGCTTTGAACAGAACAAGCGGTTTATTCTCGTTTCCCGCCTGGCTTTCCGACGTCAGCGTCTTCCTTGGCAGCGCGGTTCTTACCGGCGCTGCCTCTCTGGTCGTGTTGTATTTCTGTGGAGCCCTTGACCGATTTCGTCCTGCTCTTAATAGTGTTCGCTTATCCTCATGGATTTTCAGTCGTCTAAGTGTAAGGCCGGACAAGCCTAAATCATCCTCGCATGCTTCTCCGGCTCAGGAGAAACCTTCAATCCTGGCGCAGGATTCGACGCACATGACGTCTGCGTGAGAGAGGTAATCCGCCATCGTTGTGATTTCGGGCAAACATCCTCGACTACATTAATAACGAACAAGCATATCATCAAATAGATCAGGCCAAAACATATCGATTTAGCGAAGCCTCGGCGCACAGGCCTGAATTCTGGGTCTGGTCCAGAGGCTTTATTTTTTTGGCTCTAAAGTAGAATTTGTCTGTGCATCTCCAGGCCGGCTGCTCGAGGAGCGAACGCTGTTCGGCGAAGCCTCCTTGCCGGATTTCGAGCAAACTGTCTATCGGGTGTAGGCCCCCTCGCAAAAGCGGATTTCACGCGTCAACGAAAAGCTTCGTCTGATTGACTCTGAGCCGATCCCTAGCAATCTCGGTCAGCAATGCTTCCGAAACGAGCCCGAATGGAGTCTTGGGAGCCATGCTTGCGATGGCGTCCGACTGCGGATCGTTCTTGGTGGTCGATGCCGGGTTTACTCCGTCTGAGGAAGCTCCGCCATAATTCCTAATCGCCAAGTCCGATCCGGTGCCGAACGGTGAAAATGGCTGCAAGTTTTGCTTCAGGCTATGATTTCGTGGCGTGTTCTTCCTTCCGATCGAGTTCAGGTCAGAACCGGAACCGCTTCCTGATCCAGCCACCGCGTCAGAATTTATTCCTGAGCCTCCGGTGGTGAACGACCACGAAAATGGAGCGCTCATAGGGTCGCCTGCGGTGTCCTTGACGCCGCTAATCGTCGCAATGTACTTCGTATAACTTGCAAGGCTGTGGCTCGGGGTCAATGTCACGGTGAAGTTGGCGCTATTGTAAACGACGCTCGCCGCTACCGTCGTTCCTGTCGAAGTCTTGAGAGTGAACTTGATTGTCCCGGATTGAACCGCCTCGTTGAAAGTAGCGGATACGGTCGTTGTGATCGGAACGTTTGTCGCTCCGTTCGCTGGTGATGTAGCCTTTATCGAAGGAGGGGCGACATCTGTCGTGAAGGACCAGGACGAGGGAGCGGCCATCCAGTCGCCGGCCGTGTCCCAAGCCTGAATGATGGCAACGGTATACTTGGTATTGTAAGCCAACGGGGACGTTGGAGTCAGGGTCATTGTAAAGTTGGCGCTGTTATAACTGGCTTTTGCGGCTACCGAAGTGCCAGACGAGCTTAAGAATGTATAATTGATCGTGTTAAACTGAACTGCTTCGTTGAAAGTCGCGGTGATTGCCGACGAGACTGCCACTCCATTCGCTGCGGAAGCCGGCGTATGGCGAACGACAGTTGGGGCTGGCCCTGTTTTGAACGACCACGAGAAGGGCGATGCCATCGCAATGCCTGAACTGTTACTTATTCCACTGAGTGTTGCAGTGTAGGTTGTCGAGTTCGAGAGCAGGCTCAACGGAGCTAGAGTGACCGTGAAGTTTGAAGGGTTGTATGAGACTGTGGCGGCAACCGTTGATCCACTAGCGGATCTGAGAACAAAGTCGGTTGTGTTGACTGACGTCGCCAGCAGCGCCTGATTGAAGGCGGCCGAAATAGTCGAATTCGTGGCGACTTTAGTGGCTGCAGAAGCTGGCGATTCGCTCATGACTGTTGGGGCTGGCGCAACGGTAGAGAACGAGGAGAAGAAGGGTGAGGACATCGGGTCACCCACCATATCAGTCACGCCGCTGAGCGTGGCCGTGTAAGTGGTTGAGTACGACAGGACCGATGTGGGCGTCAAAGTCGCGGTGTTGGTTGACGAATTGTAAGTAACCGTGGCAGCGATTGACGATCCGCTTGAGGTTTTAAGTAAGAAGTCGGTTGAGTTGACCGTCGATGCTTGGACTGGCTCGTTAAAGGTAGCTGAGAGTGCGGTTCCGATTGCGACGTTCGCTGCGTTCGCTGCGGGCGTTTCGGTTGTGACGGCAGGCGCTGGGCCGGTCGTGAACGACCAGGAGAAGGCCGAAGCCATCGCGACGCCTGTGCTGCTGCTAATACCGTTGAGCGTAGCAGTGTAGGTCGTGGCGTTGGCGAGCAAGGCGGTCGGTGTGAGCGTGGCTGTAAAGTTGGAGCTGTTGTAAGAGACAGTAGCGGCGATTGTGGATCCGCTGGATGATTTGAGGACGAAGTCAGTGGAGTTGACGGTCGACGCCAGCAAAGCCTCGTTGAACGTTGCCGCAACTGTGGAATTTGTAGCTATGGACGTCGCGCTCGATGAAGGCGTTTCATTAGTCACTGCAGGGGCTGGCGCTACTGTGGTGAATGACCAAGAGAATGGCGAGGACATCGGGTCACCCACGGTATCAGTCACACCGCTGATCGTGGCCGTGTAGGTGGTTGAGTTGGCTAGAGCCGATGTGGGCGTCAAAGTCGCGGTGTTGGTTGACGAATTGTAAGTAACCGTGGCAGCGATTGACGATCCGCTTGAGGCTTTAAGTAAGAAGTCGGTTGAGTTGACCGTCGATGCTTGGACTGGCTCGTTAAAGGTAGCTGAGAGTGCGGTTCCGATTGCGACGTTCGCTGCGTTCGCTGCGGGCGTTTCGGTTGTGACGGCAGGCGCTGGGCCGGTCGTGAACGACCAGGAGAAGGCCGAAGCCATCGCGACGCCTGTGCTGCTGCTAATACCGTTGAGCGTAGCAGTGTAGGTCGTGGCGTTGGCGAGCAAGGCGGTCGGTGTGAGCGTGGCTGTAAAGTTGGAGCTGTTGTAAGAGACAGTAGCGGCGATTGTGGATCCGCTGGATGATTTGAGGACGAAGTCAGTGGAGTTGACGGTCGACGCCAGCAAAGCCTCGTTGAACGTTGCCGCAACTGTGGAATTTGTAGCTATGGACGTCGCGCTCGATGAAGGCGTTTCATTAGTCACTGCAGGGGCTGGCGCTACTGTGGTGAATGACCAAGAGAATGGCGAGGACATCGGGTCACCCACCATATCAGTCACGCCGCTGAGCGTGGCCGTGTAAGTGGTTGAGTACGCCAGGACCGATGTGGGCGTCAAAGTCGCGGTGTTGGTTGACGAATTGTAAGTAACCGTGGCAGCGATGGACGATCCGCTTGAGGTTTTAAGTAAGTAGTCGGTTGCGTTGACCGTCGATGCTTGTACTGGCTCGTTAAAGGTAGCTGAGAGTGCGGTTCCGATTGCGACGTTCGCGGCGTTCGCTGCGGGCGTTTCGGTTGTGACGGCAGGCGTGGGCCGGTCGTGAACGACCAGGAGAAGGCTGAAGCCATCGCGACGCCTGTGCTGCTGCTGATACCGTTGAGCGTAGCAGTGTAAGTCGTGGCGTTGACGAGCAAGGATGTCGGTGTGAGCGTGGATGTAAAGGTAGAGCTGTTGTACGAGACAGTAGCAGCGATTGTGGATCCGCTGGATGATTTGAGGACGAAGTCAGTGGAGTTGACAGTCGACGCCAGCAAGGCCTCGCTGAATGTTGCCGCAACTGTGGAATTTGTAGCTACGGACGTCGCGCTCGATGAAGGCGTTTCACTAGTCACTGCAGGGGCTGGTGCTACTGTGGTGAATGACCAGGAGAATGGCGAGTACATCGGGTCACCCACGGTATCAGTCACACCGCTGATCGTGGCCGTGTAGGTGGTTGAGTTGGCTAAAGCCGATGTGGGCGTCAAAGTCGCGGTGTTCGTCGACGAATTGTACGAAACTGTGGCAGCGACTGACGATCCGCTGGAGGTTTTGAGAACGAAGTCGGTTGCGTTGACCGTTGATGCCTGGACAAACTCGTTAAAGGTGGCGGTGAGCGCGGTTCCTATCGCGACGTTTGCGGCGTTCGCTGCAGGCGTCTCGGTTGTGACCGCGGGCGCGGGGCCCGTTGTGAACGACCACGAGAAGGGCGAGGCCATCGCGGCGCCCGAGCTGTTCTCGATCCCGCTGAGGGTTGCTGTGTATGTTGTTGAGTTGGCGAGCAAGGATGCAGGGGCCAGAGTAGCAGTAAAGGTGGTGGTGTTGTATGAGACCGTCGCCGCGATTGTGGATCCGCTGGATGATTTGAGGACGAAGTCAGTGGAGTTGACTGTCGACGCCAGCAACGCCTCATTGAACGTTGCGGCGACTGTGGAATTTGTGGAAACGGCGGTCGCTCCGGAGACGGGAGTTTCGCTGATGACTGAGGGAGTGGGCGCGACGGTGGTGAACGACCAGGTGAAGGGCGAGGACATCGGGTCGCCAGCAGTGTCCGTCACGCCGCTGACCGTGGCCGAGTAGGTGGTTGAGTTAGCCAAAGCTGATGTGGGCGTCAAAGTTGCGGTGTTGGTCGACGAATTGTACGAGACTGTGGCGGCGACGGACGATCCGCCCGAGGTTTTGAGGACGAAGTCGTTGGAGTTGACGGTCGAGGATTGGACTGCCACATTGAACGTCGCGCTCACGATCGTTGTCACGCTCGCTCCATTTGTTCCGTTGCTCGGCGACTCACTCTCAACTGACGGACCGGGAATATCGGTCGCGAACGACCACGTGAAAGGGATGCTCATTGCAATGCCGGCAGTGTTTTGGGCCCCAGTCACTGTCACGGTGTACACTGTGTCGAGAGTGAGGACCGAGTTCGGCGTTAACGTGGCTGTCTGTGTTGCAGGGTTGTAAGCTACGCTTGCGGCTACCGCGCCGCCCGAACTGTTAGCCAACTTAAAGTTGATACTGCTCGCTTGCACTGGTACATTGAAAGTTGCCGTGATAGGCGTCGACACCGCAACGATGTTACTTCCGTTCGTCGGCCATATGCCGACCACGGTCGGAGTCGCTGCGCTCGCCAAACTTTGAACCTGCGAGCCTGACAGAGGGACATTGTATAACCTAACATCGTCGAGGGCTCCGGTGAAATTCTGGTTAATCCCGGTGTCAGAACCCATGCAGAAGGCGCCTGTCCCGTTCGACGGTTCGGCAGAGCCAGTCGCAACGGCGACCCCGTTAACGTACAGCACTCTCGTCCCAGTGGAACCATTTTGAACCACTGCGACCTGACTCCACCCAATGTTGACTGTCGGTCCAACTACATCGGTTGATCCTCCGGAGCCGCCACTTGCAACCCACTGATTCGAGGGATTGATATATAACGCGTACCAATTTGATGTGTCGCGGGATTTTTCAATTATTGCTGTCCAATTCCCCGTGAAGGAAGGTACGTAAACCCATGCGGAAAGCGAGTAACTCTGCGTGGCGGAAAACTCGAGATCAGGAGCATCAGGGACTTGTACATTGCTGTTCCCTGAACCATTGAAGCTCAAGGCGTAAGGCCCTACAAGGCCAGCGGACCAGGCAACGGCTGCTCCTAGCGTGCCGTTGTTCCCATCCCCGGTGACATCGTGAGCGGTCGTCCCGGTTCCTTCATTGAACTCCCAGGCTGCAATTAGACCAGATGCCAACGAAGGGGTCGTGAAGGACCAACTGACCGGATAGGACATAGCGACGCCACCACTGTTCTGGCCACTGCTCACGCTTGCTGTATAGCTCGTGCTGTAGGCTAAAGGCGTAGTAGGTATAAGGGTAGCGACGTTATTCGAGGCATTGTAGGAAACTGTTGCCGCAATAGCACCGCCGGAACTGGTTTTGAGCGTGAAACTGACGGAACTGGGCAGCATAGGTTCGTCGAAAGTTGCTACCACGTCGGAAGCCGCCCCGACTACTTCCCCCGATAGTGGCGACTCGCTGACAACAGTAGGGGGAGTGGATGACGATTTCGCTGTAAACGTCCAAGAGAATGGAGCGGCAATGGGGTCGCCCGAAATGTCCTGGGCGCCGCTGACAGTAGCTGTGTAGACTGTGGAGAACGACAGTATTTCGCTAGGGAACAAGGTTACTGAGTTGCTCGAAGAGTTGTAGGAGACGCTTGCTCCCACCGAGCTACCGCCGGCCAAAAGCGTAAACTGAATCGAGGCGGGTATAATTGGCTCGTTAAATGTCGCAATAATCGTGGTCGTGAGGGGTACGTTATTCGCCCCATTCGTTGGCGACACTGATGTTACCGTAGGTGGCGCGACATCCGTGTGAAACGACCACGTGAATGGAGAACTGATCGGAATTCCTGATGTATTCTCAGCCTGGCTGACCTTCGCCGTGTAGGTCGCGTTGTAGGCCAGTGCTGCGATTGGAGTCAAAGTCGCGGTGTTAGTCGAGGAGTTATAGGAAACACTTGCTGGCACAACGCTGCCAGTATTGTCGGAAAGCACAAAGACGATCGTACTACCCTGCATACTCTCGTTAAATGTGGCTGTCACTA
The DNA here is from genome assembly GCA_963818975.1 of uncultured Planctomycetota bacterium. GTDB lineage: Bacteria > Planctomycetota > Planctomycetia > Isosphaerales > Isosphaeraceae > CAWFUI01. Next base: position 153,768 of record CAWFUI010000009.1, on the reverse strand, counting down.
ATGTGGATACCCCAGCGCCCGTCGCATTGATTTGCGGCGTTTCACCTGTTATCCATGGCGGTGAGGTCGAAGATTGTTCAAACTCATAGGCACCGACGTCGTAGCCGTTGCTGCTGGGACGGGCGTTTCCTACGATATCAGTTGAGGGCGCATCGGTGGCCGTGCCAGCGCCGATCGATGGACTGGTCGAGATCTCGCTATAGCCGTTCCCAGTCGGGTTGACGAACAGCTGCGCTGGAGTTGCGCTAAACGAATTCTTGTCTTGCGACGTGGAAGCTTGCCAAGTCGCAAAGGTTTCCAGATTGCCGGTGTCGTCGGATTGGATTTCGGCACTGGCTGGGACCACGTTGTGGTTGCTAACCGTCCCCTGCACGCTGTTGGATGAGATCCGGAAGGCGATGGACGTTCCATCCAACAGGATGTTGTTTAGAATCGTGTTCCCCGTGCTTGCATCGAGGATTCGGATCGCACCGTCGGTAGTTGAGGAAACCCCTGAATCGATCGTGTTGTTCACGATCACGTTATTGATGCTTCCCGCCGAGGCGTCGATGCGATAGAGACATATCCCATAGCTTTGATAATTATAAATTAAATTATTTTCGATGAGGGAGCTCTGGATGCCGTCGGCATTGATGGCGTTTTGGCCGTTGTTGTAGATGACGTTATTCTCGATGAGCGCGTTTGTCACCAGTCCGAGGCCGCCCTCGCTTGCGTCTCCGTTGATGTGAATTCCGGTGAGATCGTTGTTATAAATAAGATTTCCTATGAGTTTTGCGCCGCTCGTGCTTCCGGATATGTAGATTCCATGTCCATAGTTGCCGTTGCCTTGGCTGCCTACCTTGGTGATCGTGTTGTCGCTCATCACGATGTTGTTCGCATTGTCCGCGAACAGCCCGAACCCATACACAATGCTGGCGACGTCGCACTGATTGATCGTGTCGTTAGTACCGGTGGCTTTGATGCCTCCGCCGCGATCCGAAGCATCGGTGATGCCGCCTGTATCTTTGATGGTGATGCCGGAAATCGTGACGTAATTGCACCCGGGTTCGAGGTCGATCCCCCAGCGCGTTTTGTTGTCCCGCGAGTTGATAACGACGGAGCCGGCCGGAGCGGTTGGATCGGCTTGAATCGTAACAGGGGAGCCGGCCGTACCCTGGATATACCCGTAAGGATCGCCTGAAGTCGCCGGTACGGTGTCCCAACCCGCGATCAAGCCTGCATATGTGCCAGGCTCTGCATCTAGTGTGTCTCCCGGATGGAGCGACTTAATTGCGTTTTGGAAGGTGGCGAAAGGGCTGGTCTTTGTGCCGGCGTTGCTGTCACTGCCGGTCGGCGATACGTAATATGTGCTCAGAGCCAAGCGTTGTTCTAAATGCTCAAATCGCGCCGGAAGACCTCGATTTTTTCGGGATGAGCGGGGCCGAGCCCTCGACACGAGCCGCGACGCCTTACTTTGCCTGAGGCCATTCTGCCACATGTTGATTACTCCGTGTTGAGTCGATATCTACGACGACTCTCTCGGTTGCTTGGATGCAGGCAGCCAAGAGTTGCGCATTTAATCTCTGATGCAATATTGCGATGATGGGGAATGTTGACGGCGAAGGTCGAGCTCGTAAGGCGAGTCAATATCCACGGTCCACGCTCCTTTTCTCGTAAACCAACCGACCGAGCCGACAGGCGCCGCCACATTTACTCGATGAAAGGCTAGGACGTGAAATGCCGTTCCGCAAATTAAGCAAATAGCGAATCTTCACAGCCTATTCACAGCAGTGAGATCTTCTATTCGAGGACCAGTCGCATTTATCTGCGAAGTGCTATCGCGGTCTCTAGGGTGCGATCAAACGATCTAATAGGCTTAAAAGGCCGTCACATGCATAGGTGCGTGGTCGGCTGCACGTGAAGTGAATAGAGCAATGCAACGAACCATTAGAATATTACTAAACGCTCAGGTAGTTGTCAACTAGGCGGAAGGATTCGAATCCTCGGCGGTTGCGGTCGAGTCAAAGCATGAATATGTCCTTGTGCGTTTAGTGATGCGGGCTTTCCTTGAAAGTGGGGGTGGAAAGCCGGGACGGATGCTGACGTCGACTCTCTCACCCTCGAAATGAGTCGCCAACAAAGACTTGTCCAAGACTTTGAGTTAAGATTAACGACGGCGAAGCTTGCGCATGTATGAGATTGCAACCCTCGTTCGCGCTAAGAGGAGCACACAATGCGTCCGGGCGTCTTTACCTGCGAGTAGTCGAATTCGAGTTGATGTCCGATAATTGAGCAGCATTGGTTTTCGCAACGAGCAGCTATTACGTACAGTGTTCATGAAATAGGTCGGCCAACGTTCCTCTTGAGGTTCATCCAATGCCCCACGATACCAAACATCCATTGGCAAGTCCCGACGAATTGGGGCGTAGCGGAGCTGCTAATCTAAGCAGTCTTCTCCACGAGTCGCTGCTTAAAAAGATTGACTCCTCGGACGTTAAGGTCGGCGTGATCGGGCTTGGTTACGTCGGGCTTCCGTTGGCGAGGGCCTTCGGGGAGCGCGGGATCGCCGTGCTGGGGTTTGACGTGGACGCAAGCAAAGTAGAGAAGATCGCCCGAGGGGAGAGCTATATTGGCCACATTTCCGACTCGACTATTAGGAAAATGAGCGAGGCGGGCTTCGAGGCCACGTATGATTTCCAGCGACTCGACGAGCCGGACGTGGTGATCATCTGCGTTCCGACGCCCCTAACCGAAGCACGTGAGCCCGACCTTGCCTACATCGTGAAGTCGGCGGAGGCGATCGCGAAAAAGCTCCGGCCTGGACAGTTGGTCGTGCTGGAAAGCACCACTTATCCAGGCACAACCCGCGACGTCGTTCTGCCCGTGCTCGATGCCGGCGGACTTAGGCCCGGCGTCGACTTCTTCCTAGCCTTCAGCCCTGAACGCGAGGATCCAGGCAATCCGAAATTCTCGGCTCCAACCATACCGAAGGTTGTCGGCGGTTTAGACCCAGCCAGCCTGGAACTTGCCGTCGCCCTCTATGCTAAGGTGGTCGTCCAAGTCGTAGCCGTTTCGAGCCCCGAAATCGCTGAGGCTTGCAAAATTCTCGAGAATACCTATCGCGCAATTAACATTGCCCTAGTTAATGAGCTCAAGTTGATCTATACGCGAATGGGCATCGATGTCTGGGAGGTGATCGAGGCCGCTAAGAGCAAGCCCTTCGGTTTTCAGGCTTTCTATCCAGGTCCAGGTTTGGGTGGGCACTGCATCCCAATCGACCCTTTCTACCTCACTTGGGTCGCACGTAAGCACGGTTTGACGACTCGATTCATCGAGCTCGCCGGGGAGATCAATACGTCCATGCCTGCATATGTTGTCTCAAGAGTCGCAGATGCGCTTAACGATCAGGGCAAGCCGATAAAGCGCAGCAAGATCACGTTGCTTGGGATGGCATATAAGAAAGACGTCGACGACCCGCGCGAGTCGCCTGGATTCGAGCTCATGGAGCTTCTACTGAATAAAGGGGCGGCGGTCCAATACAACGACCCACACATTCCAATTTTGCCGTCCATGCGCCATTACCCAAACATTCGAATGTCCAGTCAGGAGCTTACTGCGGAATATCTTCAGCAGCAAGATTGCGTTTTAATAGCGACAGATCATTCGGCTTACGATTGGGAGTGGATCGGAAAGTACGCCCCCCTGATTGTGGACACGCGTAACGCTATGAGACACGTTTCCTCCCCCAGAGCGACGATCGTACCCGCATAAGCCCTTGAATTCATGGGAGAAAAGAGTTATGAGCAAATCCGAATTGGTTCTGGTGACCGGCGGCGCGGGATTCATCGGTTCCCATCTTGTCGATGCGCTCCTAGGCGAAGGCTACAGAGTTCGAGTGGTCGACAATCTCAGCACCGGACGCGTTTTAAACCTTTCTCACCTCAAGGGTCGGTTCGAGTGGATTGACGGGGACGTCTCTGATTTTGCGGTCTGTCGTCGGGTCGTGGAAGGCGTGGATTACGTTTTTCATGAAGCAGCTATTCCAAGTGTTCCCAGGTCCCTCCGCGAGCCACTGGCCTCCCACGCAAACGGCCCGACTGCAACGATCAACATGCTGGAGGCTGCACGGCTCGCGGGCGTTCGTCGCTTCATATTCGCAGCCTCGAGCAGCGCATACGGAGATACGTTCGAACTACCGAAACACGAGGAGATGCTCCCTAAGCCGCTGAGTCCCTATGCTGCAGGCAAGCTGGCAGGCGAGTATTACGTGAGAGTCTATGCCCAGACCATGGCGCTCGACGGCGTAAGCCTACGCTACTTCAATATCTTCGGGCCTCGGCAAGATCCTTCGAGCCCTTATAGCGGCGTAATCTCCCTTTTCATCAAGCAGATGTCCGAGGGCCAAAGACCAAAGATTTTCGGGAATGGGGAACAAACCCGCGATTTCACATATGTATCCAATGCAGTGTCTGCTAACCTCGCGGCGATGAAACATCCCGATCCATTGAATGGGCAAGTCTTTAACGTTGGCGTTGGGCAAAGGATTCGACTGATTGATCTGGTCACTTCCCTCAACCGAATCTTGGGAACGGATTTGGATGCCGAACTTCACTCCCCTCGTCCCGGCGACGTACGCGACTCACTCGCGAGTTTGGAGCGGATCAAACGGGTACTCAATTATCGGCCGATCGTTGCGTTTGATGACGGGCTCAGACTTACGGTAGAAGCAAACCTACGTGCGAGATGTTGGAGATGAACGTGTACCACATACTCCGTGTTGTAATCGCAAGTGCTAGCGGTGCTTCTCAGAGCGGAAGGGTTTAGTTCGATTTTCAGGTGAGACTCCTTCGCGCCGGCTCGTTTCGAACTCAGACAACCCCGACAGATCGAACCTGAGAGGAGTCCGCATTAGCTTTCTTTTTGTTATGCAGGGACGTTCTCGCAGTCGGAATCTGGGATCCTCTCCACCTGCCAGTCTTGAAGTTCCATGCTTACGCCTTGGTTCAAGAAGCGAACGATCGCTTGAAAGTAATCCCTTTTATTCCGTCGAACCACTTCGCCAACAAAGCCTTGAAGAGGGCCCGTTTTGATGCGGACCGGCGTGCCAACCTCATATTTTTCTTCCTTCATAAGAGGGAGGTTGAGACTTATGACTCGATGGATTCGCCTGAGGTCGTTCTCTAAACCGTCTTGGTCGGAAGCGTCGAGAACTGAGACGACGCGATTGCTTTTCAAAGCAGAGACTCGACTCTGATGGTCGCCGAAGAGAAAGACGTAACTACGGAACATCGGGATTACGGACTTGATCTTTCGGCCTGAGGGTGTTCGAGATTCATGCACGATCTGAGGTAGAAAATGCGTGAGTTGATGCTTGTGTAGATGGCGAGCTAGAGCCTTCTCTTGTCTGGACATCGTATGAAGGCACCACCAACGATTCTCCTGGTCGACGCTGGGATCGTAAGTGACCCACAGACCCATAGGGTATTGAATCGGTTCCGCGGGAAGAATTGGCATGCCTCAAGTCTCCACTTTCGTGGCCGAGGCGAAACGATGCGAATCGGCGTGGCCCATTCCCCAACTCCCTGCCTTCAGCCTACAATCCGACGCGTGGAAAAAACCGACACAGTCACAATACATAAGCCTTCTCTTTAAGCGCAAGGTCGTTGTACCGTGCTCTTTTAAAGGTTGCGAGCCGCTGGGCTGCAATGGCTTGCGTTGAGTCTAAAACGGACAACGAATCATGGGCGATCTGAGGCAAACGAGTACCTCGGCAATGTGTGCTCGGATGAAACAATCCGGGCGCGTCGCGTCCAAACGAGAGCCGCATCTACACACGAGAACGTCCGGCATTCGCCAGCCGCGATTGGGTCCTCTTGGATACTCGTTAAGTAAACCCCGGCTCTGCTCGGCTTTCGGTGAGCTAACATGATAGTTCAAGTCGAGTGATATTCAATCTTACAGGCAAAATCCAAGCAGTAAAATGCAAAAGGAACGGACTCAGTTCGAGTTTCGCTTTCATATTCAGAGGCTACAAATACAGTTGGAATCGTAGCAATGGAGTTGAATCGCAAGCTTTACTTAATTTCCCAACTCATTTCTTCGCGACCAAGCCTAATAGACCAATCCCTGACCTTCGCATTGACGTCGGACCCATTCGGATGTCGTCCAAATGACGAGATGCTATCTCATGGAAAGCTTTCTGAGCGAGCGCCAGTGCCGGGTCTTCGGGAGGAAATTCTAGAAGCTGGCGAAATGCGGTCGCGTCCAGCTTGTAGTTTCGCGCCAGAAGAAATATCGCAAAAACAAGCTCTGCTTGAAGCATTTCCACGTCTTCCGAGGAGTCGACTACGCACTTGAGGGTCGCCAGGTATCCTTCACCGAATAAAGACTCGAATTGAGCCTCGTATTCTTCCTGCGAGGATGCACAGAATCGAACTCTTGGCGGTAGGGGTAAAATCCATTCGCCTCCATCGGCAAGTCGAACAGCCGCCCCATCGAGAAACGTCGGCCGCTGTAGTGCGGATTCGTCCAGCATGTGCGCACCTAGTTTAAGCTTTCGTAGAGTCAAGGCCTCACGATTAATCCCTAACGCCATGGAGGAACTCCCCAATAATCCTTTACTCTTCCTCCAATTTCGCAGTGAGTGCCGATTAAGCGAAGACCCGTCGTTTCGCTCGAAATTATACGAGGGGCCCCTTCTTGAACATAGCAGAAGCCTGAGAAGTTTGCGACCGGGAACCGGTCCAATTAAGTAAAGGCTTTTACTTTCCATGCCAAAAATCACAATCGGAAATCAGTGCAGGCCGATTATAAGGCACGCAAGCAAGGATGTATTGCTCAAATAGATCTAACGTAGTGTGTTGATACCTCTCCTCTCAGGGCGGAACTGCTTGGATTCGTGCTTTCAGTCTCAAGGTTTGGCCACTCTAAATGACGATGGGCTGCAAATTTGACGCCAGTCGCTATTCCTAGCAGAAAACCAGAATCATCAAGACTGGGTTTGTCCTCCTCGAGTTGCGGCCTCATGAGGTCGTTCGAGTTCGTTCACCCCGCCCATCGACGTAGGACGAGCGTGGTGTTCTGGCCTCCAAACCCGAAGCTGTTCGAGAGCGCGACGATTACACGGACGTCTCTCGCATGGTTCGCGATGTAGTCTAGGTCGCATTCCGGGTCTGGGTTTTCGAGGTTGATCGTGGGTGGAAGAACCCCGTCGCGAATGGCCAAAAGACAAGCCACGGCCTCGACGGCGCCGCCTGCCGAGACGAGATGACCCGTCATGCTCTTGGTACTCGAAATGGGGATCTTGAATGCGCGGTCGCCGAAGACGCGCTTGATCGCCTTTGTCTCGATCAAATCGTTCGATGTTGTGCTGGTCCCATGCGCGTTGATGTAGTCGACCTGATCAGGGTCGAGCTCGGCGTCATCCAAGGCGCCTTGCATGGCGGCGATGGCGCCTCTACCGTCGTCGTGGCTGTCTGTGAGACGGAAAGCGTCGGCGGTCGAGCAGTGGCCGGCGATTTCTCCGTAGACCATGGCGCCTCGAGCCTTTGCGTGCTCGAGATCCTCCAAGACCAGTACGCCCCCGCCTTCACCGAGGACGAAGCCGTCGCGGTCCCGGTCAAAGGGTCTGCTTGCACGACTGGGTTCGTCGTTGCGGGTCGACATCGCTGTTAACAGAATGAACCCCGAGAGGCCGAGGGGATGGATCATGCTATGCGCTCCCCGGCAAGCATGACGTCGGCGTCGCCTCGGCGGATGAGCTCGGTTGCCTCGCCGATGGCCTGGGCGCTGGCTGAGCACGCGGTCTGACAGGTGGCGTTAGGCCCGCTGGCGCCGAAGACTCCCGCCAAGTGGCCCGCAGGCGCGCCAGGTTCCTGGTCGGCCTCCTTGACCGAGAGAAACGTCTTCAGCCCCAGGCTCATGAATCGGGCTGGGTCGGCTCGACCGTCTCGGCATGCCCTGTGCATCACGTCGACGAAACGCTCGAAGTCCTGCTGCCCCTCACCAGAGCCAAGGTAGATGCCAAACCGAGTGCGGTCGAGCCTCGCTTCCTCCAAGCCTGAATGCTCCACAGCCATGGTCGCCGCTGCCAGGGAAAGCTGCGAAGTCCTGCCGTGATGGGCCCATTGGTCCGCGTCTGTCCGATAGTCTTCGAGCCGGAAATTCTCGATCTCGGCCGCGATCCTGGTTGCGAACGTCGAGGCGTCGAACAGCGTGACCGCGCCCACGCCCCCCCTGCCCTCTCGAAGAGAACGCCAAGACGATTCCATATCCTTGCCCACGGGGGTGACCATTCCCATTCCCGTGACGACAACCCGCCGGTTCGCTTGTCTCATGGCTTCCCCTTCGACGAGAAGTGATAATTGAGCACTCGAGTGTTCATGATTTGACCCTCTTGCCGCGGGACAATGCTTTGCGTCCGGCGAGTTGGAGGCTTGGTTTGGTTTTTCGCGCCGAGGCAAACGACGGCGCTTTACTGAAGAGGCCTTTTGCGCTGGTGCGGCAGGAATCGAGGATCATTCCCGCGAGGCTTTGATCGGCCACCGCCCTGGAAAGGCAGAGGCCCCCCACGCAAAGGGAGATCAAGGCCAAAGCCCTGTCCAAAGTGGCTCCCCTTTCATCTCCAGAGTCTTTCGAAACGATCTGCCCCGCGAGTTCGCGGACGAGCCCCTCGAAGCTTGACTTCACGGGCGCGCCCGATCGGGCGATTTCCGAGACGAGCGCCGCCATCGGACATCCTTGTTCGACGTCGAGCATGTGCGAACGGGTTAGATATCGATCCAGGAAGGCTTCGATCCAATCGCGCCCAGCCAGCCCTTCGATCGCACCACTTACAATGGTACCTGCGGAATCCTCCGCCGCACGCGTAAGAGCCTCGGCAAGAAGCTCTTCCTTGGATGCGAAGTGCGCGTAGAATCCTCCGGCCGTCAAGCCAGCTTCGGCCATGACGGAGTCGACGCCCGACGCGTGATAGCCAAGTCGACGAAAGACCTTGGCCGAGGCCTTCAAGATCTTGGCACGAGTCTTGTCTTTATGGTCTGGCGCATATCGCATGGTATTGATCCGCCGGCCGCAAAACCGTTCCCTTTAACCAACAGGATCCTATGATCTTCGAAATCCCGAACCACAAGTTCGAATCGGAACCATGTTGCAACGTCCGCGAGCTGGGCCGGACTGATTAGTCCCCGTTGCAGACAGGCAAGCTCCATTCGGCGAGCTCATGAAATGACGGTCGTCATTTTAACAGTGAAACTTTAATTCAAGAAGGTCAATAATCCGGACAAGTTCAAATTCAATTTGCAAAGATCTGCATCGACATCTGTCGGATAGCGGGGAAGACGGCATTCCCGACGTACGTTCTGGCTTGGAGCTCGTGCAGGGACGCGTTTGATCGAGCCAGCAAAACCTCGGTGGTCGCCTGTCTCCTAAGCCTTCTTCAAAGGCCTAGGAGCCAACCTTTTCGGTCACCATGGTCTGGGCGAATTTCTCGAGCTTGCGTGCGTCGGAGTAGAACTTGCGGATGCCTTCGGAGAGTTTGTCAACGGCCATCGGATCCTGGTTGTGCATCCAACGGAAACCCTTCTCATCAAGTTGTACGCGATCGATCTTGGCGCTCTTGGCTGACTCTGGGAGGAGCTTTCGCTCGAGTTCCCCAGTCCCGGCCGCGAGTTTCTCGAGCAGTTCCGGACTGATCGTCAACAGGTCGCAGCCCGCCAAAAGCTCGATCTGCTCGATCTTGCGGAAGCTGGCGCCCATGATTTGGGTCTTGTAGTCGTATTTCTTGAAATAATTGTAGATATGAGTGACCGATGCGACGCCGGGATCGTCCTCCGGCTTGATGTCGTCGACGCCGCGGTCTTTCTTGTACCAATCGTAGATGCGGCCGACGAAGGGGGAAATGAGAGTCACCTTCGCCTCGGCGCAGGCCACGGCTTGGGCGAAGCTGAAGAGCAATGTCAGGTTGCAGTGGATGCCTTCCTTTTCGAGTTGCTCGGCCGCCTTGGCGCCTTCCCACGTACTTGCGATCTTGATGAGGATGCGCTTGGAGTCGACGCCCGCTTCCTTATAGAGCCCGATCAGCTTCTTTGCCTTGGCAATGGTGGCGGCTGTGTCGAACGAAAGGCCCGCGTCGACTTCGGTCGAGACGCGACCAGGGATGATCTGAAGGATCTCTTTGCCGAAGTTCACGAACAGCCTGTCCATGAACGCCTCGGTCTGGCCGGCGTGGTCGGACGCGTCTTTGGACGCCTCCGAGAGCGACTTCTCGACCAGGTGCGCATATTCGGACTGCTGCGCGGCATGGAACAAAAGCGACGGATTGGTGGTAGCGTCTTGAGGTTTGAATTTGGCAATGGCGTTGATATCGCCGGTGTCGGCAACCACGGTGGTATATTTCTTGAGCGAGTCGAGCAATGACATTGTGGCGTCTCCAGAATGATGTTGAATGGATTTTTAAGAGGCCCGCCGGTCCGTTTTCATCGATCCGGCGGACCTTGAAATAGAGTGTCTCGCGGGCTAAGCCGACTTCCCCTTTTCGAAGATGTCCACCCATTCGCGGTAGCGGCGGGCGATCTCGGCGACGGCTTCGGCTCGCGAAAGCTTGCCCGCTCTGAAGTCGACCAAGGGATCCCAGAAGGTGGTCCGGCCGACGGCAAAGCCGATGAAGCCCGGAACCTTGGCCGCGGTACTCAGCCACTCGCGCACCTTCTTGTCGTCCTCGCCGCGGCCCAGGATGATGCAGCCGACCTTTTCGCGGCCGCCGCGATGGGCCGCGGCGACCACCTTCTTGCATTCCTCGACCGATCCAGCCCCTCGATCTTCCAAACGTCGGCCTCGACGCCGGCGTCCTGAAGCTCGTGGATGGCCTGCTACCATCAACTTCGGCCGCAGTTCGCGGTCGAACGCCTTCTTGTCGCCGCCAAGCTTCTCCAGTTGAGCAGGCTCGGGCGGAACAAGAAGCTCGAACATGTACATGTAATTATTGCGCGTGCAGGAAGTCGGAAAGCCTCTTGAGCCGGGCGGACTGCCGCTGGTTCAAGCGCCTTTTCCCCCTCGGGGTTGTAGCGAACCAGCACCTTGCAGAAGGTCGGGTTTGACCTTGTCGATGTGCTTGCCGAAGTCTTCGCCGTACTCGAAATCGAACTCGTCCTGGCCGCACTTTTCGGCTGGGCAAGAGGTCGAGTAGCCGTGCTTGGCTGCGTCGGCCAGGATGGCCGAGCCGAACTGCTCGTCGACCAGGATGCCGGCCTTCTTCTGCTCGATCCCGTGCCTCGAGCGCCGCTTTGAATGCGTCGTAGATCACTTCCTTGGCGGCGGCGATCTCGGCAGTCTGCTGCGGCGGTCAGTCTCCCTTCCAGCCGAACATCTTCGACTGGAACGTCCCCCGATGGTCGAAAGGCAGGATGTAAAGAGGTTGGTCGAATCCGACGGACATCAGACTTTCTCCTTGAGTTTGCGATAGCGAGAAATCAACGCATTGGTCGAGGCGTCGTGGCCGAGCTTTGACTCGGATTTCGCTTCGAGCTCGGGGCTGATGCGCTTGGCCAAAACCTTGCCCAACTCCACGCCCCACTGGTCGAACGAGTTGATCCTCCAGATGGTACCTTGCACGAAGACCTTGTGTTCGTAAAGGGCGATCAAAAGCCCCAACGATCGGGGGGTAAGGCTTTCCAATAGTAACGTATTCGTCGGCCGATTGCCCTCAAAAGTCCTGTGCGGGACCTCGGCGGCGGCAACCCCGTCGGCCTTGACCTCCTCGGGCGTCTTGCCAAACGCCAAAGCCTGGGTCTGCGCGAACAGGTTGGCCATCAGCAGATCGTGATGATTTCCCAGAGGATTCAAGCTCCTGCAAAACCCGATGAAATCGCAAGGAATGAGCTTCGTCCCCTGGTGGATGAGCTGGTAATACGCATGCTGCCCGTTCGTACCTGGGGTGCCCCAAACAATCGGACCTGTCTGGTAATCGACCTTCGACCCGTCGAAGTCGACGTGCTTGCCGTTGCTCTCCATATCAAGCTGTTGAAGGTAGGACGGAAGCCTGCCCAAGTAATGGTCGTATGGCAGAATCGCGACGGTCTGGGCGCCAAAGAAGTTGTTGTACCAGACGCCCAAGAGCCCCAGGATCACCGGCAGGTTGACCTCGAAGGGGGTCGTGCGGAAGTGCTCGTCCATCGCATGAAAACCTTCGAGCATTTCGACGAACTTTTCGTGTCCGATCGCGATCATCAGAGAAAGCCCGATCGCCGAATCGTAGGAGTACCTGCCTCCAACCCAATCCCAAAATTCGAACATGTTATCGACATTGATGCCAAATTTGGACACCTCCTGGGCATTGGTCGAGACCGCGACGAAGTGCTTCTCGACCGCCTTTTCGTCTTTGAGCTTGGCGAGGCTCCACTCACGTGCGGAGTGTGCGTTCGTAAGAGTTTCGAGCGTTGTGAAGGTCTTGGAAGCGACGATGAACAGCGTTTCCTCTGGGTCGAGGTCGAGCGTAGCCTCGACGAAGTCGGTGCCGTCGATATTTGAGACGAACCGGAATGTAGAGCGCACGGTCGCTGTAGTGCCTGAGTGCGTCATAGGCCATCGCGGGACCTAAGTCCGACCCGCCGATGCCGATGTTGATGATGTTCTTGATTCGCTTGCCAGTATGGCCCTTCCACGCCCCCGAGCGGATCCGGTCGGCAAGGGCGCCCATTTTGTCGAGAACGGCATGAACCTTGGGCACCACGTCCTCGCCGTCGACAATGATCTTCGAACTCTTGGGCGCCCTGAGCGCAATATGAAGCACCGATCTGTGCTCGGTGAAGTTGATCTTATCTCCTCTGAACATCGCATCGATGCGGTCGCGGATGCCTGACTGCTCGGCAAGCTCGAGCAAAAGTTTGAGCGTCTCGGGGGTGATCCTGTTCTTCGAGTAGTCGAGATGAACCCCAAGTGCATCGAGGCTGAACTTCACCGCGCGACTTGGATCTTCGGCGAAGAGTTCTCGGAGATGCTTGCCCTGGATCGCCTGATAGTGCTTCTCGAGGGCCTGCCAGGCAGGAAGTTGGGGCGTCTTCTGGTTCGGCTTCATGATGAGCTCGAGCTCCGAGGAAGTTCTCTCGTGCGAGTTACAGTTCTGCTCCCAATGAGCGTACCGAGATCCCAACTAAAGATCACGTTGTGAGCCGACCAGAAACCATGCAAACCGCCTGCCCGGGAGAATTCCGGAGCCCTACGGTTGCCGCATTGCTCAGGTCGGGGCCGGCTTCTGAGCAGGAAAGCTTGCTTCGCTTTTGCCATAAGGCTTGACCAAATTGAACCTTAAGCAGAATTTGCCAAACGAACCCATTTCTGAATCTGCAACTCGGAATTCGGATTTTTGGGTTCGGAGCGGAAACTCCGAGCGTCCAGAGTCCGCCGCAATCGGAGTAGCGGGAGTAGGGAGCAAATGTTCGGAGAAGGAGCAAAATTGGGGGCCCGGAACAAACAAACCCAATTTTGGTGCGAGCCTCAGCCAGCCAGGCTCCCAACCGTTCCCCTGTGGCCCAGCCGCCCTCGTCTGGGTCGTCTCCGAGAACAAACAAACCCAATTTTGAACTTGGAACTTGAACTTCGGAGTTGGTCTGTTGCGTAGCCCATGGGATCTCTAAACTCCCAGAATCCGCACGCCCAGACCAAACGAACCCAATTCTTGGCAGCTTGGGCTGTTTGGGCGATCTGTTAAGCTTGTTCAGCTTGAATTCATGAGCTCGCATTTTTGATCACCGTGACATCGAGATTATATTGCACCCGAGGCTCATCTTCTCACGCGTCTGACGATCGAGCGGTCGCTTCTCCAAAGAACCCGATTCGCTTGAGTAGCGACCCACTTTTGGGACGTAGTTCGAGTTGCAATCCGCAGTCGAAACCGGCAAGAAATCTTGAGATTTTACAATGGGCAACCTGTGGCGGATTTGCGGCCCTGCTGACCACCGGGAGGAGCTTTAGACCTTACCGGTTTCGGATGGTCTTGAGACTGATCCTTCTCACCGCTGTTTTCGGCCGTCGAGGATCGCTTCCGACGGTCGCGTGCGTAGGGACTGAGTTGGAGGTCGATCTAGGGGCCGTTGAAATGAGCTCGGGTTTGAAGCCGCCAAATCAGTCCCCAAAGGACCGCTACGCTTTCTTGGGTATCGCGAACACCGAACTGCCGTGGAGACTCAAGGCGTTGCTCGGGGAAGTGATCACTATTTGACCGCCGTGAAGGAATTTCGGCCTGCCGGCGACGAGCAGGTCGACGAACCTTCCCGACGAATTATAGCGAGTCGTGAAATTCACTTTGACCGGCTTGAGCCACCTTCCCTTCTGCATAAGCTGAGTGATCGAATAACGGAGCGCCTTCTCCGCCGTTGAATCAAGATCCGCAGCGAATGCGATTTCAAAGCCCTTGAGATGCTCCTTCTTGCCTCTGCCCAGGCTGAGCAGTTCCTCGGCACCTATAAAAACAGGAGTCTGGCCTGTAGGAGCCTGCACGACATTGAGGCTGAACGATTGGCTCGAGGAGAGGCCAGTGAGTTTGTCCGTGACCTGCACCGTTATCGTATAGACCCCCAAGGCGGTGGGAGTGAACTCGAACGCTCCGTTACTCGGATTCACTGACGCGCCTGCCGGAGAGCCCGCGACGAGACTGAATGCCAACGGCCCCGAATCGCCGGTCGTGGCTGGAATGTTCACGATAAAAGGCTCGCCCAAGGTAATGTCTTGATCGGGTATCGATCCGATCGTCGGCGGCGCGTAAACAAGGACCGAGAACGTCTGGCTCGCGGAAAGCAGGGACAGCGTGTCAGTCGCGAGGACCATGAGCGAGTAGGTTCCACCCGGCTGATTCGAAGGAATCTGCCAGGTCAGCTCGCCGGTATTCGGATCGATGGCAGCGCCCACCTGTGCGTTGTTCACAAGAGAAAAGGTGAGTACGCCAGCATCTGTGGTCGAACCGGAGGCCGTCAACGAAAGCGTCGAGCCGACGTCGAGGGTTTGCGAGGCAATGGCGTTGAGAGTTGGAGGCGTGTAGACGCTGATGCTGACGACCTGGTCGGCAGACAAACCGGTGATCGAATCGGTCAGCACGACTGTGACGGAATAAGGTCCCGTAGATTCATTAGCCGGGACTGCCCACGTTAACACTCCCGACGACGGGTCGATCGTTGCACCTTGCGGGCCGCTGGCCAAGCTCCAAGTGAAAGGATCGTTATCCGGGGCCGAGCCCGAAACGGGGAGAGTGAACGTCTGACCGACGCCAACGGGCTGATTCGGAATCGGGTCGATCGTTGGAAGAATGTTCTGCTGGAGGTTCAGGCCGTTCGCTGCCCACAGTTCCGAACCGCGATCATCCGTTCCGGTGAAGTAAAGCGATCCGAGGCTCGCTACAAACGTTGCCGAAAAGCTCGCAGGAAAGCCCGTGCCGACGACTTCAGTCGTTGCGGACGTCCCTTGGCTCTCCCAAAGCGATTCGACGCTGGTTTGAGTCGCTGAATCGTATACAGGCGCCGTGAAAAAGAACGATCCGCTGACCGCGATAAAGTTACTTGGAGGCGTCACCGGATTCGACGAGTTCTGGCCCGAATTGCCGCTCGGCAGGTCGGCGACGACAATCGTGCCGGACGAGGTTCCATCGCTTTTCCAAATGGCTTCGACAAAGTCGCTGCGCGTCGAGACCGCAGGGTCGATGGCGATGAAGTCGAGGACTCCATTGACGTCCGTGAGCCCCGTTGCAAGGTACGGACTCGAACCAAAGTCGTTGATTGACGTTGTTCCCATCGAGGTTCCGTCCGAAACCCAGAGCTGCGAGTCATGGTCCGCATTGCTCGAGGGATCGGTTACGACAAAGAAGAGCTTTCCGTTAGACGCTGTCAGTGCCGTGATGCCGCCTGGATATTGGCCTGCGGCTATTCCTGGAAAATCGTGAAGCAGGACGGTCCCGTTCGTCGTGCCGTCGGTTACCCAAAGCTGTTCCCGACCACCAGGTTCAAAGACCGTGAAGTAGACGGACGACCCTATCGTCGTAAAGTTTGAAAGACTCGAGGGTGACGAATACGCCGCGCCTGTGAAGTCTTTGATCACCGTCGTGCCGGAGGCTGTTCCGTTGCTGATCCATAGCGATTCCCCAGCGGCGGAGGAGTCTTCGGAGGTGAAAAGCACTTTGTTTTCAAAGGCGGTCAAGTTAGTGAAACCTGCTCCTGAATAGGAAGCCGCGAGCTGAATCGGCGCGCCATTCGAGGGGTCGCTCGTCCAAAGATCTCCACCTGATTCGACGACATGCCCAAACGATGCGGTAAAGACCTCGAAGTAGAAGTGCCCGCCTGCGTCGACGGTGTGCGGAAAGTAGGCGCCAACGGTGTTTGGTTCGTCGACGAGACCAAGGTTGACACTGTTTTGGGTGGTCCCGTCCGTACGCCAAAGGTCGAGATAAGTCCCATTCTGTGGTGCATTGGGAGCTACCGTCAGAAAGTAAGCCAGTTGGCCAGCTTTGAAGAGGCCGACGATGTTTTGCCCGGAGAGGATCGATCTCGTCCCTCCGACAGTACCGTCGGTTGCGTACAGGTTGCTGCTCGATACGTTCGGTTCGTTTTCTATGAACAACAAAACGTCGCCCAAGCTAACGAAAGTGATAGAACCGCCGATGTTTCCAGAGGTAAACAGCGCGGTGGTTCCCGCGGTCGTGCCGTTGGTGAAGAAGAGTTGATCCCCGTCGACCCCGTCGTTGGCGACGAAAAAGAGCAGGCCGTTGGGTCCAGGCGTGAGATTCGTTGGATAGGACCCTTGGTTCTCTAGGGGTAGGAAGCTGTGTACAAGGACCGTTCCGCCAGGCCCACTGGACCAAAGCTGATTCGAGCCGTCGCCGTCGTGGGCAACGAAGTAAACGACGTCTCCCAACGCAACGATGTCTTGCGGCGAAGAGCTGGAGCTCCCGGGATTGATATCCATGACCATCACGGTGTTCGCCGTCGTGCCGTCGGTCCGCCACAGTTCTTGGCCATGAATTCCATCGTCAGCCGTAAGATAGGCGAGTCCGTTGACCGTCGTGATGGCATCAGGGGTCTTATAGGAAGTGTAGATCGAGCCTTGAGGGAAACCGCTTGCGGGGCCTGGATCGATGTCTTTGAGGAGAGCGGTTCCCTGAACTGTTCCGTTAGTCGACCAAAGCTCGTTGCCGTGAGCCGAATCGGAGGCTGTGAAGAGAAGATCTCCCCCAAGCATTGTGAAGTTCGCGAATGAATTGACTGTCGATGGGACCAAATCCTGCACAGTCGCGCCGGAATTTAAAGATATGTCGTCTAAACCCGAAGTTCCCGAAACAAAGAAGAGACTGCCGTTGACAATCGCCAGCGGACTGTTGGCTTCTATGGACCCGCCCGGGCCAAGGTCCACCTCTTGGGTTGTTTGGGGCGTTCCATCGGAGAGCCATACGCCTAATCCAACCGAAGTCGTAAAAAACCCTAGCTCGGAACCGACCTGTTGGAGTCCGATAAACGACCCGCCGTTTCCGGAAGCAAGCTCGAGCGTTCCACTTGACGTTCCGTCCGAAGCCCAGAGCTGACTCATGAATGTCGAGGAGGATTCAAAAAGGAAGTATAGATGCGAACCGGCGCCTATGAGCGAGCTGATCACGCCGGAGCTCGAGTCCGGGGCGCCTGGCACAGCGACGGTTCCGCTCTGGGTGCCGTCGCTCTCGAAAATCTGTGTGACATAGCTCTGCTGGTTTTGCACCAAGAAGTACATGAGTCCCGAAGTGGTGGTTATCGTCAAGGGGGTCTGCACCTTGCCTGGCAACGTAACGTCCTTGACGATTCCCTTCCCTTCCCCGTCGGATGAGTAAAGGGCGTCTGCTCCGTCGGCGCCTCCATCTGCGGCAATGAAATAAACGCTCGATCCGAGAGCGGCGAGCGGGCTCGTCTGGCTCGCGGGATAATCCGCGATCATCGTCGTGACGTTCGACGCAGGGTTCGTGGTCCAGAGGGCGTTTTTTCCAGTCGAGGGGTCGGTCGCGGTGAAATAGATCATCGAGCCAGCCGGCGTAAGATCTGACGGCTGCACATCGATCTGATTGATATCCGCAACGAGACCAACCGAGAGTAACAACCGATTTTCGAGCATTTCGAATCCAGCGCAGGACAGCGCGTTTCGTCGTAGCTTCGAAACCAATCGTCGCCTATGACCCTGCTTACGCATCAACGATGTTCTCCTCGCCTGCCTCGATAACCCACGAGTTTCCGTGACGTTAGGGCGGATGACTTCAAAAGTGCTCGTAAATTCAGAGTTCAATCGAGAGGCTCTGATTGAGAACGCATCAGTCGACGCGCCTACGCTTTGGCTCTTTTTTCAGTGATCAAGAAGCCTGCACGATTTCGGGATGGCCGACCGGGGCTCGGTTTTAGCCACGTTAGCATTCTATCCTCAAGTGAAACAGGCTGAGAAGCGCACCACGACGATCGTCCGAACGAGGACTGTAGCGAAACGTCTGAGCAGAATTCGTCCAAGACTTCGGTATAAGAATCCGATTCCAGCCTGACTGGGATTTCGCCTTTCGCGGACAGGACTAAGCTTCCGGGCAGCTCGAGGCTATCGGTCGACGAACGAATTGCGGTGTGGAATTCGTTTGACAGGCTACGCATTATAAGCCGCGATGCCACTTGAAAGATTCCTCGAGCCAAGGCGGAAACCACGGAACCGATTCATCCGGTTCTTGGGAGATGACCTCCAGAGTAACCCCGTAGCCGCGCGGGAGCTGCTTCCAGTACATGACTTCCCATGGTTCGAGCAACTCGATGGTCCCAACGTCCTTGAGCAGGAAATCAACGAGTGGAAGCGTTGGAACCAAAGACTCAACGGTCTCTCGCTCAAGCGCCTCGATCCGGAGAGACGAGGAGGTCTCACGGGGAGTCGTAGCCCAGCGAACGTACTTGCTCCACACAGCGTCGTACTGCGTTTCCCAGACGCGTCCACCTTCGGGCGTCAGCCTCATAAAGACGGCCATCTGATCCGCCGACGCGATGAACTTAGGAACCTCTTGCGGTCGGAGAAGGAGGCTTTCGTCGCTGTAATCCTTTATCACGATGTAGTTTCTTTCGAGATCACGAGCGATGCAGACGCTTATCTCTCTAAACTCGTCGTCATCGATCAAGCAATTGTACGCCGCTTCGATATCATCTTTTGAACCTCGAAAATCCGCGATAGGAAGCCCCATGTCGATGAGGACGTTCAGAACCCACGTCGGTAAAGCTAGCATTTGGATTCCTCCATGTCTGCGTCGCACCCTTTTCGCAGCCAAACTGCACTCTATTGGAGAGAGCTTGAGAGTTCTTGGCAAGGACAGCCTCGAAACCGCTCTCCGTTGGACAGATTCGCGGCGGTCGCCTGAGGGAGCTGAGAACCAACTTTCAGACGGCCTGAATTCCGGGTAAAGTGGAGTGAGTCGGGATGATCGCCCTCCCGAACAGCGGGTACGATCGGTTTGGAGGGAGAGCCCAATGTCGATACCTTCAACATTCATCCTGAGTGACCCAGAGATCCTCGGAGAAACGCCGGACTTTTCGGCACGCGGGTGCCTCTGCTCGCGCTAATGGATTCCATCGAGGGCGGCGACACCCTCGATGCGTTCCTGGAAGACCTCCCAACCGTCACCCGCGAGCATGCCGTTTCGGCGCTTAGACTGGCCGAGCAGTTGCTGACTCCCCATGCGCATCTTGCTTGACGAATGCTTGCCGAGGCGACTGAGGCGTTCGTTGCCCGGACACGACGTCCGCACTGCCCCAGAGATGGGCTGGGCTGGAATGAAAAACGGCGACTTGCTTCGCAAGATGGATTCGCAAGGCTTTGCGGTGCTCGTTACTGCCGATCGAAGTCTGCGATATCAGCAGAAGCTGCAAACCTCTGGTGTAGCTGTGATCGTACTTGTCGCCTCGAGCAATCGTTTGGTTGACCTTTCGCCTTTGATGTCTTCCGTCCAGGCCACCCTGAAACGATTCAGCAAGGGGAATTGTCGAAATCACCGCATAGCGTGCCTCGGCTGCCTCAGCCGACGCTCTCCAGAGGTACGCCCTCTCGCATGGGATCGACTTGCTCAACTCGAGCTTCGCTCTTATCTGATCGTTTGCGTCGAAAGAGATGCTTGACGGCCTCGAAAATTTCGTACAGATACACCCCTGCGACGTGTACCTGAGAATGGCGGAGCATACGCCGGACGTGCGCGCCCCTGGCCGTCAGGGTTCGCCAAATGCGCCTCGGGTGCAAATGATAAACGAGCTCGACGATCTTGACGCCCAGCAGGAGCTGGGAAGGAGTCAGTCGTTTCACGCCGACAACCTGGTGGCGATAGTCCCACTTCCAGAGATCGGGCTCGACGATGGTTGCATCACGCATCGCCTTTCCCATCGGGGTCCACGAATGGGGCGTGACGTAGAGCGCGTTCACGAAATCGCCGTCGTACCGCAGGAGGCCTCGGAGCGCTCTCCAGATCGTGCCTGGCGTTTCTTCCTCGAGGCCAAAGATATAATCGACAATCGATAAGATTCCGTGCTCACGCAAGAGCCGCACAGCCTGATACGCGTCGTCGACCACCGAACTCTTCTTGATCTTGGACAAGACCTCGTCGGTGACGGTCTCTACCCCCATCAGCACATACACGAAACCTGCGTCTCGGTAGAGGTTCAGAATGTCCTTATCGCGGACAATGTCTTGCGCTCGGATCGACGCGCACAGCGACAGACCAAGGTCACGGTCGATAATCTCTTGAAGCACAGCCCTCCACACGTCCTTGAGCGTCGTTGGATTCTCGTCGGCAATCCAGATGAAGCGAACGTCGCGCTCGCGCCGCAACCATTCGAGCTCGTCGACGAACCTGCCCACTTGTCGATGACGCCAGCTCTTCCAGAACATCCATTGACCACAATAGGTACACGAATGAGGGCATCCCCGAGAAAACTGGGCAACGGCGGCTCTTCCCAATCCAAACGCTCGATAACGATCCCAATCTCCCACGAGATCCCAGGCGATGGGAAAAGCATCGAGGTCTTCGATCGCCGCACGGGACTTGTTGACGACGATCTCGTTGCCTCGCCGCCAGACGAGTCCGTCGACTGCGGACAGTTCTTTACCGGAAGCCAGGGCGCTCATGAGCTCTCTCGACGTCGCCTCGCCCTCGCCGCGGACGATGAAATCAACCTCGGGGACCTCGTCCATGATTTCGCGAGCGTGGTAGGTCGGATGGACTCCGCCGTAGACCGTGAGCAGACCTGGCATCGCCGCCTTCAAGGCTCTGATGGTCTCGAGGCAGCACGGGTGCGCCTGCGTCGACCCGACGTGTGCGATCATAACGACCTGCGCCTCAAAACCAGCAACCCTCTGGACGGTTTCAGGATCGGACAAATGGTCGCACGCCGCGTCGATCAGGGTCAGATCGCACTGGTCTTCGAGTGCGCCGGCCACCATCAAAAGTCCAAGCGGCATCTGGTGGCCGACGCCAAAATCGCACACAGCCGACTTCAAGGGCGCATTGATCAGCGCAACACGCATGTTCAAGCCTTCACGAAGTCAGGACTCGAGACGCTGTTTTCTAGACGCGTTCGGACTTGTCAGGTGGTTCGAAGGGACATGTTTCCGGTTTCGCTCGCACCTCACATGAAGCCAAAAACCTTGGTTTCTGTAGTTTCAGAACGAATTGAAAGTATGGTAAATCGCGTGAGGCCCCACGTCAAGACGTCTTGTGTGATCAATGGTGTTTCATCAGGGATGTGCGACGAGGTTTCACCGCTGGTCGAAAATGGCTTGGTTGGTTAAGCTCATGCTCAAGCTTCGAAAGCGCTTGATTCGATCGCGACGTCTCAGGACTTGCCCAAAACTCGTCGAAGATGTGAAGGAGCACCGTTGATGGACCAACGTAAAGCGATCGTTAGCGGATGGGCTATTGCAGTCGCGATGCTGCTTTCAACCGGCTGTACCGGGATCATCCCTCCGAAGCAGGCGGGCGATGCGTCTTCTGGAAGAGCCCGCAAGCCTGGCCCCACAGGGAAGGCCAAACTCGACCTCTACGGCGAGGTCCTGCCGGAGCATGCGATTGCGCGATTGGGCAAGTCTCAGTTCCGTTATTCACGCACGACCGAAGCAGCGTGGTTGAGCCCCGACGGCGAATCGCTGGTCGTGCTCGACAAGTCGAACGGACTGAAGGTCGTCGGCGTAAGCGACATGAAGTTGATTCGAGAGATTGGCGCCGCATATAGGTTCGATCTCGCTCTACCGCTGCCGCCGGATTCGAAGACGATCGTTACTCTTGGAGACGGCGTCCTAAGGAAGTGGGATTTCTCATCGGGCAGAGAACTCGCGCACGCGGACCTGCCCGAGCGTGATCCTCGGAGGATCGTAGCGTCATCCGACGGCTCCCGCATGGCCTTGCTCGCAAGGTTGTGGGAAGGAGAGGATTCGCGGCATTCTGAACAAATCGTGCTCGTCGATACATCGACTCTCAAGGAGGAAAAACGTATCGCGGACAGGCTCCACGATGTGATCAACCTGAGATTTCGTCGCGACGGAAGTGAGCTGCTTTCGGTCAGCAGCGAAAAGGAACTCGATCGCAACAAGGACACTGCCTCCAACAGTCAGTTGGAGGTTCGAGCGGTACCATCCGGCAAGATCATGCGAAAGTTCAAGATTCCGGACAATCGCTGGGGGGAGTCTTCGTTTTCGAGCGACGGCGAAATGTTGGCTGAGAGTGATAAGAACAGGTGTATCCGCATCTACGACGTGCGATCGGGAGAAGAAAGAGTCGCGCTTCGTGATTCGCAGCTCGTGGCGGACACGACTCCTCGACCGCTGGTCTCAAATCGCGTGAATCTGTGGAATAGCTTGGGCTCTCCTACGTTTTCACCGGACGGGCAGTTCTTGGCGGCGGGGTCGAGAGCGAAGGGAACGATTTGGGACAAGGGAATGGGGCCTGTGTTCGTCTGGGACGTATCGACCGGCAAGGAAGTCCGTCGGTTTATTGCGCACGCGTCGGACGTCGACACGCTTGGGTTCTCTTCCGACGGAAGGACATTGATCTCCACCGGCAGTGACATGAAAGTTCGGCTTTGGGATTTTGCCTCGGGTCGTCGGATTTCACCACAGATCGGCCACGGTGCGGCGATTGTTTCGTTGGCGTTCTCACAGTCGGACGGGTCCGTCTTTACAGGGAGCGAAGACGAGACGATCCGGCGATGGTCGCCATCCACGGGCAGGGAACTTGGAGTCTGGGAGGGCAGGCCCGACTCCTTAGTCATCGCGCCCGACGGTAAAACGGCTGCCTTTCCGACAACCGATGGCGAGACGATCGCGGTCTGGGACCTCGATGCAAAGACGAAGCGATTCGAGGTTCCCAGAATCGAACAAAAGCATGCCACTTTCCACCCCGCGGCTTACTCTCCCGACGGGAAGAAGATCGTTCTGGAGTACAGAATCTGGGACGTCGAGACAGGCGCTGCGTCGGGGACGCTTCAAACTTCGCAGCGTTCTTCCCCTGGGGATTCCCGTTTCGACATTGTCCAGTACTCGCGTGACGGCAAACGGATTCTTGCGCTCGATGCCGAGCAAGTCGAGTTTCTTGACGCGAGAACCGGTTTGCCCACAGGTCAACGACCGTTCCGCTTCAGTCTTTTTGGCCGCCCGTCTGAATGCGCTGTATCATCGAACGGCGAACTGCTTGCCTATACGGAAGGCGAGTTCTCGACTCACGTTAGTGGCCCAAAGGATGCTCTGGAGGCCATCCACGTTT
Source organism: uncultured Planctomycetota bacterium (assembly GCA_963818975.1). Taxonomy (GTDB): domain Bacteria; phylum Planctomycetota; class Planctomycetia; order Isosphaerales; family Isosphaeraceae; genus CAWFUI01. The sequence goes on along the minus strand of CAWFUI010000009.1, from coordinate 130,028 downwards.
ATCAGCTTGGCTTCCGTATGAGAGTTGCGAAACTCGGTAAAGACCATGGCATTGTTCGGGCCCTCGCTTTCGCACCTGACGACATACATCTTGCAGCGGTCCGATGTGCGGGGAATGAGGGCGATCGCTCCCTGATCGAAATCTGGGACGCACCGAACGGAAAGCTCCTCGGGCAATACCGCGGCGATGACTCAATCGTGAGGGTGGTCGCATTCTCGCCTGATGGGAGATTGCTGGTCTCCGGCGGCGACGACGGAACGGCGCTGGTTTGGGATTTATCGGACGTAATCGGGAAGAAGTGAATGATGGCGCGAACAAACGGACCGGGGGCAGAGAAGGGAAATCAGACACCAACTTTCCGCGCCATCTCGATCGCGCCTTCGAAGCATCTGGCGAGTCGCTAGGATTAGACTCGCCTTGATGCACCCTGAGGCGCTCTATCTCGACCGGCGGGAGAGGCTCCAACGCTGGGTGTCGCGATCGGCTCCATAGATGCTCACACCAGCCAATTCTCGACATGAATACCAGCGATCACATCGAAATCTCGATCGGTGGACAGCACTTTCGTTCCGAGCGAGCGAGCCACGGCTGCGACAATCATGTCGACCTGCGACAAGACACGGCCTTGGCTTCGCAGCTCGTGATAAATCCGGGCGTACAGTGGGGCCATCGTCGGCTCCAGAGGCCAGAGCCGAATTTGACGAAGGAGTACAGCGAGAATCCGTCGATTGTGTGCTCGTCTGCTCTATCCCCGTCTCCAGTTCGCAGAGCACGTGAACGCAGGTTCCAAACTGATTTCCCGCTCGAAGCGAGTGATAGATCCGCTCTCTGAGCTCCGACCGATCGTCGAGCGCGGCGCCGAGGTGGTTCGTATCGAGTAGAAAGCGAGCCATCTCTAAAGGCCCATCTCACGGCGGACCATAGCCTTCGCTTGCTCGTCGGCTTCTTGCAAGATCGCCTGGAGTCGCTCGTGTTCGCCGAGGTCGTACTCAGCCGGACCAAGACCTTGTAACTCGCGATACCACTGATCCAGATCGTCCAGGGGGCTGGAATCCGCGTCCGGGACAATCACTTCACGGCCCTCGTTCCACTCTGCGGGTAGAGGCTCCAACGGACGAATCAGCCCTTTTTCGACCACGGCGCGAATCATGATTCGACCCAAGTCCTTTCTTTTTCGCTTTCAACGATTGTAGCTTCTGGGCTCGGAAACCAGACACCCCAGTTCCCCGGCCTCATTCGGGTCTTCGGGGCGCCAATCGGACCGGATACGCACGCCGAGCCCCCGTATCGGTCTGGCGAGTCTCTCAGGAAGGGTCCCAATGTGAGCAGGTCTTACTTCGACGCACGCTCAGATGCCGACCGCTATTGACCGAGTCGCTGGGTCCGCTGCTTCAGGGGAGGAGGCTTAATGAGTGGTATTGTGAACCAAATCGGGATATCTCCCCGCTTACTCATTTGAGCTCTGGCAACCTGTTCGTTCCAGAGGGGCGAGCTTCGAGCCTGATCCCAGACCCGCTCGAACTCGCCAGGTTCGATCTCTTCTGAGCGACCCCAGGATCCCACTTTGCAATTCCGATTGATGCGCATGTCGCCAAGGATTCCGAAGTCGTCGACCCAATGAACTCGATCATAGCTGAGCATATACCCATTCTCAAACGCATCGACGCGGCGAGCGGCCCAGAGATCAACTCCGACCTCCAGGTAAACAGTTGACGAACCCCAAGAATCCATCTCTTCGAGGCGGTGGAGGCCACGCTGCGCTGTCGCCTTTTCGTAATACACTCCAATCGGTTGAATCGCCTCGGCCGGTACGTGGCGAATGAATCGCGCGGGCCCGCCTTCCACGTCATGGACGGCAATCGTAATTCGCTTTTCGCCGACCGCGACGACCTCAGCTAGGTAAGGATACTCCCAGGACCGAGTAATCCTTTTCCACCAATACACTTTCTCGCCCGGTAGGGTTCTCATGTTTCCTTAAGTGAATAACTCAATACGGAGAATCGTAAACTTCGAGATCAGGTCGTTGAGCCGCCAATTTCTCGAGAGCCTCTCTCCCAAGCCTGTACTCTCCAAGTTCAAGGTACTTGAGAGACTTCATCGAGGCGATGGTTTCAAGGCCCTTCACCGTGATTCGCGATTTGCCGATCATCAAGCTCTCGAGCTTGGGGAGACGAGCGAGAAACTCGATTCCTTCGTCGGAAATGGTTACGGGATGCAGTCCGAGATGCAACAAATCGACCAGACTTTCGAGATGCTTTAAACCCTTCTGACTGATTCGACCTTCATACAACGAGAGTACCTTCAATCTGCTAAGTCTGCAGATAATCGCAAGCGATTCGTCGTCCAGTCTTCCCGAGGTAATGTTGAGTGTTTCGAGATTCCGCAAGTGTTCAAGTCCTTCCCCATGCACATTCTCGGAATCGATATCCAATTCGTTTAGTCTGGGGATTCGTTTCAGTTGGGCAATTCCCGTATCGGTGATTGAGTCAGAGGATATCCGAACGCCCTCGAGACTCGTTATCTTGGCGAGCGACTCCAAGCCTTCGTTAGACATGTTCACTCCCCAAAGATCGATGAATTTTAAGTTCCTCATGGTTGCCATCTCGGCCACGCCTTTGTCCGTTATTCCAGTGTAGGACGCATGCAGTTCTCTGAAATGTGTAAGTTGTGATAGGATCCGGCAGTCATTGTCCGTTACTGAGATCCGACCAAGCAGTAGCGAATCGAGTTTCGGTTGGCTTTGGAGAGCATGAAGGACGCGACCGAGCGCCATGGGCGGAACTGGTTCCTGGATTGCTCGGACTCCGAGCTCAACCTTGATGATCGAGCGGAACGGTGCATCGCCGACAATTCTCCTGATCCACCGTGGCGCAGGAGGCTCTCTTAAGAGGGGCGGCTTTACTTGGTCGGCTAACTGGTAATCGAATATGGCCGACCTTGTGCCTCTTCGATCAGTCTTAGAGCCGCGTTTCTGGTGCCGCACGTGGTTCGTCACGTTCGCGATGGAAACCGCAACCGCCGCGACGATGAGCATCAAGATCCCAACGCCGCTGATCCAGCGGCGCTTACGCTTCGCAGATTCGGGTACCATGGACTTCACGATCTCCATGTCGACCTCCTTCGCCGCCAATCAGTGAGCCTCGAGATCCTGTCACTCCAAAGCCAGTTTCTTGCGGGAGCCCGATTTCAGAGCCCGATTTCAGACATCCCGAGTTCAGACAGCCCGAGTTCGAGGCCTTAACCTGAGGGTGACTCTCGCCACGGATTTCGCCGACTTCATGTCGGCGAGCAGGAACGCTCATTTCCGCCCCCTGCACCCCCGGCTAGCCTTTCTCTGTTCCCTCGGAAAAGATCCGCCCGAATCGGCCTGGCGACGCCCATCCCCAACATCATTCAGGAAATCTAACAGGAATTGGACGAAGACGCGTTATCAGTTTGTTTAGTATAATTAGCTAGGAGGATCGTCCTCGGTGAGTCGACCAAACTTCTGGAGAGGATGCGAAGCTCTCCCAAGAATGTTCGCTTTTCCCAGGTAGAGGCTTTGCTCGCTTATGAGGGTTTCGTGCTGTTCAACGCACGGGGAAGCCATCGGACCTACCATCGTGCCGACGGACGGCTGCTTACCATCTTGAGGCCCCATGGTGGACGCAAGACGTGTCACCCAGAGGACGTTCGCCGGATCCTAGAGGCTATCGACCAATGAACACGCATCACGAGTATCGGAACTACGTGTTTTCGATCGCCTATCAACCGCACGATCCCATTTTTGTGGTCGAATTCCCGGACTTCCCAGAGATTATCACCAGCGGACGAACACTTGCGGAAGCGTTCTCGAACGCTTGCGAGGCGCTTGATTTGCATCTGGAGAGTATGGCCAAGCTTCAGATCGTTCCGCCCCACCCCAAGCATCGGCTGGTCGTCGAGGCGCCGTGACGACGCCCTCGACTTTTGGACGTTTCGGGCGGCGGAGACCGGATCTCAAAGAGACCGCATTGACGCGAGGCGCCGAAAAAAGACGCCCTAAACTCCCGGGCTTTCTCGGCAGCGAGCTCCTTACGCGGATCATACTCGCCTTGATCCGGGAGAGCCCGATTTCAGAAGCCTGAGATCGAGGCCTCAACCTGAGGGATAATCTCGCCACGGATTTCGCCGACTTCAAGTCGGCAAGCAGGGGCGCTCGTATCCGCCCCCCGCACTCCCGGCTAGCCTTTCTCTGATCCCTGGGAAAGATCCGCTCGAATCGGCCCGGCGACGCTTTCACAAACAGCATTCAGAGGTTCCAGTTTTCAGACAGCCTGAGTCCTAGAGCCTTTTCACGTCGGACCGCTCTTTATCACGCAGGTCTCGGGCAATGGCACCGAGGTCATACCCGAATTGCCGACAGTACTCCTTGAGCACCGACTGAACTTTGCGCACCGCGTCATCCTCGCTCATCGTTCTCGCCTCTGTCGAGTGCTTGTAGACTACAGATACAGGTTCGTAATGCGCATCGAGCTTAGGCCTGTCGCTCCGAATGAGAGCCATAACGCAGCGGTCGAGAGTCCTGCGATGATGAGCCAGCTCGAGACCGTTCGAAAGCGAGCAAGCAGGGCGATCCCGATCGGGACATGGAGCCAGAGGAGCCAAATGAGCGCTCGTATCCGCCATTCGATGACGTCCGGCGGCTCTCCCTTGTAGTGAAAGCCATCCCCGTAGGAGTTGATTACAACTGGTACGATCAGCGGAAGAAGAAGCCAGAACGTCCGGCTTCTCCAGTTACGCCTGTCGATAGCCACAGCGAGGAGGGCAACGATGACTCCACCACCGGCGCACAACTTGAAAAGAGTGTCGGTGAAGGCGGCAGCCGCAAAGTAGTCCTCCCAAAGCCCAAAGGCGGCGATAAGAAGTGCGAGTAGAAGGCAGGGGATGATAGGAATGCATGCGATGGCGAAGATCACGCGCCGGATCGTGACGCCCCGAGGGTTCCATTGGGATCTCACAGATCGCTCCGTTCCAATTAACGCCCGGAATTCGCGAGTCCCAACGGCCTCAGAAACGAGGATTCCACGAGATGCGCGGCGGCCAGGCGGATTCACCGCATTGCAACCGTTTGCGCTCTCGTTGCTACTGCGGAAAAGTCCTTGTTGGAGCCTCTCCAACAACATTCCGCCACGTCTCGGAGCATACTTGACCACCGAGCAACCGCCATCCCTCCTCAGAGCCTAGGATCCACTTGAACTCATCCATGAAATCATATATTTCTTTGTTTCGTGGGCGAGTTCCGAGGGTCTTACAATGGCGAACCCAGCGACAGTAACCCGGGCTGTCGCCCCGACTCGGCATCATGTACCGTATTTCACTAATCTCCCAAATGCCCGCAACCGGCTGATAGACCGACGCAATTACCCAAAGGGGCTCCGTCCCAGGTCGCGAGAACTCCTTGAGCACCAAAGCTTGCTCCGTGGTGAACGGCCTCGCGTCCTGGCAGATTTTCCACGCGAGTACGGCAACCTTGCCATCGACGGGCTGATTCGCAGGGCCATCGGGAGCAGGCACTGCCCGCGATATATCTTCGAGTCGCCAACCGCTGGGAAGCTGCGAGGAAGCGTCGGCAATACGACCGGCGACGACTTTTCGATCAACGGTGGGATTAGGATTCGGCCGCTGGCAAGAGGTTAGCGCCAGCAACACCGAAGCGATGAGCAGGTTGTAATACTGAGGTTGAGTGTTCATAAACTCGCCTAACGTAAACGATCCACTGCCTGCCGCAGCGGCTCCGCCCCATTGCTTTATTGGTTCGTATGAAAACCGGACAGCCCTGGCTATTGGGCGCTCGATTACTCGCCCTGAGGCGCACCAGGCCGCACGACCGCCAACCGCTCGAGCTTGCCGCGCACCGCAGGCCTCCTTGAGAGTCGATTGCATTAGGATTGGCGCTTTGCGCAACGCAATCAAAATCATAAACGATGTCGATCCGGTTTGCATCAGGAATGTGCCGACCGCTTAATTCCAATCCACTTCAACATCGGAGTCCCGAAACCAGACGCCCCACTTCCCGGGCCTACTTTATCGGGCCTTCTAAGCACGAGCACTTCCCGAGGATCATACCCGCCTTGAGCCGGCATCAGCGCCTTATTTCATCAGGGCGGAAGAGGTTCAAATGCCGGGTGTCTGCGATTGGGCCCCGCAAATCGCCACCCAACGGCCAGCTACGCCTTCTCGGGTATCGCGAAAACCGAATTGCCGTGGAGACTAAAGGCTTTGCTCCGGGAACGGATCACAATTTCGCCGCCGAGAAGGAACTTTGGCCTGCCAGCAACGAGCAGTTTGACGAACTCTCCCGACGAATTGTAATGAGTCGTGAAATCCACTTTCACTAGCTTGCGAGCCTGATCCCAGACCCGCTCGAACTCGCTGGCTTCGATCTCTTCCGAACGACCCCAGGATCCCTCTCTGGAGTTACGATCCATGCGGCATGTCGCCAACGATTCCGAAGTCGTCGACCCAATGAACCCGGAGATAGCCGGCCCCGGTTCCAGCTTAGCCAGTCCACCCGTCTTGATGGGTTCGAGGGCCGGCCCGAAGCACTGGGGCGCCGGGTGGTCCAGGAATCTGGCCTCTGGTTATGCAAAGTGATCGGGGTTGAAAAGGCCGTCGATGACGGCTCGGCTCACCTTCTTCTTTGTCATAACTACCGACCTACTATAAGAACAATTATGGAAGATTTTCGATAACTGTTCCATTGCTAGTCACGTCCGGAACCAACCTGCAAGTATGACCCGGCCCAGAAAATCACTCGACCTACCGAACTCCCGTGTTCGCGTCCATCCATGAGATGGTTATCTTGAAGGGCCGCGATGAGAGCCGGGACGGCGGCGGGGCCGATCCCCTGCAGGGCTTGAGCTGCCTCTTCGCCGACGTGACGGTCCGGGAAGAGCGGGCGTCGAGCCGAGGAGGGCGGGGATGGTCTGCCGTGAGGCGAGGGAGACTGGCCGAAGGACGAGTCATAGGGGGCCGTCGAGGCATCCGGACGGGCCTCCGGCTTGCCGACCGCGCCAATCTCGCCGTCTTTTGTTGGACCCAGGAATGCGGTTGGTGTCCAATGCGTGTTCAGGAGAGCCGGACGAGGTCCCGGACAACAAGGTCAACGCTCATCTGGGAAATCCGGGCTGAGGGGTATCTGCGATGTTGTTCTCCAACTGGCTATCCTCGCTCAAGTATCACTTGCTCCTCCGCGGCAATGCCCGAGCGCGTCGCGGCAGGCGCCGGGCTCGGTCTATACCCGAGCTGATGCAGCTGGAAGACCTCTGCCTGCTATCGGCGTTCGTTCCGACGTTCCCGACCAATCCGACTACTGGCCTCCCCATGGGAACCATGCAATCGCAAGGCCTGGGCTCGGTGGTCTACAGCTTCGCCCAAGATCCGAACAATCCGAATCCGAAGCTGCCGGCGGCCAAGCTCGTTACGATCATGAATAACAGCAGTGACGTGATATTTCCGATCCTCTATGGGTCCAATTCGACCGCGGATAACACCGCGGGGCAGGTGGTCCGCGTGGAGGCCAGTGGTGGGACCGGTTATACGGGCACCTTCAATGTAACTTTCAGCAATAGTCACGGCGGGACCGCGGCTACCGCCGTCCTCGCCGGCAACAACAACATTTACGGCGTCCAGTCCTTCACCGCAGGGTCCGGATATCAACCGGGTGACCAGGTGACGGTCGCCTCCATCACTCCCATTGGCAACTCCACCGTCGGGACAGGCGCGACTATCCAGGCGTTTACCAGTCAGGTAACGCAAAACGGCGTAAAGTCCCTGTACGATCCCCAGGATCCGCTGAACGATACCTACCGGGGCTACATCGGCGAGTACATAAACGGGCAGTACGAATTGGGCCTGCAACCCGGGCACCAGGTGACCGTGCAGGTTCCGATCGCCTTCTGGGACGGCGGCCGACAATTCATGGTCGACAACGGGCCGGTCCCGCTCACGAGTCAGTTCGACCCTGGGTATCCCTTGCAAGCCAATGCCGAGTGGTCGTACAACCCGTCCGCAACCCCGAACGCTCTGGCGGGGCTCGGGGCGGGATTGTCGTACATCGTCTATCCCACTGCCAGCAACCCGATGCCGCTCTACGGTGCCGATTTTAAAGACCCGAACACGGGTTATGCCAATCCCAACGGCGTGGTCATGTGGTACCACGAGGTGACCGCGGGGAAACCGCACGTTTTTCCGGACAATCTCCCGGCAGTAATCACGGAAACGACGTTCCGCGACCCGCTGCAGACGGACATCGCTCCGGACATGCCGCCAAGTCAGATCCATGCTCATCGACAATTACGACGTATCGTACGTGGACACCCTGGGGCTGCCGGCGTCCATGGAAGCGACTCTGGTCCCCAGCACCCCAGCGACGCCTGGGTCGGGCCAATATGCCTGGACCGGGGCAGACCAGAGCACCACGGATATGCAACAGTCTGTCGCGAACTTCACCACGAACAACACCAGCGTCAGCACCGATCCCAATGGTGTTAACGGCCTCGGCACCTATTTTAACGGCCTCGGCTGGGACCAGTTCTACCTGCCGCCCGGCAACAACGCGACCGCGGCCGACAGCATCAAGCAGATCAACAATACCGACCGACTGGACACGCCGGTCACGATTATCACCCAGAACAGCACCGCGGGGCTGCAGAACGGCTCGGCCGTCAAAATCACCGGCGTGACCGGGCAGACCGATATCAACGGCACCTGGGTCATCAGCAATCTCACCCCCACCAGCTTCGCGCTCGTGGGCAGCGTGTCGGAACCTGGCCAGAACTTCCGAGCGGCGGCACCTGGGCGGCGGTTCCAGACTACCGGTATCGACGTGCAGAAGCTGGCCGCTGGATCGGACGCCACGGCCCTGTCGCCGAACGTGAATTCGCCATCACCGTTCGATTCGACCAAGTTCAACCTGGTGAGCGGCGGCACCGTCTACAGTATCGACACCACCAGCACCGGCCTTGCGACCATGGGCCAGCCGACCATCACGGGCGTTCTTGCGTCGCAAGCCCTCCAAATGGTGGCTGGAATGTTATGGAGTCCTGCCAACAACCACGCCGGCAAGCAACTCTTCCCGAACGGGACCACCATCGTCCAGTATCGCGCCTGATGGATCAGGGATGGGGACCTACACGATCACCATGAGTGCGCCGGCCACCGCCACCGGGTCGCCGGGGCAGACGGGTGTGGGGGGGAGCTTTGCATTCGTTGGTTCTCTATACACCTCGGCGACCACCCCCGCCGGCCAGCCTACGACGACGCCGGGAAGCATCCCCACGAACAGTAATATCATGACCATCGACCCGAACGTGGGGATGTACCTCCGCCCCGGAATGATGGTCACGGGCAGTCAGATTCCCGCAGGCACCTACATCGCCGCGACCCCCGGGAGCATTTCCGCGGACTTCACGACAATCACGCTGACCCAGAGCATTGGAGGAACTGCGTCCTCGGGGCCCTACACCTTCGTTGGAGCACCCGATTCCTATGTTCTCCAGACGCTGATCAACAACTGGTACGCCTGGGCCGACTACTATGTCACCCAATTGGCTTCGGGACCTAACGCCGCGCCCAGCGGAACGTTCCAGGCCACCACCACCACCTACACGAACATTTATACGATCGGTTCAACGGATCTCAACGCGGTCACCCTGACGAACATCCCCGCAAGCTTCGACATGAACCAGTTGAGGGTCGGCGACGTCGTTACCGCCGCGACAGCCGGGACTCTCAACCCGAACACGACCGGCGCCGCCCAACACGCCCGGCTACGACCCCAGTCTGAATTACACCATCGTGAGTTTCGATCCGTTGACAAGAACCGTGGAGCTGAGCCTCCCCGTGGCAGTCAAAACCGCCACGACCGACACGTTCACGTTCGCTCCCCCCCAGTATGTCGTACGGTCGAGCGACGCGCCGGCCGCGAACCCCACTTCGATCACCGGCATCGATACGACCGCCGGCCAGATGTACACCATTACGCAGCGGGAATGTCTCCGGACTCGTTAGCGGCCAAACGCAGGTCACGATCAGCGGCGTGATCGATCAGACGACCAAGCTTCCGGCGGCGATCAATGGCCAGTACATCGTCGTCAACGTCAACACCACCAACAACACCTTCCAGCTACAGGGCACCAGTGCGACGGGCACCGAGACGTTCATGGCGGGCACCGGCATCTGGTCTACCAGCGCGGGCACGATCCAATACTCGCTCAACTTCAACGTACCGAGCACCGCGATCACCGGGATCAGCAACCCCAGCGGCAAGGCGATCACGATTACTACCGGGAGCACGGTCGGACTGACCCCCGGCGAGCAGATTACGATTAGCGGCGTGACCGGCGGCTCGCAGAACATCAACGGCACCTGGACGGTTATCAACATAACCGCCACCACCTTCGACCTCGCAGGTCTCACGGGCGCCGTCGCGGGCCAGGGCGGACCCACGGGCAACGGCGACATGACTCTGACTGGTGGCACCTGGACGCCCGCCAATAACTTGCAGTTTGCCCAGACGGTCTACGACGTGATGCAAACCTTCAGCCTTCTGAAGGACCCCACCAAGCTAGCGAGTCGGTCCGCGTTGCTGCTGTCGTACATCATGGGCGGGAACACCGGTACCTTCGTACAAAACAATGATCCCAGCCGCCAGACCACGCTGCCGGACTTCCGAACCGCCAATCAGCTGCGCAACGAGCTCAAATCGCTGCTGCGCGGCGTGTACGACTTCAACGCCATTCCGGATCAATCCCAGTGGTATCCGAACCCGGCCACGCCAACCCCCAATGCCACGCTCAACGGGAGCGCCATCACCTTCGGAATCTACAACCTCGATCCTTATGTGTGGTTCGTCCACCGCGTGCTGAACAATTCCTCGTACGGTTTCTCGTTCGATGACGACGTCGCCAACGCCCAGGCCGCGTCAAGCAGTCTGGAGATTGCCGTCGGGGGCAATGCCTACACGGCACCTCCACCCGCGGCACCCTTTAACGGCCCGAACGTACTGGCAAATCCCGAAGGCTTTAGTCCATTCGCCCAATGGGGCACCCAGCAGAGCCAGGGGTACATCGATACGACCACTCAGACCGCAAAAGACTAACTTGGCTGCCGGCCTTACCACGATCTCCGGGCTGGATCAGTCGGCCGTCGCGAGGTTGACCGCTTCCGGGGCAACCCGAAGCATCCGGACGCTCCCGGAGCCTTTATCACCAGCGACTTGGCCTGCCCGCAGGAGCACCGTCACGGTGGTTAACATCACTGCGCTTCCTCAAGTGAGTGCAGCGATCACCGGCATTACGAACTCCACGAACACCCCTGGGACGATCACGATCACGACCGCGAATACGGTGAATCTCGCCACCCGGCGTGAGTCTCGCCGACGGGCAGCTCGTAACGATCAGCGGTGTGACCGGCACGGCGAATATCAACAAGTCGTGGATCGTCACGAACGTCACGCCAACCTCCTTCGACCTGCAGTTGGCAGCACCTTTGACGCCTCCCTTTCCGGCGGCACCTGGACCTTGACCCCAAGTTCCGTCACTTTCAAGACTCCTGCGAACTGGACGCCTCCGACCGACAACGCCACGCACCCGTTCACCTTCTCCATCTTCAGCGGCACCACCGTGCCCACCAATATCACCGGCCCCACGGGAGCGCGCCCGGGGGCCGTCGTCACCATCAACGGCAAAGGCCTCACGGGGGTTTTCGGGGTTAGCTTCAACGGATACCCCGGCACCATCGTCGGCGGTTCGATCTCCAGCATCACCAATACCAGCGGCAGCCCGATCATTATCAATTTGCCTGCTGGGACGTCTGCCAACGGGCTCAGCGACGGGGACACCGTAACGATCAGCGGCGTGATCGATCTGACTACGGGCAAGCCGGCCGCGGTCAATGGCACGTGGACCGTCGCCTACAACCCAACAGTCACCGGCTTCCCCAACGCCTTCCAACTGACGGGCAACGGCAGCAATGGGAACGGCGACGCCTTGAGCGGCGGGAGCTGGATCGATGGCACCGATGTGGCGGTCAAGGTCATCGTGCCTGACACCAAGTCGAACGCCACGCTGCCGAATGGGAACACCCCTACTAACCCCGGCCCCACGGGAAAGATCGGCGTCCGGAACGCATCGGGCATCGCTTATAGCACCGCTGACTTCACCATCACCGCTCACTTCACCGCCACCCCGCCCGCCCGCCACGCCCTCGGCCGTGGTGCTCGCGGGCCCGACCTCGGCGTTCGCCGGGGAACCGGTCACCCTGACCGCGAACGTCACCTCCGAGGTGCCGGGCGATCCCATCGGTCCGGGCGTGGTCACGTTCATGGACGGCGCGACGGTATTGGGGACCGTCGCCGAGAGCGGCGGTATCGCGTCGCTCCAGGTGCAACTGCCCGCCGGCCATGACACCATCACCGCGGTCTACCAGGGCGACGCCACCCATAGCGGCAGCACGTCGGCTGCGCTGACCGTCGACGTGGGCCACCTCGTCGTGTCCGGTTCGAAGCTTGAGGCGGTCAATCCGGACGGCACGCGGGCGTTCACCGTCCAACCGTACGGCAAGACCGCCCGCGCGGGCTTCAATGTGGCGGTCGGCGAGGTCGCCGCCGACGGCGGGGCCGACGTCTTCGTGGCCCCGAAGAAGGGGCGACGCGGGCGAGTGAAGGTGATCAACGGGCGGACCGGCGCGATCGTGCGCAGCTTCTTCGCGTTCGGCCGCAGATACAGCGGCGGCGTCGCCCTGGCCGCGGCGGACCTGATCGGCGACGGCAACGCGGAGATCATCGCCGGCCGGGCCTCGGGCCGGCGGTCCCGGATTGAGGTCGTCGACAGCACCACCGGCCGCGTCCTCCGGACGCTCATCGCCTTCGACCGCGTATTCCACCGCGGGCTCTCGCTCTCCGCCCGCGACGTGAACAACGATGGCGGGCCCGATATCGTCGCGACATCCCGAGGCCGGCACGCCACGCTGGTCGAGGTCTTCGATGGCCGCACCGGCGCGCCAGTCGGCGGGATCCAGAAACTGCCGGCCGGCCCGGCGAAGTCGTTCGCCGGCAAGGCGTCGCGGCGTTGATCGCATCCGGAGAACGCAAGGCCTTCGGCCTGAAGCACCTCTACGACCTGCTCCGGCCCGGCATCCGCGGGGGGACCGCCGGCTTAATAGGGCATTTGCGCGATTACTGCGAAATCACAGGCTAAGGCATCTCACCAACTCCTCATCAGTCCCAGTTGCATGGACGTTGATCCATGAGACGGGCTGATGAGACACATTTCGGTGGAAAAACAGGGCATCGGGGGGATCCCGATTTCAGACAGCCTGAGTTCGTATCCGCATTGATTGTCTGCAGGGTTAGCGCAACTTTTCCTGATTCAACCACATCTCTGCCTCGAGCACCCGGTACTGCCAATCGAGCACGTCCGCGCCAGTGATTGTTCCTTGCTTGTGGGTCTCTTCCGCTATCGCGGACAATCGCTTCATCCGGTTCACGTATGCTTCGATTGCCGAAAGTCGTTCCGCCTTCCCGACCCCGGTCGCGGAGAGCGCCTCGACCTGCCTGCGCTCCCAGACCGCAATCCTCGAGTCGAGAGGACTCAATCTGGCTTGCTTGTATAGGCTATCGAGTTCTTCGAGTGCTTGGCGGGCCAGCTTCAATTGCGTCTCCGCCAAGGCCTTGTTGGCATCCTGTTGCCTTGGCGTAGCCGCTACCAGCGACGCGGTCGGCTTCTGTGATTTTGCGAGCGCAATTGGGGCAGACGAGAACACTGCGGCGAGCGCCGTCCCTAGGGCCAAGCCTGCGAGTAGGCCGGCGACGGCGCCCAGAGACTTCAGATTGGAGATCAACATTGTGGGGATCGCTCCCTGAGCTAGAGGTCGTTGCTTTTGCCCGAAGTCAAAAAGCACGGTGTCCACAAGTCTAACCTCAAGGAAGACGCGGCGGGATGAGGCAATAGGTAAAAGTAATGTGTTCGGTTGGCGCCGAATGGTCGAGTTAGTGTTGCCTTTCGTTCCGCGAAAGGTAAATAGAATCCACACGTCCTTTTACGAAGCAAGAAGCGACATTACCAAGTCCTTGTTGTTGGCCAACAGGTGCGATGGCGCGAGTCGGCCTTTGGACCAGGGGATTTCGCCACCTGGCTATTGACCGTCGCCCCTGCCGGGGCGATGTCGGCGGTGGGGACGGAGCTTTGGGAAAGGCTAGCGAGGTCCCGGGGTCTGACGATCTGGGGTCAACGCTACTGAGTTTTCTTTGGAGTTGCATGCCCGTTCCGGCTAACTTCAAAGCCCACCCTCGTTTGTGCAGACGCGGCGTCGAGCAGACCGTGGCGATGGAATTCCCAGGGGAGTCGGATCCGTGCCCGAAACCAGCAACCGCACCAAACCCGAACGTCCTGTTGTTCGATCGATTTGGAACGCTCCGTTTCAGTGGATCGAATGGTGCCTGCAATGGATGGTCTACTGGTTCAAGGGGATCGCGCTCTTTGAATTCCTCGAATACATGGGCAAATTGACGATCCTCTTCGGCGTCGTGGCTTACCTTGTGGAAGGGCCTGAGCGGCATCGCAGAGCCGAGGACGAGAAGAAACGCGCCCAATACGAGGCTTGGCTCATCATCAATTCCGCAAAAGGGGAAAGCGGCGACGGCGGCCGACGGCTGGCCATTCGCGACCTACACGACGACGGCGTGAGCTTACTCGGCCTCGCCGCCGACGATGCGTATCTCGAAGGTCTGGATCTCACGGGCACGGACTTCAGGCATGCGCATTTCCGAGCAGCCGACCTGCAAAAAACAAAACTGGGCGGGAGCAACCTCAAAAACGCCTTGATGCACAATGCCGATTTGAGAGGCGCGGATTTGAGTAATGTGTCGCTTGTCGGCGCCGATCTGCGGAAACGCGCGGTTTCAAGACGCAAACTTGAAGGGCGCCGATCTCTCTGAAGCCAACGTCACGGGTGCGATTTTTCTGGGGGCAAAGGGAATCACTCCGGAACAGCTCAAACGCGCAAGCCATTACGACTCGGCCATTCTCGAATCTGAGTTCGGCAAGTCCCAGGGCTTTACGCCGTTGGATTTGAGCGATCGGGATTTTTCGAAGTTCGACTTTCGCTATACGAGCTTGGCTGGCAGATCGCTCGAGAGGGTAAAGTTGGTGGCAGCCAACCTGAACGGGGCCGACCTTTCCAAAGCCAATCTGAAAGGCGCGTTTCTGTTCAACGCATCGCTCCGAGGCGCCGACTTGACCGATGCGAATCTCGACGGCGCGAATCTCACGAGCGTCAATCAGCCCGTTCCTGAGGAGCTGGAGTCAAAGGCGTCGATGGGGACGGTTATGCCTTCGCCCCAAGGGACTATCGGCCGACCTCCGAGTTTGCCAAATCGCGGAGAGCCTACTGGCGGAAAGCGGACGAACTTTCGAGGGTCGAGCTTGAGAGGAGCGATCCTCAGCTTCGCCGACTTGCAAGAGGCAGACTTTTCGTACGCGGATCTCGCAGGCGCCAGCTTCTCGTCGACGGATCTCCGGAATGCGGTCTTCACAGGCGCCAATCTTACGAACGCGAAATTCGAATTATGCCAGAATCTCACTGATGCTCAGATCAAGGCGGGGACGAACTGGAAGCAAGCGAGCTTCTCGCTCGAGGTCGCGGTGAAGCTTGGGCTGAAAGACGCCTCAGACCTGCCCCCGGCGTCGGGCGGGGGGATGTGGGCGCCATCCAAAGGGTTTCCAAGTGGAGGCATGTACGTTCCACAGTCTGCAATGCCCGCGAAGGCGCCAACGGCGCCCACTGCTCCGCCTCCGGACGATGCCGTACCGATCGCACCATCTCCCAGAGTGACGCCGCCTCAGCCAAGTCGACCTCCTGAGCTGGATTGAGAGAGAGGAAAGTCAAAAGGTAAAAAGTAAAAGGCAAGAGTAAGGACTTTGGCTGAAGCCTCGCGGTCGAGATAGTGTCTCCTTTCGCTCAGCTAAGAATGTGAGGTGAGCAATTCCCTTCGCGTAACGAAAGGCGACTTTGGCGGGTAGTCTGGCGCATCCACTGTGGATGCTGTAATTCCGAGCAAAGAACTTCGCTGGGAAATCTTAACGGTCGAATTTAAGGTGTGCTGATGTCTCAAGCCCAAAACATCATTCCCACGCTGCGCTATCTCGAACCGGAGCGCGGCGTCAACTGGTTGTGCGACGTACTTGGTTTTGAGCGACACTTCGTGGCCGAGGACGCGGGACGTATTGTTCATGCACAGCTTCGTTGGGGCAAAAGCCTGATCTTCCTCGGGCCCGACCACATCGACGACAAGTACGCGATGCACAGTCCGCTAGCGCTCAACGGCACGAATCAGTGCGTCTACGTGGCGATGAACGATGGGGTGGATGAGCATTGCAAACGCGTACGTTCGTTGGGGGCCGAGATCGTGACCGAGCCCTATGATACGCCCTACGGCTCGCGAGAGTTTAGTTGCCGAGATCCCGAGGGGCATATTTGGTGCTTTGGCACTTATCAGGGCGAGCCGTTTGAATCAGAAAGCGAAAGTTGAGAAGTGGTTGTTCAAAAGCAAGTCCTTCGCCTGCGTCTGTTCGTCTAATGGTAATTTGACGTGAGATCTTAGCAGTCACTTTTGAGGAGCTGATCGAAGCTGGTCTCGAGGGCTTAAGCTGCATGGGGAGCGGCTTTCAGAGCTAGCTCCGCCGCTTTCACGATGTTCTTGGCCATGCCTCGAAAAATGAACCAGTGAATTGGATAGAGTAGATCCCAATAGAGTCTGCCCCAGGTTGGCATCGGTTTGAAGTACGCCGTCTGGATTAACTCGGAACCTGGACCTTCGGCGACGGGATCGACTCTGAACTCCAACCAAGCGTCGCCTGGCACCTTCATTTCCGCATGCAGGAGCAGCCTTCGACCCGGGGTCATATCTTCAACACGCCAGAAGTCGATCGCGTCGCCGACAAAAACATTGGCTGGATCGCGCCTGCCCCGTCTCAGTCCGACTCCGCCGATCAATCGATCCATCCAGCCGCGGACTTTCCAGAGCGCGTCGGCGTAATACCAACCGACGTCTCCGCCGGCCCGTTTGACTCGGTCGAAGAGATCCTCCGGCGGCGCCTTGCAGGCCAAACGCTGTTCGTCGCGAATCGGGAAATCCAGGGGATTGAAGAGGGCTCGACGACCGAAGTAAGGCAAGATCGCGTTCGTCCAACGCGTCTCGACCTCGTGCTGTTTGTGTTGGTCCATCGCCAGTCGGACTGCGTCGTCGAACCCGATGGAATCGACGTGAACGAGGGTGTTGATTCGGTTGTCTTCGCAGATCGTCTCCGACCTGAGGCCTTCGATGAGTGGGAAGGCGATCGAGGCTGGGACGGGAGTGACCATGTTGGCCCAGT
Source organism: uncultured Planctomycetota bacterium (assembly GCA_963818975.1). Lineage (GTDB taxonomy): Bacteria > Planctomycetota > Planctomycetia > Isosphaerales > Isosphaeraceae > CAWFUI01. The sequence continues at coordinate 112,632 of CAWFUI010000009.1, read as the reverse complement.
AGGCGGACAGCCTAGGAGTGAGCACGGGCACGACAATGATGAACCTGCGGACTCCAAGGATGGCTGCGAATCGCTCCATCATTTGCTTATAGGTCAGGATTTCTGGCCCGCCGATATCGAAGACTCCACCAGCGGTCTCAGGTGTTTCCATGCAGCCGATCAGATATTCGAGCACGCTCCTGATAGCGATCGGTTGGGTTCTGTTGGAAACCCAGCGCGGGCAGATCATAGCAGGCAAACGCGAGACCAGCGCTCGGAGCATCTCGAACGACGCGCTTCCCGATCCGATGATCATTGCTGCGCGGAGCTCGGTGGTGGGCGTCGAGCCGGCTCTGAGCACGTCGCCGACTTCATGGCGGCTCGAAAGGTGCGTTGAGAGCTGTTCGGACCGATTTCCGAGCCCGCCCAAGTAGATGATTCGTTCGAGGTGGGCAACTGCGGCGGCGTCCGCGAAGTTTTTGGCGGCTTCGAGATCACGGTCGCGGAACGAGCCTTTGCCCGAGGCCATCGAGTGGACGAGGTAGAAGGCCGTGCCGCAGCCCTGGAGGGCGTTCACGATCGAATCCTTGTCGGCAACGTCGCCGGCGACGACCTCGACCGAGCGTTCCCACGCACGCCCGCGGAGCCGGTTCGGATCGCGGGCCAGGCATCGCACGCGATAGTTCTTTGCCAGCAGTTGAGGAACCAACCTGCCGCCAATATAGCCGGTGGCGCCGGTGACGAGGACTGGCTTGGAATCCATTGCGGAGCCCTGCATCGTTTCAGAATGTGATGATACGCTAGGAAGGATTTTCAAGTGTTCCGATCGAGCAAGGTCTCCAGGATGCTTCTCAGGCGTAATTCGAAGGGATCCATCCCGAGCAAGAAAGCTGCAAACCCAGGGCGACATTTACCCGAGAGCCGACCGACCTGACGGCTCCTCACCCAGACCTGGAGCTCGAGACCGCTTCGAGCCAACAACGATTGTAAGCCAAGGAATCGAGCGCGTCTCTCGCCGCGTCCGAGGCTTTTTCGAAGTTCGAAGGCGGTCCTGAGATCGGCTAGAACGATCTGCACAACGCTTCCCTTGAATTCGACTTGCAGGGGAAGGTTATCGGCGAGGATCGACAGTTGGCCGACGACTTCGAGCCCGACCGCTGAAGCCTCAAGAGTGGCCATTATCGCGGGTTCGGATTTTGACGGCGCCGTTCATCCGCCACTTGGCGTGGGCGGCCTCGGGTGAAGCGCTCGAGGGGATCAAAAGTTCAAAATCCTCGAATTCGTAGATGATTTCGGCGCCTCGGCCGGTGAGGCGGTCGTAGAGGCCGATCGCCAGATCGGGCCACGACGTCGTATCGTGCTGCATTGTTTCGGTAGGCATGTGAAAACTCCAAGTTGAGTCGCCGGGTCGCGTGAGGTTGGCATACAACGTTCACGACTTGATAAATCTATTGTATACACGTGGAAAGGGCTCATCTCGGCCGCAATCGTGTTTCTGGAGAAGTGAGGCTGGGCTTGGAAGGGAGATCTCGCCGCTTAGTCGACGATCGTCGGCGGCGGGAGGTGAAGGGAACGGACAACGCATCGAGCTTGAAATGGTTTCGGTTCGAGTGTTCTCCTCGAAGTCTCATTTTTGACTAAAGACATCATGTGGCAGCGTTTCAGGCCCCGGCGCCAGGACGGCGCGGGCCTCGGACTGGAATTGCTCGAGTTCCTTGACATAGTCAGGCGAGAGCTTGCCTCGGTTTTCGCTGAACCAAGTTTCGGCCCGTTTCAAGAGCGAGCGAGCTTCGTCTACGCGAGCCAGGCGTTTGTTTGCCATCGCCAGGAAGAAGAGGTCAAACGCCGCGAGATTTCCGTTCGACAGATTAAGGTTCTTTTGGAGGGTCTCGATCGACTGAGAATACCGACCTGCGCGATAAAGCGCGACGCCGTAAGTGTTCAGATACAAGTTGTTGTCGGGGTCGAGCCTTAACGCCTCTTCGACTTGTGCCAGGGATTCCGCGGCGTCGCGAAGATTCGCTGGTCCAGTCGCCAAGAACCAGGCGAGATTGTTGTGGTCGTTGGCAATATTGGGGAAGGTTCGCACGATGGCTCGCATCGCCGCGATCGCTTGCCTTGTATTGCCTTCTTGGAGATATCGCGCGACTTGTTGTTGCATCTCTCTATATTTCTGCATATCCATTCCCACCGTTCCGAGATCGACCTTCACTTCCCAACGCTTTAGCCGATCGATTGGCTGCGCATCTTCGCCTTCGGAATACACTGGGAGGTCCCAGTCGAGGCCCATTCGTGATAGCTCGCTGCGAATCACATCAAGATTCCAGATGCTGATCTGGGGAGACCCATTAATGATGAGGATCCTGCCATCAAGGCCGAAGCTGGCGTTCGCGATCCTGCCGGCGTCCGGCGTCTCGAGTTTGGCAAAAGTGCGTCCACTGCCAGGGTCCATCAAGTGGACGACCCATTCCGGGTCAACGCAAGCCATGAGGTTTCTGTCGGGAGAAAAAGCCAGGAATCGCAGTGCCGGCAATTCCCGAACCACAGTCCAGTCGCCGACTCTTAGGATTTTCGAGCCTGAAGGTTCACGAACGACCAGCAGGCGGCCGTCGGGGCTGAATGCAAAATCCCCCATGAAGTCTCTTGGAAAGTCCTTAATCTTCTTGCGTGATTTCAGGTCCCAAATGGATCCGCGGTGAATGTGACAGGACGTCGCGAGCCACTTCCCGTCAGGGCTGACCGAGCAGCCTCGGCAATCTTCCAACGGTCCGAACGGGTGATTTCCTTTTGGAGTCGCCACATCGCAGTGAGAGAAATGAGCAGAAGCGATGACGGTTTCGCTTTCGTCAAGGGAATAGTTCCCAGCGCCTGTCGCAAAGATTGGAGCGCTTGGAGGTCCAATTTTTAAAGATTTACGATTCCGATCGATCTGAGTCTGCCATTTGCGCAGACCTGCGTCTCCGTTCGTGAAAAGCCCTCCGTGTCGACCGAACTTGGGCCCCCAGACCGTTCCGATACTCAGAAATGCGAGTTCGTCGCTGGTATCGGCGTCTAGAAAAATAAGCCCCTCGTTTATCGCGACGGCAGCGATGCTTCCATCGAGCGATACCGCGACGTCATGAAAGTATCCATCGCCGGATACTCGCGAAGTGACAAGGTTCCGTACAGCGGGGGCGGGATCGATCTTGTAGCTGAGAATCTCCGAACCGAGGGAAGTGAGAATCCGACCGTCGTCGCTGATCTGGGGGTCGCCCAAGCTCAACGGTAGGCTGAAGTGCATCTTGCCGGAAAGTGGATCCCAGACCCGCAGTGTTCCATCCCAATTTCTACTAAAGAGGAGTCGATCGGAGAGATGAAAGCCGCCGTGTAGTCCTCGACTGAGATGCCCTCGCATGACAGGTCCAACAGCTCCAGTCTCGGCAGCAAACAAATGGATCCCTCGGTCCTCCGAGAAAATCGCAAGGACTCGGCCGTCGTTGCACCAAGCCAAATCGTCGATTTGGCATAACGTATGTTTGACCAAGATCTTGCCGGTCTTGGCGTCCAAGATCCTGCAGGTGTTGCCTTCGCCTACGGCGATGCGGCTACCGTCGGGATTGTAGGAGAGGGTCGAGGGCCTGCCCACGTCCTTGAATTCGGACGCCACTTTTCCGGTGGGCAATTCGCGCACCAGGACTCGATCCTGGGCGCCTATCGCCACGTGCAAGGCATCCGGATGGAATGAGGTGTGCGTACTTGAGGGAGGATCCTGCTGAACGAACACGACTCGCCCTTGGTCCACGTCCCAGACGGCGACTCCGGTTTCAGTATTTGAGGCAAGATAGCGGCCGTCGTGGCTTAACTGGAACGTCCAGACGTCGCGGAACTTTGAATCATGAAAACGAGCTAGTACGCGGTCGTCGGCGAGACTGCGAACTTCGATCCTGCCGTCCAAGTACTTCAGCGCGTATCGGGTCATTGCGCGGTCGGAAGCGATAAATATAACTCCCTCCGGCTTTTTGATTCTTCTCCCGTTCGGCATGATATCGGGCAGCGCCAGGCACGCAATCGCCTCGTTCCGCAGTGCGTCGAACTCGGTTTCCTGCAGCTCGAGCTCGCGGCCGATCTGGACAGCCTTGGAGATGGCGTGGAGGCTGTCGAATCTTTGACCAGGCCGCCTGCTCAGGCGGTTCGCCCGCGCCTGTGCGGCATACGATTTGAAGAGCTCTCGCCTGCCCTGAATTTGTTCGCTCTTGATGCGGTTGCGCTGAATCTCGAGTGTCTGATTTTGTGACGAAATGTCGTTACGTTGGTCGCGGAATTTCCAGGCTGCGTAGGAAGCGCCTACGGCGAGGACAAGCAGACAGGCTACGGCAGCGAAAGAGGTCCCGGCGAGCCAAGGGTTGCGGCGGCACCAACGCCAAAGCTGTTCGGCCGACGAGCTTCTCCGCCTGTTGATCGGCCGATCGCCGATGAAGAGTTTCAGGTCGTCGGCCAACGCTTGGGCGGATGGGTATCGCGCCGCAGGCTCTTTGGCAACCGATGCGAGGACGATGGTTTCGAGGTCGCGCGGGATCTTGGGGTCGAGCTTTCGAAGAGGCTCGGGGGCGGTGTGAATGACCTTGTCGATCAGCGCGGCCTGGCTCGTCGCGGTGAAGATCGGCTCGAGCGTCAAGAGTTCGTAGAACGTGGCGCCCAGACTGTAGACGTCTCCTCTTCGGTCGGACCAGCCGTCGAAGCGCTCGGGGGGCATGTATCTGAGAGTGCCGACGATATCGCCGGCTCTAGAGGGTCCGTCTGAACCTTCAAACTTGGCGAGGCCGAAGTCTGTCACCCAGACCGATCCGGCGGCGTCGAGCAATAAGTTGGACGGTTTGATATCCCTGTGAAGCACGCCTTGTTGATGTGCGTAAGCCAATGCTTCGGCGACTTGGAGCATCAACCGCGCAACGGTCTTGTAGTATCGCGAGCTCGAGGACATGCTGAGCACCGACGCATCGGTCGTTGGGGCTGGCGCGGGCTTTTCTCGCTTCTGCGTTTCGACCGGGAGTGCGAACGCGGAGGCCTTGGGGGCTGGGCCGCCGGAGAGTGATGCTGTTTCTTCGGAGCCATTGAGGAGTGCAGTGGGATTGGAGGCGTTCGAACCGATGAAGGCCACGGTCTCCTGGTTGAGAAACGGAGCAGCCTGTTCGATCGAAAACCGGTCGCCAGCAAGCGAACGTGCGATCGACATGGTTGGAGCACAGCAGTCGCCTTTGGCGTTTGCTGCATCGGTGGGGTCGAGGTCGGGCTTTGGATCGATTCCACGAAGGACGCGCAGATCCTTGACGATGTGGTCGAGATCGTGACCGTGGATGAGCTGCATGACGTAGTAGGGATCGCCTTTGTGCTCGCCGACGCCGTAGACGGGGACGATGTTGGGGTGGTTGAGTCTGGCCGCGGCCCGCGCCTCAACCTGAAAACGCTTGTTCTCCGCCTTCTTCCTGCTGCCGGAGTGGGCCATGACCTTGATTGCCACGATCCGCTGGAGCGATTCTTGATAGGCTTCGAAGACGACGCCCATGGCGCCTCTGCCGATTTCGCGAATGATCCGGTAATCGCCAAGCAGTCCCCAGGCTTCGCCAGTGGGTAGGAATTGTGGGGGAAGCGCGCCACGGTGCAATTCAGCCTCGAGCCGCGAACCTTCGAAGTTGGTCGGCTTGAGCTTTTCGATGACTTCCAGGGCGGGAAAGAGTTCTCTAATTTCGGACTCGAGGTCGGGGCGGCGACTGATGAACTCGCTCAAGGGAGGCAACTCGCCTTTGCGTCTGCGCTCGAGGAATTCCTCGGCAAGCTGCTCGAGGGGATCTCGATTGACCGATGACGTCGGGTCGATCGCGGACTTTGCTTCGTTGCTCATTGTTCGCTCTTCCGGACCAAGTGGCTTTACGATTTCCTGGTTAAGCCGCACGACCTAGCTCACTTGTCGGCTCAATTCGGACCAAAGGCATCCTGCGGCAGTTTTTCGGCGCAGGCGCCAGAACGGCTCGCGCCTCGGCCTGGAATTGTTCGAGCTCCTTGACGTAGTCGGGAGAGAGCTTTCCACGGTTTTCGCTGAACCAAGTTTCGGCTCGTTTCAAAAGCGCGCGGGCTTCTTCTTCGCGAGCCAGGCGCTTGTTGGCCATCGCCAAGAAGAAGAGATCGAACGCCGCGAGATTTCCGTTCGACAGAGTAAGGTTCTTTTCGAGGGTCTCGATCGATTGGGAATACCTGCCAGCGCGATACAGCGCGACTCCGTGTGTATTCAAGTAGAGGTTGTTGTCGGGATCGAGCCTCAACGCCTCTTCGACATGCGCCAAGGATTCCGAGGCGTCGCGAAGGTCCGTCGGCCCGATGGCCAGAAACCAGGCGAGATTGTTGTGATCTTTGGCGATATTGGGGAAGGTTCGTACAAGCGACCGCATCGCCTCGATCGCTTGCTTCGTTTCGCCCTTCTGGAGATGTCGTTGAATCTGCACTTGGGCGGCGCTATACCTTTGTAGATCCACGCCGACCGATCCCAGATCAACCTTCACGTCCCAGCGCCTCAGCCGATCGTCTGGCGGCGCCGCCTCGCTTTCGGCATACACAGGGAAATCGGACTCGAGCCCGAGCTTGGCGAGTTCTTGACGAATGCCTCCAGGTCCCAAACGTTGAGCGATGGCGGGTCGTTCGTCGTCACGACCAACTTCTTGCCGTCGGGGCTAAAACTGGCTCTGTGATTCTGAATTCTCGTGGGATCCGGCGTTGTGAGCCTTGCATAAGTCCGAGAACCGCCAGAATCCATCAAATGAACGACCCATGTCGAATCCAAACATGCCATGAAGTTTCCGTCGGGTGAGAATGCGAGAAACCGCTTTGCCGGCAGTTCGTTTGCTTGTTCCCACGTTCCAACTTTCAACATTTTCAGGCATGAGGTCTCTTCGACGAGCAGGAATCGGCCGTCGGGGCTAAATACGACTGCTCTGGGATCATCTCGTGCCAAATCCCTGATTTTCTTGCGGGAGGCGATCTCCCATATCGACCCGCCGCGAAGGTGCGAACCAGCCGCGAGCCACTTCCCGTCGGGACTGACCGAACAGCCGCGGCAGTCGTCCAACGGTCCAATCGAGAATCCTCCCTGGGCAGTTGCGACGTCGCAATGCGTGAAACGAGCCGAGGCGATAACGGTCTCGCTTTGATCCATCGAATAGTTTCCCGCGCCCGAGGCAGCAAAGATCGGCTGATCCGGAGGCCCAATACGAAAAGACTTCTGGTTTTGATCGACTTGTACGTTCCACTTGCGCAATCCCAGATCGCCGTTTGTGAAGAGGTCTCCCTGACTGCTGGAACCCGCCTTCCAGACTGTACCGATCGGTAGATACGCCAGTTCGTCGGCTGTTCTCAAATCCAATAAGACAAGCCCCTGCCTGCATCCGATCGCGGCAAAATCTCCGCCGCTAGAGATCGCTACGTCATAGAGATCCCCGTTGGGGATGCGCTGTGGAAGGAGTTTCCGAAAGGCGGGCGCAGGCTCGGCACGATATGTGAGCATTTCAGGGCCTACGTACGCGAGCAAACGTCCATCGACGCTCATCGTTGTTGCAGCCACACCCGCGGGGAGACTGAAATGCAGCTTGCCGGAGAGCGGATCCCAAAGCCGAAGCGTTCCATCCCAACTGGTGCTTACAAGGATGCGATCCGAGGGATGAAAGCTTCCATGGAAGCCCTGATTTGTGTGCCCGCGTAAGACAGGTCCAGAATCTCCCGTCTGGGCGTCGACGAGATGGATCGCCTGGTCCTCGGAGAAAATGGCCAGCATGCGACCATCGTTCCGCCACGCCAAGTCGTAGATCGGGCTCACCTTATGTTGGGCCAAGGTTTTGCCGGTCGCTGTGTCCAAGATCGTGAAGACATTGCCATCCCCAACGGCGATGCGGCTGCCGTCGGGATGGAAACTGAGCGTTTTTGACGCGAGATTCAAGAAGCTGGAGAGGACCTCTCCGGTCGACAGATCGTAGATCAGGATTTTACCCTGTGCGCCGATGGCCACGCGTCGGCCGTCGGGATGGAAAGTAGCGTTGAACGGCGAGCTGGGACCCTTTTGAACAATCACGGGTCGCTGCTCGTCGACGTCCCAGACTGTGAAGCCGGGCTGAGTGGTCGACGCGAGATACCGGCCGTCGGGACTCAATCGGAAGGTATAGACGTCGCGATCGAGCGAATCGTGAAAACGCGCGAGAACACGGTCATCGGTGAGATCGCGAACTTCGATCTTGCCGTCGAAAAATCGCAACGAGTACCGCGTCATCCCGCTATTACAAGCAAACCATGCGGCCCCTGACGGCCTGCCGATCGTTCTGCCCACTCTTTGGACGTCGGGCAGGGCCAGACATGCGATTGCTTCGTCGCGGAGCGCATCCAACTCTGAATCCGGGAGCTTCAGCTCGCGGCCGATTTTGACCGCCTGGGAGATTGCGTCCAGGCTTTCGAACCTCTGACCGGGCCGACTGCTCAAGCGATTTGCACGCGCCTGAGACGTCAGCGATTTGAAGAGCTCTCGCCGGCCCGCAACCCTCTCTTTGTCGATCCGATTGCGCTGATCGCGGAATTTCCAGGCCGAATAGGAGGCTCCCAGGGCAAGGGCGACCAGAAATGCCGCCGCAGTTGCAGACGTCATTGCGAGCCAAGGGTTGCGGCGGCACCAACGCCAAAGCTGTTCGGCCGACGAGGTTCGCCGCGCTCGATCGGCCGGTCGGAAAGATAGAGCTTCAGGTCACCGGCCAAGGCTTGGGCAGAGGGATAGCGCGACGCAGGCTCCTTGGCGACCGACTTCAAGACGATGGTCTCGAGGTCGCGTGGGATCTTGGGATCGAGCTTTCTGAGTGGTTCGGGGCTTGAGTGAATGACCTTGTCGATTAGTGCGCCCTGGCTCGACGCGCTGAAAATCGGCTCGATCGTCAACATCTCATAGAATGTTGCGCCCAGGCTGTAAACGTCTCCTCGTCGGTCCGACCAGCCGTCGAATCGTTCGGGCGGCATATAACGAATCGTACCCACGATGTCGCCAGCCCGCGTCGGCCCGTCGGAGCCTTCGAGCTTTGCCAGGCCGAAGTCGGTCACCCAGACCGATCCGGCGGCGTCGAGAAGTAAATTCGAAGGTTTGATATCCCTGTGAAGGACGCCGAGCTGATGTGCATAAGCTAACGCTTCGGCAACTTGAAGCATCAGCCGAGCGACGGTTTTGTAATATCGAACGCTGGTCGAGACGCTGATCATCGACGAATCAGGCTTCGAGGGTGTGGCGCGCGGTCGCTGCACTTGGCTTTCGACCGGCAAGGCAAATGACGAGTGGGGAGAGCACTCGTGGAATGTGGAAGCGTGAGTCTCGTCGACGGCATGTCTTTCCGCCGTTGAATTGGCGGAATACGCTTCGATATACGCAACCGTCTCGAGGTCGCGATCGAGCGCTCGCTTCTTTGACCAAGAACCCATTGGTTGCGAGCGAACGCGCGATTGCCATGGTCGGTGAAGGCTCGGCGGCTGCGCCTGCATCAGCGCCGTTGGGCTCGGTTTGGTTGCTCGGTTTCTTGTCGAGACCTCGGAGAATTCGAAGGTCTTTCAGGACTTCGTCGAGTCCGTGTCCAAGGATGAGCTGCATAACGTAATAGGGAACGCCGTCGTGCTCGCCGACTCCATACACGGGGACGATGTTGGGGTGGTTGAGCCGCGCTGCCGACCGTGCTTCGACCTGGAAACGTTGCTTCTCCGGCTTTTTCATGCGTCCTGTATGCGCCAGGACCTTGAGAGCGACGGTTCGCTGGAGCGACTCTTGATACGCCTGGTAGACGACGCCCATGCCGCCTCTGCCAATTTCGCGCTGGAGCCGATAATCTCCCAGAAGGCCGAAAGCCGCGCCCATGGATACATGAGGCGCCTGAGCCAGCTCCGCGGTCGAAGGAGCACTGCCGTTTGAGGAACCTTCGAAGTTGGTCGGCTTGAGCTTTTCGATGAACTCGAGGGCAGGGAAGAGTTCTCGGATTTCGGACTCGAGGTCGGGGCGGCGACTAATGAACTCGCTCAAGGGTGGGAGCTCGCCTCGTCGACGTCGCTCGATGAATTCCTCGGCGAGCATCTCCAGTGGATCTCTGTTGACCGAGGACGTTGCGTCGAATGGAGACTTGGCGTCGGTGCTCATTGTGTGTCTTCCGGACGAGAGAGCTTCACAGTTCTTCAAAAAACCCGCGTAACCCTTTGAGCTCGTCCTTGAGGCGTCTGACGGCGCGGATGTAACGTTTACTCGCGGCCGATTTATCGATCTTCAACACTTCTGCGATTTCGTGGTTGTTGAGCTCTTCGAAGTGGCGCAGCGAGAATTTCGCGGTCGATCGGCTCCATGGCGTTCAAGATCTCTTGTAGACGCAATTGGAGCTCGGCCCTGCGAGCCGCCAGAGTTGGTGAAGTGAGTTTGCCCATGAGCATTTCGGCGAGCGAGACCGACGAAGTGGGCGGCGTACCGGCGGTCCGCAACGAGATTTCTCGCGCCACGTCGCGCATCTGTGCGGAATGGCGCCTGTGCACGGCCAAGAGCGTCTCCCCTGTGATCCAGCGGAGCCAAAGGAACGGCTGCATCTTCGGATTGTGGACGTATTCCTTCGCGCGTCTGCCGACCTCGATGACGGCTTCCTGAAGGATGTCGGAAGCGTCGACTCGGCCTTGTAGCCGCCGGTCCATGCGCAGCTTGACCATCCGTTTCAATTGGTCTCTACGCCTGAAGAAGAACTCGACCAGGGCGCGCTCGTCGCCCGCCTCCATTCGAGACTTCAGTTCAATCACGTCGCTCGGATCGTTCGCCATCATGGTTCCCATGCCGACAGTAACTGCACGGCGGGACGGACTGGGGACAGGAAGGATGTGAACTTTCCTAAAAATAACAAAAAAAGCTCGAGAGGGATTCCACGGCGGTTTCCAAGACCGGAGGACCGCGAGCTCCGGCGGCTGTTGAAACCTCTTTCAACGCGACGCGAGAGGTCCGCAAGATTTTAGGAAATCCGGTCGAGGATCGGCCTGAGGATCGCTCGAATCACCTTGATCCTGAGCTCGACGGTGCGCTCAACGCGATCGATCCGCGAGGCGATCTCGGCGTTCGAATAGCCTTCGCATCTGAGCGTGAAGACTTCGCGAAGGTTTTCTGGAAGGAGATTCTGGATCTTGTCGATCCAGTCACGCGCCGTCAGAGTGGCTTCCACCGAGGGTTCACGAGAGTCTTCGATCTGCTCGCCCCGGGAAGCCGAGCAGGCGCTCTCCCGGAAATCGTTGGTCGGCTGGATTTCCTTGCGGAAATCGCGCTTCCGCGCGGAGTGGTAAACCGCCACGTTTGCGACGTGGCAGGTCGCGAATCGGAGAAGCTGATTCCAGAGCTCGGAGCGGTTGCTCGGAGTCCAATCTCGTCCAGGCTCCGCGCGCATGAAATCGAGCCAAATCTCCTGAATGATGTCGTCGAGACCTGCCCGACGGATGATCCGTGCGTCGAGGCGCCTTCGGACCAACCCGATCAATTGGTTCTGAAAATACGGCAGTAGCCTCCTCGCGGCCTCTTCGCGGACATTCTGATTCTTGGAGTGAACTTCGATTCCGAAACGGGTAATCGACGAGCCCGACTCGAATGATTGCGAGTCGACCTCAGGTTTGCAGGAAGTAGCAAGCATGGTTGGGCCCTTGAAACGTCGTCCGGATGTTTACGCAGGACATCGCTCGAGGACTCAACTGCAAACTGGTGAGATCTGGGGACATGGTTTTTCCAAGAATTTTGACGAAAGGCGCAAGTCTCAGCGGATTCGTCAGATCTGCCAATTCGAAATCCATCGTTTTGGAAGTGCGCTAAAGAATGGCTTTCGGGTTTGAGGCGTAAGCCCGGACTTACAAGTGCGTGGGTCTCTATCACTCGACGACCCTCCGCGGAAAAACGCTTCCCATACATCAGCAGTTCGCGACAGGTTTGTGGGTCGAGTCCGCTCGCATTCCCTCTATCTCTCGATTGGGGGTTGAGTCCCATATGAGCCTCAAAGGATGAACACCATGAAGATCATTACTGACAGTGATACGACCTCGGTTTGTGTCGGCAGGCCTTGTCGCAGGCGCAGAGCCTCGGGCTCTCGTGCTCGTCTCCGCCCCACACTCGACTGCATGGAGGACCGCGCGTTGCTGAGCACGCTGACGGTGATGAACAACAACGACAGCGGCATCGGCTCGCTCCGTGCCGCGATTCTTGCTGCACAAAACGGTGATACGATCAATTTCGCCAAGAGTCTGAAGGGCCAGGCGATCACGCTGACGTCGGGCGAGCTCGATATAACCACGAGCGTGACTATCGACGGCCTGGGCTCGGGGTCGCTCGCCGTCAGTGGAGGAAACGCCTACCGCGTCTTCGAAATCGCGGCGGGATTGAACGTGAGCATCAGCGGCCTGACGATCAGCCACGGGTACTGCGCCGACTTGGGCGGCGGCATCTTGAACGACGGCGCGAACCTGACCCTTTCGGGAGACGACGTTACTCAGAACGTCGTGTTCGAGGACGCATCCGACGGCGCCAGTGGCGGCGGTATTTACAGTTCCAGCGGGATATTAAACATTTCGGATTCGCAGATCACCGGCAACCAGGCGCTTGGCGCCTCCGTTGCTTCGGCGTATGGCGACGGAATCGGCGGCGGCGTTTACGTCCTGGACGGCATTGTCTCGATGAACGGCAGCACGATCATTAGCAATCTTGCTCAGGGCGGCGACAACAGTAGCGACGGGTACGGCGTTGGCGGAGGATTCGTCATCGAAAACGGCAACGTCATGCTCAGCAACAGCACGATCAGCGGTAATATTGCAGCGGGAGGGGGCGACAGCGGCGGGGGAGGAGGTGGGGCAGGTGGACTCGAGATCGCTGCTTCGGCTTGGATCACGAACTGCAACGTCACTCACAATTTCGCCCTCGGCGGCGCTGGAAGCATTCTTGGATACGGCTACGGCGGCGGGTTCGCCAACTACGGAACGATCAACATCAATGACTCAGTGATCAGCGACAACCTTGCAAGAGGCGGCGACGGTAGCCAATACGGAGGCGCCTGGGCGGGAGGCGTCGACGTAGGGTCCGGGGTCACGACCACCCTCGACAGTACCATCAGCGACAACCTCGCGCGTGCAGCAGATGATTCATCGGCCAATGTTGCCGCAGGAGGTGGAATGGAACTTGATAGTTCGGCTGCCTCCGCGATCGTCGTTGCCAGCACGTTTGTAAACAATCTGGCTATCGGGGGTAACGGCGGTGTAGGCCCATTCGTCGGTGAAGCCGAGGCGGGCGCTATCGCGGACTTTGGATCTGTTTCCGTTTCCTCGAGTACGTTTAGCCAAAACGAGGCCATTGGGGGAAACAGTGGAAACAGCGGTCCAGGCCAGGTCGATCCAGGTGTGGACGAGAGCTACGGCGGGGCAATTTGTCAGATCTTTGAGACCTCGCTCAGCGTCTCCGGCAGCGTGTTCAACAGCAACGCAGCACTTGGCGGCGACGATGGCGTTGCTACTGGTACCGATATCGCGGAGGTTGGCGTTGCGGAGGGCGGCACGATCTGCACAGAAATTGGTTGCACAGCCACCTTCACCAACTGTTCGATCATGAACGGCCAAGCCATTGGCGGGAACGGCAATACCGCAATTGGCTCCGTGATTCATTCGGGGTCGGGCTTCGGAGCAGGAATCTACTCTGGCTTTGGAGGAGCCTACTACGGGGCCAACACGCTCAGTGTCACGAATACCCTACTGAAGAACAACACGGCAGTGGGCGGCAACGACAATAGCGGCACAGCCAGTGTCTTTGGGCTCGTCGGCGTCGGCACGGGCGGCGGCATTATGAACGACCTGGGCAGTGCATCCACCATCCGCGATTCCGAGATCAACGGAAACTCGGCCATCGGCGGCAATCAGAATACGGGCGGGGGAGGCGGGTTGGTCTTTGTCGACTTCGGGGCCGGCGGGGGAGTCTTCAATAACTTGGGCAGCTTCAACTCCTCTGGATACGGGCAGTTTGATCCCAGCGTCGTCAGTATCTCGAGCAGCGTGCTCGACTTCAACGCGGCCCAGGGCGGCCTTGGCGGCGATGGAGAGGGCGGCGGAATCGACAACATCGCTTCTTCTGATCTGATGATTTCCAGCAGCACCATCTTCGGTGATCAAGCAAGCGGCGGGTCTGCAAGCAGCAGCATCCCAGCCGGGAACGGAATCGGCGGCGGCTTTGACGACTCCTTCGATTCCACGGCGACCGTCTCGAACACGACGTTCGTTGGCAACCTCGCCAAAGGCGGTACCGGGTCTCACGGACAGTCCGGCGGCAATGGACTCGGCGGAGCGATTTTCGTAGGCCTTGGCTCGCTTTCCGTTTCTCCAGACGACAGCTCGCTCGCGCTCAGCGGATGTACGCTGTTGTTGAACGTAGCGCAGGGCGGCTCGGGATGCTCGATCGGCGACGGTCAGGGCGTCGGCGGCGGCCTTTACGTCTCGACGGGCGCTTCCGCGACCCTCTCGAAAACAATAGTGAAGCTCAACTTCGCATCGACAAGCCATGACAACATCTACGGGACGGTCACGTACAAGTAAACCCGCCGTTCGATCGCTGACGCCAAAAGGCGTCCTTCGGTTCACGCAAGCGCGACGCGGCGCTCGCGTGGATCGGAGGGGCGACCAATCTCTCGTTTTGGAGCAGCGCGAAAGAATTGCCTTCGGGTTTGAGACGTTTGCTCGGACTGACATGGGAGTGGTTTCCACGAGCGGGACCGTCTCGACAGGAGGCAGGCAGTGATTTGAACCAGCGATCCCTCCCTCGGTATGATCGAGTTGAAGCCCGGGCCTCTCAACGCGCGATTTTGGAGCGAATGACATGTGGCGATGCCCAAAGTGCCGATCCAAGGTCGACGACTCGTTCGAGATCTGTTGGTCGTGCGGGACGACCGCGGACGGCGTCGAGGATCCGAGCTTCGTGGCGGCTGACGACGCCGATCCGATACCTGACGACGAGCTTCCGGAGCTTCCCGAGTTCGATGATCCGATGGCCGACTTCGCCGGGAGGCCCTTTCCCGAGCTTGTCGAGTGTTACATGGCTGCCGAAACAATCGAGGCCAAGTTTGTCGCCGATCAATTGATGCAACTAGGCATCCCAGCGATCGCCGATAAAACGAATATCAACCATACGATGGGAGGCTTTGCTCCCAACCTCTGGGGCTATGGGCCCAAGGTCCGCATCCGCAAGGAAGACTTGCCGCGTGCGACGATCTGGCTCGAAGACTACAAGCAAAGACGCAAGGCCAGGCGCGAGCACTCGGAGTAGGTCTGCGAAAGAGCTGCTAGGCAATTGAACCGCCAGAGATGTTGAATGGGGTCTTCGAGGCAAAGCGTTCAATGCGCTATACGTGAGGTTCTGTTTTGAAGAGCGAGATCGAAATCCATGACTCGACACTTGCTGCGATTGACTTCGTCGGCAGCGACATCATCATTACGTTCGCGCCAGCGTACATCCATCGATCCGAAGGCAGGCCCGGAGTTGACGACGGCACGGGTTGGAGCCTGGACGTCGATCTCATCATCCGCGATGCGACCGTCGAATCCTCGCCTTCGTTTCTCCCTTCGTGGTTGGCCGACGGGACGCTCAAAGTCGAGGGAGTGTTTTGGGACAATGGCGTTCCACTTCCGCTCGAGGCCTCCGGCGAGACGTTGTTCGAGGCTGTTACCGTGCGAAACGAGAAAGTTGTCATTCGCGGAGCGGGCGTGAAGGCTGTGGCGAAAGGGGAGAGTCGTTATCTCGAGGAGTTCCACGGGAAGCCGGAAAGGTAAAGCAAGCAAGCAAGCAACAGACGTTGCAGTCCATCTTGCTGAAGGTATCATCAAGTCAGAGGCGGGCTTTCGATCACGCGACCTCGAAGGATCTCATATGCGGTTTCGCTTGCAAATGCGAACGTTAATGGTTGGCGTTGCGATTGTCGCCGCGGGCATGGGAGTTGCCAATATGCTACGCGTACGCGGCCAAGCCCTGAGCAGGTCGGCTGATTATCATCATCAGGCTTCATCCGAGCTTTTCGAGGCCGCGGGCGGTCCGCTCCTCTGTAATACTGGCATGACTGAAAAAGAGGTTGAAGCGTACTATTGCTCGAATGGCGCGAAGGAGTGCGAGGCTTATCACGCAGCGAAGTACCATGCAGCACTTGCCAAGAAATACGAGGCGGCTGCCGCACGACCATGGTGTTGGGTTCCAAAGGATCCCCCTGCCCCTCCCTGCGCATTCCCGAAGCTCGGCGCTCCGAATCCTTACCATGACAAGCTCGTGAGAATGGGATTGGTTGCCCCGCGATAAGCGGCTGGTTAAGGCACCGGAATCAGCGTGTCAATCGTTAATGAAACAAGAGGCTCTCCCATGGGAATGACGATCTGGATCCACACGCTCGAGGACGGCAAGCTCTCGAAGGAGAGCGACGACCATTCGTTGATGCTCCGTCATGGCGAAGAGCTCGATCAAGTCTGCGAGGAACTGGGCGTGGCGAAGCTGTCTTCGTTTTATGATTCGACGGACCTCGAATTTAACATGGCCGACGAAATCGACGAAGAGGGCGAGGCTGAGGCGCCAGATCCTGAGCTCGATCCAGCAACCGGCTGGCCCTATTCCATTGAGAGCATGCTTTGGTTTGATGCATCAGCCGGCAGGACCGTTATGCAAGCCTTGCGCGAGCGTCTGGCGGCAAGCCCCCCTGCCGATCTCGTGAAGGACGCCAAAGAGCTGATCGAGGAACTCGACGACTGTATCGGAAAGCTCGAGGGCCCCGCTCAAAACGGCGGAGAGTTTCATCTGGCGCTGTTGATGTGATTAAGAACAGGTCGCGGCAACCGCGGAGTGTTCAGAGGACGGGCCCTTCCCGTTCCTTTCCGAGTGCGAAACGTTCGTTCCTCGCTCTGCGCATCATCCGCTCGACCACGTTGGCGAGCTCTTCCATGACGTTCGGCTTGGCGACGACGTAGGCGCAGCAGCGTTCCAGGAACGATCTGGATTCGTCGGCGACGGATTCGTTGCTCATGAAGCAGACGAGGACGCGTGGATTCAATTCACGCAAGGCGACGAGCGTTTCGAGTCGGTCGAGGCCAGGCAAGCTGCCGTCGAGCAGGACCAAGGCAATGTCTTCCGCCTTTCGCCGGTAGAAATCGATCGCTTCTCGGCCGTTGGGCGTCGAGCGAACCTCGAGGCCGTATCGTTCCAGGCTCATTTGCACGGTGTCCCGAACGACGTCTTCGTCGTCGACGACCAGAACGCCAAGCTTCTCGAGGCGTTGTCCGTTCGTCGGCTCGGGAGTGCAAGTTCCGCAACTTTCAGTTGGTTGGCGAGGAAATGCGCCTTCAGGTCGTTCCATGTCGAATTCCTTTGGTCCAACTTGGTTCAATTCGAGTTCCTTGGATGCCTGGCCGTCGTCGATTCCGCCTCAAACTCAGTGTTACGCGTTCATAGTGTGATCCAGCGACTTCGAGCCGAAAATCCGCCAAGCTCGCCTTTTTCGAGCGCTATCGTTTCTTCGTCCGGCGGTAATCAGGGGATTCGGCAAGTGTGAAAAGCACAACTTCTTCTCCAGTCACCGTGCTGACGTCGTGATGCAAGCTCAAAGTTCTCACGCCCGTGATATCGAAGATCATGGCCTCCATAATCGGTCGCGCCTTTTCGATGAGCAAGTTTCGCACTTGTTTGAGCAAGTCTCTGCCTTTTTCGGCGGCGAGCGACTTTGCCAGGCGCTGCTCGGAAGCGGTCAGCACGCCTTGGAGCCGGACCACCAAGAGGTTGCCAACCAAGTGAGCGTGCACCTCCCGCGGCCCCTGGCCCATAAATTTCTGTTCGATACCTCGGATGAGCTCGCAAACAGCGGCCTCGATCTCACCCTGAGTCTTGACTAGCGCCTTGGAACCATCAGGCCGCCCGGACGTATGTCCGCAAAGCCGAGAGCCTGCAATTGTGGATATTGTTTGCATAATACATAAAATAAATTGGTATAATAGATTGCATCCATGGGCGTGATTTTCAATTTCCTTACGCCGAGCCGTCAATTTCGCCGCCGTTCCAAGGGAGGACCTTCCGATAGCCCACCCCTGGCGACGGCGGCGATTGTGGGTCGGCTTCAACGAAAAGCCTCGCCACGCTTCTCACTTGGCTCCGTCGCCATTGTTGTGAGATAAATTTGTCGTTAATCACCATAGTCATTGAGTAAGGGAATCGAAAGTCGGGGACGTGGAAGACTTGTTGTAGGGACATCCCCTACGTATGACGGTTGGAATGATTGAGTTCGCTGTTCGTGTCGAAGCGGCTAGAATAGGGTTCTCTCGAGGCTCATGGATGGAGGAGGTTTGGCAATGGCCGCGGAAAAACAAGGTCGAAAGCGATCAAAGTCCTCCGATGCGTCCAATGCGGCCGGGCCAATCAAGGAATCAATTCTCTCGGTCCCCGAGTCGAGCAAAGAGCGGCCGACGGCCGCGGCGGTCGAAGACGCCGCTACGGGGTCGCTGGTCCGACCAGGGTTGTCCGTGGCTGGGATCGTGGGCTCGGCTGGCGGACTCGACGCTTTCAAGAAGTTTTTCGCGGCGATGCCCGTGGACAGCGGCATTGCCTTCGTGCTTGTGCCCCATCTCGACCCCACGCACCAGAGCCTGATGGTCGAGCTCTTGGCTCGGCAGACGTCGATGCCTGTCGTCGAAGCGACCGAAGGGGCGTTGGTGGAGGCCAATCGCGTCTACATCATTCCGCCCAATAAAAACATGACGATCTCAGGGGGCGTCCTGCGTTTGACTGGGCCCATCGAGCGTGGGAGCTGGCAGACTTCGATCGATCTATTCCTCCGTTCGCTCGCAGAGGATCGCCAGGAAAAAGCGATCTGCATCATATTGAGCGGAACCGGGTCTCACGGGACCTTGGGGCTCAAGGCGGTCAAAGCCGCAGGAGGCCTGGCGATGGTTCAGGAACCCAGTACGGCCGCCTACCCGCTTATGCCCGAGAGCGCGGCCGCCACCGGCCTGGCCGACTATATCTTGCCGGTCGAGCGAATGCCGGAATCGCTCGTCAACTACGTTCGGCGCGACGACCTGAACCGAGGGAAGATCGTCGCCGCCGTCGATGGTCCGCAGAACCATTTGAATGAAATCATCAGTCTATTACGCCTCCGCACCAAGCTTGATTTTCGGAGCTATCGCAAGACCATGCTGGCGCGGCGGTTGGAACGTCGGATGGGATTAGGCCAGTTCGAGAATCTCGAAGGATATCTCGAGCATCTGCGCCGGGATCCCGAGGAGCTCGACAAGCTCTCGCGAGATCTTTTGATCAGCGTGACGCGTTTCTTTCGTGATTCCGAGGCCTTCGGAATACTCGAGACGGAGGTTTTGGCGACGCTCGTTCGCGTCAAGGGCGCCGACTCACCCATTCGCGCGTGGGTCCCTGGATGCGCAACCGGCGAGGAGCCCTACTCCATCGCCATGTTGATCCTCGAGCAGATGGGCGCCGCGGATAGCCTCCATCGCGTGCAAATCTTTGCCACCGACGTTGACGCGCAAGCGATCGCCGTCGCCCGCCGAGGAGTCTACCCCGAGGGCGTCACCGCCGACGTCTCGCCGGAACGTCTGGCTCGCTTCTTCACGCGCGTGGAAGAATCCGCCTGGCAGATCAAGAAAGACGTTCGAGAAACGGTAACGTTTGCTATTCAAAACTTGATCACCGATGCACCTTTTTCGAAGATGGACCTGATCAGTTGTCGGAACGTTCTGATCTACCTCGAGCCCGAATTGCAGAGGAAAATTCTCGCGGTCTTGCACTTCGCGCTCAACGACGGCGGATGCTTGATCTTGGGCCCGTCGGAGACTGTCGGCAGACAAATCGATCTCTTCGAGCCGATCTCAAAGAAATGGCGGATCTATAGACGAATTGGTCCCATCCGGTCGAACGAGCTGACTTTCGCGTCCGCGCAGATCGATGCGAGCTTGGCGCCTTCGAAACCCGCCGGCGAGCCCCAGGGGAATGCCAAGCTCGCGGAGCTGGCGCAGAACTCGTTGCTCAGGCGGTTTGGCGTGGCTTGCGTCGTCATCAACCGGAATTGCGAGATCCAGCACTTTGCTGGGCCGACCGAAGAGTACCTCGCCCAACCAGGAGGTCCGCCGACTCTCAATCTCATCTCCTTGGCACGGAGGGGGCTCGAATCCAAGCTCGGCGCCGTAGTCCAGAAAGCCATCCGCGAGAACGAGGCCCAGAGCGTCAAGGGCGTCGCGATGCATGGAGACGAGCTGCGCCGAGTGAACATCGAAGTCGAGCCTCTCAACCCGCTCAAGCCTTCCGAGGGTCTGCTGTTGGTCTCCTTCCAATTGCAGACCAACCCGCCGAAAGTAGAGTCGCCCAAGCCAAAACCGCGAACGGAACGGGCGCGATCTGGTCGCGTGCGGAGCCTCGAGCAAGAATTGGAGAGAACGCGCGACGAGCTTCAGAGCACGATCGAAGAGTATGAAAGCGCCAACGAGGAACTGAAAGCGTCGAATGAAGAAGTGATGTCGATGAACGAAGAGCTCCAATCCGCCAACGAGGAGTTGGAGACGTCAAAGGAGGAGCTTCAGTCTTTCAACGAGGAGTTGACCACGGTCAACAACCAGCTCCACGACAAGATCGAGGAGGTGGAATCGGCGACCAACGACATGTCGAATCTCCTCAATTCGACCGAGAGCGCCGCGGTATTCCTTGACCTGGGCCTTCGCGTCAAGTTGTTCACGCCCGCCGCGACTCGCCTCTTCAGTCTGATCGCCACGGATCGAGGTCGGCCGATTCGCGATATCGCCACGAGATTCTCCGACGACGATTTGGAGACCGAGTCCCAACTCTTGCTGCTCGACCTGGCGGTTCGCGAAAAAGAAGTGCGCACGAAGGAAGGCCGCTGGTACAGTCGGCGGATCATGCCTTATCGTACTCTCGACAACCGCATCGACGGCGTTGTGGTCACATTCGTTGATATAACCGAACGCAAACAAGCGGCGGATTCGGTCGTGCGTCGCCTGGCCGCGGTGGTCGAGAATTCCGCGGACGCGATCTTTAACAAGGATCTCGACGGGACGATCCGAACCTGGAATCGAGGCGCCGAACGACTCTACGGTTACAGTCCTGGCGAGGTGATAGGACGTTCGGTTAAGATCCTGGTTCCTGACGACCATGCAGAAGAATGGACCAAAGTCATGGCGATGCTGGCGCGTGGCGAGGTTGTCGAACAGCTCGAGACCGAGCGGGTCCGCAAGGACGGACAGCGCGTGGCCGTATCGCTAACGGTTTCGCCGATCCTGGACGGCGAAGGAAAGGTTGTGAGCGCTTCAGTGACGGGGCGAGACATCAGCCAGCGCAAGAAAGCGGAGCAGGCGCTGCGTGAGTCCGAGAGATTCGCGAGGTCGACTCTGGACGGTTTGTCGGCCAGCGTCGCCATTCTCGACGAGACCGGCAAGATCCTCGCGGTCAATCAGTCCTGGCGGCAGTTCGCGGCGGCCAACGGCGCGATCCCGGGCAATGTCGAGGAAGGCGCCAACTATTTCGACGCTTGCCGAGCCGTCGACGGACGGTTCGCCTCCGAAGGCCCAGCCGTAGCCAGGGGTATTCAGAGCGTGTTGTCGAGGAAGGCAGCCGAGTTCGTCCTGGAATATCCATGCAACGGCCCAGACGTGGAACAGTGGTTTGTCGTGCGAGTGACTCCTTTCCCTGGAGACGCGCCCCGCCGAGTCGTCGTCGCCCACGAGAACATCACGAGCCGAAAGAGACTCGAGCGAGAGGTGGTGGAAGTCGCGTCCCAGGAGCAACGACGCATCGGACAAGACTTGCACGATTCGGTGGGCCAAGAGCTTACCGCGCTTAACATGGTCGCCGGCGATTTGGCGGAAACGCTTCGGTCGGATTCCTCGAAGGCGCCGGAGTTGGTCGATCGGTTGGTCCTTGGACTTCGGCGCAGCCAGGATGAGCTTCGGTACGTCCTGCGCGGGCTTCTACCCGTCTCGGCCGACGCCCAGGGCCTTATGGCCGCGCTTTCCGACCTTGCCAACCGGACCCAACAGTCGGGCAAAGCCAGATGCGTCTTCGATTGTCCAAATCCGGTCCTCGTCGAGGACAACCTGATAGCGACCCAGCTCTATCTCATTGCCCAAGAGGCCGTGCACAACTCGATCAAGCACGCTCACTGCAAAAATATCCATATTACCGTTGAATCGGATCGCGTCCTCATTCTGCGAGTGCAGGACGACGGCGTTGGATTTACCGACCTGCCTTCCGACGAACACGACGGACTGGGCATCCATATCATGCGCAACCGCACTCAATCATTCACGCCTCTTTAACCATCGAGCCGGCGAAACCCAGCGGGACGGTTTTAACCTGCACCTTGGCAAGGAAAAACGATGAGCCGCAAAAGTAGCACGAGGCTGGCAAGAGTTTTGATCGTGGATGATCACCCGGCGGTCCGCGAAGCGCTGGCCATGCGGATTGCTCGCCAACCCGATCTCGAGGTTTGCGGCGAGGCCGACGATTTGATCGAAGCTTTGCGCTCGTCGACCAAGCCAAGCCCGACGTTGTGGTTGTCGACATCTCGCTCAAGACGGGCGACGGCATCGACCTTGTCAAACGAATCAAGGTCCACAACGACTCGGTTCGTATTTTGGTGTGGTCGATGCACAGCGAATCGCTCTACGCCGATCGCGCGCTTCGCGCAGGCGCCTTGGGATACGTCAACAAGGATCAGGCCACGGACAAGATTGTCGAGGGCGTCCGACGTGTATTGGAAGGTAAAGTGTACTTAAGCGACGCGATGGTCGAGGCCATGCTCCATCGCACTGTCGGCGGCGAGCGAAAAGACTCCCAACGTTCGCCGATCGACGCGCTTGCCGATCGAGAGTTGGAAGTATTCCGTCTCATAGGACAGGCCAATAAGACTTCGGAAATCGCCGATCGGCTTCACCTGAGCATCAAGACGATCGAAACGTATCGCGACCGCATCCGCGAAAAACTGTGCCTGACTGACGGCACGGCTCTGGTCCATTACGCGACAAAGTGGATGTTGGAGAATGGTTGAGTTTGGCTTGCCGACGACTCAGGTTTGGCCTAATCTTTGTATTCAATACGGCTATGACCACCTCGGACCAGGTGGGGTTCTGTTCTTCGAGTTCCTTGCCAATAGTTATCGTGCATGCGATTTCGAGTGGGAATCGTGATCATCTCTCTAAGCCTGGTTTGCGGGTTGTATTCCGCTTGGGCGCTCCATCGCGTGAGCTCGGCCTTACTGGTTGAAGACATGGCTTGGCCGCGACCTTGGCCTTATCCCGACCGCTGGCTCTCCCGTTGCCATGATTGGCTCGATGCTCTGTACCCAGCAGGGCCGGGCATGTTGAAGATTCACGGCGAGTTCCCGAGGATTCGCTGGCTCTTGGGATTTGCACTGGTTGTGAGCTTGATTTATCTCGTGGGCGGGATTGGGCTGTGTTTAAGACCAAAAGCATTTCGACAAGGCCCAACAGCAGAGATTGTGTCACTGGCCCCTCCCATCTAATGCACACCAACCCGAAGCGTGAGCGACGGACTCTTCAACAGGGAAGCCAACGGCGGAGGACCCCGCGCTGACGCTTCGGGTTAGTAGAGAACAATCCGGTCGCAGTCATGCTGGAATTCGCTTCATGGACGCCATAACCCTCTACCGCCCGACCGGTCCTGAAGAGCTCGAACTCGTCAGACGAAGCGGCTTTAAGCGTTGGCCGCCTCGGCTTCCGGAGCAACCGATCTTTTATCCCGTGACGAACGAACAATACGCTATCGAGATCGCCAGCCGATGGAACGTGCGAGACAGTGGAGTTGGCTACGTCACGCGCTTTCAGGTCAAGTCGTCGTTCATGAACCGATACGAAATCCAGAAGGTCGGCGGAGCCTATCACACAGAGTGGTGGATTCCCGCGGTGGAGCTTGAAGATCTCAACGACAACATCGTGGGTCTGATCGAGGTAATAGGGGAGTATCGGAAGGAGGCGTGAGTCGGCTCGCGTCCCCGCTTTCGATCGCACCAAACGCCCCCTTGGGCGTCCTCCAGTCGCTTCGCTACTTCGATTCCAGCTTCCTGATCTGCTCTCGAACGGACTCCAATTTCGCCTTCGAAGTGATATAGGCTGGATCCTCGTTTGCTCTCCGCACTTGCTTCCCGATTTCTTCGAGTTTCCGTGCCATTCTCCGTTCATCCTCTCGCAGCTCCGCCAGCTTTTTCTGGTCAGGGTCCACTCCCTCGAGGGCTTTCAAGAGTGCTTTCGCTTGGTCGAGGTTCGCCTCGCTTTGGGTAAGCGCTGCCCTCTGGGACGCGACCTGAGCCTCGAGTTGTTTGACAAGAATGCGCGCCTCGGAGACGCCGCCAGCGGGCGCGTCTTTCGACGCCTGCCGTTGCGCTGTGGAATAAGAGCCAATGGTCGTGAGAAAGAACGCCGACGCCAGACCTAAGATAAGTCGATTCATCGCTTGATGTCTCGTTGATGAGCGCCAATCGTTCAGATCCGCTACGGAAAGTGATGCTATCAAAACAGCAAGCTCATTGCATTCTCAATCGTCGGGCGATCCCAGCCGCTGTCTCAGCTTGGCAGCTCCGTATTCTCCTCGCGTGCAGAACTTGCACGTGCAGAACGGCGGCTTCCCTTTTGCGCCTGGAAAGTATCGCCAACCGACGACCTGAGGCAGAGCGCGAATCTTGTGGATCTCCTTGGGCTTGATCCTGCGCGGGATGACGACCTCCCATCCCTCCGGACTCTCCCCGCTCGAGAATTCAGCCGCGGCTTCGGCGGCGCTCATCTCTCGATGGGCCTGGCCGTAGTGCCCCACCCAAACGCTCTCGTCGTCGCCGAGGCGGAAATAGACTCCCGCAAGAGCGCCTTGGCCCCGTCGTTTCAGTTCGCGAAGCCACTGGTGGGAAATAAAGAAGTTCCGGGTTACCGGCACGGCAAAGATGCCGCCTGGAAGCACCCCGCGCGGTTTTCGGAGGCGGCCGATTCCGTTGCGCTGAATCAGCTTGATGCGCGATTCTGGAGCGAGGTGGACGAACATGGGCATGGCATAGGCATCATGATTGATTCGAGCTCGGTTCAGGCCGGCCTCACTCGTCCTTGGCTTTCTCTTTTTCATCTTCGAGCTTGAATTCAAAGAGGATCAGCTCTTCAATATCGTCCTGCCAGAGCTCGATGCCGAAAAGGCCTGGCAGGACTGGCACGATGCTGGTCTCGAAATAGTTCTTCTTGCCTTTGAGACGCGCCAATGCGCGAAACTTCAGGTTTTTCTTGAACGGGTTTTTTGTCGTCAGAGTGACGTTTTGGTCCATCTTACTGAAGTCGAAAGTCGGGGTCAGATCGCCTTCCTTTTCGACGACTTTGGGGTCGCTGAGCGCATTGTCCTTTTGCTCAAACTTCACAAAGAGCTGTTTGCCGATGGTGATCTTGACCTTGTCTTTGATCTTGGCAGGGTCGGGTTTGTCCTCCGCCGAGAAGGCCAGGACCGCGGGTATGCCGATGAGAAGAAAGGGAAGGTTGCGAAGGGCGAGCATGTCATGGTCTCGAGGGTTTAAGAGTCTGGAGTCGAGTGAATGCGAGATCGGCGGAACGTTCCGCCGTGAACGATCAATATAGTATTGCGTAGCTTGGGGAAAACCAATTCAGATCCGTTGTTTGCCTTCCCTGAGGTTTCCTTTTATCGGGATCATCGTCGATATGTCCTCCGACGCGGCGCGAAAAGGAATGATACGATCACTCCACCACATGCCTACAATCGTTCCAGAGCCTGACTGCGGGCTCGGTTTCATTGTGCTCGTAGCCGACGATCGAGACTGCGGCGGTCGAGAGCACAAAAAGCGCAGCGCCCTCCACTTCCAGGTTGAGCCAACGCGCAGCCAAGACGCGAATGAAATGTCCGTGCGAGAAGATCAAAGCTCTGCCCTGCTCTTTACGAAGTCTTGCGACGACCCGATCGGCCCTGGCAGCAACCTGCATGGGCGATTCACCTCCGGGGCAGCCGTCCCGGAAGAGGTTCCAATCGGGCGCCTCGAGGCGAATATCCGCCGAACGCTTGCCGTCGTAGCTTCCATAGTCCCATTCAGCGAGATCGTCGTCGACGAGGGCGCCATCCCCAAAGCCGGCAAGCCTGCATGTCTCTCGAGCACGCGAAAGCGGGCTTGTCAGTACCACGCCAAAAGACTCTCCAGCCAGCCGCTTGCCTAGGCTCAAAGCGTTTCGTTCGCCTCGAGCCGTCAGGGGAACGTCGGTTCGACCAGTGTGCTGGCCTGTGATCGTCCACTCGGTTTCGCCGTGTCTGGCGAGATAAACCTCGGGTAATGCCTCACTCACGTTTTTCCCCCTCTTCCCGATGGTGAACTCACTCTCAAGATTGGACTGCCTCGGTTTTTCGCTTGATCGGCTCAACGGTCCACTGCCAGTTCCTGATCTCGGGCATGTCTTCTCCGTACTTCATTATATAGTGCTTATGCTCGATCAGCTTATCGCGCATAGCCTGTTGGATGTAGACAGCCGTTTTGGCAAGGCTGGGTAGGCGAACGACGACGTCGGAGACAAGATGGAAGCGATCGAGGTCGTTGAGCACGGCCATGTCGAAGGGCGTCGTGATCGTCCCTTCTTCCTTGTAACCTCGGACGTGGATATTGCGGTGATTGGTCCTTCGATACGAGAGCCTATGGATCAGCCAGGGGTATCCGTGGTAGGCGAAGATGACGGGCTTGTCGGTTGTAAAGAGAATGTCGAAATCGCGATCAGTCAGACCATGGGGGTGTTCGCTGGCTGGCTGGAGTTTCATGAGATCCACGACGTTGACGACGCGCACGCCGCACCTCTGGGACCAGTTCGCGGAGGATCTGCACCGCGGCAAGGACCTCGAGCGTGGGCACGTCGCCCGCGCATGCCATGACCACGTCGGGCCCGGTTTCTCGATCGTTCCCTGCCCACTCCCATACGCCGATCCCCGCGGTACAGTGCTTCACTGCCTCGTCCATGGTCAACCACTGCGGCGAGGGATGCTTACTGGCGACAACGACGTTGACGTAGTGCCTGCTCTTCAAACAGTGGTGCATCACCGAAAGCAGGCAATTCGTATCAGGCGGAAGATAGACGCGCGTTACTTCTGCCTTTTTGTTCATCACTAGATCAATGAAACCAGGATCCTGGTGGGTAAATCCGTTGTGGTCCTGTCTCCAGACGTGCGAAGCGAGCAGAATGTTGAGCGAGGCGATCGGCAGACGCCAGGGGAGCTCGCGCGTCACATTGAGCCACTTGGCGTGCTGGTTGAACATCGAATCGATGATGTGGACGAAGGCTTCGTAGGTGTTGAAGAGTCCGTGCCTGCCCGTGAGCAAGTAGCCTTCGAGCCAGCCTTCGCATTGATGTTCGCTCAGCGTCTCCACGACCCGACCCTCGGTGGACAGATGGTCGTCGGTGGCAATGACCTCTTCTTGCCATTGTTTGTTGGTGGCGTCGAAAATCGCGGTCAGCCGATTCGACGCGGTTTCATCGGGCCCGAAGACGCGGAAGTTCTTTTGATCGTCGTTGTGCTTGACCACGTCGCGGAGGAATTTTCCCAAGGTCCGAGCGTCTTCGTTCATGACCTTGCCTGGCGAGGGCACGTCGATCGCGTAATGGCGAAAGTCGGGCATGCGGAGCTCGCGGAGCAAGATTCCGCCGTTGGCGTGCGGGTTGGCGCCCATACGCTTTACGCCTTTGGGAGCGAGTTCCTTGAGCTCTGGCAAGAGCCGCCCCGATGCGTCGAACAATTCTTCGGGCTTATAGGATTTCATCCATTGTTCGAGCATCGCCAGGTGGTCTGGGCGTTTGCTTGGCTCGGATAGGGGAACCTGGTGGGCCCTGTAGGTTCCTTCGACCGGGAGACCGTCGACAAACTTGGGACCCGTCCAACCCTTGGGCGTAACGAGAACGATCATCGGCCAAACGGGCCTGGTTTTAACTCCCTTGGTCCTGGCATCGGTTTGGATCGTCTGGATCTCGGAGAGCGCTTGATCAGCGCCGCGGCCATCTGCGGGTGCATGACGGCTGGGTCGTCGCCCTCGACGAAAATGGCTTTGTACCCGCAGCCCGAGAAGAACTGGGCCAATTCCTCGCGGCTGATGCGGGCGAAGACGGTCGGGTTGGCGATCTTGTAGCCGTTCAAATGCAAGATCGGCAGAACCGCGCCGTCGCCCGCGGGGTTCAGAAACTTGTTGCCGTGCCAGCCTGCGGCCAATGGACCGGTCTCGGCCTCGCCGTCGCCGACGACGCAGGCCACGATCAAGCTTGGGTTGTCGAACGCAGCGCCAAACGCGTGGCTCAGGCTGTAGCCCAGTTCGCCCCCTTCGTGGATCGACCCAGGAGTCTCGGGCGCGACGTGGCTGGGAATGCCGCCCGGAAACGAGAAACGCTTGAACAAGAGCTTCATCCCCGGTTCGTCTTCGGTCACGCTCGAATAGACCTCGCTATACGTCCCTTCGAGGTACGTATTCGCCACAAGCGCTGGCCCGCCGTGGCCGGGCCCCGAAATGTAGATCATATTTAGATCGTGCTGTTTGATGATCCGGTTCAAATGAACGTATACAAAGTTTTGACCTGGAGTCGTCCCCCAGTGGCCCAAAAGCCTGGGTTTAACGTGCTCGAGAGCAAGGGGTTTGCGCAAAAGCGGGTTGTCGTAGAGGTAGATTTGACCGACCGACAAGTAATTCGCAGCCCTCCAGTAGGCGTCGATCTTCTCGAGTAAATCGGTGGATAAAGGCGAATCCACGGCCGGTCTCCTGGTTTTTTGGATCGGATGGAATCGTTTGCGGAGATGGCAACAAACAGAACCTACGTGGGCTCGTCCGCCGGACGCAAACGGATTGTCAGAGGTTACAGAGTGCTCGGCGGCCTGCGCAAGATCAATCCGCAAGGAGGTTCCGAAGCCCTGTTGACGAGCATGCGCGGCTTGGAGTCGACCTCCGACCCGAAAGTGTCTGGTGCGGAGCCCACGGATCGCATATCCTGGAATTTGCCTTCTGAAACACCCGCCCCTGCTCCGCGAGGACGAGCTTCACGATGTTCGCCACCCGCCTCTTACGAATTGGTTCGTTGAACCTCCGAACCCTCAACTTGAAACCGAGCCGACAGGCCGCCTTGATCGCGCTTTCCTGGATCTGCGCCTCGTGCGTATTTGCCAGCGAACCCGCCCAGGACGGCAAGCCGGCGCTCGCGATCAAACGCGGGGCTCACGTGAGCGTCATCGGCAACACCCTTGCCGACCGAATGCAGCACGACGGTTGGCTCGAGACGCTCTTACAGGCTCGTTTTCCAGGTCAGGAACTCGTCTTTCGAGATATGGGCTATTCGGGCGACGAGCTGACGATTCGCTTGCGCTCGGCAAACTTCGGTTCGCCCGACAAATGGCTTGCCAAGAACAAGACCGACGTCGTGATCGCCTGCTTCGGATACAACGAATCGTACGGCGACCTCCAGAAGTTCAAATCCGACCTCTCTGAGTTCGTGAAGCACACCCTCGGCCAGAAATATAACGGCGTCTCGGCGCCCAAACTGGTGCTCTGCACGCCAATCGCTCAAGAGGAACCGCTCGGCCGTGACCTGCCCGATCCCAAGGAGCACAACGAGCGGCTGGCTGAGGTTACAAAGCTCATTGCCGACGAAGCAAAGGTCTCGGGCGTCGCTTTCGTCGACTTGTTCAACACCACGAAAGAAGCGTATAGCAAGGCGAAGGGGCCGCTGACGATCAACGGAATTCACCTGAATCACGAAGGAAATCGCATAGCAGCAGAGCTGATCGATGGCGCCCTCTTTGGAAAGCCTATCGGTCTGGACAAGCTTGAAAAGATTCGCAAAGCCGTCCTCGCGAAGAACTTCGTTTGGTTCAACCGGTATCGAACTGTCGACGGGTATTCGATTTTCGGCGGCCGGGCGGACCTGTCTTTCGTGGCGGGTCAGACCAACAGGGTTGTGATGGATCGGGAGATGGAGATCCTGGACCAGATGACCGCAAACCGCGACAAAGCGATTTGGGCCGCGGCGCTCGGGCAGGAAATCAAGGTCGATGATTCGAACACAAGCCCGTTCATTCCAGTGGTCACGAACAAGCCAGGCGCGGGCCCGAATGGCACTCACCTGTTCTTGAGCGGCGAAGAAGAGATTGCGAAGATGACCCTCGGCAAGGGCCTCAAGGTGAACCTCTTCGCCTCCGAGAAGGAGTTTCCAGAACTCGCGAAGCCCGTGCAGATGTCGTTCGATTCGAAGGGCAGGCTCTGGGCTGCGGTGTGGCCTTCGTATCCGCACTGGAAGCCAAAAGACGAGATGAACGACAAGATCGTCATCCTGGAAGATACAAACGCCGACGGCAAGGCCGATACGATCAAGACCTTTGCAGACGGCCTGCACTGTCCGACCGGCTTTGAGATCGCCAACGGAGGGGTTTACGTCGCGCAGGCGCCAGACATCATGTTCCTGAAAGACACCGACGGCGACGACAAAGCCGACGTGCGCGAGCGGGTGCTCTCCGGGCTCGATTCGGCCGATACGCACCATACGTCGAACAGTTTTCGCCTCGACCCGGGTGGAGCACTCTATTTCCAGGAAGGAACGTTCCACCACACGCAGGTCGAGACGCCTTACGGTCCGGTCGTTCGCTGCGCCAACGCGGGCGTTTATCGCTACGAACCAAGAAGCCAGAAGTTCGAGGTCTACGTCTCGTTCCCGTTCGCGAACCCGCACGGGCACTCGTTCGATCGTTGGGGCCAAGATTTCGTCACCGATGGAACTGGCAACGTCAATTACTACGCCACGGCTTTTTCCGGGCACGTCGATTATCCGGACAAACACCGAGGGATGAGGCCTTTCTTCGACAACCAGGGCATCCGCCCCTGTCCTGGAACCGAGGTTCTGGCCAGCAGGCATTTCCCCGACGATTATCAGGGCAATTACCTGGTGGCGAACGTCATCGGCTTTCAGGGCATCCTTCGATATAAGGTGCGGGAGGAAGAGTCGGGCTTCGTTGCCGAACGCCAGGAGGACTTTTTGTCGGCAAGCGATCCCAGCTTCCGCCCCTCGGACCTCGAGACCGGGCCCGACGGCGCTCTCTACTTCCTGGATTGGCAGAACCCCATCATCGGTCACATGCAACACAACCTTCGCGACCCAAGCCGCGACCAAGTGCATGGTCGAATCTATCGCGTGACCTACGAAGGTCGAGAACTGCTCCATCCGCCAGCGCTTGACGAGCTTCCGACCGAAAAGCTTTTGGACGTTTTGAAATCGCCCGAGGATCGCCTTCGCTATCGCGCCAAGATCGAGCTTTCCGCAAGAGACCCCAACAAGGTTCTGCCGGCTCTGGGCAAGTGGATCGCCAACTTGAACCACGACGATCCGGAATTCGAGCATCACTTGCTTGAAGGATTATGGCTCCATCAATTCTTCGACGCGGCCGACGCGGAGCTCCTGGGAAGGGTCCTGGCTTCTCCGAATTATCGTGCCAGAGCGGCCGCAACCCGCGTCCTGTGCTATTGGCGGGACAAGATTCCCAATGCTCTGGAACTTCTCAAGAAGGCCGCGGCGGATCCGTACCCAAGGGTTAGGCTCGAGGCTGTGCGCCCGCAAGCTTTTTTACCGAACCCGATGCGATCGAGGTGGTTCTCATCTCCGCCGACAAGCCGTCGGACTATTACCTCGACTACACAAGAGGCGAGACTCTGAGGACGCTCGAGCCTTACTGGAAGAAGGCGATTGCGGAAGGCAAATCGATTGCGTTCACCACGGACGCGGGCGCCCATTTCTTCTTGAAGAACGTGTCGACGCCCGACCTCCTCAAGATGAAGCACAGTCGAGGGGTGGATCTCGAGATCCTATTCCGCAACGGTCCGAGGGAGGAGGACAAGAAGGCTGCACTCGAGGATCTTGCCGCCGCGAGCAAAACCACGCCAGCCAAGGCTCTTTTGGACGCGGTGAAGGCGCGCGACGCGGGAGGATCGGCCGAGGAAGAGAGCGTGATCATCGAGCTCTTGCGGCTCTTGACGAGCAGACCGGAGGCCGAGCTTGCCGCGATCCGGATCGAGCTCGAAATGCTGGCGTTCGGCGGCTCGAGGCCGATCGATCGCGCCTTTGGCATCGCCGCGCTTGCCGCCGCCGACGGCAGCGTCGAGAAGGTCTGGTTAATGGCGATCAAGACAACCAAGGCGCTTCAAGACTTGCTCAACGCCACCCCGCTGATCCAAGATCCCAATCTCAGATCGGCGCTCTATCCCAAGATCAAGCCTCTGCTCGAGGGCCTACCGGTGCGGCTGGGCGGAAAGAACGCAACGAGCCAAGGATTAGCGGGAAGGTTTGTCAGGATCGAGCTTCCTGGCAGGTCTCGAACGCTCACGCTGGCCGAAGTCCAGGTGAAAAGCGGCGGCAAGAACATTGCTCCCCAAGGAAAGGCTTCGCAGAAGAACGTTGGGTATGGCGGCGAACCAGGTCGGGCGATCGACGGCAATACCAGTGGTTCTTACGACGAGGGAGGCCAGACGCACACGCAGGAGGGCGTTCCCAGTCCTTGGTGGGAGCTCGACTTTGGAGACGCGGTCCCGATCGATTCGATTGTCGTCTACAATCGCACCGACGGCGGATTTGGCAAGCGGCTCCAAGGTTTCACGCTCGAAGTATTGGACTCCAGTCGCAATCCGGTTTTCGTGAAGCGAGGCATCCCCGCGCCCGAGCCGGTCGCAATCTACGAGATTGGGAGCGAAAATCCAGAAGCGGCGGTGCGGAGGGCGGCCATGAACGCTCTCACTTATGTTCGTGGGCATGAAGAAGAGACCTTCCGCGCGTTGGCGAAGTTCGCGGATTCGGGGACCGATCGATCGGCGGCGGTCGCTGCGATGCAGCGAATTCCCCAAGCAAACCGGCCCGCTGAATTGGCTCAGCCGCTGGTCAAGAGCCTGGTGGCGTACGTTTCGGGAATCCCGAGTTCGCTAAGGACCAGTCCGGAGGCGTTGGGCGCATTGGAGCTTGCCGACCAGATGGCTTCGCTTATGAAGCCCGCCGATGCTTCCACCGCTCGCAAGGAACTGGGCGCTTTGGGAGTTCGCGTCATTCGCATCGGCACCGTGTTGGAGCAAATGCGATACGACGTCGAACGAACCGCCGCACAGACAGGTAGGCCGGTCGAAATCATCTTCGAAAACAACGACCTGATGCCGCACAACGTCGTCGTGACCGCTCCCGGATCTCTCGAGGAAGTGGGCCTCTTGGCCGAGGCCACTGCCAACCAGGCCGACGCGCTTTCGCGTCAGTACGTTCCCAACAGCCCGAAGATCCTGCTTTCGAGCAAGCTCGTTTCGCCCAGGGAAACGGTCCGCATTCGCTTTAGCGCGCCTAACGAGCCTGGGGTTTATCCCTTCGTCTGCACCTATCCAGGACACTGGCGTCGGATGTATGGAGCTTTCTACATCGTCGCCGATCTTGATCAATACCTTGCCGACCCCGAGGGTTATCTCGCCAGCCATCCGTTGCCGATCAAGGACGAGCTGTTGAAGTTCAATCGACCTCGCAAGGAATGGAAGCTCGAGGATCTCGCGTCTTCGGCGTCTCCGCTCGAGCCGGGCAGGTCGTTTAAGAACGGCAAGCAGTTGTTCGAGGTCGCCAGTTGCGTCTCGTGCCACAAACTCAATGGAGTAGGCCAATCGTTCGGTCCGGATCTCTCGAAACTCGACGCCAAGAAGCATGCGATCGACGTCTTGAAGAGCGTTCTGGAGCCATCCGCGGAGATCGAGGATAAGTATGCTTCGTACTCGTTCGAGACCGACTCTGGCCAGGTTGTGACCGGGATGATCCTTGAAGAAACCCCGGACGTGGTAAAGGTCATCGAGAATCCGCTCGTAAAGGCGGACGCGAAGGTCTTGAAGAAGTCGGAGATTCTGGGTCGGAAGAAATCCCCAACGTCAATTATGCCTAAGGGGTTGCTCGACAAGCTGACCCGCGACGAGATCTTGGATCTTGTTTCGTACGTGGCGGCAAGAGGCGATGCGAAAGATCCCTTGTTCAAAGGTCAGGGCCATGAACACGGCGCCGCGCACTAACGCGCGGCGGCTTTTCTGGGCCTGCATGGCCTTTTGGCGACAAATCGCTCCTGCCAGGGCCGTTGGTGTTCCCGAGACGCGAGTCATTTCGTTAAGCTAAACGTATTCCGCTCGATCGTCGGCGAATGATCATCATTCTGGAACGGGGCCTGTCAAGGAACGATTGGGGTCGACGGAGATCCTGCCGAGGCGATTATGTGCGGCATCGTGGGGTTCGTGAACCGTGGGGATCTTCCCGCGGATCGATCGGTTTTGCAGCGGATGACTCGGACGCTATTTCGCCGTGGCCCCGACGACGAAGGCCTTTATCTCGACGGCGCCGTTGGACTTGGGTTTCGCAGACTCTCGATCATCGACGTCGAGGGCGGAGCGCAGCCGCTCTGCAACGAAGACGGAACCGTCTGGGTGGTCTTCAATGGCGAGATCTATAACGAGCCCGAGCTTCGGAAGAAACTTCAATCGCGTGGGCACGTCTTTCGCACCGCGACGGACACCGAGGTCTTGGTGCACCTCTATGAGGAGTACGGCGACGCTTTTCCTGAAATGCTCAACGGCATGTTTGGGTTGGCGATCTGGGATTCGCGTCGTCGTCGGCTGCTTCTCGCGAGAGATCGGATGGGGCAGAAACCGCTGTTTTATGCGACGACGAGTTCGGGCGCGTTCGTATTTGGGTCGGAACCCAAAGCGCTCTTGGCGCACCCTGAGGTCAAGAGGTCTCTCGATCGACAGGGGCTGGTCCGATACCTCTTTTATGAGTATATACCAGCGCCTTACACCATTTGGGAAGGCATGCGCAAGCTGCCCAGAAGCCATACTTTGGCGTGGGAAGAGGGCGTCGCGAGAGTCCAATCGTACTGGTCGCCGCCGAACCCTGAAGATTCGAATTCTGAAACGTTCGCAGAGGCGGCCGAGCGGTTCTGGTCGCTCTTCCGCTCCTCCGTCCAGCGGCATTTGCGTTCGGACGTGCCGTTGGGGGTTTTCCTCTCCGGCGGGATCGATTCCTCGAGCGTGGCCGCCGCCCTGGCGGAGCTCCAACCCGCAAGCTCGATACGCACGTATTCGATCGGCTTCGACGACCCCAGCTTCGACGAAAGCGGACATGCACGGTCGGTTGCGCGAGCTCTGGGGACCGACCACCACGAGCAGAGCTTCTCCGTCGACACGCTCCGCGAGCTCTTGCCAGAGGTGGTCGCTTGGCTCGACGAACCGTTTGGCGACGCCTCGATCTTGCCAACCCACCTTCTCAGCCGGTTTGCCCGAAGCCAGGTGAAAGTGTGCCTGGGCGGCGACGGCTCGGACGAGCTGTTGGCAGGCTATCCGACGTTTATCGCTCAAGCGGCTGCCAACGTGTACCGGCGTCTTCCGTCGCCGGCTCGAGGTCTGGCTGCCGCGGTCGTCGGCAAACTTCCGGTCAACCACGCCAACGTCAGCTTCGATTTCAAGCTCAAGCAATTCTTGAAGGGCGCCTCCGAGCCTTGGGCCCTGGCGCACCAGCGATGGCTGGGCTCGTTTTCAGGCGCGGAGATCGCCCGAGTACTCGAGGACGCTCCGGGAATCGACGTCGAAGCGTTGCATACGAGAGCCGCGGGCGAGCTTGCGCCAGGCGAGGATCCGCTCACAAGATCGCTCTTGCTCTACCAGGAGACGTATCTGGCGGAAGACATATTGACGAAAGTCGACAGGGCCAGCATGGCCTGCGGGCTCGAGGTCCGAGCGCCGTTTCTGGACGTCGAGCTCGTCGATGCGATTCTAAGAATGCCTGCGCATTTTAAATATCAAAGAAGAACAACCAAGCGCTTGTTGAAGAAAGCCGCTTCGAAACGACTTCCCGCGGAGGTGCTCCGCAGGCCCAAGAAGGGTTTTGGCATACCCGTGGCGCGTTGGCTCAGGGGGCCGCTCGAGCCCATGCTCGAGGATCTGCTGGGATGCGAGCGCTTGCAAAACCAAGGGCTCTTCGTCCCTGGAGAGGTCCAGAGGTTGATTCGCGAGCATAAATCGGGCGCGAGGGACCATCGCAAGCCGCTCTGGACCTTGCTGGTCTTCCAATTGTGGCACGAAGCCTGGCTCGCCCCCGAAGGAGGCGATCGACGATGAGAATCCTCGTTGTCGCGGATATTCACGGGAATTGGCCTGCACTCAATGCGATCAAGGAGCCGCACGACGTCTGCCTTCTGCTGGGCGATTTGGTCGATTACGGAGTCGACCCATTGCCTTGCGTCCGATGGGCCTTAGAGAACGCCCACCACGCCGTTCGGGGCAACCACGACCACGGAGTTGCACAGGGCGTGGCAGTGACTGGGGATCAAGGTTTCCGTTATTTGACGAGGGTCACCAGACCTTTCCAGTGGGAGTCGCTTGGGCCCGAAGAACGCCGCTACCTGCTTCAACTACCGCTGACCAAGCGAGTGACGCTCGCAGGTCGGCGTTTTCTGCTGGTACATGGAACCCCGCGAGATCCGCTCGACGAGTATCTGATGATCGACCATGAAACGTGGGCTCGGAGGGTGCAAAATGCCGATGCGGAAATTGTTTGCGTGGGCCATTCCCACCTCCAATTCAACATCGTTGTGAACAACGTCGTGATCCTGAACCCTGGAAGTGTTGGGATGCCTCGCGATGGAGATCCAAGGGCCGCGTACGCCGTCATCGACAACGGCCGGATCGAACTCAAGCGGGTTGAATATCCCGTTGAGGACGCAATTGCTAGAGTCCGCGAATCGAACCTACCGGATCGAGCCAAACTGCTGCTTGCTGAATGCCTGAGGACCGGGAGGATGCCGGACGAGAGCAGTAAGGAATGAATCGAGGCTTGCCCGATTGGTGTAAAAAATGAACGCGAAATTAGGCGTCAAGTTGTACAGAAGGGATGGTCGGAGCGTCCGGGAATTCGCGTAAATCTATTATATTAGAGGAATTGTGTCGAGAAGGCGCCGTTGCCGATAATCTGAAGGCAATGGATCGAAATCCAAGGTTGGATCGGGATGTCGAATTTTGAGGGCAACGTATTGTTTGCATGGAGGCTTCGTATTATTTCTATTAGACATTAAGTCTTAGTGAAGGTCGTGCTTTGAGGCCACGGAACGGGGAGATGAGAATGCATATGTTTGGGCGGTTCGCTACAAAGTGGTTGCCAATTGTGATGACGGCGCTGCTCATGCTTTCTGCGGGCTCGAGCGAGTCTTGGGGGCAGAATGGCGGTTGGGGCAACAATAGTCAGGGCAAGAACGGTCACGGCAACGGCAACGGCAACGGCAACGGCAACGGCAACGGCAACGGCAACGGCAACGGCAACGGCGGTGGTACGGTTTCCGCGCCGGAGATCGACCCGAGCACGATCGTTGGACCTGTCGCCTTGCTCGCCACCGGCGGTTTGCTCTTGGTGGAGCGCCGTCGTAGGAGCTGACGCTTGTCCAGGTGGCTCGCTTGCATTGGGTTGCTCTGCTTAGAACTGCTGGTTGTAAGCGTAGCCTTTGACACCGGGATTTTTTCAAGCCGCGATATGGGACTGAACTGGGTGGCCGCTTCGCCGGCCATCCTGAGTTTTGTCATTTCGGCTGTTGCAGCTTTTTGGTTTCTCGCGCTCAGAAAACCGCGAATTAACAGTTCTCCTCAACACTTCCACCCGCCCAGTTATCTCGCCAGCGGATTCTGCCTCTTTGCCCACCTTGCAGTCTATTTCGCAATTTTTCTGTGTCTGGGCAAGCTCACTTCGATAGCGGTTAGATTTCATTATATCTCTTTTTCGTATGCATTTGCCTTGGCTTGTCTTGGTCTCTTATGGCTTTTGACGGCCTTGGGGCTCGTCGTACCGATAAGTCGCTGGCCGGCGCTTCTTCGTCGCTACTGGGCTTCGATCCTGGCAGCAGGACTCCTGGGCTTGACTGCTTGGGGCGCGGGCCGAGTGGTTCTCGGGCTCTGGCGGCCGCTCACCAAGCCAACCTTTTATACAGTTCGATGGCTTTTACGCGCAGTCTATCCGAATCATATTGTTTCGACGCCCCACGATCAGGTTCTGGGGACGTCGAATTTCCAGGTTAGCATTAGCTCGAGCTGCTCTGGCGTCGAAGGCATTGGCCTGATCACGGCGTTCCTGGCGGCATACATCTGGAGTTATCGAAGGGAACTGGCAAAGCCGCGTGCTCTGCTCCTATTCCCCATCGGCTGCTTGGCGATTTTCCTGGCAAACGCCGGCAGGATCGCGGCGCTTGTGGCGATTGGCTCTTCTCTTTCTCGAAGAATTGCTGTCGAGGCTTTTCATTCGCAGGCGGGCTGGCTCACTTTCAATCTGGTGAGTTTAGGGTTGATTTACGTCGCAGAGAAATCCGATTTTTTCCGCAAGTTGCCTAGGACGCTTAAGCCGATCGATCCGACTTCGTCAATCGACGGCGACTCGACCAGCGAGTATCTTGCCCCTTTCTTTTTTGTATTGGTTGCGGCCCAGGTTTCTTCGGCGTTTTCCGTCGGCTTCCCTTGGCTCTATCCGATTCAGATGCTGGCAGGATTGTTCGCGCTGTGGCTTTTCGCTTCCCGGCTCGTCCGATCGAGCTTCCGTCGATTCAGTTTGCTGGTCACGCCGCAGGGCGTTTTGATTGGACTCATCATTTGTTCCGCTTCCGGTCTACTCATACCCGATGAACTCAAAACCGAGCTCTCGAGCAAGTTCCAATCTGGGCTTTGGGCTCATAATCGAAACCTCGGTGTTATTTGGATTGTTTGCAAACTGATTGGATTCGTGATCGTAACTCCGCTTGTCGAGGAGTTCGCGTTCCGCGGCTACCTGACTCGAAGGCTGATCTCGAGCCCCTTCGCGGAAGCGCCGCCTGGTTCGTTTAGCTGGTTCGCTTTTTTGGCGTCGAGCTTACTCTTTGGTTTGATGCATAATGGCTTTTTCATAGGAACGATTGCCGGTATGCTATTCGCCGTCGAGTACTATCGACGCGGACGGCTTTCCGACGCGGTCTCGGCGCACCTGTTCGCGAATCTCTTCATCGCCGCCCGGGTGCTTCTGTGTGGTGATTGGTGGCTTTGGACATGAGCGGGCCGCGTTCCGGCGGAAATGGTCGAGGAAGCCGCCCTCCCGAACCAAGACGAGCGATTTCGCCTTGGTCCAGAAGGTCCGGCTTGGGTTACCTGGCTTCGCGCCGCTTGCGCAGCCTGGAAATTGCCGCGGCGCAGGCTCCAATTGCGGCAAGGCCAAGGCTCGAGGGCTCGGGCACGCTTGGCATGGCTGAGAATCGCATGTCAAGATAATTTGTCGCGCCGCCGTCGTTGATCGCCCAATTCGGGTTCGCGGTCCAGTCCCCTGCTTTACCGTCGCCGTACCATAGGGTATTGAGAGCAGACCCGACCTCAGGCGGGTTGACGGCGGCAAACGGGCCCATGAGCTGGCCCAGCGTGGTCGTGCTGTACGATGAGCTTACGATCGCGATTACCGTGTCGGGGACCTGAAGCGGAGAGAAGTTCCAGTCGACGACGAACGCCCCTGTGCCTGGAATGAATGCGTTCGAGGCTGCGGTCGTATAGGAGCCTAACAGCGTGCCAGGACGGTTGAGACCGCTCGACGGGT
Organism: uncultured Planctomycetota bacterium; assembly: GCA_963818975.1. Classification (GTDB taxonomy): domain Bacteria; phylum Planctomycetota; class Planctomycetia; order Isosphaerales; family Isosphaeraceae; genus CAWFUI01. The sequence goes on along the minus strand of CAWFUI010000009.1, from coordinate 72,951 downwards.
CGATCGATCCGTCGGGTTTGTAGAAGCTGATTGTGAAATTGGAGATCTGCGTCGGTCCGATGCTCGAGAGCACGACCTCGGCGTGATACAAGTAACGGCTTGTCCCAGCGAAGGTGATCTCGTTGCCCATCTCGCTTCCGAGCGGGCGGTTGGGCGTGCCATCGTTTTCAAATGGAACGAAGTCCCCGGAGCCGGCGGCGTTGCAGTCGTAGATCACGTCGGCCCAGCCCGCCGACGCGCAGAGCGTTAAGGCGAGTGCGAAAGTCGCCGTCTTCATGTAATGATCAAAGGCTTTGAGCATGATGCTTTTGCTTTCATTCCAGTTCGGAGGCCCCGCTTCGAACGACCGACCAGCGCCGCCGGGCCATATAAGAGCGCGTGGACGGACGATCCAGCACATACGAGATCGTAGGAGCTGTCACGTATCGATAAATATTTCGAATGAGTCGTTAATGTGCCAAGACTTCGGCCGCTTCCCTCAAGAAGCGGTCGAGCTCGGGCTCGATTGGACGAGCCTTGTCGATCGAGAAGTGCGCGCGTTTGTAGTATTCTCTTCCCCGGGACGTTTCGCCGAGCCGATCGAGAGCAAGGCCCAACGGAAGCCAATCGTAGGGATCGCCGCCGCCCGAGAGTTCGATCGAACGTTCGAAAGCGGCCACGGCTTCTCGATCGTTCCCCGATCGGTAGGCAGCGACGCCAAGGGTGTTCCAATACGGCCGTTGGTTGGGCGCCAGCTCGACAGCCCTGCGCAAGCTCGAGAGCCTTGTCGTACGCTTCTGGTTCGAGGCCCTTGGCCGCCGCCAACTGCCAAGCGATCGTGTTACGCCTCTGGGCTTCGCCGGCGCCGAGCCCCATCGCGTTGTCGTCCATCGCGACGAATTCTTTACAGAGTTCGATCGCCTTTTGGCGGTTCCCCTGCTCGAGCATTTGGCCGATGCGATGGGCAATCGTCATGGCCACACTCAGCCGATAGCTCGGCTCGTCCGGGTATCGCGTGACGAGCTCGCGTCGAACTTCAAGAGCTCGGTTGCTGAGATCGCCCGAAGCTCTCCGTTCGCCCAGCGATTCCCTGGCTGCGGCCAAGTCGTCGAGCGCCGCGGAAAGCGAAGTCAGTACGTCTCGGTCTCCGGGATTCGCTCGAGACTCCTGCTCAAAGAGCTCGACCGAGCGTGCGAGACGGTCTTGGGCGCCGTCGAGTTTCAAAAGCCTCCGTAAGAAACCCACTCTGTGCTCGGCAGCGGCGGTAAGCCTCCGCAATTCGCGATCGCCCGCGTAGCGCAAACAGATGGTCTCGTAATGACTCAATGCACGTCGGCAGAACTCAGCGTCCGCCGCGTCGATGGAACTGGAGTTCGAGACGATCTTCTCCAGGGCTCGCGAGGCCACGATGTCCGAGCCCGCGAACGCCAACCTGAGCGCCTGGCGTTCCGATTCCCGCGTGGTTTGCAGCTCCTGGAGCGCTTGGCGTGTGCGTGCGTTCTCGACGAAGAGAAGGCCCGCCCCTGCCAGGCTCGCGCAGGCGAATGAGACCGCAGCCGCCCCGACGATCGCCTTCTTACGCCGAGCCCAACGCGCCAAGAGCCCGATCGGGGTTGGGCGTCGAGCACGCACAGGCCTGTCTTCGACGAATCTGCGGAGATCGTCGGCAAGCTCGCCCGCGGTCTGATACCTCGAGAGAGGCTCCTTGGCCATGGCTTTCATCAAGATCGTCTCCAGATCCCGAGGGATCCGTTGGTCGATCGAGCGTGGTCGAACAGGCTCTTGGAAGGCGATCTGCTTCAGCAGGCTTTGCCGGTCCTTGCCGTCGAACGCAGGTACCCGAGCAGCTAGCTCGTAGAGCGTTGCGCCCAGCGAGTAGACGTCGGCCCTCGGGTCGGCTTCGACCCGACATCCCAAGGCTTGTTCGGGAGGCATGTAGCGAAGTGTTCCAAGCAAATCGTTCGACCGACTCGCGCTGGATCCTCGCCCAACCTCGCGAGACCGAAATCAGCCACCCAAAGCTTGCCCGAACCGTCGACCAGCAGATTCGCGGGCTTGACGTCGCGGTGGATCACTCCGTTCTGGTGCGCGTGTTCCAGAGCCTCGGCCGCTTGCACGCCCAGGAGCCCAGCCGATTTGAAGAGCTCCCGCCTCCGCCCCGAGCCCATTAGGTTCGAATCCAAAACTTTTGACGCCGGATCGCTTTGTGCCAGTTCACCAATCATATCTGCAAGCGTGCGACCGTCGATGAATTGCATTGCGTAGTAATGGACGCCGCGATCGCTGCCGACGGCGTGAATGGGAACGATGTTGGCGTGGTGCAATAGCGCCGCGGCCTGCGCCTCGATCTTGAAGCGGGCCAGTCGGCTCTTGTCGATCGCCGCGGCAAAAGGCAGAACCTTCAGCGCCACGCGCCTACCCAGCGAAATCTGAACAGCCTCGTAAACGACGCCCATCCCGCCTCGGCCGACTTCGCGCAGGATCCTAAAGTCTCCAATGACTCCCGCATTCCAATCATGCCGGCGTGCGAGAATTCGGACCTGGCTTCACCATCAGTTGCCGCCGAGTTTCCAGCAAGCTCGTTCATTGCGTAAAGTGCCGGCAACAGTTTGCCGAGCCGATCGGCGAACTCGCAGTTCTCGATCAAGAACGCGTCAATCGCCGAGATCTTGCCCTCGCGAACAAGGTCCGCAAGTCGAGCAACCAGGTCGTCGATCTTGCCGGTAGCATCCGCGACGGCGCCAGAGAGTCTGCTCATGGAAGTTGTTCCGCGTGATGCTCGAGTAGGGATCTCAAACGTTCGAGAGCCCGACGGTGACGACTCTTGATCGCCTCTTCGCTGACGCCAAGCTCGAGGGCTGCCTGAGGCGCGCTCAGACCATCTACCTGGCGAAGCACAAGGACTCGTCGGTCGGCTTCGGAAAGCCTGGCGAGCGCAGCCTGGACGAGGGCTCCACGTTCCCGCTTGATCACTCTGTCGAGCGGACCAGTCTCGGACCCTGCAACGGCGAGTTCAAAGCCTGAAGCCGGCGAGCACTCGCGAAGCACGCTTCGATTCGACGCCTCGATGTGCTTCCGACGAGCGTCCACCAGCAGATTGCGTGCGAACTGAACCAGCCACGGATAAAACGGAAGGGGTCGTTCGCGTAGGTAACGCCCGAGATTCCGGTCCGCCTCGAGCAGAACCTCTTGAGCCAAGTCCGAAGAGTCGATCCGGCAAGAGATCCTCCGGTCGAGTCGGGCCGCTGCCAAGTTCTTGAGTCCCGAGCGATAGCGCTCGAACAGCAACCCTCGAGCTTTCTCGTCACCTCCGCCAGCCCGCGCCAGGAGGGCCTCGAGCTCTGGATTCTCGCCGCGAACGTCCATCAAATCATTTCCTCCATCAATTACCCCGCGAGAACTCCAAGAATCGGGTCGGAAAAATGCATTGGCTCAGCGGCTGACTGAGATCGATGGTTCATCGTCGCGCAGGAGATCCCTGATCGAAGGCAGGTACTTTTCAGCAGAGGCGGTGTTCACAAGAACCACTCGATCGCCTGGGTGAATCAACTTCAGATCGGCGAGCTTCGGCAGGGCGGCAAGAGTCGCTGCTCCCTCGGGAGACCAGGCGAATCTTCGAACTCTCCACTCGCTCTGGATCGTGGAGCGGATTTCTTCGTCGGAGACCGTCAAAGCACATCCGCCGGTCTCTCGAACGATCCGAAGGACATGGACGTGTCCAACGTTCCGTGCGACGTTGAGACCGGTCGCAATGGTTCTTCCCGGATTCATGGGAGAGCAATCGATCGCTCCCGACTCAAAAGCCTTGACGATTGGGGCCGTGGCTTCGCTTTGTACGCAAACCATCCTGGGCCTTCGATTGTCGATCAAACCCAGGGCTTCCAAATCATCGAAGGCTTTCGCCATTCCCAGAACGCCGGTTCCGCCGCCTGTCGGATAAATGATGACGTCCGGGACGGACCAGCGCTGGGAAGCCGAGCCCCTCGACGGTTCCGCCAACTCCAATCCGAGGGTTTTCTTGCCTTCGATCCGCCATCCAGGCTCCTGAAACGTGGCGACGTTGAAGAAGCCTCTGGGGAGGTGTTTCTCGCGCACGACCGCAGCGCAGTCGATAATCGTGCCCTCGACGAGCTCGAGCTCGACGTTTTGCGGGTGAAGCTTGGCCAACGCCGCAACTCTTCCCAGCACTGGCATGTCGGTTTCCGGAGACATCACGACTAGGGCCTGAATTCCCGCAGCAATCGCGTAGGTTGCCAGCGAATCGCCGGCGTTTCCCTGAGTGGGAACCGCCAGCCTGGTAAGTCCAAACGCCTTCGCCAACGAAACCGTCATTGCCATGCCGCGATCTTTGAAAGAAAGAGTGGGGTTGGCGCCGAACCCTTCCCGACAACTTCCTTCGTCCTTGACCTGGAGCCGGATGGATAGCTTGTTCGAAAGAGAGTTGTCGTATGAAAGTAGAGGCGTGGCGCCTTCGCCAAGCGAGACGATGCGCTGTCGATCCTCGGGCCGGTTCCAATCGAGCGGAAGCATTGCCCCAAATCGCCACATCGACCGCACCGAAGGATCCCAGCCCGCGGAGTCTCCGCACTCGGATTTGATCTTCGCGTGGTCCAGAATCATCTCGACGGGGCGCTGGTCGGTGGGGCACAGGTTCATCAACCGATCAGCCGGATACGCCGTCCCACACGATGGGCATCTCAATTCGCTTATGTAACGTAGCATGGGTGGTATCTCCGGTTCGTGACGTTAAAAGTCCTAGCCACGAAAATCACCTGACCAAATCGTTAAAATGGGTTCATGAACTGTACACTTAAAATAATAATTTGGTGAATTATCGAATAAAGTCCAGCCCCCCTCGTCTAACGAAGTGTTAGAGTACGTTGCCTCCCGCCCTGTTCTGATTTCGCTCGATATTTCGCTCCTGCCGGAGTGCACATCGTACCGCCTTCTCGGCGAGCGGTTCGCTTCTCGCCTCCGTTCCTAGAGATCCGACTCGATCTCCTTTTGAGAACTGGTGTTCCATGTTGATTCGCATTCAAGGAAAGCTCGCATTCGCTGGGCTTTTCATCGGTTTTTTTCTGACCACATTGTCGACGGCCCAGGCTTCGGAGGATCCTCCGACTGGCTCAACGAAGGATTCGGCCAAGCCTAGCCGAAACACCTCTGGCAAGGCTAGCATCGCGGACGAAGATCTCCCCGCGCTTGATCTCATCAAGGGCATGCGTTCGGGACAGCTCTCGGCCGAGGCGGAAGGCACAGCCGACGGTCGCCTGTCGATCAAAATTACGAATAAGTCCCGCCGGCGCGTTCGCGTCGTGTTGCCGCCTGGTCTGGTTGCGAGTAACGCGACAACGCAGATGGGCGGCATGGGTGGAATGGGCGGCGGTGGTGGGATGGGCGGCGGAATGGGCGGCGGCGGCATGGGCGGTGGCGGCGGAGGTATGGGAGGCAGAGGCGGCGGCGGCATGGGTGGTGGCGGTGGCGGCGGAGGAGGCGGCGGCACAATGCCGGCAATGTTTGGAATGATGTACCTTCAGCGCATCATCATGCAGTTGATCGAGCCAGGAAGCTGGAGAATGCAATCGATGGGCGGCATGGGTGGTGGAATGGGTGGCATGGGCGGCGGGATGGGCGGTATGGGCGGCGGAATGGGAGGCGGCGGCATGGGCGGGATGGGTGGCGGTATGATGGGCGGAATGATGTCCGTCCCCGTCACTGGACAACCATTCGCTGTTTTGAAAGCCGGCGAAACCCAGAGCCTGAAGACCCGCGTCGTCAGCCTTAAACTACCAGCAGAGGACGGCCACTCGGTTCTGGCCGCCGAGGGCGAGAAGCTCCACCTTGGCGATATTTCCAATCTCTTCCCAGATCCGCGCGTTCAGGCTGCCTGGCGTCGTCTGAGCGAGGAAAAGGCGCCTACCCAAATCAGCCAGCTCGTGCTCTGGAACGTCGCATTTGATATCGATTGGGAGTTGATCGAGTCTCTTTCGAAAAAGTGGGCGAATCCTCATGAAGTTGCTCTGGCTCGACAATTCGTAAAGCTGCTTGATGAGACCAACGGCAAATTCCCACGCGATGAAAAGCTTGGAGTCCCGGCCGAAACCGGTGTGCTTTATTTCGATGTTACCGCGGATCCCGCGTTGCCAACGACGATTGCCAAGTCATTGCAGGGACTCCTCGGCGGTAAGAGGATCCTTGGGCTCGAGACGCGTCTGGAAGCCCCGAACTCCCCTTCCGCGCCTTCGATCCTCTGCCATGTGAAACTCCAAGGCCCGGCAACCAAGCCCGAGGCGGTCGTCTGGGTGGAGATCTCCAACGGAGCAAGTACCGCTTGGACTCCGATGGGCAAATTCACGGTCCAAATTAGCCACGACGACGTGGGCGAAATCGACCCTGTGACCGTTGCAAACCATGTCGGCGAAGGACTTCTTGGCCGGCTCGTTAGGGTTCAACTTGTAAAGAACAAAAAGGTGAAGGGCAGTTCGATTTACGAGATACGCATCGACAACGCATCTTCGCTCGTGTTGAACGGAGTTGCTTTCACTGGAGCGAAACAGGCTTCGTCGGATGCCCCGAGCGTAGCCCCTGGCCTCTCGATCTCGCCTCGGCGCAGTCTGGTGCTGCCAACTTCAACAGAGTTCGTTAACAAGTTTGGCCTAAAAAACGGCGTCCGAGTGACGGCGCTCGATCTTTCCGGGCTATGATCGGGCCAGGGCGAGCATCTCGACGCTACCGGGGGTCAACCGACTCCTGGTAGTGTTTTTTCGATTAATTTACATCAGCAACTTCTTAAGTAGAATTTCATGGAAGTATCGAATATAGTTCGAGGAGCTTCGTCTTAGTACTGGATAGAGAACGTTCGACTCACATTCTCTCAGGATTCTCCCATCCTTTCTTAGTCGGTTTGTTTGTCGATCGCGTCGACGTGACGGCGAGGGTTGCGACCTGAGCCGCCCTTTCTTCAGCTCCGAATATTGCTTCAACGAGAACTGGTGATTGATGCTTATCTCGAAAAAAGGGAGCCCCGGGGTTGCCGGGCTCTTCTTCGGTTTTTTGCTTTCCGCCTCCTCGGCCAGCGCTGGGCAAGACCCGCAAAATGCGCCCCAGGATGGGTCCAAAACGAGCGCGAATCATACGTCTAAATCGGCGATCAAGGACGAGGATCTGCCGGCGATCGATCTAATCAAAGGGATGAAATCGGGTCAATTGACAGCTGAAGCCGAGGGCACAGCCGACGGCCGAATGTCGATCACCGTTACAAACAAGACGCATCGTCGCGTTCGCGTTGTACTCCCGCCAGGCCTCGTCGCCGGCAACGCCACCACGCAAATGGGCGGTATGGGCGGCGGCGGCATGGGCGGCGGCGGTATGGGCGGTGGCGGCATGGGCGGCGGCGGCATGGGCGGCGGCGGTATGGGCGGTGGCGGTATGGGCGGCGGCGGTATGGGCGGCGGCGGCATGGGCGGCGGTGGTGGCGGTGGCGGTGGCACCATGCCTGCCATGTTCGGAATGATGTACCTTCAGCGCATCATCATGCAGTTGATCGAACCTGGAAGTTGGATGATGTCGGCGATGGGCGGCGGTATGGGTGGTATGGGCGGCGGCGGCATGGGTGGCGGCGGCATGGGCGGCGGCGGCATGGGTGGTGGTATGGGTGGCGGTATGATGGGCGGAATGATGTCCGTGCCCGCCACTGGTCAGCCATTCGCAGCTCTGAAGCCTGGCGAGACCAAAAGCCTTAAAACCCGCGCCATAAGCTTAAAAGAACCTACTGTCGATGGGCATGCCCAGCTCGCTGGCGAGGGTGAAAAACTTCAGCTCGGCGACATCTCCGATCTGTTTGCAGAGCCTCGAGTCCAGGCTGCCTGGCGTCGATTGAGCGAAGACAAGGCGCCTGTGCAAATCAGTCAGCTCGTGCTTTGGAACGTTGCTTTCGATATGGAATGGGAGACCATCACTTCGCTCTCCAAGAAGTGGGCGAATCCTCACGAGGTTGCACTGGCTCGTCAGTTCGTCAAGCTGCTCGATGAGACGGATGGGAAGTTCCCGCGCGACGAAAAGCTTGGAATTCCAGGCGAGACTGGCGTTCTATACTTCGATGTAACTTCGGAGGTCGCTCGGCATGAGAAGCTCGCGAAGGAGCTGCAAGGCCTTTTCGACGGCAAGCGGATTCTCGGCCTGGAGACGCGATTGGGTGCTCCAGAGTCACCTTTGGCGCCATCGATTGTTTGCCATGTGAAGCTTGACGGAACGGAATCGAAGCCCGAGGCGGTGGTTTGGGTAGAGATTTCGAACGCGGAGAGCAACGGCTGGACGGCGATGGGCAAGTTTTCGCTGCCGATCGGTCGGGACGAGACCGGCGAGATCAAGGCCTTGGAGGTTGCCGGCGGGGTTGGCGAGGGTCTCCTTGGCCGTCTTGTTCGCGTCCAACTTGTGAAGAACAAGAAGGTAAAGGGTAACTCGATCTACCAGATCCGTGTCGACAATGCATCGTCGCTGATCTTGAACGGGGTTTCGTTCATCGGCGTTGAGGCTGGCGCTTCCGAACATCCGAGCATGGCGCCTGGTCTTTCGATTTCACCTCGAAGGAGCCTGGTTCTTCCCACTTCAACTGAGTTTGTAAACAAGCTTGGTCTGAAAAGCGGCATCAAGGTGACCGGGGTCGATCTCTCGGGCCTTTGAACCGAAAAGTGAGACTTTGGTGGAATTGGACGGCCGGGGGCTCTCGCAGCTCCCGGCTTTCTTTTTGGTCTGGGAGATCAATTAAGGCATGAATCAGACGCTCGATTCACTCCGGTCGATGACTCTTTCCTCTGCCGCAAACCTTTGGTTAGAAAGACTTTGTGGCATCTTAAAGCGGGCTTACAGGTCGTCGCGTGTGCTCGATCTCTCAAAGTTATTGGGTGCGGCAATCCGAAGTCGAAGTTAAAGAAAACTTCAGGATCGAATAAGAAACGTTCGCGTGCGTCTAAATCTAAGAGGTCACGAACGATCGGCCCCGACTCCCCCCTGACTTTCATAGTCCGTCGGTCGGTCGATTGCCAAGCCAGACCGAGGGCGTTGCCACTTGGGCGCCCCCTCGCTAGGGTCCGCAATCACACCTTCACAGAACGGGTTAACGATGCACATTTCCAAGAATGCTCGTCGAGGCGCTTCCGCATTTGCGGCTGGTCTTATATTGTCTCTCTGTTCGTCTTCCTTTGGGTCGGATGACCCGCCTAGCGCTTCCAAATCTCCCTCGGATGCCAAGAGCCCCACAAAGGACGCCAAGGCTCCGACCAATGACGAGGATCTTCCTGCGGTCGACCTCGTCAAGGGCGTACGATCTGGTCAACTCACTGCCGAAATCGAGGGCGCCGCGGACGGTCGGTTATCGATCAAGGTGACAAATAGGACGCATCGTCGCGTCCGTGTGGTTCTACCGCCAGGTTTAGTCGCCGGCAACGCCACGACCCAGATGGGCGGCATGGGTGGCATGGGCGGCGGCATGGGCGGCATGGGCGGCGGCATGGGAGGCATGGGCGGCGGCATGGGAGGTATGGGCGGCGGCATGGGAGGCGGCATGGGAGGTCGCGGCGGTATGGGCGGCGGCATGGGAGGCGGCGGCGGGACCATGCCAGCCATGTTCGGAATGATGTATCTTCAACGTATTATCATGCAATTGATCGAGCCTGGAAGTTGGCGGATGATGATGGGAGGCATGGGCGGCGGCATGGGAGGTATGGGCGGCGGCATGGGCGGCATGGGCGGCGGTATGATGGGTGGTATGGGCGGCATGGGCGGCGGAATGATGGGCGGTATGATGTCCGTCCCGGCCTCGGGCCAGCCTTTCGCCGCATTAAAGCCAGGCGAAACCCAAAGCCTTAAGACCCGCGCCATCAGCCTCAAGCCGCCGACGGAGGATGGTCACGCGCGTATCGCAGGCGAGGGCGAAAGGCTTCGCCTTGGGGATGTCTCCGAGCTATTTGGGGATTCACGCGTTCAGGCGGCCTGGCGTCGACTGAGCGAAGAGAAGGCGCCTTTGCAGATCAGTCAGCTCGTTCTATGGAACGTGGCCTTCGATATCGATTGGGAAACGATTACCGATTTGTCCAAGAAATGGGCCAACCCCCACGAAGTGGCGCTGGCCCGGCAATTCGTGAAGCTTCTTGACGAAACGAAAGGCAATCTACCCCGCGACGAAAAACTCGGCGTTCCAGCTGAGACTGGGATTGTCTATTTCGACGTCGTGACGGAAGGCTCCACGCACGCCGGCCTTGCTAAAGAACTGAAGACGATGCTCGATCACAAACGGATCCTGGGTCTCGAGAGTCGTGTTGACGCCCCGAAGTCGGCTTCCGCGCCATCGATCATCTGCCACCTCAAGATTGACGGCGACGAATCGGCGCCTGAGGCGGTGGTTTGGGTCGAGATCTCCAATGCCGATGGCGGTTGGACTCCGATGGGTAAGTTCACTCTCGCGATCAGTCGAGACGAATCCGGAGAAATCAACGCTGCCGATGTAGCGACGAGCGTTGGCGAAGGCCTTCTTGGCCGGTTGGTTCGTGTTCAGTTGGTAAAGAACAAGAAGGTGACAGGAAATTCGATCTACCAGATCCGAATCGACAACGCATCTTCAATGGTGCTGAACGGTGTCGCATTTATTGGCTCCGACAAGCCGAAGTCGGAGCAGCCGAGTGTTGTACCAGGCCTTTCGATTTCTCCTCGAAGAAGCCTGGTGCTTCCCACTTCGACCGAATTCGTCAACAAGCTTGGCCTTAAAAACGGGGTCCGCGTGACGGCCGTCGACCTCTCGGGCCTTTGATTCCAACTGCCAGCACGATCAACCAATCGACTCATGGGGGGCTCTTCGGAGCCCCCCAGTTTTTTTGCTAGACGGTCGTCTCAACCTCCTCGGTGGAAAACGGCGACTGAGCGTGAGTGTAGGCCGACCAACCCCGCTGCAGAACGGACCCTGCGGTGTTTCATAACTCCAAACGTCTGCGAGAGAGAGACTTGCGGTGTGAAGGTGGAAGTAAGTAAGGGTGCCGAACTCGTTCCGAGCGAGTCGGCTGAGTTGGATTTGGGGCATGCAACCGGGGATGGAATTTGGCACCGAATAAAACTTCGGCGTGAATCGTCTTAAAAATGTGGACAGGCTAGGCTCGATTGCTCTCGGAAGGGTTCGGTCGGTTGGGAGTGGAATGTGAGCCTTGCGTTTTGCTGTATTTTCGGTCGTACGTGATCGCGTTCGCCGGTTCAGAATTGTATCCAGGCTCTTTTGAAATTGGTGGAAACAAATGATATCCAAGGTCGTCTCCCTCGGTACGAAAGTGGTTCTGGCGGGAATGGTTATGATTTCGTCTTCGGTCGTCTACGGGGGCGGCGACGAGGAGTCTACCTCCGCGAAGAAAACGAACAGTGCTGATGCGTCAAACAAGACCGCAAAGTCCGCGGTCAAGGACGAAGAATTGCCGGCGATGGACCTGATCAAGGGTATGCGATCAGGTCAACTTTCCGCCGAGGCCGAGGGTACTGCCGATGGCCGACTGTCGATCAAGGTAAGGAATAATACCCACCGTCGCGTCCGCGTGGTACTTCCCCCAGGCTTGGTCGCTGGCAACGCCACAACACAGATGGGTGGTATGGGTGGCATGGGCGGCGGCGGCATGGGCGGTGGTATGGGAGGTATGGGCGGCGGTGGTATGGGAGGCATGGGCGGCGGCGGCATGGGTGGAATGGGCGGTGGTATGGGAGGCGGTATGGGCGGCGGCATGGGAGGCGGCGGCGGGACCATGCCTGCGATGTTCGGAATGATGTACCTTCAGCGCATCATCATGCAATTGATCGAGCCTGGAAGCTGGCGGATGACGGCGATGGGCGGCATGGGTGGCATGGGCGGCGGTATGGGTGGTATGGGCGGCGGCATGGGTGGCATGGGCGGCGGCATGGGAGGCATGGGCGGCGGTATGATGGGCGGAATGATGTCCGTCCCGGCCACTGGTCAACCATTCGCGGCCTTGAAGCCAGGTGAGACCAAGAGTCTGAAGACTCGAGCCGTCAGTATGAAACCTCCGACTAAAGACGGCCGTGCCCAGCTCGCTGGCGAGGGTGAAAAGCTCAGGCTGGGCGACATTTCCGAGTTGTTCAAAGACTCGCGAACCCAAGCAGCTTGGCGTCGCTTGAGCGAAGACAAGGCGCCCGTTCAGATCAGCCAATTGGTGTTGTGGAACGTAGCATTCGACTTGGATTGGGAGACCGTCTCTTCACTTTCGAGCAAGTGGGCGAATCCTCACGAAGTTGCATTGGCTCGTCAGTTCGTCAAGCTGCTCGATGAGACGGATGGGAAGTTCCCGCGCGACGAGAAACTTGGAATTCCAGGCGAGACTGGCGTTCTATACTTCGATGTAACGTCGGAGGTTGCTCGGCATGAGAAGCTTGCGAAGGAGCTGCAAGGCCTCTTCGACGGCAAGCGGATTCTGGGCCTGGAGACGCGACTCGGCGCTCTCAAAGTCACCTTTGGCGCCATCGATTGTTTGCCATGTGAAGCTTGACGGAACGGAATCGAAGCCCGAGGCGGTGGTTTGGGTAGAGATTTCGAACGCGGAGAGCAACGGCTGGACTGCGATGGGCAAGTTTTCGCTGCCGATCGGCCGGGACGAGACGGGCGAGATCAAAGCCTCGGAGGTTGCCGCAGGGATTGGCTCGGGACTGCTGGGGCGGCTTGTCCGCGTTCAGCTTGTGAAGAACAAGAAGGTGAAGGGGAACTCAATCTACGAGATCCGCGTCGACAACGCCTCTTCGCTCATTTTGAACGGGGTTTCGTTCATCGGCGTTGAGGCTGGCTCTTCGGAGCAGCCCAGCATGGCGCCCGGTCTTTCGATTTCGCCTCGAAGGAGCCTGGTCCTTCCGACTTCAACTGAGTTTGTAAACAAGCTTGGTCTGAAGAGCGGCATCAAGGTGACTGGGGTCGATCTCTCGGGTCTTTGATCAAAAAAACTCAGCGTTATGTCAAATCGAACCGCCGGGGGCTCTCGCAGCCCCCGGCTTTTTTTTCAGCCAAGTTGGATTCAGACTTATTGGCTGACCGTCTCTACCAGGATTCGAGGAGCCTGAAGGCTTCATAGACGGCGATACTTGCGGCGTTGGCGAGGTTGAGGCTCCTGGCCTCCTTTCGCATAGGAATTCGCAGGACTCGCTCGCGATCTTTCTCGAGCAGCCGAGGCGATAAACCCTTGCTCTCAGGGCCAAAGACCAACTTGTCGCCGTGTTTGAATTTAGCCTCCGTATGCTTTCGAGAACCCTTGGTACTGAACCACCAAAAGCCATCGGTTCCAAGCGACTCTTGGATCTCCTCGATCGCATCCACGACGCGCCATTTCAGATGAGGCCAGTAGTCCAGCCCTGCCCTTCGGAGTCTGCGGTCGTCGATCTGGAAGCCGAGCGGGCGAACGAGCCACAGCATGGCGCCGACCGCGACGCAGGTTCTGCCGATGGCGCCAACGTTGGCTGCGATTTCCGGCTGAACCAGAACCACGTGGATGGCTGCATCTAAGCCGTTGGAAGCGAACCCCGGCATTTCAGTCCGCCGTTCCGACGTCCCTTCCGCGTCCGCTCGTTCCCCTGGGTTATCGGTTTCTGACATGAAGCGGTCGGCGCCCAGGCGCATGGACATGGTTGTGATTGGCCGATTCGCTTAGAACTTGGAGGGCGCGTTTGGTGTTGGAAGTGTGGAAAATCCCCAGTGATTTCCCTGTGCTGGCGCCTCCCGACGTATAGGCATATTCAATATTGATATGCTCTTCGGCGAGACGTTCCAACACCTTGGCAAGCGCCCCAGGTTTGTTCTCGATCTCGACGGCAAGCACCTCGGCTTCCTTGAATTCGGTTCCGAGGGCTACAAACACCTTGCGCGTCGCCTCGAGCGCGTCGGTGACCAGTTTGAGAACGCTTCGGTCGGATTCCTCCATGATCGAAAGCGCCCGGACGTTGACCTTCTCTTGAGCCAGCGCCACGCAGATTTTGGCCAATCTGCCAGGTTTGTTTTCGAGCAGTGCGGTGAATTCGTGGACGAATTCCATTTTGACGACTCCCCTTTGAACAATGATTGTGGTGGAGAGTTTGGGCCGTTGTTTGCGCCAGAGGTGTGAAATGAGGCGCCAAAAACGAAGAGAACTGGCCCGTATCGAAGCACCTCGGCCCCCTTGTGAGCGAGGAAGACGCCGATGGTTACTCTCTTTGGAATGTTACGCCTCTTCCCGCCCCGCGCCAACCTTGTCCCGTACACTCTCCCAAATCGCTCCGTGGACGTTGCGGAAACGCCCCCTAATTGCAACTATAGCTAACGGGGCGCCAGTTCGTTAATTCGGCGAAAAGCTGATGGAGATTCGAAACGTTGTCGCTGCGCTTGGATGTAAAGCTCGGTTCGCGTTCCTATCCCATTGCACTTGTGAATGGATCGATCGAGTCGTTTGGCCGTTTCGCGAGAGAAACGATCGAAGTCCGTACTCCGAATCGCCGTTTGGCATCGGCCACCATCGTCACCGATTCCCACGTGGCGCCGATAGCGAAGCTGTTGGAAGAATCGCTTGTCGGCGCAGGCGTTTCGATTGCAAGCGTGGTCGTTCCGCCCGGCGAATCCAGCAAATCGCTTAACCAAGCGAGCTTGATTTTTGAGCACCTGATCTCACGCAAGGCGGACCGCACTGCGCCAATCATCGCGATCGGTGGCGGCGTGGTAGGCGATCTGGCCGGCTTCGTTGCCGCGACTTACGCGAGGGGCGTGCCGCTCCTCATGGTTCCCACCACGCTTTTGGCCCAAGTCGATAGTTCGGTTGGCGGGAAAGTCGGAGTAAACCACTCGAGCGTCAAGAACATCGTTGGCGCGTTCCACCAACCGTCGGGAGTCTGGATCGACTCCGCGTTCTTGAAGACTCTGGACGAGCGCCAAATTCGATCGGGAATTGCCGAGGTGATCAAATATGGGGTCATTTCGAGCGTAAGCCTTTTCGAAAAGCTTGAATCGGAAACTGGGAGAATCCTTCAACTCGACGACGCGACGATCTTGGAAATCGTCGCCGAGAGCTGCCGGATCAAAGCGGAGGTGGTCGCAGTCGACGAGCGCGAAGAAACCGGCGCGAGGGCGATCCTCAATTTCGGCCATACGGTAGGACACGCCGTCGAGTCGGCCGCGGGCTTCGAAGGGGCGTTCACGCATGGCGAGGCGGTGGCGGTGGGCATGGTCGCGGAAGCCAAGATCGCACGGCGGCTCGGACTCTTCGATCAGTCCGACCTGGATCGCCTGACGAATCTCATAGAAGCCTTCGGTTTGCCTACCCAGGCCCCTGGACTGGATCCTCGGTCGCTACTCGAGGCGATGCGTCGCGATAAGAAAAACCGCGGAGGGTGCATTACGATGGTCTTGCCGCTGGCGATTGGACGGGTTGAACTTCGTGATACGATTCCCTTGGCGGATCTCGACTCCGTGCTCGCCGAGATCGTCTAGCCAGCCTCCCTGCTCTCAGCGTCGATCGACGCGAAATCAGACTCTCGAGGACGGCGTGAAGGTCGTACTTGCCTCGTTAGGAACCGCTGGGGATGTTTATCCCTATATTGGACTCGGGAAAGTTCTCGTCGAACGCGGCGACCAAGTGGTGCTATTGGCCGACGAGACGTACGAGGGGCTTGCGAGGTCGGAGGGGCTTGGCTTCCGACGCTTGCTCTCGAAAGCCGAGATCGACGAGCTCCTCGACAACCCTGACTTTTGGCATGCGTTCAAGGCTGGACCGTTGGCCGCGAAATGGGGCGGTCAATTTATCGAAAGGCAGTTCCATGAGTTCGCCGAGGAAACTTCGAGCAAGGATTCCATTCTCGTGGCAAGCCCAGGCTTGTTGGCCGCCAGACTGGTTCAGGAGAAGCTCCATAAGCCGCTGGCGACGCTTGTCCTTCAACCTTGGATGATTCCAAGCTCGAAATCGCCTCCCGTCATGCCTGGAGGGCTCACTCTGCCCGCCTGGGCCCCTGCCCCGTTCAAGGCGATCTACTGGTCGATCTTCCATCGCACGTGCGATCAATTGATATGCCCCTATCTGAATCCAATATGCGCCTCTCTCGGGCTTGGTCCCATCCGAAAATCGATGTGCTGGTGGCTTTCTCCAGAGCTAGTGATAGGGCTTTTCCCCAGGGCTTACGCCGAGGCTCAAACCGACTGGCCTCTCCAACTGAAGCACGCCGGTTTTCCAGTCTACGACGGGTCAAGAACGGGCAAGCTTTCGCCCGAAGTAGAGGGGTTTTTGGCTCGGGGAGAGAAGCCCGTAGTCGTGACGATGGGAACAGGCATGAGGTTCGCCCGGCGGCACTTCGCCGATTGCATCTCGGCTTTGGAACAGCTTGGAAAGCGGGGGATATTCCTTACAAAACTTCGCGAGCAGATGCCTCCGAATCTTCCCAATTCGGTGCATTGGTCGCCCTACGAACCACTAGGGCGATTGTTGCCCGAATGTTCGGCGATCGTGCATCACGGCGGAATGGGAACGCTTTCCAGGGCGCTTCGCTCGGGCGTTCCTCAGCTTGTGCTTCCGTTTGCCTTCGACCAGTTCGAGAACGGCGCCAGGGTGCGCCGGTTGGGGGCAGGAGACGTCTTACCCGCTGTTCGTGCCCATCCAAAGCGCATCGCTGCCGCGCTCGACCGGTTGCTCTTGCCTTCCACGCTGGAACGCGCCGCGGCGGCTGGGAGGGTTTTCAATGGGACCAATGGGCTCGAACTCGCGGCCGATCTGGTCGAGGAGTTGGCTCGATCGCGGAACGTACTTCAACGCCCCTCGCGACATGGAGTGGACAGACGATCGTCCGGCAGGGACAATTCAACAGATCCGTCTCTCCCAAAGAAGTCTTGAAAGGAACGCAGTATGGCGCTACAAGCGCGTCGCGGAATCATTCTCTGGAGTCTGGCTTTTCTGGCTGTTGTCGGCTGGATTGTCTACCTGGTCGTCTTTCTCCCAGCGACGATTCCAGTCGAGTACCACCTGGTCCCGCCGGACCTCAGAAGCGTCGAGGAGACCCCTGCCGAGCTCAATTGGAAGCTTGTCGACCTCGACGGCAAGGAGTTCAATCTGAAAGCATTTGAAGGCAGTCCTCTTCTTGTGAACCTTTGGGCTGTCTGGTGCGGACCCTGCGACACTGAGATGCCGTCGCTAGGCAATCTCGCGGATGATTCGAAAATCGCGGAATACAAGATCGCGTGCATCGCCCTTGGCGAGCGAGAAACCGTGGAAGACGTGAAGGCTTACGTCAAGAAGCACAATGTGAAGGTCCCTGTCTATTTCACAAAGCTTGAAGACGTGCCCAACGTCTTCCGCGTTCCGGGCGTGCCTGCCACGTTTGTGATCAACCCCCAGGGCAAGATCGTTTCAGTGGAAATGAAGGCGGCTCAGTGGGATGCGCCCGACGTCGCGGAGCGACTGCTGAACTTGGTACATCCCAAGAACCAGGCTGCTGGGGAGGTCGAGGCCCCGGCGTCGAACTAGCCTCGAGCTAGCGTTTCCAGGCAATCGTCCAGTGCCTGTCGGAGGTCGTCGTCGCCGCCGTCTCAGGAATCCCGAGCACTCGGAGAATTGCACGCACCTCGTCGAGCGAGAGGCGCGGCATGCAAGGACGCGTGGAAGAGCGATCGCGCTTTTTCGGATTCACCTCGGGCGTAGGTCTCGACCAATTGGTCGAGCCTTTGAAGAGATTCTGGACGCTCGAGGTCCCGAACGAATAGCACGCCCCCGTCGGCGACCAAGCGAACCATCTCTCCAAGAGCTCCCGCCGGCTCGGGAATATGATGCACGATCGAATTAGAAACCACGGCGTCGAAGGATTCGGCTGGGTAGCGTGCAAGCGATTTCGCGTCGCCCAGCACGCACTCCACCCGTTTCGAGAAACCCGCCGACTCGACGTTCTTCTCTGCAAGCGCAATCATATGGGCTGCGATATCAAGAGCGGTAATCCGAGCCGATGAGTCGACCCTCGCCAGTTCAATGGCGATTCCGCCCGGTCCACAACCCACGTCGAGCCACTGCCCGCCCGAATTCGGAGAGAGGAATGCGGTGAAATCAGCGGCGAAGAGCGCGTTGACCGCCGAATGGTCCATTGCGTTGTACTCACCGGCTTCCTCCGCCGAATCCATCGCCTCGGGTTCAAGAATGCGCGGAATCATCTTTCAGGTCGGCGTCCTGGAATTCCTGGTCGATTCGGCCGCCGGCGGGAAATCGACCCGCCGGCAACCCAGGTCGTTCTCTCGTTTCAGATCTTCTCGATTGCCTTCTTCGCCGAGACCAAACACGCTTTCAGGTCGTCCATTGGCGATTGCTCGTGCTCTTCGTATTCGAGTGCAACACAATACTCATACTTGTTCTTGGCCAGGGTTTTGAGAAAGTCGACAAGGGCCAAGTCTCCCTCGCCCAAAATCGTGAAGCGGGAGGCGTCCTTGACGTCTTTCAGGTGAACGCCGTAGGTTCGCCCGGCGAATTGTTTGATGGCGGCCACTGGGTCTTGTCTGGAACGCAGCAGGTGCCCTGTATCGGCGCAGAGACCGATTGCTTTGCTGTGGTCCTTAACAGCCCGCTCCAAAGTATCGAGCTTTTCGTAGCGATGGCCGGGGCCGTGAGGATGGATGCCAACGTTGATCTTATATTCGTCCGTCAGTGCGTCGAGGCCGTCGAAAGACTCTGGGTCCGGGTCTGCTGAAAAGTAAGAGATTCCCATCATTTTTCCGAACTCGAAGAGGCGTTTATTCTCATCCTTGTTGGCGCCAAAATGGATGACTCCGTAGCCCAGGAGCTTCACGCCCGCGTCGTCGAGCTTCTTCTTGATTTCGGCGACCTCTTTGGGATTGGTGGTCGCGGCGATGTGGCCGTTGAACGATTCCCAATAATGCAGACCCAACTCGCGCGTCTTCGCCAGCGCCGTATCGAAATCGAGCTTGCCGTCGCTGGTTTTGTACCCACGAAGCGAATAGCTCTGGATCCCCATCTTGAAAGGACCGTAGTCGCTCGATTCGTCGAAAGACGACGAGGCCAGTACGCGACCTGAAGCCGCAACGCCGGCGAACGCCGCGGCCGAGGCCAGAAGGCTCCTTCGTGTAAAACGGTTCCCATCTGGACGAGCGGTATTCATGACGGTGGATCTCCTTGTGTTTTCTCGAGCGCCCTTGGCGCGTTTGTGGGGTGGCAGCGGGAACCCCGTACCTCGCACGTAAGTGGTAAATTAATCGATCCGTCCGACGGAAGCCAGAAGCGAGCGCTGTGGTGGCGCCGTCTTGGAGGTTCGGCCGATCGGTAAAGGATGCTCAATCCGTTTGAAGGAACCGCCGTTGCCGTGGACCACCGTCATCGGCGCGCCGTTTCGGTCTCGGATCATACCCAGAGCAGAGCAGCGAAAGTCCCGTGGTCGCCGCTGGTACAGGCAGAAGTTCCAGGTCTCGGGTATCTCGAGCCAGCGCTCGGGATTCGAATGGCAGTAGAGATTGAGCGCCGTCTGGTCTCCCCAATCCGCAGTTCCTGCGAGCGCTGGCGATTTCCTCAGACGCGCAGCCTCAGCGAAATAAGTCGTCATCGCGCCCGCGGCGCCCGCGGCAAAGCCGCTATTCAAGAAAGGCGAATGGAAGAGCAGTTCCTGGACGCGGCTCGCGCTCGCGAACGTTGGTGATAGTTCGGGTCCAATAATCGACCGCGAAATTCTCGGGATGACCGAGAGGTTCTCGTACGGCCAGAAGCACTCCAGGGTTGAGACGAACGGTTTCCCAAAGGCCTGCCAATTGGCCCTGAAAGCGAACGTCGCCCGCATCCCAATACGCGACCGGCGTTTCTTCGGGAAGCGCACGGGCGAACTCTCCAAAATCGGTAAGCCTGCGGATCGCGGGCGACGGCCCTCCTGCGGCTTTCGTAACAACCTCAAGCCCAGGTTGCGCGAAGCCGGGCGGTCTCCGCCGACGTAAGACCATATGCCGCGACGATCACTCGATCTTCGTTTCCTCGACTTCGCAGGCTTGCAAGAAAGTTTCGATAAAACGCGTGGACGTGCTTGCGATCGAAGCCTGCGAAAATGGTTGGCGTGAGGCGCCGGTTCGGTCGAGTCCTTGCCGCACGGGCTTCGTTGTTGAGGCGGAGAGTTGACTCGACGTTCGGGTCAACGGGAGTCGTTTCGGCTTCAACATCGTTGTCGATTTGAGATGCGTGTTTGCCAAGATACGCGGCCCAACGGTCTCCGAAGGCCTCTGGGGCGAATAGAGTCTCCGCCATGCTGCGGGCCAAATCGACTCGTCGGCGAACGGCTGCTGGATTCGAAAGATCGGCAAGAATTGCGTTGGCCATTTCGAATCCGGAGGCGAAAAGGGGAACCGTGCGGCAGAGCTCTGGAAACTCGACGAGCATCCCCGTGGGCGTGGACACCACCGGTAAGCCCGCCGCCCAAGCTTCCAGGGCCACGATTGGCCCGCCTTCTTCATGTGAGCCCGAGAGCAGCCAGTCGAGCGCGGCAAGAACGTCGCCGATCTTACTTTCGTATCCGACCCATCGGATCGATCGGCGAACTTTAAGTTTCTGGGCCAGTTTTTGGATCTTGGTCTCGTCTTCTCCTTCGCCTACATAAACATACGAAAATCTTCCAGGGTGGCGAAGCTCGAGCTCGGCGGCCAGCCGCACAAGCGCTTCTGGGTGTTTTTCGTTCGAAAGCCTTCCGACTTGTCCGATCAATAAGCGTCCTGGAGGGATCCCCCAGCCCCGCCTCAAGTCGATTCCGCTGGGTTTGACGCGTTCTCGAGAATAGGTGTTCCAGATCAGTTCGACCGACGTTGCAAACTGTTCGGGAACGTTGGCGGCGACGAGTTGGGAGCAAGCGACGACGCCGTCGGCGGTTCCGCACTCGTCCAGGACTTTTCGGGACCAGGGCCCCGAACCTTGCGAGGCTATGACCACGCGGCAGGGCCTGGGCTCGGGCAGGATTTCGCCCAGACCGTGGATTCCCCATACGATCAACAGGTCAACTTGTTTTGCAAGGCTTCGTATGGCGTCGTCGCCGTAGTGGACCGGTCCAATTTTCGTGTAATCGCCGTGCAACCTAGCGCCTTGGGATGCCTGCGCCTGGTAGGCCGCGCCGACGTAGGAGTGCCTGTCTCCGACGGAAGCGGCCACGTCGAGTGCGAACCGTTCCGCCCCACCTCCACCCATCAAGGAACCTGCCAGGCCAAAACAGATCTTGCCCTTGACCCTGGCGCGAGCTTCCAAGAGTAATCCTGCGATGGAGGGCTCGAGTGGTTCGCCCCAGCCTCGCCGGGACGATCCAACCCAACGTGCCGCGCGGCCGCCCCTTTTACGTAAGCGACGCCATGTCCCATGCGTCTCAAGTCGTCGCAGCAGCACTGACATTCGCACTTTTGATCTTCGTAACGAAACCGGATTCGCTCGAGTACGACGCGACGAAATAGAGTGGCGCCCATGGCGACGTGCCGGGTCGTTTGGATGCTCTGCCCAAGAGGCGAGGTTTGTCCCAGATAGTCGGCGGCGAGCGCTGCGTAGCCCTGCCGACGAATCAGTGCTTCAGCCAAGGCTTGGACGGCGCCCGGACCTAGCGCCACGTCGTCGTCCAAGAACATGACGAAGGGCGGCGCGCCCAGACTCTTCGCTTGGTTTCGAGCTCTGGCGATGGCCTCCCATCGCGTACGGTCGGTCTCCAGACGCTCTCCAACATGCCGGTGGACGCGCAAGTCGACGCCGCTTTGAATTCGCAAGCCAAGAGCAACTTCACGCGCCAGCGGCGAGCTTTCGCGCGTGAGTACGATGACATCGATACACAAGCGTTCCAACATGGCTGTTTGCCGACCTCAATGGTGGCAGTTCCAGTCGGTCTGGTAACCGGCCGTTGGGAAGCCGGAGCGGCAGGTCGGCTTATCGCCTTGAAGCGGACCTTCTCCAATCAAGAGCGGAGGGTAATACTCGGCGTCTCTTCGGCGGTGACGCCCATCTCGACCTGCATCAGCACCCGCGCCTGACAGGGCAAATAGGCCACGGCGTCGCAAATCCAGGGTATGAGTCCAGTTGCGTTTGCCCCCTTGACCAATGCCTGGACGGCTGAGGAAATCATCTCCGGGGTTCCGTATTCATAATGCTCGTCGATTGCTTCTGGCGCTTCGCGCCGGAGGTCGTGGCGAATGTTCCGACAGGGGCCTGGATGAGAGCGACGTCCGATAGACGGACAATCCGGCGGACGATGAGCTTTAAGCTCAAACGCTGTGTGATCCGCAGGTAAACGGGGTCCGAGGGATCGGACGGCGCCACGACGTCGATCGATCCCGTCACTGGGGGCGGAGACGGCAGCCCCACCGTCCCTCCAAGGCTCAATGCGGTGAGCTCGAAGTCGTCGATGAACACTTTCAGCCTCTTCGGTTGGCCCGCCCTCGACTCTTCGTGAGCTCCGAGCGAGAAAAAACGCGGATTCGCCACCTTGCGTTGAACTTCGGCGTTGGCACATCCTGTCGGCTCGCGCATGTGAAGTCAAGGCGCTAACAATACGGAAAGGTCGACAATCAAACCTGAACGGCGTCAGTTGCCTTTTATTGTCCTCGCGACGCGAAAACCCATATAAGAATGCGTAAGATCGGCGCTTGTGTCGTAGCGTTTGGCCGACCGAGCGAACGAGGGCGAGTAATCGTAAGCGCCTCCCTTGGCCATGCGGATCGAATCGTTGTTGATTTTGAGCACGTCGGTCAGAACATCGAGGATCGCCGTTTCGGGCGTCGGCGCATCTGGGTAAGGCGTGTACGATCCGCCGGCCGTTGGGCCTTCGTGGCACCTTTCCCACATATTCCCCAATACGTCGAAGAGCCCAAGCTCATTGGGCAAGAGCATCCCGACTTTATGCGAGCGGCCGTCGGAGTTCCGCCACGTCCAGACGTACCTATCGATCAACTCCTCGGTGTCGCCGAACGGCCGGCTTGTCACGGTACCCACGCGACACGCCAGCTCCAGTTCCGCCTCGGTCGGCAATCGGTACCCATCTCGGTCCAGCGAGGACTTGTCGACGACCATGCCTGGACCGATGGGTTCTTGGTAGCACTTCTCGAGACCAGCCTTTTCGCTAAGCCAGTTGCAGTACGCAGCCGCTTGAAACCAAGCGACGCAATTCGCGGGTGAATCTGGCTCGGTCGATCCATAGAAAGAGTCTTGCCGATACTTGGGATTGAATTTAATGATTTGTCCATACGTCGTTTCACACGTCGCCAGAGCGATCGTTCTCTCGATTCTGCGATAATGCGGCTTCTCGGAGTCTTCGCGTCTTTCCTCTGAAAACGGGGCGCCCATGAGGAACACGAACGGACCCCGCCAGACGGCAAACGTGTGGTCGTTGGGTCCGACGTACCAGCTCCGGCCGTTGTCCTCGGCTGGGATTTCGACGGTTCTTGCGGAGTCGTTCAGAGCGGGCGGCCGGGCCCCGAGCCTACGGATCAAGAGCTCCGCGGCGGAGTGGACGCCAGGATCGCGGTCTTTGGAAAACAGATCTCGGGCGGTCGAAAGAACGATGCTTACGGAGCTCGAATTAGGGTCGAGCTCCTTCATCTCCGCGAAAGCCAGGAGGAGCGCCCTGCGCGGCCGGGGAAAGCGACGGGTCGCGTATCAAGACTGCAAGCGCACTCGGCTTGATGTACGGCTCGGCTAGTCGTTCGATCAGAATGGTGCGCACGCGAGGGTCGGGCTTGTGGTCGAGTTGGCGCGTTAGGCGTTGCGGGAATTCGAGCAACAAGAAAGCGACGGCTGCATTGGCTTGGCGATGCGCGAAGACTTCTGGATTTGAGGTTGCGGAGTTGGCATTTGTGGCGGCTGCGAGGGCTGAGTCGAGAATGGCGGCGAGAGCTCCGGGTGAATCAAGCTTCCGGAACGCCTGGAACAGAGGCAGGAACGCCTCGGGTTCCGAATGGACGACAAGCTTCGCGAGACCGGTCGCATCAGCCCGGCGTCCTAGGGCCTCGGCGAGCGATACGCCTGCCGCCGATCGACGGCTTGGCTGCGCGGTCTTCGACTCCGCGGCGATCTCCAGGTCGGTCTGAAGCTCCCCGAACACCGGCGAGAGCATCTCGATCCATATCGGCAGCGAGCGCGGATCTTGGTCGAGAAGCGCCTCGACGATCGGCCGAGATTGCTTGTCCCAGTTCACGGTTTTGGGCTCGACGCCCGCCAGCACGCACGCAACTCGTAGCCTGGCCCCCCCATCAAGATCCGGGCGCTCCAGAGAGCTTGCGATCGACTTTGGATCAGCAAACTCTCGATGTTTGACGAGCGAAAGCGTCAACACCGCCAACTCCTCGGGCTCCGCTTCCTTGATCCGATTTCGGAGCGTTTCCGCTCGCCTCGCGCTCGGACGAAGCTGAAAGAGCATGATCGTCGCGATCTCTCGCTTTCGCGACGAAGCCGAAGGGTCGACCTCGACGGACTCGAGCTCGCCAGCGTCGAGGCCGGCCCGGCTCTCGTAAGCCTTAAGGATGGCGGGCAGTTCGCGATAATCGGCGTTGATCGCTTGGCGGACAATGGTGCGCTCTGCCAGAAATTCCGCGGAGTACAGTCCGATCGCCGCCAAGACAAACGCCAAGCACGCTCCGAGCGCGATTCGCAGAGCGTATCGCCTCGACGCCGATCGCATCATTCGCCGCTGATTCGGAGTCCAGATCCGCTTATCCGTGTTGTAGAGGATGCCCAACCATTCGAGGAAAGAAGGCAGAAGCCTGGCCTCGGGGCGTACCATCCAGTGCTCGGTGATGAGCTCGAGCCGAGTTTCCGCCCTTCCTTTGCGCGTCTCCGTCTTCTTGCCGGCCAGCCATTGGCGTATCGACGGAACCAAATAGTCGTGGGTGAGTTGATACGATTCTTCAGCCGAGTCTTTTCCACGCGCTTCCGAAAAAGCACTGGGATCCGTCGGAGTGACGAGCCTCAGCTCCGAGTCCAGGATTCGAATGAGATCGTTGAACTCCGAGGGCTCGTCTTTGTATCCGGAAGCTTCGATCAATTCTCCGCTCGTCCTCGAGCGGCTGGCTATCGGCGAAGCAGGCCCAGGCAAGAGGGCGGAGAGCACCGACTGCGCCGCCTGCGCGTGTGCGCGGTGGGCGGGCGGCGCGGACTGTCCCGAGAAGCTCTCTTCCAAGAACTTGACACCGACGCCCTCGACGCCTCCGAGCGCTTCGAGCGTTTCAAGCGTCCAGGGTCGCCTACGCATCATTTCCGCGAACAAAACAAGCCTGACAGGCACGACTTCGCCATTCTCGCTCAGGTTGTCAACCGCCTGGTCGACGAACGCATGCGCGTCGGATCCCGGCTCGATCGGCCCCCAAGCCAGCTTGTCGAACGCCCTGCCCATGGCTATCAGCATCTTCCTCGCATGAGCCTGCTCGAAAAGCTCCACCGACATCGAATTCTTGTCGGTCATTGGGATTTCCAGCACCTTCAAGAACCGATCAATGGCCATCCAGAAATCGGCTCGAACCAAGAGAAGCGCCTGGACCTGCTTGCCGTCGCACTGACGCAGCGCGCGAGCCAGCTCTCCATTCGCATCGCTCATATTGGCGTAGAGCCATTGCTCGAACTGATCGATGACGACCAGAGTCTTTTTGCCTTCGAGCGAAGGTTCCCGTCGTCTCAATTCGGCAAATGCTTCGGCAAGCGAGCTTGCCTCGAGATCGGGGTGTACTTGGCGGAGCAGGTTTTGGAGGTTCTGTTCGGTTCCCCTGGCGGAGGCGTCGAGCACCACCGTCTGAATTCGCGGATCGAGGCAAGGTAAAAGGCCTGCACGGACGAGCGAGGACTTGCCGCACCCTGATGGACCATAGAGCACGCCGACGGTGAAGCTTCCCGAGTCGTCTTGCGCTTCGATCCGATCTTTCCAAACGGCGATCGGATCGGGCAGGCCCCTGCCGTCTCGTCCGCCCGGAAGCAGCGAGAGGAAGTACGATGCGTCTTCCTTGCCGTACGGCCTGAGACCGCGTGGGACGTACTTGGGGATCTGCTCGAGCAGCAGTTGATCGCCGGCGGTTCGGCCGACGCCATTGCATTGCTCGAGCCAACGCCTAAGGTCGTCGGCGGCTTTCTGGGCTGTCTCGTAGCGATCCAGCATGCCGCTTCGAAAGGCACTTCAGACAAATATTCTCGAGCTCCACGGGCACTCCAGGAGCGATCTTGCTTGGCGGGTCTGGGTCCACCTGGAGGATCGAGGCGAGAATCTGTTCGTGCTCCGAGCCCGGGAATGGATCTCGATCCGCCAGGATTTCGTACAGCATCACTCCGATGGCCCAGACGTCGGTCCGAGGGCTCAGGCGATGCCACTCGCCGCGGATCTGCTCGGGAGCCATGTAGGCAGGAGTGCCTTCGATGCGTCCCGAAAACGCCTCGGGAGAAAGCTCTCCCACGGCCAATCCAAAATCCGCGACGTGGGGCCTGCCCTCGAGGTCCAGGAGGATGTTGGAGGGCTTCAGGTCCCGATGAACCAACCTCTTCGAATGCGCATAATGAATGGCCTCCGCAACCTCGGCCAGGATTCCGATCAACTCCTCCAGGGGCGGCCTGTCTCGCCGCAATCGCCATGACAACGTCTTGCCTTCGATGTACTCGAGGACGACGTACAGCATCGTTTCGTCGACGGCGCCGACGTCGTAAACCGCCACGATCGACTTATGCCGCAGGCCCGCCGCGATCCTCGCCTCCTCGAGAAACGATTTGAACTGCTTGGGAGT
Source organism: uncultured Planctomycetota bacterium (assembly GCA_963818975.1). Taxonomy (GTDB): domain Bacteria; phylum Planctomycetota; class Planctomycetia; order Isosphaerales; family Isosphaeraceae; genus CAWFUI01. The sequence goes on along the minus strand of CAWFUI010000009.1, from coordinate 46,241 downwards.
CCTGATCAGCCCAGGCTTGGGAACCTTCACCGCGACATGCCGCTTAAGAAAATCGTCATATGCCAAATAAACTTTTCCAAATCCTCCTTGCCCTAGGTCTCCTACCACCTTGTATCTGCCAAAGTTCTTGGGTTGATCCTCCCTGACCTTCGACTGTGCCGAAGGATGGCGAAACCCATTCCCCAGTGTTGATCTGGTCGATCGTGAACGCTGGGCTCGAGTCGTCGGCGTGCGGCGCTGCATTGGAGCGCTCGACGGCAATCGTAGGCTCAAAGCCTTCATCCTGCCCCTCGAGGAAGGTCTTTTGGCCGTCGAGCTCTGGTAGGACTTTGGAGTCCTCGTTCGGATTCGATGCGGGTTTCGTATCGAGCGCTGGATCCTGGGGCGAGAACGGCGTGAGATCGAGTTTCTCCTGAGTCTCTTGCGCTTGTCGAAACGCCTCTTCGATCGCCTCGGAGAAGCCAGCGAACCTGGCGAGATACTCTCCTCTCGTAGGTCTTTCGCCTGCCTTTCCGCGGAGTTCGATCTCAACCGCCAGCAAAGACGTTAAGAACAGCGGCTTGTCGGCGTCCGTTCGGCTGTCGAGGTAGTCTTCGATTTTGGCCCGACCGCTGGCGCGCCACGCAGCTTCGAATTGATCGCAGACGCGATCAACTTCCATCATTAGAGTCAGCGACATCTCGCCAGACGACATCGTGCGGCCTCATGACGAACGGACGTTCGATACGGGACGCCTATTGACGCCGAAAACCAGCCGTCTCGTTCGAGTCGCTTCTTATTCTCTCCGTTTTTTGATTCGAACCTAGAAAAAAAAGCGATCGGAGCCGCGGCTTGGGCGGAATTCGACAGACGACGGATTCCAGAATCACGGTGGTGGAAGCATCTCGAGCTGATTTGGCATTCACCCAAGCTGCAAGAGAGCCTGCTGGATCTCCCAGCGCCACTTGGAGCCCCCTTCAAGCTCCAAGCACTGGCGAAACGCTTGCCTGGCCATCGAAGGCTGGGAAGTTCTTGCGAAAAGCGTTCCTAGCTGCATGAGGGCGTCAGCGTCAGTTTCGTCGAGTGTGAGGATGCGTTCGCAGAGCTCCCGAGATTCATTCCATCGACCTTTGAGGTAGAGGTCGATCGCGTCTCGAAACAACGTGTCGATCTCTTCGCGTTTACCTTCAGGGTGGCACTGCCAGACCCACCATAGCGTGTAGCCCAAGGCCAAGAACCACAGCGCCTGCAGCCATCGCTGCAAAGAAGATCGACCAGGAAGGATGGAAGAGCTCGGTCCAAATGAACCGGCTGACAACGGCCAGATTCACCGTGGCAGCGAACAGAATGGCCAGGATGAGCCCCAGGACCTCCTGCCCTGCCCAGATCTGAGGAACTCCTGGCCAGAACGATAGGAGTGCAATCCAAACGCGTTTTGGCATTGGCCGAGCGGCCTCTCAAGAGAACCCGGGGCCGCGATCGTCCTTGATCCTTCCCCGTCGACCGGAATCCTAGCGAAAACGGCGGTTTTGGGCAAGGAGAGGTGAATAGCCTTGAAATCTCCCATCGTCTGAAGCCTTGCCTTAGTCCCTGTAATTTCTAAAGAAACTCAAACCGTCTGCCGATAACGATTGATACGGGTTGCTTCTCCAAATCTTGCTTCTGCATTTAAAGCCTTTCTTGCCAATCACTTCCGTTTGGGATCCTGTCGCCAGCTCCCACTGCTTCACGTCTGATTCTCCGGTGAGCATGCTGCTCCAATTCGGGGGCGGCAGCGGCCAGGATGGTTTGCTTTACACGAAGGGAGTCGAGTCCATGATCGCTTTAACCAGGAAGATCTGGGAGCGGATCGCCCGTTCGACCGGCGGCTCCATGAGCCCCCGGCCCACTGTTCGCCAGGCTTTGGCTTGTGAATCGCTCGAAGGCAGACAGCTCCTCAACGGAAGCTGGGGCCACGGAGGGCTTGTCGGAGGGGTGAGCGCTTCGGGGCTCACTCCAGCCGAGATCCAATCGCTGCATGGCGGAGCTGGACAACGGAATGGATTTGCGTTCGGCGGTTTGGGTAAAGGCGGTCACGCCCTCGCGCACAAGCTCAGGCCGACATGAAATCGCTTCAGGCGGATATGACCAAGCTGATCTCTGAAGTGCCCGCGAGCGTAACGACCCAGCTCAAGGCGGACCAGCAGGTCGTCGAGAAAGCGCTTCGGTCGCTCGCCCCAACAAACGGCAAGTTCGATGCGGCGCCGCCGACCTCGACGAACGCCAGCCCAGCCGCGAATCTGACTGCCATGTTGACCAAGGCGGGCGTTCCGAGTTCGCAGATCACGACGATCGTGAGCGACTTCCAGAACTATCAGAGCACGCTCGAGAATGTCGACCCCACGCTCTGGAGCAAAGTCCAGACAGACCAAGCCGCCGTTGCGAAGGACATGCCGGCGAACTCGCACGTTCCACTTCACGGGCCCATCGGCATGATGGGACCTGGAATGTAATCCGATTCGCAGGATGGGAATCACGCGACCGGCCCAGCCCCGAGGACCCAAGAGTCCCGGGGCTGGCGCTTTTACTGAGCGGCTTGAGCATTTGTCCCTCTCGAATCGACTGCGTCCGCCGACCTTACATTGCGTGATCGCTCGCCCTGTTCCTGGTATCTTCTGTAATCAACGAACTATACCTAAATCGCTGACCCAGGAAACTCCGCCCATGTCCCTCACCCCCTCCACCATGCTGCCGCTCGGTTCGAAGGCGCCAAACTTCGATCTTGCTGACGTCGATGGAAAGAACGTTTCCCTCGCCGATTTCGACAAAGCCCCCGCATTACTAATTGCTTTTATCTGCAATCATTGCCCATACGTGAAGCATGTCCGTGCTGGGTTTGCAAGGCTTGCTAGGGAATACTCTGAAAAAGGCGTCGCTGTGGTGGGAATCAGCTCGAACGACGCGGTCGCCTACCCCGACGATTCTCCCAAGATGATGGCCAAAGAGAAGGTCGAAGCTGGGTACGTCTTTCCGTACCTCCACGACGAATCCCAAGAGATCGCGAAAGCGTATCAGGCGGCCTGCACTCCGGATTTCTACCTATTCGATTCGCAACGAGAGCTGGTCTATCGCGGCCAGATGGATGCCAGCAGGCCTGGCAACGGACTTCCGGTCGACGGCAGGGATCTCCGTGCAGCGCTCGACGCCGTGCTCTCTCGCAGCCCTGTGAACGCCGACCAGAAACCGAGCATCGGCTGCAATATCAAGTGGAAGCCTGGCAACGCCCCTGCGTATTACGGTTGAGGGCGGGCCAATCGACTTCGGCCTTTCACGTCAAGATCTCATCAAAACGCCAGCCAAGGCGGCGCTTCACCCATTTGGGGCAGGCGAATCAAGCTTAGACTCTTGATTTCGGGCTTCGCTTTGACGACCTCCATCGCCGCTTCGGAAGGTACGGAATCGAGGTTCACGACGCCGATCGCTTCACCGCCAGGCACTTCTCGCCCGACGTTCATCTGGGCGATATTCACCCCATGTTTGCCGAGCGTCGTGCCCAAGAAGCCGATCAATCCAGGAACGTCGTCGTGGGTAAAGACCAAAAGCGTGCCGTCGAGCTGCGCGTCCAGGCGGTAAGGCCCAAGCCGAACGAGGCGAACGTACTGCTTGCCAAACAAGGTTCCCGCCGCGACGTAAGTCTTTCGCTCGGTCACAACCTCTGTATGTACCAGAGTGCCAAAATCACCAGGATCCGTCGAAGTTTCGGCGGAGATCGTAATGCCGCGCTCCTTCGCCAGCGCCTCGGCGTTGACGAGGTTTACCTCCTCTTGCAGAGCGCTCTCCATCCATCCCGCGGCGAAGGCACTTGTAATCATGCGAGTGTTCTTTGAAGCCACTTCGCCGCGATAGCGGATAACCGCGCTTTTGACGGTTCCTCGATCCATCTGCGCGTGCAACATTCCCAGTCTTCGGGCCAAGTCGAGGTATGGTTTGAGGTCGGCGAGTTCGGCACGGTCGAGCGAAGGCATGTTGACCGCGAAACGGACCTGACCGCGCTCGAAGAAATCGATCAAGAGCCTCGCAGCCTCGACGGCGACGCTGATCTGAGCCTCTTCGGTCGACGCGCCAAGGTGGGGAGTGACCAGAACTTTGGGGTGATTGACCAGCGGGTCCGTCGGGGCTGGGGGCTCTGGGTCGAAGACGTCGATCGCGGCGCCAGCGACCTTTCCCGAATCGAGCGCAGCCAACAACGCTTGTTCGTCGATCAACCCGCCTCGTGCGCAGTTGATCAACCGGGCGCCATGCTTCATCTGTTCAAACGCGTCGGAGCCGACGATGTGCCGGGTTTCGTCGGAAAGTGGGGTGTGCAGCGAAATGTAGTCGCATCGGCTCCATAAATCGTCAAGCCTGCCGACGCTTTCGACGCCGAATTCCAATGCCCGCTCGGCCGAGAGGAAAGGGTCGAAGCCAAGCACTTTCATGTCGAACCCAAGTGCCCGTTTGGCGACGGCCAAACCCACTCTGCCAAGGCCTACGACGCCGAGCGTCTTGCCGCCCAGTTGGCTGCCGGTGAACTTGTTCCGCTCCCATTTGCCAGCTTTCAAGCTTGCACACGCTGGAGCCACGTTCCGAGAAAGAGCCAGCAGGAGCGCCATGCTGTGCTCGGCTGTGGAAACGGTGTTTCCACCAGGGGTGTTCATGACGACAATGCCCTGGCGAGTGGCGGTTGGCACGTCGATGTTGTCGACGCCAACCCCAGCGCGGACGATGACGCTGAGCTTGGACTGGTCGGCTAGGGCTTCGTGCGTGAGACGTGTTCCCGAGCGGATGACGATTCCGTCCGCTTCAGCCAGAGCAGCGCGTAGACCTTGGAAGTCGAGCTTGGTCGAAACCAACACCTCGAGCCCAGGCGCCGAACGCAGCAAAGCCAGTCCCTCTTCCGCCAAACTGTCCGTCACCAACACTCGGTGAGCCACGATTTCTCCAACCTTTCCAAAATCAGTTCCGCGCTTGCCAATGCGGATGAAGACAACTCTCTTCCAGCCGGAGACGAAGTCGAGGCGCGAACCTAGTCCGCGCCATGCGAGTTGTGTCTTCGATCAGACGCTCGACGCCGCTGTCTTGCGGCCGATGAGCACCTGCTGCGCGGCGGCAACCGCGGAGCCTGGTTCGACGTCCCAGCCCATCTCGGCCAGCACCATCTCCAACGCAGCCAGTCCGCTGACGACGTCGAGCTCGTCCATATAGCCCATATGCCCGACGCGGACGATCTTGCCCTTCAGTTTGTCTTGCCCGCCGACCGTGGTAATGCCGAAGCGATCGTAAAGCCTGGTTCTCAGCTCCGATTCTTTAATTCCCGCCGGGGTGCAGAAAGCTGTCAGACCTTCGGCAGGGCTTGAACTGAAGAGCTCCAGACCCAGAGCCTGGACGCCGGCCTGGCAAGCAAGGCTCATACGCTTGTGCCGGGAAAGCACGTTCTCGAGCCCTTCTTCCTTGATTCTGCGAAGCGAAGCCCGTAATGCCAGGATCATCGTGTGGGCAGGAGTGTACGGTGTATCGAACTCCGCCATCTTCTTTCGCGCGGACTTGAGATTGAAATAGAACGTGGGAGCGTTGAATGAATCGATCTTTTTCCACGCTTTGTCGCTAACGGCAAGAAACGCCAGACCTGGGGGAAGCATCAGGGCCTTTTGAGATCCAACACACAGCAGGTCGACGTGCCAGTCGTCTGTGCGGCACTCCATTGCGCCGACTCCCGAGATACCGTCGACCGCGAAAACAGCGTTGGTCTTGGCGACGATCGCGCCGATCTCCTGGATGGGGTGGCCTGTGCCCGTCGACGTTTCGCTCAGCGTGCCCATCACGCATTCGACGTCGGGATTGGCGCTTAACGCTTCCGCGACGCGGCTGGGATCGACGGGTTGACCCCATTCGGTGTCGAGCACGACGGCGTTGATTTCAAACGCTTTGCAGATCGAGGCCCAGCGGGCGCCGAAATAGCCTGCGGCCAGGACGAGGGCTTTGGCGCCTTTGGGTAGCGTGTTGGCGGCCGCGGCCTCCATCGCACCGGTGCCGGAGGCGGTCAGGATCAACACCTCGTTCTTGGTCTGAAACACCTCCTTCAGTCCCGACGAGCATTCGATGATCACCTGCTTGGCTTCCGCCGAGCGGTGGTGAATGATCGGCCTGGCGAGCTCGAGCAAAACATCCTCTGGCACAGGGGCCGGCCCCGGAGTCATTAGCCTCGGCTTTCGCATTGCTTCTCCTGTTTTCTCTGCTAGAAGGCGGATCCACCACGCCCGCTATAATAGTGCGGTTCGGTCGCTGGCCGCCAGTCCAGCTCATGCACGGCATACATCCAGCCCTACGACGATACGGTCGGAGCCTGGCCTCCATTGGTATCTCCGATTCTCTCGTCACCCCGGGCGGATTGTCATGATAGGCAGGTTTGTTCGCGGCGCTGCTTCGGGGAACGCATTCCGACGAATTCCTGGACTCGCGTTCCTATTCCGTTGTAGGGGCGAGTCCCCTGACACGCCCTCCGATCGATGATAGCGAGGCCTTCCACCCGATTCCATTGTAGGGGGCGAGTCCCCTGACACGCCCTCGGATCGATGATAGCGAGGCCTTCCACCCGATTCCGTTGTAGGGGCGAGTCCCCTGACGCGCCCTCGGATCGATGATAGCGGGGCCTTCCACACGCAAATCAGAGGGCCCGCCACGGGCGGAGCCAGTCCTACGATTTGGGAGAAAGGTAGATCGATTTCGGATCGAATACCTTCTCGGCGAGGATCCGAAGTTCACCGTCGAGACCGATCTCGCGGAAAAAGCAAGAATGATACCCCTCGTGGCACGCCCCTCCCGTCTGGCTAACCCGAACGAGCAAGACGTCGCCGTCGCAATCGATCCGGATCGACTCCACGTGCTGCACGTGGCCCGAGGTCTCTCCTTTGTGCCAGCTTTTTTTGCGAGAACGCGAGTAAAAGTGCGTCTGCCCGGACTCGATCGTCTTTTCAATCGCGCCAAGGTCCATCCAGGCCATCATCAGCACTTCGCCGCTCTGTGCGTCCTGTACGATCGCGGCCACGAGCCCATCGTCGTTCCAGCGGATGGGGAGAGCCTTGGCGATGTTCTCAACGGCGCTCACGGCTTTGGCCCGCTGGCCGCGCTCGAGGCGTTCGACGACTTGGGGTCGCCGTTCGAGGCGGCGGAGTTGGCCGAACTCGACTCGGGCGATTTCTCCGAAGCCGACGTCGGCGCCAGGCTGTCGATGAAGAACTCCATCATCCTGTCCGTATTGAGCGCTGTGTGTCCCATATCCGGGCCGACCTGAAGCTCGAAGTTCTTGCCGGCTCTTTGGAGCGCCGCGACGAGTTGCAAGGTGTTCGAAGGATGCACGTTGTCGTCCGCGGTCCCGAAGTAGAGCATCAGACGACCTTTCAAGTTCGGAACGTGAGTGGCCAAGTTCGTCATGTCGTAGCCCTTGACGTTCTCCTGCGGCGTTCGCATATAACGCTCTGTATAGATCGTGTCGTAGTTTCGAAAGTCGGTGACCGACGAGTTGGCGCACGCCGCCTTGAACACGTCGGGATAGCGCATCAGGCACGCCGCGGACGCCGTGCCTCCGTACGAAGTGCCAAAAATTCCGACGCGAGTCTTGTCGACGTAAGGCCGCGCGCCGAGATGCCTGACTCCAGCGGCCTGATCGTCGATCTCAACCTCGCAGAGCCGCTGATAGATCGCGTCGAGGAACGCCTTGCCTCTTCCCGCCGCGCTTCTCGAATCCAAAGAAGCCACCAGGAATCCCAGCTCGGTGAGCGCTGTTCTCGCGCGAAGGCTTCCCTTGCTCCATTGGTCGCGGGCCCTGCGTACACGCTGATCAAAAGCGGATACGTCTTCTTCGAGTCAAAGTCCGAGGGAAACTGGAGCATGCCGTAGAGATCGGTCTTGCCGTCGGCGGCCTTGAATGTGAACATCTCGGCGTGCTTTGCTCCCAGCTTATCCAGACCGCTAACATCGCTTTCGGCGAGGTCCGCCAACTTCTTACCCTCAGCGTCAAAGAGCTTGGTCGCTGGCGGCGAATCGTGCGTCTGGGCAATATCAATGAAGTGCTTTCCATCGGGAGCGATGCTCACCGAGTGGTTGAATGCCGGATCGGTCAGTCGCTTGTCTGAAGAGCCGTCGAGTGAAGCTCTATGGAGCTGGAGTTTCATCGGGTTGTCGCCGTCGTGAGCCAGGTAGTCCAAGACGTTGGCTTCTTCGTCGACGCGTTCGATCGATCCAGAGTCGAACTCGTTCTTGGTGATCTGAGAGATCAGTTTGCCGGAGAGGTCGTAGAGGAAGTAGTTTTTGTAGCCGTTGCGTTCGGAACTCCAGATAAACCGCTTGCCGTCCTTGAGGAAACGCAGCGTCGGCGTGTTCTCAACCCAGCTTGGCAGCCATTCTTCGTGGACGATCGCCTTGCATTTGCCTGTGGAGGGATCCGCCGAGGCCAGCTCCATGATGTTTTGCAGCCTGTTCGTGCGATTGAACAACAGCACCGAGCCGTCTGGCGCCCAATCGACGTGGTAGACGTAGTGCCCCACGACCGAATCAGAAAACGGGGCGCCGTCGCGAACGTCGACTTTGGTCGAGATCTTTGTCTCAGTATCGTATATGAACAACTCTACGATAGGGTTTGGCGTACCCGCTTTGGGGTACGGTTCGGCGCCGACGGTGGTCTGTAGCTTCAATTGAGAGAGCGCGAGGTAGTAGTCTTTGACCTGACTTTCGTCGAAGCGGTAGTAGGCCAGCTTCTTGCTGTCGGGCGACCACCACATCGCAGTGGGCTGAAACAGTTCTTCGCCATAGACCCAGCTCGCCACGCCGTTCTTGATGCGACCAGCCTCGCTGCCGTCGGTTGTGATTTGTTTCTCGAGTGCGCCAGTCGCGTCGGCGAGCCAGACGTTTCGGTCTTTGCAGACGGCCTTGAGCGCTCCGTTGGGTGAAACGGCGGTGCCGAATTGTCTACCGCGACCAGGGAAGCCCGAGCGACCCCGGGGTTGACGTCCGCCGGAGACGATCGGGGCGGAATCTTTGGTAGTCTTCGCCTCGGTCTTCTCGAGCTTTTCGATGTCGAATCGCCAACGCTTTCCGTCCTGCATGTACTCGAACGCCTTGCCCCCGTCGGTCCACCCAACCGAGAGTGCGCCCGATTTCCAGGCGCCTTGAAGCTGCCTGGAGAACTTTTGGAATTGCTCGTAGCGCGGGTGCGTCTTGAGCTTGTCTTGGGCGTGGAGGCTTGTTGCCGAAAGGCATCCGAGAACCAATAGAGTTCCGGAAACCAAGGACGAGATCGTGGTCCGAATGCGAGACATCTTAGGCCTCCTCTTCCGAATCGGGCTGGGACGGCGCCAGTTCGTGGTGTGCGTTCGAAGGATCGCGTATGCCAGAGTCGGAGAGAAGAGACGACGGCTCGGCGAGGGGCTCTTAAAGCCTTGGGAAAATTGTCCACGACGAAGCAGTCGAAGTCAAATTACTCGATCCTCTGCTGGCGCCTTTGCCTCGTCGCGACTCGGCCCGACCTTCCTCTGTTTCCACAAGTAATGCGCCACCGACGAGAGACCGGCAAAGCGGAAGCGGCTGTCGATATAATGCTCGATCACGTAGAACGCGAAGTAATACGCCCTGGCGAAGGCCCAGATCGCCAGGGCCAAGAGCCCCGCGACCCTCAGAGTAGGATGTTCCAAGACGATCAATACCGCGGCGAGCGCGCCGATGGATACGAAGAGTCCTGCCTTGAAATACAGGAGCTTGGGGTTCTGGATGTCGGCCATAAAGCGAGCCTCCGATCGACGGGTCTAACCATCGGTGTGGGTGGGCTGAGAGGCGGACGAGTCTTCGATTGGACTTCGGAGGCCTGCTCTACGCTTTCTTGTCGTAGAGTCTATCGGTCTCGCTGCTCAGATAGTCAGCGACGACGACAAGGTCGCTCTTGGGCTTGGCGTGTGACAGAAGTTTATCCATTGAAAAATCGATCTGACGCCAGCCTTTGCGAATGAGCGTTTCGATGCTCGTCCCGAACACGACGACCGGAATCTGAGCCCAAAAGCAGGCGGTTGCGCACATAGGACAAGGTTCGGCGGTGGAAATGAGCGCGGTCTTGGATGGCTCGAGATGCTTCGCAGCCAACATCCTCAGGCCGTTCATTTCGGCATGAGCAGTCGGGTCCGAACTGGATGTGTTGGGCGCTTCGTCAAGAAACTTGCCTGTATTGTAATCGGCAAGGACGCATCCAAATGGCGCGTCGGCTCGCTTGGCGGCATCGATCGCCCTGCGCATCAAGTCGGGCAGTGCTTTTCTTAATGGTTCTGGGAGCTTCTCGAGGCGGTCGTCGGTGGTCATTGGTGGCGAGCTCCGATCGTTGAAGGCTCTTTGGATCGAGAATGATGCCCGAGCTCACTTCCTAAGTTATTGCAACCAAGCGAATCGCATCCTCGACATCAGGCTCCCAAAGCTGGATGGAGATGCCTACGGGACCTTTGAGTCTGGCGTACAGCGCGTTCGGATAGAATTCGGGATCGACCTCGACTTCGATCACGGCGTTTCGAAGCTGCTCGTCCATCGCGGCCAGGTTTCAGAACCGGAAGTTGATTATCCACACTTGTTCGGGTCGGCCGACATACGTTTTCTCGGCGGGAAGAGGTTCGAAAACGGTTGTTCCCCCCTTCGGCCGCCAACAGTCTTGTCCGTAGGAGGTTGGGTTGAGATCGATGCCGACGTTTTGGTTGTATCGCTGTGCCAACTCTTTTGGCGCTCGAGCTCGAAAAAAGAATCCGCCGATGCCGTGAACGCGTTCGATTGATTTCCGGATCCGAAAGACGATGTGAAACCGTGCGTAAGCCCAGTGCCGAACTTCGAACGGATTGATCAGTGACGTCAACCTACGCGATGCTCGAAGTCAAGTGCCCTTCGAGCTTTTCGAGCGAGAACTCAATCGGGGATCGCGAGACGATTCACCAGTGATAGCACCTCCAGCCACGCCGCGTCAAATGGGATGTAGCGTGGCGTTTTCGGCTTCACGAGATCGTCGTAACCTATCCGCGCGTGTTCCCTGACTGCGTCGTCAAAAGCCCTCTTGGTTGGAGAGATCCCTCGAGCCCTCGCCTTTCGAATGAGGAATGCAGAAACCTTTTCGAGATCAAGCGAAGTTCGTTGGCGGGCCATCGAGGCAACGTCGAATATATCTTGAGGTCGAGAGCGCCTACGCGGGATTTGCTGTAGCAATGCTCGAAGTTTCTCCGCGACGACGTCCTCGAGTGTGCACACTCTTATAGGCTCCGTGTCCGCGGAGAACCACCTGTCCTGTGTTTCGCAGACGACGTCGTTCAAGCTAATCTCAATCTCAACCACTTCACTGATGGTCTTTTCTTCTGAGAAGCTTTGGTAGCGCCGGTCGCCTGGCATCTGAAAGCAAGCCGTGATCCGGTAAGTCGGAGTTGTCTTGTCGATGCCTGGCGGATTTCTCTTGATCGTTTGACAGCGAAGCTTTACGCGATGCCTCGCCAGGCCCATCTTGAACGCAGCGTCGAGTAATCGGCCGATCTCCTGTTTGTCGTCAGGGAAATCAGATTCGGCTGAAAAATCGAGATCCGCTGTGCTGCGTAGATTCCCATGCACAAATTGAAGGGCGTTGCCTCCCTTGAAGCACATTCGAGTCGCCAGTTCTCGGTTTGCCGAGATCGAAACGAGGATCACGAATTGAACGAAGCGACGTCGAGCCTCCTCGAGCGTCGCCTTGTTGGCACTTCGCCACTTCGAGATCTCTTCAATCGAGGTTGGATAACTTCCCGTTTCCAAAGGCCGCCTTATTCCTCTTCGAGAATTGCGAGGACAGACCGCGGAACATTGAGCGACAGGTTCCATGCTTTAGCATAGTTCTCAGAGTAAGGAGCGCTCGCAAGCAACTTTAGCGAGCCGCCCCTTGGGAGTTCACTTCGCCATTGAACGAGCCTGGGGTGGAAAAGCCCTAGTTTTTCGAGAAGAAAACCGACGCGCTGACGAAGATTCTTGATGCCAAAAGTGTCGGTGTAATCGATCAAACGATCGACATTCAGACTCTCGGCGGAACGCCAGGCTTGCAACACCTTCGCGATGCCGCCGCACTTCTCAGGCGACCTGAGGGCGTCAAGGAGTGTGCGCTCTAGGTCTGTCATATAGATAGGCGACCCGAAACTGTAACCGACCGTCACCCCGAACTCCCAGGACCCCCTAATCTCGGTCCAAACTACCGGTATCTCGCCCAAATTCTTCGGTTGTTTGGCGGTAGGGAACTTGATGTCAACCCAATCTTCGGGGGAGGTCCCTAATGGGATTCGATGCGATGCCCCTGCTTCCTTGAACCGGATGGTGTAGATCTCCCTCGGCATTAGGTCGGTTATTCCATGGTGAACCATTGCTGTCAGGAAACCAAAAACTGCCCACGGATTGGCCTCTTGGATCTTTTGTTCCTCTGAAACCTCCAGTAGATTTGCGTATGGTGCCTCGACGACAAAGATGCCTTCCACTCCTTCCACCGATGCAATATCGCCCCTCTCTTGGAGTTTCTGCCGGATAGCTAATGACTTTTTGACATCCGGAAGCCAGGCATTTTGAGAGTGTGCAAGCCGCCTGGCTGCCAAAAGGATGCGCCAATCAGAGATCACTCGCCGTCGTTCTTTTCCAAACTCTTTCAGCACCTCTGACGCGAGTGTAGTCTTCCACGATGAAATGTCGAGCCCCTCCAGATATAATGTCCTTAGGACATTATATCTGGAGGGCGAAATTGTCAAGAGTCTGGTCCGAGCTCTTATGGATTAACGGGCGTTTCCAAATTGCTCTGAGGCGGGTCTTACTGCGATCGTCGAACGCTCAAATAATGAAAAATTCGAACGGATGCCTCCACGAGCTTCCAATCATGAGTAGATGCATCTCTAAACTCTTACCAGAAAAGCCTTTAGCGTTCTCTCTCGCAGGTCGGCCTCCGACCGAGCCCGGTTGATATCCAAACAGTCGACGGTGGAAACAAATCGACGAGCTAGAGGATGCAGAAATTCTAAGCTTCGAACCCAATCCCTACCTCGCACCGGCCCCGGGAACGAGATAACCTCCCAAGGTGAAGAGGCTGGCTGCCAGGAGAATGGCGATCGGCAGCGTGAGAACCCACGCCAGACCGATTTTCTTGATCGTATCGCCTTGAATTCCGGATCGGTTGGCCCACATCGTTCCTGCAATGCCGGATGAGAGGACGTGGGTCGTACTGACGGGCATATGGACGACGTCGGCCAGGCCAATCGTCACCGCGGCGACGATCTCGGCCGCCGCCCCTTGGGCGTAGGTCAGATGCGACTTGCCGATCTTTTCCGCCACCGTCACGACAATTCGCTTGTAACCGATCGTCGTCCCTAAACCCAGGGCAATCGCGACTCCCACCATCACCCAAAATGGTACGTATTCGATCGACTCGGAAAAAGCCTTGCGATAGGGAGCAATCGCATGAATCGAATTGGGAGACAACTTGGACTGAGCCAGGTTCTTGCGGAACCTATAGATCGTCGATCGCAGCTTCCACCTTCCCATGGGCTCGACTTCCTGGAACGAAGTTTTGCCATCGAGCTCTTTTGAAATCGTCTCGAGATCCTCGCGAAGATGCGACGTGAGAGCCTTTTCCTTATCGAGCTCGGCCTGGATCGCGATCGCCGATGCGCGGACGTCCCGCGCCCATGTTCGTCGTGAAGGTTGAGTGCGTAGTAGGAAGGCAAGAATCCGATTAGCGCCAGGAGTATCAGGCCCATGCCTTTCTGGCCGTCGTTGGAACCATGAGCGAAGCTCACCCCTCCGCAGGTCGCCAAGAGAACCCCGCGAACCCACTTTGGCGGGTTGTCCCCCTCGCCAGGCGGATGGTAGAGGTTGGGCTCGCGGAAAATTCGCTTCATCAAGAGCAGAAGAGCCGCCGCCGCCGCGAAGCCTATCAAAGGGGAAATCAAGAGCGAAAGCCCGACCTCCCCTGCCTTATCCCAGCTCACTCCCGAGGCGTTGCCTCGCGTCATCAGGCTGTTCGCCAAACCGACTCCCAGGATCGACCCGATCAGCGTGTGCGAGCTCGAAACCGGAAGTCCATACCACCAGGTTGAGAGGTTCCAGATGACCCCTGCCAACAGCAGCGAGACAACCATCACGATCGATCGCGTACTGGCGCTGTCGATCAAAAGGTCCACGGGCAAGAGGTTTACAATGCTGAATGCGACCGCAGTCCCGCCCATGAGCACGCCGAAGAAGTTGCAAACGCCCGAGTACAGGACGGCAGGATAGGGCCGAAGCGTCCCTGTGTAAATGACGGTGGTCACGGCGTTGGCCGTATCGTGGAAGCCGTTGATAAACTCGAATGCAAAGGCAATCAGAAGTGCAAGCGCGAAGAAGATTTGATGTTCCCAGGGTAGATGACGAACCGCGTCCCAAAGCGATGAAAGCACGCGAATCTCTCCTCGAGATCGACAGTTCAAGCTGAATGAGACCACATTCGATCGAGAGTCAGCTTAGGAAACGAAAATCGACCTCACAAGTACAGTCGGCTCACTTGGAAGAGTATTCATCGATACCTCGAGACGACCCAGATTCTTCGCGAAATCTTCATGGACGACGTAACGCCGAGGTGTGAAGAGTCGATTCCCGTGGCTGTCGTCCGAGCCCTTCGTGCTCTTCCCTTTCATCAAGTCTTCATCTCGTACACAATCTTTTGTCGGGACCAACGAACTATTTCGCGATGAGTCCTACAACTTCGAACCGGAGCAGGCGATGATTTCACGAAGAATGAGTGCCACCGTCTTTTCTTGTACTGTGCTTGCCTTAACTTTGTCGGCGGGTTGCTCGGTCAATCTTGTGGGTTCGCCGATTACGGTCAAGAAGCCGTTCACTGCGAAAGTGACGACCAAGGTTCCCGCCACTCTTCTCATCGATGTTCCGATCGGATCGCTGACAATCAAACCTGGACCACTCGATTCCAAGGAAGTCGAAGTAACGGGCACGCTTGGCGGACAAGACCAGGCCACCTTGGACGCAATCGTCCTGACAGTGGCCCTCCAAGACGACGGGACCGTCCTGGTCAAACCCAAAGGCCCCAACGGAAAATCCTGGAACGCCGAGTTAACCGTCACAGTTCCCGGGAAATCGAATCTTACTGTCGCGTCGGGCGTGGGCTCGGTGGTCGTTGAAGGTCTGGAAGGGCGTATGAAGGCAGAGGTCGGCGTCGGCGATCTCACCCTCGATCACATCGCCCTCACTGGCGATTCAAGTTTCGAATCGGGCACTGGGAACGTGCGTCTCGCCGTGTTGACCTGGCCAAAGAACGCTACGGTCTCGGTCGAATCGGGAACCGGAGGAGCGACTGTGCTGCTCCCATCTAAGCTGGGACTAAGCATCGACGCCTCGACGGGCACGGGCAAGTTGACAACCAATGGCCTGACGTACCAAGGAAACCCTCTGTCAAAATCCGTCGTCGGTGGAACGCTCAAGGGACGGACCGAACTGGATCCCGAGGGCAGGACGCTCAAGGCAACGTCCGGCACTGGCAACGTGACGATCGAGGCGACCGAGAAGTGACAATTCGAGCATGCATCCTTAGTGCTTCGGCAGTATGATCTCGACTCCATACCGGGGGGCGACCTCGAGCATCTTTTCGATCTCGCTTTTCGTCGGCGGAAGTGCCGTCGTTGAGCCCTCCGCCACGGGAACACCGACTTCGAAAAACATCTCTTCGAGGCCTGCAGGGGCCACCGAGATGAGCATCTTCGCGGGCGCGTTGCTTTCGTTCTTGAACGAATGGAGCGTGCCGACCGGCATGTTCGCGAACGACCCAGCGGTCGCCACGATCTTTTGGTCTCCGACCTGAATAACGATCTCGCCTTCGAGGATGTAGAATCCCTCTTCCTCCCGACTATGGATGTGCGGAGGAGGCCCGCCGCCTGGAGGAACAAGCGCCTCCCATAAGGCATAAGTTCCGTTCGTTTCTGGTCCCGTCGCCAAAAAGCGATACAGGTCTCCCACCACGGCGATCGTCCTGCCTTTGCCTGAATGTCGAAGAATTGGAGGCCGGTTCACGAGTTGACTCCGCGTCTCTGAATATGAGTGGAAAAATGCATCGATCTCTGGAAACGGCGATTTCAGAGCGCTGCGGCTTTCTTCTTCGTTTGGAGCCTTCTCATATGCGTCTTACCCCAATCGCACATGCTTCTACAAATTGGCCGGAGGGTCTCCCCGTAGTCGGTGAGCGAGTATTCCACCTTCGGCGGCACTTCGGCGTAAACCTGTCTCCGCAGCACTCCGGCTTCTTCCAGCTCGCGAAGCTGTTGCGTAAGCATGCGCTCGCTGACTTTGGGGATCTTTTTACGCAGCTCTGCGAACCGGTGGACGCCTTCGTACGACAGGTGAAACAGGATCACCACCTTCCATTTGCCGCCGATCACGCTCAAAGTCGCCTCGACCGGGCAATTGAATGAAGCGTCGTCAACGCAGTTCGAATTTTCTGAGCTTACTTTCACGTCAGTACCTAACAAAAAGATGCGTACTTGGCGAAGTTCGGCGGCAAGCCTACCATCCCTCCTGAGAAATGTCAGCACGCCTGCGGCGTAGGCCTAACGGCATGGCGTGCGAACCGGCTCGTGTTCGATCAGGGAGGGCTTATGATCAAAGTTCACCATCTGAACTGTGGAACCCTGGGCGCGTTTCCGAACGACCCCAATCCCAAGGGAGTCTGTCATTGCCTTCTGCTCGAAGACAAAACCGGGCTCGCACTTGTCGACACAGGCTTCGGACTCGAGGAGGTAAAGGATCCTGTAGGACGGATCGGTCGAGAGATGATCGACTTGTTTGGTATTGTTTTGAGCGAGCCCGAAACGGCAATCCGCCACGTCGAGCGAATGGGTTTTCGAATGGAGGACGTAGAGCATGCTGTGCTCACTCATTGCGACGCCGACCACGTCGGCGGGCTCCTCGATTTTCCCAAGGCACAGGTCCACCTCAGTTCAGAGGAACATGCGAGCGTCCTTCGAGGCTGGCGTCGCTATCTTGGAAACCAATTTGCCCACGGACCGAAATGGAAACCTCAGGGAAAGTCGACTCGGATGTGGTTCGGTCTCGAAGCAAGGCCTCTAAAACTGGGCTTCGATTCGGAAGTTCTGCTCATTCCACTCTTTGGACACACGTTCGGTCACAGCGGCGTCGCGATCGAGCAGGGCCATAAATGGCTCTTCCACGTTGGCGACGCCTACTACCGCCGGATCGAAGCAATTTCGGATGACAATCCTATCACTCCGATCACATCGAGATTCGCCGACGACGATGATCTCCGCCGCAAGAGCCTCGAAGAGGTTAGACGTTTGGCTCGCGAGCACCCTGGGGAGATCGAACTGATCAGCTCCCACGAGCTGACTGAATTTACAGGCACGGGAGTTTGATGACCGGCCGATCGACGCAGATTCGTTCGATCACAATTTGTCGCTATCAAGTGAAGATTTAAGGAGAATAAGATGCAATTCCTCGCTGTTCTGAAGGTCAAACCTGATGCTCCAAGAGAGAGGCTTGGCTTGCTACTCAGACCCGAGGCCGAGCATGTCTGGCGGATGACGACTTCCGGCGTGTTGCGATCGATCCATTTTATCAAAGGGCCTTCCGGCGCCGTCCTGTTGCTCGAGGCGTCCGATCAGAAAGAAGCCGATGCGCACATCGACCGACTGCCAATGGTCCAAGAGGGATTGCTGAGCGCCGAGGTGCTTCCGCTCGAGCCATTTACGGGCTTTTCTGCTCTCTTTTCTCCAGCAACTGGGTGACGAAAGGAAGTTCGATTCGATGAATGTACTGATCGTTTACGCCCATGAAGAACCGAAGTCGTTCAATGGCGCGATGCGTGATACAGCGGTCAGGGTGCTCGAGGAAATGGGCCATTCGGTCGTTGTGTCTGACCTGTATGTTCAGAACTTCAACCCAGTGGGCGGAAGGCACGATTTCACGAAGCTCGAGGATCCCGATTGTTTCAAGTATAGCGCCGAACAGATCAAGGCCAGCGAGAAAAGCACGTTCGCCGCGGACGTCGCCGAGGAACAGAAAAAGCTCTTCCAGGCCGACTTGCTGGTCTTCCAGTTTCCGTTTTGGTGGTTTGGACTTCCGGCGATTCTCAAGGGATGGGTCGATCGCGTTTTTGCCGCGGGCTTGACGTACGGCGGAGGACGTTGGTACTCGAATGGGGTCTTCAAGGGCAAAAGGGCAATGCTCAGTTTGACCACGGGCGGCGGCCCAACGATCTATAGTCCAACTGGTTTGAACGGGGAGATGGATTCTCTGTTGTTCCCTATCCAGCACGGAATCTTTTACTTCATGGGCTTCGACGTATTGCCGCCGTTCATCGCATGGTCGCCTGCTCGAATTTCGTTGGAACAGCGGCGGGAGTGCCTTCGGGCTTATGAAGAACGATTGAGGGATTGGCAAACGACTCCGCCGATTCCCTTTCCAGCCCTCGACGAATTCGACGACGCGTTTCAGAAAAAGCCTGCGATCACGAAACTCGTCTCGGGGTAGCCGAACTCGCTCTCAATCGACGCACCAGCGCGGAGGCGATGCGTACGTTCAAGTTTCGACTTGGTCAATCACGCTCCGCTGTGCGACGAACCTCGCCAACGTCGGTCCGATGCCGATCACCACGATCGCGCGGAAGATCTGCAAGCCCATGACAAACGGCATATCCACCTTCGTCGACGCTCCGATGGCGATCGCCGAATCGATCCCGCCTGGACTCGTTGCAAGGTAAGCCGTCAGAAGGTCCGTGCCGAGCGCGCGATGCAAGATCAATCCAACAACCCCGCAGAACCCGATCAACACGGCGACCGACGCGAGGATCCATGGAAAGCACCTCGCTGCGTGAACCAGGCCGCTGCGCGTGAACCTGAGGCCGACGCCCCAGCCGAGAACCGCGAACGTCCCAGCCATCAACCATCGAGGCAATTCGATCTCGACGACCCCAGAGGCATTCAGGACCATACCAATCGCCATCGGCACGAGTAGCACGCCCGAAGGAATGGGAACATAACGGGCGATTGCAATTCCAAAGGCTGCGATCGCAAGCGTCTCGACAAATGGCACAAGCCGTAGAGTGGGGAAAACGTCCTGCGGCGGTTGGACGCTCCCAGAACTGCCGATCCAAACGCGAGCGATCAGTGAAGCCAGAAGGGCGACACAGATGACTCTGAGATACTGCATGAAAGCGACGAGCCGAGGATCGCCGCCGTGAGCCTCAGCCATCAGCATCATCGCGGTGGAAGCGCCAGGCGACATGCCCCAGACGGCCGTCGTCCCTGGAAAAATGCGCATGCGGCACAAGACCCATCCCACCGCGCTGCTCGCCGTGATGGTCGAGAGCGTCACGCACAAGAAGATCGGCCATTGCCGAGCAAACGAGCCGAGGACGGGACGAGTCATCAAGCCCGCCACCAGGCAGCCCACGATGGCCTGAGCAACAACGAAGCCGAAGGCCGGCAGCCGAATCGATCCGCCGTTCACGCCAACGACAATCCCAGCGACCATCGGTCCAAGCAGCCACGCCCCAGGCAGGCCTAAGGCTCTCATTCCGTAGATGAACAACGCAGAGCCCGCCAGCAAGAGAAGCCACTGCACCGAGACGTGAACGGTCGCTGGACCACGGATCGGCATAGCCAATGTCCTCCCTTGCATCTATTCCTCCTTGAACGAGAGCGCCTTCGAAGTCGAAACGATTGCGATTCGCGGCAAAATAAACTTGAGCGCAAAGTCGTGCAGTTCGTTCGACATGCTCGAAGTAACGTCCTCGGCGAGGACAATCGCAAAGCCCAGCTCCCATGCCTGGCGGGCGGTCGACTCAACCCCAAAGTTCGTCGCCACTCCACCGAGAACGATCGTCGTGACGCCTCGTCTGCGGAGCTGAAGCTCGAGGTCCGTTCCGTAGAAATGCGCCCCACTGCCGCTTTGTGATCGCAATGTCGTTCGGTGCGACAAGTCCTTGGGGAAACTCGGAAAAGTCCGCTGGAAAGCCGTCGGGCGGCGTTGGGAACGGCTGATCGACCGGTTGCTTGGTGCATCGGCGAAATCCGCAGCAAAGCGGACGCGCACCCAGACGACCGGCGCTCCCTCCGCCCGGAATCGTCCTGCAAGCTTTGTCGTTCGTTCTAACACCTCACTCGCAGTGTGAGGCGCCAGTTGCCGGCCCATCACCCCGTTTTGAAGGTCGATCATGACAAGCGCAGTGGTAAGTGGATCGAGTTTCATCGAAAAAGAGCCTCCCTGGTCGAGTCGTTGCTTTACGTGCTCGCCCGCAACGTCTCTGGCGTCTAAAGCCGCCTGCGTGTCTGGATCTGTAGGCCGCCGTTTTGGTAATATGAGGCTAGCCTCGCAAAAGCAATTTATGAGGAAATCCTCGCAAATGTCAAGCTCGATTGGAAAAAACACGGCGAAGGCCCCTCAGCGCGAGCGTGGCAAGCGTCGCGTGGCGGCGCTTTTGGAGGCAGGCATGAGCTTGTTTGCCGAGAAAGGTTACGACGCCGTGACGATGACCGAAGTTGCTGCTCGCGCGGGCGCCGATCGGTTCGCTTTATCAGTTTTTCCCAAACAAGGAGGCGCTGGCGGATGCTCTGCTCGAAAGGTTTGCCGAGCGTCTCGACCAAGCTCTACTCGGAATCGAGTATCGCGCGAAGTCGATCAGCATCCACGAACTGGCTGAGGAGTTGCTCGGGCTTTTGATCGGCTTTCGCGAAGAGCGTGCGGCCGCCTCGGCCTTGATGGATGTTGTTCAACAGCGGTCCAATCGCGCCGCTGAAATCAGACAAGCCCATAGACGGCACGTCGCACGGATTCTCAAGACGAGGTTTCCGAAGCTCTCACTGAAGCGAGCCGAGATCATGGGTCTGGTGGTGGTTCATTTGATGAAAGCGGCGGCCAGGCAAAGCACCGAGACGGACCCTGCGGTCAACACGGCTGTTATGAAGGAGCTGAAGCAAGCTTTAACGCTCTACCTCGGCGATCAATTGTCTTCCAGCGGCGACAGCTCCCGTTGATATGCTTTTTGGAGGTTTCCAATGGATTGGGCGTTGCACGCAGGCCCCGCGATTTGCACAAAAAGGCTTTAGGAGTCGTATGAGATACGCGTTCACGTTCGGTTTGGGCTCATTCTACGAGCATGAATATGTCCTCGAGAGCTCCCGTCAGTTTCGCCGATTTGCTGGAGGCTTACGAATGGATAAGCTCGAATGATTCCGCTGATTGTCGCGCAAGTGTATGCATTGGTAATGGAAAAGAGCATCTGATCTCGTCCGACTCGGCGTTTGAGTTCGATACCGACGACGACGATTCGGAAGAAGACGTCGACGTCTGCCCGTTTATACACGTTCCGAACAAGTACGAATTGAACCTCGGCAACAACCTGCCTTTTGGATTTATCGAGGAAGCTGCGCCTGATTTGTCCGACGAATCAGTCGTTCCTTCGATCGCCGCGGAGCACCCAGCCGATTTAAGGCGCTGATCGAATCAAGAAGCTTGCTCAAAGCCTGGTATAAATTCGGCCCTGGACTCAGGCTGTCTGCCTTTGGCTCTCGGGCAACTCTTCCGACTGAAAATCGCATTCCAGCAGAATCTTCCTCGGAACGGGATCGCATACCTCGATGATCGCAAGTTTCACGACGACTACGCGAACCGAGCGGGATACGATCGGCCTGTCGCTCAGGTCGGGCATATCAACTGGAAGAGCTTCAGAAGAGGCGCTCGTCGTCGCTTGCTGGCAGGCGATGAAAGAGGCGTTCTCAAGGCTCGAAACGCCTTGGCGGAGATTCTGGGCGTGGAGGATGAGTGAGGGTTCCATGACCGCAATCGGTATGTGATACCGTGCATGGCCAGCTCTTGCGGCAGAACGCGAGGGGCTCTCGATTCAAAAGCTCTACAAGTTCATGGGGCGGTTGCCGATGGCGGGAGATTAACGAGCCGTTCTCGAGGGGCGGGATGCGTTGGCGAAGCGACTTGGCTTAAGGCAAGAAGTGCGCAGCCTAGAAACCAACCGCAGTGAGTCTGCGGCCCTGGCTCAGGGAGGAGTGCCGGTAAGTTCAGCCTATTGGACTGAGCTATCTGAGAGTCCATGCCGCAAGCTGGAGCACGCCTTTGACGCTCTTCATCGCTTCGTCGACGGCGCTGTGTTCGAAGCCTGAGTGCATCTTGCAGTTTTGGCAGCGCTTGTCCTGGCGGCTCTCCCAGTAGTCCCAGTCGACGCCGTTCCAGAACGCGTCCCACTCTTGGTAATGACCTTCCCCCTCAATCAAGTAACACGGGGCCTTCCAGCCCTTGGGGGTGTAGTTGACTGTCGACCAAGGGGAGCACTTCAGCTCGCGTAAGCCCGCGGCAAACTCGAGAAACATGGGAGTGGCATTAATCTTGTATTTATGTGAGAAATCGCGGATGGCCCGGAACTTTTCGTGGATCTGATCGACGCTAAGGAAGATGTCTCGTTCGACGGTCTCGTATTCATAACCAGGTGAGATCAAGATTCCGTCGGCCTTGAGCTCGTCAATCATCCGGCAGAGCCCCTCGACCTCCTCGACCTTGGTTTCGCGGAAGACCGTCGTGTTGAGGAAGATTGTGTAGCCGAGTTCCTTCCCCTTCTTGATCATCTCGATGGCTTTGTCGAACACCCCCTTACGGTCGCAGACGTAGTCGTGCGTTTCGCGTAGGCCGTCCAAGTGAATCATCAGGAAGAACTGGGGGCTTGGGGGAACGACGCCGAAGACCTTGTCGTCGAGGCGAAGTGCGTTGGTGCACATCAGGATGTATTTGTCGCGAGCGATCAGGCCGCTGATCAGATCTTTCAACTCAGGGTACAGCGTGGGCTCGCCCCCGCAGATGTTGACGATCGGGGCCTCGCAATCTTCGGCGGCCTTGAAGCACTTTTCGAGCGACATCCTGTCCGACAGTTTTCCGGTATACCGCTCGGTCGAACAGCCGACGCAGGCGAGGTTGCAAGTGTAAAGCGGCTCGAGCATCAGTACCGAAGGGTAGCGCGTACGTTTCGCCTTGCCCATTCTGCGGCGGTGTTTGAATTGAGCGAGGGTGAACCCGAGAGGATAGCGCATCGACCAATCTCCATGCACGAAGGACGCAGCCGATCCTCGACTGCCGTTTTCTTTCTAAGCGGAACATACCAGTGCGCGAGGATTTTTTCATCATCAGTACCGAGTAATTGCAAATCCACGCGAGCGCGTATTGGGCCTGAGGAGACGAGAGGTCCGCGCATGAAGAGGCCCCATCCCAGAGTAATGGTTGAACCTGGGCGATGGATTCTTGTTTGTTGCGCGGGGGGCGATTATCGTGATCCCTTGCGGAATCATCAACCATGGAAGGGCATCTGGACATGAAAGACCGGTTTGGAAACACATCGACGGTTTGTCCTCACTGCAAACAGGATCTCATCCTTCTCGGCGACGTCTCGGCCGAAAGCGCCTGCTACACTTGCCCAGCTTGCTTGGTTGCCGTGAGACCAAAGGGTGAGGAGACTCTGCGGATCGCTCACGCCGCGATACCTCCCAAGCCGGGGGATATTGGCGCACGGAATACAGCGGACCGATTACCTCCTTCGTGAGCAATAGTCCGCACGGCGATGCGCTTGATTCGGGCCCGGGACCGAGGCTGTTGCCTTTGGCCCTGCGTGTTGAGCTTCTGGCGAAGGGATCTAAACATCCGTCACGTTAGACAGCCCACGGGCATCCGGGAAAGTATGATCGATCGAATCCAGCGAGCAGCGCTGCGAATCGAACTCCGGGCGGTCGGGGCGATGTGAGTCGAGCTTTGCTCCGAAGAGCGAACTGCTCGGAATCGCGGCAATTCTTGGAAAGGAGACCGACAATGGCATGGGGCGTCACCAACGTATGCGGTAACTGCGGCAAGGCGGTCATGGCGTGGGACGAAGGCAACCCTTACTACGTTCAGAAGAACGGAAAGAAGAAGTATGCATACCATCCCAACCACGATCTGCTCGATAAGTGCGTTGGCAACGACGCACCTCATTTGTGCTTGGCCTGTGGTAAGGAGTTCATGGTCGATTCTCGTTCCCGGCGAACCGATTGTCCGGACTGCGGCTCGAGCGAGATTTGCTGGACATACCGTCTCGAGGGTAAATGCTGTCCCTTCTGCAAATCTGGGGTCTTCGCAGTCGACCCAGAACTGAATGCCATTTCGTAAGCGAGCATGACCGCGGATGATCCAGATCAAATCTCTGGTTCTGGATTGGGGGATTCTTGGACAAGATAACCATGATGAACACGATGAAATCCAACTTCGACTTGGGCGCGGTGAGCCGAGCGTATGACGCGGTTAACTACCACGTGACGAATCGGTTGCGTCAACGGCTCTGCAAGAAGCACAGGGTTCGGGGTCCGGGTTACTCACGATACCCAGACATATACCCCATTCAACTCCATTCAACTCAGACCATTCAACTCAGACAGTCTACTTTCGAGAGAGGTTCAAGATGTCCGTCGATCTCCAGCTCATTCGAGTCTACTTTCGAGAGAGGTTCAAGATGTCCGTCGATCTCCAGCACTTTCGAGCACTCAAGGAGCTCACTTTAAGCCGAACGGTCGTAGATTCACGGCTTCGGAGCGAATGACTGGCTCGTCATCGAGCCCTTCGCGCATGCTCGAACGAACACCCATCCTCGGGTGCCCGCTTAAGTTGTTGATTGTCGCTCAACTGCGTCGGCGGCTGTTACAGAAACGCCGCTCGGGC
The DNA here is from genome assembly GCA_963818975.1 of uncultured Planctomycetota bacterium. Lineage (GTDB taxonomy): Bacteria > Planctomycetota > Planctomycetia > Isosphaerales > Isosphaeraceae > CAWFUI01. Next base: position 21,488 of record CAWFUI010000009.1, on the reverse strand, counting down.
GTGCCGCTGCCCGTGGAACCAGCGACGATCCGTTCGCTCGGCCTCCGCCGCCATCGAAACCCCTCGCCCAACCGCCCGCTTGAACCAACGGCCGAAGTTGGCGACGAGTTCAACCCACGTTTCGCAATTCAGACCCAATCGCTCGAGAATGGGTTTCAATCCTCTCGGTATCGATCCGCTCTTGCCTTCGCGAATCTCCCGACCCGTCCAATCCAACAGCGTCAAATACTTCGCGAGCGAGATCGGCAAAAAGCCCCTGTCCGACGCCCTCGGGCCGATCGGCGCCGGAGCCGATTCGTCGGCCGTCGACTTCTGGGCAGAGCCTTGCACCACGGGCGCGACCTTACTTCTATGAACCAAAGGAGATTCGCCAGGCCCTTCGCGAAGCGTAACCTCGCAGAGCCAAGCGTCCGGACTCGGCGGAACACCGGCCTCGAACCGAGCCTTATTCGCAGCCAATTTCCGCTTTCGGTGCATCGCCAACAGTCGCTTCGCCGCGAGAGTAAGCCTCCCTGGCTTGGCCTTCACGGCTTCGATGCGATCGTGCGCCGAGGTGAACTTCGATTCTTCGGGAGTTTCAGCAATCTTGGCGCGAATCGGATTCAGATCGACGTACATGCTACAGGTCAAAATCGCTGCCTCATCGAGAAGTGCCATGCTGCCGAACCTCCCCTCCCAAAATTTTCCTTTGACCTTGTCCTCAGCGTTCGCCAAACGGGCCAAAACCTCGCACAAAAGCCGCATGAACCACGATACGCTCGCCAGGCGTTCGCGATACTCGGCGACCTTTCGCCGATCGCTCAGAATCGACTTCACAACTCCCTCTTCTGGCTCTCTTTTCGAGGGCTCGAGTCTGCGGAAAACGGCCTTGACCCTGGCCCATCGGCGAGCGATGTCGACGTCCGACCAACCCGCGACGACGTCGGGTCTGGCTCGAAGAACCACGTGCAAGTGGTTGCTCATAACCGCATAGGAAACGACGTCTAAGGCGAAAAATCCTGCGAGCGATTCGAGCCGCAGTCTCACCCATTCTTTGCGGTGCTCGAGATCTCTCCCCGAGAGCGGGTCTTTGCCGCAGAGGAACGCTCGGCGAACGCAGCAGGCTGTGCAGTGGTAGACGCCAATCTGGTCCTTGGCGACGATTTCTCTGCGAGCGCAGGAGGGCATTGCGGAGCAACTCCGAGGCAAAAATCGGGAAATCCGACGGACTATGCACCGAAGGATAGTAGTGCTCGCGTGACCAGTCAAGTGGTCGGCGGAAAAATCTTGGCCTCCGCCTCCTCCGAAGTTAGACTGTCTGGGAACGCTGGGGAACGCTGGGGAACGCTGATTATCCGCCAACCCGAAGTTTTAGCTGTGACAGCGCACTAGAATACCGGATTTCAAGTTCGGGCCGTTTCATATTCCACCTGGAATTGGCCTTCAGTTTACTATACGGTTTTGAAAGGATGTGCTTGAGCTCAAGTTAGTAAGAACCTTGGGGAAACTACATTCTTAAAGGAGCAATTCGTCAATGCTTTCTCGCGTGATTCCTGCGTTGGCCGTTCTCTCAACGCTATCAATGATCGTGTGCCATGAAGCTCGGTCGAGTCGTAGCCAGGACAACCGGTTAGAAAGGAAGTGGATCGTGGTATTCTCCTCTACTCCCCCCCAAGGAGAGGGACCTGAGGAGACGGGGAGTTGGGTCGGATGGGTGACCCGCGAAGACTTCGAGAAACTTGCGGAGCATAAACTGGAGGGCTTTCTACACATTCATGATCTAATGGGTTTTGAGCGCGGGCGGAACGGTGAGATCATCCGGGCCATTCGTGACCCCGAGTTTTTTGAACAAGAAGCTTTCATTAATCCAGCCGTCATTGGACATCTGCTCATTCTTAAAACGGATAGGATTACTGAATTGATGAAGGCAGAGCCCAAAATCGAGCCTCTTGTGGAGTGAACGGCCCCGAAGTCAGAGGCCCCGAAGTCAGACAGTCTGTGCGCCGTGAAAAGGCGCGGTTCTTCAGTAGGTGTAAATCCTACCCGGCAAAGGGTCGCTCCAGCCGGTAGCTAACGGAGCGGCGGTGGAGGCAATCCGCCAGAGGCGGACCGAAGCCTTCGTGAAAACATGCCGCTTGGCGGTGTGGCGAGCAAGTCCGCCACGGCGGATAATGTCATGTGAACGCTGTAGGCCTCGAAATGTCGTACGCGGGAGCCGACCCATCAGACTGTTGGGGAAGGCCGCCGTCGTTGTGAGTAGGCGACCGGTTGGAATAGGCCGAGCCATGAGCGACATCTCTCAACGGTCCCGCCGGGGTATAGGTGATGGCATGCTTGTATAAGGAGAACCGACGCAACACGGGAAGCCTCATGGTAGCGAGTCGCGTGAACTCAACCCCGCGAGGGACAGGCCGGGCTTGATGGGGTGGCGGAGAGGTTCGTAGTACCGTTGAAGCCGGGTAACTCTGGTGGAGGGAAGGGACCTCAGTTCAGAGGCTAACGTAAGAAGAAGCTGACAGCCGGGAGATTGACATGGGTCTACGACCTTTACTAAAGGTTAGTAAGCTTCAGGAGGCGTTACACACCAAAGTGAAGGGATCGCCCAACGACCGCTTCTACGCCCTCGGGCGCGAAGAGGGAGCTGGACGAGTTGGCGACACACCGAGCGTATTTCGCGGTGAACAACCACGTGACGAATCGGTTGCGTCAACGGCTCTGCAAGAAGCACAGGGTTCGGGGTCCAGGTTACTCACGATACCCAGACATATACCCGGCCCAGAAGTTGGGCCTTCATCGGCTCAACTGCCTGAGCAAGGGCTTTTCCGAGTGCGAACGTGTGAGGATCTACTGGCGCAAAAGCCTCTGTCCGAGAGCCCGATGCCTTAATTGGGCACGTCCGGTTCGCCGAGTCCGCCTAAGGCGGATGGAAACGGAGCATGGTTTGTGCCGAAGGTCCGCCGAAGGAGGAGTGAGGCACTGGCAATCGAAAGAGCCAGAAACAGATATGCAAGCCTAAACCACCGCGCCACATCTCGACTCTACTCGATCGTATTCCCAAGGCTTGGCAATCCCGCCCAGCCATGCTACGCTGACAAGCAGAGGAGAAACCGACTCATGACGATCCATTTACCCGAGAACCTGCAGACGCCGATCCTGGCAGCCGTGCAACGGGGTCGATACGCCTCGATCGACGCCGCCATGACCGAAGCGGCCTCCATGCTGGTGCAACGCCTCAAGCTCGAGCAGGCACAGCCGAGCTTCGGCGCCAAGCCGCCCGCCGCCGAAAGGCCGATCTGGGACGAGATACTGGAGCTGACCGCTGATGTTCCTGACGAAGAATGGGACAAGCTGCCCCCCGATCTCGCCGAGCAGCATGACCACTACATCTACGGCACACCGAAGCGGCCAGCGGAATGAGGCCGGTCTTTGCGGATACCCTCTATTGGGTAGCCCTGACCCATCGCAAGGATCAATGGCACCCCGCCGCCGTGAGCGTTAGCCGCACGCTCTCCGGCTGCCGGCTCATCACCACCGATGAAGTGCTCTCCGAAGTGCTGGCGGCCTTCTGCGACGCCGGCCCCCAACGGCGGGCTGCGACCCTGATCCGCAATCTGCACAGCAAGGCGTCCGTCACCGTCCGCCCCCAGACACGCGATAGGTTCCTGACCGGCCTTTCCCTCTACGAATCCCGCCCCGACAAAGGCTATAGCCTTACCGATTGCATCTCGATGGAAACCATGCGGCAGGAATCCATCACCGACATCCTGACCCACGACAGCCATTTCGCCCAGGAAGGCTTCACCGTCCTGCTGTGATGCTTCAGACAGCGTCTAAAGAATCGACTCGCCGCCATTGCCGAAGGAATCCAGGTCGATGACCCGAGCGCCCATCCCTGAACGATCATCCCTGATTTGCGTTTCCACCGCGACTTTGAATGCTTATCAGCCAACGCCTTCATGCTCTCCTTGAACGCTGCTTCGCTTTGTGTTCTTTGTGTCAACTGCTCGACCAGGAACACGAACGACGCTCTTACTTCACCGGCGATTTCGAGGCACTCCTCATCCGCATGAGCGTGAAGCCCTTGGCTCAGAGAGGAGTGAAGCGGTTTCAGCGGATTCATGTTGTCGGGACGCAACGTGTCAGGCACCAAATCTATGACCGCGTCGATGCGTTTTTCCGCGGCCAAACGCAGACCGGCCAAACGCAGACCGGCCAAACGCAGACAGTCTGAGAGCGGGTCTCTGAGAGCGGGTCTGCCGAGAGCGGCCAGTTAACCAGCCTAACGCCCGGAGGGAACCGGAAAAAACATCCTTTCGCGGGAGCGAAAGGTGACAATCAGGAAGCCCCCTGGAGTCAGTCTCGCCTGTATAATCTTGCCTGCCCTGTTTGTGTAAACGCCATATTTTCCCGGCGCTTCGATCGTAGCACCGCCTTCTCGCAAGAAACTGCTACAAATACACGCGTAAGTTGTTGCTTCGCGTACCGCTAGGCCTTACTGTTGAAATAGTAGGCGAATTTACGCCTGATGAAGCTCCATGAAGTCCCGCAATCGAGGCCGATTCCATGGCAACGCCGTCCCAGATTTACGCAAACGCAAGAAATGCGAAGCGGTCCACGGGGCCCAAGACCCCCGAAGGCAAGGCGAAATCGTACAAAAACGCTCTCAAGCACGGACTTCGGTCCGAAGAGATCGTCCTCCGGTCGCTCGAGTTCGACGAGGATTGGGAGGCGCACTTGCAAGCCTACATTGAAGATACTCAGCCCGTGGGCGACGTCGAATTCAAGCTCGCCGAGAAGGCGGCGATGTGCCTTTGGAAGCAATCGCGGGCAGCGATGATGCTGGCCCTCGCTCAAGACACCCAGGTCGAGCACAAGGCAGCCAACCTGATCGGAGTTCGAGAAGGCAGAAAGATCGACATCGACGATCGTCCTGCGATCGCCCAAAGACTGAAGAGCTTGAAGTGCTTCGGTTTGCAAGAACCAGGGTTCGATCGCGAGGCTGCCCGTGAAGCATGGCTGAGGATCGACCTGACCGAGCCCCAAATCGAGGCTTATTTCCGCTATTACAATTCGTTCGAACGCGGGTTCTTTCGTGCCTATCGCGAGCTCGAGAAACGGCGGATCGAACGGAAGAACGACGCACACAGGGCAGAGAGGCTCGAGCTCGAACGCAAGAAGTTGAGCATGCGAGCGCCAGCACGCCAACGTTCGGAATGCTCGTCGACGAGTTCAAGACCAAGTACGACGACGACGACCTCGAGTTCCTGCTCTCCACAACGGGCCTGCTCGATGCTGATAAGCGCCTGGCTGCGGTCAAGATTCAGAAGGATCGCCAACTCGACCGGGCCCTTGCCGAGCATCGAGCCAAGAAGCGGGCAGAGGCCGAGCTTTTGTCGCAGGCCCAGGCGAGTGAACCCGAAGAAGAGTACGACTGGGACGCTGCTCCGCCGTGGGACAAACGGCACAATTTGGTCTACCGCGATACCGACGACGCTTACCTGAGGGAGAAGTCTCACCTCCATAAGGAAGATCCGATCGTCTATGACCCGCTGTCCGACAAATTGGGTTCGAATGGTAATGGAGCCCAATTTTCTTGCGAATCGGTAATTGATTCCGATTCCCGTAGGGGCGAGACCCCCGTCACGCCCTCTCCATCCGGCGATGGCCTTCGAAACCCCGGAGGGCGGATCGGGGGATCCGCCCTTACGCAGATTGATTCCGATCCCTGTAGGGGCGAGACCCTCGTCACGCCCTCTTCATACGGCGAGGGCCTACAAAACCCCGGAGGGCGGATCGGGGGATCCGCCCCTACGCAGATTGATTCCGATCCCGGTACCGGCGAGACCCCCGTCACGCCCTCTGTGTCCGCCGAAGAATTGGGTTCGAATGGTCAGGAGAGGCAAATTGTTTGCGAATCCGTACTGGCGTCCCAATCCCGTAGGGGCGAGACCCCCGTCACGCCCTCTTCAGCCGGCGATGGCCTTCGAAACCCCGGAGGGCGGATCGGGGGATCCGCCCCTACGCTGATTGAGTCCTATCCCTGTAGGGGCGAGACACCTGTCACGCCCTCTGAGGACGCCGAAAAATTGGGTTCGAATGGTCAGGGGACGCAAATTGCGTGCGAATCAGTGACTTACATCGAGCCGATCGTCGCCGAAAACGCCTTGGTCACGCCAATCGACGTGATCCAAGGCCATCCAATCCACAATCCCACGTCGGAATCGGGTCTATCGAAGGGCCAATCGGCCTAGCGAGCGACCGGTTTCGGCGTGTCAGCGGCTCTTTGACAATCCGGCTGCATCTTGAAGACCGTCCCCCGCTCGTGAGAGCCGGGGACTTATTGGAAGGACCGTGCATGATGTGCGGAAGGAGCCGAGGTTTTGGTCTTTGCCCCTGACGTCCAGCGTCCCGCCGCCCAGCGCCGAAGGGTCTTCCAAACTGACGTTGACATCCTCGGGATTGCTTTGGATGATACCCGCCAAGTCGGCCTGGGTTTGCCTTCGGTCGACGCTCGCTTGGCCTCGGATCAACGCAACAGGGTTTGTTTCGAGTGAAGGCGAGTGGACGTCGGAGAAATATGTGATTCTTGTCGCCTGATTGGCCTCGTTTTCGACGAATTTTCTGAAGGATTGAATCAGCGGGCCGCATGGAGCGTGGCCAACCACCTTTCATCGCCCCGCATTTCGTAACGCAACCTCACAAGAACGATTGACCGCTTCTAGCAACCACGGACGGGAGCTTGCCATGCGCATTTTGGTCACCGGCGGAGCCGGTTATGTCGGGTCAACCCTCGTGCCCATGCTGCTCGAGCAGGGCCACAAGGTCCGGGTGTACGACACCCTTCGCTTCGGCGGCCAAGGCCTTCTGCCTTGCTGCCAGCACAGGTCATTCGAGCTTCTCAAAGGCGACGTCACCGATCCCGCAGGCATGAAGGCCGCGGTTGACGGGATGGAGGCCATTGTCCATCTGGCCGCGATCGTCGGCTACCCTGCCTGCAAGAAGGAGCCCCAGGTCGCTCAGGCTGTCAACGTCGAAGGCACGCGGACTTTGCTTTCGGTTCGTAGGCCGGGGCAGAAGCTCATCTTCGCGTCCACCGGCAGCATCTATGGGTCGATTCCTGATTATATTTGCAACGAGGAGACGCCTCGGTCGCCGATCACGCTTTACGGAGAGACCAAGGCCGAGGCCGAGGAGATGGTGCTCCAGGCTGGCGATAGCGTGGCGTATCGGTATGCCACGGCGTTTGGCGTCAGCAATCGGATGCGGCTGGACCTCATGCCCAACGACTTCACCTACCAAGCTGTGAAGAACCGGAGTCTCATTGTGTACGAAGGCGGGTTCAAGCGAACCTTCGTGCACGTCCGCGACATGGCCAGGTCAATCGTCTTCGCTCTGGAACGTTGGAATGAGGTTAAGGACGACGTTTACAACGTCGGTCACGAGAGCATGAACTTCACCAAGGAAGACGTTGCCCGCAAGATCTTGGAGCATGTCGACTACTACCTGCATTTTGCCGAGGTGGGCGCCGACGCCGACCAGCGGAACTACGAGGTTTCGTACGAGAAGATCCGTAAGAAGGGCTTCGAGACGACGATCGACCTCGATCGAGGAGTCGGCGAGCTCGTGCGTGCGGCGAAGCTGATCGACTTCCAGAATCCGTTCGCGAACGTTTAGTCATTCGTCCAACCACCGCCAGGGCGCGTCCGGCTGGGGGCTCGAGCCCCGATCGGGTCGCGTCCTGGCGGAAGCCTAAACCGAGGAGACCTCATCGTATGCAAGGCTTTTGGTCCAGCAAACGCGTAACGATTACAGGAGGTGCTGGGTTTCTGGGCGCCCACATGGTTAAGCGGCTCGAGGGCCTTGGCGCCAAAGTGTACGTGCCAAGACGCTCCGAGTTCAACTTCACTTCTCTCGACGCAAGTCTTAGGTGCTTGCTCGAGCATCCTGCCGATATTGTCATCCACGCCGCGGCGTATTACGGCGGCATCGGCATCAACGTCGCCGAGCCTGCCAAGCTTTATTACACGAATCTGACGATGGGCGCGAACCTAATGGAAGCCGCGAGGCTTTCCAAGGTTGGCAAGTTCGTCGCGATTGGCACGGCATGCAGCTACCCTGGCTATCTCGAAGGCAAGCTCAAGGAAGACGACCTCTGGGCGGGTCCTTGCCACGCCAGCGTGGTGAACTACGGTCTCACCAAGAAATTGCTCGCTGTCCAAGCGCTGGCGTACAAAAAGCAATACGGGCTCGACGGCATTCACCTGATCCTGACAAACCTCTATGGACCCGGTGATTCATACAACCCAGAGCGGTCGCACGTCGCCGCGGCCTTGGTGCGGAAGTTTGTCGAAGCGGAACAGGCCAACGCCCCCGACGTCGAGGTGTGGGGAACCGGCAAGCCGATTCGCGAGTTTCTCTACGTGGAAGATTGTGCTGATGCGATCATTCTTGCAAGCGAAGTTTATAACGACGTCTCGGTGCCGCTGAACATTGGGACCGGTTTAGGGACCTCGATTCGCGAGCTCGCCGAGACCACGGCGCAGGCATCGGGATTTAAGGGCAAACTTGTCTGGAATTCGGATAAACCCGACGGAGCGGCGATGAAGGTCCTGGACGTCGCCCGTATGCAAAGGGCTCTCGGCGGCTGGACGCCTCCCACGAATCTGCGGGCTGGACTCGAAAAAACCATCAACTGGTACAGGGCCAACAAGGCCCAGGCGGACGCCAAATGGTGAAAACGCGAAGACGGATCTTCCAGTCCGCGGCGGGCGGACTCGAGGCGAAGGATCGCCGTAGTTGGCTCGACCGTAATCTGAGGCGCGACCGACCCGTCGAGCGGTCGGGGGCGCGTCGAACCTCGATCCTGTTCATCAATCAATATTACTGGCCCGATCATGCGTCGACTGCGCAGCATTTGACCGACCTTGCCGAGAGTCTCGCGGCCGACGGCTATGAGTGTCGCGTCTTGGCGGGGGCCGGCAGTTATCTGAAGCGGGTCGGCTCGAATGACGAGCGGGCTGCGGGGCGTGAGACAAGAAACGGCGTCGAGGTCGTTCGCGTCGGTTCAACCTCCTTTGGCAGAAAGTCCACGCTGGCGCGGATGATCGACTACCTCAGTTTCTTGGTCGGTGCGTTTTGGACGGCTCTTTCGTTGTCCAGGCACGAGGTTGTTGTCACGCTGACCACGCCCCCGATGTTGGGACTGATCGGTTCTTTGCTCAGGCTGCTCAAGAAGTCGAAACACGTCTATTGGTGTATGGACCTACATCCCGACGCTGGGGTTGCACTGGGAAGGATGTCGGCGTGGAACCCGTTGGTAATGCTCTTCGAGCACCTGAATCGGTTTGTGCTTCGTTATGCGGACGAAGTTGTGGTCTTGGGACGATACATGGCGGCCAAGGCGCGAGCCAAGGGCGTGCAGTCCAGCAGGATTTCGGTGGTCCCAGTCTGGAGTCGACGAGACGAGATCTATCCGCTGCCGCGCAAGGGCCACCCGTTGCGGGCAGAGCTTGGCCTGGAAGATAAGTTCGTGCTGCTCTATTCAGGCAACCTCGGCCTTGCGCATTCTTTCGACGAATTCCTGGAAGCCGCCAGACGTTTGGCGGATCGTCCCGAGATCGTTTTCTTGTTCGTTGGCGCCGGTCCCAGGAGGAAGGAAGTCGAACTCGCGATCGCTAGCGGCTTGCCCAACGTCCGCCTGCTGAATTACTTCCCACGCGAGCAGCTTCACGCCTCGCTTTCGCTCGCCGACGTTCACTTGATTTCCATGCGTACGGAAATGACGGGTATTGTGGTGCCGAGCAAGCTTTATGGCGCGATGGCCTCGGCAAAGCCCGTGGTCTTCGTCGGGCCCGAGCATTGCGAGTCGGCCGACGCGCTCCAAGAAGGCGCTTGCGGCTGGTTTGTCCCTGTTGGAGACGTCGATCGGCTGGTGGAGACAATCGAGGAGGCCTTGGCGAATCCGGAAATCGCCGAGGCGCTTGGCTCGAACGCCCGCGAGGCATTCCTGGAGAGCTACGACGCAGAGGTCTGCTTGGGCGAATGGACCAGACTGATCAATGAGATCGCAACCCCGGTCGCTCAAGGACTTCCCGAGTTGGCTCTCGGCGGGTTTCGGTCGAGGCGAACCGCAGGAAGCAGGGCGTCGGCTTCACAAACCATCCAAGAAGCCCATGTCAGTTAAATAAGCCAGAACGTCCCAAGTCCCCGTGAGACCCGTAAGTCCATTACACCAAAACGAAAAGCTCGAAGATTGCTCGTAAACCGAAGTCGAGGGTGTATCGAATGAAATGGACGCTGGCACTGACGATGGGTTTTCTGCTCTTTGCCTCGGTCGCTCGTGCGCAAGAACAGGCTCAGCCGACCGGGACGGCCAAACCCAAGACCGCGACGGAGATTGTCGCGGACTCGGATAGGGGGCTCATCCGCAGCCTCGTCGAGTACACCCAAGCAAATCCAAAGGCGGGCGATGCTGAACAGGCGTTTCTTACAGTCTTCAATAAGGTGATCGAGCACGACTGGTATCCCGAATATGAACCTCTCGCCAAGGCTTATCTCGCCAAGAATGTTGAAGGTCCTGTTCGTCCTTTGGCCAAGATTGTCGTCTCAATGGCTCGGGCCAAGGCGGGCGATTATGAATCGGCCTTGGCGAACTTTAACGACCTGATGAGCGGCCTCGAGGGCCGCGACCAGGAGGAGTTCGCTGTCAACTTTGCGGACAACCTGGCGGGTGCGGCCGAAACCGCCGGCCAGTATTCCGTGGCTCGCAAGGTCTATGAGAAACTGATCGAAAGGTTTGGAGACAACCCTGCTCTCAAAGACAAAGTGATCGACGACGTTGCCCGGATTGACCGCGTAGGCAAATCGGCGCCCGGAATCGTTGCGAACGACTATCAAGGTCGGCCGTTCCGACTTGACGCCTTCAAAGGGAAGTTTGTCCTCATCGACTTCTGGGCAACCTGGTGCCCCCCCTGCATTGCCGAACTGCCACGAATGCAATCCGCATATGCGAAATTCAACGCGAGGGGATTGGAGATCGTATCGATCAGCCTTGATGAGACGCCCGAGGCGGTGTTCGATTTCGTCAAGGCTCGGAAGATACCATGGCGTCAGATCCATAACGCCACCTGCGGCTCCGACGTGGTCGCGCTTTATGGCGTAAGCAACATCCCATCGACGTTCCTGATCGATCCCAGCGGCAAGATCATTCGAATCGAGTTGCGCGGGCCTGAGCTCGAAAGAACCCTCGAGAAGCTGCTGCCTAAGTGACAGGTGTGCGAGCTATTTACCCTTGAATTCGTCGTCGAAGCATCTGAGGAATTCGGAGTCGCTGGCGACAGCCTTTTTGGGTTTTGGGATCTCAAAGTGGTCCGGAACCACGTCGTCGAACTCGGTTTCGTCGGGGGAAAGCTCGACGACTTGTTCGAGTTCGACCACGTCCTCGTCGTCTCGTTTTGAAGATCGGCGTCCGCGTGGATTGCTCTCTTCGTCGTAGAACCCTGCCAACTCCATGAGCGATTTCTGCTTGCGCGACTCGACGATGTCCGTCTCCTCCGCAAGCAGTTGTTTGCTCTGAAGCAGGTTGGTCGGAGCGTTTGGCTCGTACTCCAGCCTGAAGTAATGGCTGGCGATGCCGATCTCGTCGTCGGGCATCACTCCTTGTTCACGCGTCAATTTGAGGCCGTTGAGCGTCGTTCCGTTGGTGCTGCCCATGTCTCGGAGATGCCAGACGCCGTTGATAAGCCGGAAAACGCAATGTTTTCCCGAGATATTCTCGAAGTCGAGGCAAAGGTCGCAGGATTTCCTTCGGCCCACCACCAATTCGGGTTTGTACAGTTGGATTGGGTCGCCGCCTCCGTTTGGCGACAGCACGCCCAACAGTTTGCCTGGAGGGTTCATCCGCAATGCCTCCTTAGTTCCGCTTAAGATGACTGTCCACTGCTTCGGCCTCAATCAAGTTAACTTCGAAATCGAACCGCGCTCAAGTCGAGCAAGGCCCAAAGCTACAAAAAAGGCTTGAGCAGGACCAAGAATCCGCGTCTACGGAACCGTCTGTTACCCTGAATACAATCGGACGTGGGGACTCGTGACAGGAATCCGTGCCTCGGAGGAGCTATGGTTGTTCCAGTGGAGTTGGAAATCCGGGAGCATCTCTAAGATTCAGCCAAAGTCTCAGACGATTCGGCTTCTGAACCTTTCCTCCTGACAGAAGGTCTATACTATTACTTACGCAGTCAAGCCGTTGGGGCGTCGAGCTCATTGGAATTCAGGGCTGTTTGCAAGAAGGTGAACTGCGACTGGAACGTCAGGCGCCTGAAATGGTATGATTGCCCAATCGAGAGCACACACAGGCTGGGAGCCCAGTTCCCGCGGAGTGATTCTCTCATGATGGATGAGGCGGGCGGCGGACCCGTCCAAAAACCGCCGGAGAGTCGACAGCATGTATGAACGCTTCACTGAACGTGCCCGCAAGGTCATGCACCTGGCCAACCAGGAGGCCCAGCGGTTCAACCACGAACACATCGGCACGGAGCACGTCCTCTTAGGCCTTGTGAAAGAAGGCAGCGGAGTCGCCGCCAACGTACTCAAGAACCTCGACGTGGATCTGCGGAAAATTCGGGTGGAAGTCGAGAAGATCGTCCAATCCGGCCCAGACATGGTCACAATGGGGAAATTGCCCCAAACCCCTCGGGCCAAAAAGGTTATCGAATATGCGATCGAAGAGGCTCGCAATCTCAATCACAACTACGTCGGGACGGAACACTTGTTGCTCGGCTTGCTGCGCGAGCAAGAGGGCGTGGCTGCCCAAGTTTTGACGAACCTGGGCTTGAAGCTGGAAGAAGTGCGCGAGGAGGTGCTCAACTTGCTCGGTCACGGGATGGAAGCGGGCGGAGAGTCCGAACGCTCGGCGGCAAAAGCAGGGAAATCCAAGACCCCTGCACTGGATTCCTTTGGGCGTGACCTTACCGAGCTCGCCAAACAAGGCAAGCTCGATCCGGTCATCGGCCGACAAAATGAAATGGAGCGAGTGGTCCAGATCCTCTCGCGACGCCAAAAGAACAACCCAGTTCTCTTAGGCGAGGCAGGCGTTGGCAAGACCGCGATTGTCGAGGGTCTCGCACAGATGATCGTCGACGGCGGAGTGCCGGAACTGCTCCGCGAGCGTCGGATCGTCGTGCTGGATCTGGCGATGATGGTCGCCGGCACCAAGTACCGAGGTCAGTTCGAAGAGCGCATCAAGGCCGTGATGAACGAGGTTCGTCGAGCCAAGAACACGATTCTTTTCATCGACGAGCTGCATACCTTGGTCGGCGCCGGCGGCGCCGAGGGGGCCATCGACGCTTCCAACGTGCTCAAGCCCGCCCTTGCACGCGGCGAAATCCAGTGCATCGGCGCGACGACTTTGGACGAGTATCGCAAGTACATCGAGAAGGACGGCGCTCTGGAACGCCGGTTCCAGACCATCGTCGTCGAACCGCCAAGCAAGACCGAAGCGCTGGACATCCTTCGTGGCCTCCGCAGCCGCTACGAAGAGCACCACCGCGTGCAGATCACCGACGAGGCTCTCGAGGCGGCTTGTGAGCTTTCGGATCGATATATCACAGGCCGTTGCTTGCCCGACAAGGCGATCGACGTCATCGACGAAGCCGGCGCTCGCGTCCGGCTCAAGCTGATGACTCGCCCGCCGAATCTCAAAGAGCTCGACGAACAAATCGAGCGATTGAACCAGGACAAAGAGGAAGCCGTCGCCAATCAAGATTTCGAACGCGCCGCGGCGCTTCGAGACCAGGCGGACAAGCTCAAGAAGAAGAAGGAGACCATCAATCGCGAATGGCGCGAACGGTCCAAGGAAAAGGAAGGCAAGGTCGACGAGGACGTGGTCGGCGAGGTCGTCAGCAAGATGACCGGCATCCCGCTGGCCAGGCTCGAGGCCGAAGAGGTTGCGCGTCTCTTCAACATGGAAAACGAGCTCAAGAAAGCCGTCGTTTCCCAGGAAGAAGCGATCAAGCGCATCAGCCAAGCCGTTCGTAGAAGCCGAGCGGGCATCAAGGATCCGAACAGGCCCATCGGCTCCTTCATCTTTGCCGGCCCGACCGGCGTGGGCAAAACCCACCTCACCAAGAAGTTGGCCGAGTTCATGTTCGGCGACGCCGACGCTCTCATTCAGATTGATATGTCTGAATACATGGAGCGGCACAACGTCTCGAGGCTTATTGGCGCCCCCCCGGGCTACGTTGGTTACGAAGAGGGCGGCCAGCTGACCGAGAAGATTCGCCGCCGACAGTACGCCGTCGTGCTCTTGGACGAAATCGAAAAGGCGCACCCGGACGTCTTTAACATGCTCCTCCAGATCATGGAGGAAGGTCGTCTTACCGACAGCTTCGGGCGGGTGGTCGATTTCAAGAACACCATCTTGATCATGACCACCAACATCGGCGCTCAATCGGTGCTTCAAGGTCGAAGGGTCGGCTTCCACGGCGACAGCCCGCTCTCTTATGAAGAGATGAAGTCCACCGTGAAGGAGGACATCGGCAATCACTTCCGTCCAGAGTTTGTCGGCCGGCTCGACGACGTCATCGTCTTCCGCGGGCTCGAGAAAGAGGACGTGAAGAAGATCGTCGACATCGAGCTCGCCAAGCTCCGCGGCCGCCTGAAGGACAGAGGCCTCGAACTCGCACTCACCGACGAGGTGAAGGAGTATCTGGTCGAGAAGGGCTTCAACTCGAAGCACGGCGCCAGACCGCTCCGCAGGGCCCTCGAGAATTTCATCGAAGACCCTCTCTCGGAAGAGATCCTCCGCGGCGCCTTCGAAGGAAAGGACACCATCACGGTTCAGCTCCTTTCCGCCGAAGGCGAAAAGCCTCTCGAGTTCATCGGAACGCTCGAAAAGAAGCCCGCTTTGGCGACTGCCGGTGCGGGCGCTGAGAAGGGCGAATCGAGCTGAGAGCGAGATTCCTTTCAAAACGCCAACATGACGAGCGAGCCAAGGACAGCCTGGCTCGCTCGTGCTTTTATATTCGTATGTGTCTGCCGTCGATTGCCCGGATGTTTGGCCTGGAGCAACATCCGGTTGCTCGGTTGGAGCGCTATGGGCGACCAACGCCCAAGGGGTTGTGCAAACGACTGTGCGAGAGGCCTGGAGCGCTGGCTCTCAACCGGTTCAGGATTGCGGCTCTGGCTTCTTAACCGTCGCGACCAGCGGACGCAAGATCGCCAGCATCGTGTTCAAGTGGGCAAGTCTGGGCCCGAAGCGGTCGACAAAATCGGTCAGTGCGTAATCGCCGTCGACCAAGTTCTCGTGGTTGTCGGCGACGTAATCGGTCAATTCGCCCATCAAAGAGGCATGTACTGATTCGAGCTTCGAGAGTGAGTCTTTGCAGTTCTCGACGACCGACTCGTGAGTCGACTGCCAACGCTCGAGTTCCGCCAACTGCCTGGTTCTCTGGTCCCGACCAATATTCGAAGATTCGCGGGCAAGCTCGAGCTGTTGACGCTGTACCTCGAGGCTCTGCTTCTGAAGCTCGAGCGACTGCGATTGCATGTTCAGCAGCATGTGAAGGAGCGCTACTGGGTCGTTCAGATTGGGGACATACGCGTTTTGGGTTTGCCCAGTGGGCGAAACCTCCATCCTGTAGGTCCAAAATGCAGACTGAGGGTTGTCTTGAGACGACACTCCAAGCTCCTCCTCGGCTGTTTTTCCTGGTTCACACGTCCGATCGCTCTGTACCGACTCGCCTGCTCTCATGAACCAACTCCATGACATTATAGGTGAGGATTCACGAATTTGCACAGGGCAATCGCAGGCGGATTCCATCGGAATGACCCATCGAGCCGCTTCCAGACGCACGGCATCGATGGTAAAACCTACTACGCTTCGTCGTAATCGGCTCTTCCAACCTTTCGCTCGCGGCGGGACTTGCCATGAAACCTATGCGTGAACTAAACACTTTTCTTATGCATATCGTCGTGGTGTTGTTTGGATTCACTGTGATTGCAAACGCCGCGACCGCCGAGCCCGTTCTGTCGGACCGCGACGACAAGCAAGCCTCGCCGAAGGTTCAAGAGCTCGCTTCCACGGTCGATCGGATGATCGAAGACGAGATGAAGAACCGCCACATCCCGGGCGCGTCGGTGGCTGTCGTCCTCGACGGCTCGCCGATCCTCGCCAAGGGATATGGTTATGCGAACGTTGAACTCAAGGCCCCCGCGACCGACGCCACCGTCTATCAACTTGCCTCAGTGACAAAACAATTCACCGCGACGGCCGTCATGCTCCTAATCGAAGACGGAAAGCTGAAACTCGAAGACAAGATCTCGAGCATCCTGACCGACCTCCCCAAGGCATGGCAGGACGTAACCGTACTGCAACTCCTCACACACACTTCCGGTATTAAAAGCTATACGAGTGTTGGGAATTTCATGGCTCAGGCCCGCAAGGACTTCAAACGCCAGGAAATCCTCGACCTGGTTGCCAAAGAACCACTCGAATTCACGCCTGGATCCAAATGGAACTACTCCAACACGGGTTACTTTCTGCTCGGGCTCGTCATCGAAAAAGCCTCTGGCAAGACTTATGAGGAGTTTCTCACGGAACGCATCTTCAAACCCCTGGAGATGACCCAGACGCGCTTAAACGACCTTCACGCGATCATCCCCGAGCGCGCCCAAGGCTACACCCACGGCGGCAAAGGGCTCAAGAACGGTGAGTATGTAAGCCCCACCCAGCCTTACTCCGCGGGAGCTCTGGTTTCATCGATCAAAGACATGATCAAGTGGGATGCAGCTCTGGCAGGCGAGAGAATTCTCAAGAAGCCCGCGCTCGAACGCATGTGGGAACCCATTAAGCTCTCGAGCGGCAAAGCTGCGGACTACGGCCTCGGCTGGGGGGTTGGAAAGGTGAACGATCGCCGATTCGTCGGCCATGGCGGCGGAATTCCCGGCTTCTCGACCCAGATCAATCGCTACCTTGACGACAACCTGACAGTCATCGTCTTGATGAATACCGACTCCGCCAGCGCGGGCTCGCTTGCGAACAAGATCGCTGCAGTCTACGTTCCTGCGCTTGCCCCCAAGATCAAACCACTCGCGACCGACCCAGACCCGAAAACCACCGCGAAGCTCGAGATGATTGTCAAAAATATGCTCAAAGGCGAGTTCGACGCATCGGAATTCACCGATGAAGCGAATAAAGAGCTCGTCCCCAAGATCAAGGAAGACCACGAGACGCTCGAAAAACTCGGTGATCTGAAGATGTTCGAACTCGTCGAACGCAAGGAGAACGGCGACGAGTTGATCCTGCGCTATCACGCTCAGTTCAAGTCGGAGGCGATGAGCGTGATCTTCAGGCTCGCCAAGGATCGCAAAGTTGCAGGCATCGGCATCCGACCTGAATAACTGAAGCCTTAGCCATGTTCCCTTCGATTCCTCAATCGGGTCCCAGGTGAACAAAGGCATCAGGCAGGGCGTCGACGATGTCGCCGGCGTTCATGCCCACCACGCCGTTCTGGTCGCGAGCGATATCGCCAGCAAGTCCGTGGGCGTATACGCCTAGCCTGCAGGCGTCGAACATGGGCAGCTTTTGCGCAACGAGAGCCGCCAGCACGCCGGTCAAGACGTCGCCCGAGCCGCCCTTGGCCATGCCTGGGTTGCCGGTGGTGTTCGTAAACACGTGAGAACCATCGGTTACGACAGTCCCCTGCCCTTTGAGCACGACGACCAGATGGGGAGACTTCCCGGCGAACTCGACCGCAAACTTCTCACGCTGCGCCTGGATCTCGGCTGTGGGCTTGCCCGTCAACCTGCTGAATTCGCCAGGATGCGGCGTGATCGCCAACGGCCGAGTTAACTTCGTCCAATCGACGCCCTCTTCGCTCAGCGCGTTCAAGGCGTCCGCGTCCATCACGGTTGGCAGTTCGAGCTTCTCGATACACCAACGTGCCAGATCTCGCACGCCCTTGCTCTTTCCCAACCCCGGACCAATCGCTACGACGGTTGCACGCGCGAGCAGCTTTTCAATCACCGTTATGGCTTTCGTAAAGTCGATCGTGCCTTCGTCGTCCTGCGGCAGCGGATATGTCATATAAGAAGGTTCGAACGTCGCGACCGTGGGCTGAACTTCGGCGGGCGATGCGACTGTCACCAGGCCTGCGCCTGATCGTAACGCCGAGGCGCCGACAAGCCCAGCGGCGCCCGCCATTCCTCGGCTGCCTGCAAGAGCCAGCACCGACCCGTACAAACCTTTATGACCGTCTGCCCTCCGATGCGGCAGGGAAGGAATCGCTTCGACGTGCTCAACCGTCATTTCGTATTCGACCTTTCGATGCCTATTTCTCAGACCCTGTCGAGACGCCCGCCCCCGTTCCCGCCCGCGCGGCCCCTGCCCTTTGGGCGATCAACCCGGCGACATAACCTGCGTTGAAACCTGCGTCGATGTTCACGACGACAACGTTGGACGAGCAACTGTTGAGCATGCCCAAGAGCGCTGCGAGCCCTCCGAAGTTCGCTCCATAACCGATGCTTGTTGGCACTGCGACCACAGGGCAATCCACTTGACCGCCGACCACGCTCGGCAAAGCGCCCTCCATGCCCGCCGCAACGACGATGGCGTCAGCACCTCGGAACGACCCGAGTCGATTGAGCAAACGATGCAGGCCCGCGACCCCGACGTCGACGATCAGCGAGACCTCGCAGTTCCACGCCTCCGCCGTCACTCGAGCTTCCTCGGCAACCGGCAGGTCGCTGGTCCCTGCTGTGACGACCACCACTTTACCAAGCTTGGGCCCTGGGTCCTGTGGAGGAGGGATCCGAAAGACCCTTGCCGTCGGTTGATAGACGCCCGAGGGAAACTCCGTTCTCAGGCGGTTGCCAGTACTCGGTTCGATCCTCGTGACCATTCCGCCCTGATCGTGTTCCAACAGTGTTCGGAGGATCGCGACGATCTGGTCGTCGGTCTTGCCGAGTCCGAAGACAACCTCTGGAAACCCGCAGCGCACCTGACGATGCAAGTCGACCTTGGCGACGCCCTCGACCTCGTGGTCGTACGGCGCCGATTGGATTTGCCCAAGGGCTTGGTCTGGGCTTAGCTCGCGTTTATGAACCGCCTGGAGCAGCTTCTGTAGTTCGTGTGGCTTCATGGAGTACCTGAGGGATGCTCAATTCGTCCAGAGTATCGAATCCGCAGGCGTGCGAATTCTTGGCCTGCGGACGATCTTGATTATACACGTGGGATCACTCGAAGAATGCACCCACGCGGACTTGAAAGCCGGGCAAGAGGCTGGTGAATGTGAGAGTATCGGCGCTTTGAAGCAATCGGACCGGCCTCTCAGCCTCATACTGCTGAACCGTCTTGTTCTCGCAATCAACAACGCAGACGACTGCGACGCCGGCTTTGAGATACTCCGCGACCTTTTCGAGGAGCTCGGGCCAACGGTCGCTGGGCGAGCGAACCTCGAAGACAAGGTCGGGCGGGATTTCAAGGTAACCACGTTTGGGGAGAACGCGGCCAGGCACGCGTTCCCTCTTGTAGTAGGAAACTTCCGCTCCACGAAGCGTATCGGGGTTGCGTTCCGTGATGATGCCGGAACCGAGGCAGGCGAAGCCTCGTTGACCACGCATTGCAGGTTCCGCGACAAGCCTTCCGACATTGCAGCAAACGAAACCGTGATAGGCGCCGGGCGGGTTGAATGAAACAATTCTCGCTGAACAAGCTCGGAGAATGACTGATCGGGCTGGCTGGAATACTCCTCGATCGAGATCAAGCGTTCCGTAGCCATCGTCATGTCTGACCCTCCCTACCGATGCCGCCCCAATGATCCCAAAATCGCGATCAAACGGCAACGCGGGGCGTTCGCCGTATTCCAGTCGCGGTTTTTCCAATTGGCAAATCGAGGAAGAGATTTAACCACGGATAGCACGGATGACACGGATATCGGAGATCCGCCTGTGGAGGAAGACGGACCTGAATTCAGATCATCTTGACAAACGCATGCTCTGAGCACAAACGTCGAAGATCCGCCGAAGGCGGGAACCCAATTTCAATCTGCGTAATCTAGATAAACTCTCCGAATTCGGCTTGATTACTTCCTTGCTACCTATCCCCTTCCGTGTCGTTCCGTACCTTCCGTGGTAGAAGCTCCGAACCTCCCAGAATCCGCCGGAGTCGGAAACCCAATTTTCAGCCTGCAGGTTTTGGTCATACTGACAGAATGTGGCTGGCCTTAGAGTCTTCCGATCTCTCATCCGTGTTATCGGTGTTCCTTCATAGGATCCCTTTCAGGATCCCTTTCAGACAGGATCCCTTTCAGACTGTCTGAAATTGGAGTCTCTTCGTTCAACAGCTTGTTCTCCTAGTACCCGCGATAATCTCACGTTCCCGGATGCTCGCCCAACATCCCACCACTCACGAGGTTTGCATAAAAACAAATATAGCTGTGAGGCGTCAGCCGAACACCTTACTTTTTACTTTTACCTTTGATCTTATTACTTTCCCCATGCGTCTTCGCCCGGATGCCTTGGCCCGGATTTTTGTCCTCCCCAGGCCTTCCTCGGCGTGTTACGATATGAGGAGATGCATGCACGACGCTCCACGTCCGCCTCAGAGGGATCTCGATGTCGTCGGAACCCGCCTTGCCCGTATTTGCACCAGGCCAGGTCGAGGCCAAGCCCGATTGGTCGGCGGTAAAGCTCGATCTCACGGAAAAACCCGAGAATAAGCCCGCGCCTGGCTCTCTCGCCGGACCGATCGACGAGACGGCTTCGTGGCTCGCGAGCATGCAGACCAAATCCACAGCCCAAGAAGCCGTGGAAGCCGCTGCCCAGGCCCCCGGGGCTCCCCCCGTTCCCGAGGCGTCGTTTCCAGTCAACATACCCGTCGACGCCAGGCCTAAGGTCGAACCGATTCCGCTCGCGTTCCCCCCTGCCCTTCCCCCTCAGCAGCCCGCCCCTCCCGCGCCCCAAGCCCAAGCTCGAACGAGTGCCGAGGGTATAGTTCCAGGAACGACCAAACCAGCCAAGACCAAGCTCAAAATTGATAAGGCAGAACTCAAGGCGCCTCCCGAACCGCTCTTTAGCGAAAAACGGATCAAGAGCACCGTTTCATCCGTGGGTTTTCATGTGCTGATATTGGTCCTCTTGGCGTTCTGGATCCTGCTCGAGCCCGAGAAGCCCAGAATGGTCCTCGAGACCGATCTGGGGTCGTTTGGAAGCAGGAACGGGATCCCAGAAGGGACGGACCTTGGCAGGGTGGGCGATCTGGACGCTCCCGTCGTACCCGAAGACAACACAACCAAGCCGACCGAGGCCGCCGCCGCGGAACTGACCAAGCTCGACGTCAGCGAGCTCAAAATCGAACCTGCTTTTGAAGCGAAGAAGCAGCAGAAGGGAAGCTCGGGGGCTGGGACGAACCTCTCGGCGATCGCCGGAGGAGGAGGAGGGAGTGGCGAGGGTTTTGGAATCGCCAAGTACGGAAACGGAAAAGAGAACGTTGGCGGGGTCGAGGTGAAGGTTGGGGA
>CAWFUI010000008.1:0-63995 GCA_963818975.1 uncultured Planctomycetota bacterium | reverse complement strand
GCTGGCGGGAACGTCTTGCCGCTGACGCTTTCCCGCCATTTGCCGCCGATCAGCATCTGAAAACTGTCTCGTCCGACTTTGGGCTTCTTCGTCGCCGTCGCCATGGCTTTACCCCTTTTGGTCTGAGAGAGAAGATCCGAGGGAAGTTTGAGCCGATGCGCTCCCCATTCTATGGCCCTCAACGACGGATGGAACCCCCAATTGCCCCTCCAAGCACGCACAGCCAAACACGGTTCGCGCCGTATCTTGGTGCGTACATTGCCTACGACCCTTCCTCCCAGCACGACCCGAACGCCAATCGCTCGTGTTTTTGACAAGCGCCGGCGTTCGGCGAACTTCTTGGTCTATATTACGTTTTTGGAGGAGCATGCTTCGGGTTGGAGACCTTTCACGGCTTCCTATCCCAGGTGCATATGCGTCGCATCAATCTTAAAAATCGCAATAACATATCCAAAATTGTCGAAACTCTTGAGGTTCGCCCGCTGCTTTCGACTCTTGTGGCCCTGGTTGATACTGGGGTCGACCTCTCGAGCAAAACCGACCTTCCGTATTACGACCTTGCCGCGGGCTTTAACGCTTACACGCAGCAGACCACGGCTCAGGCGGGGGATTCGATCGTCCAGGACAATTACGACCCTCCGTCCGGGACGGCTGGGCACTGGCATGGTTCGACCGTCGCCGACAACATCATCGCGGGCATACAGGCGACCGAGTCCCAGCCTGGCGCGACTTCGGCCGGCGTCTTGATCATGCCCATCCGCGTGACCGACGGTTCGGGAAACATCGACGCGAACTCGATCATCAGGGGCGTCTACTACGCAGCCAACCATGGCGCCAGCGTGATCAACCTTTCGATCCTCGACACAGTGGACTTTACCGATACAAACGCATCGGACCCCACATTCGGCAAGTCGATCACCGATGCGATCGCCTACGCCCAATCGAAGAACGTGGTGGTCGTAACGGCCGCGGGCAACAACGGAGTGAATATCGACAATCCCGCGAACAACACCACGCTCTACCCAGCAGACGACGTTTCGCCAAACCTGCTGGTGGTCGCGGCGGTCGATTCGTCGGGCAACCTCTCGAGCGTATCGAACTGGGGTCCTGTGCACGTGAGCATAGGAGCCGACGCGCCCGGAAACGCTCCGGAGACCTCGTACGCCGCGGGTTATACGTCTGGAATCGTCGGCGTGGTCTCGGCTCTGGAACCTTCTTGGACCGCATCGAAGACGGTCGCTTACGTCGAAGCCTCGGCCTGGCCTTCCCCCGGATTGGCTGGCAAGACCACTTCCGGCGGCGTGATCAACCCGACAAACGCCGTCTATGGGATCGAGTCTCCGACCAAGCCGCTGGCGCTCTCGGCAACGGGAGCCACGGGCGGATCTTACCTGGCGGCCACCGACGTTTCGGGCGGCGGGACGAGCTCGACGCAGGCTGCGATTGATACAAGCGGCGTGACGAACCCAGCCCCACAGGTGTGTACCAGAATTCCCGATACGGGAACTTCACTTTTACAATTCCGAACCTGACTCCTGGGAACCGATATACTGTCCAGCTCCAATTCGCCGAGACGTTCTATAACGGCCCAGGGCAAAGGCAATTCAACGTCTCGATCAATGGCAATCAGGTGCTCACCAACTTTGACGTTTATGCGACTGCCGGGGGGATGAACAAAGCCGTCCAGGAGCAGTTCACAGCGAAGGCCGACGCTCAGGGCAGGGTTACGATCGCATTTTCCAACAACGCGATCCTGAGCGGCTTGGAGGTCGTCCCGCCAGCCCCTCCGGCTTTCCCGACGGGTGCAGCCCTTCCCTTGCCCGCGGCCGCCTCGCTCGGTCAGGACGGTTCGGACTTTGCCGGCCTGTCGTCGACTCCCGGCCCCGACGGCTTTCAAGACGTACATTTGGAATTGACCAATCTCGACGTGAATCTTCCCATCACGCGAGTCGTCGTCAATCGGTTGGGCGGAGGAGGGCTCTATCTTTCCGACGGGTCGTACGGGTCTTGGTCCGACGTGTTGGTGCGAGGCGCCTCGCAAGGCGGCGTCCTTGCCTCGACCGCGAGCCTCTACTTCCAGCCCGCCGGGAACCAAACCAACTACCCCTACCAGATCGACGTCTACTATGCCGGCGTCAACGCTCCAGTGTCTACATTTGTAAATGTGACCGCCGTTGCCAGGCTGCCGCTGAATCCGACCCCCGTCGCGGTTTCTCTTGGACAGGACGGATCGGACGTCGCCCAGCTCGGCCCCGCGGCCGGAAGCGATGGACTCCAGGACGTGCATCTCGAGCTTTCGAACCTGATCACGAGCCTGCCCATCGCTCGAGTCGAGGTCGACCGATTGGGCGGAGGGGCGCTTTACAAGACCGACGGATCCTATGGTTCGTGGTCGACGGTCCTCGTACGAACCGGCGGAAACGGCTCTTACTCCTCCACCGCCGACGTCTACTTTCAGCCGGCTCAAAACGACGTCAACTACCCTTACCAGATCAACGTCTATTATGTCGGCCAGTCGACCCCCTACTCCACCTTCGTCCGCGTGACCGCGAATCCTACCCTGGCCGACCCGCAAACGCCGGTCGCGACGTCTCTTGGACAAGATGGATCGGACTTCGCCCAGCTCGAGCCCACTCCCGGCGGAGATGGATACCAGGATGTGCATATCCGTATCACAGGATTGTCTCCTACCGCCACGATCGACCGCATCGCCGTTTCGAGGGATGGAGGAGGCGCGGACTATCTTTCCAACGGAGGATACGGGACCTGGGACGCGGTCGTGACCAGGCCCGCGAACGCCTCGGCGGTCGACGCATCGATCGCCGACCTCTACTTTCAGCCGGCCCAGGACAATACGAACCAGCTCTTTTGGCTGGATGTCTACGAAAACGGGTCGAGCACGCCCATCGTCGTACCGGTTCACGTCTCCGACGTCGCCGATCTGAAGGATGGTTCGGATTAGAAGCATTGATGTAGCTAAAGAATATTCAAATATATTTTAGATAAATGACAACTAGACCCATCCGTGAACTTTGCGGATGACCCATTCGATCGTGAACAGCGCGGCGAAGATCAGCAAGAACGGCCAGTTGTCCCAGAGCCTGTGCTCGGTGGGGCTTTGAAATTCGTTGACGGTTTCTTTCTCGAGCGTTTTCAAGTGTTTAGCCAATTGCTCAGGAGCCAGGAACTTTCCGCCGGTGAGTTCGCTGATCTGACGCAGTAGAGCCAGGTCCGCCGCTGGGTTTTCGAGCTCGCGGTCGTCCTCATAGACCAGGAACCTGGCCGAGTCGGACCCGATCGTCTTGCCGTTGGCCGTGCCCGTGACGTCGACTCGATATTCACCCGCTTTGCCGCTGGCGAAGTACGGCCCCTTGGCCTCGGTTTCGCCGGTGTAGAGCTCCACCTTCTCGGGTTTTCCGTCCTTGCCCAGGAAGGTGACGGTGGTGTTGTCGAACCTGGCGCCCTTGATGGGTTCGTCCTTTTCATTTGCGCGGTCGCCGTGATTTCCACCTTCTGGCCGACCGGAAGACGTCGGCGGTCGAGTGCGACCCGTACGCGTGTGTCTCCTTGGTTTTCCTTGTGCGTGGCCCAGAGGACCGCCTGGCGCCAGAACTTGCGATGCGCCGCCCTCGTCTCGTCGCTCTTGCGCGCCCAGATCCAGGTTTCTCCGCCGAATGCCATGGACCTGCCTTTACCGACGTCTTCGATGACCATCAGCGGCTCTCGGTTCGGCGATTGCGCCAGCACTTGAGCAAGCCTTTTGGCCTTTCCAAGCTGGTTGGCGCCCGAAAGCGGCGGCATCTCGGCCCAGATCCGCGCCGAGTCGATCTGGCCCGAGCCGATCTGGAGGATATAGGCCTGCATGCTTTCCGAAAGTGGCACGACTTTGACGCCGCCGTCGGGCTCGATCTGGCCGTCGCCTGCATGGATCTCGACCGGCAAGACCGCGGCGACCTCTGTATCCGCCCACCCGCCAGGACCAAAGCTGGCTCGCCCGCCCAGCATGATCAGGCCGGCTCCCTTCTCTACTGCCTGCGCCAAGAGGTGAATCTGCTCGCTTGTCAGTCGATCCGCGGGCAAATCTCCCAGAATAAAGGCGTCGTATCGGCCGGGGGCGAAGTCCGTGTCCGGCAGCGGATCCACTCCGGGCGTGCCCGCCGGCGCCCGCAACACTTTGTGATCGACCTGAATGTCGGGCGACGAATCGAGCGCTCGGGTCAGGTACGTGCTCTCCCAGGCCAATTTCGAGCCCTGAAGGTGCAGGACCGAAAGGCCTCCTTTCAACACAGATATATATGTACTGATTTCATTATTACTGGCGACGAGCTCTCCGTCTTTATGTTTGACCTTGAGGGTGACTTTTTTCTCGCCGGTGGTTTCGGGAAGGTATTTCAGACCGTCGATCAGAACGAGCTCTTTGCCCTCTTCGGGCGCACGGTTTTCTTGGCAGCGGGCTTGGGGTTGTCGTCAATATAGAGCTCGACTTCGAGATCTTGGTTGGCGAACCCGCGGACGCCCAAAGTTCCGCGAACCCTGAGTTCGTTTTTGACGAATACGGTCGGTCCCGCTTCGATGGTCTTGACGGCGATGTCCTTGGAGCCGGAGCTTGCGGTTTCCGAACCGAAGCCGATCGAGAGCACGGGGATCTGCTGGGCCTTGAGCCGGTCGGCTGCGGACAACGGCGGCAGGCCCGAATTCGAGGCGCCGTCGGCGATGGCGACCACGGTCGCGATCCGCTGCCCTTGCTGCCGTTTGACCGCTTCCAGAAGCATGGAACCGAGCGCAGTCTCCTTGCCCTCGGCCACGATGTTCTTCGAATCCACAGGGAGATCCTTGAGCGTCGAGTCGAAGCCGAAGAACTTGACCTCGAGCTTGTCGGACAGTTTCTTCGCGGCCTCGCGCACTTGCTCCAAGGCGAGCTTGGCGGTCTCGATTCGGCTCTGACCCTTGATCTCATCGGTAATCGTCATGCTTGTCGATGTATCGAGCAGGACGAGGACGACCGATTTCTGTTTCTTCTTCTCGAGCCAGAGAACCGAAGGCCTGCCCGCCGCGAAGAAGCAGACGAAAATGGCGGCGATCCTGACCGAGAGCGCGATCCAGGGCCAACGTCCGCCCACTTCCCTGATCTTGGGCAGATAGGCCCAAACGGTTAGCGCGGTGACGGCCGCCATGCCCAAGACGACCATGGGCCAAGGGACGATCGGATTAGCGCTCAGGCTGATCACGCGAGATCCCCCACGAAGCTGGACGTCGATTCTCGAGCATTGCCTCTCTTCATCGGATTCAAACTCCAGCCAGCGCAGCCCTGGGCTGGGCCTGTCGATAGAAGCGATTTGCCAGAACGCTCTCTCCAGTCACAAGGCAGATCACAAGCATCATCAGCCAGGGAAAGATCTCCTTGCCAATCCATTGATCGGTCTCGATCTGCTTCAAATCCTCGAGCGTCGCCGCGACGGCGTAGTTCTTCTTGCCGAACATTTTGTCGAGGTCGGTCGTCTCCAGCGGCAGG
Organism: uncultured Planctomycetota bacterium; assembly: GCA_963818975.1. Lineage (GTDB taxonomy): Bacteria > Planctomycetota > Planctomycetia > Isosphaerales > Isosphaeraceae > CAWFUI01. The sequence continues at coordinate 58,483 of CAWFUI010000008.1, read as the reverse complement.
AATTTGGTCTCGCCTTCTGGGAGGTTGATGCTGAACTTCTCGACCGACCCGCTCTTTTCGGGCCCGCTGGCGGTGACGTCCCAGTTCCCCTCGGGCTGGGGGGCGACGATGACGAGCGACGACTTATTGGCTGGTGGCGATTGCCGGTCGACACCGCCGGATTCTCCCTTGCCGCCTTCCACCTTGGGGCTGATGACGGTGTAGTTCGAATAACGGTGCATGGCGTCGATGGGAATGATCACATCTTCCCCGGCGTCGTAGTTGAGCCTTTTGCCCGACTTGCCCGCCAGATAGGGTACGGTTTGGTTGACGACCACCAGGAACGGCCACACGAGAGGGAAATCGTTCCAGCCTTCGCGGATGTCTCGTTCCGTCGTGCGATCGGCCCGTCTGGCCAGCGGAGTGGTCCAGAGCAAGACCTTGCCGCCGCCCGTTTTGACGGCGCGTTCGATCAATGCGGGCTTGCCGTCGAAATAGGTCAACAGGGTTCGAGCGTCCGCCGCCGGCTCGACCTTCCAGTAGCGAAAGACGGGCACGTGCGGCATCGCGCCTTCGAGCGCTTTGGCGTAGTCTCCAAAAATCGGGTGGGTCGCGTCGAACTTGCCGAAAAAGGTCGTCTTGTCGGGCTTAAACGGCTCCAGGAGCGCGGCGGGCAGAAACTGATTGGGAATCTGGCTGTTGTAATTCTCCACGCTGGCTCGATCTCCAGCGGCGACGACGAGACCTCCCCCTTCATGAACGTATGTGTTCAAACGAGACCACTGCGCCTCGGTTAGCTTTTCGACGTTGACCAAAAAGATACAGGCATAGCTCTTGAGCGATTCGTTGCTGAACAGGTCCGGTTTGGTGGAAAGCACGCCGTCGACGACGAACGGTTTTTTCTCGTCCGAAGGGTCGAGCTGCTCTGGGGACGAACTCGGCGTCGGCGATCAAATCGGTGACGACCAGGACTTTCAGAGGCGGTTGGATTTCGAAGCTGAAGTAGCGTTTGTCGTCGAAAGGCAGCGGATCGACCCCGCCGGAAACGACGATTTCCCCTTGGTGGGGGCCCGGTTCGAGCTTGGGAGTTTCAAACAGGACCTCAGCCTCTCCGTCGGCTGGGATCTCCACCGGCTTGTCCTGGCGTTTTCGGCCGTCGACGTGCAACGAGATCAGCCGTTTGGCTTCCGCGCCCGCCGAACGAACCTTGACCTTGATCGTCGCGGTCTCGCCTTGAATCCCCAGCCTGGTGACCGGTTCCGCCTCGACCACGGCAACGTCCTCGACCTTCTTGGCGCCAAGCCGCACCAGGAACGTCGCGACGCCCCCTTTTGCCTTCTTCGCTTTGTCCAGATTCTCCGCCTGATGGTTCACGTCCCAAGACGAACGCGCCAGGTCGGTCAGCACGTAAACGACGCGTCTGGGCAGGTCGGTGTTCGTCACCGCCTGGTAGGCCTGCCCTACCGCGAAGTTCAGCGGCCGGTTGGCTGCCTTGAGCGTCAGCGATTCGATCCGTTTGCGTGCAGCGCCTGGAGAGAGAGGCGCCGCCTGGGGATCGGCTGAGTCGATCACGAAGACCTGGCTCGAGTCGGCAATTCTGCGGAGCTTCTCGATCGCCAGCTCCTTGGCCTCGGCCAACCTGTCTTTGCCGCGCTCGGTGTACTGCATCGAGTAGCTGGTATCGAAGACCAGGCCAACGGCCGTGGGGATCTCGCGGTCGCCCAGCGAAGCCTTGGTGTTGCACGCGGGCCTCGCCAGGGCCATCGCCATCAGGGCCAAAAGGGCCATCCGCGTCAGCAACAGCAGCCAATTCTTGATGCGCAGCCGCTTGGTCGTCTTCTTGTGCCGCTGACGCAAAAGTTGAAGCGCTGGGAAGATGATCTTCTTGGGAGTCTGCCGCATGAAGAGGTGCAGGATGATCGGAATCGCCGCCAAGGCGATTCCACCCAAGAGACCAATATGTAAAAGCGTCAGGCCCATGCCGTATTGTCCAATCGAGCGTGCATTCTACCCTCGGCCCTGGCGGGACAGCAGGTAACCCATGAGGGCCTTGTCAAACGGCATGCCGGTGTGGAGAGGAACGTAATCGATCCGAGCCCGGGTGCATTCCTTACGATACTCGTTTTGGAACGCGGCCACCTCGTCCAGATAATCGGCCTTCACGCCCTCCGCGTCGACCAGCAGCGTCTCATGGGTTTCATTGTCTTCGAGCTCGACAAGCCCATCGAACGGAAAGAGAGCCTCGGCCTCGTCCAATATATGAAAAACGATCACGTCGTGCCCTGCATGGCGGAGCCTGTGGAGGGCCTTGTGGATCGTATCGCGATCGCCCAAGAGGTCGCTGAAGAGCATGATCAGGCTGCGATGGCGGATCATGCCTGCCACCTGATGCAAGCTCTTGGCGATCGAAGTGACCCCAGAGGGAGCAAGTTTGGCCAGGAGCGAAAGGATGTTGCCGATCTGCGAGCGTTTGCTCCTGGTCGCCAAACTCTGGCGGACCTGGTCGTCGAAGGCGATCAGGCCCACGGGATCCTGCTGATGGATCATCAAGTAGCCCAGCGCCGCGGCGAGGCTGATGCCGTATTCGAACTTGGTGAGCTCCTGGCGGTATGTGTAGCCCATCGAGGCGGAGAGGTCCATGACCAGGTAGCCCGTCAGGTTGGTCTCGGCCTGGAACTTCTTGATGTAAAAACGATCGGTCTTGGCGTATACGTTCCAATCGATGTCGGAGATGTTATCGCCAGGGGTGTATTTTCTGTGCTCCGAGAACTCGACCGAGAATCCTTGGAACGGACTGGCGTGCAGGCCCGAGATGAAACCCTCGATGATGAACTTGGCGCGGAGGTCGAGCCTCGCGACCTGTCGGATCACTTCCGGTTTGAGGTACTTTTCGGCGGTGGCTGCCAAGGAGTCCCTTTCCGCGTGGAACGGCGAGGTGAGCTTACGACAGGTGTATTATAAGCGAGGGGCGCACTCGAACGGCAAGCGCACAGACTGAAAAGTACCTGGTACGAGAACAGCCTTCTCAGCCTGGGTTCACGGGAATCCTTCGCCTGAGCGGTCGATTTGTGAAAAAGGGCAAGCAAAGCCGACTTTGAGGGGCCCGTTCGACCACCCGACGAATCCAAGGGAACCCTCGTTTACCCGGGCGAAGGTTGCGGCGGTCCAGGCTTGTAGCAGGGGATCAACGTTCCGTCGGCAGCCCGAGTGAAGCCCATGACAGGCAAGCAACTTGGGTTCAAAACCTCGATTCGATTGACCCTCGCGGCCTGGACGACGAAGGCCTTTGATTGGAGTGCAAAGTCGTCGCTTGTCGAGTGTTTGACATCTTCTTCACTGGATGGCGCCGGGGCAAGGGCTCGGCTTGGTGCCAATTCGATCGGCAAAATCTCTTCCGTGAGGTCCGATGGCGTAAATTCGGGACTGATTGCAGCAATCGCCTCGCTTACGCAATGGTCTGCTGCGGAAACGATAGGCTCGCTGAACGCGCTTTGCTCGAGGTTCGCGGAGTCGACAGCGGGATGGGGGCAAACGACCATGGAATCTCGATTGGTCTCCGACGGGGGCAGGCTTTCTTCGACTCGATCGGCCGAATGCGCGACGACTCCGTCGTGGGGATCGGGATCGCAGCCGTCGGCGTGGGAGCACTTCACCTGGAGCGATTCGAACTCCGTTGGTTGGCGACCGAGGCCTTGATTACGCCGTTCCTCGCAGGACCGGACCCAGCTTTCATGCTCTTCCTTAACGGCCTTGTTGAGTTTGCGGCGGACGGCCGCGTCTTGCTTGGTTTCCAACTTCCTACGTTCCTTCATGCAACGACGGATCTCAGCCATGGTGTCTTTGAGCGAGCGCCTCAGGTGGCTTTCCTCGGTGCGATTGGCTTTGCGAGAAGCCGGGTCCGCGACTCTTCGGAGGAGCGCCAGTGAGTCGACGCAAGAAGCGTAAAGCTCGCGGTCGTCTGCCTTTTGTTGGTCGGAACGCCAGTGTTGCTCGGTCTTTTGTCGGTCGACGATTGGCTTCATCTGCTGGGCAAGAAATCGTTCCTCGGAAGACCGCGCGAGGTCAGGGTTGTTTGCCAACTCGAACGCGATTTGATCGATATGGCGTTGATTGAGTGCAATGCATTCCCGCTCGTAAGCATCTAAGACCTCGATCCTCCACATCAACTTGGCCGCGGTCTCCGCGAGCCCGACTTCCAGCGGAGTGATCGGAGCAAAGCTCTCGATGATCGCACGCTTGTGCCTCTCCCAAGTATAAGGAATCTCGTCTCTCGTACGTGGCTCCGTAAACATCACTCCCATTCGCGCTGAGTCTGCAAGCGGTTGATTGTTCTCGGGATTCCACTCGTTATCTTGCAGGAAGTTCAAGGCTTCGGTTGCGTCAATATCATTCGACATGGCGATTCTCCAAGGGACCTCTATTTACTATTGCCCAAAAGTGAACTGTCGCTACAGAAATTGTACAATCACAATGCAATAAACGCAATACTGTATCTGTGGTTTTTCTAGCATCCCGAGGTCGGGCTGTGGAACTTGGACGGTTTTTGAGCCGAATCGCAGCTTTCCTGAAGAGATAAAGAATGCTGGAAAGCGGTCTGCGATTGCATCGAAGCCTGGAAACGGCTGGGGATCTCGTGGATTATGGTCGACGCCCTGCCATGGCCTGCTCGTTCGATTCAGAAGGGGGAGTTCGAATGTGGTGGTACTTGCTTCTGAGCATTGGCCTCCTCAGCTTTGGGGCCTATAGTCTTCTGTTGGTTCATCGCAAGCTGGGGCCCAAGCCTGGCGCCAACGTCAAGTACGATGCTTGGCTGGCTTCCTCCGCCGTTTTGTTCAAAATCGTGGGCTGGGGTGAGATCATCCTTGGCGCGATGGCGGTGTTCTTTTTCGTCGCGACCCGATTGGTCTCGTGGCTTGGACGTTCCTGATTTCAAGCCCGTTCACTTTCACGATCTTCGATGGCTCGAGGAGCTCGTTCAGTTCGACTGTGATCAAGTCAATCGAGATCTGTACTTGGCCGTCTCCTGGGCGTCCACGTCTCCCTTGGCCAACTGGATGCACACGACCAGCCAGGCGAAGCTCGCGATTCCTACCAAGAGCGCGTAGATGTCGAAATCCTTCTTGAGCAGCGTGTCGTAGAATCCGTGCAGGGTCATGGGGACGGCGATGATTTGGACGAGCCGGAGCCCATAGCCTACCCAATCCTTCGAGGTCCCAAGCGCGTCCCTGAGCCGAAAGAACGTAATGGACGCCGCCCCGGCCCAGATCATGTGCAGACCCACGCATGATACGAAACGGACGAGATAGATCAGACCGCCCGAAATCCCGTTGTAATGGTCTCCGGAGTACATGATCCCCTCCGAAACGCCAAAGCCGACCCCCGACGCCAGGCCCCACAGGCACGCCCCTCGCCAGCTAACAAGGGATTTGTGGACATTCTGGTAATAGTAAAAAATAACGGGAAGGAGTTTGCAGAGCTCTTCGCACAAACCCACTCCGAAGGTAAAGCCCACGGCGCTTAGGAAGAAATTGCTGTTGGGATCGAGCGCCGAGGAGTACGACCAGCCGATGAATTTGACGATGTAGAAGAGGATGGTGAAGATCGAGCGACCGCGGAGCCAAAACCCTTGGGTGAACTGGGCTGCGAGTTGAAACCCGAGGAGGAGGAGGATCCCCGCGGTGCCTGTGAAGAGCGCCGCGCCTCCGAGATGGTGTAGGCGGCTGTCGTTCCTCGAGAAAAGGGATGCAACCAAGACCAAGAAACACAATGCCGACCCTAGAGCGAACGCCCAGTGCAGCTTGGAATCTCTGCCGAGGAACGCGTTCGAATCGATCTTGTGATCAGGTAGGACTTCAAACAGCTCCTCCTCGCTGCCGCCCTGCTCCAGCTTGGCGAGAACCCCGACGATTCGCTCTTGAACCTCGACGGGGGCTTTCTCCATCGTCTGTCTAAGTCGATCGACCGTGCGCTCCCTTTCCTTCTGGAACATCGAGATAGCCAGCGGAATGAGCGCGAGCAAGAGTAGCCAGTAAAGCGATTCTCTACCGCCGCCTCCGGGATTGGATGAGCCCTCGAGTGCAGGTTTGGCAGAGACGGATCGGAGTGAGGGTGAGCTCGAGAAGGTGCTGCTCGTGTTCTCAAAGCGGGCCTTTGGAGAGGCTTCTAGCCCATCGTTATGCGTGGCGTCGGCGGTCGAAACGCTTCGTGAAGATTCGAAATCCGGAAAAAGCTCTCTTGGTTTTGGATCCTTGTCGTCGCCTGGACTAAGCCAATCGAGGTCTGGTTCGTGGGAAGTCGGCTTGCTCGCGGCCGATCCCGTGCTTCCTGGGATGACCTGCACGAGCCCGCATTTGGGACATTTGGTACGTTTGCCCGCGAGTTCGTCTTTTGCCTTCAGCGGAGAACCGCATTGGCATTTGAAAACAATCGCCATGGGTTTACTCCCTGGATCGTGGGCGACGTGAAAGGACTCGAGCGAAAGCCTGTTGGTTACAGTGCTCGACTAACCACTTTCTAATAGAAGGTGCTGCGCCTTCGCAAGCTCATACTTCGATCGGGGGTTGGAGAAGCACGACGCGGGGCTCGAGGACGATGAGGTACTCTTGAAAGATCGTCGGCTTCGGGAAAATCGTACAAGGGCGCTGATGCTGGTCTAACTCACTGCAAGGTCTCTCGGATCGCTTTGGAAGCTCAGCCTTTCGCGCGGCGCATCCAGCAGACCCGACGCGACCGCGATGAGATGTCTAGGCGAATTTGTCTGGTCGAATTTGGTATGTTAGTTCGCTTGACGTAAGGCTGTCGGGGCAAGGATCGTCGGAGCTGTAGGCGAGAAGCACTGGAACAAAATCTTCTTGGTTTTCGAAGCTACGAATTCAGCTTTCCCCAAACCAACCCGCAGCCGGGCGCTGAAGACTCGTTCAACGTGAAATCATGGGTTGACCGCTGTCGCTCCCTGACGACGTCGCGTATCACGAGGCTGAACGTCTGATGGCTGTTTCAGAATTGGAAACTTCGAGGAAGGGTTGCTGCTGATGCTGCTCGATTTTCGAGAGCAAGACGGTGGATCGACGATTCTTACAGATGTGTGCGTGATTGGCAGCGGGGCTGCTGGCATTACGCTTGCCGTTGAGCTCGACGGCTCAGGGCTCGACGTCGTGCTGCTGGCCGGCGGCGGTGCGAACTTCGAGGCAGAGACTCAGGACTTGTATCGCAGCCGGCTCGCGGGCTTGCTGCACAAGGGGATCCACGACAGTCGTGCCCGGGTGCATGGGGGCACCACCACGCTCTGGGCAGGGCAGGCGTTGCCTCTGGACCCGATCGATTTCGAACATCGCGATTGGGTTCCCTATAGCGGCTGGCCGTTCGACCTGGAGTCGCTGGAACCGTACTACCGAAGAGCCGAGCGGATCATGAAGCTGCCGGCAATCTCCTACGACGAAGACGCTTGGCCGCCGGGTCTGCTCAAACCTCCCAAGTTCGATCCGGACGTTTTCTATTCGAGGATCTCACATTTCGCGCACGTCCCGAACTTCGCGACGTCTTACAGCGACGAACTGAGACGATCCGCCAATGTGAAAGTTCTTTTGAACGCGCACGCCGTCGGTCTCGAGACCAATACGGAGGAGACCAGGCTCGATCGGATCGCGCTCCGGTCCTTATGCGGGAGGTCTGCGACAATCGAGTCGCGCTTCGTGGTCGTCTGCTGCGGAGCGATCGAAACGGCAAGGCTGTTACTGGCTTCCGACAAAGTGAACCCGAGAGGGGTTGGCAATGCGAACGACCTGGTCGGCCGCTTTTTTCAGGATCATCTCCAATCGGTCGCCGCGCCGATCCGAACCACGCACGAGCGCATGCTTCGCAAGGTCTACGGGACGTTCTCGTACAACAAGACGCGATACGCTCCTCGATTCTGCGCGAGCAAGGCGCTTCAGCGGCAGAAGAAGATCTTGAACATTTGCGGTGGAATAACCTATCGTCAGCCTACCGATTCAGCTGTGGATTCAGCCAAGCTTTTGGTGCGGGCTCTCAGGCGGAAGGAGCTTCGCCCCCAAATTCCTCGCGCGCTCGGGAATTTGATTCGAAGGCCTCACGAAGCTGCGGCGGCGTCGCTGGAATATCTCTTGTATCGCAGGCCGATGGTCACTCGCAGAGGACCCATTCATCTCGGAATCCAATCCGAGCAGGCGCCCAACCCGGACAGCAGGGTCTCCTTGGACGAGGATCGCGACGCCCTGGGGATGAAGCGGACGCTGCTCGATTGGCGGCTGACCGAGCTCGATCGGCGGACGTTGCACGAGTTCGTCCAGGCGACCGACAAGGAGTTCCAAAGGCTGGGGCTTGGGACTGTGGAGGCGTCTGAATTCAGTCGAGCCGACGACCTCTCGAAGATCGACGACAAAATTTACGACTGCGCACATCATATCGGCACGACGCGTATGCACGACGACCCCAAGCAAGGCGTCGTCGACCGTCATTGTCGAGTCCATGGGGTCGAGAACCTTTACATTGGCAGCAGTTCGGTCTTTCCGACGGGAGGTTCTTCGAACCCGACCTTGACGATCATTGCATTGTGCTTGAAGATCGCCGACCGGATTCGTCGGGAAAGCGCTTCTGGCGGTGTGGCGGCTTCCACGTCGTCCCCGAATTCTGAAGCCAATGCATCGTGATTTGATAGATAAATTCGAACTCGCCGCCTGATGGAATATCACCTTGAGCATGCTCCCGACGGTCGTTTTGCCCGGTGGATCGCTTTCGACCACCTGTTTAGGCTTTGGCTGCAATTCGCTATTGGGTCCAAAGCCCAGGAGCGAGGGTTTGGCATTGTTGGCCGAGGCTTATGAGTGCGGGATCCGCCATTTCGACGTGGCCCGAGCCTATTCTTCAGGCGACGCAGAGGGCGTGGTTGGCGAATTCTTGGTTGGGAAACGGGAATCCGTATCCTTGACGACGAAGTTTGGCCTACAACCGCCCAGTGGTGCGGCGTCCAAATTGAGTTGGCTCAAGCCGCTGGCTCGTCGAATCATGCGGGTTTCGCCGTCGATGCGCAAGGCGATCGAGAGCGCAATCGAGCAGGATGGTGCAACAGGGAGCCTTCTCTCCCGAGCAGGCTCGGGCCAGTCTGGAAACGAGTCTCCGCGAACTGAGGACCGAAAGGGTCGATCTCTTGCTGCTGCACGAAGCAGTGGCAAACGATTGTTCCGACGAGCTTCGCGAGTTCTTGGACGCACAGGTTCAAAGCGGCCGAGTCGGTCGTTATGGAGTGGGTTCGAGATTCGAGAAGATCCCGGGCGTCGTCCGAGAACGACCTGCCTTTTCGCGGCTGCTCCAGTTTGAAAGCAGCGTCATCCTGCGGCCATCGACAATCTCTCGACGTTCCAACGACGACGGCGGTGATCAACCATGGGGCGATCTCAGGCAGCTTTTCGGCACTACGAAGCCGCCTGGGAGAGCGTCCCGAGCTCCTTAAGAGCTGGTCGGACGCTCTTGGCCTCGATCTCTCCCAACCAGCGACGCTCGCCGCGTTGATGTTGGCCTCGGCTCTACGAGCCAATCCCGGCGGTATCGTTTTGTTCTCCTCGACCCGCCGTGCGTCGATCCGAGAGAATGTTCGAGCCATCGCCGAGAACCGCTTCCCAACCGACCAGGTCGTCCGCTTCGATGAACTGGCTCGAACGCTCGAAAATCTCGGCAACCCTGTCTGACGACCTTTGCATCGAGGACTCAGGCGATCTTGCTGCCGATCAGAAGGATATTCTCGGCGTAATCGCAACCAAGTAGACGCGTGATCACAAGTTTGGAGAGGAAATCCTTGATCCTCGCTCCAATCGTTGGCCTCTTGGGCAGAAAATCGACGCGGTAGCCTTTGACGTCGAGATTCTTGCACGTCAGGTAAGCCCAGAGGTCGGAGACGCTGTAAGCGTGTAGGTGGGTCATGTCGTTCGCCAACGGATTGCGAACGCAGCGAGCATTGGGCGTTTGGAGCACCAGGATTCCCCCTGTTTCCAAAAGATCGATCAGGCTGTCGATCAACCCAAGGCCTCCTTCAAGGGGGAGGTGTTCGACCACGTCCAGGCATACCACCGCGCCGTACTTTCGATGAATTTGTGATAAATCTTGATATGTATAGACGTATTCAGTCCCGATATCCTGGGTATGGTATTCGCCTTTAAAACCCGCCGCCTGGAGCTTTTTCATGACCCTCAAGTCGCCTGCACCGAAGTCGAGCAAGCTTGACGAGGATTTCACGGCTTCGAAAATCGTCCGTTCCGAACCTGCGAGCCCTTCGTCGCTCCACCAACGGAGAACTGGGAAGGCGGGAAGCGACGAGTTGAGCAATTGCTTGCGCTTCCAGTAGTTTTGATAGGCAATGCTCATGCTGTTTCTCGACGCATCCGGATTAGTCTTGGATCGTCTTGACGGCAGGGAACAACCTGGCCCGCGCGATCGATCGACTCGGGCGCGGGCATTGAGGGCGTTCGGTTGAACGAGTGGTCGAAGGTCGTGCTCGAACGTGCGGTCTGCGCGAAGGAATTCGCGACCCTTGGAGAACCCCGGATTGCGGCATGGGCAGGTCTAGGCTCGCGTGACCTCCCAGCCGCGTCGATACTCGGTCTGGATCAGGTGATTGGCTTCGGGAACGTTCGTGACGCGTAGGTTGGGCCCATCCCACTCGATGCGTTTGCCGACCTTGATCGCGACGTTGCCCAAGAGGAAAGCCTCGGTCAGCAGGCTTGCGATGTTAAAGTTCGAGTACGCGATCTCGGGCTTGTTGGCCTTGATGGCGTCGACCCATTCGTCCTTCATGCCTTGATCGCCCTTGCCGTTGGCAGGCAGATGCTCGGGGTTGCCGAGGTTCTTGCCTTCTCCGAGCCCTTCGGGGACAAGTCTGAACTCCGCCCCGTAGTCGTTGGGAGAGAAGAGCACGCCTTTGTCGCCGACCAGGAGAGAACCGCTTTCGCTGAGCTTCTCGTCTGGCTTGAGGAGTTTGGACAGCAGCTCTTCTGGAGGAAGCACGAGCTTGCCGTCGCGTTTGCCTTCGTACCAGTAGAGCTTGACCGGCGGCATATCGCCTCGAGCGGGGAATTCGAGCGCGACCTTGGCCCACGCAGGGTAGGTCTCGGGGTTGATCTCGCCAGCCTCGGCGGAGGCGGCGGTCGGGTATTCGAGCTTCAAGGCCCGGAAGGCCATGTTGGCTGTGTGGCAGGCCATGTCGCCGATGGCGCCCGTGCCGAAATCGCGCCAGCCGCGCCATTTGAACGTGTGATAGACGTCTTTGACGAACGGCCTCAATGGAGCTCCAGCGATGAACTCGTCCCAGTGGATGCCCGCAGGCCAAACGTCGGCATTGTCGGGCCTCTTGGTGATTTCAGGCGCCTGAGGCCAAATGGGTCGGTTTGTCCAGACGTGGACCTCGCGGACGGGTCCGATGATCCCGCCTTGGATGAGCTCGACTGCGCGTCTGAGCCCATTTTCAGCAGAGCCCTGGTTGCCCATTTGCGTGCATACGCCTGCCTTGAGGGCGGCCTCGCGAAGCACGCGTGCTTCAAAGACCGAATGTGTGAGCGGCTTCTGGCAATAGACGTGCTTGCCCATGCGAATGGCAAGCAGAGACGCCAGTGCGTGCGAGTGGTCGGGCGTGCTGACGGTCACCGCGTCGATGTGTTTGCCCATCTCGTCGAAGAGCTTGCGGAAGTCGTGAAAGGCCTTGGCGGAGGTCCACTTCTTGGTCTTATTCTCGAGGATGCCTTCGTCGATATCGCAAAGAGCCACCACCTCGCCGAGGTTGGACGCTTGGTCGATATCGCTATCCCCTTTTCCGCCGACGCCCACGCCGGCGAACTGGAGCGTTTCGTTGGGTTTCCTGCCGAGCCTGGCGGCGGAGGTCGCGGTGGCTGTGTAGAAGTAGCCAAGACCGGCGGCGCCGGCTCCAAAGAACGTCCGGCGATTGAGTTTGAGCGACATGGCGGCGGGCTCCATCAAGAGAGGGCGGGACTCACGCTTGCTTAGAAAATAGCCGCTGCATCGTGCCGAGGCAACAGACCGGTTTCTCGTGGAGGATGGTGGGACTGGGACGTCAGTTGGAGCCGCCGTACTTGGGAATTTCCGGTTCACGGATTTCGGCGATCAGCTTCTTGACCACCGACTCGCTGGTCTGGCCTTCCGCCTGGGCCTGGAAGTTGGTGCTGACTCTGTGCCTCAAGACGGGAACGGCCACCTTGCGGATGTCGTCCAAACTGACGCTGAAGCGTCCGTCCATCGCGGCCATCGCTTTTCCACCCAAGATCAAGTTTTGACCTGCACGCGGGCCGGCGCCCCAGTCGACCAGGTCTTTGATGAACTGGGGGCTCTTCGGGTCCGCGGGCCTGGTCGCGCGGATCAACCGCGTGACGTACTTGATGGCGTAATCGGAAATCGGCACCGAAGTGACAAGCTTTTGCAGGTTCATGATCGCCCTGCCCGAGAGCACTTTCTTGAGCTCGGGCGACTCGCCTTTGGTTGTGGCGCCCAAGATCTTTTCCTCTTCATCGAGGCTCGGATAATCGACAATGATATTGAACATGAATCGATCGAGTTGAGCTTCGGGGAGCGGATAGGTGCCTTCCTGCTCGATCGGGTTCTGAGTGGCGATGACGAAGAAGGGTTCGGGCAGCTTGAGCGTATCCTGCCCGACGGTCACTTCTCGCTCTTGCATGGCCTGAAGCAGCGCGGCCTGGGTCTTGGGGGGTGTTCGGTTGATTTCGTCGGCAAGCACGATGTTCGCGAAGATCGGGCCCGCGACGAACCTGAACTCGCGTTTGCCAGCTTCGGGCTCCTCGAGAACCTTCGTGCCGGTGATGTCGGAAGGCATCAAATCCGGGGTAAACTGGATGCGTTTGAACCCGACGTCGAGGATCTTGGCGATCGAGCTGACCAAGAGCGTCTTGGCAAGTCCTGGCACGCCGACCAAGAGGACGTGACCTCTGGTGAAAATGGCCGCCATGATCTGCTCGATCACTTCGCGCTGACCAATGACGGCCTTGTTCAGTTCGGTCAGCATCACGTCGCGGGAATGTTTGAATTCGTCAAGGAGATGAGTGATGCGGTCGCCGGGAGTCGAAGACATGGAGCAGTGGATCTCTTGGTTGAGGTCTCGATCAGTAGCTCAGGCGCGCCGGCCGGCGGCGGCTTCGCGGTCGAGCCGACAAGCCTTCGATCGCGGGAAAGTATTGTAGTCCCGACGGCGGATGCGATTCAAGGAAACGCGAGACTTAATGGTAAGGCGAGAGGAGAAAACCAGTTCCGGCCGACGCGGCGCTAGCGGGTTGCTTCGTTTTCGATACGAGTCGGCGGCCGTCCGACCGCTTTGGGAGTCAAAACGTCGAAGCGGCAACTTGTTACTTTCGGAGCCAGGCTGGCGTAAGCAGCCAGCGAGCGATACGAAGCTGGAGGTTCGCCAACATATTTCGCCAACGGCGTTGTCCACGATTCGATTTTTTGCGTGGTCATTTTCTTTTGCGGAAGCTGTAACCTTATCTTGGATCTGGGACGGTTAGGCTTTGGAGACGAGGAAGCATGATGGTTTTCGCGGATCCCGAAGCATTGCTTGAAAAGGCAGGTCAGGGCGATTCCAGCGCGATCGAGGAACTTCTCTCTTCGCATCGCGAGAGTCTGGAGCGAATGATCGCCGCGCGTATCGACAAGAGACTGCGTGCTCGTGTCGATGCTTCGGATGTGGTCCAAGAAGTATTTACAGCGGCTGCCCAGGCATTGCCTGAATTTTGCCGCGATCGACCATTGCCGTTTATCGCTTGGCTAAGACAGATTGCCGCGGAGCGTTTGGCGAAGCTGCATCGTCGTCACATCGTAGCTCAGCGGCGCAGCGTCTCGCGCGAGGCAGGTTTGCCTCCGGGGTTTGCCGACGAATCCGTGCAAATCCTCGCTCGCAGGCTCATTTCGAGTGGATTAAGCCCCAGCCAAGAGGCCATGAAGTGCGAGCTCCAAAGTCAAGTCCGCGATGCAATGGAGAGGCTCTCGGCGGCCGATCGCAATCTGCTCGTCATGCGATACGTCGATAGGATGGCAATTGCCGAGGTCGCCGGAGTGCTGGGGATTAGCGAGTCGGCGGCGAAGGTTCGGCACCTACGAACGTTGAGAAGACTCCGATCACTCCTGGAACCCGCGCAATGATCGCATCAACGTCGGAGTTAGACGCCGTAAACGAGCCAATCGTCGCCGATCTGGCCGAGGAATTCTTGCGCCGCATTCACGCGGGCGAGAGGGTGACGCCCGAATCCTTCGCGGCCCGCACTCCGGAGCACGCGGAGGAACTGCGACAGATACTGCCGGCTGTGGCGGCTCTTGCCGGCTTCCATCAAGTCGAGTTCCAGGCCGTCCCGCGCGGCGAGGGAGTTGCGACGATTGACGTGCTGGGAGACTTCAAAATCAGGCGAGAGATCGGACGCGGCGGAATGGGCGTGGTGTACGAGGCCGAGCAGACCTCGCTCGGCCGTCGCGTGGCTTTGAAGGTCTTACTCCAAAATGCCGCGAACGACCCGCGCAGACTCGAACGATTTCAGGTGGAAGCCCACGCGGTCGCCGCCCTGAGCCACCCGAATATCGTGCCCATTTTCGCGGTCGGAGCCGATCAAGGACAGCATTACTACGCGATGCAATTCATAGAGGGTCGATCGCTCGCGGAATTGATCGCGGGCTGCGGCTCCGAGCCAGAGGATGGGCTTTTGCCCTGCCCCCGGCTTTCGCCGATGGAAGTCGCTCGCTTGGGTCTACAGGCGGCGGACGCGGTGAGTCATGCACATTCGATGGGAATACTTCATCGCGATATCAAGCCCGCGAATATGTTGGTGGACGACAGCGGGCATCTCTGGATCGTCGACTTCGGCCTGGCGCATCCACGACGAGAGCGACCTGACTCGCACCGGCGACGTCCTTGGCACGTTGCGGTACATGAGTCCCGAACAAGCGTTGGGCAAGAGCATGCTTGACCCGCGCAGCGACGTCTATTCGCTGGGAGCAACCCTCTATGAACTCCTTGTCCTACAACCAGCGTTCGACGGGAGGGACCGCCATTCGCTCCAGAAACAAATTACTGAAGAGGAACCGATCGCGCCCACCAAGATCGACGGCCGAATCCCGCGTGATTTAGAAACGATCGTTCTCAAGGCGATCGTCAAGGAACCGGAGGGGCGTTACGCGTCGGCCGCCGAGCTCGGGAATGATCTTGCAAGATTCCTGGAGGGAGGGCCAATCCTCTCGCGAGGCCGGGGTTCATGGGATTGGTTAAAAGATGGCTTCGGCGCCATAAAGCGATCGTCGCGACGGCGGCAGTTTCTTTTGTATTCGTGGTCATCGGCCTGATCTCGGTAAACGTGATGCTGTGGAAAGAAAAATCAAGAACCAACGAAAATTTCAAGTTGGCCTTGAGTGCGCTTGACGCGCTTCACGGCTACTTGAGCGAGGAAGGCCTGAATACCAACCCCGAACAGGCGGAATCGATCCTCGAGTCGTTGCGAGCGGACCTGGCACTCTACTCCAGGCTCGCTGGGCAAAATCCAGTCAATCAAGAGGCTCGCTGGGGCGCTGCGCGGGCCTATCGCCGGATGGCGGACATTCAAAGTCGCTCGGCCGCCAAGCTCGACGAGGCGGAGGCCGACTACGCAGTCGCCGACAGGTTGCTCGAACAGTTGCAAACCCAATCTCCAACAAGCATTCGTTTTCGCGACGAACGAGCCCAGGTGATGGGTCATTGGGGAAGGCTGGTTTACTTGGCTGGGGGACGTCGCGTTTTTCGAGGGTCGCTGCAAGCCGAGAAACCACTCCTGCGATCACTCGAAATCGATCGCAAGCTCATTGCCGAGCACCCGTCCGAACGGCGCGTATCAGCGAAGATTTGTACAAAATGCCTTTTACTTGATCGGCGTCTACTTCGTCGCCGGGCGGGCTAACGAACGTGAGAGTTTGCTTAGCGAAGCTCGGCAGGTGTTGCTGAATTTGCCGCCCGGTTCGTCTCGAGACCGTATCGATCTCGTCGTGATTTATAAACTCATGGGCGACATGATGTACGCCACGCGCCGCTCGGAAGCCGGCGCCCTCGCGTATGATCAATCCTACAGCATTCTTGCAACGCTCTTGAACGAGCCGTTCGAAAAGCAGCCCCGGGCGATTGTTGAACTGTTTTCCAGACTGGGGCAACAGTCGTTTTGCTCGACCGCTCAGCCCAAGGAACAGTTAGCATTTTATTCGAGGGTCCTGCCTTTATGGGACCGGCTGGTAGGGTCGCTGGAACTCACGCCGGCGGATCGATACACACAATCGCATGCTCACGCGTATGTAGCCCATCTACTCGAACAGAATGGCCGCGAGCGAGAGGCGGTTCAGACGTTGTCCCGCTCCTTGGAATTGAGCGAGTCTCTTTTCAGCGGCAGGCCGACCGTGGCTCTTTACCGAAAGGAGCTCGCCGTCAACTCTCAAACAATGGGGCGTTACTTATGGAATTGGGGCGCGCTCACGAGGCGATCGACCATCTCAATCGCTCGATCGAACTTTTGCCCGCTAGCGAAGGGCTCAAGAACGCCTCCGCGTGGCAGTTGGAGGTCTATCCCAACCCGTTTGGTGCGCGGGCTTTGGAACTCGCTCAACAGCTTGTGAAGATGCGGCCGGATCGTGCGGCATATTGGAGTCGTCTGGGCGCCGGCCAAGTTCGATGCGCAGACTACGCGAACGGACGAACGTCGATCGAGCGAGCGATGCGGGCTTCCAGCGGCGGAGACGTCGACGACTGGCTGTTCATGGCGATGGCGTCATACCATCTCGGCGATAAGGCGAAAGCCCAATCATGGTATGAAAAGGCAGCATGCGTTCTGGTTGATCCCAACAGGCCCAAAAATCCACCTATCGATCACCTTTGGCGCGAGGCGACGGTGTTGTTGGGATCGAGCGTTTCCCCGAGTGGCAGTCTGCAGACGACTCAGGAGTAATCGAATCATTCCCTTTGCGTGAGCGGGTTGAGACAACTACGGGTTTACAAGCTAGTGCTGAGTCACCGCTTGCGATTCGGGTGAACCAGAATCGATTTCGATCCACCTAAAGGGTGGCCGGGGCAAAGTCTTCGTGCCCCGGAAACCCGTTGTTGAAACAGGCCCGAAGACTCTTTCACGCCGCGTTATTGAAGGCTCGAAGAGTCCTCACACAAGGCCTATCGATTTTGCGTTCCGGGGCACGAAAACTTTGCCCCGGCTACCCTACCGAAACCCTCATTCTTGGCATTGACGTCGCACTAAAAGTCCGTCGCCGAAATCACTTCTCCGCCGTTCCGGCTGCCAATCGCCTGCCAGACGAACAAGTTGATCGTATCTTTCTCGAACTGGACGTGGCCGTCGCAGAAAAGGGTGTGCACGCCGCCGGGGTGCATGCTTCTGGCGGTGATGTTGAGCGAGAGCTGACTCCACAGCGGGTCGGAGCGGTTCGAATGCGGAAGCCCGCCGCGGCAGTCGTACCTCTTGTCGTTTGGAGTTCTGCGGTGGTTGTACATCGTGTGCCCAGGGGCGCCGTAGTGCCAGCGAACCCCACGAGTGTCTTGAAAACCGGGTGGGGTTGAAGTCAAGCACATCGACACGTAATCGGCGTCGGAAGTCAGCGGCGGGCCGAACGTCGAATTGTCGCCTGTGATCACAAAGACGCCGAGCGGGTTGGTGGCGAAGGTCGCGCCAAGCTTGGACCTGATCGTCTCGCTGTACGCCGCGGTCTGCGACATACCGTCGGTAATGTCCGCGGGCGAAACCGCCGAATTCTCGAACAGAACGCCGTTGGGTAGGTCGGTCAACGGCGCGATTGGCGTCTGCACCACCGAATACCCGCTGCCTGTGTTCATATTATAGTTGTGTGTGGCGAAGAGGCCCGACCCCGCGGGAATCAGAACCGCGCTTGAATCGCTAGGGCACAAGAGCGTCTGAATGAACGACCGATACCCCGTGGAGTTCTCCATGTTGGTGCTTCCGTCGGCATTCGCGTCGGGCGCCAGGTTGAAGTTGAACGAGTTATAGACGTTTTGCTGGTCAAACTGCGGGAGCATCTGCGCAAAGGCGCCCCAGCAGTTCCCCTTATGAGCGATGTGCGAGTTGATCCTTCCCGGCGGCATCACCCCATGGGTCGAGATGTAGTTGTGCAACGCCAAGCCGATCTGTTTCAAATTGTTCGAACATTGCGACCGCCTCGCAGCCTCCCGAGCCTGCTGGACAGCGGGCAAGAGCAGAGCGACCAGTACGCCGATGATGGCAATGACGACCAACAACTCGATCAAAGTAAATCCGCGAGAGCTTTTTGGGGGAGATTGCATGGCGGCGTCTTCAGAGTGAAAAAAAGATTTCGCTTCGGTTGGTCTCGGATCGTGTCAGTCAGCGCCACGATCATGGCGAGCATCACGTTATAAGGCTGGATTGCCTTCGACACAAGAGTGTCGTAGCCTGACACGATCATGGCAATTCCTTCGAGACTGGAGAACGCGGTTCGAGTTCTGCGCGAGTCGCGTGGTTGGTCGCAGGAGCAGCTCGCCGCAAAGACAGGGCTTTCGCGCGGGGATTAGCGCGATCGAGACGGGCCGACTGGTCCCTTCGACATCGGCCGCACTTTTGCTGGCGATGGCGTTCGAGTGCAGGGTTGAGGAGGTTTTTCGCCTGGAAAGCTGCTCGGTTGAAGGTGGTTTAACGCTCGAGTGGGCTTGGCCGCCGAGCGCCGAGCCCACGCGTTTCTGGCGTGCGGAGCTGAATGGGAAGATAGTCGCTTTTCCGGTAGAGACCACGCTTTCGGGCGTGATTGGGCACGACGGCGTCGCAAGCAACGGCCGTTTTCCCGAGGAAATCGGCGGCGATCCCCGGCAGACCCTCGTCATGGCCTGTTGCGACCCCGCGGCTGGTCTCTTGGCCGAGGCGCTCGAGCGGAAATGTGGAATACGTTTGATTGCGCTTCCGCGCTCGAGCCGATCGGCTCTGGCGTTACTAGGAGCGGGGCTTGTGCATGTGGCTGGAGTTCACTTGCGCCCGGCGGACGACGCCGTTGACAACGCGTTCGAAGTTCGAAAACAACTCGGAGAAGGTTATTCGCTCTTGCGAATGGCCAGTTGGGACGAGGGCGTGGTGGTTTCGCGAGCTCTCGGGATCAGGTCGATCCGCGCGGTGAGGAGGGCCAAGCTTCGTTGGGTCGGCAGAGAGACTGGCTCTGGCGCACGAGAGTGCATGGACGAGGTTCTTCAAGGCGCAGCGCCTCCAAAGCGCATAGCGTCGGACCACCGTTCCGTGGCTGAGGCTGTGAAAAGCGGCTGGGCCGACGCCGGAGTCTGTTTGCGATTAACCGGCGAGGAAGCAGGCCTATCGTTCTTGGGGGTTCGCACGGAACCCTACGACCTCTGCTTTACGAGGCGTTCGAGTGACGATCTACGCATCAAGGCGCTTACGGAGATCGTCCGATCCACTACTTTCCGCACCCTGTTGGGCGGGCTTCCCGGTTACCAAGTCGATACGGCGGGCGAGATGCAATCGTCGCTATAATCGAGTAACGTCTGCGACACGTCGTCCGCCGCGATGTATCAATACTTAGATAACGAGACAACGAGGAGAATGAAGCAATGCTCAGCGCGCGCAATCAGTTGCCTGCGGTTGTGAAGTCGGTCAAGCTCGGCAACGTGATGGCCGAGGTCGTCATGGACGTCGGCGGAATCGAGATCGTCTCGGCGATCACCCGAGGATCGGCTGAAAGCCTGAACCTCCAGGTCGGCGACAAAGTCAAGGCGGTGGTCAAGGCGACCGAGGTGCTCATCGACAAATCGTGACTTGATTAGAAAGAGCGTATCGAGACTTTTCGCTCAACTGATCGCGCTACGAAACGATCGATACTGTAACCCTGCGCGATGCGGCGCCCTTCGGTGCTCGTAAAGGTAGACGCCTTGCCAGGCGCCCAGGTCGCAGCGTCCTGAAGCGATCGGGATCGCGAGACTGGAACTGGTCAGGATCGAACGAACGTGGGCAGGCATGTCGTCTGGACCTTCGTCGACGTGCATGTTGATCGGATCTCCGTCGGGCGCGAGCCTCGACAGGTGCGCCTCGAGATCCCGCCTGACCGTCGGATCGGCGTTCTCGCAGATGATAAGCGAGGCGCTCGTATGATGGACGAAGACGTTCGCAAGGCCGGTCTGTACGCCGCTTTCGCCCACCACCTGGTCGATGCGGCTGGTGATCTCGTACGTCCCCCTGCCCCGAGTTTGAACACCGAAAGAAGCGGAGTGGAACATCGAAGCAAAATCTCGTGCGGTAAACCGAAGTCAAAAAAATACCGCGGCGTCACTCCGCCTTGGGATCCGCGGCGAAGAGCGACCAGGGCCCGCTTTTCATATCTTTGATCAAGCCTTTATACGAGCGATACTTGGGGTGTTTGGCGAGGAAGTCGTCGGCGATGAAGTCCAGACCGTTGGAGTGCCCGTACTTTGCCCAGAGCTTCATCTCGGCCGCGAGCGTTGAGTCGACGACCTTGCTCTGCACAGTGCCGCCAGGAAAGTAAGGGCCCCAGTCCCACTCGGGCACGCCTCTGGGCGAGGTCTCGACGACCCCGCAGAGCGTTCGCTCGCTGGCTTCGTCCTTGCCGCTAATGGCGTCGTGAACGTCGGACTCGAACGATTTGGCGAGTTCGACGTCGATTTTGCCTTTGACCTGCGGCTTCAGTTGTTCCCATCGCGCCTTGCGGGCGTTGGGCGACGAGCCTTTTTTCTTGGGGTCGAACTTGGTCTCCAGCTTCATCAGCTTTTCATCGACTGGGAAGTTCGCGCCCACGAACATGCCGTCTTTGGTGCGCCTGACGCTGTGCTCCTCGAGTCCGAGCTCGAAGAGGGCGATCTCGCCGGTCTTGTTGTCGCCCACGAGCCAATCGTTGGCGTAGCCGCCGTTGTTGCCTTCGAGCATGATTCGAACATAGTCGTCGATCGAAGTGCTGTATTGCATGGCCTTGCGAGCACGAGAGAACTCGGGCTTGCCGTTCGGATCCCAGCCCTCGAAACCGGTGATCGTCGTCTCTGTGATCATAATTCCGCTGGCGTTGACGCCGAAGTCGTCGTCGCTGGCAATCACGCCAGGCAAACCGTCCATGAGAAAATGCAGGCCTTTCTCGGGTGTTACGTCGAAAATCACGTTCCACCGAGGACCCCAGACGTAGTTCGTCCAGTTGTTGTGGCCCATGACGATCTTGCCGTCCTTGGTCCAACTTCCCGTCGCGATGAACGCCGTGCAATTGCCAGGAGCGTGGGTCTTGGCAGGTTGGTGTTCTTTTTTGTTGAGCCAAGGCACGTAGTAGTATGGCAATTCCATAATGGCGTTGAGCGCGACGACGTCCCAACGGTCGGCCGAGACGCCGTTGGCAGAGAGTCCGTCGACGATGCCGTCGATCTCCTTCTGATATTCAGGATCGACGCCGCTCCAGAGCATGTCCTTGGCCGCGGTACGGTAGAAAGCCCAATTGCGATCGGTGCTCTGCTTGAGGTAAGGCTTGACGACGGAGAGCAGCTCGCCAATCTCCTTGGCAAGAAGCGTTCCGTGTTGATAACCAATCTGCTCCGGACTTCCTTCGAGATGGACGAAGA
Source organism: uncultured Planctomycetota bacterium (assembly GCA_963818975.1). Classification (GTDB taxonomy): domain Bacteria; phylum Planctomycetota; class Planctomycetia; order Isosphaerales; family Isosphaeraceae; genus CAWFUI01. The sequence goes on along the minus strand of CAWFUI010000008.1, from coordinate 36,888 downwards.
TCCAACCGTCGCGGTCGACCCTTCGAGAACGCGAAAGCCTGGCGTCGGATCGGCCTGTACGCGGATCTTCGACCGCGCGAGCAACCGACGCCAGCGTCGAGGTTGACGTGAGCAACACCAGCAAGAGCACGGACGCGCGAGAGGAAAGCGCTTTCATTTGCGTCTTGAATCCAAGAGTCGGTGTAGGACGGTCCGAGAAGTCAAGAAGTACTATAAGGCGTCAACCGCATTGTGGATACGTCCTGTCGAATACCGAGAGCTTCGTGTTCAATCGCGAACCGACGGCGAAGGTCAGGCCTTCGCCAGTCGTTCGACAAGCGCTGGAAAGTCGTCCAGGGCGAACTGCGCGGACAATCCGCCCTCGAGGAATGCAGCTTTGTTCATGCCATAGACGACGGAGGTGGCCTCGTCCTGCCCGAAGGCAAGCCCGCCGACTGCGAGAATCGCCTTGCAGCCCTCGACGCCGTCTCTGCCCATTCCGGTCATGATCAGGCCCCTGGCGGATGAGGAATAGACGAGGGCGGCGGACCGAAAGAGGACGTCGACCGAAGGTTTGTGCCCGCTAACGGCGAGGCCGTCGTAGATGCTCACACGTGCTGTTCCCGTTCCAGGCCTGCCGATGATCGCCATCTGCTTTCCGCCAGGTGCGATCAGGATCCGATTCGGAACCACGATTTCAGCGTCCTCAGCCTCTTTCACGTCGATCGCGCACGAGCGATTCAAACGCTCGGCGAAGACGCTTGTGAACTGGGCGGGCATGTGTTGGACGATCAGGATGGGAGGCAGGTTGGGTTGCAGTTTCGGCAGGATTTTGGAGAGCGCCTGCGGTCCACCGGTTGAAATCCCGACGACAATACAGCCCGCCGGACCTTGGACGTCGACGCCTGCCGGGAGAATGCGAGATCCAGCGGTGGAAGGCAGACGGATTTTGACCGAGTCCCCCTTGTCGGCGGATTCTAGAGGCGTGTACGGAGTGGAGACGACGGGGGTTCGGCGCTTATGCGACCGGCGGTGGCTTCGTGAATGCGCCGCGGCCAAGACCTTCGCGACCAGTCCATCTCGGTTCTCCCTCAGCTTGCTCAACTGGCGGTCGGTTGGCTTGGCGAAGAAATCGATGGCGCCGCGTTCCAGGGCGGTGAGCGTGACCGCGGCGCCCTCCTGAGTGAACGCGCTTACCATGATGACCGCGGCGTCGGAGTTGGCAAGAATGATCGGGAGTGCGTCGAGTCCGGAAAGCTCGGGCATTTCGACGTCGAGCGTAACCACGTCTGGTTTGAGCTTCTCAGCCATCCTCACGGCTTCCGCGCCGTCGCGCGCCAGGCCGACGATTTCGATCTCGGGGTCGCTCGCAAGCATGTCGGCGATCAGTTTGCGCATCAGCGCGGAGTCGTCGACGACGAGCACGCCGACCTTGGCTTCGGCTCCGGTTTTGTCGAATTCGCCTGAGCCCACGCGGAACCTCGAGTCAAGTGTCGGTAGGAGCCTTGGACTCGCGAACGCCGCGGGCGGCGCCCGCGTGCAGTCTGGCTTTCACTTTTTCAAGGAACCTGATCATATCATCGCGCTCGAAAGGTTTGACGATGAAATCGAAGGCGCCGTCGCGGATCGTCTCGGCGAGCGTCTCTTTTTGATTGAGTGCGGAAACCACCACGACCTGAGCCTCGGGGTCGAAAGCCTTGATCTTGCGGAGGGCCTCGGTTCCATTCATCAGCGGCATCACAAGATCCATCGTCACCAGATCGGGCCTTTGCGATTCATAAAGACCCACCGCCTCGGCGCCGTTCTTGGCCTCGCCGACGACCTGCCATCCCGCCCGCTCGGCGGCGTCCTTGATGATCTTTCGCATGATCAGGGCGTCGTCGACTATGAGGAGACGATACATTGGTTGTTCCTGTAAAGCACTCTGTCGCATTCTAGAGTTCGTACTCGGCGCCGCCAGGGATTCTGACCGCTACCAAGCCCGTGCTGGTATCGAAAGACAGCCGCCGACCGGAATCTCCGCCCAGATCCCTCGCAACGACGACAACGCCCATTTTTTCGAGAATCGACGCGACCGCGGCCTGATTCATGCCTCCAATATCGAGGCCCGAAGACTCCTTGAACATGCTGGCGCCGCCGAACAGCTTGGCAGTGAGCCTGCTCGCTCCGCGCACCCCGGTCAGGCAGCTCGAGATCCTCAACCAAGGCCGGCACGGCGGTGTCCGCGTATTTCCCTGGGTTGTCGCTCGCGCCCCGAGAATCGGGAAGCACGATGTGAGCCAGTCCGCCCGCCTTCCGCGTTCGATCGTACAGAGCGATCCCGACGCACGAGCCCAAGAGGGTTCGCAAGACCACCGGCGAGGCGGCCACGGCCCACTTGCCAAGCGCAACCGAGACGGACTTGGACGCTTCCAAAGGCTCAGGCTTCATGTTGGATATGGAGTCGATTCTGTATCATGTGGTTGTATCAGAGAAAGTCTGGGCAATTGTGGAAAGCGTTTCGCCCGATGGCGCCAGGACAAGCGACCAATTGAGCTTGGAATCCTCCATCGTAAACGTGGTTGCAACCAGAAGCACTCGATCGCCGACGACCGCCTGATCCATCAGCACGAACTCGAGCAGGCTGGCCGCGAATTCATGGCGGAATCCCGGCGGCCCAGGCACCACCGAAAAGGCGGCTCGAGCATGCTCTCTGGGTTTCGCCGAGGCCAAGCCTCCCACAATCGCGTTCACGAAAGCACAGCCCACGATGTTCGCGGTCTCCTTGAGAGCCGATTGCTCGTACTCTTCCCAAGATTTCGACGTACCAGGAGAATTGCCCAGCAGGAGATCAGCAAGCGCCAGGCCGTCGGCGTCGTCGCAGAGCAAGATGAGGTGCCCCGACCAGTCTCCAGACAGGCTCATCGGGCACGCTACGACAAGCCGGTCTTCATCTCCCAGGACCGCGCAGGCCTCGGCGGGGTCTGCCTCTTCCAGGCCCGCCACGGCGACGCGAGCCGGTTTCCCAAGCCAGCGCAACAGCGCCCGCGAAGCCTCCGCCGCTCCCAGGTCGAGCACCCCCTGAAACTTTGCCTTCGATTCGCCAGCAAAGATCGAATCCATGTCGTTTGAATCCTTATTTCATATCATTATGCTTGAAGCACGGGCGTCCTGGTTCTGTTTTTGCTTCCGCGCGAGGCCGTGCCGATGAGCGAGTCGATGTCCAGGATTAGCGACACCCTTCCATCGCCCAAGATGCTGGCGCCGGAGAGGCCCGAGATCGCCCTGAAGTTCTTTTCGATTGATTTGAGCACCACTTCCTGTTTGCCGATCAGTTCGTCGACCAACAGGCCAATGATCGACCCGGCGTTGGAGGCGACGACCACAGTACGTTTTTCTCGCTTCGGCGCGGTCTCAACCGCCGGACTCGTCGATTTATCGGAGAAAGCGAGCAGATCGTCGAGCTCGACGATCGACACGAATCGACCGCGGATTTCGGCGACCGGAGAGCCGCCGACCGATCCTGTCTTGCCGTCGGTCGTCTGGATTTCGACGATTTCGTCGACGTGGTCCAGCGGGATCGCGTAGATCTCTTCTCCGATCCGCACCAACAAACAGGACATGATCGCCAGCGTCAAAGGCAGCCTCACGGTGAACGTCGTTCCTCTGCCCACTTCGGTTCGGACGTCGACGCTGCCGTTCAGGTTTTCGATCCGGTTGCGGACGATGTCCATGCCGACGCCCCTGCCCGAGACCTCGGTGATGGCTTCTGCAGTGCTCAATCCTGGATGCCAGATATAAGAGATCAGCTCGTTTTCGTTGAGCAGCTCCGCCTCGCGGACTGAGACGAGCCCGTTGGAGACGATCTTGCGGCGGATCCGCTCGTGGTCGATTCCGCGGCCGTCGTCGACGATGGTGATGACGACGCTGTTGCCTCTGTGCATTGCCGAGAGTGCCACGGTCCCAGCCCTGGGCTTGCCGGCCGCCGCGCGAAATTCAGGCGCCTCGAGGCCATGGTCCACGGCGTTTCTGACAAGATGGATGAGCGGATCGGCAAGCTCGTCGATCATCCGTTTGTCGAGCTCGGTTTTCTCTCCGCCAATCTGCAGGACGACCTCTTTTCCAGACGCGACGCGAAGGTCGCGGATCACTCGGTGGAAGCGTTCGAACAAGGGCCCGATTGGCGCCATGCGGGTTTCCAGGACGCCGCGTTGGATGCCGTCGGTCACCCGTGCGAGCTGATGGATCGCTTCGGAAAGCCCATGGATCTTGTCTCGGCATTGCTGCACGAGTTCGAGCTCGTCGCAGATCGATTTGAAGTTCTCGCGAACCCTTCGGAACCGCGACTCGAGATGCTCTTGTTCGGCGAATCCGTTCGAGTGAGCCCCGTTCGAGACCAGTCGGACGTGTCGTTCGAGGCTCTCGAGCCGGTCCTCGGCGTCGGCAGTCAGGTGTCTGACGTTCGAATCGTGGAAAAGCTGTTCCAAGCTGTTGGCGATCTCGAAGAAGCGGGCCCGATTGATGACGAGCTCCCCAGCCAAATTCATCAAATTGTCGAGCCGTTCGACGTCGATGCGGAGCGTCTCGCCCACTTTCTTGCCGCGGGCCGAGGGCGCGGCAGCCTCCGGCGGCTTCTCCGCCGACTTGTCCAAAGGCTTCTCGATCGGGGCGGTTATGGTCGCCGGTTGATGCGGCGACTGTCCAGCCGCCTCTACTGGAGCAACCAGGATATCGACTACGCCGTCGACCTCAGCCAGGTTGCGGAGCATATCGATGTCGCATTCAGGTACAACGACAACTTGAAACGACGTGAGATTCTCGGCGCCTTCAAGTCGGTCGGCGTGCGGGTCGGAGGAGACGATTTTGGCTTTCGAAGCGAGCCTGTTGAGGACGAGCCTTGCCTTCATGTCGGGCCAAGGCAGGCCTGGAGCGAACGAAACGGTGATTGCGACCGCTTCGCGCGCCGGCGCCGCGTCGACGACCGCCAAAGCCGCCGGGACGCTCTCCGGCGGTGCGCCGGTTTGGCTGGCGGCGTCCGTCGTCACCTCGATCTCGTGCGGCTCGATCGAGGCCTGAACGGCGCCGCTTGCGCCGATTTCGGCCTGGGGCCTGGCCAAAAGGTCGAGCACTTCGCTGGTGAAATGCGAAAGGTCGACCGCGTCGGCCTTCCCTTGGCGGAGCTCTCGATGGTAATCGCGCAAGCCGTCCAAGCATTGAAAAAACAGGTCGAGCGCCGGTCGATCGAGCCCGCGCTGGCCCGACCGTAATCGCTCGAAGAAGGTTTCAAGGTGATGCGTCAACTCCTTGACCTGGTTGAAGCCCATCACCGTGGCGGAGCCCTTGATGCTGTGCACCATTCGGAAGGCTTCGCGCAGCACCTCGGCGTCGCTGGCGTTCTGTTCGAGCTTCAAGAGCGCGTCGCCGAGCGCGGCGATCTGCTCGTCGGTCTCGTCGAGGTAGTAGGGCAGCAGTTCGCCGAGGTCGAACCCGCTCATGGTCGTTGCTCCGGAGCTCCACTGTCGGCAGGGTTTCTCATTTGGGTTTTTGGTAAAGCCAATGGCTCTTTTTTTCCAAGGGTTCGAGCATTCCGTGGATCCCCTCGGTGGGACCGACAATCAGGCTTCCTCCAGGGGCAAGGGCGTCGATCAACCTCCTCGAGGCGGACTTCTTCGATTGCGCGTCGAAGTAAATGAGCACGTTTTTGATCATGATCAGGTCTTGAGGGTCCTCGGCGAGTGGGGCGAGCAAGTTGTGCGTCTTCCAGACGGCCAAGGCTCGGGCCTGTTCGTCGACGACCCACCTCTTGCCCGATGCGTCCGCCTTGAAATAGCGGTCGCGAAGCTTCGGCTCGACGTTCCTGAGAGCGCGTTCGTCGTAAGACCCAAGCCTGGCCTGTTCGAGCGCTGCCTGGCTCAGGTCCGTACCCAGAAACGACAGCTTCCAGCCGCTGAAACGTTCCTTGAACGGCAGGAATTCGAGGAGGATCGAGTAGAGTTCCTCCCCCGTGCTGGCCGCCGCGGACCAGACCTTGAGGCTCTTGGCCTTGGTAAAGCTTTTCGCCTCGGCCAAGACTCCAGGAAAGTAGGTCTGGCCGAGCCAATCGAAATGGTGCTTGTCCCTAAAGAAAAAGGTCTCGTTGGTCGTCACGGCGTCGATCAGGAACGGAATCTCCCCTTTGCCGGATAGGGAGGAAAGCAACGTGAAATATCCCAAGTAGGATTCGATTTTCGTGGCCCTGAGCCTCCGTCTCAGGCGGTTTGAAAGCATGATCTTCTTGGTGTCCGGAATACGGATGCCCGAGATGCGATAGATCAGCGCGCTAAAGAGTTCGAATTCGGCGGCCGAGAGCTCTCCTGGCTCCATAGTCCTTCATCCCCCGCTATACGATGGACACGATCTCGAAGGAACCCTTGGGGAGTGACTATACCTTGAAACCCGAGATCGCCGCCTTGAGCGTGGCGGCCTGCGCGCCCAACTCCTCGGCGCTCGCGGAGAGCTCTTCGGAACTGGAGGCGTTGGTTTCGGTGAGGTTTGACACCTCGCGGATGGCCTTGCCGACTTCGCTGGCCGATTCGGACTGCTCCTGCGTGGCTGCCGCGATCTTGGCGATGCTGGCCGCGGTTTCGTCGACGCCCTGAACGATCCGCGCCAGCGATTGCCCTGCCTTTTCGGACAAAGAGGCGCCGTCGGCGACCCTTCGCGTCGATTCCTTGATGAGCGCGGTGATCTCTTTGGCTGCGTTTCGCGAACGCTCGGCAAGCTTGCGGACCTCGTCGGCGACGACGGCGAAGCCAAGCCCGTGCTCGCCCGCCCTGGCGGCCTCGATCGCCGCGTTGAGCGCAAGCAGGTTGGTCTGGCTGGCGATCTCGCTGATGACCTGGGTGATGTCGCTGACCTGCTCGCTGGACTTCTTGATCAGCACCATCGCCTCGATCGCCTGATCGACCGACTCTCCCCCTGCTTGGCGAGTTGCGACGTCTTCAGAGCCAATTCGCGAGCCGAGCTCGAGTTGTGATTGATCTCGGCGATCGCCTTGGAGAGGTGTTCGATCGCGGCCGACATTTCCTCGACAGTCGCCGCCTGGGTCTGCGAGCTTTCGCTCAGGTAACTGGCGCTTTCGGAGACCACGCGCGATCCTTCGGCAAATTGGCTGGCGGTCTCGATGATCTGGCTTATGATGCTTTTTAGGTCCGAGATCATCTGAGCGAGCGCTGCGCCCAGTTTACCCATGTCGTCGTCGCCGGCGACGGTCACCTTGCTCGTGAGGTCTCCCGCGGCGGCGGCCTGGGTCACCTTCATCAGAGCGCTGACCTTCGCTTCGAGATCTCGCTTCGAGGAGTCGATCAGAACCTGCTGGTTGATGCGTTCGAGCGCGGTGGAAGTGAGCCTGCCGATGTTGCGGACGGTGTCCTGGCGATTCGCGGAGAGCTCGAGCTTGTGCTCGTGGAAGAAGTCGAGCGTTCCAACAAACGATCCGTCGACGAAGAGCGGCACCGAGATCGCGGCGAGCAGACCGTTTCGGATCGCTGCGGAGGATCGCGGGCAGCCGCGAAGCTCGGAGAGGTCCGCGGAAACGAACGCCTCGCGCGAGCGCCAGGCTTGACCGTTCAAACCGTCCCCCTCGCGGTACGTGGCTTCCCGCGAAATACGTCGAAACTCCTCGCCTGGCGATCCCGAATCGGTCGAAAACTTCAGGACGCGCTCCGCTGGGTCGAGCTCGAAATACGTGGCATAGCGGACGTGGTAGCTTTCACTGATCGAGGCCAGAGCCGAAGAGACCGCCTCGGAGCGGGTCTTCGCCTTTCCAAGGGCCACCAACAGTGTGTTGAGAGCCGCGGTGTCGACCGCCGTCTCCTCTTCGCGCGCTTTCAAGAGCTGTCGCTCGGTGACGACCTCCCAGGTCAGCATTGGACCCTGGTAAACGCCCTTCTGATCGTAAATCGGCGAGACGAGCAGGTTCAAATACTCTGGACCGAGCCTGATCACGGCCTCGTGCGGCAGCCGCTTGTGATCGGCCAGCATCCTTCGCTGGTGCTCGGGCTGATTGTGGAACACGTCGATCGATTTGCCGATCATCTCCTCGACCTTCACCGGCAGCAGGTGCTCGAGCCTGCGCAACGTTTTGATCGACGAAGCATTCATATACTGTATGTTGAGGTCAAGATCGGCGTACATCATATTTAGCGGCGCATTTTCGATAATTCTATTGATCCGGAACATATCCGCCTGGCGTCCCAGGTTCTCGATTTTGTCGGAAGCGAGAATTCCCAGGGTCCTGAGGATTTCGATCCTTCCCTCGGACATCTCGACCCCCTTTAGGGCAAAGAAATCCATGGTGCCGACGACCTTGCCGTCGACAAGCAGGGGCAGGCAGACGCCTGAACGGACGCCAGCGCGCATGGCCGAGGGGGCTCGCGAGCAATCGGAAAGCTCCGCCAAGTCTTTGACGAACACAAGGTCCCGCTTCTTCCACGCCCTGCCGTTCAAGCCTTCACCTTCTTTGAAGCGGGCATCCGCGTCACCTTGCGAAACTCATCCCCAACGCTTCCCGATTCGTGAGAGAAGACCAGGGCGTTGTGCTCCTTGTCGATTTTCCAGTACGAGGCGTAGGCCCAATCGAAAGCCTCTCTCAGGGTGTTGAGCGAAGCGCTGACCAAATCCTCGGTGGTCTCGGCGTCGCAGATGGCGCGCACGGTGTCGACCATGGCGCTGGCGTCGACTTCGGCGGAGGATCCATTTCGACTGACCGAATCGCCTCGCGCGGCCGCCTTGAACGAATCGGCCGCGGCCAACTCCTCGTTATCGGCAGGGTCTTCGAGTTGGGTTCCGTCTTCGACCAGCTCGTCCGAATTTCCTGCAGGCCTGCGTTTCTTGGGATAGGACATCGACGTTTCCTCGTTTTGCGAGCCGACGAAGGCTCTCGAAGGTCTCTGGATGCGGTTCTTGGGTTGGAGATTTTTGCGACCTTTGGCTTTGGTCTGAAGCGTCAGCCCGACGCGGCCTCTTTCTCTTCGGGAGAGAGCAACCGTTCGATGTCGAGGATGATCAGGATGCGATCTTCGAGCTTGGCCAAGCCGGCGATGTGGCGTTTCGAAGCCGAGGCGATTGCCGCCGGAGTGGGCTGAATGTCCTCGGAGGAAATGCGCATCACCTCGGTCACTTCATCGACGATGTATCCGAGCGTCCGATCTTCGAAGTTGACGATGATGATCCGTGTGTCGTCGTCCAAGTCCTTGGCCTGCATGCCCAAGAGCTTGCGAAAATTCACGACGGGTATGACGGAGCCGCGCAGGTTGATCAGGCCTTCGATGAACTCAGGCACGCCCGGCATTCGCGTGATCGGCTTCATGACGATGATCTCTTGGATCATCGTGATGGGGATGGCGTAATCCTCCGCGCCGAAGCGGAAGCCGACAAACTGCTTGGTGGAAGACTCCCCACTCGCGCCGCCAGGGACCCGCGTTTGATGTGGGTGCTCGTCGGTTTTCATGATGTGACAACTTGTTAAGATGCAAACTCTTTATGCGCGCACGTGCTCGACGGCGACGAGCCCGTTCCTTGTCCCACGCGGTCGCGATATCGCTCGGACGCGCTCGAGAAGACTTCTCGCCGAAAGCGCGAAGTGGATTCGAGGAACGAAACGACGCTTGACTCGTCTTGTCGAGTTTAGCCTCTCTTGTCTGAGCCAACAACTTTCTCGATCATGGAAACTGCACGGTTGGAATCGAACAAACGGGTTTTTTCGGATCAAGGGGATGAATCGATATTGACGAGCAAGACGCGAATCGATGGTCTCGAATCAGGCGCGACCGAGTTCGCATTGTTCCTGATGCGGTTGTTCCAGGAAGGGGTTGTCAAACTCTCGTCGGCGCCTGAACGTTCGGTCCGTCCATCGGCTAAAGAGCTCGAAATCCTGACCAGAGCCTACGAAGTGCACGCATCGCACATCGCCGGAGATCCACCGGAGTTTGACGCAGACTGTGCCTTTTCCGCGGCGCGAGTGGTTCAGGAAGCCTGTTGGGCGCTGGTGGACCGCAGCGAGCCCGTCGAATCGCTTCGACCGCGAATCCTCACTCCCTTGGCCGCGAAAAAGCCAAGTCAGCACCTCTCGGCCGATCTCACGTTTCAGTATGTCGCCTTACGTGCTCAAACGAGCCAAAGCCGTCGCGCACGACGACCCGTTGGCCGAGCTGCTCATCGAGCTGCTTCGCGGTGGCCGTTGTCGGGCGCGGCGCCGAGCTCGATCGACCTCCGCTTGTCGACCTCGATTTTCATGGTCATTATGGATTGTGCATGCTCTACGCCGAACGGCTGGCCAAGACCTCCAACGATGTTTGGACGCCAAAGGCCGGCTCGCTTGCGGCGGAGGCTCTGGAATGGGTTCGATCGACCTCGCGGCGAGCCACGTCATGAACGGTCCAACCAAGGCTAGAGACCTTGCCCAGCGCCTGCGCGTCGAAGTTGTAGGTGCACTCCAGCAGAAGTTCGTCGGCCGCGACGAAGTGATCGAGCTGATCGCACTCGCGATCGTTTCAGGCGAACACCTGCTCTTGCACGGGCCCCCGGGTACGGCCAAGTCGGCCGCGATCCGCCAGTTCGCAGCCCGCACGAGCGCCAGGTACTTTGAATATTTGCTCACACGCTTTTCCGAACCAAACGAAGTGTTTGGCCCGATCGACCTGGCCCAACTGAAGGACGGCAGAGTGGCCACGGTGACGACGGGCATGCTGCCGGAGGCGGAGTTCGTGTTCTTGGACGAGCTCTTCAACGCCAACAGCGCCCTCTTGAACAATCTGCTCTCGGTACTCAACGAACGTGTGTATCGGCGCGGGTCGGAAGTACACAAACTGCCAATGATCTCGTTCTTTTCGGCGACCAACCAACTGCCCGAGGACGACGCGCTCAAGGCGCTTTTCGACCGGTTTTTGCTGCGCTGTCACGTCGAAAACTTGCCGAGGGCGTCGACCGAGGCTCTCTTGGCGGCGGGTTGGGCGCTCGAGCGAGCGGATCCGGCGGATTCGTCGCTCTCGGTCGATGAACTGCGAGCACTTGCCGCAAGGACGCTCGAGGTCGATCTTTCAGGGGTGCTCAAGAGTTACGCCAACCTGGTCTTCCAGATCCGCGACCTCGGCGTTGGACTCTCGGACCGACGAGCCGTCAAGGCTTTGAAGCTGATTGCCGCTTCGGCGGTCTTGCGGGGCAAGGAAGCCGCCGACGAATCGGACTTCTGGGTGCTGCGCTACCTTTGGGATCGGCGCGAGCAGATCGGTCCGTTGCGGTCGCTCATCGATGGCGTTCTCGAGGCTCATCCCAAGCCCGCCGACGCACACCCACTGGCAAAGCGGCCCGAACGGGTCGACCCCGAGGCTCTGGCAAGGGAGATCGAGCTTGTGAAGGCGGAGGTCGACGGCAATCCTCGAACCATCGCGGCCGTGGCGCGGCTTCGCGAGCGGATCGCAGCGCTCTCCGATCAAGCAGCTTGGACGACCGACCCCCAGTCTCGGAAGTATTTGCTCGAACAAACCAGTTCGATCCTCAAACGTCTGGGATGACGCTCGATGGACCCTCGGGACGACGCGAACCAGGCGAGCCTCGCTCGCCTGCCGTTGGAATGGCTGGCGAAGCTGGCTCCAATTCGTGCAGAGAAGCTGGTCCGGATTGTCTTTGACGGCGATTTCGCTTGGGTGGGCTGGCGAAGAGGCTCGTTGGACGTCGCACGGTTTATCATGCCCTCTGAAGGCTCCGAGCTCTTTGTCGAACATCAGGGCGTCTGGTTTCGACTGGGCAGTCGCTTGCCCGCCGACGTCTCCCGCTGGTCTGAAGGCGACGAGGCGATTGGACTCGAGCAAGCGCTTCACCCCGCCCGCATCGTCGCGCAGCTCCCTGGCAAGGGTCTGCTCGACGCGGCGGCGCTCCGACTCGAGCGTTCGGACCGACCAAGGCCCGCATCGGCTCTTATCTGTTCCTTGGTAGACGTCGAACCCTGGGCCAGGCTGGCTCCGGAGTCGGGGTTCGAGGGCCTCTTCTGGGCATGTGGACCGTCCGAGGCTCTCATACTCCAAAGCGAAGAGGGGCGTCTGCCCGCAATCGAGACTGGAACGCGTTATCATGGATCTCAGGTGCTCGCGCCCTTGGGCTTCGAACTCGCGCCATTGGTTAGGGAAGACGTTGTGCTCGAAGCGCTTGGAGCACCCGAATCGTCGGTCGTGATCTTTGATTTTGGCGGTTATGAAATCGTTCCCGCCGAGGCGGTCTCGCCGCTCTCCAGGGCTGCGGTTCGGCAAGTCGTCAAGCGGAAAACGACTTCTTCATGACAAGACCATACACATACCTGGAACTCATTCATCGCACCAAAGATTCTTGGACTTTGCGCTGGAGTGAGAACAACGAAGCCGTCGAACGAACTGCGGAAGATCCCAAGATCGGCCTGACGTTCGCGGTGCGGGAGGAGATCGCCCAGTTCATCGAGGGCTATGCATCGGTTCGTCCACTCGCGCCTTTCCAGCAGATCCTTCAGTTCATGTCTCGCTTTATCGACGTTCACGACGTCGACGGATCCGAGCATCCGCTTCACGACCTGCCGGAAATCTTTCGCAAGACGGGTCGGCGCTGGCGGAACGCGGGGGTCCTCTGTGGACTCCTTTCCAAACGGCACGCTCCGCCCTCCGATCCCGCCGACCCGGTCGCGGTGGCGCTCGAGTTGCGCAGGCCTGCTCCTCTGGCCGATCGGGAGGACTCTGAATATGTTAGTCCCATAGATGGATCGGTCGAGGTCGCCCTTTTCGGGATCTTGGTGAACGACTGGCTTGAAAACGTTCCCAAGGATGAGCTCGGCTATTGGCTTCGGCACGGCCGAGCGCCCCGTCAGGCGAGCAATGGTCTCTCGAGGAAATGCTTGCTCGCGCGTCCCAGAGGACGCCGGCCGAGGTACTGGAAAAGCTGGCGAAGCTTCCCCGATTGGAGTGGGCCTCGGACGTGCTAACCCTGCTCGAAGGCGCCCTTGTCTTGCCTCCCTCCAAGCGCGAACCCGCCGAATTACCCGTGGGCGGTTGGTCGGACCTGACGAATCGAGGCAAGCTGGAACGGATCGTACCAACCCAGCTCGTGCTCGATCCGATCGAGCTCATCCGCCGTTTCGCCGAGGGAGAGCTTTTGTATTTCGATCGCGAGGAACCCAAGACCTCCAAGCCAAGGACCATGGTCTTGCTGATCGACCAAGGCGTCCGCACGTGGGGAACTCCGCGGATCATCCTTTCCGCCGCCGCCCTTGCATTCGCCAGACAGGCTTCGTCCAAAGGGGTCGCGGTACGCATCGCAATGTCAACCGTAGGCGCCGAACTCTTTGGCTTGGACGCCGAAGGGGAAGCCGCGCTCGAGCGCGGGTTCGATTCGAGTGGTCTCTCGACTCACCCAGCGGAATTCCTCGCGGAATGTCTCGGAGCTCTTGGCGAACAGCCTTGCGACTGCGTTCTGCTGACCCACCGAAGTAACATCGACGAATTAAGCGTGGTTCGAGCGTCGAAGCAGCTTCCTGCCGCGCATCGGCTCTTCGCCGCGACTGTCGACAACCAGGGCTCGGTTGAACTCGGCGAATTGAAATCAGGAGCTTTCCTCGAGATTTCAAGGTGCCGCGCGCGGAAGCCCGAGCCTCGAGAGATCGAGAGCGAAGAGCCCTGGAACGGCGAATCCGGCGAGCGATTCAATCTCTACCGGAACCCGTTCTTGATTGAGCCTCAAGGACCAATCGCACAAACGCTTATGTCTTTTAGCGAGAATGGCGAGGAACTCGTCTTTGTCGACTCCAACGGCTTGATTCACCGACGGAAATCGGATGGCACGCCAATCGAGGTCATTCCCGCGCTCACGCCGAGGTACATTGAAACGAACGCGCACGCCAGTTGGATCGTCGGAGCGGCCGCCGTCGCCCGCGCACCGGGCGCGAGGCCCGAGAGGCTCGAATGTACTCGCTCGGGGTTCACTCTTCACTGGAAAATCAAAGGTTCCTCGGTTCTTGTTCGGTACGATCCGATCAATCGCGTCTGCCAAATCGATCGGCCGGGCTCCGATCGGACGTCGCCGCCAACTCGACAACAGAACGCCAGATATGTCGCATCGATCGATCGAAAAGAGAATGAAGATTCGATTATCGTTTTCGACAGAAAGTCGGAAAGCGTCGTCGCGAGCATTCCGGGCGTCCGGAGGGACAATGCGTTCACGCTTTCCCGCGACGGCCGTCGGCTTTTCGTTTCTCGAGAAAAGTCGCGCAGCTTGGAACTCCACGACTTCGAAAACGGCGGCGTGGTGAAAATGGGTAAACCCAACGTCAAGAAGAGCTTGGTCGTCGAGCCAGAGAAAGCGTCGATGACGATCATCTCAGAAGGCTTTCTTTTCAAGCTCGATTGGTCCCACGACGCGCTTTCGATTGGTCGACGCACGTGCAAAGAGCTCGGCATAAGCAGGCCGCGTCGGCCCACGGTTTCAAGAAAGGCACTGACCGACGAGTTCGATTCAGCGTCATTCGACACAACCATGATCTCCATCCGGAAAACCACCGAGAGCGACCTCTTCGGCCAGATCGTCTTGTCGTCGGTTCGAACCCAGGCGACCATTTATTCCAAGCTGTTTCGATTCGAGACGCACGTCGACAAGCTCCGCTCAACGTCAAACTCGGCCGATCTAGCTTCCGACAAACAGCCGAGCCTCGACGCTTTGTTCTTTGTGGATGCTGGAGAACTGGCGGGCTGGCTTCCCGATGGAACGATTTTCGGGCCGATTCGATTGACCGGGAAATCCGAGACTCCAGGAGCGATGGAAGCTTTCGCACGCGCTCTCCGAGCCCACTCACGAGGAAGCGGTCAATGACGCGAACGACGGAGATCCCTCTCGAGCTCAAGAGAGCTGCCGCTCCGGTCGATCTTTGCGCGGCGGTTTATGTGCCAACCGCCTCTGGCGAACGCATCCTCGAGGTCTGCTCTGTTCTCCGCACGAGTCCCAAAGACCGCGTGTTCACGCTTGCCATGGGGGTATTGATCAAGCTCGAACGGAACCAGCTCGAGGCGCCTGTCGGAACGATTGGCTTACGGGCTTTGGCCGAGGATTTCTTGATTCCGATCGACGCCGAGCTCGCGCCCTCCCTGTTGCCTGACGAAACGAAAGGCGTCTCGCGCGATCGAGGATTGGTGATGCTTCCTGGAGGAACCGTTCTTGGCTATCGCATCGATGCGCCGACGCCCCTTGATTCCCTGATCTCGGCGCCGCGAAGACCGGACCGGGGGTGGATGAGTTTGCCCGAGGTCGAGAGGATCGCGGATCGTATCAACGCGGTCTACTACGATCCGCCTTCGGAATCGACCTTCGACGTCGACTCCGGCACTGGCCCCAACGATTCCAAGGAAGACGAGGGCGCGGGTTCGTCGACCGCGTCCGGCGTCGGCGCTGAACCTCTCGAAAACGCGCCTACTGGTCGAGTGCGAGAACTCGCGGGCGGGGCCTCCGCATTGGTTGGCGGCGCCATGGCCAACATCGGCGCTGGGCTCGGAATGGACTGGCTTGCCAACCTCGGGAAGAACTTGCTCAATAAAGGCCTAAGGCTCGCGCCCAAGGTCACCGAGGAACTTGTCGGCAAGCAACGCGCTGCGCTCGAGCGGCTGCTCGAAGACTTCCGCAACGGAGACGTCGAAAAGGCGCTCAGACGCGCCCAGGCGTTGGTTCGCCCGGAGAGTCGAGGGGCGCTCCGATTCATGCGAGCGACCGGATCGCCGGCAATTCCCTGGTCTACGCGCTCAAGAGCCTGATCTCCCGAGGGCCCTGTTCGACCTGGCTTGGAGGAGGGGACGTCTGGCAGGACCTGATCGAAGAGTACCGCAAGGCCGCCTTGGCCGCCGAGAAACGCGGCGACTTTCGCCTTGCCGCTGTCATTTACGCAAAGTTGCTCAATTCGTACAGAGACGCCGCGAACGCGCTTTTACGCGGGGGTCTTCATTTTGACGCCGCGATCGTCTTCTTGGACAGGGTCGACGACCCCGTCGCCGCTGCCCAGGCGTTCGAATCGGCTGGGCATTTCGACCGAGCCTTGACCCTCTATCGGCGCAATTATGAGCACATGCGGGCTGCGCGGCTATTGCGGAGATTGGGCGATGAGGCCAGCGCTCTAAAGTGCTATATCCTGGAAGCGGAGCGGCTGGCTTTAGCAAACCCGGGCAGTTTAGCGGCTGGCGACTTATTGTTGAACGAGGCGCATCGACCCGACCTGGCAATGGCCCATTATCAGAAAGGTTGGGACGAGCGAGGCACGGCCGCGGACGCGCTCTCGTGTCTGAATCGACTGATCGCAATGCATCTAAACGAGATGGGTAAGGCCAAAGTACGCGCCTGGCTTGGGGAAGCCGAGGACCATCTCGAAGGTTTGCATTCCTCCTCCTCATCGCTTTCGTTTTACAAGACGATCGTCGGATTCGCGTCCGACTGCGTTCCCGAGGAGCTTTCTCTGGAACTCCGCGACCGCGCGCTTTTGGGGGCTTCGGGCGTCTTTCGGAAAGCGATCCAATCGAGGGCGAACCCTCTGAAACAGGTAAGCGAGTTCTTCGGCTCGGAAGAGCAATGGCCCGCGGAATTGGCCAGCGACGCATTGCACGCTGTGAAGCTCGAATGGTCTCGCTTGGAGCGCTCGTCCAAACCCTCCCTGGCGGTGCCAACGGGCGTGAGAGCTCTGCGCAGATATCGGATCGGCTACGTGGGAGTCACCGCGGTCGCATTTGCCGAGGCCGCGGGCATCGTGTTCATGGGCCATTCGTCGGGCGCCGTCTATGGGTTTGATCCCAAGGAATCCCGTGTCATTTCGATCGCTGGGCCGTCCGAATCGCGTGTGCGGTGGCTCGCGACCGACAGCCGAGCAAGGCACTTGGCCGTATTGACCACTGGCCAAAACAGCAGAGGGCTGGTCAGGGCTTACGGAGCTCGTCCAGACGGTTCGTACTTATGCGACCGCGCGCTCGACTGCGAGACCTTCCAAAGGCCCCTGATCGCGCCGGTCTGGACCACCGAATCGATGAGCTGCGTTGGGTTGTGGGACGGAAAAGTGCTCAAAATCCTGATGACAAGTCCGCTCGCGGTGGCGGCTCGAATCGATTCCGGCGGCGGCGTCGAGCTGCCGACCGTCGCGACTCCCGCGGCCTTCTTTGGAGACCCGGAGCACGAAGGGGGCGTCTTTGTCCAAGAGGAAGACTCGTGGTGGTGGGTTGGTCCGGACGGCAGGCGAGTCGAAATTCAGGGCCTTTCTTGGAAGCCCAGCATCGGCGAAGACTCTCCTCTGGAATCGCCAATCGTCTCTACGCGGGCGCCCACCCCTTATCATTTCGAAATCGCGGGCCTTGCCGAAGAGGGCAGGCTCTTCTGGACAATGGTCAGCCGCGAGAAGGATACGTTTCAGGTCGTCGACCAGGCCCGCGATTGGGGCAAGCGCACCTATCGAGCTTGCACTCTCGTGAGCATCGGCGGAGTTCCAGGCTTGGTCGGCGTCGCCAACGAACAGATCGATTGGCTTGACCCGCGCGGCGGCAGGATGCAAGCCATCCGAGCCACTCGCGCATACATCCACAACCAGATCGCATGCTTCCACGCGCGATCCACCAACGAACTGATCATCGTTTGCAAGGACGGCTTCATCGCCCGTTGCGACGTACCAGATTGAGCCCGTTCGCCATTGTCCAAGGGGTCCTCCGACTATCCCAAGAAAGTCCTTGGCGTTATCCTCGATCCTTGCCGTCGCCATGCGAACCATCGGCCTTGTGATCCGGGAATCCAAGATCCAATCTGCATGAACATCAACCCTGGGCAAATTCCGCTGATCCTGGCGCCGTTGGCGTTTTACCTCTACGTTTTGGGGGTTCTGCATTCGGGACGCTGGCCCAAAGTCGTATGGGCAGGGTTCGACCTGGCGTTCTTGACGATTGCCGTCTGGTGCGTCTTGGCGTTTGGACCAGTAGGCGCGTTCCTCACTGGACCTTGGATGGGGCCTGGCCGCTGGCGGTTGACGGCGGGGATCCTCTTCGTGCTCGTCGCTCTCACGCTCGGGCGGGGCAGCGGCCTTGCCAAACTCTTGATATACAACGTGGATCCAGCCGACCTCGAGGCTGCCTTGGCTCGCGCCCTTGCCGACACGACCGCAGGCTTCCGGCGGACGATCAAAGGCTACGAGGACCAAGCGATAGGCGTGAACCTCAGCGTCGAAACGTCTCCAAAATCGCGGGTCGCGTCGATTGAGGCCAAAGGACCCAAAGCCCTCGCTTTCTTGCGAGGGCTCAAGCCCAAGCTATCCGAACGACTGTACGAGGCAGGTCCCAACCGCAGCGGTGTGGCCTGGTGGATGTTCATCTGCTCAAGCTTGACGATGGTCGTCCCGTTCTTGCTCTTGCTCCTATACCGCCCACAGGCCCGCGAAGTGATCCGGCTGCTCCTACGCAAGCTGCACGGAGAGTAAAGAGGCTACTTCGCGGCTGGACCCGCGGTATTCACCGAGAGCTTGGCGCCATAATCGAGCAATCGATCGACAAGTCCGTATTCCTTCGCCTCGCCTGGCGACATGAAGCGGTCGCGATCGGTGTCGGCCTCGAGCTTCTCGAGCGATTGCCCAGTATGCCGCTGATAGATCGCGTTCAACTGACGCTTCATGCGGATGAACTCCTCGGCGTGGATCAACAGCTCGGTGACAGAGCCTTCCATGCCTGCCAAAGGTTGGTGAATCATGATCCGCGAATGCGGCAGAGCCGTCCGCTTGCCCTTGGCGCCGGCCGCGAGCAGTAGCGAGCCCATGCTGGCGCACTGGCCGATGCAGTAGGTGGAAACGTCGCAAGGCACGGCCTGCATCGTGTCGTAAATCGCCAAGCCCGCGCTGACGCTGCCGCCAGGACTGTTGATGTAGAGGTGAATGTCGGCCTTCTCGTCCTGATGCGCGAAAACGAGCAACTGCGCCACCACCACGTTGGCGACGCTGTCGTCGATGGCCGAGCCTAGCATGATGATTCGGTCCTGAAGCAAGCGCGAGTAGATGTCCATCGCGCCTCTTCCCGGCCGTTGCGTTCGATGACGATCGGTATCAAAGTCATTTCGGTCCCGCCCTTCTGGGAACTGGTGTCTCGACGGAATCTGTTTCGGACTGCGTGTTGTTGTCGACCCGAGGAGCCGCGACGAAGGATGACGATTCATCCTTAGCGCTTGCCGTCCTCGGTGTTGGAAACCTTGCCCACGACCTCGTCGACCAAGCCGAACTCGAGCGCCTCGTGCGCAGTCAGGTACTGATCTCGCTCGGTCTTCAGGGCCACTTCCTCGATCGTCTTGCCGCTGTGTTTGGCGATGATTTCGTTGATCAGGTGCTTGTTTCGCTTGTATTCATCAACCTGGATCTTGATGTCGGAGATTTGTCCACTCACCTGGCCGTATGGCTGGTGGATCATGATCTTGGAGTGCGGCAGCGAGTAGCGTCTGCCCTTCGTGCCGCCGGCCAAGAGCACTGCGGCGCCGGAAGCCGCCATACCAATGCAATAGGTGGCCACGGGGCAATCGACGAACTGCATCGTATCGTAAATGGCCAACGTGCTGGCGACGCTGCCGCCGTGGCTGTTCAGATAAAGGCTGATGCCTTGGGACCGGTTTTGATATTGGAGGTAGAGCAACTGCATGACCACCGTGTTGACCCATTCGTCGATGACGCCTGGGATGTACACGATGCGGTTGTCAAGCAGCAGGTCGCTGACTTCCTTCGGCTGCTGGCGATCGTACTCGCGGCGCCGCTGGAGTAGAGGAAGAACAAAGCTTGGATCGTGCGTCATCATCGTCTTGTTCCTGGACAGGAGAATTCCGCCGTCGAATGCTTGGGTTCAGGGTCGCTCAGGCGCGAGGCCCGTCGGAGAGCGACGCCCAAGCGCTTTGCCGCCAGAGTCCGCTCAACAATTCTATGCATCGGGCGAGGCCGGCGTCTCCGACGACTCTTCCGTTGATCCTTCGGCCCCTCCCTCGGGAGTAGGCTCTTCGGTTGCCGATACGGCGTTTTCCAACGTCGAACGAGTCTCTTCTTGGACAAGAGGCGCGTCGACGTAGTTCACGTAGGTGCGAATCTTGTCGATCGTCTTCCGCTCGAGGATCTGGGCCGCCAGGGCGTCCTCTTGCCCATTCTTGGCAAGCCGTGAGCGGAGTCTTCTTGGCGATTCGTCGTAGGCCGCAGCCAGCGCAACAACTTCGGCCTCGATGTCGTCGTCGCCAACCTTCACGTGCTCTTCCTCGGCGATGCGCGTCAGGATGAAATACTCCTTGAGATCGCGGAGCGTCGTATCGTGCCGCATAGGCGCGGATGTAGGAGAGCCGCGAGCGAATCTCCGCTTCGGAGAGGTTTGCCTCGCGCATTTCGAGGACGCGGCGGTGAAACACCGTATCCTCTTGCTTCTTGAGCATTTCCGGCGGCATGTCGAACGGATGCTGGGCATAAAGCTGCTCGAAGATCGACTGCCGAATCGCCTGGTCCTGCTGATACTTGAAACGTCGATCGAGCTGTTTCTTGATCTCGTCTCGAAGCTCTTCGACGGTCTCGCAACCGAAGCCCAAGAGCACCTCCCTCGTCAATTCGGGAGTTCGATAGGATTTGAGATCCAACACCTGGATGGTGACGTCGACCTGCTTGCCTCGGAGGGCAGGGTCGGGACTTGTGGCGTCGACGAGGGCCTGGAGCGTTCGTACGTCTCCCTGCTTGGTCCCAGTAAGCGCGTCCATGATGCCCACCAACGTGGTGTCTTGCATCCGCAAGTCTTTGCCTGTGATGCGGATCTCTTCTTCCGGCAGGCGTTTGACCAACACCCCCTGATAGTTGAAGACCATGCTGACGACGGCAACATCGTCGGGCTCGGCAACCCCCTCGAACTTGGGAACGAGCGTCGAGACTCGAATCAGAATTTCCTTGAGCTCGGCGTCGACGTCGGATTCCTTGATGTCTTTGACCGGGCGCTTCACGGTCAGGTTCTTGTAGTTAGGCAGAGGGAAATCGGGCTGAACTTCGAGGTCGAGCTCGAACCGCAGTGGGCCCAGATCGGGCAGCTCGATGGCTTCGAAATCGAGGTTGGGCGTCGAGATCGGCCGGATCTTGTGCTCTTTCTCGATCTGGTCCAGGCTTGCGGCAACGAGAGCCGTTTTCACCTGACCGGAAACCTCTTTGCGGAACCGCCTTTGGAGCAGCGTCTTGGGGGCGTGCCCAGGACGAAAACCCGGGACCACGGCGTCTTTGCCCAAGTTCGAGAGCGATTCTTCGAATTGACGCTCGATGTCGTCTCGCGAGATCGAGACCTTCAAGTGTTTTCGACAGGCGCCTTGGTCGGTGACGTCGACTTCAAGGTTTAACTTGGGCTTTTCAAGGCCAAGAAGTGCATCGTCGGAGGATCCGTCGTCGACGGAAGTTTGTTCGAGTTCACCAGTGCTCATGGATGCGACCGCTCCCTGCTAACATTCCAGTACCAGGCGGCTTGGGCCGCCCATACGTACCCGAAGCATTGCAAAAGAGGGCCGCCCGCCTGTCCAACATTTACCCAACTCAAAGCGGGAGAAGGGATTTGAACCCTCGACACCCACGTTGGCAACGTGGTGCTCTACCCCTGAGCTACTCCCGCAAAGCCGAATGGACCCCGATTCGGATCGAGATCCACGCACTATCACTGTTGGCCAGTATAGAGCCGGGACGTCGGATTGCAAGCCCTGATGGAGCAAGCCCGCAGGTCGAGTCGATAACATTGAATTACTCGTTCCAGCTTTCCGAACGGATCCCCAAAGCCATGGACCCATCCCAAGCCACTCGAGTTCGGGCGCCTCGAAAATGGGGGCACTCGTGAGCCCTCGTGCAAGAACGGAGGTTGCTCTTGTGAACCAGTCTTCCTACCATATTGGCTCGCGCTGGGCAGACCCAGAATGTGTCGCCCTCGCGTCGAAGTACGAAATGCTCGCACCGCGGAAGGCCGGCCTCATGAGCTCCGAGAGACTGCTGCAAACCCCACTTCACGCCTGGCACCAGAGCCATGGCGGCAGAATGGTCGAATTCGGCGGCTGGTCGATGCCCGTCCAGTATTCCACCGTCGTCGACGAGCACAACACCGTGCGCAACCAAGTGGGGCTCTTCGACATCAGCCACATGGGCAGGCTCTGGTTCTCGGGTCCAGACGCGCTCGACTGGCTCGAATCTTCAACGACCAACACCGTGGCAAAGCTGGCAATCGGCCAAATTCAATACAGCCTCATGGTCAACGACTCCGGCGGAGTCATCGACGACATCCTCGTCTACCGCCTTGACAACGCTTTGATGGTCGTCTGCAACGCATCGAACCGAGTTCGCGTGGTTCAGGAATTCCGCTCTTTGAAGCAGAATCGAAACGCCGAACTCGACGACCGCACAACCTCGACGGCGATGATCGCAGTCCAAGGCCCAAAGTCTCCACAGCTCGTTGAGGCCGTTTTCAAGCCGGCTGCGTCGGCATCCTCTCTCAAATATTATCATGTGTGCCAAGGCGAGGCTGCGTCTTTTCCTTGCATTCTGAGCCGGACGGGCTACACGGGGGAAGACGGTTTCGAGTTGATCGTTTCGAGCGAGGCCGCCGAGTCGCTCTGGAGCCAGCTTTCGAAAGAAGGCGAGTCGATGGGGGTAAAGCCTTGCGGCCTTGGAGCCCGAGACACGCTGCGATTGGAGGCCGGGATGCCGCTATATGGGCACGAGATGGACGAATCGGTCGATCCGTACTCGGCTGGGCTGGGCTGGGCTGTCAAGCTTCAAAAGGGAGCGTTCCGGGGCAAGGACGCACTCTCCGGCCTGAAGAAGAACCCCAAGAAAGCCCGCGTTGGGCTGGTTCTGGAAAGCAAGCGGATCGCCCGCCAGGGATCGAAGCTGTTCGTCAAAGATCAGGAGATTGGAGAAGTGACTTCTGGTACGTTTTCGCCGACGCTCGAGAAAACGATTGCGATGGCGCTGCTCGACCCTTCCAGTTCCGCGGTTGGCACGCAAGTTTCAGTCGATGTGAGGGGCCGTTTGGAGCAGGCAGCGGTTGTTCCGCTCCCTTTCTATCGCCGAGCGGACCCGAGCTAGCTAGAATACTATCGCGGGTCGCGGAGAGATCGAGCTTTTCGCCTGGAACCCTGCCAAGTGGAGACTCGCCAGAGCCATGGATCCTAAATCTCTCCGGTACACGAAATCGCACGAATGGGTCTCGCTCGAAGGAGACGTCGCGACGATCGGCATTTCGAAATTCGCCGTCGAGCAATTGACCGACCTGATCGTTCTCGACCTGCCCAAGGTGGGAGACAAGCTTACCGCTGGCAAGGCTTTTGGCGAGATCGAAAGCGTCAAGGCGGTCAGCGACCTCTATTCGCCAGTCGACGGAGAAGTCGTCGAAGTGAACAAGGCGATCGAGGCTGACATCTTGATCCTCTCCGACGACCCATTCAAAGGCTGGCTCATCAAGGCAAAGCTTTCGGACCCCAGCCAGGTCGATTCCATGCTCGACTACGACGCCTACCAAAAAGTGATTAGCGAAGAAGCGCACTAAGAAGCATCGAACCGCCAACCGCCCGCGTGCAGTCCAACGGTCAAGGAGACTATCGGCAAAGAATATGGCTTATATCCTGAATACAGACGAAGACGTCCGGCAGATGCTGTCGGAGATCGGCGTTTCCTCGGTTGACGAGTTATTCGATTCGGCGCCGGCCTCGGTCCGGCTTCAAAGGCCATTGGCGATTGAACGCGCCTTAGGCGAGCTCGAGCTTTCGGCCCTGGTGGGCGAGCTCGCTGGCAAGAACCAGGGCTCCGACAAACTCGTTTGCTTTCTTGGCGGCGGCAGCTACGACCACTTCATCCCGGCCGTGGTCGACTCGCTGGCGTCCCGCGGCGAGTTCTACACGGCATATACTCCTTACCAGGCGGAGGCCAGCCAAGGCACTCTCCAGGCGACCTTCGAATACCAAACGCTGGTATGCCAGCTCACCGGCTTGGACGTCTCCAACGCCAGTCTCTACGACGGCGGGTCGGCCGTGGCGGAAGCGGCTGTGATGGCTCTCGCGGCCTCGGGTGATAAATCGCGATTGGTCGTGCTGGGCACATGCCATCCCGAGCATCGATCCATCCTGCGCACCTACCTCGCCAACTTCGACCTCGAGATCGTAGAGGTCGCCGCCAAGGACGGCAGGATCGAACCGGCGGCGCTCGAAGCCGTGGTCGATTCCAAGACGGCCGCCGTTTTGATTCAACAGCCCAACTTTTTCGGACAGATCGAAGACGCAGCCGAGCTCATCGCCATTGCCCACAAGAAAAAAGCGCTTGCAATCGTAAGTTTCGACCCGATCAGCATGGGCCTGCTCGAACGGCCTGGCGACTTGGGCGCCGATATCGCCATCGCCGAGGGCCAGTCGTTGGGAATTCCGCTGCAATACGGCGGACCTTATCTCGGGATCATGGCCTGCCGCGAAGAGTTCGTTCGCAAGATGCCTGGCAGAATCGTGGGTGAGACCACCGACGCGAACGGCAAACGCGCATGGGTGCTCACTTTACAGACCCGCGAGCAGCACATTCGCAGGCAAAAGGCAACGTCGAACATCTGCACCAACGAAGCTCTGTTGGCGCTTCGGGCCAGCATCTACCTTGCCGTCGTTGGACCCTCGGGCCTGCGTCGGGCAGCGGAGCTCTCCACCCAAAAAGCCCACTACGCCGCACTCGAGCTCGCCAAGATCAAGGGCCTGGAGCTTGCTTACTCGGGCCCTTTCTTCAAAGAATTCGTCATACGCTCAAATCGAAATCCAAAGCACGTCCTCGCCGAGGTTCGCAAGTCGGGCTTTCATGGAGGAATCGCACTCGGCGGCTTCGACCCGAAACTCGCCGACTCGATCTTGATCGCAGTCACTGAAAAACGGACGAAAAGCGAGATCGACGGACTCGTCAGAGCCTACAAAGACGCTGTCGAAACTGCGTAATCGGCCGATACAACAAACCTTTCAAGTTTCCGCCTCATTTGGCTTGGTATATGTAAATGATGAGCAAGCAACCTCCGCCGTTATTGTTCGAGTCGAGCCATACCGGCCGGTCGACCCGCATCTTCCCCGAGTCCGACGTGCCCGAGCGCCCGTTGGATTCTCTGATTCCCGTCGATCGGCTCGCCAAGTCGCCGCCGCCGTTGCCGGAGCTCGGCGAGCTCGACGTCGTTCGTCATTACACCAACCTCTCCCAACTCAACATGTCGATCGACTCCAATTTTTATCCGCTGGGCTCCTGTACGATGAAGTACAACCCCAAGCGGCACGAGCGATTGGCTGCTCTACCCGGCGTGGCCGGTTTACACCCCTACCAGGACGAGAGCACGCTCCAGGGCATGCTCGAAATCCTCTACTCGCTGCAAGAGATGCTCGCCGAGATCGCGGGACTCGACTCCGTGAGCCTTCAGCCCGCCGCGGGCGCAAGGGGAGATGACGGCGCTTTTGGTTGCCGCGGCTTACTTCCGCGATAAACGCGAACAGCGGACCAAGGTGCTGATCCCCGACAGCGCCCACGGGACCAACCCAGCCTCCGCCCACTTTGCTGGGTTCGAGACGGTCGAGGTCAAAAGCGACTCGCGAGGCTTGGTCGACATGGCCGATTTTCGCGCCAAGCACGACGACCGAACCGCCGTCTTCATGATCACCAACCCCAACACCGTGGGCCAATTCGATCCCCAGGTGGTCGAGATCGCCCATTTACTGCACGATCGCGGATCGCTCCTTTATCTCGACGGGGCGAATATGAACGCCATCTTGGGAATCGTCCGACCGGGCGATATGGGCGTCGACCTGATGCACTATAACCCGCACAAAACGTTCTCGGGCCCACACGGCGGCGGCGGCCCTGGGGCAGGTCCCATTGCAGTTCGTAAATATCTGGCGCCATTCCTGCCCGCGCCGATGGTCGACAAAGCCAAGGATGGGACTTACATCCTCGATTACGACCGACCTCGGTCGATCGGTCGTGTAAGGGGGTTCTTTGGGAACGTCGGAATTCTGTTCCGGGCATTTTGCTACATCCGGACCCACGGGCCCGAAGGCCTTCGCGCCGTTGCCGAAAATGCCGTGTTGAACGCCAATTACCTGATGGCGCGGGTCCAAGACAAATACCCAGTGCCTTTCGGCAAGCGCTGCATGCACGAGTTCGTATCGTCGGCGAGAACCTTGGCCCGTGATAAGGGAGTTCGCGCGTTCGACGTGGCGAAACGACTGATCGATTACGGCTTTCACCCGCCGACGGTTTATTTCCCGCTGATCGTTCCCGAGGCTCTGATGGTCGAACCGACCGAATGCGAGAGCAAGCAGACCTTGGACGCCTTTGCCGACGCCTTGCTCGAGATCGCCGCCGAGGATCCCGAAACGCTCCACAAGGCCCCGTTCACCACGCCCGTAAGCAGGCCCGACGAAGTGAAGGCAGCGCGAAGCCCAATTTTGAAATGGAGCCCAGTGCCGCAGGCCCCGGCGAACGGAGCCCACTCGGCAAACCCTCGTCAGTCCATTCCCCAACCCACCGCGTGATCGCGTTCGCCCATGATCTGCCACGTCCTACCTCACACCATTGCGCCTGGGGTTTGGCAGATGGGGATGGACCAGGCCATGATGGAGCGAGCTGACGAACAGGGCGCAGCATTTTTTCGAACCTATCAATGGCGCGTCCCGACGCTAAGCCTGGGATGGTTCCAAAAGCTCGCCTCAGCTCAGGTTGAGTCGCGCTTCCGCGAGGCGCCGATCGTCCGCAGGCCTACGGGAGGAGGGGCCATCTGGCACGATCACGACCTGACCTATGCCCTGGCGATGCCCAGAGCCTTCGCGATCGCACGTGCACCCAGTTTGCTCTACAAATCGGTTCATGGGGCTATTCTGGAAGTGTTCGCCGAGACCGGCCTGAAGGCTGCACTGAGAGGCGAATCCGACGAATCGCCTCGGCCCCGAGGCTCGAGACCTTTTCTGTGTTTCGCCGACGCCGATCCCGAAGACGTGGTCGCCTCGGGGTCCAAGATCGTTGGAAGCGCCCAAAGACGCAGTCGCGGCGCCGTTCTGATCCACGGAAGCCTCCTGCTCGCCAGCTCGCTCTCCGTTCCAGAACTGCCCGGTTTGGGAGAAATCTCTCCGCTACCCCAAAGCCCATCGTTCTGGTCCGATAGGCTAATCGCGCGGCTGCCCAGAGTCGTCGGCGAACCCGCGTTTCTACTAGCGATCCCCGACAGGCTTGCCGAACGCGCCGTCGAATTGGAACAATCGATCTATTCGCAATCGAATTGGACCCAGCGTCGTTAGACCTCGATCGATTGTCGACCATCTGCTTGGAGGACGCCTGGTCTTGGCCGAGTCCGGGCCTCGATTTGGTTCAAAATCGAATCAATGAGTTTGGTTAGGAGTTGGAATTTTGCGGATTCTTGGGAGCGCCCTTTTGCAACATGAAACGAACGGCTATCATAAAAGGTCTCCAAGTAGTTCGAAATATACCGATGTCTTCTGTATCCGTGTCTCTTACGAGGTTTCGGCCGCGTTCGCGGCCTTCATCATCCATCGATTCATCCTCGCACGATCGCATTGGCGCCAAGAACGTAGGAGCTCCTCGGCAAAGGGAAATCACGTATGAAAGTGCAGTTGATCGTTGTTCAGGGTAAGCCTGAAGGCAAGGTCATACCGATCGCTCGGGAGACCTTCATCATTGGCCGCTCGCCCGAGTGTCATCTTCGGCCAAACAGCGATGAGATCAGTCGCACCCACGCGGAGATTACAATGTCTCCGCACGGAGTGATGATCCGGGATCTGGGAAGCCGCAACGGCACGATGGTGAATGGAAAGATGCTTTCCGAGCCGTTGGCGCTGCGTAACGGCGATCTAGTCCAAATCGCCAAGCTGACTTTCGCCATTATTATCGAAGGCGTACCGCAAGAAGCAGGTATAAAATCGCCTCAACAGGTTGCGCCGGCTGCGGTTTCGGCTTCGCTAGACGAAGCGAGCAACGCCGAGATCGATTCTTGGCTGGTCACGGATCCTTCAGGCCAGACGCCGGATAGACCCTCGGGAGTCTTCGGCGGCGATACGATTACAATCAACGCCTACAAGGCTGCTCAGCCTCCCCCAGCCGCGGCAGCTCCAGCTCAGCCCGCGGCAGCTCCAGCTAAACCCGCGGCAGCGACCACCGTCCAAGCCCCGGCCACTGCGTCTCGTCCGTCAGTCTCGGCTCCTGCTTCGTCGCCAACCCCGGCCCCCGCGAAAGCCGCCCCCGGAGTCAACCACTTCGAAGCCATCGCCGACAGCATCGAGGCGCTCCCAGAAGGCGAGGGCGATGAACAGGGTGAAGACGGCGAAAACGCCGACGACGAGGTCGTCGACGATATTCCCGATGAACTGATGGACGAATCCAATCCCTTCTACGTCGCCAAAAAGAAAGGACCAGGTGAGCAGAAGGCGGCGGATAAAGCCGCATACACAGACTCGAGCGACGCAGCCAGGGACATCCTTACCAAGATGCTCGAAAAGCGCCGCGCCGGTAAGAGTTGACCGATTGGAACGTCTTGAGCGATCTCCTCGCGGAAAAAACCGATCCGAACCATCCCCTGAGCTCTCAGTCGCCATCGCCGACTGAATCCCTGTCTGCTTTGGTCGATAGGCTCGAGTCGGAGGTGGTTGGCCAGCGAGTGCTCCTGGAAAAGCTCGTCATCGCCTTGGTTGCAGGCGGGCACGTCCTTGTCGAAGGCGTGCCCGGGCTGGCCAAAACAAGAGCAGTTCGCTCGCTGGCCCAGGCACTGGACCTTCCGTTCCGAAGAGTTCAATTCACTCCCGACCTGCTGCCGGCGGACCTTACCGGTACGCAGGTTTACCTTCCCGCGACGGGCGCATTCGAAGCCCGCCCGGGCCCGATCGTCACCAGCATCCTCCTGGCCGACGAGATCAATAGAGCCCCCGCCAAGGTCCAAGCTGCGCTTTTGGAGGCCATGCAAGAAGGCCAAGTGACGATCGGAGACGTGACGATCGTCTTGCCGTTTCCGTTCTGGGTCATGGCCACTCAGAATCCGATCGAGCACGAGGGCACTTACCCACTGCCCGAAGCCCAGTTGGATCGGTTCTTGCTCAAGCTCACCGTCGATTACCCCACGCGCGAAAGCGAACTCCAAATCTTGAACCTGCCGTCGGCTCTCGACGAGGCCGCATCCAACGGCAAACTCGGTTCAGCCCCTGCCGAGCCGCCGCTTTTCGGTCCCGAAGAAGTGGCTCGGCTCCGATCCGCCGCCAAACACATTCATGTCGCCGACGCTATCCGCGAATACGTGGTCGATCTCGTCCGCGCCACGCGTACTCCAGAGCTCTACGGCCTCGAACTGGGCCTGATGATCGAACTCGGCGCAGGGCCTCGAGCCTCTATAGCGCCGATCAAAGCCTGCGCAGCGCACGCCCTCTTGGCCGGCAGGGGGCACGTCACCCCGCACGACGTAAAAACGCTGGCCAGGGACGTCCTGCGGCATCGCGTCCTGCCCAGCTACGAGGCCGACGCAGCGGGCCTGGGCGTTGAAGAAATTCTTACTAAAATTCTTGATCATATCCGAATTCCATAAGACAATCACGGGCTCCGCTATTTTCTTAACGAACACCCTTGAAATGGAATCAAGGGGGGCTTATCATGCCAATGTGCGTTATAAAAATAACGAAAGGAGCGCCTGGTGGCTCGTAAGCAATCGGAATCTCTCACTCAGCGCGAGGCTCAGGTGATGGAGGTGCTGTGGTCCGAGGGGGAAAGCACTGCGGAGGCCGTGCGTCAGGCCCTCGAGGACGACCTGCACGACTCGACCGTGCGCACGATCCTGCGCGTCCTGGAATCGAAACGGCAGGTCGTGCACGCTTCCAACGGCAAGTCGTACGTCTACAAGGCGAGGGTGCCCCGCGCTCGCGCAGAAGGCGGCGGTGCGCACCCTTTTGAATCAATTCTTCAGAGGTTCCGCGGAACAGCTTGTGTTGAGACTCATCGAAGACGAGGCAGTCACTCCGGATCAGATCCAAGCACTCAGAGAATCCCTCGACCGGAATCCCGAGACCCTATCGAAGAAGGCGAGGAAGGCATGAGCATCGCGCTATGGCTCGACGGGAAACCGTGGTCGGAGGTTGCGCTCGCCGAATTCTGGCTGTTCGGGAAGCTATCGGTCGTGGGCGCTATGGCGGTTCTGCTCCACTTCGTGCTCGGATCCCGCCGGAATTTGCTGCGATCCCAGCTTTGGAACGCTCTGGCCGTTGCCTGGCTCGTCTTGCCTGCCGCCGCACTACTTCTGCCTGGATTCTCGCTGGCTTGGAGCAAAGTGGAATTGACGGACGCCTCCCATACCGCCCCAGCATCGATCCCTCACTCAAGCCTAAATCTGGACGCAGAGCCGTCGACGGAAACCGCCGCTGCCGCAGACGCGACGTTCGTCCCAGTCCATCTGGAAAAAGTCGATGACTTCAGTCCATCTCAGTTCATCTGGATGTTCTTGCGATCGAACGGCGTACGGATTGTCTTGCTCCTTCAGCTCGCGACGTCGATCGTCCTGCTGTTTCGTCTTGCGCTCGGGGCGATTGCAGTCGCCGCGCTTCGAAAACGAGCCGAACCCATCGAGGACGATCGCTGGTTGTCGGCGATCGAGTACTGGCGCGGCAAGCTTGGTGTTGCCAGAGGTGTAAAGCTCTTTTGTACAAAAGAGTCCTGCTCGCCCCTTCAACTCGGCTGGCTCGAGCCCGCGGTGCTGGTCCCCGAGCGTCTGCTCGAAACCGCGGGAGCTGAGGAAATCAACGCCGTGGTCGTGCATGAGCTCGCCCATGTTAAGCGAAATGATTACTTCTGGAATCTGCTTTTGCGTATAGAGACGGCGATCTTTTGGCTCAACCCCTTGTCGTCGATTGGCGCTCTGCTTGTCGGCGTCGGCGCGAGAGCAGGCTTGCGACGAGCTTTGCGTGCATATGGTGGGGGGTTCGAGCGCTTACGCGACGGTCCTTTTGAACGTTGCTTCGGGCTTGGCTCGTCGACCAGGCGCCGCGCTCGCCATGGCGATGTCTCGGACGCTCGATCTGGGACGTCGCCTCGACCGGATTTCCAAGAGCGTCGGTAGAAGTGCTTGCAGAGTGGGAGCCGCATCGCGGCTCGCGACGCTCCTCCTCGCGTTTGCCGCCGCGGTTTTCCTTGTGCACTTCGTTCCGCTCCAGTCAACGCGAACCAGGTCGAAGAGCCAATCACGCAAGAAGTTGAGAAGCCTGCTCAGCCGCAAGTCGAGAAGGACGCCAGTACTCCTTCGAAGAAGCCGGTCGTCCAACAGAGTCAAACTGATCCCAAGGACGCCGACCCAAAGAACGAAAAGCCTTCGCAGGTCTTGGAACCTCCGAAGAACGGGCTGAATCAAGAACAGGGTGAAACTGTAGTGATCGAGCAGGTTGAGTACTTTCAAAAGATCCCCGCTCTGCGCATCGTCAGGAAAGACCATGAAGTGAGCTTGACCCAACTCTGTCAATTAGGGCCCGCAAAGCATCTGACCATCGCCGCGCCGAACGGCGGCCGGCTCATCGGCGACGACATTCCGGGACCTGGCGACCGGGTGAAGAAAGGCCAGGTCTTGGCCCGGATCGACGTTACCGAGCTCTACGAAGAGCGCGATCAACTGCGCGACAAACTCGAGCTGGCGAAGCTGAAAGCGAGCGCCGCTAAGTCTCGATTGAAGGTGGCGGAGGCTACGCTCGCAGGAGAGAGGGCGGCGTGTCAGCGAAGCCGACGCCAATCTCCAACAGGGTTTAACCAACCTCAAGATCGCCAATAACAAGGCGGGGTCTGAAGTGAGAGAGGACGTCAGAGAAGCGCAAGGTCAGGCAGCCAATGCAAGAGCGGCGATCAACGCCTCGAAAGCCAAGCGGCTGGCGATCGAATCCCAGGCTTCCGCCAGCGAGGCCCAATGCGAAGCGCTTCGGGCCGAGGTCTCGGCCGCGGATATCGAAATCGCCATGGCCGCAAAGGCCCTTTCGAGATTCGAGAAGAGCTTGAAAGCCGTCGAGATCGTCTCG
Source organism: uncultured Planctomycetota bacterium (assembly GCA_963818975.1). Taxonomy (GTDB): domain Bacteria; phylum Planctomycetota; class Planctomycetia; order Isosphaerales; family Isosphaeraceae; genus CAWFUI01. The sequence continues at coordinate 4,860 of CAWFUI010000008.1, read as the reverse complement.
CCAAGCGACGGCGTCGTCGAGTCGCGCAGCACGGATCCGGGGGAACGGATGAATCTCGGTCCGCTTTTCGTCGTCGCGCCGACGGACCTGTTGGTCGGAAAGATCAAGGCTGGGATGGGTATCTATCCTAACCTACATAAACAACTGCGCGTTCGATTCTCGGTGCCCAATGGAGAATGGATCGAGGGGAGAATCTTAAGAATCGCCAACCAGGTCACTGAAGGACGTTGGGTCGACGTCGAGCTCGCGTTTCCGAACACCAAAGAGAAGCTGCTCTCGGGTATACGTGGGACGGCGATGATCGATCTCTACACAGCTCCCAAAGTCATCGAGATTCCGACATCAGCACTATGGGAGGAAAGTCCGAAGTTGTATTGTTATCGGGTCCAGAACAATCGACTCGTCAAGACGCTCGTCAAGCGCGGCCGCGACTGGGGAACTCAGATCGAGATCGTAAGCGGGCTCGAAGCGGGAGACGTCGTGGCGAATGGGCGCTCCAGGACTTAATGAAGGATCTGCCGTCGAGCCTCAGTTCTCCGAGCCCGCGTCGAATTGACCCGAGACCCCGCCAATGCCTGCTCCATTTCTCGCAGCGGTTCAAGTGCGCCTTCTGATTTGACAAAGCCGGACAGCGACCTAGTCTCCTCACGAAGCCGATTTCGGGTCGGCAGGGGCGTACCACCGTCGAGAACCTTCGCTAAGGTTCTTTGCAGGAAAGATCCGCGCATGGACGACAACGGCGTCACTCACATCTTCGAACGACCCGCCAGCCTGAACGGTTCCAACGCTCTGCACTCGGTTCGCAGGCAAACCTACTTCCTCGTCCAAGGGGCGCAGCTGCCGGTGCTCTGGTGCTGCTGAACTCCGGCCTGAACACGATCGGACGGTCTGGCGAAAACTCCGTCCAATTCAACGAAGTGAGCGTCTCGCGCAGGCACGCCACACTCTTGATCGAAGACGAAGGCAGAGCCAAGCTTACCGACCTTGGCAGCACAAACGGCACGTTTCTGAACGGTCAGCGCATCGGGTCTCACAAAATCCAATTGCTTCGCGACGACGATCGCATCCAATTCGGCTCGGCGATCATCGTCAAATACGTTCGACCCGACGCCTGCGACGAACGGTTTCAGCGCGAGCTTTTCGAACGCGCTGCCCGCGACAAGCTGACGACGCTCTACAACCGCGCCTATTTCCACGAGCAGCTTGCCAACGTCAGCCGATGTGCAGCCCAGGAGGGGAAGCTGCTGGCCTCTTGATGATGGACATTGACCATTTCAAAGCCGTCAACGACACCTATGGCCACGCCTTCGGCGACTATGTCCTCAAAGAAGTGGCGCTGCTCGCTCCGGGAATCGCTCCGCTCCGACGACCTCGCCGCCCGATACGGCGGAGAAGAATTCGTCGTGGCGCTTCCGATTCGAAGTGAAATGCACGCGGTCAAGCGCGGAGCGGGTTCGAGCGTCGATTGCGCTTCGAGAATTCCAAACGCCCTCGGGAGAAACGGTCAAAGTGACCGTGAGCATGGGCCTGGTTGCATCCCGGATCAATCAGCCTATGGACTTGTCTTCGATGCTTTCCGCCGTGGACCACTGCCTCTACCAGGCCAAGAGGTCTGGTCGGAATCGGTTGGTGGTGGGCCCGCCAGCTTACGCGGAGCCATCACTCAGCGTCGAAACCACGCTCGATTTCTAAAGCGCCGGAACCACACCGCGCTGCAGCACGCGTTATCCAGCCGCGTGCTGAACTTCCGAGTTCGACGCCGGCTCGATTCGTGCCGCACCCGTGGGAGGAACCGTCCGAGCCTTCCTCAAGAGCGGGTCGGTCAGCTTGTTGATGCGCTTTTGAAGCTTCACTTCCAAAAGGTAAGAGAGCACCACCACAAGCGCCATGGCGGCGACGATTGCCAACGCTCGCGGGCCTTTGGTCGGAATTCCAATCGCGATCTGAAGCAGGGGAGGCGAATGCAGAACATAAAGCGCGTAGGAGATCGGCGCGAAATCGAGAAAGGACCCAGGGACCAACTGAAACCCACGAACCTTAGCTTGCTCCAGAGAATTCCAACGAACAGAAAGACAAAACCAGCAAGGGTATGCCTCAGTTGCAGCAATGGTTCAAAACCTGGAGGACGAAGCGTATGCGCCCTCCACTCCAAGATCGCGGGCGCCGTCCAAAGCGCTGCCAGGCCCAAGAGAATGAGCAGGCTCGGCAATTGACCCTCGAAAGTGATTCGTCCCTTCGACGCAAACTCCCTCGAAAGCTCGGCTCCGCACCACCAGATAGGGAAATAGACGAGAAACAAACAGGCCTGGTTTGGCTTCACTCGGGAAACAAGGAAGGCAAGAGTCGCGACGGCGAAAACAAGATATTTTTGCTTGCTTGTTCCATTTCGAACAAATCGAATCACGAGAAAGAAGAGGAGATAGAACCACCACTCGTAAGAGAGAGACCAAAGGGGCGAGTTGCCTTGATAGGGTGCAAACCAAGTTCCTCTTTTCACCCACTTCAGATCCTGCAACATCGCCAGGTTGCCCAGGAAGGATCGAACGTCGAACGCAGTGAATCTTCGCTCGGCCAGGCAAACCACAAGGTATGAATAGAACATCGCGACGATCAGCAGCGGGTAGATTCTCCGAACCCGTCGCACGAAATAGTTACGGAAGGGCTCCAGTTCGCGCAAGACGCAGGTTCAGTGATGAATGACGAATCCGGACAACAGGAAGAAAAGAATCACGGCTTCCTGGCCAAAACCAAGCAAGAGCGGCGGCTTGCCTCCATAGGCGATGGCGGAGTGGTGCGCCACAACATAGGCCGCGGCAAACCCGCGGATCGATTCCAGTTTCATCAGGCGACCCATGCTGCATTCCTCTCGATGACGTCGAAGCTGCAACAGGATAGCGTAACTTTCCCGTTTAGCGAAAGAACGGCCGCTGGGCAAGTCTAGGTTTTCCATCGTCTCGACAGGCGATGAAAAACATGACGTTCGCAAAAGCTTGGGTGGCGCCCGCTTCTCGGCGCACCGCCTCGAGGCTAACATCTTCATGGTTTCCGCGGGCAAGCCGATCTCTTTAGCGACCATTCCCCTCGAGGTGAGAACGTGAGCCAATCCGAGAATGCTCCGAAACGCTCCAAAGAGGAGACCAAGTTCGACTCCTGGACCCTCGGAGTGTGTAGCTGGAGCTTGATGGTCGAGAGCATCTCCGAACTGAAATCGCTGATGGAGGCGCTGGGGTGAACCTAGCACAAATCGCCTGCGGAGACCCTCACCACGCCTCGTGGCGAGAAGGCGACGACATGCCGGCCGCGGCTCTCGCTTCCGGACTCCAATTCAGCGGGGCAATGCTCGGCTTTCCAGGCGAGGATTATTCGTCTCCAGCCGCCATCAAAGCCACCGGCGGGTTTGGCCCGATCGAACTCCGAGCCGAACGCCTCGAAAGGCTGGCTTGGGCATTGGAAAGGACTCTGGAGCTTCGGCTCTCGGACCTAACCCTGCACGCAGGCTTTCTGCCCGAGCCCGGCGATCCTTCGCGGAAGCCGTTTCTTGACGTCCTCGGCAAAGCGGGCGAAATGGCCGCCGAGAAAGGCGTCACTCTCGCTTTCGAAACCGGACAGGAACCCGCCGAGCTTCTCAGACTCACCTTGGACGACCTGCAATGCCCAAACCTGAAGATCAATTTTGACCCTGCAAATATGTTGCTCTATAATATGGGAGATCCGATCAAAGCCGTGGAGACGCTTGCACCCGACGTCAAAAGCGTGCACGCCAAGGACGCATTTCGACCCAAGGTCAAGGGGGACTGGGGTAGAGAAGTTCCGCTCGGCGAAGGCGAAGTGAATATCCCGCTCTGGGTCGAGGCTCTTTCCAAGGCTGGTTATAGGGGCCCCTACTGGTAATCGAACGCGAGTCGGGCGACCAGAGCAGTCGAATCCGCGACATCGCCCATGGGATCGAGGTGTTACGAAATTGCTCGACGAAACTGCACACTAGAGGCATCGCGGACTTAGGCCAATCCTTGGGCAGAACGATGTCTCGCGACCACTGTCTCGCGCCTAGGGCGTGACTCAACAGTTCCTTTCGGAAAACCTGAAACGCCTCGTAGGCCTCGGTCGCTGTCGGATAGCTGGCCCAACCGTCGAAATGGTTGCGCGGGACCGTCGCGCGGGTTTCGCCCGACTTGCGACGCTTTTGAAGCTTCGAAAAAGACGCGCAAAGCGATGCCAGGATTTCCTCCGAATCGACGGTCGAAAGTCCAATTTCGTCGAGCGTCGTGGAGGGCCAGGAGATGTTTAGGCAACAGCTCAGGTTGCGCTGTTCTGCCGAGTTCGCATTCAGAAAGGAAAAGGAGTTTTCCATTTCGAAACGAAGGGCAGAAGAGCTCGACGTCGACGAGTCTGGAAGGATCGCAATCTTTGTCGGTGACGCCGGCTCGAACCTGTTCAAATTGAACATTCGGCCGAGCAGCCCTCGCGGAAGTGGGCGCCCGGGCTCGGAGGCGGCAGCCGGCTCGGTGGTGCGTTGACGCTCCTCGGAGGCCCTCCCAGCTACTCGGGCCCTGCTCAATATTTCATAGGCGCGGTGAACGACCCGAAACGCCCACTCGTCCCCCCTTTGTCGGGGTATGCTTCTTGCACTTCTCAGTGTAAGCGGCACGGATTTGCATCAGCCGTCCTCGCTCGATACGCCAAGGATCTCGAGGGGGTCGAGCGTAAAATCGTGGTTCATGAGCCGGAGATCTACCAAAACGAACGACCGGGCGTTGCCTCAAAACGATCACACGCTATTGGATCGTCGTCTGCGCGGAAATGTTCCGCAATCGGATCGCGAAGCGGAAACCATTGCCCAGCAGACCAGCGGCTCATGGC
>CAWFUI010000007.1:0-363993 GCA_963818975.1 uncultured Planctomycetota bacterium | reverse complement strand
GCCGCCGTCGCCGTGATCCAAGCGTCGGCGGCAGTTGCGCGAACAGGAAATGGAAACGGGCGCTATTTCTGAAAAAAATCGGCCGCTCGGGCTGACGGCGGCGGGACCGATCGAGAAGACCACTACCCGCGTCAACTTTCCGGCGGACAAGAACAGCGCGTCGCCATCGCGCGAGCGATCGTGACCGACCCTTATCTCATCGTCGCCGACGAACCGACGGGAGACCTCGACCGTTCGAGCGCGGAGGACATCCTCGAGCTTCTGGAGCAGCTCAATCAGGAGTTCCAGAAGACGATCGTCATGGTCACGCACGACCCTCACGCCGCGGCAAGGGCTGGCAGGCTGTTGAAGCTCGATAAAGGCCAGCTCGTCGGCGACGAAACCCAAGCTCGCCTGGGAGCCGTCTCGTGAAATACTTCGGCTACATCCTCAGAAACGCGATGCGGAACCCGATCCGATCGTTCCTAACGATCTCGTCGGTCGCGGTGAGCCTCGCGCTCATGACCATGTTGATCACCTACATCCAGATCAACAACGAGATTCGCAAGACGGTCCGCCAGTACAACAGGGTGATCTCGCTGTCGTCGCAGGGCTTCGCGGTGCCCATCCCCATCTCGACCTTGAACCAGGTGGCCGCGATGGAACAAATCGAGGCGGCGAGCCCGCTCCAGTGGTTCGGTGGACAGTACCAAGAAGAAACCACTCCTTTCGCGCAGTTTGGCGTTTATGCGGATCAGATTTTCACGATTTATGACGAGTATCGCATTTCTCCCGAGCAGCTCGAGGCGTTCAAGAAGGACAGGACAGGCTGCGTCGTCGGCAGAAAGCTGTTCACGGAGAGGAAGCTCGAGCTCAACAAACCGCTTCGCATCAAAGGCAGGGCTTATCCCGACCTCGAGCTCGTGGTCAGGGCGGTTTATGACGGCGACGAGAACCGAGACCTCCGCGCATGTTGGTTCCACTGGGAGTATTTGGACGAGCTGATCAAGAAATCCGAAGCCGGCAAAATGCGCACAAGGTCGGGCAATGCGGGCGCGATCGTAGCCAAGTGCAAGAGCGCGGGCGTGATCAACCAGGTCTGCAAGGAAATCGACGCCAAGTCGCTGAACAGCGACGTGCCAACCCGAACCCAATCCGAGGAAGCCTTCTTGAAGATGTTCTCGGACATGGCAGGCGATTTGACCGTCCTGATCCGCAACGTCGGCCTGGCCGTGGTGTTCTCGCTTTTGTGCGTCGCTGGCAACGCCATGGCCATGTCGATGCGCGAGCGGACCACCGAGGTGGCCGTCTTGCGGGCCATCGGCTTTGGACAGGGGATCGTCCTGTTCCTGGTTCTCGCGGAGGCTGTCCTCGTCTCGGGAGTGGGCGGAGTGATCGGATCGCTGGGGTCGAAGCTGCTCTTCGACGCTTTCGACATCTCCCGGTTCACGGCGGGCTTCTTGCCGTTCTTCTACGTCTCGTGGACCACCGCCGTCGTCGGCATGGTCGTGGCGCTTCTCATTGGACTCTTGAGCGGACTGGCCCCGGCGGTCATCGCCGCGAGGATTCCGATCGTCAACGGGCTCCGCAAAGTCGGCTGAACGGACTCTTGAATGATCCCACTCAAATACAACCTCCGAAGCCTCTGGATCCGCAGGATCACCACCATCATGACGGTGCTGGGCACCGGCGTCGTCGTGTGGTCGTCTTGCATCCTCTTTGGCCTGGTCGACGGCCTCCAGCACTCGCTCCAGATCTCCGCCGATCCGCTCGACCTGATCGTCATCCGCAAAGGCGCTACGAACGAGATCAACGGAGGCTTCGAATCGGACAAGGCCGACGAGATCTCCACGCTTCCAGGAATCGCCAAACAAAAAGACGTCCTGCTCTGCACTCCCGAGCTCGTCAACATCCCCGTAGCCACTCGCGTCAATGGTTCCACGGCGAACCTCATCGTCAGAGGCGTATCCGCCGGCTCGCGCGAACTCAGGCCCGATTTCAAAATCGTCGCCGGCAGCGATTTCACGCCGGGTAAAGGCGAGTGCATCGTCAGCAAGTCGCTCTCGAACCGGTTCAAGGGCGCCCAGATCGGCGGGGTTCTCGTCGTCGGAGAGAAAGAGTCGTACCGAGTCGTAGGCCTCTTCACGGCAGGCGGAAGCGCTGCCGAAAGCGAGGTCTGGGTCGATCGCAAAGAGCTCGAGCAAAACATCCACCGAGAAGGCTCGGTCTCCAGCGTCCAATTGCGAGCCAAAGACGCCCAGGCCTTGGACGCCATCGTCGAAAAGATCTCCAACGACGCCCAGTTCAGGCTCCAACCCAAAAAAGAGACGGTCTACTTCTCCGAGCAGGCGAACACCAAAACGGTGCTTACGGCAACGGGAACCATCATCGCCGTCTTCCTCACTTTCGGCGCCATGTTCGCCGCGGCCAATACGATGTTCGCCGCGGTCAGCTCCCGAACCCGAGAAATCGGCACGATGCGCGCCATCGGCTTCTCTCGTTTCGACATCCTTGCATGTTTCTTGGGCGAGTCGGTGCTGCTCTGCGCCTGGGCGGAGCGATTGGCATCCTCGCGGCCTTTCCGCTCAACGCCTTGACGTTCGGAACCAACAACATCGACACCTTCGCCGAAGTGACCGTGAACTTCAGGCTCGGCAAAACGGTCGTCTTGGTCGCCGTGCTCATGACCTTGGCGATGGGACTTCTCGGAGGACTTTTCCCTGCTCTCCGCGCTGTGCGTCTGCAAATCGTCAAGGCTCTTCGAGAGCTCTGACCCGGCTGGACGCTACCGCGCGTAATTCAGAGAAACGATCCTCGGCGTCCCATGAAGATCCTCGCGTGTGATGATAAAGCCCTCCGCGCCGAACGTGGCCACCCGCCAGCCCTTCATCACTTCGAGAAACGCCTCCAAGGGCAAGATGTTCAGGTTGATCTTGGGCGTCTTATAGTGCATCGGCACGACGATCTTCGCCTCCATCCGGTGCAAAAGATCGGGCAGAAGGTTCAAGTCGATCGTCGGCGCCCCGCCCGCTGGTACGAGCACGACGTCGGCGCCTTTGATCGGTTCGATCTCAACTTCAGTCAGGTCGTGCCCCAGGTCTCCCAGATGGACCACGTGCACGCCCTCGGACCGAAAGTGAACGATCGTCACCTCGTCCTCGGGCAAACGCTCGGGGGTCTCGAAGACCGAGATCGCCCCGAAGCCAATCCCCCTGGCCTCTCGAGTCGATCCTTTGAACTCGAGAGCCCTCAGAACCTCGAACGGAGGCCTGATCTGCCCAAGATGGCTGTGGTAACGGTCGTTTTCATGGCTCACGACCACAAGGTCCGCCTCTTCGTCGATCGGTTCGTATCCTCCCGAGTCCGGCGAACGATAGGGATCGAGTACGACACGCGTTCCGTTGGTTTCGATCAAAAACGCCGCATGACCATACCACTTGATATGCATAGCTTTATCCACCCAAGAGCGGCCGACCGCGTCGAGCCTGGTTCATCGACTCCGAAGTTCCCTTATGATACCCTCCGCTGGTGGTCCAGATTCCCGCGTTTTGCTCGCCAAGCTCCCATTTCACTCTCGCGAGGGCTTCTCTCCCATGCTCAATCGTCGTAGAGCAGTGCAGTCGGCCGCGGCAGGTCTTGCGGCCGTTGCGGTCGGAACAACCAACTCGTCCTTGGGGCAGTCGGCCTCTTCCCAGACCTGGCTCGACTACGCAGTGAACGTCGAGATGATCTGGGGCGGACTTCCGTTCCTGGATCGCTTGAAGAACGTCGCCAAGGCAGGGTTCACTTACTACGAGTTCTGGCCCTGGAAGAACAAAGACGTCGACGCCACGCTCAAATTGAACAACGAGCTCAAACTCCAGCCGACCCAGTTTTCCGCCTTCTGGGGAATCACCAATCCCAAGCGTAAAGACGAGTTCCTCGAAGCTGTAAAAGGCGCGATCCCGGTCGCTCAAAAGCTGGGGGTCAAGAAGCTCTGCGTCGTCGCCGGAGAAGAATCCGAGGGCCTCTCGAAGGACCAGCAGAACAAGGCGGTGATCGAGGCCCTGAAGGCGGGGGCGGAACTCGTCGAACCCGCTGGGATCACCCTGATCCTCGAGCCCTTGAACATTCTGGTCGACCATCCACGCCAACTGGTCGTGCACTCAGCCCACGCCGCCGAGATCATCAAGTCCGTGGGCTCGCCTTTCGTCAAAATGCTCTTCGACGTCTACCATCAGCAGATCAGCGAGGGCAACCTTAGTGGAAACATCCGTAAATATCACGATGTGATCGGCTATTTCCAGATCGCCGACCACCCAGGGAGGCACGAGCCAGGCACCGGCGAGATCAACTACGCGCGGGTGTTGAAGGCCATTCACGACAGCGGCTACAAAGACCCAATCGGTCTCGAGCTTAGCCCCCTGCGCGATCCGCTCGAAGCGCTCCAGGCGGTGCGCAAGGCCGACGCCGAAGCGAAGGCCTTGGCATAATGAACGCCGCGAACGAACTGGACCCTGGACCGACGAGAGGACCTCTCTGCTCAAAACTCGGGGATCTTGATGATCTTGCCGTTTTCGAGGGCGGACTGGTGCGCGCAGATGCCGACCATGGTCCAGTTTGCCGACTCGGCGGCGTCCGGAAGCGCGGGCCTATCGCCCTTGATCGCAGAAAGCCATGCGTGCGCCAAATGCGGGTGCGAACCGCCGTGCCCGCCACCCTGAATGAACGAGAGGTGCTGCTCCTCCTCGAGACTGTAAACCCCTTTGGTCGTGAACCTCTGGATCGGTTCGGGAAGCAGGTGAGCGAAGTCGGGAACCTTCACGTGCTCGGGAACTTCGCCCTTGTGCAGCACCGGTTCCTCCCCCTCGATCTGCTGCCACTCGAAACTCGCCTTGTCTCCGTAGACGTCGAAGCTCTCCCTGTATTGTCTGGCGGTCTCGAACAGGCTCCGAGTCACCTCGGCGCACAACGGAGAGTCCTTGAGCGCGAGCGTCGCGGTCTCGATGGCGAAGGGAGAACCATACTTGGCGGTGAGCGCGTTGCTGATCCTGCCCGAACCGTGACAGGAGACGTGCTCGGCCAACTTCCCAGGCAAGGCCAGACAGGGGCTCACGCAGTGCGTGGCGTAGTGCATCGGCGGCAACCCCTCCCAATAACCAGGCCAGCCCGCCATCTCCTGCTGGTGAGAGCCGCGCAAAAACTGGATCCGACCAATCACCCCGGTCTCGTAAAGCTGCTTGACAAAGAGGTACTCGCGGCTGTAGACCACCGTCTCCATCATCATATAAACCTTGCCCGTCTTGCGCTGGAGCTCGACGATCGACTTGCAGTCTTCGATCGACGTGGCCATCGGCACCGTGCACGCCACGTGTTTGCCCGCGGCCAGCGCGGCGATCGACTGCCGGGCGTGGTCCTGGATTGGCGAGTTGATGTGCACTGCATCGACGTTGGGGTCTTTCAGCACATCTTCAAATTTTTCGTATCGAACTTTGATTCCCCACTTATCGCCGCACTCGTCCAGGTCTTTCCTGGAGCGTCGGCAGACGGCGTACATCTGGGCGTCGGGATGCTTCAAATAGATCGGTATGAATTCAGCGCCGAAACCCAGGCCTATGATCGCCACCCTGATCTTCGAACTCTGCGACATGGCTTCGCCCCACGCAAAAAAGAGACTTTGAAACGACTTCCGGCGAGTTTGAAGGAATTCGCGGAAAATGGTCGATCGAATCGCTCGCACGGTTGCGATCGGACTTGCAGGATATTAGCTTCTAGTTGGAAAAACAATCATTCGCCGGATCGGGCCCTCTTCCACGATCCCACGTGGATGCACGCTTTCGAGAGCCCGAGCTCGAATGCTCTTCGCCGCTCTCCAACGACGTTCGAGCCTCGCCGAGCCGCGAGCGCCCTCGGCGCCTTCTCTTTTAAACACTTATTGAGGTATCACATCAATGCTATATAAGAAGCTTTGGACGGCCTCGCTCGTCCTGGCGCCGGTGTTGGCGGTTTGTTCGGGCCGAACGCACGCCCAGCCGCCGGCCGCCGCCCAAGCCGCCGAGCCCAAGAACGCCGCGGTCGAAGCCATCAAGGAAGAGGGCCTGAAGCATTCGCAAGTGATGAAGACCCTGAGCTACCTTTCCGACGTGATCGGGCCCAGGCTCACGGGCTCTCCAAACCTCAAACGCGCCAACGAGTGGACTCGCGATCAGATGGCGTCATGGGGCCTCGAAAACGCGCACCTCGAGGCGTGGGGGCCTTTCGGCAAGGGCTGGGTTTTGAAGAAGTACTCGCTCCAGGTCGTCGATCCCCAGTGCATCCCTTTGATTTCGTTTCCCAAGGCGTGGTCCACGGGCGTCGGTCCGACGGTCGCCGAGGTGGTCTACCTCGACGCCAAGACGGAAGCCGACCTCGAGAAGTACAAGGGTAAATTGAGCGGCAAGATCGTCCTGACCGCAGCCCCTCGCGAAGTCGCAGCCCACTTCGAGGCGCTTGGCGCCCGCAAGACCGACACTCAGTTGCTGGCGTTGGCCGATTCGGCCGGAGGCGCGGGTCAGGGTCGCGCAGCCGCCAGGCAAGGCCAACGCGGCGGACCAGGGGGTCCGGGCGGCCCGGGCGGTCCTGCAGCAAATGGCGCCGCGGGAGGCCCGGGCGGTCCTGGCCGCGCCGGCGCACGCGGAGGTGCTGGCGGGCCTGGCGGCGGCAATCCAGCCATGACCTTCAACCGCAAGAAACTCGAATTCCTCCACTCCGAGAACCCTGCCCTCGTCATCGAACCAAGCCCCAGGGGAGACGGCGGCACACTGTTCGTGGCCGAGGCGACCACCCTTACTCCCTTGCCTTCCCCAAGCGCTGCCAGATCCGCCACTCCTCCTCGAAGGGTCGGCGTCTACGACAAAGACGCGCCTCCCGCGCTCCCGCAGGTCGTCATGGCCGCCGAAAACTACAACCGGCTGGTCAGAATGATCCAACAAGGAGAGAGCCTCAAGATCGCCGCCGAGATCGAAGTCGACTTTCCTCAGAGCGATTTGATGGCTTACAACACGATCGCCGAGATCCCAGGAACCGACCCCGAGCTCAAAGACCAGGTCGTCATGCTCGGCGGACACATCGACTCCTGGCATAGCGGGACTGGCACGACCGACAACGGCGCCGGCATCTCGGTCGCCATGGAGGCGGTCCGGATCCTCAAAGCCGCGAAGCTCCAACCCAAGAGGACCATCCGCGTCGGCCTCTGGAGCGGCGAGGAGGAAGGGCTCTTGGGCTCGCGTGCCTATGTGAAAGAGCACTTCGGAGTCGCCAACACGCCCAGTTCGGCGATGTATTACCGCATGGCACTGGGCGGCAAGCCCGACCCTGCCTACGCAGCCAAGCCCGAGTACGAAAAGCTCTCGGTTTACTTCAACCTCGACAACGGCACGGGCAAAGTTCGAGGCGTCTACCTCCAAGGCAACGAGGCAGCCAGGCCCATCTTCCGCGCTTGGCTCGCTCCGTTCCGCGATATGGGAGCGACCACCCTCACCCTCAACAACACCGGCGGCACAGACCACCTATCCTTCGACGGAATCGGCCTGCCTGGCTTCCAGTTCATCCAGGACGAGATCGAGTACGACACACGCACGCACCACTCGAATCAGGACGTATTTGATCGTGCTCAAGAAGACGATCTCAAGCAGGCCTCGGTGATCATGGCGTCGTTCGTCTACAACGCGGCGGTGATGCCCGAGAAGTTCCCCCGCAAGTCTGCTCCGGCAATGCCGGCTGCAAGGCGAGGCTTTGCGTTCTAACCAAGCGACCGTCGCCCGGGCCTTCGTCGGTCCGGGCGTGTCCTTGTTTCAAAACCCCAGTCCAAGGCGACGACGATGGTAAGCCACTCTCTGATCTGAAGTCATCTTTGGAAAATCAGGGCGTCCGTCGGCCAGCTTGGGAAACCCATTCTGGTCGGCGGAGGAGTCTTGGGACGCCTTTAACGTACTGCCGCCGGCGGCGTTGCACCCGCAACCCGTCGCGGCCTTTACTGGCTCCAGGACTTTCTGGCTTTTATGTTCACAAACACACCCGCCCGCGCGATCGACAGCGCCTTTCTTTTCGGCGGCATTCAGGCCCGCTGCCTGCGTAGATGCTGGCTTGACCACCGATACACTCGATCCTCCGTAACTCATCGAAGTTTGCTGAAGCTTCAGGTCGTCCTCGAGCGACCGCACCGGCCGAATTCCCAGTCTGCCCAAGACCGCGTGGTAGGCCTTCACTGCCTCAATCGGCTTGACCACTCCTTCGGCGATAAGCCTCAAGAACTGCACGAAGGCGAGCTGATTCTCAGCCTGGTTGATCTTTCTGCCGAAGAGCGCCGCCTTGACCCCGGAAGCCTGCGCGTCGGCCAGCAGCTTGAACGCATCGAGCGTCGTGCCCCCAGCCCCTCCCAGAACGCCCACCACCAGGCTCGGGTCGAAGTTCAAAAGCTCTTCGACCGCCTTTGGCCCGTGGTAAACCATCTTCAAGAACAACGGCCTGCCGGGAGTCGCCACCCCCGCGAGCATTCGCGTGATCATATCATTTATATAATATGGCAGCTTGTCGTCGTCGACGGCCCCGGGAACGTTGGGGTCGAACACTTCCAGGAAGTAGCGAAAGCCTTTGCGCTCGGCCTCGATGCGGAATTCATGGAACTTCTCGAGCGTGTGTTGGTCGTGATCGAGATCGTTGTTGAAAGTGACGCTGTAGAGCCCAAGGTTGGCTCCCTGGCTGCGTTCCTCGGGCGTGCAGTCCATCCGGCCGCACTGGATGTGGTCGAGCGTCGCCGAGCGGAACGGCCGCGAAGGCTCCTTGGCGTAGGCGGAGCCTCTCGCCAGGTGCACGTCGGTTGTATCGTTGGCTCGCACCGCGGGAGTGACTTGGGATTGGTCGAAGATCCGCTCCTGGATCGTCAGGGCGTAGCTATTGATTGCCGACATCAGCATAATATCAACAAAGCCTTGCTTGGTGACAGCCCGGATCTGGCTTCGGTATTCCTCGAGCGATTTATAGCGGAGCTCGCCAGTGTGTCGTTCCGGGGAGAGGCCGGCGGCGCCCAGTCCGAGGGCCATGTCGGCGTCCTTGGCGTCGGCGAGGATGAACTCGCGGCAGCCGGGATCCGCCTTGATGGCGGCCAGTTTGCGGTCGAGCGATTTCTCCATAGTCCTTGGCTCTTCTGGTCAACGACCAAGTACGCTGGATCTGCCGCCGCCGCCCATGGTCACGATCGACCCGTTCGGCTTAGGCACGGGAGCAGGCTTGGCGGATACCGCCGGCAACGTGGACGCAGCGCCAGGGTTTGTCTTCAAAACCTGGTCAATCGTTTCGCGAAGCACCGTCGCCGAGTGCCGAAGCGCCGAGACCTCCTTGGGCCAAAGGTCGATCTCCAACTGAGCCAGAGCCCCCCCCTTGCCGACGATCGTCGGGACCGAAATGCAGACGTCGCGGATCCCGTAGGGGCCTTTGACCAGAGTCGAAACGGGAAGGATTCTGCGCTGATCCAGCGCCACCGCGTGCACAACTTCGCGGATCGCCAGGCCCACGGCGAACCCTGCCCCGCCTTTGAGCTTGATCACCTCGGCTCCGCTGCCCTTGGTTCGCTTGAACAGCGTCTCGGCGAGACCATTCGTCCATCCCGCGAACTTATCGAGCGGAAGCCCGCCCGCCTGGCGCTCGACCAAATGGGAACCATGCTGTCTCCGTGCTCGCCCAAAATCGTGGCAGTCACCTGAGTGGGGGGCAGATTGAGCGCCTCGGCGATCAGTCCGCGAAACCGAGCCGAGTCGAGCTGGGTTCCCAGGCCGATCACCTGCCCCCACGGCAAGCCGAGTTTGGATACGCACAAATACGTGAGCACATCGACTGGATTCGATACGACGACGAACACGGCGTCGCGCTTGGTCCCTGCCGCCTTCACTTTCTCGAGGATGTCGAGGAAGAGCGCCACGTTCCGGTTGATCAGGTCGAGCCTGCTCTCATCGGGTTTGCGCCTCAGTCCCGCCGTGATCAATATCGCGTCGCTGTCGGTCGCGTGCTCGTAGCCGCCGCTTGTGATCCGCTGATCCGCCGCGATCGAGGCTCCGTGCAAGAGGTCCAGGGCCTGCCCCTTGCAAAGGTCTGGGTTCACGTCGATGAGCGCGATCTCCGCCGTGATTCCTCCGCACTGGAGTGCGAACGCGGCGCAGGAACCCACAAGCCCGCCGCCGCCGATAATGCTCACTTTCATATGATCACGATCCTTTTAAATGACGATCCCGCTTCGGGTCTATCGGCCCCTCGATCCGCCTACGGCTTCGAGCACCTGGTTGGTGACGGCTTGCACCAAGGATTCGAATTCGTCGCCGGAGAGCGGTCCGGACGTATGCGAATAGGAGGCTTTTCCGGCGGAAGTCTGCTCGAGCTTGGGATGAAGGAAGGCGTGAGGCTCGGGCTTGAACTCGCTATACCCCTCGCGAAACAGGCTGTTGCCGCAAAGGTCGCAGTTCTCGAGCCCGCGCTCGAGCCTGGCGTCGCGAATGCCAAGACCAGGCTTGATCTTGATCAACTCCGCCGCCTTGTCGTCGTTGTAATAGTTCACCCTCCCAAGCTGCTTGGCCAAGAGCAGGATGCGGCAGTATGCGTCGATGATCTCGGTCTTGAAATAGGCGTCCTGAAGGTCCGATCCCGTCGTGATCGTCCCGTGGTTTGCAAGAATGATCGTATCTGTATCTTTAATGTAAGGCAGTACGGTGTCGGCAAACGCCTGCGTACCGGGCGTTTCGTAAGGCGCGATCGCCACCTCGCCCAGAAAAACCTCGAACTCGGGCATCGTGCATTTGGGGATCGGTTCGTGCGCCACGGCAAAGGCCGTGGCGTGCGGCGGATGGCAGTGCACGCACGAATTCGCGTCGGGCCTGGCCTTCAAGATTGCCAGGTGCAGGAGGATCTCGCTCGAGCGCTTCCGCGTCCCGGAAACTTGCTTGCCTTCCATATCGACGACGCACAAATCGTCGGGTTTCATGAACCCCTTGGATACGCGAGTCGGCGTGCAGAGCACTCTGTTCTCGCCGATCCTCATGCTGATGTTGCCGTCGTTGGCCGCAGCGAATCCCTTGGCGTAGACGCGCCTGCCAATTTCGCACATCTGCTCGCGCAGCTTCCACTCGTTCAGGTACTCTCCGTTACGATTCATCGTCGTCTTACTCCTCGTTTCTTGGATCGCAATCGATATGGTCGATCAGGCACGCGCAGTAGGCGTCGATCGGGGTCTTCCTTGCTCCGAACGGATTCGCGGCCTCCCTGCCCTCCGAGAGTCCAATCGTCGCGCCTAAACCCGCGCCAAGCTCGTCGAACGCCACAACCTCTTCGCCAGGCTTCACTGAAACTCCCAACAGAGCGTCCCAGGAAAGCGGCGCGGCAAGCACGAACCGCGCATGCTCGAGCGAAGGATGCGATCTCGAAAGCGTCAGTTTTCCAATGATTTTGGCTATTCTCATATTGTTCTTAACATTGGGTTGTCTATTATGTTATTTCACTTTTGGATTCAGTTTCTCTTTCAATCGGGCAAGGCCAGCACGCTCCAGCGTCCAGGCGTAAGATTGCCGATCATCTCTTGCAAGACTCGGCCGTCGTTCGTAACGACCACGCGATCCCCCCTGCCCGCGCCAAGTCTATCGAAAGCGAGGACGGGCTCGCCGTCGTCGCCGCCGACGCTCGTTTCGAGCTGAACCACCACCAAGCGTTCGCCTTCGAACGAGGGATGCTTGATGGTCGACGTCGCCGTTCCCACAACCTTTCCGATTTGCATCGTCGAGCGCCTTTATATGCTTGTTCGAACTTGTTCACACAAAACGGAAGCCGCCGACGATTGCCGTCCGCCTTTGTCTGCAGAAGGTCAAGGGAGAGGTCACGCCTTCGCCCGTGGGCCCGGCGATCGAGTACGAAATCGTCCCTTCCCCGCCGATGCCCAGGCCGGCGACGCTGGGCCCGTTGACCACGAAGATCGTGCAATCCATCGCCTTGGCCATGCGCGTCATGACGTCGGAATCTCGCGAGTGCAGCACCGCGGTATGGCCGTACCCGTGCTCGCTTTGCCTGGCCAGCTCGATAGCTCTATCGACGTCGTTAACGCGCACGAATGGGAGAAAGGGCATCATCTGTTCATGACCGACGAACGGATGCTCGCCGCCCGTCTCTCCGAAGAGCACCTGCACGCCCTCGGGCGGCGAGGCTCCCGCGTATTTGGCAAGCACTCCGGGGTCCTTGCCGACCAGGTCCTTGTTCACGTAAAGCTTGCCCTTGTCGTCCTTGGTAAACGCAGCCTGGGTGAGCGAATCGATCTGTTTGGGCAGAAGCCTGAACCCTCCGTGTCTGGTCATTGCGTCGCAGAGCGCGTCGAAGATCGAGGCAACCGCGAAGACCTGCTTCTCGCCGATGCAGAGCAAATTGTTGTCGAACGCAGCGCCTTCGATAATCGACGCGGCAGCGCGGTCGAGGTCGGCCGTGGCGTCGACGACGACCGGCGGATTGCCTGGACCCGCCACAATCGCCCGCTTTCGGCTTCCAAGCGCGGCACGCGCCACCGCGGGCCCGCCAGTCGCCACCAAAAGCTTCACAGCCGGATGCTCGAACAACGCCTGGGCGGATTCGAGCGTCGGCGGATCGACGATCGTCAGCAAATCCTCCAGGCCGATCGCTTCTCCAATCGCCTTGTTGAACCTGCGAACTCCCTCCGCGGCGATCTTCGCGCCGAAGGATGCGCATTGAAGACCACCGTATTGCCCGCCGCAAGGATGTTGATCGCGTTGCCAGCCAAGGTCGGCAGACTGTGCGTTACGGGAGTAACGGCGCCGATCACCCCAAAGGGCGAAAAATCGGTGAGCGTCAACCCGGAGTCGCCCGACGCGGTTTCGGTGCGGAGGTACTCGACCCCAGGCACGCGCTCGCCGGCGACGATCAGTTTGGCTATTTTATGATCAAGTCTGCCAATCTTTGTTTCGTCGAGCTCGAGCCCGCCGAGCTCCTCCGCCTGGTCGATGCAAATCCTTCGAATGCAGTCGATCGCCTTCTTGCGGTGCGCGAGCGGCCTGGTCTTGAACTCGCCGAACGCGGCCTCCGCGGCCTTCACAGCTTGGTCGACCGAGGGGTAAACGCCCAGCGACCCGCCTCGCATGCGGTACGTCGACGAGTGATCGGCGACCCCCGTCCCCATCTGAGTGAGAACTTCCTGGACCACGGTCCTGATCAGATCTTCACTGATTTGCATGATTTCAGTCCGTTATTTCCTGGAACCTTGAACGTCTCGAGTGGGTATTGGTTTGCCGCCGACGTCGACCGCGTCCACCAGCCCAATGATCACCGCGTCGATCGGCAGCTTTTCGGTCTCGGGCGTAAGCCTGGCGCTCGAGCCCTGGCAGATCAGCACAAAGTCTCCGAGCCCGGCGCCAAGGGCGTCCACGACAACGAAGGTGCGGCCGGTGCCAACCAACCGGTACTTGTCCTTTTCGTCGATCCGGTAGGGCTCGACGGTCAGCAGTTTCTGTCCAGTCATCGACGCCACCTTCTGAGTGGCGACGACGCTACCCGTCACTTTGGCGACGAACATGGTTTATCGCTCAGCCTCCAGCAAATCGCGAGACTGCCGAGCCACGACGATCTCCTCGTTCGTGGGAATCGTCCAGACGGCAACCCTCGACTCGTCCGTCGAGACAATCGACTCCCCCTTCGCCGAGGCGTTCTTGGCGGGATCCAGGACGATTCCAAACCACTCGAGATTCCGGCAGACCCCCTCGCGGATCTTTGTCGAGTTCTCGCCGATTCCGCCGGTGAAGACGATCATGTCGGCGCCGCCCAAATCGACGAGGAATGCACCAAGATAATGGCGCATAGATTCGATAAACATGTCGATGGCGAGCTGCGCTTTCGAATCCCCCGCCTCGGCGGCTTTCTCGACGTCGCGGAGGTCCCTGCCCGCTCCGCCGACCCCCTCCAGGCCCGATTTGTTGGCCAGGACGTCGAGGACGCCTTCGAGCGAGAGCCCGGTCTCGCGCAGGATGACGGGGAGGGCGAAGACGTCCAGATCGCCGACGCGGTTGTTATGCGGCAGGCCCGATTGAGGGCTCATGCCCAGGCTGCAGGCGACCGACATGCCGCCGTCGATCGCGCACAAGGAAGAACTGCCGCCCAGGTGGCAGGAGACGACTTTCAATTTGTCCTTGCCAGTCAGCTCGCGAGTCCTGCCGGCGATATAGCGATGGCTGGCGCCATGGAACCCCCACTTCTTGATTCCATACTCCAATGCCCATTTCTCGGGTACTGCGTACCTGCGCCTGGCTTCGGGAATGGTCTCGTGGAACCCGGTTTCGAACGCCGCAATCATTGGAATCTGAGGGAACTTCTGCGAGAGCATCCGCATCGCCTTGGTGTACGGCGGATTGTGGGCAGGGGCAACGTCGGCGAAAGCCTCCATCGCGTCGAGCACCTTGGGAGTGACGCGATGAACCCCAGTGAGGTTGCGCAGCGTGCACGGCTTTGAAACCAATCGCGGACAGGTCGCTTGCGCTGGCCAGAGCTCCAATCTTGGGGTCGATCAACTGTTCGATCGAAAGTTGGACCGCGGCGGCGTGGTCGGCGATGGGCTCGACCAGGTCGATTTGGCCTTTGGGGGACCAGATGGAGACCTTCGCCGACGCCGATCCGATCCGTTCGATCGACCCTCGCGCAAGAGCGGTTCGGCTGGATCGCCCAGATCGTAGACCCGGTACTTGAAGCTCGTGCTGCCAAGGTTGGCGACCAAGATCTTCAACGCTTGGCTCCTCCTGCAAACGTCTTCATGACAACGTCGTCGGGTCTGGCAATCACGTGGGCCGCGATCAATTCGCCAGCCTTGGCCGCGGCGTCGGCGCCTGCCTCGACCGCGGCGCGAACGCTGCTGACGTCGCCGGTGACGATCACGCTGACAAGCCCGCCGTCAAGCTTGATGACGCCTGACGCCAGTTCGACCCTCGCCGCCTTCAGCATCGAGTCGACAGCCTGGATCAAGGCGACGAGCCCGCGGGTTTCCACCAAGCCAATCGCGGACGCGCTCATGAGGTCGAACCGCCTTTCAGTTCCTAGAGGGAATTCGTCTTTAGCCGAAACTAAACTATGAACATACTATCAAGAACTCAGATAAGTACGCAGAACGGCGGCGTCGGGCCTGGGAATGACGTGGGCGCCGACGAGCTCTCCCACTTTCCCCGCGGCCGCCGCGCCGGCTTCGACCGCGGCTCGGACGCTGCCGACGTCTCCCCTGACGATCGTCGCGACGAGCCCGCCGCCGACGGCTACGCGTCCGCCCAGGGTCACGTTCGCGGCCTTCAGCATCGCGTCGGTCGCCTCGATGACGCCGACCAGGCCCTTGGTTTCGATCAATCCCAGAGCGTCGCTCGAAGAACCGTTGTGCGAGGCGGAGGGCTTTGCTGTTCGATGTTGCGTGGTCGCCATGGGATCAAGCTCCTTCGCCGCGAGAGTTCGAGCCGGCGGCGGCCTTCTTCGCGAAGGGCAATATTCCGCCAAGGTCTTCGTGGGGCCTGGGAATGACCTGGACGCTGACAACTTCTCCGATCCTGCTGGCGGCCGCCGCGCCCGCGTCGACCGCCGCCTTTACAGCGGCCACGTCGCCCGCGACAAACGCGGTCACCAGGCCGCTGCCGACCTTGTCCCAGCCGACCAGGTCGACGTTCGCGGCTTTCACCATCGCGTCGCTCGCTTCCACAAGAGCTATAAAGCCCTTGCATTCGATCATACCAATCGCTTCCAGACTTGCACTTGCCATTACGATCTCCCTTGGGGGTTGGACGCCTCTCGAATCGGCCTTCAAACAATTTGTCGCATGGATCGAACGTCTAAATCTTGATCAATTCAACCTTTTTGGCGTTGGCCAGGTCGCAACAGTTGGCCTCGTCGGTGTCGACGTGGACTTCGAGCTTCCAATCGGGGTTGATTCGAACCAGGAGGCCCTCGAGCGTGCATGGGCACGAACTATGCACTCGCAAACCAAGCCTGTCTCGCTGTTTGACGCCGTAATATTCGGCGTCTTTTTCGCCCATGTGAACGTGCCGCTCGGCGCGGATCACGCCCTGCTCGAGAACGAGGCTCCCCTTGGGCCCGATCAGAAGGCAGCCCGGCGTGCCGTCGATATCGCCGGAAAGCCTTACAGGCACGTCGATGCCAAGGCTGATCGCATCGGTAAACGAGAGCTCGACCTGGCTGAACTTTCGGCAAGGACCCAGAATCCGCACTCCTGGAATCATCCGCTGCCTGGGCCCAACCACCGCGACGGTCTCGTTGGCCGCGAAATCGGTCGACTGGTAAAGCGTCTTCAAACGCGTGAGCTGATAACCAGACCCAAAAAGGACGTCGACGTGCTCTTGCGTCAGATGACAGTGCCGCGCCGAGATGTTCACCACAAGGTTAGGACGATGACCGTTTGGACTGACGGCGTGCTGCGCGGAAGGATCGAACCGGCTTTTGAGAATCGTCCGGACCACGCGTTCGATTTGGTCTCGAGAAACGGTCGCGGTCATTGTTGGATGCCCACCTTCCCGTTGGCCTGTGGATCGTCGGCGCCGATTCGCTCGGCAACGGTTTCGATCAACTCCACGCCTGCCTGCTCCAAAAGCATCCTGTGCTCGGCTGCGATTCCGCCGTCGGTCACCACCTGGCTGAACCGATCGAGACCGCAGAGCCAGGAGAGTGCACGCTTGCCAAACTTGGTGCGATCGACGACGAGCATCAGCGATTGCCCGCAATCCATCATTACACGCTCGGTTTCCACCAGGAGCAGGTTATGATTGTAGACCCCTTCCGCCACAATACCTCCGGCACCCATGATCGTTTTCTGGACGTGGATGTCTTTCATCGTGGCGATTGCCAGCGGTCCAAGCGCCACGCCTGTGCGTGGGTAGACGTAACCGCCAACCAGGATCAGGTCGGTCTCCTTCGAGGCCGCCAGAAGGTGAGCGATCGGCAGACTGTTCGTAACCACCTGAACCGGCCTTCCCGCAAGCGCCCGAGCCACCTCGAGCGTCGTCGTTCCGCCGTCCAGGAGCACCGACTCTCCGTCCTTCACAAGGGCCGCCGCGGCCTTGCCAATGGCCGCTTTTTCGATGCCGAGGTTGCCGAACGCTCGTCGAGGCCCGGAAGCGAGCGCAGCTCTCCCGCGCTCACCGCGCCTCCGTGGATCCGCTTCACCAGGCCAGACTCGTCCAAAACCTCGAGGTCGCGACGAATGGTGCTTTCAGACACCCCAAGTGTGGAAACAAGATCCCCCAGAGTCGCGAATCCTTGCTTCGCAACTTGCTCGAGGACCATCTTTCGTCGACTTTCTGGCAGCATTCAGCCAATCCGTGCAGTAAATCAATCGGTTACTTCGATTGAATTGTCCGATCCTGGGAAGAAACTGTCAAGCTTTTCCTTCTTCTTTCAACCAATAACTGAAAGATTTCTTTCGATGATGATCGTATTCCGTCAACCATCAGGCCTTTCGGCCCCGCCACGTTTGAACCGCGCAGTCCGGCGTCGCTGCCGCACCCTCTTCCAGGGAAGTATCGACCCGGAGCCTACCTGGCGCGAACGAAACGATGCTTCATCGACCTTCTCGAGGTCCGTGGGCGCGAGCGATGCCGGCAAGGGAAAGACATCGGGAAACGCGGGCAACACAGCGTGTAACGATCTTGATTACGATTCGTTTTAGGCCGACGCCGACGAGAGAGCGTCCTGGCGGGATTCGACTGGAGACAAATCAAGCCCTCTGGTTTTTCTGGGGCTCTATGAATTGTTATGATCTTCAAGGAGCAATCCCCAGTACGACTGTCATTGCTCTGCTCCAAGTCGCTGCTAGCAGGCCAAAACCTCCAGGAAAGGCCCTGGCCAAAATGCCCGAACTGCCCGAGGTCGAGACGATGGTGCGAGGACTTAGGCCCGCTCTGGAGGGTGCGACTGTGTCCAGCGCAGAAGCGTTGGATGCGTCGATGCTTCGGGGCTGCGGGGCTCGAGATCTCGAGGAACGATTGGCGGGTTCGACCGTCCAGACCATAAATCGACGCGGCAAGTGGGTGGTTTTTGAGCTGGCGTCGGACCGTGGCCTGCTTGTGATTCAACCCAGGATGTCCGGAGGGTTCTGGCTGGTAACACCTACCCGGGTCGACCATGCACGGTTAGTCCTTCATCTCGACGCCAAGCACGCTCGAACTCCAACGATCTGGTATTGCGACACTAGGCGATTGGGCAGGATCACGTGGCATCCAAGCCCAAGCGAGGCCGAGGTCGATTTCGGGAGATCCCAGGGGCCCGATGCGCTCCAGATCTCTCGAGAGGCTCTTTTCTCAGGGCTAAAGCGGACCTCGAGGGCGATCAAACCAGCGATCATGGACCAGAAGATCGTAGCTGGAATCGGCAACATCTACGCCGACGAGATCCTCTTTCGGGCACGAATCCATCCGGAAATGACAGCCTGCAAGCTGCATCCGGACGACTTTTCGCGACTCCACCAGTCGATCGGGCAGGTCTTGGCGGAGGCAATCGCCGCCGAAGGCGCCAGCTTCGACGCTGCCTACCGCACCGTGCTCGGGCTCGAAGGAGGCTTCCTGGCCCAGAACGCGATGTACGGGCGAGGCGGCAAGCCCTGCCACGGCTGTGGCGGAAAAGTCGTCAAAACCAAAATCGCGGGACTGATCGGCAGACCGACCTATCTTTGCCCAACCTGCCAGCCGAAGAATAGAAAGAGAGCGGCCATCAAGGCAGGGTCGGTCAAACAGGCCAAGAGCCGGTCGATCTAGCCTGATTCGAGACGTTCCGTTAGTGTAATCGCCGAAATGGACTCGTGGGACGAAACCAACGAGGTCCGGGCTTTATTCGTTCTCTCCTGCGTGCTCTAGGGTTGATCGTTCTCGCAAACGTTTCTCGAGGAAGACCAAGTGTCTTACCGAGGGTTCAAACATCTGCTGGGAGAGACGAGCCTCGAGCGCAAGTGCCGCTTCATCTTCGGCGGCGGCATCCTGCTGCTGGTGACCCTCAGTTTCTACTGGTACGGCCAAAAGACCGAGGGTTTGGTGCTGGGCCAGAACACCAACGCCGCACGGATGCTCGTCCCCCAGATCGTTCGGGCCATCCACATCAAGTCGGCCATGGGGCAGGACATGGCGGCCTTTGGCGACGACATCATCGCCGGATCCACAAACGACGATCAGCCTGGCTACCAATACCATGTGATGAAGCCCGAGGATCTGAACTCAACCGTCATCGCCGACGAGTTCGAACGCGAGGCCTTGAAGCGATTTCTCAAGGGCGCCAAGTCGAGCGCCGGAGTCAACGCGAAGGCGGCGACCGGCAAGGGAACGTTCCCCGACGGCACCTCTCGAGAGTTCTGGAGGAGGGTCCCCGGCCGCAAGCAGTTCCAGTACATCCGAGCGGTCGTCTTCGAACCGCACTGTTTGCAGGTCTGCCACACCGACAAGCAGCACACGATGCGCGAGGTGAACGGCAAGTACGTGATGTCCGAGGCGTACGACCTGGCAGGGGCTCTGGTGCTCAACATCGACCTCGACAAGACCAACAACGAAATCAATCGCAACCGTGCTATTCTCATTTCCACAGCGCTTGTTACGGCAATTCTCGCGATGTTTGCCTCTTACGTCATCGTTCGTTACGTGATCGTCAAACCGGTGAAGCACCTCCAGGACGTCTCGAACGCGATCGCCGCCGGCAAACTGACCATTCGCAGCCAAATCCAAACCGGCGACGAATTCGAAGAGCTCTCCCACGCCTTCAACAGGATGCTTCACAACCTTGTCGCCATGCAGCAGGAGCTGCGCGAGGTCAACAACGACCTCGACAAGAAAGTCGACGAGCTGGCGCAAGCGAACCTGGCGCTCTTCGAGATGAACAGGCTCAAGAGCGATTTCCTGGCCACCATGAGCCACGAACTAAGGACCCCGCTGAACTCGATCATCGGCTTCTCCGAAGTGCTTTCTGGAAGCGACCAGCTCAACGAGCGCCAACGTCGCTACGCTATGAACATACAAACATCTGGCAAGATGTTGCTGGGAATGATCAACGACATCTTGGACCTGGCCAAGATCGAAAGCGGCAAGATGGAGGTCCGCGTCGAGGACTTCTCGATCCGAGACGTTTGCGAGGGGCTTGCGAATTTGGTTCGACCGATCGCCGAGCGGAAGAACATGGAGCTCGCGTGCAAGCTCGACGACGCGATCCCGCTCTTGAGGCAAGACCCAGGCAAGCTCCGGCAGATCCTCTACAACCTGCTCTCGAACGCGATCAAGTTCACTCCGGAGGGGGGGCGGGTGAGCATGCGAGCCCGAACCGAGGGCAGATGGGTCGTGATCGAGGTTGAGGACACGGGCATCGGCATTGCAGCCGAGGACAGAGACAAGATCTTCGAAAAGTTCCGCCAGGCGGTGGTCGATCCGGGCGAAGACGGAGTGCTCACTCGGGAGCATCAAGGCACAGGCCTTGGCTTATCGATCGTTCGCGAGCTCACTCGTCTTTTGGGCGGCGACGTCCAGCTCGAAAGCCAACCGGGCCTCGGCAGCACCTTCACCGTCAAACTGCCGCTCCAACTCTCGATAAGCAGGCAATTCGAGGTGAACCTCGTGCATGACGAGCGCATCGATTTGACCAAGGCCAAGCGAGTTGAACCGCACGCACCAAGCCCGCACCTGCCGCCAGGCGGAACGCTCCCGGCGCCGCATCGTCGAAACGCCGCGGGCTAACTTTACTGCAAATACATATGTAAAACTGTTCTCGATCTGAGCAATCGCTTCCTCGGCGAGACCGCTCGCAGGTTGCAGATCGAGACTCGCTCGAGCCGAGACGCCGCCCCTGGTAACGCTGGGTCGACTAGCCCGAGGACGGCGGCCTTCTCGAGGGTGTCGGCTTGGTCGAGGTCGGTGCTCTTGATCAGCACAAGCTCGTCTGCGTGCAATCGTTCGGCGAACCAGGCTGCGATCGAATCCGACGTCGTCGACCAGTCTTTCGCCAGAGTGGGAAAGGTCTCGCCGGCCTCTCGCGAGAGCATGGGTCCGGGTACGACGACCGCCGTCCGATCATTCTCCCACGCCTGCTCGAGCTCGGACTGCGAAGACGCGAGCTGCGTTTTAGGTAAGATATGATCGACCATAAGAGCATTTATTGCCATTATTTTGACTGCAAGATCATGGGCGAGCTCTCGATCAAGATGTTGGACATCGTCTACCTTTCGAATCCAATCGGCGCCTCCTCCCCCGCCAGCGACGATCGCTCGACGGCAATCTCGATGCTCTTCGAGAAGAGCCAAAAACCTGCCTGGAAATTCCGCCCAGTCGAGCAGACTTCCGCCAAGCTTGAAGACGACCGTTTTGTTTGGAATTGCCATTTCTACGTATCTTCTTTCATTAATTCAACAATGGCGCGTGCACAAGCGGCCTCAGAGCCCGCCGTTCCCCACATCTCGCTCAGGCGACGGATCGAACCGGTCCCGAAGGGAAGGTTCTGGGCAACCCTTCGAGCCAGCGACTCCCCCGACCCGCAGACCAGGACGTCGGGGTTCGCGAGCCTATGTCGCTCGACGAGCCTTTGGCACGACTTGGCGATCCTTTCGACGATCAAGTTGTCGAAGACTTGGGCGAACTCGAGCGCGTCGCCCTCGGCGAAGTCTTCGCCGTCCGCCCCGATCATCCTTGCCAGGCGGACTCGCGCGCCGCTCGAGAGGCCGGTCCGCCGTCGGCTGTATTTCGGTCCAGAGGGTCCTCGGGCGTTTCGCCGAGCGTAATGTAGACGTCGAGCGTCGTGGCGAACAGCTCAGCGACTAGACCGACTGACTCGCCCTTCCAAGGGACTTCCGAAGCTAGTGCGCAGATGGGCGTGCGCCTGACGCCCACATAGACGAGCTCTCCCGATCGCAATCGCTCGGTATCGGTCGTTGAGCTAGTGAGTAACCGATATTTGTATAATGAATTTATATCCGTCGTTGTGGAACCGACGTCAATGAGAATCGTCGGGCTGTTGATCCGGCGGGCGATGCAGCACGCCAGAGCCATCCAGTTCGAGGCCGCGGCCAAAAGAGGCTCGTACCGGATCGACTCGAGGACGTGGAACCTCTGATCGACTCCCCAAACCGACGTCTCCAGGCCCGGAAGTGCGGATTCCACGGAGCTCAAGACGTGCAGCACCCCCTCGCGCTTGGATGGAAAGCAGTCGCAGAGCTCGGCGGTCATGGTCAGCGCAATGGTGCTGGCAGGAGGAACCGAAGCCGCCAGGTTGCGTATTGCTTCTGGAAGGCCGTCCGGATTCTTCCAGACCGCGAAAGGAGACGCAGCGCAAATGCCCGATTCGTGAGCGATCTTCAGGTTCGCGCCACCGACGTCTAAACCTATCCATGTTTGCTTCTTTGATGTCATATTCAGTCGTTACACAACAAACGGCGTTGGAGTCTTTTTCGAGAGAGTCTCCGCCAACTCCCGAGCTGGGGCGCAATCGCCTTTCTCGAACATCTCCAGCCACGCTCTTGCGATCGCGCCTTCCGGCAAGAGCTTCTGAATCGCGACGAACGAGGTTGTAAGCCTGGGATTGAGCTCGATCAATATGGCTTCGCGAGGCCCGGTTTCCAGACATAATCGACCCCAACCCATCCGGCAAGTCCTGGGAATGAGCGTACCGCGGCCAGAAGGACGGGGAACGCCTCCTCTGGGGTAGGAAGAGGCAGCGTTCCGCCGAGATAGGCGAACTTCGACGATTGCCAGCGCACGGCCTGACGCCCCGAACACAAGGGAACAGCCTCACCCGACCCATCGACGAGAAAACTGGCGCTCATCGGTATTCCATCGTCATACTCCTGGATCATTAATCTCCTTGAGTCCTCTCCAAGACTCTCGAGCGATCTTGGATCCTCGACCAAGTAGGTATCGACTCCTCCGGCGCCATCGATCGGCTTGACGACTACAGGGAATTGCAGCGAGCTCGAGTTCGCCGATCCTTCCTTGTACGAATACACTTTGGGATGAGGCAAGCCTTTGGAATGCCAGAGCTGGGAGGTTCGTAGTTTGTCGCCGAACAGTCTGACGGCAGAGGGGGCTGAGCTGAGTAGATTCGCGCCCTTGGACGCAAGGCGTTCGAGAAGCTCGGCCAAGACGTCGTCGGTTTCGGGAGCGACGACGAGCGACAAATCCGCGTCGAGGGACAGCCGCTCGATCTCGGAGTCACGATTCGCTTGATCAATGTGCCGCGACCGACCATTGACCTGGCGGATCCTCCATCCGAGCGTCCAGGGCGACAGTGACCTCCGCCCCCTTCACTGCCGAAAATTCGCGGGCCAACGAAATACGCATGGCGGAGCCTTCCCTGGCAAGCGAAACTGGCAAGTCGACCCCGGCGAACCCTCCGCCTGTTACGTATTCAAATATACACACTCTTTTAACACGCGGCTTCGCCATGAAGATCATCCCCGTGCTCGACGTCCGAGGCGGCAAGTGCGTTCACGCACAGTCAGGCGATCGGTCTCGCTACCCCGAGCTTCGGTCGGTTCTCTCCGATTCCTCGAACCCGATCGAGGTTGCAAGAGCTGTACGCGAGAAGCTCGGACTCGAAGAACTGTACCTTGCGGATCTGGACATGATCGAGAGAAATGACGATCGGAATTGGCGATTGATCGAGGAGATCGCGAACGACGGCTTTAAACTCTGGCTTGACTCTGGGATTCGCGGATTGGGCGACTTAGCCCAGCCCAACGGAAGTGCGGATCATCTCGTCGTCGTCGGATCCGAGTCGTTGGAGAATCCAAGCGAGCTTCGAACGATGGTTGCTTGGTGGGACACGGCTAGCATCGTTTTCAGCTTCGACCACGAAGACGGAGCGCCAAGGGTTGCCAAGACGTCGAGTTGGATCGGGAGCACTGCCGATCAGATATTGAAACAAGTAGTGGAGAGCGGCGTCCTGAACATTCTCTTTCTCGATCTCAGCCGCGTTGGAGGATTTCAAGGCCCTTTCCACGCTCCAGCTTGGCAGCATCCACAGGAACTGCTCGCCGAGGTGGAGCTTTCAATCGGGGGCGGCGTCAAAGGCCTCGAGGACCTGAATCTGCTTCGTGGTCTCGGGTTCAAGAACGCGCTCGTCGGTTCGGCGATCCACCAAGGACTGCTCTCTCGCAACGACATCGCAAGGTTCCACGAGAGTTGAGATGGGAAGCCAACCACGGCTTCTAGGTTCGAACCTCAACCTGAGCCGACTGGCCGAAACTTTCCTCGACCTCGACTCTAACGACTCTTGGGATATTCAGCTTTTTCTCGGCGAATGTTCCGCTGAGCCTGCCGGCGATGTAATCCGCCAGCAGCTCGGCGGTCGTGTTGGCGATCGGCAAGACCTTGCAGTCCTCGCGGGGAAAACTCCAATACTTCTCTTTGTGTCTGACAACCCAGTTCGGTCCGTCGCCGACAACCGAAATCGCCGAGTGCTTCTCGGGCAGAAGCATGCGGTGGTCGAGCTCATTCACAATCTCGAGAGTCAGATCCTTGAGCATGATAAAGTCAAACACATAATGGTTCTCGTCAAGATCGTCCTCGACTTCGACGGCGACGCGATAGTTGTGTCCATGGAGCCGTTCGCACACGTCTCCATGATACGTGATGAAATGCCCAGAGCAGAATACGAGATAGTCTTTGGTCACCTGGACTTTGTAGGTCTTGACCGTGTTCAAGTGGTTTTCTCCAGAACCGGCGGATAATTTGCATCAGGACCGTCGACGGGACCCCGACGGTATTCTTCACGTTGCGGACCGCGGGATCAAGCTTGGCGGCGCAATGCGTCCTTTTTGGAGCAAAACATAGAGCGCGGAGGCGATGAGATCGGCGGTGGCTCCCGGGTTCCTGGAAGACCCTTCCGAGCGGAGCCAAAGATCAAACGCTTCGAAAGCTTCGTTTGCATTGGAGTTGGGCCAGCCGAGCTCGAGAACGCGTTCCGCCTTGAGAGAAGCGGATTGGGCCTCGGCGACGCCTCTCTTCCGCGCGATCAAACTGTCGGGAAGGCGAGCCATCAGCTCGAGGTGCGCTCCGACAATCGCCAATTCGATCGATCCGAACCTCTCGAGTCTGCTCATAATTCCAGGACACGCGAGCCCGAAGACGTTTCGATACCCGTTTGCATACTCATAAGCGACCAGGTCGCGCTCGGAGGCAAGCTTCATCGCCTCGAGCAAGTTGACGTCTGGTACGTTTTGGACGTCTTGTTTTGCCGATGAACCGAGCCCTCCAGGATTGGCAAGTCGAATGGCCTCGTAGGCCAGCTTGCAGTCCTCGATGGAGAGCCGATCGAGCACGTCAAGGACGCCATGCTGGATATCGAGGCGCAAGGGATCGACCGCCGCCAATGGCGCCAAAAGCAGAATGATGCCCAGGTTCGTGTTTTTACCTACCGCAGCCCGCGTCGACTTGACCGATTCGAGCACAGCCCAGCCGACTCCGTTGGCACGCGCTGCCGACATCGCCGGGACGATCGCCTCCGCACTGGCAACGAAATCCGCGAACGTTGCGTCCGCAAAATCGCGGCCTTGGTGGACATTCCCTGCCTTCGGCGCTGAACACTCCAAGATGCACGCTGCCCATGCGAGGAAGCCCGGATCCAATTCTTGAATCCGCTTCATCGCACTCGCCCGCGAAGCCAGGTGAGAATCGCGGCGGCGACGTCGATTTGGGTGATCCTCGAGAGCCCCTTCCAACCCGGGGCGCCATTGACCTCCAGAACGTACGGGCGAGCGGTCACGGAATCGATCAAGACGTCGACGCCGGCGACCTCCGCCCCGACCGCACGCGCTGCGTCAACCGCCAGACGTTCGAGAGCTGGCTCGAGGACAACCCGCTCGCCAACGCCTCCTTGCGAGAGGTTGGTCCTCCAGTCGCCCAAAGCCGCCAGCCTCTTGATCGCCCCCAACACCCGCCCGCCCAAAACAAAAACGCGAAAATCGCTTCCATTGTTGACAATATATTTTTGGATGTAAAGGACGCTTTTCATAGCTTCGAGGGACTGGAACGTCCTTCGAGCCAGCTCTCGCTGGTCTACGCGCAAGAGCCCTCTGCCCTCTGCGCCGAAGAGCGGTTTCACCACGACGTCGCCGCCAAGCAACTCAAAGGCCTCGAGCGCCTGTTCAGTCGATTCGCAAACGAACGTCTCGGGCACGCACAGTCCTGCGGCTTCTAAACGAGCCAGGGCCAGATATTTGTCGACGCACGCCTCGATCGCCCGGGGGGAATTGACGACCGGAACGCCCAACAACTCGAGCCTATGCAACGCGTCGACTCGGAGGACGACCTGTTCGAGACTTCCAGCAGGCACCATCCGGACGAGGACGCACGAAGCCGACTCGAGAGCGCACCCTTCGCTCGAAATCCTCGGGCCGTCCAGAGCCCCCAGTCGTCCGTGAAGACTCGTGAACATACCGATTTGCAAGTTGACGTCGCTGCGTTTGGCCGCGCGCTGGAGATCCTGGACGTGCCAGCCATATCCGGAGGCGAGTACGACAATGGTCCCAAAGGGCGTCATCGTTGCGAGGTTTCACTTCTCATTCGAGTTGAAGAACGAGTGCTCGATCACGCCTTCGGAGATCTTACCGAAGGAGTGGACTCTTCCGGTTTCGAGGTTCTGGAAGACGATTTCGGCGGGACTGAAGAGGAGCGGGTCGATCGCGTAGAAGTCGTGATTAAATCTACTGAAAAGCTCGGCGAAGGGCTCTCCGAAATCGCGCGAGCTCGACGAAGGAACCCTGGGTCCGAGCTCTTCGATCGATCCGTCGTCGCCGCGCACGAACAGAGTTACGGAGGCAGCGTAGAGGATGGAGTCGTTGGTTCGGCCGATGGCTGCGAGATCGTTCTTGGCGACCGGGGGCAGAGGGGCGAGGCCATGACCGGAGACGATCCGATCGAGGTCGAAACCGAGCTCGGCAAGCTTATGAAGCGCCGTTTCGACAGACCGCGCCACGATCTGCAATCCGCCCGCAAGGCTTGCCGTGGGCGCATACGCGAGAGTGACGTTTGCAGGAGCAACGCCGCAGCCGGAGGCAATCTTTTCGACGACCTCGATGGGCGGTTGTTTTCGAGTCTCGAGGACTCCAACAACGCATTGGGGGGACTCGCGGCGACCGATCTTTTCGAAAATCGGCTCCTTGCCATACGCAGCCCTCATCGGTCCAGAGCCCATGGCAAAGAACTTCTCGTGTTGGAGTTGCCAGCCGGCGTATTGGCTTGCTAAACAGGCCGCGACGGGATGATCGGTCCACACTTGAATCAGTGGCAGTGCTTTACCTGCAATGCGACCCGGGACGATCGCCACGTCGGCCAATCCGCTTGTGCAAATCCGCGCCAGCTCGACCCCTGCCTCGAGCCCGCCCCTCGCATCGACTCCAAAGTCGATGAGTCTCGCGCCCGAAGGACAGTCGTGAACGACGACGCCCAGATCTTCTGGACGAGAAGCGACCGACTCGGCGATCGTCCAGGCGCACTCGTTCAAGTTCATTGCATGTCCTTCGACCTTCAATCGCTGTTCGACCAGACCAGCACCTCTCCCTTGCCGCTATCCGCGAGATCGCCATTGTAACGCTCGATCGATCCTCCTACAAAATCGCCAGGGCAAGCAAATCCATTCTGGCCGATGAAGTCGAGATAGATCTTCAGAAAATGCGGCCTGAACGATCCACTTGGAGTGAATGTTGGGAGCAGGCAATCTCGGGCTTGCTCATGAGCTCCCAAGAGGACGATCGAGCCTCGTTTCATTCCAAGACCAATCCGATTGCCGATCGAGCCAAAGACAAAAATCGAGCCCGCGATCATGCTCCTGCCGACGCACTCTCCCGCGCTCGATGCAATAGCGATCAGACCGCTGCGCATCTTGACTCCCAGATTGTCGCCGCAGGAACCTTCGACAAAGATCGCCCCGTCTTTCATTCCCAGTCGCGAGCCTGGGTAGGCAGAGCCTGCGTATTCGCCAACCGTCCCCCGGACCTTAACGACGCCGCCGGTCATCTCGGCGCCCAGCCAGTCTCCTACGGGACCTTCGATTTCGATCGCCCCGCCGGACATCCGAGCCAGGGCATGATCGCCCAAGTGGCCTTGGACGACGAGTTTGCCCGATTTCATCCCCGAGGCCAAAAGTCGCGCGTTCTCGCAGCCGCCCTCGATCACGACGCATCCATCCTCGGCGTCTCCTTCGACATTCCAGGCCTCGCCGATTTCCACCTTGGTCGAACCAGCCTGAAGTTTGAGTCTGAGTATCTGATCGTGCGAGAGCATTTGCAGACGGTCAGGCGCTGCGGCCTGAAAGTCGAACGAGACGTCGATCGGGGTCTTGGGAACGAAATGCAACGCCATGTTGGGAGTCTTAGCTTCCAAATTTTGTGAGAACGTCGTGGAGCTTGATGTGATAGGGCCCGAGCTTTCCGCCGTAGTTGCCAGCCGAAATGGCCAAGACGCCATCGATGCAGGCCGCTTTCACTCCGGCGGCGGTTGCCTTTTCGACTGAAATCAGATCGAGTCCGTCGATGACGATTTCGTAGACGCACTCGGCGTCCTCGGGAAGGGCCGAATCGACAAGCCCTCGCAGCGTCGGCGCGTAGGCGTGGTTTGTGCTGGCCTTCAAAGCCTTATACTTCGAGCCCACCTTAGAACCGGAACGCACCACCCCGCCCGGAAATGGAGTGATCGCGCCAGCGACTTTGGCAATCGCGTCCACGGCGTTCTCGGCCGCGGCAAGCCCAACTTGTGCGCTTCCGGCAATGATCAGAAGATTGCCCCCTGCTACGCCTTTGATGGTTCCAAACACATCTTCACACGTAAACTCTCCGTCCATGACTGGGATGCGCCAAAATCGACGGTCGAGAATCCGCTTGGAGATCTGGAAGCCGTCTCCAAAGTAACGGAGCGCGCCGCCGACCGAGATCGTCTTTTCGCCTTTGGCCAGGCCGTTAAAGCAGGCAGTGGTCGGGCACGTCAGGACGCACTGGGCTGTGCGGTTGACGACGGCCTTTTGGAGGGCCTCGCGCGAGAAGGCGAAGAGCAGGACGCTTACGCCTGGTCGGCCGTCGGGGGTGTCCTTGAGGTCGAGCTCGCATTCAACCCCAGCCTCGGCGTCGCAGCCGATGACGCTCGTAGCGTAGCCCGTCATCGTCTGTGCGGCGATTCTCGTCCAGCGGATCGACGCGGCGGTAACGATCACCCGCGCTGCGGTCATCCCGAACGCTTCGGCAAACGTGTCGAAGATTTCCACGCCATTGATCTTCATTGGGATTTAACGTCTGCCTGCTCGCCGACGTTGTCTGGTCCTTTTGCCAGCGTGAGATTCCTCCACGAGACCGTGGACGATCGTTCGAACCAACTTTTGATCGGGGCGTCGTCGACCACTGGAACGCCGGCGCTGTGAAGTGCGGCGGCGCACGGTTTCCACTGGCCGTCGTCGAACGCGACCTCGCCCGCTTTCACGACGAACCTGGGTAGAGCAAACATTTTCTGGCGATCATCCGAAGGCTGATAGATCGTCGCGTCGGCGTCCGCCCCCGTCCCCAAATGACCTTTCTGGGCCAGGCCCAAGATGCGCGCAGGCGCCGCTCGGGTGATGATCGCGATCTCGGAAAGCGTGTATTCGCGGTCGTGGTCGATCAATCTGGAGCGCATCGCGATCTTCTCGGGAAGCTTCTTCCACATGTCTCTGCGCAGGCTTCCGTCCATCAAGAGCGCGATGATTTGGGGATAGGCAAGGAAGCTGCCGCCGTTGGGATGATCGGTCGTCAAGGCGATTTTCCAAGGATCCTCGACCGACAAAAACCATTCGAGCCCGATCGCCCACTGAGTGGCGTGGACCAAGCTCTTCTCTTCGTATTTGATCGGAACGATCCCACAGCCGGTCTCGAGCTCGACGTCGTGATTCAGCCATTTCTTCCCTGTCAGGCGGTGTAGGAACTCCCCAACAGCCCCGTCGGCCGTCATGCTAACCGTATCGCCAAAGACAACCTGACCGACGTCTACTGTCACACCCGAGTGTGAGTTGACGAAGTCTGCCAGATCGGCAACCTTCGATCGCACCGACGTCGGCTTCTCCAGGTTCCCGCCGTAACTATGAAACTGGATGTGCGTCAGATGAGCCCGGAGTCCGTCGAGCGCCTTCATCGTTTCGAGCGTGGTCGACCAATTTCCTGGGAGCCCAAGATTATTGCAATGGACGTGCAGAGGGTGCGGCAGTTTCAGTGCTTCGACCGTCCTTGCGAGGGCATGGAGGATCGCTCGGGGCGTCACGTCGAAATGGTCGACGACGTCGTCGAGCGACGAGACGTTCCCTTTGCCTTGCTTCCACTTCTCAATTCCGCCTGGATTCACGGCCTTCACGCCATATCCACCGGTGGTCCGGAGCATCCAACAGACGAAATCCCCAAGTCGTTCCCAGTCTTGGCTTCGGACGCATTCCATCAGATAATGATGATTTGCGAGAAGCACCAGAAACGCTTTATCGATGCTGGGAATCTCCTCGAATTCGAATTGGGCCTGTCGGGCGCCCAAGGGAGCGATCGCGGCGTCGACGGCAGTGGTATAGCCAAGTCCGCAATAGCGATAGCCAAGCTCGCGCGTGGTCGGCAGCGGTCCGGAGGATTCTCCACGCGGAGCAGGATCGTCGGCGGGCAATTGCATGCCCTGCGGGTCTCGGGCAGAAGGCCTCGGGCAGCGTTGACCTTGGTTCCCGCAAGGTGGCTATGGAGGTCGACGCCTCCTGGCATCACGACCATGCCAGTTGCATCGATCGTTTTGACGGCTTTGGCATCGGGATCAAGAGGAGCATTGACCACAGCCCCCTGATGGATCCATATGTCGCGGACGCCGTCAAAGCCGTGGGCTGGGTCGATGACGCGGCCGCCAGCGATTTTGAGGTCGAAGGGTGAAGAGCTCAAAGCCTTCCCCCTTCTCTGATCCGCGTTTCGAAGAGCGAGAGTATCTCGAGGAGCGTCGGTCCACCGTTCGCGAAAGGCGCCTCGACAGAAAGCATGACGCCATC
Source organism: uncultured Planctomycetota bacterium (assembly GCA_963818975.1). Taxonomy (GTDB): domain Bacteria; phylum Planctomycetota; class Planctomycetia; order Isosphaerales; family Isosphaeraceae; genus CAWFUI01. Next base: position 332,994 of record CAWFUI010000007.1, on the reverse strand, counting down.
GCCGCGCATGATCGTTCCAGACTCGTCGATTCCCAATTGAGGCCTACGAATCAGGACGTCGGCCTCGAGCCCGTTGGGAATTTCTCTCGAGGCGATATGGATCAGATAGGGTCGTTGGTCCGTCGAGTCCAATGGCAATGTTTCTGGCGATGGAGGCAACGCCCCAAACGCAACGACGACGTCGAAACCCGCGAACGGATTTTCACTCCGTCTCCTGGCGTTCTCAGGCAAAGCCTCGGGAGCCCCCAAGGCAAAGCTCGTGCTTGTTGCGTAGCCTGCCTTCCAGGTAGAGACCGAGCGCGCGCCCTCCTCGTTGTTGCCCGACCCCAAAGAAAGCGCGAGGAATCTTCTACCTTCGTTGAGATCGCAGACCAGTTTCAACAGTATTTCGACACGCGCCTCGGATTCATGTTCCCTGGGAGCCCAAAAAAATGCCCCGTGACGGGCCGACGTGAGTTGGTTCGTGAAGGCTTCGAGCTCGTCGAACGGAACGCCGGTGAGGCGCTCGACTCGGCGCGATCGAGCTTCACGCCTTTGACGAGGGCGCGGAGGGTCTGCAAAAGCTCGATCTCTCGAGGAGAATCGACCACAAGCGACGTGTCGGCGATTTTGCGTGTTTGGTTCGTCGTGGTTCCAGCGACGAGAACTTTTCTGTCCTGTCTTCCCCGAGGCAGGAAATCGCTCTTGGGGTGAACTGAGTAGCGCTCGAGGTGCCTGGGATGGGATGCGTCTGGATCGCACATCCAGAAGACGACCACGTCGGACCGAAGTTTGGCTTCGCCGAGCGTCGCTGAAACCTTGCCGATCCGAGCAACGGCGTGAGAAGCGGCGTCGCTCGAGGCTGATCGAACGACGGAGCCGACTCGGCGCGCCAGCTCGATAATCCTCTGCTGGGCCTCGATCGAGCAGTCTTCGAGCCCGGTAAAGAGGACCCTTCGAGCTTTTTCAATATGATTGCACGCCGCCTCGACCGACTTGATGGCGCTGCACTCGACGCCTCCCACGAGCGAGTTGAAAGGCTCGCGAACAAGGCTCGACTGAAACCAACGCAGCCCCAAGTCGCACTTCGGGGCAAACGATTCGAGAGCTCCCGCGCACAAACCAAGCGAGACGTCGTCGCAAAGGCATCCGCAGCCCATGCACACAAAATCACTTATGTGCTTCAATTCCAAACACGCCTTATCCGAGCTCGATTCGGTCTTGGTCATTGTAAACGAGGGCCGTTGAAGCCTTTTCGAGGGCGATCTTCCGAAACCTGGTTGATTATGATGCGCCGGAGTCAGCATTTCGAGGCATCGACGACTCGCAGGGAAGGAAACGATCGTCCCGGTTGAATTGAGCTTGACCCAAAGGGCTCGTTAATCGAATGATGCAAGAATCCGTTTCGTCGGCAAATGAAAAAAATAACGAACCTCGAGCGGCGTCGAAGCGTCTAAGTGCGTCTTGGCGCCGCACAAGAGCCAAATGGCTGGAAAGGATGAACTTGATGGAAGAAAACGGCCGTCGCCGGTTCCCCTCGAAAGAACACGCCCCCCATCTCTTACGCTCGCTCGAGCCAGCGTCTCTCGCCTTTCGTCTCCTCGTTTTGTTGGCCTTGCTTTCGAAAGTCTCCGAAGCGAGAGCCCAGGGCCAAGTCGATACGCTATCGAAGATACGGCAATCACATCGATTGACTTACGGCGCCGATATGGAGGGCGGAGGCCCGTTCATTTATCCGGACGCTGAGAGTCCCGGCAAATTGAAAGGCTTCGAGGTCGATCTGATGGACGCGATCGCCTCCGAGCTCGACGCCAAGGCCCAAATGTCGCAGGGGCAATGGGACACGCTGCTCGAGGTTCTCTACACCAAGCGCGTGGACATGGTCGTCAACGGTTACGAGCTGACGCCCGAGCGGACCGAGCGTTTCCTCGCGAGCAGGCCCTACTATATCTACCAACTTCAGCTCATGAGCCGACGGGGCTCGCCGCCCAACAGTTGGACCGAGGTCGAGACGGAGCCTTCTCAACCCTGGAAGATCGGCGTCCTGAGAGGATCGGTCGCCGAGCCTTTCGCCCGGAATTGCGGAAATCGGTCGATCAAGATCGTCGGATTCGATGGCGCAGCCGACGCCATGGAAGCCGTCGCCAACGGTCAGATCGACGCCACGCTTCAAGACCTTCCCGCTGCCCAGTTCTACATTGGCAGACAAACGAAGCTCGAGCTTGCGGGCCCGCCCGTCGGTGGCGGCTATTACGTCATTTACATGCGGAAAGAAGACGCCGAGCTCAAGTCGCAGGTCAACCTGGCGATCGACAAGCTACTGAAAAACGGAACTCTCAAAGCTATCTACGAGCGTTACTCGATCTGGACTCCAAAACAGGAAGAGCTCTCGACCTGGCGGCCGGAGGCTCTCGCTGCGTCGACTCTAGGTTCCAGCAACGGTTGGCTCGAAGTGTGGAGGAGCATTCCGCTCTTGCTCAAGGCGGCTGCTCTTACCGTATTTCTCTCGATCACTTCGATGCCCTTGGCCATTGCGATTGGTCTGGCGGTTGCATCGGAAGGATGTATGGGCCATCGGTGGTTCGAATCGTCCTGCGGATCTATGTCGAAGTGATCAGGGGCACTCCGCTGATGCTCCAGCTTTACGTCATTTTCTTCCTTTTGCCCAGGATCGGACTGACTCTGGACCCGGTGGTGGCCGGAATCGCGGGGCTTGCGATCAACTATTCTGCATACGAGGCCGAGATCTATCGAGCTGGGCTCCAAGCCATCCCCATCGGCCAAATGGAGGCGGCGCTCGCCTTGGGGATGACCAGAGCGACCGCGATTCGCAGGGTCATCGTCCCTCAGGCCGTGCGAATCGTCATTCCACCCGTCACCAACGATTTCATCGCGCTCTTCAAAGACACCTCGGTCTGCTCGGTCATCACGCTCGAGGAACTGACCAAGGAGTACAACATCCTTGCGCTTTCCACCGGCAGGATTGTCGAATTCGGCATCACCGCAGCGGTTCTCTATATGGCGATGAGCCTGCCGCTCTCGTGGTTCTCTGGCTGGTTCGAGAAGAAGCTCTCTGGTGAATCGACGAAAGGGGTGGCGCACATGATCGAGGTTGAGAACCTGGTGAAGAGTCGAGGCAACCTACCGATCCTTCGAGGCGTTTCGCTTAGCGTATCGAGGGGGGAAGTGGCGGTCGTCGTCGGGCCCTCGGGCTGCGGCAAGAGCACGTTTTTGCGTTGTTTGAATGGTCTCGAGAGGTTCGAAGGCGGCCGCGTGGTTATCGACGGTCTTGCGCTTACCTCCGACGCAACTGCCGGCGAGCGAAAGATCGTCGTCGGTCAGGTCTGTAGGCGGGTCGGCATGGTCTTTCAGGCATTCAATCTCTTCCCGCATTGGAGCGCCTTGAATAACGTCGCCGAACCTCCAAGACTGATTCTGGGGATCTCGAAAGACGAAGCCCAAGAGCGAGCCCGTCGCCTTCTTGATCGCGTCGGCCTGGTCGATCGACTTGGTTCGATGCCGAGAGAACTCTCCGGCGGTCAGCAACAGCGCGTCGCGATCGCAAGGGCGCTTGCCATGAACCCCAAGGCCATTCTGTTCGACGAACCGACAAGCGCCCTGGACCCGAGGATGACCGCGGAGGTGCTGGGCGTGATGACCGACCTGGCGAAGGACGGCCAGACGATGATCGTGGTCACGCATGCGATGAAGTTCGCCCGGAACGTCGCGAACACAGTCCACGTTTTCGACGGCGGCAAGGTGGTCGAATCCGGTGCGCCCGAGCAGATCTTCGACGCTCCTCGAACCGAAGCCGCCAGGTTGCTGCTCGCGGAAGTGCAGGCGGCGTAGTGTCTTCGGCCTTACCAGGGGCGGCTATATCGCCGCCCCTGGATTGGGAGACGAACTCGAGAGGACGCTCGCCGTCAAACCAACCAGGCGCTAAAACCGCCCCTGGCTATTGACCATGACCCCTCCGGGATACATATGTCTTCCGGACTCTCTTCCCAAGCCCGGTGAGGGGCTTTCGTAAAATGCCAGCGGCGGGTCGCCCCTGGTGACGAGGAAGAGGCTCGCCTCGTCGTTCCCATCCAGAGGCGGCAAAGCCGCCGCCTGGCTATTGACCATAGCCTCTAACCGGGGCCAGGAGGCAAGGCCCCAAAGGCTTGACAACAGACAAGTCCGATCCGATACAGTCCGAGACTTGTAACCTGAGACTTGTAACTTGGCTCACTCCTTCAGTGCGTAACCGGCCCTAGCCAATTCCATTGCCTGCGTAGCACCGGGCGACCGGGCAGTTTACCGACTGCCAACTACTTGCGTATGTGGTACTGGATGCGGTTTGAGATCGCTTTGAGCGAGTCCCAATTGACGCCCTTGTTGCACTCCCACTTCTCGGCCCGCACGCGACTCTGGTGTCCGAAGTGAGACTTGTGACGACGCGTCCACAAGCGCCGCCGAGATAAAGCTGCATCAGACCACCGCCAACGATCTGGTGTCGGAACGTATGTCCTTTGCACTTCGAGGGCTCGAGGTCAAACCGTTCAATGGTCAGGTCTTGCATGATGGACGGCGACCACAACTGAAAGAGGATAAGCCGACCGTTTCCGCCCTCATCCGCGCGAGAGGGAATGCTGATGCCACTTCCTCAATCGAGCGGAACTCTCGAAGGTCGGCGTCGAACTCAGAGTATGACTCGAATACCCGAACGTCGGTAGCCTTGAATAAGAAGTCGAGGACCGCTCGCTGATCGAACTCGGCTGCGAAGAAATCCAGGTTCACTGATGCCGACATTTGGTTTGCCCTCTAACGAACTCCCTGAAAATAGGGCCAAGGCTGGAACCGGGCTAGAGCCACACACCGCACTTTGCGAGCTTTCTTACCGTACGACGCTATTCATACGGCTTTTGTTTTGCCAGTAACGCATTAATCGGGTGAATGCGTTTTACCGCGTTTCGTCGGAATTCACTCGATGACCGGGCGTCCACGATCGGAACTCTTTGGGCTAACGCCTAATCCGTTATCTGAGATTTCGGGTTATTTCGCAGAGTTGATAAGAGCAAGATGCGATCGGTGGGGAAGTCCTCGCTAGGACTGACGAGCAGTTTCTTATCAGCCGTGCACCATGAACAATCCAGCTTCTTGGCCAGATAGAGATATGTCATGTCTTTAACAGTTTTTGAAAACTGCATCGAGAGCTTTAAAGCCTCGACCAAATGCTCTTCGACCGGTTCTTGATACTGAATTGGAACATCCAGCAGATCGCTTGCAGCTTCGAGCACGGCTCTGCTTTCTATGCGAGGGCTGCCCTTTTCCCTCGTGGCGTATGCCCTTGAAAGGAGTGCACATACCTCGTATGTGAATACTTTAGGGGCGTAGAGATCGATCTCCTCCGCGAGCGCCGAGGCGAGGATCATTGTCGCGAGATCGACGTCGTCTTCGTCGTCGAGAAACCATTTCGCGGCCACGCTGGCGTCGACCACGAGTCTTTCAGCCATCTTCCCGAAGCTCCCTTACAGCTTCCCCAATGTTCATTTTGACGGGACCTATCTTGTCGCGGAGTTCAACGATACGGCTATAAATTGCCTGCTTCTCTGGGGTCATTCGCTCGAGCAACTCTTTGGTAGTGTTCTTCATGAGAACGTCACGGATTGTGGAACCTCCAGGGGCCGAGAGCGGCGGGTTCAGAGAGGAATTGGCAGCTTGCATGGGTAGCTCCTCTGAGCGTCAGCTTATGTGTGATTTCCTCAATAAACATACTACGAAAAAAACCCAATCGTGGCCAGTCTGGGAATTCGCGATTGACCATGACCCCTCGGGGGCCAGGATTGGTAAGCCACCTTGAATTCGGATTGCAAATTATCTTCATGCGTTTGATTTGACTCACACGATTTCCCACGTTCTCTTCGGCCCCGAAGGGGCCAAGATTAATAGCCAGGGGCGGCTGTCGCGGCCACTGGATCCGGAGACGAACCAGGGAGGACGCTCACCGTCAAACCAACCAGGGGCTGGCGCCACCTGGCTATTGACCATGACCCCTCCGGGGTCGGGATAGGGAAGCTCACTCGAATCCAGAGCGCATAAAATTCAAGACGTGAGCTCGATCTACCGCAGATCGTCGTCGGTACCTAGAAATCGTCCACCGTCGATTCGATACACTCCACCGGTCGCGAAATCGGTTCCCTCGAGGAGGTATAAGATCAGGTTGTTGAGATCCGCTGGGGAGCCGAACCGATGCACGGGGGTTCGCTCGAGCACGGCCTGTGCGTCCTCTTGGCTAAAGCCCTCGGGTTGGGCGATCATCGCGGGCTGGAGGAGATTGACGTGGACCCAAGGGGCAAGCTCGCTGGCCAGGCCAAGTGCGAGCGTCCGGAGTGCGCCTTTGGCGATGAGATAGGGCAGATAACCTTTGTAAGGGCGTTCAGTCGCCCAATCGCCAACGAAGAGGATTTTGCCTCGGAGTCCTTCGATCGGTTCTTGCTTCAACATGGCCTTCGCCGAGGCAACCGCCGGATGATAAGCCGCAGCAAGGTTCGAAGCGATCATCCCGTCGAAATCGGCTGGCTCGAGTGCGTCGAACGGCGTGCGTTTGTAGTCGCTTGCCATTGCGATGAAGGCGTCAATCCTGCCAAAACGAGCGATGGTCTTCGCCACGGCGGCTTCGGCATCCTCGGGTCTCGAAAGATCGGCCTGGATTGCGAACGCCTCGGCGCCTGATTGTTCGATGCGCGCCACAGTCTCGTCGATGGCCTCTCGGCTGCGTCGGTATGTGAGAGCAACCTTGGCGCCACGGGCGGCAAGCTCCAGCGCCAATTCGCCGCCGACGCGTTTCGCTCCGCTGATGAGAATCGATTTGCCCAGGAGCTGCATTGTCTCAACCGCCTTTCCAGGGCACGTCGAGGACGCCTTCCTGTTTGTTAGTCCAGCGCGCCGCGACGAACAGCCAATCCGACAAGCGGTTCAGGTAGACGAGCGCCATCGGTCTTGGCTCGAGGCCTGGTGTGGTGTTGAGCTCTTCGACCAGCCTCTCGGCCCGCCGGCAAATGCACCGAGAAAGATGCAGGTGAGCGGCGACGGGGCTGCCGCCGGGCAGGATGAAGTTTGTCAGCGGAACCAGCTCGGCCTCCATCGCGTCGATCTCACGCTCCAACCGGCTAACCATGTCTTCCGAGAGCATGGCTTGAAATCGACCTTCGGTCGAAACGTCTGCAAGGGCTGAACCTACCGAGAAGAGCTCTTCTTGGACCTTGAGCAGCCTCTGGTCAAGCTTATGGTGAACGCCGATCGACCTGACGACGCCGATCGAGGCGTTCAACTCGTCGACGGTGCCGTAGGCTTCGATCCTCTTATCGGTCTTGAGGACTCGGAGCGAACCCAGCAAGCCCGTCGTCCCGTCATCGCCGGTTTTTGTGTAGATTTTCATGCTTTGCAAGCTTTTCTCATTCGAGGCAACTCTCCACAATAAGGCGACGTGGGGTCGAGTCGTCTTCTACTCCTTGGCGATCCGCACGCATCGTTTTATACTTGATGCACTAAACGACGACCCACAACGAGTCAATTCTCGAGCACCTGGAGCTTGCCGCTGATGTTTATGTTCGCCTTTGTCTTCATGCTCTTGGCCGCGGACGAGCCTCCAGTTTCTCCAGAAGAGGTTGCTTCGCGTGAAGCGAAGCATCTGAAGAACATTAAGCAAGCGACGTTCGGGTTCTCGAGGGCTGGCGAGGGCTATTTTAGTCCAGACGGCCGTTCGATCATCTTTCAAGCCGCAGCGCCCAAGGAAGAAAACTACCAGATTTACACGCTCGAGTTGAAGCCCGACGCCAAGCCTCTGCTCGTCAGCACAGGCAAGGGCAAATGCACGTGCAGTTTCTATCATCCCGACGGCAAGAGCATACTCTTCGCCTCGTCGCACCTGGATCCCGCGCTCAAAGACCCCAAAGCGAGCGCCACGGCGCCCAAAGGCCCTGCTTATAGCCGCAGCGAACGCTATCGTTGGGATTTCGACCCGTATATGGACATCTTCAAGGCCGACTTGGACGGCAAGAACCTGGTCCGGCTCACCAACACGCCGGGCTATGACGCCGAGGGCAGCTACTCGCCGGACGGCAAGCACATCGTCTTCACCTCCTTTCGGGATGAAGACGCCGAAATCTACATCATGGACGCCGACGGCAAGAATCCGAGACGTATCACGCATTCTCCTGGGTATGACGGCGGTCCGTTCTTTAGCCCGGACGGTAAAAAACTAATCTATCGGAGCGACCGTAAGAAGAACGACCTGCTCCAGATCTATATCAACAACGTCGAGGGCGGCGCCGAGAAGGCGCTCACCGCCAACGACGCCGTGAACTGGGGCCCCTATTTTTATCCAGACTCGAAGCGCATCATCTACGCCACGAGCATCCATGGCCACCAGAACTACGAGCTCTATCTCATGGACGTCGAGTCGGGCAAGCAAGAGCGCGTTACATGGACCGAGGGGTTCGACGGCCTTCCTGTCTTCACCAAAGACGGTAAGCGCCTGATGTGGACTTCGAAGGGCAGAACCGCGGACAAGACGAGCCAGCTTTTTACCGCCGATTTCGATATCAACGGAAACGGATCGGCGAGCACAACCAAGGAGACCCGTTAGAATGCAAGCCAAAGACGCGATTAGACACAGCCTCCAAGCGAGCGACCGGATGATGCTCAAGTATCTGGAGGATCTCAGCGACGAAGATCTGCTCATTCGGCCGATCGAGGGAATGAACCCGATCGCGTGGCAAGTGGGCCACCTGGTGTCCAGCGAAAGGGCAATGTTGGAGCAGATCAAGCCAGGCGCAAGCCCTCCGCTCGACGAGGGATTTTTGACCCTGCACGCCCGCGACGCCACAAAGCCCAAACCCGAGACCGGCTGGCTTACGAAAGACGAGTATATCAAGCTCTTCAAGGCTCAACGCGCCGCCACGCTCTCGGTGCTGGAGCAAATGACCGACAAAGAGCTCAACGCGCCTTCGCCGGAGCGGTTTCAGGCGATGGCTCCAACTCTTGGGGCTGTGGTGAACATGGCTGGCCTCCATATCATTATGCACCTTGGCCAGTTCGTCGCTGTCCGCAGGAAGCTGGGCAAGCCCATCGCGATGTGATCCATCGTGGCGGCCTCTTACACGATTGCTCGAGATCGATCGCTCGGTTGGTCAGGGAAAGACATTCGCGTCACTTTGGACGACTAATGGACGAGACGCACCGTTCTGCGGACGACGCGGCCCTGGCGATCGACTCGACGATCGCTCAGGTTCTGCCGCCTGACGAACAGTGGAGCGCCCAGGCAGCTTTTCGCCATTCACAACTGACCATGCCCAACGGAAGCCTGGGCAAGCTGCTCGTTCTCGGTCGTCGACTTGCCGCGATCCAAAGAACCGACCGCCCGATCGCCGATCCAGGTTTGGTGGCGGTCTTCGCAGCGGATCATGGCGTCGTCGAGTCCGGCGCCAGCGCTTGCCCAAGCGCCGTCACCGCGCAGATGGTGGCGAATTACTTGGTCGGAGGGGCTGCGATCAACGTGCTTTCGCAGCGATCGGGGATGGCGTTAGGGGTGGTCGACCTTGGCGTTAAGCATCCGATCCCACTGGCAGACGCCCTCCCTGGCTTATATCGAGCGCCAGTGCGGGCAGGGACGGCAAACTTTCTCGACGAGCCGGCGATGACGCGCGACGAGGCCCTCCAAGCCGTAGCCACGGGGATTGGTCTGGCCAACCACTGGATCGACCAATCGGGCTTCATGGTCATTGCTCTGGGCGAGATGGGTATCGGCAATACGACGGCTGCCTCGGCTCTGACTGCCTTCATCACGGGCAAGCCAGTCGACGACTTGGTTGGACGAGGCATGGGCCTGGACGATGATGCGCTGGCCCGCAAGCGAGAGATCGTCCGAGCGGTGGTCCGTCGTCACCGAGCGATCTCCGATCCCTTCGAAGCCCTCGGAGCGCTTGGAGGCCTCGAGATCCTGGGGCTTGCCGGCCTTGCGATCGGGGCAGCGGCTCGTCGCTGCGCTGTGCTGCTCGATGGGTTCATCAGCAGTACAGCTGGGCTTGTTGCCTTTGCACTCTGCCCAGCCGTCAAAGGCTCGCTCTTCGCGGCCCACCTCGGCACGGAGCCAGGTCACAAGATCGTACTCGAGCATCTTGGGCTCGATCCGATTCTGAACCTCGATTTACGTCTGGGAGAAGGAACGGGCGCTGCGCTCGCATTTCCCATCCTGGCGGCCTCCGCGGACATCCTCCGAAACATGGCCACGGTCGACCCCGCCGGAATCTCCCGTTCGACGGTTCAATAGGCGCTTTCTCTGAAAGGCGCGCACAACGCGATGAAGTGAGTTGGGGGCCGAAGGTTGGTTCTTAGCAGCAGAAAGATTTTGCCCCGGCCGCGTCAGTCCCTGGCGTTTCACCGACAACTGCTCGATCATCCTCTTGTCTGAAGCAATGCTGGATTCCATCAGTGCACCGGCAGCGGAACCTCAGGGCTGCGAATCTGCAGCACAAACGCCTCCGCAAGCTTGCAGCCGCGTTCGATTCCCCGGAACCGGCCGACCTGGTCTTGAAGGGCGTAGAACTTGTCGGGGGCTTGGCTGGCGTGCGCAAAGCAGGCGTTTCGCTTCTTGGCCTCGAACTCCGAAATGTCGACGTAAACCGTTGGGCTGAATTGGAGAGTGTCCTCGCCATTCGAGACCTCATAGTAATAGAGAGCGAAGCTTCGTTTCATGCTGTTCCAGGCGTCCAACGCGAGCATCGTAATGGCCCTGTGGTCTGCATGGTTGTCGATCGGCCAATGGGTGAAAACAACGTCGGGCCGCTCGGCTTCGAGGATCGATCGGAACGCCTTCGCATGGGCCTTGTCGACAACGGCGTCGCCGTCGATCTGACCTGCAAACAACGGTCTCGAAGCCAAGATTTCGCAGGCCCGTTTGGCCTCGGCCACGCGATCGGGCTGGGGGCCTGGCTTCCCTGACTGAGCGGGCCTGCCTTCGTTCAAGTACAGAAGCACGACTTCGTGCCCAAGCACTGATAGCTTGGCGATCGTACCTCCGCAGCCGTACTCGGGATCGCCTGGGTGGCCCCCACACACCACGATCTTGAGCTTCTTTGCCGGATCGGCTGATCGTTCGTCGACGGCCCCGCTCGAGATTGCCGCGAGTCCCGAGGCGCCCAGCATCTCGCGCCGCGTCGGTTGCCTCATGAGCACGCTCCTCACTGCGAATTCGAAACCATAATTGAACGTATGTTTACTCAATCTCGGGATGCTGGCGGATCTTGGTCATGATCGGCTCGACCAGTTTCTCCGGGACGAACCTCGACACAGCCTCCTGGCCGCCGTATCGCGCAACTTGTTTGATCAGTGTGCTGGAGATGTGCGAAAACTCTCCGTCGGCCATCAGATACACCGTCTCGACCTCGGGCTCGAGCTTTTTGTTCGTGAGCGACATGCTGAATTCGTACTCCATGTCCGAAAGCGTACGCACTCCGCGGAGGATCACGCGGGCGCCGATCTTGCGGACGAATTGGACCGCGAGCTCGTCGAAGGCGTCGACCGAGACGTTCGAAAACTCGGAGACCAGGTCGCGGGCCAGAGCCACTCGCTCGTGCACGTTGAAGAGGGGCTGTTTGTAGGGGTTGACGCCGATCGCGACGACCAGGTGGTCGAACAACAATCGCCCCCGCTTGATCACGTCCAGGTGCCCAAGCGTCAGTGGGTCGAAAGCCCCGGTGTAAACCGCGGCTCGGTCGGGATCGATTCCGTCAGGCAGCATCGCTTCGCTCCGATCAGGTGCGACCCCGTTTCAAGCCTTGGCCAAGTGATTATAAAGCGTGTTCAGATCTTCGTCATTCACGTACACGTGAGGACTGATTCTCAATCGGCCTCCGCGCCAACTCGCCACGACCTTGTTGTCGCGGAGCGTCTTGACGAACCCGCGCGAATCGACGCCCTCTTTTTCCAAGGAAACGATGGCCGAGAGATCTCCAGGCAGCTTCGACCCATAAACGCTCCAGCCGGCCTCTTCGGCAAGCTGGCGCACGCGGTGAGCGCGGTCGAGGATCCTCCGAGAAGCCGCTTCGAAACCAATTTCGTCGAACAGCTCCAGGCTGGCGCCAAAAGTGTTGAGTCCGCAGATGTTGTAAGCGCCGCCTTCCCAACGCTGGGCAGTGGGTTTGAGCGTGAAATCGATGTCCGAGTAGTTGTGTGGATGGATCACGCTGCGGCTGCCAACGCCCATTGGCCTGAGCCTTTCAATCCAATCTCGGCTCACATACAGAAACCCGACGCCTTCGGGACCCAACAACCACTTCTGCCCGCCGCTGGCGAGAAAGTCGATCGGGGTCCTCTTCACGTCGAGCAGGATCGGTCCCAGGCTCTGGATCGCGTCGACCATGATCGCGATTCCCTTTGGTTTGCAGAGCTCGCATAAACGATCGAGGTCGTTCTTGAACCCAGACGCGAACTCGACATGGCTGATGGCCAAAAGACGCGTGCGACCGTCGATCTCTGCGGCCAGATCCTCCACCCAGATCCTGCCTTCTCGGGTTTCCACCCTGCGGAGCGAAACACCTCGCGAATGAAGGTTCATCCAGGGGTAGACGTTCGAGGGATATTCGTCAACGGCGCTGACGACGTTGTCCCCTTCCTTCCAGGGAAAGCCCTCGGCCACGAGCCCAATTCCGTGCGTTGTGCCCAGGGTGAACGCGATTTCGGTTTCACTGGCGCCAATCAGTTTGGCGGCGAGGCGGCGGACGTCGTCCAGTTTCCGCTCCCACTTGGGCCAACGCGCGTTACTCCCTGGGTCTGTTGGTCGAAGGTCCATTCGCGGAGCCGCTCCGCCGACCGGGTAGGCAACGGCGCCACTGCGGCGTGGTCGAGGTAGACCCAATTTCGCGACACCGCGAACTCTCTCGAACGAATGTCTTCCCAATCCGCCATCTTCGAGCTCCCAAGAGCGAATTCGATAGGCAACCACAAAAAGAATCTACGCGAGCTTCACATTCCAGGCGACCCATAACCCTCCGAGATAAACCGAGCGGGGCTTGAACCCGCCCCCGCAGTCTGTTGTCGAAGAGGAGTCTCGAGAGCGTCCGAGCCAAAAAGGACGTGGAGGCCGCCGGGCGGACTTCATCAAACTTTCGTAAAACGTCCTATTGGCAAAAACCGCAATCAATTTGGTTTAATGTGACCATCCGATAGCAGGTTGAGCCGCGGGATCGGGGCCCTAGCCGCCCCGATCGGACTTCTCGATCACGCAATGGGAGAAGCTGCATGTCTCAGTCGATCCTGGAGCGGCCCACGCTGGTCTTGAACCGGAATTGGCAGCCGGTGAACGTCGCGACCGTCGCGCGTTCGCTGACGATGCTGTGGAACGAGACAGCCAAGGTCGTCGATCCCGAGGACTTTCGGCTCTACACCTGGGCCGATTCGGCGCGGCTGGCGCCAAGAGAAGGCGAGCCGTTCATCCGATCGGTCACGTTCCGGCTGCGTGTTCCGGAGGTCGTCACGCTCTTGCGCTACGACCGCTATCGAGAAGCCGTGGTGACCTTCAGCCGTCGAAACATTCTCAAGCGAGACCACGCGACGTGCCAGTACTGCGGCTGCCAGCCAGGCAGCGAGGAACTGACGATCGACCACGTGGTCCCCCGCAGCTTGGGTGGAGCGACCACGTGGGAGAACTGCGTCCTGGCTTGCGTATCGTGCAACGCTCGGAAGGCCAACAGGTCTCCCGAACGCGCTGGCATGTTGCTGCGCAGGAAGCCGTTCAGGCCGTCTTGGAAGCCGCTTTACTCGGCGCCAAGCGTGCGGATCGCAAGCTGGACCAGGTTTATTAGCGAAGCCTACTGGAACGTTCCCATGGAAGAGAGCCCTGGCTTGGGCGCCGAAGCTCAGCAGCCAAAGTCAAGCCACGGGCACTCCCACGGGCACGGGCACTCCCACGGCCATGGTTCTCATGGTCACGCCGGCCATGGGCACGGGCATTCGTCAGGCCATGGGCACCCCCACGGCCGCAAGGATTAAGCTCTTTCATGCGCTATCTCGTCACCGGCGGGGTTGGGTTCATCGGCAGCCATCTCTGCGAACGCTTGATCAACCAAGGCGATTCGGTCCTGGCTCTCGACGACCTAAGCACCGGCCGGTACGAGAACGTTGCGGAGCTCGAAGGCAATCCCAAATTCGAGCTCCGCGTGGCCAGCGTCACCGAGCCGGAATCGGTCGAGCCCTGCGTCGTCGAATGCCAGGCTGTGTTCCATCTGGCAAGCGCGGTGGGGGTTCGTCTGGTCGTCGAAGAGCCGGTCAAGACCATCGAGACCATCGTCAACGGCACCGACGTCGTGCTGAGGGCCTGCGCGAAATACCGCAGGCCCGTGCTAATTACCTCGACGAGCGAGGTCTACGGAAAGAGCCAGAAAGTTCCATTCGCCGAAGGCGACGACTGCGTGATGGGCCCGACGACCACGCGTCGCTGGGCTTACGCGTGCGCCAAAGCGCTCGATGAATTCTTGGCCCTGGCGCATTGGCGGCAGTCGAGGCTGCCCGTCGTGGTCGCCCGGCTTTTCAACACAGTGGGGCCCAGGCAGACGGGCCGCTACGGCATGGTCATCCCTCGATTCGTGGCTCAGGGACTTGCGGGAGAACCGATCACCGTCTTCGGCGACGGTTCGCAATCTCGCTGCTTTGGACACGTCGCCGACGTCTCCGCCGCGCTCATCAAGCTGCTTGGCAACACAAAATCGCGTGGAGACGTCTTCAATATCGGAAACTCGCAAGAGGTGACGATCCTCGAGCTTGCCGAGCGAGTTCGGGCGCTGACCGGAAGCAAAAGCGAAATCCGTTTTGTGCCCTACAACGAGGCCTACGCCGAGGGCTTCGAGGACATGCAGCGGCGTATTCCGGACCTATCGAAGATCAATCGGTTGATCGGCTATGAGCCCACGCGCGACCTCGACCAAATCCTCGCCGACGTCGTCGCCTGGGTCAAAAGCCAGGAACGGCCGGAGTGAGGATCGGCCTGTCGCTACCGAGCGCGTTCGCCCAACGCCAGTTTTGGCGATGCTGAAGCTGCCGTGCCCGTTCCCGCTTTAGGCTGAACCGCGGCATTTCGGAACGTCTTGGACGTGCTCTTGTTCTTCTCGCCAATTTGAAACGGGTTGCCGCGAACGCCTCTGGCAACCAAAGTGGCTGAGAAGCCGAAGCCGGTCTTGTCGACTCCTTGGAACGGATCTCGGGTTCGCACCCAACTGTCGGGAATGGTTGTGCCTGGAGAGAACTCGGCAGTCGAATGGCCGTCGAACACTCCCGAGGCCTCGGATTCGATGATGAAGGTCATGTCCAGGACGTAAGGTCCCAGCGGCATCGGAGGGCTTTGGAGCGGCTCCAGGTGGGAATTGATCATTCGCCCGTCGGTTCCTTCGATCCAAATAGGATCATGCGCGGCTTTCAGCGGAGCGTCCGACCAAAGCGCTGGCCTGACCTCTACGGCGGCCAGCTTGAGCCCCGCAGCCGACTTGTGCTTTGCACGCGCATAGCCAGCCAGCGACGTATCCAGCGAGATCGTCGCCGTCTTGATCGAAGGGTCGGAGCTCTTGAGCGTAAAACCCTGCTGGAGGTGGAACGCCTCTCCCGCATTTGACCTCAAGCCCATGTGAGAGTAGGCGGACACCGAGCCCGTCATCACCGCGACGAGCGAGTTGGGCGTGGGAACTCGCACGTCGATCAAGCCGCCGTCTGCGCGCGTTGCGCTTGGCTTTGGGCTCGACGCTGCCGCGCCGCACGTCGATTTCGAGAGTCACGGGCTCGGCTCGAAACCTCGGCCTTCTCGTCGCCCGCGAAACAGATCAACAAAAGCGCGGTCCCGATCGCGTGCATCGACGGGCCCTCCCTGGCCGTGCGCCGAAAATGATCCGACATAATCGGATTTATCGGCATTTCCTGATCGTCAAAACAGAATAATGACATCGAACGCAAGGGTGAACTGGCTGTTCCTTGTGCCGTCCGCGTAGGCCCTGGCGTATTGCCCCCAGTCGTAACGGGCCTCTGGACGAATCCAAAGCCAAGACTTGGGCTTGTAGATCAGGCCCAGAGTCATTTCGTGGTAGGCGTCGGCCACTCCCGTCGCCGCGCCGTAAGGATCCCAGAAGATTTCGCTGCGCCAGACGCCTGTTACCTTCTCGTTGAACGAATAGAGAAACCAATGCACCAGGCCGTAATAGGCGATAGGCCCCACTTTACCATTGGTGCTGAACCCCGGAACGTTGGGATCGAACACGACGTCGGTTTCTCCGGCTTCGAACAGCTTTTCGTTCCATCTGTGCGTGTAGACCGCGGAAAAGAATTCGCGGACGCTCGTGTTGTAATAGGGGTTCCTCCGACCTGGGTCGAAACCCGCGGGAGTGGTTGCCGTCGGCACTAAAGGAGTATTCGCGGCAGGGAAACGCGGCAATTGATCGTTGCCTGAATAGAGTGAGAGCGTCGCCGTATCGTTCGCGGAGGCCGAAACCCAGGAGAGCCCGCCGAGATATCCCCACTTGTAAGATTGATCAAACCAGCGATCCCAGCCGTTCACGACGCCGTTGTAAATGTTGATTCGATCGGTCAAATGCAGAGTGGTCAGAACGCCCAAAAACGTGAATGGGGTGAAGTTCATCGAATAGGGCACGGAGAGCAGCGGCCTGGCGATCGCGGGCGGCTGCTCGAACCCTGCGATCGAATAGAACCGGCCTCCCTTGACGTCCACCCCACCGCGCGTAAGAAAAGGGAGATGCACTTCGGCGAAGATCTGGGGGAAGTCGAGCCCGGCGAATTGGTTGTTGTGGAAGGCTCTGTCGAAAAGCCCATACGACTTGGTGAATTGCCAGTCGTTGCCGAAAAGCGTATCGAGTCGGCAGCCGTAGTTGACCGTGCCGTCGTTCACGATCCGGTTTTCGAGAACCAGGTAGTATTGATTGCCCATCCACTGGTCGGCCAGGCGGTTGGGGAAGACTCCGAAGTTCATCTGAGACGCGGGCCGACCGTCTGCATTATACGTAAAGCTATTTTCAATCCATCCATAGAGATTCCACGTCGATTGCTCGAGCCTAAGGTATCGAGCCAGCAACTGGCCGCGATTCGTGCCTCTGATCTTTTCCGCGATCGCCGCCGGTGGAATGCCGCCGCCGATGTCGTTCAAGCCCGCGGGAAGTTGGGCGTAGGCGCCCGAGGGGCCAAACGCACCCGTCAACAGCGGGTTGACTGGCTGAGATCCCCCTCCGACCGTGGGATCGACAAGGTTTGGTTCCGTCAACGGAGCAACCGCTGACGAGACAGCCCCCGTCCTTTGAACGGCGTGATCAAGCTTCGGCGGGAGGCCGGCGGGCTTTCCGGCAAGGCCTTGGGACGGCCGCCAAGTCGTCCGTCTGTGCCATTGATGCGAAAGATCTCGAGGCCTCGCGATGCCTACGTCCGGCGTCGTCGGTTCTTGGGCGTAGGCGAACCCTTTGAGCGTCGTCAAGGCAATCCAGACTAATCCCAAGAGCCGCAAAAGCCGCCTTGGCCGAAGTCCGTTGCAAGCATCACTTCGACGTGCAAAACGCATGCAAGTTTGCGCCGTCGGGGTGTCCAAATCCACGAAAGCTCGCTCGGTCGGCAACCGACGAGACCATTTCTAATAGATCGGCCGCCTCTTCATGCAAAATGCAGTGTTTCTGCGACTTACAGCGGTCGCACGACTTCTTTTGCCCGCGCCATACGAGTTCAGAATCGCATAATCATATCCATCGAGAAGGTGAACTGGTTGCGTTTCGTGCCGTTGTCGTAAGCCTTGACGCCGTTTGTGTACTCGAAACGCACTTCGGGACGGATCAGCAACCAATCGTTGAAGTGGTGTACGAACCCAAGCGTGTGCTCGAAGTAAGTTCCACCAAATCCCGTACGGAAGCCTCTGGGATCGACGAGCGTGTCGTTGCGGAGGACGACGTAGTCTTTGTCTGTCAGCTTGTAGGGCGTGTAATTCACGGCGCCAAAGGCGTCCGAGAGTCCTGGCAAGAAGGTTCCCGGCCCAACGAAGGGGAAGAAGGCGTGCGGCGGTCCGTTGGTGAACGTCCCGCCGGTGTAGCCGTCGCGCTCCCAATCGTAGTAAACCTCGGTGTTCGTGTGCAGAGTCTCGCTAATCTTGTGATACCAAGTGAGGGCGACGATCTGCAAATCGTCGTGGCCGTTCCTGAAGTATCCGTGGCCGATCGAATCGACGCCGCCGAACAGGCAATCGTTGCCGCTCTTGGAGACCCATTTCACCAGAATTTCGCCGTTGGGCTGGGAAGACGTGGTCCAAGGCGCCATGTCGTTGCCGGCGTGGACGGCCAATTGCAAAGACCACTGGTCGTTCAACTTGATGATCGACTGAACGCCGGTGAACGTGTAAGGATCGTATGTATACATAACCGAGTGCGTATACAAGTAGTTTTCTGGGGAAAGCTGAGCCTCGATGTCGATGGGCGAGATGTATCGACCCGCGCGGATGATCATGCCCGCGGCCACTTCCGGGATGTAAAGGTCCACATAGAGTTGAAGTGGATCCCACCCATAAAGGTGGTTGTGCTTGAGCAACTGGTCGCTGAACCAGCCCTTCGCCGTCGTATAACGGTAGTCGATGCCGTAGAGGTTGGTGATCTTGAAACCCCAATCCCAGTGGTCGGTCTGTACCGTGTCGGCCTGGCGTTCGATGATGACGATCGCCTGGGAAAGTTGGAGCGAGTTCGGCACGATCGAGTAAGACAACGGAATGTTGGACGCCTTCGACGTGCTGGCGTTATAAGACGGATCGGCCCAGCCGTAGACCTTGATCCGACTCCGCTCGAAGAAATCTCCCGCTGGTCCGTCGTAAAGCGCTGCCATCAAGGGATAAACAGACGTATCGGGGATGCCGATGTTGGGTCCGCCGTAATCCGAGAACGGAAACGGCGGCGCCTGAAAGGGCGTGGGGGGTTGCCTCGGCGAACAGTGCGGGAGCGTTCGGGTCTTTCTCAGGTGGATGGAAATAGGCGTTGTAAAGGCGAGAAAGGAAGCTCTTGTAGTCCTCCTCGCCGCTGGCGACGAGCGCGGTCGCGATCCGCGGCGGCTTCCACAGCCATGAGATTCGTGTTCTGGTTTTCCGTATCTTTGTCCTGAACCAGAACCGGGGCGGCGTTCGCGCTCGTCCGCGTTAGGCTTGCATCTCGCTTCTCGATCCCCGAGGTATCGCCGGATCGCCGGTACGGCTCGGAAGTCGATGAGCTCGACCCCACTCGCTTATTGGTTTCTTCGGAAGTCCGATTCGTCCGCGACCGCGAAAACAATCGCCAACGCTTCTTGCTAGCCTTCCCATCGGGGTCTTCGTTCGAACCGGCGGCCCCAGGACGCTCTTCGTCGCCTCCCAAGCCCTGCGCGTTGACAGGGAGCGCCGACGTCAAAGCCAAGGCGAGTCCGACGCAGACGATAGGGCCTATTGCACCCATAGTGCTCCTGAAAAACCCGATTCGCTCGAAAGCGGCAGCCAACAATCGGTAAAAGTGCATGCCACTCCACCACTTTCCGTAATCCGAACGATCGCCGTCGAACGGCGTTCACGTTGTCTATCATCGTCAACGTAACATGATGGGATTTAGGGATTTTGCGGATTACATCGGACGCGCGGAATGCGCGGCTTATTTCGTGCATTCGGCACGAAGCCAGGAGTTAAGCCACTTCCAAAACTTGAAAAATGCATGACGTCCGGAGTGCAAGACGAACCTGACTCTCTATTGGGTCGCTTACGCACGAACCGAATCCATCACCGCCTCGATCGTCTCGGGAGCGCAGCCCTCGAATCGATTGTTGACGAATACGTACGCCTGCCGACCACTCGCGATCGACCGCTCGATCACGTCCACGAGCGCCCTGCGACCTCGTTCGTTAGGCTCCTTGATCGATTGATACGGCGAAAAAAGATTCAAAGCCTCTTCGTACGACCTGCCCTTCCGCAAAAGCGCCCGCACGACCGTAAAGTCCGATGACGACGCACTTTCAATCTCCGACTGAACTCCCAGTTCGGGCATCCTCGTCCAGCTCGAGAGGACGTGCGAGGCCTGATGCCGAGCCAATGTTTGCAAATACGCTGGGCTCAAGTATTCGGAGTTCCTGATTTCCACCGCATACCGGAAGCCCGTTGGCAGACCGCTCAGGAAGGCGTCGAGGCGCTCCCTAAAGGCCTCGGGATTCGGGAAAGCCGCCTTCGAAAACGTCCCAAACTCGAACATCAGTACTGCCACGCGCTCCTTGAACGGCTCGAGTCTTTTGACGAAAGCGGAACCAAACAGGTCCGCGTTCATGAAGTCTTCGTTCAGGAGGCCCGCTTTTCGACCATATCTCGCGTGCTTCGGCCAGGATTGCACAGTCACGTCTTCGGGAACCTTCAGGCCAAACCGAAGCGATTCTGGGGTCTCGCCGAAGAGACGGCGCCAGTAGTCTTCCGTCGGAAATTGATAGAAGCTGAAGTCCCCCCCGACCACGGGAAACGTCCGCGCGTACTCCCGCAGACACTCGGTTTCGAACTTCTTCCGAGAGAACTTGCCCTTGGTTTGGTACAGCTCGGGAGAGTAGATCGAGCCCAGCCAGCCTTCGTATTTCCAAGAGCTCGTGCCGATGTAAACGCCCTTTCGCGCAGCTCGGCAAGCCGAGGCGCAAGTCTCGCAGCCAGAGGAGGAAGCGGGTCTTCCTCGGAATTAAAGAGAGGCAGTTGAGACATAACGATCGGCCCAATCGAAGTTCAAGGCTCGTCGAGATCGCCAAGAGCCGGACGAGGCCTGGGAATTCTATTATTAGCAGACCAATAAACGCTTGGCTTCAGACCATCCAAACGATATCGAACCAAAAGTCGAGCATCGACTCCACGCCCGCCTTGGTTTACAAGGGCTTCAGTTCAATCTTAGCGAGGCCGACCAAACCCCCATTTCAAGAGGCTTCCCATGCACAGGCCGCAACAACATGTGCTTTTTCTTAGAGCGCTTGTCCTCATTGCGCTGGCAATCTCTACGCCTGCCGCCGAACGTGTACTGGCGAGGCAAGAAAAATCGAAGCAAGAGTCCGCTTCGCCGCTGCGAATCATCGTCTTCGGAGCGCATCCCGACGATTGCGAGCTCGACGCCGGCGGCGCCGCCGCAATGTGGGCCAAGCTGGGACACAAGGTCAAATTCGTCAGCACAACCAATGGAGACATCGGACACCACGAAATGGCCGGGGCCATGCTCGCCAGACGCAGGACCGAAGAAGTGAAAGCCTGTGCAAAGATTCTTGGAGTCGAAACCCAGGTGCTGGACGTCCACGACGGCGAGATCATGCCCACGCTGGAGAATCGACGCACGATCACCCGGCTGATCCGCGAATGGAAGGCCGACCTGGTGATCTCTCCCAGGCCAAACGACTACCATCCCGACCATCGCTACACCGCCGTTTTGGTGCAGGACGCAGCCTTCATGGTCATTGTTCCCAGCTTCTGCCCGGACGTCCCCGCTCTTCGCAAGAATCCCGTGTTCATGTATTCCGAAGACGATTTTCGCAAGCCAAATCCGTTCCAGGGAGACGTTGTCGTCCCCATCGACGACGTGATCGACAAGAAAGTCCAGGCCGTCGACGCGCTCGAATCGCAGTTCTACGAATGGAACCCCTGGCTCTTCGGCTATCTCGATGAAGTGCCCAAGGACAAGAAGGACCGACTCGAGTGGACTCGCAAGCGCACCTCCGACCGCTCGGCCGCCGTCGCCGATAAGTTCAGGGGCAAGCTGGTCGAGCTGCTGGGCAAGGAGAAAGGACAGAAAGTCAAATGCGCCGAGGCGTTTGAAATCTGCGAATATGGAACTCAGCCCAGCAAGGACGAGCTCAAAAAGCTCTTTCCATTCTTCGATTGAACGATCGGCTAAGCCCAAACGATCGACGGGCTCCCGCGCCGTTGCGCTGGAGCCCGTTTTCTCGATCGATCGCTCGAAAGCGATCGTTTTTCACTGAGTGGTGGCGACGGGCGGACCGGCGCACCTGCGGAGGTAGTCTTTGTCGATGTAGACGACCTCGATACGATCCTTGCGGTGGTTGAACGGGATCGGATAATCCGACCAGTACGCTTCGTTGAAGTACACTGTGCACTTATAGTGGCAGTGGACGAGCTGGCAGGGTCCGGCAAGCGGATAGATCTTGCAAGGGTCGACCTTCTCGCCAATCTTTTCGACCACGAACTGGACGTCGTTTCGCTGCACTTCATAGAGAGCCGGCCAGCCTGGGCGGAAGTGCGGGACCTTCCTCCAAATTTCGCGCTCGCTAGGCGGGTCGAGGCAAGGTTGAGGAGCGTTCTCTCCCGGAACCGGGTCGAGAATCGGCACGCGATCGGTGTTTTCGCGCTCCATGTCTTCCTCGAGCCGTTGCGACTGCGAGGGTAGGATCGGCCAGGCAAAGGACCAACCCGTGGGGTGGAACGGAGACATATTACGGTAAACATACGACAAGGCTGGAAGGCACCCAATCGAATGCGTCGAAAGGGTGGCGAGCATTGCTCCGGCCAGCAAGCCACGCAGCCAGCGCGGGCCTAACGAGCCCCTGTGGCGCGAGGAACGGGTCATGATGGGTTCCCTCCTTGGAACGTGTGCCATGGACTTGGGACACTCCCGTCCCAACAAGAAGACTCGAGGCCGAGTCGGATCGGACATGGCTCGCTGGTACCAGCCCCGGCGATACGCGCCGGGCCAACCATGCGATCTAGTTATCGAACAATCCGAGGGCAGTCTGTGAGGATTTTCCCGAAACCGCCGCGAATTCACATTTCGCGGTCAAGATCAAATCCACAATCCCACCCTCTGGGCCGCTTATTCTGGACTAATCGGCACTTACGTCCTCGGTCTTGACCCAAGCGCATCCAAGAACACACTACTTGGCCACGCAAAGCCCGCAGGGTGTCGCTCCCCGCTGATTCATCGCTTTGCCTCGTCAGTCCCCCTAGCGGTCAAGCGCGTGGCGATCTCGGCGATTTGCTTCAGCTTGTATTCCCACCCATGCCCAACGTTTTCGCGAACATCTCCGGGGATCGGTCCCAACGCTTTGTGTGTGAACTCGAGTCGTGTGCCTTCCCCGGTCGCGGTAAACCGATATTGAACATGGTTTACGGCCGGGAACGACATGAACAGAGGACCGCTCAATTCGAGAAGCTTCGGCGGTTTGATGACCTGCACGTGGCCCCAGAGGTGACCGGAGTTGTCGCCCAGGTCGCGAAACCAGCGCCCTCCAGGCCAAGGCTCGATCACCATCGGGAACGGCTTGCCGTCCATCATCCGTCCGCTCGGTCCAATCTCCTCGAGCATCGCCTCGAAGGCGATCTCGATCGGCGCCGCGATTTCGATCTCCTTGCAGATCGTAAGGGTCTGGATTTCCTGCTCGGCTTTGATCACTGACATGCTCAATCCTCCTTAGCGGGGTTGGTCTGGTCTTGGGATCGCTCGCTCGCGTAGCGCTCGGCGGGCTCCTTGATGCGGTCGAGTTGGTGATCCCAGAACGGCTCGAAGGCCCGAACCCAGTCGTGGATCGACTTGAGACGTTCGGCGTTCAACGTGTAAAGCCTTTGCTGGCCAGAGCCTCGAACGCTGACGAGGCCCACCTCCCTCAGCACTCGCAAGTGCTTCGAGACCTGCGGCTGACCCATGCCCAGCGACGCGACCATGTCGTTCACAGGCCTCTCGCCGTGGGCGAGAAGGTCCAGGATCTGTCGCCGCCTGAGCTCGGAAACCGCGTTGAAGACGTCGGAACTCGTTGCTGCTCGTGCCATGTCGAGATTGTATACCCTAATTGGTATATATCAAGCGAGTAGGCTGAGAATCCGTAATCGACCTGAACACCAAAGTGCGAGTTGCATTCCTCGTCGGCCTGTTCCCTTTGACGCTAGGTTGCCGTGGTCGATAGGCTAATAATGTGGAATCAAGGACTCCGGATTGGCTTTCAACCATGAGCACGGTGATCTTGCATTTAGCATCCGATGCGGAGTTGAAGCATCGTCCTGCTCCGGTTCCGATTCCGAGACTTGGACTGTC
Organism: uncultured Planctomycetota bacterium; assembly: GCA_963818975.1. Taxonomy (GTDB): domain Bacteria; phylum Planctomycetota; class Planctomycetia; order Isosphaerales; family Isosphaeraceae; genus CAWFUI01. The sequence goes on along the minus strand of CAWFUI010000007.1, from coordinate 308,947 downwards.
TGCAATCGCGGGCCGCGATCGCCGCGGGCCGGAGCAGATTTACGAGCAGGCGCGCCACGATTTGTGGATCGAGTGAGCGCATCAATCGCCAGGCCAACCGAGACAACCCGCGATACAACCGATCCAACCAGACTGTCAGCGATCACCGTCCTCCATTCGTTGGACCCCTGTTGTGCTCGCTTATTATGACAGCATGGAGGATGAAACATGCCATTACGCGACCATTTCCGATCTCCACTGGATGAAGTCGCTTCTTGGGAAGAACTACACGGCGGTTGGCCAATGGTCATTGTCCAACAATTGCGAAATCAGCTTCCGGAAGGGTACGTCGCCGGCCCGCGCGTTCATTTGGAATCTTTTGTCGAGATTGATGTCGCGGCATACGAGAAGGACAAATTCCAGCCGATTTCTGAAACGACGGAAGGAAACGGCGGGGTCGCAACCTCGGTATCGGCTCCGGCGCGTCCCAGCGTATCAGTGGAAACGAACCTGCCCGATTTCGACGAATACGAAGTACGAATCTACGACGCCAAACGGGGTCGGCATCTCGTCGCGGCCATCGAGATCGTCAGCCCAGGGAACAAGGATCGACCCGAACATCGCAACGCCTTCATCGCGAAGTGCGCGGCGCTCCTCCAAAAAGGAGTCGCGGTGAGCATCGTCGATCTCGTCACTCTTCGGCAATTCAATCTTTACGCCGAGGTTTTCGCTTTTATTGGTCAGACCGACCCGACCTTGGGCGACCCAGCTCCACCCATCTACGCCGCCTCGTGTCGTTGGGCCAAAAGGGAGATGCGAACGATCCTCGAAGCTTGGTCGCACGTTCTGACTATTGGCCGGCCGCTGCCAACCTTGCCGTTGTGGTTGACAGACGACCTGGTCATACCGCTCGACTTGGAGCAGAGTTATGAGCAGGCGTGCCACGATTTGTGGATTTCGTGATGCAGGTAGCAACCACGGATCACGCGGAAATTCAACCGCAGATAAGACTGGATTCAACCAGGGGATATCCCGACGGGCTACTGCTCCCTCTCCGATTCCGATCTTGTTCTTTCCCATCAGTGTTGTTTCCGACCCTTGATTGACTCCTCAAGGGGCCAAGCGTCGTTGCTGATCCACGAAAAAACTTCCACGTCTTGCCTTGCGTGCCAACGCTCATTCTGGATATCGTATCACTTTTCCACTGGGCCCGAGTGGGCCGATCTCGCGAGCAGGGAGTCTGGGTTGTGGCAGTACCAAAGAGACGTAAGTCACCATCAAAACAGGGGATGCGCAGGAGCCACGACGCTTTGACCAGCCCCGTCCTGGGGATTTGCCCGCAATGCAAGAAGGTGTTCCCCCCTCATAAGGTGTGCGAACTGCTGGAAGAATGCGGCAACGTCCAGAGAAGCAAGCCGCGGAATCCCGCCGCCAAGGCGAAGAGCAAGTAACAACAAAACAATTGGATACGACCGGTTGTTCGGGTATCGCCGAACGTCCAAGAAGCAAGCGAGAGTAGACCGATGGGACGGCATTGCAAAGTCAGCGGAAAGAAGACGTCGTTCGGCAACCACGTGACGACGCGAGGCAAGGCCAAGTACCTTGGCGGCGTCGGCATCAAAACGACCGGCGTCAGCCGTCGGACGTTCAAGCCGAATTTACAGCACATCCATATTTGGCTTCCCAACGGAAAGACTGTCCGCATCCGCGTGGCAACCTCGGTGATCCGCACCGGCCAGATCACCATGGAAGTCGGCGGCAAAGAGGTCACGTTCCCGCTCATTCGCGCGTCGAAAGGCAGCGCCAAGGCCAAGGCAAACCTCAAGCACCTGTTCCCGATCTGAAAATCGGCGTCGCTTCAGGCGTCGTCGTCCTGCCTGAGCTTTGCCAAGGCGCCAAGGTCTTCGAGCGTCGACGTATCGCCTGTGCTTTCCCGGCCTGCCGCGACGTCGCGTAAAAGCCTGCGCATGATCTTGCCGCTGCGCGTCTTGGGAAGGGCGTCGGTAAAGCGAATCTCATCCGGGCGCGCTAGACGCCAATTTCCTTGACAACATGGCTTCGAAGCTCGTGCTTGAGGGCCTCGCTGGGGGTATAGCGCGCGTCGAGCGTGACGAAGGCCGTGATCGCCTGACCCTTCAGTTCGTCGGGTTTACCGACGACCGCGGCCTCCGCGACCTTGGGATGGCTCACGAGCGCGCTCTCGACTTCCATGGTCGAGAGCCTGTGCCCTGATACGTTCAGCACGTCGTCGACTCTGCCCATGATCCAATAGTTGCCGTCGTCGTCGCATCTGGCGCCATCGCCCGTGAAGTAGGCGCCGGGAGTCTCGCTCCAATACTGCTTGAAGTAGCGTTCCTGGTCGTTGTGGATGGTCCTGAGCATCGAAGGCCAAGGCTTTCTGATGATCAGGAAGCCTCCGCTGCCGCTGGGCACAGGGTTGCCGTTCTTATCGACGATCGCTGGGTCGATTCCCGGAAGCGGCAGAGTCGCGGAGCCTGGTTTCGTGGGCGTGGCGCCGGGCAAGGGCGCGATCATGATCGAGCCCGTCTCGGTCTGCCACCAGGTGTCGACGATTGGACAGCGGCCCCCGCCGATCACCTCGCGATACCACATCCAGGCCTCTGGGTTGATCGGTTCGCCGACGGAACCCAAAAGACGCAAGCTCGATAGGTCGTGCCGCCTGGGGAAATGCTCGCCCCATTTCATAAAAGCGCGAATGGCCGTCGGCGCTGTATAGAGGATCGATACGCGATAGTCTTCGACGATCTTCCAGAACCGCGCCTTGTCCGGCCAGTTGGGTGCGCCTTCATACATCACTACGCTGGCGCCGGCGGAAAGCGGACCATAAACGATATAGGTGTGGCCCGTCACCCAGCCGACGTCGGCTGTGCAGAAATAGGTGTCGTCTTCTTTCAAGTCGAACACCCATCGAGTGGTCAGGTTGGCGCCCAGGAGGTATCCGCCCGTGGTGTGCAAGATTCCCTTCGGTTTCCCCGTCGAGCCCGAGGTGTAAAGGATGAACAGGGGATGCTCGGAATCGAGCTCGGCTGGAGCCCGGCTTGCCGATGCATTCTGGATCAGCTCGTGCCACCAGTGGTCCCTGCCTGGAGTCATCGAAATGTCTTGACATGTACGTTTGACGACGACCATGTGCTTGATGGTCGGGCATTTGGCGGCTGCGTCGTCGGCGTTTTCCTTGAGCGCGACGATCTTACCGCGACGGAAGCCGCCGTCGGCGGTAATCAGCACCTTGGCGCGGCAGTCTTCGATCCTGCCGGCGAGCGCTTCGCTGGAGAACCCGCCAAACACCACGGTGTGCGGAGCTCCGATGCGGGCGCAGGCGAGCATGGCTACGGCCAGTTCCGGCACCATGGGCATGTAAATGGCAACGACGTCGCCGGATCGAACGCCGAGCGATAAAAGGACGTTGGCGAACCTCGCCGTCTCGCGCTGGAGGTCTTGATAGCGGAGGACGCGGCGGTCTCCTGGTTCCCCCTCCCAGATGATGGCGGCCTTGTTTTTGTCTGGTCCAGTGCAGTGCCTGTCGACGCAGTTGTAGCACGCGTTCAGCTTGGCGCCGACGAACCATCGGGCTCGTGCGGATTGGGGATCCCACTCGAGAACTTCGCTCCACGTCTTGTTCCAGTGAAGCTCGGCCGCCATCTCCGTCCAGAATCCTCGAGGATCGTCGTTGGCGCGTTGCCAGAGGGCCTTGTAGTCTTCCATCGAATTGATGCGAGCACTGGCTGAGAATTCTGGTGGGGGCGGGAAGACCCGATTCTCGACCAACACGCTCTGGATCGATCCCAATCCGCCTGGGTCCGCGTTCATGCCGAACTCCATAACAAAAGCAAAGGACTACGCGGAAAAAGGGTGGCAAGGAGAGCCGATACTATCGCAATGGCTGCCAAAGTCCATCGGTTCGGGAAATAGCGACGAAACGGAATCGTCGATCAGACGTATCCCAGTCCCGCGAATTCGGAGTTATTGACTGGCGGTCCTCGGAGCATGCTGGGTTCGATACTGTTCGAGGTTCTTGCCCTTGAAAGCTGGATAATCGAAGCCATACCGCAAGGCCCTGAAGATCGGCCGGTAGCCCATGTCGAGTGCCAACTTGGCGGAGGGGTCTTTCGCGAACGTGCGCCTCATATCGTTCAGAAGCTCTCGCTGAGCAGGCTCGAGAATCTCGTCAAGCTCCTTCTCCGTTTGCGTTCCGAGCGCCTCCAACTTATGGACCGCTGCTCCAGATAGAGAAACTTTTGCCAGCGCCGCGGCGGGAATCGGCTCTCCCAGTCTGACCAGGCCTTTCTTTTCGTTGTTGACGCCGCTTGTCACAATTCGCGCGAGCTCGTCTTTTTGTCCCAACTCGAGCATCGCCTCGAGGAAGTTGGATACGCGGACGTCGAGCTTGCTCAACTTTTGTCTCTGTTCGTCGGAGAGCCCGAGAAGATCCTGCGCCAAGGGGACGACGATCCGCCCGAATTTCGGCGGGTCCCCCTCCGCCGCCGTGAACTCTTCCACCTCGTTCAGCTTGTACTTCCATACAATCGTGTTGTCTGGCGCGGACTCGAACACGATGCCCTTCATGCCAGAGCATATCAGCGTATTTCCGTTCTTCAGCCTTGAAGCGCTGGAAAGAATCGTGGCGAAGAATCGATTATCGGTCGAACCGGTGTAGCTCCATTTGGGTCGATCGGGGCCGAAGGGCTGGCCGGATTTGCAGAAATAGCCCCCCGATTGGTCGATTGGAGTCGTTATTTCGTCGACGGATGAATAGTAGCCTTCTGGACGCCACACGCCGTTATTGAACACGAGAAGGTTGCCAGCGCGGGAAAGCCGGCGGAGATCCATTCGGCGGAATGCTGAGCAAACAGCCTTTGTTTGAATTTGCCGCCGCGTTGGTAAGCTCGCGGGTTGCCCCAACGATAAAGTAGATCGCCGCCTTTGCCTCTCTTTCCGCCTTTGTGTCCGCTCGCCTCGGCGGTCGTCGTTCCATGGTCGATAACCCAGAGCTCGCAGAAGCCGTGAACCGAGACGACGATTTGGTCCAGCTCCGCGTTGTAGGCGATCGAGTTCATATGCGTCCAATCAGGGTACATGCGAACCTGAGTCTTGGACGCGGGGGTCGAGACGTAACCAATGGATCTAAGCTTGGCGAGGCCGTCCGAGTTGGACATGACTCGGGTGAGAAACCCTTCGTCGTAGTTCAAATCGATAAGCTCTGGGTGAGCGAAAACCTGCCCGAAGTTCAGTTTGTTCGGCGCCAGGTCTTGGATCAGATGGTCCCAAACGCGCCATTCCCAAACGACCTCGCCGGTTGTTGGTCCCGTACGTTTGATTTCAACGATACAGTCCGGCAGCAAATTCCCCTTGCTGATCGTGTCCCAGGATCTTCCTTGCGCATACGCTTCCTCAGCCGTTTTGCGATCCCAGGCGATGAGCAGGACGTTGCCATTCGGCATGGGTGCGAAATCGTGGTGGGGCAGTCTCGAGTCGTCGGAGTAGGTAAAATCCCAGACGAGGTTGCCTTCCCAGTCGAATTCCTGAATCCGCCCGCCAGCGCCGGTTCCGCCAAATCCCGACGGCGTCTCGGCCAACACTCCGGATCGCATTAAGTGGCCGTTCTCGAGCAGATACGCTCCGAGAGCGGGCTTGCAAGGACCCTTCCAGGTATGCACCACCTTTCCTGACATATCTATTAAATGAGTATTTCTAGACATAAGCGATCCGATAAGCGTGAGCCCCTGCATCGCTTTGGGATCGTTAATCGAAACCCCGAACTTCGTCTCGGTTTCAAATCGATTGACGGGCAAGGGTCGCGTCAGGACGTCTGGGTCTGCTCCGGCCGCTTTCGTCGAAGCCGCACCGGCGGCAAGATCGCGTTTGGGGCGGCCGACAAACGCTTTGTACACCCCAGCCAAGCCGAGCGCCAAAAAGAGCAGACCCGAAACCGCCGATAGAGCGAGCCCGACAACTGGCAGCCATTTGGGTTTCTGAAACAAAGGATGGGTCCCTGATAGCAGTCGGGCGCGTGTATGATAAATCTGAAGAAAACGCTCTCGGTTTCCGCGTTTGATCGCGACCCCCGCTGACGAGCGATCACAAACGCATTATCGCATCCATCGTTCTTTCCGGCGACCTCGCTGCCTTGCTGTCGCGTGGAATTCCCCCGATTTTGAGCGCAGGCGCATCGACGCTTCACTTGGCACTTTACTCGATCCGAGGGTAGACTCGAATTTCCCAACGCGGCTCAGCCGCAAAACGAACCTTCTGTTTCATAGCCCTGAAGGGGCGGCTGAGGATCGGATGCGGCGATCGCATGCCGCATTCCCAGATTTTTTAGCCCTGACAGGTCGACCGTACCCAGGAGATTGGACGCGGCGCAAGATCTTGTCCGTTGGTCCCAGGACGTTGCCCTGGGCTGTAGTGAATCGCCCTTTCAGGGCTAAGAACCAACCCTCTGCAGCCAAAGAGGATCTCCGCTCCGTGCGCCAACCTGAGCCGTGAGAATTTCATTCACGCCCCTTTCTCCACTGCAATTCGATCGCTGGAACATTGATGAGGAAGCGCGTCATAGCAGCCGTTCTGGCGTTGGTCTTGGTCGCCGGAGTCGGCTTTATCATCCGCGAACTCCTCATACGTTCGGGCCTCGAGCGGGCACGCCAGGCCTATGCCGTTCGTCGCTACACGGACGCTAGAAGCGAACTCGAGCGGCTTGCCGGCTGGGCGCCGGAGCGTGGCGAGGTTGGCTTTTTGCTAGGGGAATGCGAGCTAGCGCTGGGCAGGTCCGAGGCCGCGGAACAGGCCTGGCGCATGGTCCCTTTAGGATCGGATTTCGCTGCGAAGGCTGCGGTCCACTCGGCCAGGATCGTGCTCAAACGCCATGAGATGGCCGCGGCGGAAGACTTCCTATCCAAGGCCCTTGAAGATCCTGGGGCTGAGGGCGTCGAGGCGATTCAGACGCTCGGGCACCTTTACAAAATCCAGGGGCGTTACGCCGAGGCTCGGGTCTTGCTCGTTCGTTCTTTCGCACGGTCGGCGGATCCCGTCGAGGTTCTCAGGGAGTTGTGGCGGCTGAGCTTCGACCCCTACCCTGCCTTATCGTTCACAGAGACTCTGGAAAAGGCTGGCCAAGCGGCGAAAAGCGACGATCGGATCTGGCTTGGGAAGGCGAATCTTGCGATCAGGCAAGGCTTGCTTGGGCAAGCCAAGAGTTGGCTCGACGCTTGCCGGAAGCGAAGAGCCGAGGACCCCTCGGTCGCTCGGTCGCTTCTCGAATGGGCGTTGGCCTCGGAAAAGCCGGACATGGCCGCGGCGGAGCTCGCGAAGCTCAAACCCTCGGTCTGGACTTGGACAAAGGACGACCTGGCGAACGTCGAGGCTTGGTTCGCCAGAATTCGAGGAGACAGGGCGGGTGAACGCTCAGCCCTCGAGAAAGCCGCCAAGTCGGACTTGGGGCCAATCCGCACCCTCGACCGCAGAGCCGCCATGGCGCTTGCAGACGGCAAGCCCGATCTCGCTCGAGAGCTCAGGCTGAAAAAAACAGAACTCGATCGATCGCTCTCGGAATACCAACGCTTGCTTATGGGAGACGATCCCAAAGCCAACGCGGATAGGCTTGCACGGCTGGCGAGCACGCTCGGCTTCCGATTCGAAACGGCGCGATGGAGCGAGATCGCCGCCGGAAAGGCTGTGAACGATCCCGCCCGAGCGAAAGTACTTGCATCTTCATATAAAGATATTATTGCCGATTCCGCCGACGCTTCTCGCACGATATCGGCTCTTTCGAAGGGGGTATCAGAAGTCGCCGGCGGACGTCGAAGAGGCGAGACGAGCGGATCGACTACGGGTCTTGCGACGGACGGGTCGTTCGTCTCCCCCTGGTTTGTCGACGACGCAAAAAAGGCGGGTTTGGACTTCGTTTTCGAAAACGGGCGATCGGACGATCGCCAGCTTCCGGAAACGATGAGCGGAGGAGTCGCTCTCCTTGATTACGACCAAGACGGCTGGCTCGACGTCTATGTGGTTCAAGGAGGGCCTTTTCCGCCGCGCGCCGTCTCGAACGATCAAACCCGAAAAGGAGACCGACTGTTCAAGAATCGAGGCGACGGCTCGTTTGAAGACGCGACCGATTCCGCGGGCCTGGGCGGAGTACACGGATACTCCCATGGCGCGGCCGTGGGCGATTTTGACGGCGACGGCGACCCAGATCTGTTCGTGACGCGATGGCGGGCCTATGCGCTCTATCAAAATCAGGGCGACGGGACATTCCAGGACGCCACCTCCAATGTTGGCCTCTCCGGAGACCGCGACTGGCCGACGTCCGCAGCCTTCGCCGACTTGGACAACGACGGAGACCTGGACCTCTACGTCTGCCACTATGCGAAATGGGACGAGGCTGATCCCAAGGTTTGCCGAGGCCTCAAGGCCGACAATTCACCCAACTACTGCCTGCCGATCAGCGTCCAGTCCGTCCCGGATCACTTGTTCAGAAACGATGGTGGTCGATTTGTGGACGTCACTGGGGAATCGGGAATCGTCGACAAGAACGGCAGAGGCCTGGGCGTCGTGGCGGCGGACTTGGATGAGGACGGAAAGGTCGACCTCTTCGTCGCCAACGATATGTCGGAGAACTATTTCTTCAAGAACCTCGGAGGCTTCAAGTTTCGAGAAGAGGCTGGGGAATGCGGACTGTCCTCGAACGCGGCGGGCGGAGCGACTTTCGGGCATGGGAGTGGCCTGTGGAGATTTCGACGGAGACGGCCGAATCGACCTCGCCGTGACGAACTTCTATGGAGAAGGGACCACGCTCTACCGCAACCTGGGCGAAGGTCAGTTCGCCGATTCCTCTGCCGAACTCGGCTTGCTTTCCGCAACACGCTATTTGCTCGGCTTTGGAGTCGCGTTTTGCGACGTGAACAACGACGCCAGGCTCGACCTGATCTCGGTCAACGGCCATGTCGACGACCTCTTTGGCGCAGCGCCTTACGAGATGCCGGTTCAACTTGTTCTGGGAATGAAACCTTTCGGCTGTAGAGACCCGGGCGCGAGAGCCGAGAGCGCCTTTTCGAACTCCAAGAGTCGGCAGAGGCTTGGCAGTGGGAGACCTCGACAACGACGGCGGTATCGACGCCCTGGTGCTTTCACAGAACAGCCCATTGGCTTACTTTCACAACCAAACCCATCAACCCGGGCGCACATCTGACGGTTGAGTTGCTGGGAACGCGATCGAATCGAGACGCAATTGGCGCCAAGATGACCGTCCACTCGGACGTTGGAAAGATCGTCGCCTACCGGTTTGGCGGAGGAAGCTATCAGTCGACTTCGGATCCGAGGCTTCACATCGGTCTTGGTGCAAGCAACAAGCCAATGCGCATTGAAATCACTTGGCCTTCGGGAACGAACGAGGGTTTCGAAAACGTCTCGCCCAACGCGTTTTACCGAATTCGAGAAGGCTCCGGCGCCATCGAAAAGCTGGAACGGAAGCGGTGAGAGGAGGAGCCTAAGACGGTTAGCTCTCACGCCGCGGCCGGCGCGGCGGGATCGGCCAAAGATTCGAGCACGGAGCAGGCCGCGTGCTCTCCCGCCCGAATGCAATCGGGCAGGCCTACACCGTCGAATGCGTTCCCAGTCAAGTAAAGCCCAGGGTGTCTGATTGCTCGAGTGCGGATCGATTGAACGCGTTCGAGATGTCCAAGGGTGTATTGCGGCATCGCGCGAGGGTGCTTCGACACGAGTTCGAGAATCGGAGCGCCGGAAACGCCCAGCAACGCCTGCACCTCGTCCCGAGCCAAAGCCAAAAGGCGATCGTCCTCGAGCTCGAAGAGCTCCGGCTGGCACGCTCCGCCGATGAAAACGCGCAAAAGCACAGTGCCTGCTGGCGCCCTCGAGGGGAATTTGACGCTCAGGAAGGAAATTGCCAAGATCCCTCGACCTTCGATCAGGGGTACAACCGCTCCGAAACCGTCCAAAGGGTGTGCGATCTGGTCTCTCTGGTACGCAAGCTGGGCAATCGCCGAGGATGCGTAAGGTATCGAGCGCAGATGCATCGCGAGCTCGGGGTCGAAACCATCGACCAATCGCGCCGTGGCATGAGCCTCCGTGGCAGCCACAACCACATCGGCGTCGATCCAAGATCCATCCCGCAGTTCGACCCTCCAACCCGGGTTTGAATCCGATCGAACAATCCTCCGGGCAGGAGACGAGGTTCGCACCGTGCCGGCTGGCAATGCGGCAATCAATGCGTCGGGCAACGTTTGCATGCCGTCCTGCAACGAGGCGAAAAGTCCATAACGCGCACCTGATGCGTTTCTCGATTCCGAGTTCTTTTCGCGCACCTGACGTATGCCCGCGCGGATGAGGCTCCGGTGCTGCCGTTCCATCTCCAGGAAGTGAGGCAAGGTCGCCTGAAGCGAAAGCTCGTTGGGATCCGCTGTATAAATTCCACCAACCAGTGGTTGGATCAAGCGATCGAGCATCTCCTTTCCAAAACGCCTGCGGACGAACGCCGCGAGACTCTCCTCGCCCTCGGACTCGCCCCTGGGCAGAACCAAGTCCATCAGCATCCTCAGCTTTCCGCGCAGCGAAAGGATGGGGGTGGTCAAGAGCGGCCCCAACCGCCCAGGCGCCATCAGCACAAACCCCTCTGGAACCGGCGCCAGTTTGCCATTCTTGACGACAAAGGAGCGACGGTTACGCTCGTCGGGGCAGATGATCTGGTCGGTCAGGCCCAACCGCCGACAAAGGTCCAGGCCCTGCGGCTTGTTGGTGATGAACGAGTCGGCGCCCCCCTCGAGCGTGAAGCCTTGGACCCGATCGGTCCAGATCGAGCCCCCCGGATTCTCCTTCGCTTCCAGCACCACGAGATCCAGAGGGCGACGGAGCGACTTTTGAGCGTGGTGCAGCGAGTAAGCCGCGGTCAGGCCGGTGAGACCCGCGCCAACAACCACCACGCTTGTTGACCTTCCTTGTCGATCGGTCAAGACTGCCGTCTCCCGCAAGCGATCCAAGTGTCAATTCGCGAAACCAAAAAACTAAGCGGAATTCGCGGACCTGGCGATCCGTTGCTCCACCAGATCGACCAGAGCCTCGATGAATTGGGGATGGTCGTTGACTGACAGAGCTCGGACCATCTGGAGGTCGAGAGCCTCGCACGTTTGCGCTGCTTCTCTATCCAAATCATACAGAACTTCAACGTGATCCGAAACAAAACCGATTGGACAAAGGACGACGTCCGTCGCTCCGGCAGCCTTGAGCTCGGGCAACACGGCGTTCACGTCGGGCTCGAGCCAGGGCGTCCGCGGGCTCCCGCTCCTGCTCTGCCAGACCAGTCGCCAGGGTCGTCCGCCCAGCGCCTTTGAGACGTTCTCGCACGCCGTCTCGAGCTGTGAAACGTAGGGGCAGCGATCGGCCATGGACAACGGGATGCTGTGCGCTGTAAAGAGCAGAGCCGCGTTATCTCGGCGAGCCTGAGGGATGCGATCAAACGCCGCTCGGAGCTGGTCTGCCTGCGCTAAGGCGAAGAGGGGATGGTCGAACCAAGGCTCGACAACGTCGATCCGCGGCGGATGATCGGCAATCGCCAGCACCTCTTCGAGCGTCTCGACATATTTCTCGAAGGAAGGCTCGCTGCGATAGGGCGCAAGAATGATCCCCACTGCCCTGCGCTTGCCGTCCCTTTGCATGTCTCTTAGCGCCGAAAAGAAGAACGGCTTGGCAAACCGCATTGCCACGTAGACCCGCAGCGGCTTGCCCAGCACGTCAAGCCGTTTCTGCAAACCCTCCGCCTGTCGCCTCGTCAGTTCATTCAGTGGGCTCTTTCCGCCAATGAGCTCGTAGTGGTGAACGACTGCTTCATAACGCTCTTTCGGAACCGGGAGCCCGCGGAGGATATTGTCGAGAAACGGGCGAACCTCCTCCATCCGCTCGGGACCGCCATAACCCATCAATAAAACGCTATCGTACGGATGTTCCATTGGACAAATTCAAGCAAATTTAGCTTTTGGCGGAAACTAAGGTCATTGAGACGAGGGAATTCCTTGGTCCAACAAGAGAATCCTAGGGTTGGGTTCACGAGTAGAAATTGTCGTCGAGCCGCCAATCCTGAGTCAAATCGCTCAACAAATCTGCGGCGCTCGAGGGAAAACAAAGTGACTCACGTATTGTAGGGCGCCCTTGAAGGCCAGTCCGAAGCGAAAGGAGCGGCAAGCTCCAATAAATAAGGGCGTCGACCTGACGGTCAACGCCCTTCAATCGCGTCGAAAAGAGAGAATCGAGCCGTCCGACTTGATCGAATTCGAGAATTCGATACGGTCGGACAAGGCTCAGGGCTTGGCGGCTTCGGGGCCCATGTTGGCGCCTTTGGACTTCTTCTCGGGCTTTGGAATCGGATCGGGCGGGGGCAGCTTCTTCGCGGCCTCGGCGTCGGCCGCGGGCAGCGGATCGGAAGGTCCACAACCGACGACGCCTAGAATGAAGCCAAGACCGAAGACGAGAGTCAGACAGCGAGTCTTCAGAGAACGTTTCATCATGTGTTGCTCGATAAAACCTACGCGAAAGAGAAATCCCCGGCCTGGTTTGCAGACCGGGGAGTTGAAGTGGAATGGAAACCAGGGATCAATAGGTCGATTGATCGATGGTTTCGCCGCCGTTTCGGGTTCCCAACCGGTCGTAGGTCAGGATGTTGATCGAGTTCTTGATGAACTGGACGTGGCCGTCTCCAAACACGAAGTTTCCGCCGCCTGGGTGAAGGCTGTGGAAGCCCCACTGGCCGGCAGTCCAGGTGTTGGGGTCGCTCAGCCAGTTGAGACCTCCCTGGTAGGACGCCTCCGAATACCAGTTCGAGGGGTCGGGCACAAGTCCCGCGTTCAACTTGGACGCAGTGCAAACGATGCCTTGAGTACGCGAGGCGCCAGGGAACGAAGAGCCAAACCAGAGACCCCGGTTCCACTCGTTGAAGACGGTGTCGGGATCTTGAAGGAAGCGGCTGCATTCACCCGCCAAAAAGGTCGAGGACAAGCCGTCTTGCACGTCGGCGATGCGGACGCTCATATCGCGACCGAACATACCGTTGGGCGGAATCCAAATGAGGACGTTGGGAGGAGAACCGGCAGGAGGATTGCCGTAATACCAGTGCCAGATGTCGTTCGAGCCATTGCATCCCGCATACGAGCTCTGCGAGTAGTAGTTGCCCGAGCCCGAAATCCTCGCGGGAGCGTTCGAATCGTCAGGACAGATGTAGGCGCTCACACGCTGGGTAAACGCGGTCATCTGGATCGGAGGCACGTTGACGCCAAGCTCCGTAGAGCCGCCCGCTTCGAAGAAGATGTTGATCGAGTTGTAGAGGTTTGCCTGGTCGATGAACGGGAGGATGGCGGTGAAGACGGTGTGCCCCTTCGCCACCGAGAAGGTGTACTTGTCGGTGATGTAGTCGGACCAACAGACGCCAATCGGGAAGGCGCCGTGTTGGCTCTCGTAATTCATGATTGCGAGGCCGATTTGCTTCAGGTTGTTCAAGCATTGGGCGCGTCGAGCGGCCTCTCGGGCCTGCTGAACCGCCGGGAGCAGCAATGAGATCAAAACAGCAATAATGGCGATGACGACGAGCAGCTCAATCAATGTGAAGCCGCGTCGCACGGACGTCTTTCTCTGCATAAGAACTCTCCAGTCGCTTTCCCTAAGCCGACGGCGGCCCAGGCGGAGGTAGGGGCTGTCAACGATGCACTTCTTCAATGGCGCAGCTAGGGGGCGGCTCTTTTGACAAGTGACAAAAATGCGTTCCGCGTCTATGAAGAAAAAAGAGGAACCCACGCTGAAACTCAAGGCGTGGAACTGACTGCGGAAAGTGCATTTTTCATGCCCGATGCATCACCAGGTGTTGTGGCAAGGCAACGAAGCTGCGTCAAGACTGCAAGTGAGTAAGGATACTCGCGAGTGAGCAGGTAAGTCAATTACGTGGCGAAAAAATGAAGATTCCTCCTCATTTTCTCGGTTTCTAAAGATTTCTTTCCGATTGCCGTGATGCTTTTCGTCAACGTTTGATCGCCCCGTCCCGCGCAGAAAAAAATTTGTTCTACGTTCGCACTTTTTCTGAGCCGCGATCCTGCTGCTCGTTTTCAAGGCAATGCACTCGCACTTTTGTAGTTTAGGCGCGCAGTCCTTGGCACCCGACTTCTGCCTTGCCATTTCTTAGCGATACGCCGCTGCCGACGGAGCCGAGCGAACATCGTCGCCTCCTATCGGCGAGACGTTTGGCTTCGAACTCGACGGGTTGGTTGTGGTCTGGTTCGGAATTCTACTGGGATCAGGCGCGGAAGGAACAGCGCCGTTTTCCTGACAACCTGCCGACGTCAGGAGCAACATTGCAACGAAGACCAATGCCAGAGTTTTCTGCATCGTTCGAACTCCTCACGAAAGAACCCGGTTTAACGGAAAAACGACGCGCCCGAGCTCGGAGCGCGTCTGGGGAGCGTTGGTCAATACGTGGATTGGTCGAGCGTCTCGCCGCCGTTGCGGGAACCAAGTCCGCGGTAGGTGTTGAGATTGATCGTGTTCTTGATGAAGTGCACCGACCCGTCGCCGAACAGGAAGTGCGCGCCTCCAGCGTGCCACGATCGGAACCCCCATTGTCCAAAATTCTGGCTGGCTGGGTCGTTGATCCAGGCGGTGGGGTCCTGCAATCCAGGAGCATCCGGCACGAGCATGGGCCAGTTCAGTTTGGGGATCGTGAACGCAAGCGCCTGCACCCGCGTAACGCCAGGCAAAGCCGAGCCGAACCAAATCCCCACGTTCCATTCGTTGAAAGGAGCATCTGGGTCGTTCTTGAAGCGGCTGGTTTCTCCGACCAAGAGCGTCGACGAAAGGCCGTCCTGAACGTCGGCGATCCGCACACTGTTGTCGTACCCGAACACTCCGTTTTGAGGATAGGGAGTCGGACAGCCGTACCACCACCTCTCAATGTCCACGTTGCCCGCACTGCCGGAGAACGAGCATTGCGAGTACGCGTTCCAGCCGCCGAATACGCGCAAAGTGATCACTGGATCGTCGGGGCAAAGGTAAGTATTCGTAATCGTTGAGAATGCGGTGACTTGTTCGTACATTGCCAACGGTCCCTGGGGAGATCCCGAGCTCGTATCCTGCCAGGCGTAGAGGGCGCCGTAGTTGAAATTGATGGAGTTAAAGACGTTTTGCTGGTCGACGTAAGGCAGGATGAAGGTGAAGAGGGAATGCCCTCGCTGGAAGTCGCAATTCGAAGTGCGTGTTTCGTAGTAGGCGGCGCCCATGGGGAAGACCCCGTGAGTGCTTTCGTAGTTCATGAGCCCAAGGCCGATCTGCTTGAGATTGTTCAAGCATTGCGAGCGTCTGGCGGCTTCCCTGGCCTGTTGCACGGCCGGGAGCAATAGCGAGATCAAAACCGCGATGATTGCGATCACGACCAAGAGCTCGATCAAGGTGAAGGCGCGGCGCGATCCTGCTCGAAACGTCATATGGCGTCTCCTGCGCCCGAAGCTGGGGAGAGAACGCCGGCGGGAGGGCGCGCCCGCCGATCCAAATGGTTGTGGAAATGAGATCTGTCAGCGCAAAGATATGTTGCGCGTCACTTGAGTCTCGTCGAGTCGGCTCTTCGACTTTCTAGCGCGAGCCGGGCACTTGTATAGAAACCAAGCCGGGGCGATCGCGCCTGCGGAGCGCCTAGTAAGCAGCGAGTTTCAAGGATCGTCCGGAGTGCTCTCTCAGCTCGAGAGCTCTTCAATTAAAGAGGCGGCCGACTCCGCGTGGAGTATTCTCGTACCTCGTCGATGAGCGCCCGAACGTGGTCGACCTTCGTTTCCGGCAGAATTCCGTGGCCAAGGTTGAAGACGTGCCCAGGCCGTCGACGAGCCTGGTCGAGGATTCTTCTCGCTTCGGCCCGGAGGAGCTCGAAGGGGCCCAAGAGCAAAGCCGGGTCGAGGTTGCCCTGGACCGCGACGCCCGGCAGTCGATCCCAAGCCGCGCCCAGGTCCACCCGCCAATCGAGCCCGATTACCTGGCCACCAGCCTGCCTCATCAGCTCCAAGAGCGAGCCCGTCCCGGTGCCGAAATGGATCGTCGGAACCCCAGCCGGAAGTTTCTCGAAAAGCCGTTTCATATGCGGTTGCACATAGCGGCGATAATCGCTGGGAGAGAGCACGCCCACCCAACTATCGAAAAGTTGCAGCGCCTGGGCGCCGCAAGAGGCCTGCCTGGAAAGATAATTCGACGTCGCATCGACCAGACGAGACATAAGCGCGTTCCACGCACCTTCGTCATTATACATAAACGCCTTTGCTTTATCGTAATGCCTCGAAGACCCTCCCTCGATCGCGTAGCAAGCCAGAGTGAAGGGCGCCCCGGCAAAACCGATCAGCGGGACCTCGGCGGGCAGGCCTTGGCGCACCAGCCGCACGGTCTGGAAAACGTAGTCGAGCGACTCCAAGTCGATCGATTCGGCCAGCCGGTCCAAGTCGGCAGAACTGCGGACGGGGTTGTGGATGACGGGCCCTTCTCCTTTGGAGAACTCGAGAGAAAGCCCCAGAGGCTCGAGAATGAGTAGAATGTCGGCGAACAAGATCGCCGCGTCGACCTCGAGGATCCGCGCGGCTTCGATTGTCACCTCGGCGGCCAGTTCGGGGGTCTTGCACAGCTCGAGAAAACCAACCTTCTCCCGCCTATGGCGGTATTCCCTCATATACCTGCCTGCCTGCCGCATCAGCCAGATGGGCGTGTAGGGAACTTGCTCGCCGCGGCAAGCCTTCATGAACGGGGATTGGAGCAGCCGATGGTCGGCAGGCGCGTCGTTTGCTTCGTTTCCGAGATTCATCCAAACGATGCTAAACCATCGGCCTGGCAACCGAAAGCCGGCTGCCGGGGTATGCCAAAAGCCCCCCTCCGCGTATAATTTCGGCGGCAGTGCAAGTTGATCACAAACAGTAGAGCCGGGAAGCCCGGCGGCCGAGATCCCTCGGCGAGAAAGCTCGGAATCATGTATTCGAAGACCAAAAGGCGTAACGATGGATCGTGAATCGCCCACGTCCCCAAAGGACGAGACTCGGGATGGATTGAACGGACATTCGGGATCAAGTGAGAGCTCGCGGTCGCTGGAGCACTCCTCTTCAACTCCAGTTGGGCAAACGGAACACAACCGGCCGATGTTCGATCCGGTCGTCGGCCTGCCCAACCGGGGTACTGGACGGACGGAAGACGAGCAGCTCTTGAATCGCGTGGTTCCGGAATCGCCTCGACCCCAGGCTGCCGAGCTGGGCGGCTTTACGCATACCGACCCCTGGCGCGTCCTGAGGATTCAGGGCGAGTTTGTCCATGGCTTCAACGCCATGGCCGAGGTCGGCGCCGCGGTGGCGCTCTTCGGTTCGGCGCGCGTCGACTCCGAACATCGCTGGTACGCCGCGGCCCGTCGCTTGGGCGCGCTCTTGGCCGAGGCGGGGTTCGCCGTCATCACCGGCGGCGGCCCCGGCATCATGGAGGCCGCCAACCGAGGCGCTCGAGAGGCTGGGGGCCTCTCGATCGGCTGCAATATCGAGTTGCCATTCGAACAAATGAACAACTCTTACGCAAACATGTCGATCAACTTCCGCTATTTCTTCGTCAGGAAGACGATGTTCGTCAAGTACGCCAACGGCTTTGTGATCTTCCCAGGCGGATTCGGCACGCTCGACGAGCTGTTCGAGGCTCTGACGCTCGTACAAACCAGAAAGATCAGCCGGTTCCCGATCGTCCTTTTCGACTCGGAATTCTGGCGCGACCTGATCGGCTGGGTCGAGAAGAACCAGCTTGCCAACGGACTGATTTCTCCAGAAGACATGAACCTCTTGGTCGTCACCGATTCCGTGGAAGAGGCTCGCGACGTTTTGGTCGACTGCTACCAAACGCGTTGTTGGACGACGTGGCGCAGGTCCGAAGGCGCCCGATTGAACGCCGACCCTCCCGGAGCCCCCGCCACGGCTCTTGATCCCTCGAAGTCCGATGCTCAATGATGGTGGGCGCGGTTTCAACGCGAGAGCAAAACGTCAGAAAGCCCTTGGAGCCGACCGATGACTGCCAGCGCGAATTCCCTCCAGACCGATCCGACGCTCGAGCTTTTGGAGCGGATCGAGCTCTCGGACTGCGCGAGTCGGCGGCGGCTTCGATCGATGCGCTCATCGAAGGCCTCGAAATGCGCGACGATCCAAGGATGCTGCTCGACGCCCTACTGTTGAAGGCTCGCTACGAGCTTGGCTTGCCGCTCGTCCAAACCCTTTCGCTCACCGACTTGCCAGAACCGGAACGGTCCAAGTACGAAGAGCGGTACGTCGAGGCGATCAGGCGGGTTGGGGGAAGGTTACTCGAACAGAAGAAGATTCCCCACGCATGGCCGTTCTTTCGGGCCCTGGGTGAACGCGAACCCATCGCCAAGGCCATCGAAGCGTTCCAGCACGATCCGCAGGCTCCAGGCGACGACGAGCTTGGCCAGGTGATCGACATCGCGTTCAATCAAGGCGTTCTGCCCGCCAAGGGCTTCGACCTCATCCTCGAGCATTACGGAACCTGCTCGGCAATTACAGCGTTCGAACAATTGCCCGCCGACGAGCCAATCCGACTCGAGTGCTCTGGCAAGCTGATCCGTCGGCTTCATTCCGATCTCCAGGCGAACCTCATCGCCGACGTCGAGCGCCAGGGAAAGTCGAAACCAAGCGACCAAACCGCGTCGATACCTCAGCTCATCGGCGGCAGGAAATGGCTCTTCAGCGAAGACGCGTATCACGTCGACGTTTCCCACCTGGCCGCAGTGGTGCGTTCGTCGATTCTGGTTCGAGATCCCCAGACGCTTGCTCTTGCCCTGGAGCTTTGTGAATACGGCAAGAATCTCTCCGACAGGCACAAGTATGAAGGATTGTCGCCCTTTGACAAGGTTTACGAGGACCACGCCGTCTACCTTGGGGCGTTGTTGGGAAAAGAGGTTGATGCGGCGATTGAACACTTCGAGGCCAAGGTCGAGACGTCGGCCGCTGAAGCGGCCGAGCGCGGCTATGCCGGCCAGACCGACAGCTTGCCCGCTCAGGTTCTGGTTTTGCTGCTCTCGAGGCTGGGCCGATTCGACCAGGCGATCGACGTTTTTGCCGAGCGGCTTGCGGACATGAGCGAGGCTTCGCTCATCTGCCCAGGGCTCTCGAGCCTATGCTCGAGCGCTGGCAGGCTCGACAGGCTTGCCGAAATTTCCAAGTCCCGAGGTGATCTTGCGACCTACCTCGCCGCCAAGCTCCAAGACGCAGAGCGCCGTCGCGTTCGTGGTTGAATTCTGTCAGCCAGAGTCTTGAACGTCGCTTTCTTTGCTCAGGCCGAGGCTTTCCAGACTCTCCGAGCTCAGGCTCCAGAGTCGGGTCAAGAGCATGTCCCTGCCCCAGTCCTCGTTCTCGACGGCCTCGAGCGGCGGCAGGTTTTGGCAGTTGCCTGAATCAACGAGCAACTGGTATGCCTCTTCGACGCCAAGCTCGAAGATCGACCGCATCAGAACCATGTCCTCGTCCCGCGTCCCAGGGTCGAGTCTTCGATAACCACCGAGGGCGCTGGGGCCAGCTTCCAAACGCCGTCGGGTTGTTGGATCCATTGATAGCCATGCGTCTCGATGACGGAAGGAGAAGCCGGTCGCCGGCGTCTGGCGTCTTCGAATCGCACAGAGGCCATTTCAGAGCCGGCGGCGGTGTAAAGGAAGATCGCCATCGCTATGTGCGTCAGCTTGAGCGCGATGCCCTCTGCCGAAAGCAGGATGTACACGCCGAAGAGAACCGCCAGGGTTCGTCCGATCCCCGCGGCGATCTCCGTGGCTCGAACGCGACCCAGCCAGCCGCTGAGCAGTGCCCGCAGCACTCGGCCTCCGTCCATCGGGAACGCCGGAATCAGGTTGAAGCAGCCGAGCAAAAGGTTGGCTGCCAGCAGGTTTCGCAGCAGAGCGTCGAGCATGTCCTCACGCGTCGTCGCCGAACTGTCAAGGCTCAAGACGCCCAGAATCAAGAGCACGATGGCAAAATTGACCGCCGGGCCCGCCAGCGCCACCAGGATTTCGGCGCCAGGAGATTTGGGAAGCCCGCGCATCCGCGCCACTCCGCCGATCGGATAAAGCGTGATGCTCTCGGTGGCGTAACCAAACCTTCGAGCCATGAGCGCATGGCCATATTCGTGCAGCGAAACGCAAAGAAAAACGAGCAGGAAGAGCAAAACGCCCCCTAACCCGCCTCCTCCAAAGCCGATAACCGAGGCTAACAGCAAGAACGTGGGGTGAATAAAAAAGTCGATCCCCGCGATCCGCCCGATCCTCCACGAAGTTCGCATGAAACGCATCTCTTCCTTTCGAGGCCCGATCCAAAGAGGCCGCTGTTATTATAGTTCGACGCGCAGAGGGCGTTAGTTCGCTTAAAGACCTTCCGGGCCGGCTGAAGAATGCGCTGCATCCTCTAAATCAATGATGCAGGCGCGCATGTCGCCTTGGCAAGTTCCTTGTTTCCGTTGCACAAAAGCATCTGTCTGCAACGGAGTTGAAATCCAACGTCGGCTTCAAGTTGGGACGCTGAGCGGCTTGCCGTTGTCCTTGGGACCCATTTCGAGCAGGAACGGCGCCGCGAGCCGCGCCCAATCGTCGGCGGAGGGGTAATGCTGGGCTGAGTCTCCAAAGCAGGTTCTGAGCATCTCGGTGTCGACGATTCCCGGATTGACCGGGACCACGGCAAGTCCATGCGGCGCCTCCTGAGCCGCCGCTCGGCTCAAACCTTCCACTGCCCACTTGGTGGCGCAGTATCGGCGCGACGTCGGCCGCGACCGATCTGCCCCAGCCCGAACTGAAGTTGATCACCACTCCCGAGCCTCGCTCGGCCATGGCCGGCACGAACGCCTTCATCACATAAAACACGCCTTTGATGTTCACGTCGATCAAGGCATCGAACTCCTCGGCGGGAACGTCCCACAAAGCTGCATTCTGGTTGATAAGCGCGGCATTGTTGAGCAAGAGGTCGGGAGGACCAAACGCGGCGAGCAAACGTTTCGACCAGGCTTCGACTTGTTCGCGTTGGGATACGTTTACAACCGAAAAATCGTGGCCTGGACCGAACTTGGCTCGAAGGTCTTCGACCGCCGAGGCCGTCCTGCCGCAACCGAGTACGCAATGGCCTAGCCCAGCGAACTGGTTCGCCAAAGCCAGCCCCAAACCCTTGGTCGCTCCCGTGACGACGATCGTTCGTTTGCCCTTGCCGGACATTTGGCACCCCTTCTCGAGGAATAGGCCCCAATCGACCCGCGCCCAATGCTCATCTTAAATGAGATCATCCACCAATTCGGGGAACCACGCCACGCGCAGCCCAGATGAACCCAAGTTCGACCAAGTGCGTCTGTAAAAACAACGCCCAGATTGTCCTTGGAGAAAGAGCGATGTCATTCGGTCGATTCGAACCGGCTTCGGCGGCTCTGGAATGGATTGGCGACGATTCCGGTCTTTCAGAGTTCGATCCACGTCCTGATCAGAACAAAGAGATCCTGGCCGACGAGCGAGAATTGTTGGATGCGTATTCAACCGCGGTTGTGAAGGTTGCTGAAGATGCGTCGCCTTCGGTTGTGAATATCGATGCCTATCACCGATCGAAATCGCGCGGCGCCGGGGAATCTCGGTTGTTCGCCGAACCGCACGGCAGCGGCTCTGGACTGGTCATCACGCCCGATGGGTTCCTTCTGACAAACAGCCACGTCGTCCACGGCGCCAGCAGAATCGAAGTGGCCTTGGCGGACGGAAGGCATTTTCAGGCCGACCTGGTCGGGGACGACCCGGAGACCGATCTCGCTGTACTGCGCATCCCGGCCGACGACGTTCAACCCGCGGTTTTGGGAGATTCGAAACGCGTGCGCGTCGGCCAGCTCGCGATCGCCATTGGCAATCCCTACGGCTTCCGTTGTACAGTGACCGCGGGGGTCGTTAGCGCTCTGGGAAGGTCGCTGCGTTCTCGGACAGGCAGGCTCATCGACGACGTGCTCCAGACCGATGCAGCTCTCAACCCTGGCAATTCCGGCGGCCCTCTGGTCTCGTCTCGGGGCGAGGTCATCGGTGTGAACACAGCCATCATCAGACCTGCCAACGGGCTTTGCTTCTCGATCGCCGTCAACACGGCAAAGTTTGTCGCCGGCAAGCTGATTAAAAACGGCGTCATCCGCAGGGCATGGCTGGGCGTTGCGGCACAAAACGTCCCATTGCCCCGCAAATTCATACGAGACAACAACCTCTTGGTCGATTCTGGGGTGCTCATTATGGGCGTCGAGGAAGGCGGACCTGCCGCCAAGGCGAACCTGAGCGAAGGAGACGTGATCGTCTCTTGCGGCGGACGTCCGGTCGCGGGAATCGACGATCTTCACAAGCTGTTGACCGAGGATCTTCTCGATCGGCCGATCGCCCTGGGAGTGGTTCGCAAGAACATAGGAGTCGATGAAGTACAAGTGATTCCGACGGAGTCGCCGCGGTCGCGCTAGTTTGCCGTCGCCCCCTTATCCGATCGCACTTTCTACAGGCGCCTTACGCTCTGTAATGTGCTCGTCTATTCTCTAGGATCGCTGCGAAAGGGGTTCGCCGCCGCTCAGCAAGAATAGCGTTGGGAGCCAACCATGTCGGGCACAGCCAAGCCGATCCCTGACGGTTACCAGGGTGCGATCCCCTACCTCTACGTCCAAGGCGCCAGCGAGGCGATCGAATTCTATAAGTCGGCCTTGGGTGCGACGGAATTCCTCCGCTTGTCCGACCCCGCGGGCTTGGTGATGCACGCCGAGCTCAAGATCGGCGAAACCCTGTTCATGCTCGCCGACGAATTCCCGGGCATGGGCGTTCTGAGCCCCGCGACGCTCGGCGGGTCGCCGGTGACCATATTCATGTACGTGGAAGACGTCGACGCCTTTTCAGGCCGCGCCGTGGAGGCTGGGATGAAGGTCGTCAGGCCGGTCGAGGACCAGTTCTATGGCGATAGGGCTGGGAAGTTCGAAGACCCGTTTGGACATGGTTGGTGGTTCGCAACACACATCGAAGACGTCTCACCCGAGGAGATGAAGAAGCGAGCGGCGGAGCTTTTTGGCGGGGGTTGAATGCGTGAGCTCAGGGCTTTCGCTCCGCCGTCAGCCCTGGCTCATCGTTTTCGCAGCCGCCGTCCAGCTTCTGACGGCATCCGCAGCCAGCAGCATCGAATCCAGAAGCCTTGGCCCTGGCCTCGAAAAGAACGAGTTGCCGTCGGCGAGTTGGACTCTCCCCTCTCGCACAGCTCTCAAACTCGCGACCTCCGGACTGGATCGCGCGAGTTCCCACTCGCTCCGCGTCCGTTCGAGATCGAACCCGCAAGGGGCAACCAGGAGCGCATCGGGATCGGCCTTGGAGATCTCTTCCCAGGAGATCCTTCGCGACGCCTCGCCAGCCGCTCCAATCAGCTCCCTTGCTCCAGCAAGCTCGAGGATCTCTGGGTTCCAATGTCCCGAACAAAACGGCGGATCGATCCACTCGATATGCACGACCGTCAGCGGCGTGGCGGGCTGGCTTTCGGCGAGCTTCTCGGCTGCTGCTGCGTGAAACTCCGCCACAAGACGTTCAGCTTCTCCACGACGTTCAATCAACTCGCCGACCTCAAGGAACATGGCATGGACGCCAGCGAGGTCGACGGGAGCAAAGCTTTCGACGATCGGCGGCTTTGTCAATCGCGCAGCGATCTCGCGCGTCGTCGCTTCGTTGACTGCGCAGACGTCGCACTGGGCTTGCGTGAGGATGAGGTCCGGTTCGAGCTTTTTCAGGAGTGTTTCGTCGAGCTCGTAGAGGCTTCCGCCTTGCTCGGCAACGAGTGAATCGATTTGGGCGCTCGAGAGCTCGGCGTCAATACGCGAACGAGTGAGCCTGGGCAATCTCGAGACGAACTCGGGGTAATCGCACTCGTGGGTCACGCCAACGAGGCTTTCTCCCCGGCCGAGCTTGCATACGAGTTCCGTCAACGAAGGCAGCAGACTTACGATGCGCATCAAGACATCGTCTCACGCAGGGATGCCGTGGGCAATCGGAAGTCGGTTATCCCTTGCGGAGCTGATCAGCGCGGGCAGCGAGCTTGAGGCAGGCAGTCTGGAAGAGTCCGCGCGCGTTGGCACTGGCTGCGCGGTAGGCGTCGGTAAAGCCATCGACGGCTGTCCAGTTGACCACTTCTTGAATTCGCGTGGCCATCATCGCCAGCATTTCGTCGATGCTCGGAGGAGCGATCGGGCCTTCGGGCGAGGTCCGCGCGTCGACGGGTTCGCGAGTGGAGACCGGCTGACCGCCCCTGCCCTGTTCTCCCATGGGGCTCAAGGGGGATTCCCAAGGAGGCGGTTGTTTGCCTCTGGGTTCTTCGACGTCCCTGCCCTTCGCGGGCCTTTCAATGTGCTCGCGGGGAGGAGCTGCGGGGTAAGTCTTGCCGTCGGACCCCACTCGCCCAGTGTCCGATGGAATCTGATGGCTCTCGATGAGCACGCGGCGGATCTTGGCCACCAGTTCTCGGCTAACGCCGAGTTCCTCGGACATCCGCCGATCGGACCAGTCGTAGTGGATCCGAAGCTTTACCTCGACGGCTCTGCGGCGTTCGGAACGCGTCAGAGGAAGCCCGTGCGAGAGGTTTGCGCTGGCGACGAAATCGAGCGCGTCTTGAAACGTGCCGTGCCGGACTTCGACCGTAATTCGCTTGAGCTTGAGATGGACCGCGGCTGCGTGCCTGTGGAAACCGTCGGCGACCAGTAGTTGCCCGTCGACCTCGAACACCGTGATCGGCGGCATTCTGTCCCAGACGTCCGCGTAACGTTCCACGGTAAATTCGTCGAGGCGGTCGCGCAGGTTGAGGTTCGGATCGAGGATCAACTCGTCCAGATCGATCTCATGAATGTCCATCCGAGAATCCCCAATGCGAATAAGCAGCGTTGACTGTGCGCGGGGATCCCTCCCAGAGTTGTGCGACAATCCAGCTTGTCCTACGATCGGACTCGACGCGGTTCGAGCCCGCCTCGAATCGAGCAAAAATCCACGCCTGGAATCGGGTTGTATCGATGGAGCAGGGAATGCGAGTCGTGCTGACAGGTGCAAGCGGGCGATTGGGCTCTCGGGTCTCTCGGGAATTGAAGGCGAAGGGCTTCGAAGCTCAGGCGTGGACCAGCAATGCGAACAGACGGAGTTCCGCAAAGCTTGACGCAGCCTCGACGATCGCACTCGACCTCGGCGGCGAGCTCCCGCGGATCTCAGATGCGCTCGATTCCTTCGACCCCGAAGTGGTTTTCCACGCTGGCGCCGTCAGCTCGGCGGCGGTGGTTCACTCGGACTTCGATCGCGGCTGGCGCGTCAACGTCGTCGCGACCCAGGCGATCGCCGATTGGTGCCGGAAGCGTCAGCGAAGGCTCGTGTTCACATCCACCGACATGGTCTTCTCAGGCGAGAAGGCTTGGTGGAACGAGAACGATCAACCTTCGCCAATACTGGATTACGGCCGAACGAAACAGGCAGCGGAACAGGCAGTGCTTTCAGTCCCTAACGGGCTCGTCGTTCGCTACTCTTTGCTCTTCGGGTTCAATGCCGCTGGGATGGAGAGCTTCTTCGATTTGGCGTTCGCCGACATCAAGAACGGCAATCCGAAGGCGTTCTACGAAGACGAGTTTCGAACGCCGTTGGATATGTCAACTGCAAGCAAGCTTGCCGTCGAGCTTGTCAGCCGACCCGACGTGGTGGGAATCTTGCACGCAGGCGGAAGAGAGAGAGTGAGTCGGTTCAAGCTGATGAAGAGGTCCGCGGGCGCGCTTGGTTTCGACGAAAGTCGGGTTCACGCCAACACGCGCGAACCTCGAGCGCCCGGTTCCGAGCCTCGGCCCGCGGATCTCTCGCTCGACACAACGCGGCTCGAGGAGCTGTTCCCGAAGCTTCGTCCTCACTCGATCGAAGAGGCTGTCCTAAGCGCCAGTTTCTAAGGACTATTCACTGGCAAGCCACTTGGTCCGAAGGTGGTCGAACATAGGATCGACGTCGATGTTTCCGCCGGAGACGATCAGCCCAACCCGGGCGCCCTTCATCGAGAAAGCTTGGTTCAGGATCGGCGCGAAGGCCACGGTGCTCGACGGTTCGACGACGATCTTGAGCCTTTCCCAAAGGTATTGAAGGGCGTCGATCGTCTGGTCCTCGGATGAGGTGAAAACCTTCCAGAGGCGGTTGCGAAGGAGCGAAAACGGACGGACGCCGATCGAAGCCTTCAGTCCGTCGGCGATCGTCCGGGCGTCTCCAGAGGGGAGCCTCTCACCTGCCTCCAGCGAGCGCTTGGCGTCGTCGACCGCGGCGGGTTCGACTCCAACCAGCTTTGCCTTCGACCCTCTCGCCTCCAGTGCCAACGCACAGCCCGCCGCGAGACCGCCGCCGCCAATGGGCGCGACCAGATAATCCAACGAGCCGACTTCGTCCAAAAGCTCGAGCGCGGCGGTCCCCTGCCCGGCGGCCACCCGCCAATCGTCAAACGGATGCACAAGCGTATAACCGTGATCGCCAATGAGTCGGGCAACCGTCGCCTCGCGCGAGTCGAGCGTCGGTTCGCATGAGACGACCTCCGCCCCGTAAGCCAGCGTCGCCCTCCGTTTGACCGTTGGCGCCGTCTTTGGCATGACGACGCAAACCTTCACCCCTGAAAGTCTTCCCGCCAAAGCGAGCGCCTGACCATGATTGCCCGAGGAATGCGTGACAACCCCGCGCGACCGCTCGGTTTCGGAAAGTTGAAGCAGCGTATTCATCGCGCCACGAAACTTGAACGCGCCGGCGCGCTGGAAGTTCTCGCATTTCAAGAACACAGAGCCCCCCACAGCCTCGTCGAGCGTCCTCGACGAAAGCACGGGGGTTCTGTGAGCCCAAGGCGCTAGTCGGTCGGCGGCCTCCAAGACCGCCGAGCACGATATCGATTCAATCGTATCAACCATGAAAATGCTCTCGAGATTGCTTACTTGATGGCGCTATAGTCCGTGGGACTGAGGTAGATCGAATCGACCTTCTTGACGAGCACGCCGTCCTTGTGGCTTTCCTTATAGACTTTTTGCCAATCGGGATCGTCCTGGAAGTCTTTCCACGCCTTCTTGGCAGCCTCTCGACTGGGAAACGCCAAGAGGTACACAAGCTTGTCGCCTCGGCCGTCGGCCTTTTCGATCGGCTCCCAGAATCCAATCAAGTCCATCCCGTGCTTCTTGAAAAGCTCGCATGTGTGCTCGCGGAACCGCTTGTGCAAATCCGGCATCTTGCCTTCGTTTGTGTAGTAAGTCCGCAGCTCGAACACGCGGTCCTCCGCGGTCGCCGCGGCTCGGCTCTGCCCAGACTTCGAAAACAAAAGCACGCCCGTCAGAACGACCAACCCCGCGACGACCCAACACGCCTTAACGCTTAACATGGTTTTTCCTTCTCCAAACGACCCTTGGAATGCCTTTTGACGTTTCCTTTGTAACTGAGATCGAGCCGCGTTAAAAGCAGGGCCCAACCGGCTTCCGGCCTCTTGACTCCTCGAAAGCGATATGCGCCAATTTCAGAAAGGCGCATACGACCGTTTGAACGATCGATCAGCTACTTGTGGGTTTCCGATGCACATACCTGATGGCGTACTGAGCAACGAGGTCGCCTTGGTCACGAGCGTCCTGGGCGCATCGGCTCTGGGTTTTTCGCTTTGGAAGCTCAAGGGCGCCGAGCGCGACCGGACGATGGTGCAGACCGGCATGACGGCCGCCTTTGTTTTCGCCGCCCAGATGGTGAACTTTCGACTCTACCCGTTTCCGATTTCAGGGCACCTGCTGGGCGGAGTGTTGGCGGCCACGATGGTCGGACCGTGGGCAGGAGCCTTGGTGATCGCCGCCGTGCTCGTCGTTCAGTGTCTCCTGTTTGGAGACGGCGGAATCACTGCGCTGGGCGCGAATATGATCAACATGGGCCTCATCGGCTCGGTTGTGGGGTACACCATCTACGCCGCGGTCCGCGGCGCAATCGGCGGCCGGAAGGGCGTATTGATCGGAGCGATGGCCGCTTCCTGGTTCTCGGTGATCCTGGCCGCTGGGGCGTTTAGCCTCGAGTTCGCGGCCAGCGGGCATTTGAGTGCGTTCAAGAACGTGCTTGGCTGGATGATCTTGGTTCACGCGGCGATCGGAGTTGGAGAGGCTTTGATCACCGGTTGCGTGCTTCGCTTCGTGCTCTTGGCCCGTCCCGACTTGCTCGAAGCGGAGCCGGCCGCCGGCGCTCCAGGGACCTCGCCAAGAACTCGGTACATCCAAACGGCGTTCGCGGGATTGGCTGTCTCGCTTGCCGTGGCTCTTTTTCTCGCCCCTTTGGCCTCGCAGCAAAAGGACGGTCTGGAATGGGTCGGCGAGGAGAAACTGGGAATCACGCCCGCCTCGAGTTCCATCGTGAAAGCGCCGTTTCCTGATTATCAGTTCCCCTATCTCGCCCACGCCTCCGCCTTGGCGGGGGTAGTCGGCACCTTGGCAGTGTTCGGACTGGGTCTGGGGCTTGCACGGGTGTTCGCCGTGAAACAAAGCGGCGGAGAAATGGTCGAGAATGCGGCTGGATACGTTTCTTGACCGCGATCGGCGCGAACCAGGTCCCATCGATCGACTCGATCCGAGGATCAAACTCGGCGTCGCGGCCCTCTACGTCGCTTGCGTGCTGGCGACGCCTCTAGGCGCCTGGCGAGCCTTTGGCCTCGAGTTCCTGGTCGTCGTCTTCATCGCCGCTGCGGCGGGCATTCGAGCCAAATGGCTAATCGAACGCTGGCTTGCGCTCGTAACGGTCTTTGGCTTTTTGGCTGTGCTGGCCGCGCTTGCACATCCGAGACGGGCTGAGCTCGGACTATTTGGGACCGCTGCCTCGATCCTCGCCAAGAACACCCTCGCCGTTTCCGCGGTCGGCGTCTTGGTTCAAGTGACTGGCTTCACGAACATCTTATCCGCGCTAGCGAAACTGAGGGCGCCCGCTGTTCTCATCGCAACCCTTTTGTTCATGGAGCGCTACATCCACGTGCTCATCGACGAGCTTGATCGCATGATCAAGGCGCGTCGATCGCGTACGTTCAAACGCTCAGGCGTGCTCGATTGGGGCATACTGACAGGCCTGCTTGGCGTTTTGTTCTTGCGCCTGGGAACGTGGAGAACGCGTGCACGCGGCGATGCTCTCCAGAGGCTGGGACGGCGTCGTCCGATCGCTCGAATACGAAGGGTCCGGCGTGCGATGACCGAGCAAGCCCAAGAGAATTCGCACAAGCCTGCCGTCGAGATCCGCAACCTCTCGTTTCGCTATCCGGACGGCAGGCTCGCGCTTCGGAACGTCGACCTGACGATCACGACCGGCGAGACCATCGCCTTGATCGGGCCCAACGGCGCTGGGAAGAGCACGCTGCTTTGGCATTTGAACGGCCTCTTGCCCGAAATGGGCGGGCGTTCCGGCCATCACGGTCACGCACTCGCATCCGTCGAGAACAACAGCAAGCCCTCGGTTTGGATCGACGGCATCGAAGTCTCTCGGAAGTACCTGCCTCAGGTTCGACGCAAGGTCGGCCTTGTGTTCCAAGATCCCGACGATCAGCTCTTCTCGACCTCCGTGCTCGAAGACGTCGCGTTCGGTCCACTGAATCTCGGACAATCGAAATCCGAGGCTCGAAGGATCGCGCTCGAGTGCCTGGCCAAAGTCGGCCTCGAGGCCCTGGCCGACCGTCCTCCCAGGCGATTGAGCTTTGGAGAGCGAAAACGCGTGTGCGTCGCCGGCGTTCTCGCGTGCGAACCCACCGTTTTGGTGCTCGACGAACCCACTGCCAACCTTGACCCGCGCGCTCGCCGGAACTTTTTGGCGCTCGACGCGAAGCCTCGCCGCGACCAAGCTCATAGCCACTCACGACCTCGAGATGGCGCTCGAAGTCTGCGATCGCGCGATTTTGCTCGACGCCGGAGAAGT
Source organism: uncultured Planctomycetota bacterium (assembly GCA_963818975.1). Lineage (GTDB taxonomy): Bacteria > Planctomycetota > Planctomycetia > Isosphaerales > Isosphaeraceae > CAWFUI01. Next base: position 278,988 of record CAWFUI010000007.1, on the reverse strand, counting down.
CGTCGCCAACGGACCAACGCGATCCGTACTGGGAGATTCGAACCTGCTCGAACGCCACGGACTCGAGCTTCCGCTTTCCATCAGGTACGGCCTGAGAGGGTCTCTGGGGGAATGACCCGAAGGTCCCAACGAGCCTCGACGTTGCCGCCGGCTAAACCTTCTTCAGGCCAAACACCTTCGCATAGACGTCGACCTTTTCCTTGATCGAAAGTCGCTTCGGCGGTCCAGCTTCATGCTTGAGGACCAGTAACGTCGCGTCGTCGTCCTTTGGCGTCTCGCCGAAACGCTTCTCGACCGCCGCGAGAAGTGCCTTCCCAAACTCACGCGGGTGGTCGGTCGGACAAGACCTGGCCAGCTCCAGAAGCCCGTCTTCCCCCAACGGCGCTCCGCCCCCAGCAGGGCGAGCCTCCACAAATGCGTCTGTGTACAGCACAATCACATCCTTGGGATCGAGATCCACATGAAAGATATCGTATTTGGAATCCTCGTCGATTCCCAGAGGCAGGTTGGCCGCACGTGCCGGGCCGTTGTCGGGCTTGGTCAACAACTTCCAGGTCGAATCTCTCGATCGATGCCAAAGCGGCGTAGGGTGCCCAGCGTTGCACACCGAGAGCCTGGCCTTGCCAGCGAGGTAGGTCGCCACCACGGCCGTCGCGAACCAATTCAGTCTCGCGAACTCGCCGAAGGTTCGGTTCAAAGCCGCGATCAAACCCGTCTGGCTCTTCGAGTTGATGTGCTTTCGCACCAGCGCGCAGAGCGCTTGGCCACCTCGGCCACCGCTTCTCCATGACCAGAGACGTCGGCGACGACCACTCGCGTGATAATCCCGCCGCCGCAAAGCGAAACGTAATGCACGTCGCCGCCGTCGTCGGCGCCTTCAAAGGGCGTGCTCGAAACCCACGCCGAGAGCCCTGGCGTTGCGATCGACCGCTCGACGTGGTCGCTCCCGCCCCAGATTTCCATGCACTGAAGACTATGATCAGCCAAAAGTCGCCTCTCGATTACTTCGGTTCGACCGGCTGTTTCGTGATAAACGTCGCGGCGGCCCTTCCCTTCGCTCCCGTCAGTCGAACGAGGAGCGAGCCCGAGCCTTTTGAGAGCTCGATCGGCAAAGTTACAGGCTTGTCCTTCTCGACTTTCCCGAGCTCGAGCTCGCGGCCGCCAAGCCACGCCCGAGCGCCCGAGGGAACTTCCAACACAAGCTTCCCTCTTTGCGCCGTCGGCGAAGTGAACGGAACAGCCAAGTAGACGGCTGTCGGGGAAGCGTCGGTCGATTCCAAAAGCGGCGTGGCGTCCAGCACGCCCTCGATGTTCGCGGCGGCGGTTCGCCACGTCGAGGTTCTGCCCCGAGCGTCCTTGACCTTTGAAGACAAGTCCAGGGCATCCGAGGGCGCGACGACAAGCTTTCCCTCGGCTTCGACGACTGGGCCCAAAACCTGGTATCGGCCGATCACCGTAGCGGGCTCTTTGAGCGTTGAGAGATAGGCCAACAGATCCACCAGGTCGCGGTCGTTCATCGCCTGCGCCAATCCCTCGGGCATGAGCGACGCGTCGCTGTAACTCTTTTCCTCGATGTTTGCGGTCGGGATCGGGACGAAAACCCCCTCGCTCGTTTTGAGCACGATCTTTTCGGGTGATTCCTCGACAAGCAAACCGGACGTCGTCCGTCCATCTTTATCGGCGATCAGCAGCGTCCTGAAGTTGTAGCCGACCGCGGCGCTGGGGCTCAGGATCGATCGCAGAAGCTCGTCCTTGCCGTACTTGACTCCAATGGTCGACAGGTCGGGACCAATCCAACGACCTTCGCCTTGCACGCGATGGCAGCTCGCACACGCCGCTGCGCTGCCGTGGGCGGCGAAGAACACAGCCCTGCCGTGCTCGGCGTCGCCCCTTCTGCGGAGGATCTGGTCGATCGGCGGGAGATTCCGCCCAGCTTTCTTGTCCAAAGGCAGAGCCTTCGCAGCTTCTTCGCGAACGCTGCCGTCAGGATGGGAGTTCAACACCACCGATGCATAGTCCTTGAGCTCGCCAGGCAGCTTGCCTTCTCTCGCGCTTTTGATCAGCTCCGAAGCGTCCTCGCGACGTTCGGCGAGCATCCGCAAGGCCTCTTTGCGAAGGCCCAACGGATACGCCTGCGAGCCTTCCACTTCGAGCAAAAGCGATCGTTCTCCGCCTCGTCTGTTCAATGCCCGCAATGCTGCGCTTGCCTCCGGAGGCGAAACCTTTTGATCCTTCGCCGACTCGATGGAGCCAATCAACAGAGCCCGCGCTTCCGGTGTTGGAACCGTGCCTACAACGTCGATCGCCGCGACCCGCAGATCCTCGGCAAGTTTGGCGTCCTTGATGTACGCAGCTAGCTTATTCAAATACCGGCTCTCGCCCGCTGACAACGCAACGCCCTCTCGAATGGTCCTCGGGTCCGAAAGGACCGATTCCACCAGCGACACGATCGCGTCGTCGCCTTTGACCGACTGCCAATCGCCCTGAAGTTTTTTGGCCAGGAGCGTTAAAAGTTCGCGCTTTCGGATCGGGTCCGTCGCCCCAGCAGCCAGCTTCGCCAAAAGTTTGGCGCCGGCTGGGTCGCTGGTTCGCAGCACAACTTCATCTGCTGCCTGGCGCAGATCCTCAGCCTCGATCGCTGGGAGAATCTTGCTCAAAAGCTCCAAACCCTCGGCGGCGTGCAGACGCCACAAAAGCCCAATCGTCTTCGAGAGCGCGCTTGCCGGCAATTCCTGGGCGCCAATCGCGATATAAGCTTCGTTGCGGTCCGCCGGAAAATATGGCGGCAAAGCCAGACCCTGAATCTTGCCCGAACGCTCGAGGTCCAGATCGCCAAACAAACTCGCGTTGAGCAGCTTATGAATAAAAGCGCTCTCACGTTTCTCAATGGCAAGTCCAAGAGCCTCGAGATAAAAGCGATCGACGCCGTCCCACTTCGACGCCAACTTCAAGAGCAGATCTCCGGCTTTCACCGTCGGCGCATCGCGCAGGTCCAAAATCAACTCTCGGCGTACGCCCGCATCGGGGTCGTCGGCCAATGCGGCGAGTTTTTCGAGGTGAACGAGCACTCGCGGATTAGGCCAAGGATTCTTCGCGAGATTGCCCTGATACTGGACGTCTCCGTTGTGCGAGAGGTCCCTGGCGAGCATCCGCAAAGCTTGTTCGCGGATCGCGGGGTTCGGGTCGGAAAGCGAAGCCAGCGGAGCGGAGTCTCCATCGATCGCGTAAAGCACCCAGAGCGCCGCGCCTTCTCGATCGGCGAACCGTTCGTAAACATCGTCTTGAGCGCAGCCGAGGCCTCTCGGCCATGTTCGATCAAACCTCTCCGTGCTGCATCCTGTGCAGCGACGGCAGGCGATTTGAGCGCCTCGATCAGGCCTCCGACCGACCCAAAATCGTATCGAACTGGCTTGGCGGCCGAGCCTTTGGGAGTCACTCGGTAGATTCTCCCCGTGGTCTGATCTCGAAAGCCGTGCCCGCCGACGCCTGCGTCGTACCAATCGGCTACGAAGACCGAACCATCGGGCGCAGCCGTCATATCCACTGGCCTGAACCAGGGGTCGTCGCTGCCCAGAAAAACGCCCAGGTTCGCTCGAAACGCCGCGCCATGACGCTCAACTGGGATGTGGTTGATCTGCCGAGTGCCAGCCTCGGCCTCCAGGATCGCGCCTTGATACTCCTTGGGAAGGAGAGTCCCTTCGTAGACCATGATTCCGCAGGGACTGCCGTTGCCCGTGCCGACAATCTTGGGAATGTTGCCAGGAACCTCTTCACCCCAGTGTCTGGGACTGCCGGGCGTCCGGTAGCCGTAATGGCCGCCGTCCATCACCCAGATCACCCGGCAACCTCGGTTGCCGTCGTCGTCGTTGTCGCTGGTGAAGTTGTTCCCAAACGAGTTGAGACATGTTTCGTAATTATTGCGTTGCCGATCCGCCAAGATCTCGAACCACGTGCCGTCGCGGTTGACGCGTAGCGTGTTCGCCAGGTTCGAAGACGCCACTTTGCGGTTGCTCTTGTCGACGACGTCGAAGTTCTGCTGGCGCTCCGAGTGGTCTTGCTGCACCGAGCAGCAGCCGTCGCCGTGGGTGAAATAGAGCTTTCCATCCAACGCCAACACCATTCCATGTACGCCGTGGTCTGAATCAATCCCTCCAAAACCTGTCAGAAGTGGATAGCGCTTGTCCGCTGTGTCGTCGCCGTCGGTGTCTTCCAGAACCAGCAGGTCGGGGCTGTTGCCGACATAGACCTTCGAGCCCAAGTATTTGCCGTCTTTGCTCCAATGCTCCTCGACGGCCAAGCCCATTGGCACTGGGAAGACCTTATCGGCGAAGACCGTCATCTTGTCCGCCTTGCCGTCGCCGTCGGTGTCTTCCAAAATCTTGATCTTGTCGGCGTCTTCCTTCCTGGGAAGGTTTCTGTTCCGCGTGGGTCGATAGTTCAGACCTTCGGTGATCCAGACCCTGCCTCGCGAATCGACGTCCATGTTGGTCGGGTTCACGACCATGGGTTCGGACGCCCAAAGCTTGGCTTCAAGTCCTGCGGCGGGCTTGAGCTTCGTCGCCGATTCCTCGGCGCCCACCTGCGCCAAGGAATGCGAAGAGCTGGCAAAGGCCAACGCAACCATCACAATCGCGCATCCGAAGTGCGACGCAAAGCCAATTCGCAGCGCTCTTGTTCGTCTCGTTCGCATCGCCAGGACTCCGTGCCTCGTCACTTGGGGTGTTATCATGGGCGGGTCTGCAGTCAAAATAGTAAGGCAAGCGATGGACGGGGTTCAAGCGAGCCCCCTTGTCGCTAGCGTGTAATCGATTCAACGGCAGTCGTTGATGGAAAGATGACGGTTCGATTCGAGGAGACAAGCTGATGACGCCGGTCTCGGTTCTATTTGTCGTGTCGGCGGCGATTCTCTTAGCCCCTCCCAAGCCGGCTGAGCCAGCGTCCAAGGAAGAGCTTGCCGAAGTGAGCCGCCGTGGCAAAGAGATCGCGCTTTACGACCGAATTCTCAAGGGTGCGTCGACGGAGCTCGCTCGTTCGAACTTTAGCGCCGACGGCGCACTCCGACATCTGCCTCGCAAGACCGAAGACGGCTGGGTTGTGGCTTTCGGCAGATTGAACGATCGACGCGACAAGTTCTTGGTGGGGCTCGAGGCGTTTTCCGACAAAAACGGCAAGAGCTTCGAGGTCAAACGCTACTCGGACCCCAAGCGCGATCAAGGCTATTACTTCTCCGCGGCCCTGGCCATGGACCTTTGCCAGGAAGACTTCCTGGAGAACTTGCAGAAAGAAACCAGGCCCTACAACGTTTTGGTTCTTCCGGCCGACAACGGTCGGCTTTGGGTCTATTATCTGGCAACTCGAGCCAACTCGGACTTTTGGCCTTTAGGCGGAGACGTCCGGTACCTGGTCTCTGACGACGGCAAGTCGATTCTCGAGAAGCGACAAATGCACAAAGGCTTGCTCAATCTGCCTGCCCCGGAAGCGTCGAAGAACTCGAAGACGATGGGATTTCACACCCACCTCCTCGCCGAAGCCCCCGAGGACAGCGACGTCTACTACGTCCTTTGGCGCAAGCCAAGCGCTGGCGAACGCATCGAGACCCCCAGTTTTGTGTACGAGATCGATCCCCAAGGGTCGATCTCCTTCATCGGCAAAGCAAAGGCTTCCGACGATAAGCCCAAGCGAGCTCAGTAGGATTTCGGCAGCGAATCGTTGCAAGCCTCGGCTCTGGCGTCGGCCGCATCGATCTCCTTCGACTCGCCGACGCCGTTTTCGCATCTTCCCCCGCCAGGGTAAAGCGCCTGTCGTGACGTTTCCACCCGCGTCGGTTAGGCTGATGGAGTGCGAGGCGAACCGCGGCGGCGGCGCCTGAAGGCTCGTCCGGCCCGCGCCGCCCAAGGCGCAACGTCAAGAAAGGTTGATCAGGATGAAATACCAGGGATTCTTCGTTTTTGCGCTCGTCTTTTTCATTGATACGGCGCCGCCCGCCAAGGATGCCGCGCTTTCTCAAGAGCAGAAACGGGACGGTTGGGAGCTGATTTTCGACGGCAAGTCGACCAAGGGCTGGATCACGCCCGACGGCAAGCCAGCGCCAGAGAAGCACGTCCAGGACGGCTGTCTCAATCCGCATCCCATACAATATATGCTGGTCTATGAAAAACCGGTGGAAGACTTCATTCTTTCGCTCGATTTCAAGATCAGTTCCGGCTGTAACACTGGAGTTTTCGTCCGCACGAGCCCGCTCGAAGCCCGGGAGGGCAGAAGCCTGGCCTACAACGGAATCGAGATCGCGATCGACGACACGCGCACCTCGGGTTATCACGATACAGGTGCGATCTACGACCTCGTGAAACCGAACCAAAATCTGATGAAACCCGCCGGCGAGTGGAATCATCTCAAGATCACATGTCTCGAGAACCTCATCGAAGTGGTCGTAAACGGCGAGAAAGCTTCTCGGATGGACCTGAATGAATGGACAACTCCCAATCGCAGACCCGACGGCTCAGCCCACAAATTCGACGTGGCATACCGAACGCACCCGCGCAAGGGCTATATCGGCCTGCAAGATCATGGAATGGACTGCTGGTTCAAGAACATCAAGCTCAAGAAGCTCGAACCGATTCGAGAAAGACAGGAGCGCGAGGAGTAAGATTCCCGTTTCCGTGTACCGATTTGTGTGGTAGGGACGAGCCCCCCCACGCGCCCTCGTGTCAGGGGCTACGCTTTGGGGAAAGCTCTGCGACGGTTTCCCTGTTGGGTATTCCAAATTCGTCTTATCCCTGACAGGCCTGCGGGTCCGTCTACAAATCGGGCGCCCGTGGCGCATCGCAAGCCCGATCGCAGACGGCAGGAGCTCCGCTCAGGCTTCGGTGTAGGGACGACGCCCTGTAGGCTCGAGGGAGCCGCGTGTCCAGCTGCGTCTCCAGACACCCTAGCCGTGTCTCCAGACACCCTAGAATTGGAACGCCGATATTGCGTATGAGGCACCCTATTTCCTCACTTAGTCCTCGTCCACTTCCTTTTCTTCAATAATCCATCGTTTTTGAAGACAGTTTTGTTGAAACGCGTCCCATTATGCACCAATATAGGAAGAGTAGGCGAAGTTGCGCCTGATGAAGCTGTATCTTGTCCCGCAATCGAGGCCGATTCCATGGCAACGCCGTCCCAGATTTACGCAAACGCAAGAAATGCGAAGCGGTCCACAGGGCCGAAGACGCCCGAAGGCAAGGCGAAGTCGTCCAAAAACGCTCTTAAGCATGGGCTTCGGTCGGAGGAGATCGTCCTCCGGTCGCTCGAGTTCGACGAGGACTGGGAGGCGCATTTGCAAGCCTACATTGAGGATGCTCAACCCGTCGGGGATGTCGAGTATAAGCTCGCCGAGAAGGCGGCGATGTGCCTTTGGAAGCAATCCAGAGCCGCAATGATGCTGGCCATCGCTCAAGACACACAGGTCGAGCACAAGGCAGCCAACCTGATCGGAGTTCGAGAAGGCAGAAAGATCGACATCGACGATCGTCCTGCGATCGCCCAAAAACTGAAGAGCTTGAAGTGCTTCGGTTTGCAAGAACCAGGGTTCGATCGCGAGGCTGTCCGTGAAGCATGGCTGAGGATCGACCTGACCGAGCCCCAAATCGAGGCTTATTTCCGATACTACAACTCGTTCGAACGCGGGTTTTTTCGTGCCTATCGCGAGCTCGAGAAACGGCGGATCGAACGCAAGAACGACGCACACAGGGCAGAGAGGCTCGAGCTCGAACGCAAGAAGCTGAGCATTAGGACGCCGAGCACCTCGACGTTCGGAATGCTCGTCGACGAGTTCAAGACCAAGTACGACGACGACGACCTCGAGTTCCTGCTCTCCACGACGGGCCTGCTCGATGCTGATAAGCGCCTGGCTGCGGTCAAAATTCAGAAGGATCGCCAACTCGACCGGGCCCTTGCCGAGCATCGAGCCAAGAAGCGGGCAGAGGCCGAGCTTTTGTCGCAGGCCCAGGCGAGTGAACCCGAAGAAGAGTACGACTGGGACGCTGCTCCGCCTTGGGACAAAAGGCACAACCTGGTGTATCGCGATACCGACGACGCCTACGTGAGGGAGAAGTCTCACCTCCATAAGGAAGACCCGATCGTCTATGACCCGCCGTCCGACAAATTGGGTTCGAATGGTAATGGAGCCCAATTTTCTTGCGAATCGGTGATTGATTCCGATCCCCGTAGGGGCGAGACCCCTGTCACGCCCTCTCCATCCGGCGATGGCCTTCGAAATCCCGGAGGGCGGATCGGGGGATCCGCCCCTACGTCGATTGATTCCGATCCCTGTAGGGGCGAAACCCCCGTCACGCCCTCTTCAGCCGGTGATGGCCTTCGAAATCCCGGAGGGCGGATCGGGGGATCCGCCCCTACGCCGATTGATTCCGATCCCCATAGGGGCGAGACCCCCTTCACGCCCGCTTCATCCGGCGATGGCCTTCGAAACCCCGGAGGGCGGATCGGGGGATCCGCCCCTACGCTGATTGATTCCGATCACTGTAGGGGCGAGACCCCTGTCACGCCCTCCGCGTCCGACGAGGAATTGGGTTCGAATGGTCAGGAGAGGCAAATTGCTTGCGAGTCCGTGCTGGCGTCCGATTCCCGTAGGGGCGAGACCCCCGTCACGCCCTCTTCAGCCGGAGATGGCCTTCGAAATCCCGGATGGCGGATCGGGGGATCCGCCCCTACGCTGATTGATTTCCATCCCGGTACCGGCGAGCCCCCCTTCACGCCCGCTGTGTCCGCCGAAGAATTGGGTTCGAATGGTCAGGAGACGCAAGTTCCTTGTGAATCCGTGATTTCCATCGAGTCAATCGGCTCCGAAAGCACTTTGGCCACGCCAAGCGACGTGAACCAAGGCCACCCAATCAACAACACATCGTTGGAATCGGGTCCATCGCAGGGCCAATCGGCCTAGCGAGCGATCGGTTTCTGCGATTCGGCGGCTCTTTCGCAATCCGGCTACATCTTGAAGTCCGTCCCCTGCATGTAAGAGCCAGGGACAAGTGAATGGACCGCGCGGAAGGAGCCCTCCCGCGCGGTTGGTGAAACGTTACGTCAAAAGCGATCGATCGTTCATGCAGCCTTGGCGGAGCTTGCGCCCGTGGACGAAGTCGGACGGCCCGGGTCGACGCTTTGGGGATCTTGATCATGCGGAACGTCTCGCAAAGTCTTGGTCGGTTTCCGGACAGGCGTCACCGAAAGGATGTGCCTGACCGAGCTCAACGAAGCCTCGGCACACTCCTTTGGCAAGGGTTCGGTGCTCAGAGCAACCGACAGGTGACCGCCGATTTCGCGGACGAGCGCCTTGGTCGATTCGCTCAAGAGGCCTGCTCGCGCAGCCAGCTCGATCACAGCCTGGGCAGAGTCCAACCGCCTCGAATAGCGTCGCGAGAGCAGAGCCTGCCGCAAGCGGGCTTCGAGCCCCCGATGAGCTTCGATCACCGCAATGTCGAAGTGCTTGCATTCGAACATCTCGCGAGCTCGATCAAGCGCCTCGGATTCCTGCTGGGCAAGCTGGGCAATTTTCGATTCTCGGTCGCGCTCCGAAAGCCGAGCCCTGATCGACCACGCCGCCAAGTGCGCCAACGAAAGCCAACCCAGTCCCAAGGAAATAGCAACTGTGGGCGCTGCCCACGCCAAGTGGGACATCGCCAGCCGGTCGGCCAACCTCGAAGAGGCGAACAATCCGCCAAAAATCGGCGGGATCAGAATCGCCAGCGCGTAAGCATGGTTGCCAGTCCGCTCGCACCAGGTGTGGGCGCGCTCGCTCAAAAGCGAAACTGCGTAGAAGTAAACGCAAGCCCCCAAAAGGGTTGCGATCAAGGCATAGGCATGAAAGACCTCCAGGTGAAGCCCAAGATAAACAAAACCCAGATCGTCGAAACGATCCAAAAACGGATGCAGTGCAAACAACGTCGCCAAGAGCGCGAGAGCAAAGCTAATCTTCATTTTCGCAAAGTCGGTCATCGTGAGAGTCCCTCGGGGCCAGACGGATCGTCGGAAAGACGCCGATGCGCAGGCCCGCGCAGGATATTCGGAAGGCAATCAAAGAAATTGAGGCGCATGGATCTGACACGAGACGGATTCTCTCCGAGTGCATCCAAGCAGCTTGCGGAGCGCGACCGTGCATCGGACCATGGATGCGGATGTGGTTTCTCGGCCGACTGACGAGGTTTCTCCCCCGACTGTCGAGCTTCGGACGCAACCGCCGTGCGGGAAATGGGAAGGTCGTGTGCAAGATCGAGGGCCTTCCGGCAACTTAGGTTCTGAACGATGAGTGCTCTGGACGCGACGCCCACCGCCGAGAGCCCTGGCGACGGTGGCCTTGACTGGGGGGCGATCCTTGCCGAGAACGACCGCTGGCTGAGGGCGGTGGTCATTGCAAGGCTAGGAGAGCGCCAGGCGCTCGACGAGGTGATGCAAGAGATCTCGCTCGCCGCGGTTCAAAAGGCTTATCTACTTGTCGATCGCACGAAAATCGGCGCCTGGCTCTACCGGGTGGCCGTCCGCACGACTTTGATTTATCGCAGGAAAGTCGGCAGGAGGCGGAAGTTTGAAAACCGCTACGCCGATTCGAGGACTTTCGCGCAGTTGACTAGCGGAAATGGAATTCAAGACCCCCTGGGCTGGGTGCTCCGAGACGAGCAGATCGGCTTCGTCAAGGAAGCGGTCGCCAGGCTGGCCAGGCGCAACGCCGAGATCCTGCTCCTGAAGTATTCGGAGAATTGGAGCTATCGCGAGCTGGCCGAGCACCTCGGAACCACCGAAAGCGCCGTGCAGGCGCGGCTGCATCGAGCCAGAGCGCGGCTGAGGAACATCTTAACCGACTTTGAAGTGCACGAGATCGAATCATGAATCGTAAAGAACTCCATAAAGACGAAGAGCTGCTCCGAAAGATCGATCTGCTCGTCGACGACGAGCTCGGCGGAATCGACCGCAAGCTCTTGATCGATAGGCTCGACGCCACCCCCGACGGCTGGCGGCTCTGCGCACTTGCCTATATGGAAGCTCAGATCTTGCGAAATTCGATGGTGCAGCTCGCTGGCCACGCGGGCAAGCCAAAGACCAAGACGCGACCAAAGCGGCTCCTGCCTCGGAATACCAGGCCCAACTGGGCGTTTCCGGTGCTCAGGTGGGCGGCGTCCTTCTTGGCCGTGTTCGCGATTGGCGCTGCGGCCGGGGCCGCTGGAGAACGCGTTCTCGCATTGAGAACGCCCGCGGCGAAGGAACGCTCCGCTCCAAGGATCGACCACGATCAAGCGCTGGCCAAGGCCGAGCCGGCTCCGTTGTTACGACAAAGCGGCACGGTCACGTTGAGCGAGTCCGCGGAGAACGTCTTGAGCGGAAAGGCGCCGTTGCTCTCGGGCCCCGGCGTCAACGAAGACTGGCTCAACACGGGCAGGGTTGGGATCCCCGACTCGGTCCAGGCCTACTGGGAACAACGAGGCTACGAGCTTCAAGAAAATCGCCAAGTGGTGTCGGTCGATCTCGACGACGGCAGCCGGTTGGCGATCCCGATCAATCAGGTGAACTTTCAATTCGTGGGAAGAACCGTCCATTAAAGGGTATTTGAGCGAGGTACCAAAACATGTCGTTATTTGCTTCAGTCAATGTTCTGATCCTGCAATCCACCTTGGCCTTGGTTCTCACGTCCCAAGACGGCGCGCAAGCCAAGCTGGGCGAGGCGACCAAGCCGGAAGCCCAGGCAACGCCGGCAAAAAAGCCCGTACGCCTTCGGATCGTCGGCCAATTGCAAGCGCCGAGGATGCTTATTCAACTCAAAGACGACCCCAAACCGCCTGGCGCTGAGGCCGTCCCTCCCACCCCCGCAAGGATCCAGCAGATCGAATTGCAGAACGTCGTGGGCTTCCTCCAGCAGGAGCCAACCAAAACTCAATCGAAGCCCGAGCTCGAAGCGCTCAAGGCCGCGAACGCCGAACGTGAGCTCCTTGTTCGGCGATTGAACGAGCAGATGACTGCGTTCGTCCAAGTCAACCAGGCGCATTGGGAGATCGGAGTGATGGTTGCGCCCGTCGAAGACACGCTTCGTTCGCAGCTCGACCTTCCCGAAGGACGAGGCGCGGTCGTGGTTCGCGTCTTTCCCGATTCCCCAGCTTTGGCCGCGGGGATCCAGCAGAACGACGTCATCATCGAAGCCGACGACAAGCCGATCTTCGGCAGGCCCGATCTCGTCAAATTCTCCAAGGGCAAGGAAGGTCCGCTCAAACTGGTACTCATCCGCAAAGGCAAGAAGCAAGACCTGACGGTAAACCTCAAAGATAAAAAGACGGAGCCAGGGCAAGTGCACGCGGTGATCCTGCAGTCGGGAGACGCATGGCTTGGGGTGAGCGTCACGAATCCCAGCGACGCGGTCCGATCCCAGCTCGGCATCGAAGACCATCTGGGCTTGGTGGTCACCGGCGTCGAGCCCAAAAGCCCCGCCGAGAAGGTCAAGCTCAAGGCCAACGACATCCTCCTAAGCCTCAACAAGGTCGACCTCGCCGACGTCGACACCCTGATCAAACAGGTCAAAACGAACCTTGGCAAACCCATTCCGCTCGACTTGGTCCGCGTCGGCAAAAAGTTGACGCTCGAAGTGACGCCCGAACAGCGGCCAGGTCAGCCCATTCAACTCCAGATGCAGCTCAACAGCGTCCCTCAGGGCTCCTTCACAATCGTCGAACCGGGCGTTCGGGTGTTCAATCAACCCAAACCAGGTGGGCCAGGGGGCGGAGGATCCGGTGGAGGCGCCGTCGGAATTCACGCCGTCATCCCGCCCACCCCCGTCGATCCAAGGCTCGACGCCATGTCCAAGCAGATCGAAGAGCTCAAACGCACCGTCGAAGAACTCAAAAATGAGATCCACAAAGAGAAGTGACCGGAACGGGCTGTGGGAGGCCCGGTTCGCCACGAGGCCCGCACGGGAGGACCCGCCCGCGCGGGCCTTTTCGTTCAAATTCAAGACAACATAAACATTCTGATATGATAAATTCACCGAGCTGCGATGTACATGGCGCCCCTTGTAATGCGAACGAGGTTCAGCTTGGACCAATTTCGCATGCTCGCACGCTTGCGAGTGCAAGTTTGCCAATGTTGGCGATGAAGTCGGGGTGGTGGTTGAGTCCAGGACGCTACTGAAGATAATAGGGGACGATTCCGAGTTCCTCGAGAGTCAAGGGTCACCATCCACTTAGAAAGGGTTCGAACATGACGAAGCAGACCCGATTCGCGCTTGCGGTCGCGGCGGTGCTTTCGGTTTCTCTCTCGGCGAGGGCTGGCGACGCCCCGCTCAAGAAAGGCGCTCCCGACCTGAAGTCGGCTGGAGGCGCTGGCATTTGGACCCAATGGCGTCCTGTTCGTGGGCGATGCTCAAAACGCGGCGATCTATGCGATCGAAACCGGCGATACGAGCGGCGCCCAGGGCGGCTCCATCATGGTCGAGGGCGTCGAAGCCAAGCTCGCCGCGCTCTTGGGCGCCGCCAAGACCGACCTACTGTTCAACGACATGGCGGTCAACCCAGCCTCGGGCAAGGTCTATCTCTCTGTCTCTCGCAAGTCGGGCGGAGAAACCACTCCCGTCATCGCCTGCGTCGATCGATCGGGCAAGGTCGAGGTGGTAAGCCTCGAGAACGTCGGCTTTGCCAAGGCCGAGCTGCCCAATCCGCCCGCTGCCAGGGCCGGAGCGTCGGGACGAGGACCTTCGCCGCGGACTGAATCGGTTACCGACCTGGCCTACCTCGACGGCAAACTCTACGTCGCAGGGCTTTCCAACGAGCAGTTTTCCTCGCGTTTCCTCGCCATCCCCTACCCGTTCGAGCAAACCGCCGGCGGCACCAGCGTCGAGATCTACCACGGCTCGCACGCAGCGCTCGAGACCAAATCTCCGATCCGGACCTTCGTTCCGTTCGAGATCAAGGGAGAGCCTTATTTGATGGCTGCGTACACCTGCACCCCGCTCGTCAAAGTGCCCGTCGCCGCCTTGAAGCCCGGCTCGCACGTCAAGGGAACCACCATCGCCGAGCTCGGCAACCACAATAAACCCCTGGATATGATCGTCTATAAGAAAGATGGAAAGAACTACCTCCTGCTCGCCAACAGTTCGAGAGGCGTGATGAAGGTCGAGGCCGACGGCGCCGGCGCCGCCAAGGCCATCGAACACCGAGTGCCAGACAAAGAGGGCTTGGCGTACGAGACCATCGCCGACTTGAAGGGCGTCGTTCAGCTCGACAAGTTGAACGATCGCGAGGCCGTGGTTCTGATCCAAGGCCAAGACGGTCGAATCGACCTGAAATCGATCGATCTGCCCTGATCGATCGACCCCGACAACCGCTTTCAAGAGCTCCGCGATGTTCGACGAAGGTTCTTACCGATATCGACTCAGTCGGCCGCCAGGCAAACTGGCGGCCGTCGCGGGCTTATTCCTCTTTTTGACGGGCTCGGTCGTTTCGGCGGCCGAACCCAATTTGACCTTCGAATTTCAGAAAGGCAGTCCGCCCCGCGTCGTCGTCCAAGCCAAAGGACTCGACGCATCCTGGCTAGCCAAACTCGGTCCCTCGGAGCTCGCTTTCGAGAGCGCATCGCAATGGTTCTGGATCGCGATCGAAGACCAAACCAGCCAAGAATCGCCGATGCTCTCGACGTACAAGGTCGAGAACGGAAACCTGGTCCTTACGCCCAAGTTCAGTCTGTCCTACTCGCGCGGTTATCACGTCGGTTTCAACGGCGCCAAGGCGCCAGGCGGCGATTCGGCGCCTATTCGCACCTCGATGGAGCTGCACTTGCGCGCCCCCGAGCCTCCAGTCAGACCCAAAGCTCGCGTGCAGACAGTTTACCCGTCGGCAAGCGTCTTGCCTGATAATACGCTCAAGTTTTATATTCATTTCTCGGCTCCGATGGACAATGGGGGCGTTTACAAGTGGATTCGCCTCCTCGACTCGAGCGGAAAGCCGGTCGAGCGGGCGTTCCTCGAGATCGGCGAAGAACTCTGGAACCGAGAAGGCACGCGTCTGACCCTGCTCTTCGACCCGGGAAGGATCAAGCGCGGGCTCATTCCGCGTGAGCAAGAAGGCCCCATCTTGGTCGAGGGGCGGTCGTACACCTTGGTCGTCGACCAAAACATGCCCGATTCGTTCGGCAGGCCGCTGGCCCAGCGGTATACGAAGACGTTTCGCGTTGGGCCCGAAGACCAATCCCAGCCCGACCCTTTTAAATGGAAGCTCATCCCCCCAGCCTCGCCTGGCGAACCGCTCCAGATCGACTTCCCAGAATCGCTGGACCACGCCCTGATCGAAAGCTGCATTTCGGTCCGCGGTTCCGACGGCGAGGAGGTGCAAGGAACGGTCGCCGTCGACCGCGATGAGACCCGTTGGAGGTTCACTCCTTCGTCTCCTTGGACGAGCGGACCCCACGAAATTCACGTTGCAAGCATTATCGAGGACTTGGCAGGCAACAGCGTCGAACGACCTTTCGAGGTCGACGAGTTCAAAGTCGATGCAAAGCCGGGCCCAAGCTCCAGGCGGATCTCATTCTCTCTCGATTTCAAAGACGGCCAGAAGCGCCAAGGCCGACCACCCGGCGGTTGAAATGCGCTCGGCGTAGCTTTCTCCTCCAGGGGGCCGCGTCGTCGTCGGCCAGCTCCCATCTTCAAGCTGGCATTTGATTAAATAATCTTTTGCTTTTTTAATCATACTTGTAAATTCTTTATGTTTATCGTTAAGGGCGGTCAAAGCCAAGAGAACAATCGCGGCGTCGTAGGGCTCGCTGGGAGAATCGACAAAAGGTCCCCAGCCGCCGTCTTTTCCCTGCGCGCCTTAAGCAGATCGAGAGCCTGGGAGAATCTGGGGTTCTTCGTCGCCTTTTGGCCGTTCCCAGCCTCTTCCACTGCGAGGGACCAGACGACTACGGCCGCGTCCTGCACGTTCTGGATCTTTCGAGAATCGAGCCAGGCTCTGGCCTTGGCCACGGCTTCCGCGTGCTCGTTGGCCCCGGCGGATGCGAGCACCCGGGAAGCAAGGAGCGTCGACAGGACCGGTCCGTAGGTCGCGGGTGCGGCAACGACGCCGTTGTCGCTGATCTTCCACGATCCATCCGCGGTCTGGTCAAGCGCCAGCTTAAGAGCGGCCGAATCGAGCACGGAGCGATCGGCAATCGTCTCGGTTTTGATCGCAAGCTCGAGCGCGAGGGAGAACTGAAGCCGAGCCAGCGAGAGATCCTTCGAGCCCGATTCGGAGCCGCCGTCGCCGCCCCGCGCTTTGGGTTTCTCCTCCCAGCGCTTGGGGTTCGCAAGCCAATCGATCGTGTCGGCAAGCGATGCGTCTGGAACCGCAAAGCCAAGCTGTTTGGCCTTCAAAAGCGCTCGAGCAGCGTCTCCATTGTTATGGCACGAAAAGCACTTATGCTCACGCCTCCATTTGGGCGTTTCGACGGCCAGGAAGCCGACGGAGGCCTCGATCGCCTTATGGAGCCGCTGATCTTTGGGATCGCCGGTCCGCTCGTTCGAGCTCGGGCTTCGCGTCAAAATCGCTCCGAGCGCCGCGATCCAGGCGATACTGACCAAGCAGAGCTTCAAAGCGGGCCTCATGGCTCGGAATCCTCGATTCCATCGGAGGGGCCTGTCGGTCGCTCGACGGACGGAGCCTCCCTTGACTCTAGACCCGCGACGTCCTCGCGCCTATCCTTCTCTCTACGTTCGGAGACTCCCCGTCTCGCGGGATCATGGAGACCTCGAGTTGACACCCACCCCAAGTGCAAGGCCGGCGGAGGCGTCCGGCGGCGATCGAGGCTTGGCCGCGTCGTCGGCGGTCGCGATGGCCACGTTCGCGGCGCTCTTCTTGATGAACGTTCTCGATTATACGGATCGGTTCATCTTGAATTCGGTGCTGCCGCACATCCAGAGCGAGTTCAAGGTCAACAACGAAGGGATGGGTTGGGCCACGTCTCTGTTCTTGGTGAGCTACTCGCTCATCAGTCCGATCATGGGCTATGCTTCAGATCGATACAAGAGGACCTGGCTCTTGTGCCTTGGCGTCGGCGTCTGGAGCCTGGCCACGTTGGGGACGGGATTTGCCAAATCTTACACTCACGTTTTGATCGCGCAGTTTCCTGGGAATTGGAGAGGCCACTTATGGAGTGATCGCCCCGACGATCTTGATGGACCTTTTCTCGAAGGAGAAGCGGGCACGGATCATGTCGGCGTTCTACCTGGCGATGCCTGTGGGCGCCGCGCTTGGGCTTGGCCTGGGCACGGCCGTGGCGAATATGAAGGTCGGCGGGGTTGCCCTTGGTTGGCGTGCTTCGTTCTTCGTCGTCGGGGCGCCTGGCATCGTGGTCGCCCTGGTTTCGCTGTTTCTGCCCGACCCGATCCGAGGCCAGAGCGAAGGCCTCGACGCAAAGCGTCTGCTTGCAAACGAAAAGAAGCGGCCGACTTCGGCCGATTACGTCGACGCGATGGTCAATTCGTCTTACAGCTACTCGGTCTTCGGCATGGCGGCCTACACCTTCGCCATTGGCGGCCTTTCGGCCTGGCTGCCCAAGATGCTGATCTCGACCAGGGGAATCCCCGAACAATCGTCGAACTGGAAGCTGGGGGCGGTCACCGCGCTTGCCGCGATCTTCGGCATGACGCTCGGCGGCTGGCTTGCCGACAAACTGGCCAAGAAGACGCCCAAGGCGCTCTTCTGGGTGCCAGGCGGCGCCATGCTGCTCTCGGTTCCCTTCATCTTCGGAGGGCTTTTGATCCCGTCGTCGCATACGCCATTGATTTACGCAAGCATTTTCTTATGCGAATTCTTCATGTTCATGAACACGGGGCCGTGCAACGCCATTATCGCGAACGTCGTGGTCCCGAACATGCGCGCCTCGGCCTACGCGGCAGCGCTCTTCGCGGTCCACTTCCTGGGGGACATCTGGTCGCCCGTACTGATTGGCAAGGTGGCGGACGTGTATGGAAGCGCCGACATGATGGCAACGCCCATCGGCAAGGCCTTGGCTTGGATGGGGGCCCTCCCCTCGCCTTCTCTCGATCGCCCCGATCGCATGGAGAACATGGTCGCGGGACTATTGATTACAGTCCCCGCCGTCGTCTTATCTGGGATCGTCCTGCTCTCCGGCGCCCGGCACATCGAGCGCGAGATGAAGCTGATGACCGCCAAACTCAAGGCCGGCTCGAAAGTCGATTCCGCCGATGGGGCGGCGAACGGCTGAAGCCGGATCGATCAGTCGTTGGCGCCGGGCAGAGAAAGAAGGGCTGGAAGGGTGCCCTGCGTATAATCGACCTTGAGCACATGCTTGCGGAAAACGCCGCGCCATGTGTAGGTCTTGCGAGTTCTTCCGGTCGTTTTCACGCCGGGCCCGTCGGGAGCTTTGCCGATCAGCTTCTCAGCCTCCTTTTCTGGGAGCAGCTCGCCGTCCTCTTTCGCCAGCGCTTTTTCCAATTTGACGACTGCGGCGTCGTGTCCCTTCTTCGCCAGGAATTCGAGAGAAGCGATCGCCGAGAGCGCGATCAGCAGCACCAAGCCCACGATGTTCCTGCCAGGGGAAACCTTCGGCTTTGGCTTCTCGGTCTCCGCTGGCTTTGCTGGGTTCTCTTCGTCGACGGGGAGGTTGTCGGTCGTCATGGTGGGCGCCTCTGGCTGTATTGGCAATGCGAAGATGTCTGGGCGCCTTCGTGCCTCGAAAGACGAAGGCGCTCAAGCTTGATGTCCAGAAATCATAGCCGGGTTCTTGGCCCAATTGCCAGCAAGATCGCATTTCCTTGCACGCCGGCGCGCTCTCGTTCCATCGAGCCGCTACTCTGGCACAAGGAAGCTCATGTGGAGCTCCGCGTGGCGAAGGTGAATCTGGTTCCACTCATCGACTTCAAGCTTGCCAAAAACGGGATGCTCAGCGCGGGAGGGCTCTGTCAAGAGCCGCTGAACCGCCGAGATGAGCGCTGCCAACCCCTCCTCGTTCGAAACCGGCGAGGGTTGCACCTTCTCGGCCAGCTTCGAGGGCAGTTTCATTCCCGCCGGCATCGCGTTGGAGATCATCTTTTTCTTGAACATCCCAGCCATGGCTCGAAACACGGCGGGAAACTTGACGTCGAAGCCGTCGATCGAACCGTTGTAAACGGTGGCGAGATGCTTATAGACCTGTCCTGGAGACCAGTTGCCCAGCATCTTGACGGGCCCCTTGCTCAGTCGGTCCGCATCGGCAAGCAAGTCTTCAAACGAAGCGTAATGGAGCTTGCGGCGACCACTGACCTTGGCGGTTTGCACCGGCATACGGAGCTCCTCGAACCTGGAGACGTCGAACCCAACCTCGATATGGACCTCAAAGCATCGTTTCTTCTCGGGCGGAAATCAACGAGGGTCCTCGAGGTTCTGCAAGGACGCCCCCAAGGAATTGGGCTGGCGGCTTACGACGCGCGAGCCTCCAACGATGGAGCCGTGGTCGAAGCCGCGGCGGCCTATGGCCTTTTGCGTCCAGGGCCTTATTATGATGTTCTTTCAAAAAGCAAGCGACGTCTCGCAACGCAGCGGGCTTCAGTCGATATCCACAACTCTCAAACATAGGTGATTGATTATGCATCGAATAAGTCTTATGATAGCCCTCCTGGTCTTTGCGCCCTTGGCTGCTTTGGCGACCGAACCGCCGCCTGGCGATCTTGGCAAACTTCAGGGCAAGTGGAAGGGCATGGCGGGCCCCGAGAAGAATATCTCGGTGATCCTCGAATTCAAAGACGGCGACGTGACGGTCTCGGTTCTCACCCCTGACGGCCAGGAGATGAAGTTCAAGGGAAAGGCGAAGGTTGATGAAAAGGCCGACCCCAAGGCCATCGACCTGGTCGAATTCTCGAGTTCCGAGGGCGACTCGCTGCCCGACAACAAGTCTCTTTATCAAATCGACGGCGAAGTCCTGAAACTCTGTACAGGAAAGCCGAACAGCGACAGGCCCAAGGAGTTCAAGGAAGACAAGGACGCAGAGATCGCCGTCATCACCCTCATGAAGGTCAAGGAGTAGTCATAAAGCCGCCCGTGATTCGAGATCAAAAAGGGGCGTGTTGAATAAACGCCCCAGGATTGACATGGCCCCAGAATCGGAGCTAACTTGGTCTATCTTTACTCGAGCAGGTCCGGCGAGCCATCTTCCAGAGAGCCAGTTCGGCGTGACCTGCTTGGCGTCCTTACCCTCGAATAGGCTTGTTTCCAAGGCTTGAGCCGCCAGTATGGCTGGGACCTTTCAGCCGTCAAACACTGCTTTCCCCATGGGCCGGATTATCGTGTATAATTAAGCTTCCGTGGTCGAAAAGCAACAGCGACCTCAAGCGCCTAATCTCAAACGCCTCTATTCCTCAGTTGAGCTGCACGCCCCGAGACCTCTCCCCTTGGGGCCCTAATGGAATCGCTCGTTTCCTCACCTTAGAGACTCGATCGACTTCGCGGTATTGACCGATCCGCACTCTCTTTAGAACGCACCGTCGCCACCCGGAGATCACACCGATGTTCCGCACCGACCGCGCCCGGTCGATTCGCAGGGAGTACGCGTTCAACAGCCTGGAGGTTCTCGAGCCTCGCTGGCTCTTGAGCACGGCGACGGCCGCCTCGCATCAACCGTTCGAGATGCGTGCAATGGGTTCTAGTCCACTCTCGAGTGAAGCCCTGGTCCACAAGTTCGCCGTTTCATATCAGCATTCGTTGCATAGAATCCAGCGCGATTTGCGGATGAGTCCAGGGCAGGCGACGGCGGGTCGCGGGCACTCTTTGCTCAACCATTCCATATTGAGCCAGCGAGACATCCTGGCCGTGGCCGCCTCGATTTCCGACGGGCCGATTGGGGGGTATACGCCCCAACAGATCCAATCCGCCTATGGTTTGGGTGGGATCGCCAACCAGGGCAAAGGGATGACGATCGCCATCGTCGACGCCTACGACGACCCGAACATATTTACCGACGTCTCGGTGTTCTCCGCCCAGTACGGTTTGCCTCAGATGAACGGCGCAAACGGCAACCCGACGCTGACCAAGTATTTCCCCCAGGGCTCGGCGAAGCCCGACGCAGGCTGGTCGATCGAGATCGCGCTCGACGTCGAATGGGCTCACGCGATCGCCCCTAACGCGAACATCGATCTGGTCGAAGCGCACGACAGCGGCTATAACCTGGATCTGGCCGATCCGTATGCCGCCGCGCTGCCCGGCGTGGTGGTGGTCAGCAATAGCTGGGGCGGCTCCGAGACACGGTCCGAGCTCCAGAGCGACTCTCTCTTCATGACGCCGGCCGGGCACGCTCCGGTGGTCTTTACCGCGTCTTCGGGAGATCTGGGCAACCCCGGCGGATACCCCGCGTACTCGCCGAACGTGGTTGCTGTGGGCGGGACGAGCCTCTTTCTCTCTGCATCAGGCCAGTACGGGTTCGAGGCGGGATGGTCCGGCGCCGGCGGAGGCATCAGCAGCTACGAGCTCTCGCCGGCTTACCAAGCCAATAACGGCGTTTTGAACTATAACGGAGCGAACAGCTTCCGGTCAATTCCAGATGTATCGATGGTTGCCGACCCGGACACCGGAGTGGCGGTGTACGACTCGTATCGCGCGAGTGGGTGGACGGTGGTTGGCGGGACAAGCCTCGCCAGTCCAGCTTTCGGAGCCATCGTCGCGATCGCCGACCAGGCCCGCGCCCAGCACGGACTGCTGCCTCTCGACAGCCAGGCCTCGGACCCCAACAGCATCCTGGCGAAGATGTACGCGGCCTACGCCTCTCCGAACTACCATAGCGTCTTTCACGACGTGACTAGCGGCTCGAACGGCTATAACGCAGGCGTCGGCTACGACCTCGTCACGGGTCTGGGAACCCCTAACGGCGTCAACTTGATCGCCCTGCTTGCGAGCTCCTGATCCAAAGGGGGGCGAAGCGCGGGTCTTCCCGGCTAGGTCGCCTCGGGTCGCGACTTCCTCGCTTCCTCGCTTGCGGCGGCTGAAAGCCTTGCATCATAGCCGGGTGCTGGTTTACAGTCTTGACTTGCGGCCCGTCCAAGAGGAGCCGCGATTTTTTTTGGTCAGGGTGGCTCCATGTCAGAGACATATAAGGTTGCGGTCAAACCCCGCGATCCAGCAAAGAACAAAGGCACAGGCTCTCGAGCCTCGCGAAAGCTTAGGGCGGAGGGCTTCATCCCCGCCATCGTGTACGGGCACAAGCAAGCCCCGCAGCCCGTCACCCTCACCAAGGACGACGCCTGGGAGCTGATCAAACGTTCCGTCCACTTGGCCGAGCTCGTCGAGGACGCCAAGACCGAGACCGTCTTGATCAAGGACATTCAGTGGGATCATCTTGGCAAAGAGATCATCCACATGGATTTCTCCAGGGTCGACGCGGCGGAGTCGATCGAAACCGAAGTCCGGATCGACCTTCGAGGCATGGCGCCCGGAGTTGCCGAAGGGGGCGTTCTGGAGCATCTGGCGCACTCGATTTCGGTGACATGCCGGGCCGATGCGATTCCCGACTCGATCAAGCTGGACGTCAGCCACTTGCACCTTGGCCAGGCAATCCACATTCGCGAGTTGACGTTGCCCCCCGGGGTCGCCGTGAACAACGACCCGGACGATCTGGTGGTGCACGTGACGACAAGAGCCGCTGAAACGGCGACCGCGGAAGCCGTCGCAACCACCGCCGAGCCAGAGCTCATCAGAGCGAGGCCCGAGGATAAAGATAAGGATAAAGATAAGGACAAGGCTTGATCCGTTATCGCTTCTCGGACGGCAGGCTAGGGGATCGCGGCGCCGTGGCTTTATCCGCCAAGTGCAAGCGCAACCCCTTACCACCTGAACCTTTTGGTTGAGCGCGGACGATGATGGTAAAGCTCGTCGTCGGTCTAGGCAATCCCGGCGAAAAATATCAGGGCACCCGGCACAACATTGGTTTCGAGCTCGTCGATCGGCTAGCCGCGGGAGGCTCTGGGTCGAAATTCAGTAAGAAGTTCGACGGCCTACTGGCCGAGATCGAGATCGACTTCAAGCGGGTTTGGCTCTTGAAACCACAGACCTTTATGAACGCCAGCGGACGGTCGGTTCGGCAGGCTCTGAACTTTCTTGATGGAGATCTGGCAAATCTGCTGGTGATTTGCGATGATCTTAGCCTTCCCCTGGGTCGGCTGCGGATCCGCGGGTCGGGAAGCGACGGCGGCCAAAAAGGCCTGAAAGACGTCTCCGCCCACCTCGGCTCGATCAACTACGCTCGGCTCCGGATTGGCATAGGCGATAAAGGCGAGGCCGACGCCGCCGATTTCGTGCTAAGTCGGTTCAAGTCGGTGGAGCGTGCGGTCGTCGACGATAGTCTCATTTCCGCAAGCCAGGCCGTCGCGGTCTGGGTTTCCCAGGGATTGGACGCCGCGATGAATCGCTTCAATGGGCCCGCTTCGGCTGGTAATGACAAATGAACATTCGATCAACTGTTTGCTGGAGGTATTAGAGTCTTGGCTGAGAATACTTATGAAGGGATGTTCCTGCTCGACAGCACGAAAGCATCGGTGAACTGGGACGAAACGGTTCAACACGTGCATTCGATCCTGACGAAGCATAACGCGACGATCGTCGCGAGCCGCCAATGGGACGAGCGAGACTTGCCTACCCGATCCGCGGCCACAAGAAGGGCTCTTATCTCCTGACTTTCTTCAAGAGCGAAGGCGCCAACGTCAAAGCCATCAGCGACGATTGCCGACTCAGCGAGGTGATCCTCCGCGAGCTGATATTGAAAGTGTATCCAAAGCTGGTCGACCACCTCATGACTCAAGCGATGAGCTCGAATCCAAACGTCGAAGCCGAGGATGAAAGAGGGGAAGAGGAGCAATACGATCGCCCAAGACGTCGCCGCGACGACTAACCGCCGCGCAACCTGGCGCAAGGCGGGCACTCTTGAGCTGGACGATCCGAGATGTTAGGCTAATGGGTACAAACGTTTAGAGCATTTTTGTATGCAGCGGTTTTGCTCCAGGAACTGGAGGCTGAAGGATGGCTGATCTCAACAAAGTCTATTTGATCGGGCGGCTGACGCAAGACCCCGAGCTCCGTTATACGACGGGCGGGGCTGCGGTCACCGACCTGCGCCTGGCGACCAGCCGTTTCTGGAACAGCAAAGACGGCGAGCGCAAGGAAGAGACCTTGTTCATCGACGTGACGGTCTGGAACCGCCAGGCCGAGAATTGCTGCCAGTATCTACGCAAGGGCAGGCAAGTTCACGTCGAGGGCTACCTCAAAAGCGAAAGCTGGGAGACGCAGACCGGCGAGAAGCGGAGCAAGATCAAGGTCGAATCGGAACGGGTTCAATTTCTGGACCGGCGAGACGACCAAGGCGGCGGCGCACGGACCAGGAACACGACGAGTTTTCAGGTTACGCCGCCGGCGGTCGAGATTCTCGTAGGCAGCCCAGCGAGCCGCCGAGAGCGGCGCAGGAGCCCATCGCCAAGGCGGCTCCCCGAAAGCCGATGGCGCCCCCGGCGGACCCGGACGACGACATCCCCTTCTAATGTTTGGATCTTTTAGGTTTTGATATAAACAATACTCCGACGCAGCGCGCGCCATGTGCGGCCGCCGCGAAGGCTGGAGCGAGAGACCGATGGCTGAAGCTACCGAAAAGAAATCCGCGAAGAAGCCCGAGAAGAAGGCCTCCGCCGGGGGTTCCGGAAAGAAGAAGGCTAAACCGGTGGAGGCGGCCGGACCGCCTCGGCAGCCGGGCGTCGAGCGCCGGCAGAACCACCCCACTCGCTCGCACGGCGGCTACATGCAGGTTTTGCTAACGCAGAACGTCGCTCACGTCGGCAAAGCTGGAGACCTGGTAAAAGTTCGCCCTGGATTTGCTCGCAACTTCCTTTTGCCGCAGGGAATGGCCGCCTTCGCGACTCCGCACAACTTGAAGATCATCGAGAAGAACCGCAAGCGGCTTCTCGAACTCGAGGCCGCCCAAATGGCCGACCTCCGCAACCTGGCCGCGCAGATCGCCCGAAAGTCGATCCGAATCGAAGCCAACGCCAACGCCGAGGGCTACTTGTACGGGTCGGTGAACGCCGATCAGATCGCCGCGGCGCTCAAGGCCGAACGGTTTCCCGTCGACGCCGACAACGTTCGCATCGAAGGCCCCTTGAAAGAGCTGGGCCAGTATATGATCAGCCTTCATCTGGGCCACGACATTGCAACTGAGTTCGAGCTTTGGGTCGTTCCACCCCACGAAGACGTCCAGCCCGCTCATAGCTGAACTCCCACTCAAAGGAAAGCCGATCGATCCTCCGCCAGGTTTGCGAGCTCCCCCATAGGGCGCTGGGAATCCGATCGGATCGCTTGGAGCCTCCACGTTTCGACCTCGGCCTTTTTCCCTAACCGTCGCGGTTTGCGCAAACCTCCGACTCGATCTTACACAACTCAAGGAAGCCCTCGAAAATCACGCCGATGAAGCGTTTGTTCACTTGAGAGTCGGTTCCGTTTCTGTGATGCTGGAATTGGTCTAAGTCGATACCTTTGTACAGAAGCGCGGTATGAGTCGAATCGCTTGGGGAGTTTCTCCCCGGTGCATCGGCTCGGGCGCGTTTCGGGACGTTTGCGAGCGTCCGACCTGGATGGAGTCACTGCGTCGATGCCCGCTTCGAGCAACGGCCATTCGTCTGGTCATTCCACGGCTCCGGGCCTCTCGGCCCTGACCGATCGTTTGCCTCCGCAAAACATCGAGGCGGAGCTCGGCGTACTGGGCGGCGTGTTGCTCGACAACGACATGCTCCACGACGTGATGCCGATCCTCACGCCCGAGGACTTCTACCGCGAAACTCACCAGACGATCTTCCGCGCGATCCGCGACCTCTACGAGCGCAGTAAGGCGGTCGACGCGATCATTCTGACTGAAGAGTTGACGTCGCCAGGGCCACTTCGACCGAATCGGCGGCGTCGACACGCTTGACCAGATCCTCAACAGCGTGCCCCACGGCGTCAACGCGAAATACCACGCCGAAATCGTTCGGCAGAAGTCGGTCAGCAGGCTTCTGATCAAGAGCTGCAACGAGACGCTCCAGGAGATCTACGAAGGCGGCACGACGGCCGACGAACAGCTCGAAAGCGCCGAGCGACGGATCTTCCAGATCGCCGAAGACCAGGTTGCAGGCGAGACCGTGCCGCTGGTCGACATCCTGGCCGATACGATGGAACGGATCGCCCAGAGGTCCGAATCCCGCCACCCAGTGTCGGGCGTTGCAACGGGTTATTACGAATTGGACGACATGACCGGCGGCCTGCAAGAAGCCCAGCTCGTGATCCTCGCCGCCCGCCCCAGCATGGGCAAAACCGCTCTCGCGCTCAATATTTGCGAACATGTTGCCGTCAATATGCGCAAGGGCGTTCTGGTCGTCAGCCTGGAAATGGTGAAAAACGAGCTCGCGGAGCGTCTGCTCTGCGCAGCTCGCGCGTCGACAGCCAGAAGCTCAAGACGGGGCAGAATTTCGGCACGAGGGAGATGAAGCAACTGGGCGACAGCTACAACGACCTGCGCGACGCCCCGATCTTTATCGACGACACGCCGACGCGAAACATGCTCCAGATCAACGCCAATGCCAGGCGTTTGAAGATGAGGCGCGACGTCGGCCTGGTGATCGTCGACTACATTCAGTTGATCGATACAGAGGGTCATGAGGCTCGGGACAACAGGCAAGAGCAGATCGCCAAGATCAGCCGCAGGCTCAAGACCCTGGCTCGCGAGCTCGAAGTGCCGGTGATCGCGCTATCCCAGCTCAACAGGGCTGTGGAAACGCGCGAAGACCGTAGACCTCGGATGGCCGACCTGAGGGAAAGCGGCGCGATCGAACAAGACGCCGACCTTGTCCTTCTTTTGCACAGGCCTGAATATTACGATCCCAACGATCAACCCGGCCTTGCCGAGCTGATCGTCGCCAAGAACCGCAACGGAGCGACCGGTAGGGTCAAACTGGCGTTCTTGAAGAACTTCTTCCGCTTCGAGAACCTGGCGACGGTTGCCGAACCGATCGACGCGGGGACGTTCTAAACCGGGAATCCAGGGTGACCGGCCTCGGCGGTCATGTAGCCGAAGGCGGAGGGCTGCGGTACCACATTGTAAGGGCGCGGCTGGCCTGGAGCGAACTCAATGCGTCGAAGCGGCGGCGCCGGCCATCGCATGTTCATCCGCGTGACCGTTGACCGATCCATTCGTCGAATGCGGACGAAGTTCCATTTCGCCAGGCTCGTTCTTCTGGCGTCCGGAGCCAAGTTCTCCAAACCACTGGATCACGTTGTAGAACACAGGGGTGAGGAAGATCCCGAAGATCGTCACCCCGAGCATTCCGCTGAACACTGCGACGCCAAGCGTCCTTCTCATTTCGGCGCCTGCGCCTTCGGATAGCACCAGGGGCACCACGCCCAAGATGAACGCGAGCGAGGTCATGATGATCGGTCGCAGGCGGAGCTCGCACGCCTCCAAGGTCGCTTGTCGACGGTTGGAGCCTGCCTCGCTACGCGCCTTGGCGAACTCGACGATCAGAATGGCGTTCTTACAAGCCAAACCGACGAGCACGATGAAGCCTACCTGTGTAAATATATTGATATCCATTTTGGCGAAGATCACGCCGACGATCGAGCATAAGAGGCACATGGGAACGACCAAGATCACCGCCATCGGCAGCGACCAGCTTTCGTACTGGGCTGCAAGGACCAAAAAGACGAGAACGACCGCGAGGATGAAAACGTACATCGCAGTATTGCCGGTTTGGAGCTGAAGGTAGGCGAGCTCGGTCCATTCGTATCGCATCGCCCCTGGCAATTCCTGCGTTGCCACTGAGGCAAGCGCGTCGATCGCCTGCCCCGAGCTGACGCCCGGCGCCGGAAGACCGTTGATGGCGGCTGAAGGGTACATGTTGTACCTCATGATCAGCACGGGCCCGCTCACTTCACGAATGTTGGCGACGGCGCCAAAAGGAACCATCCGACCAGCCTCGTTGCGGATCTTGAGCTGTTTGAGATCCTCGACGCGTTTGCGGAAGGCAGAGTCTCCCTGGATGTTCACCTGCCAGGTGCGCCCGAACTTATTGAAGTCGTTTACGTATAATGATCCCAGGTAGACCTGTAACGTATTGAAGACTTCGGCCATGGATAGTCCCGTCCTTCGGACCTGGGTGCGGTCGATGTCGAGATAGAGCCAGGGCGTGTTGGCCCTGAAGCTGGTGGAAAGGCCGGTGAGGTCGGGATCGGCTTCGCCGCCGGCGACGACGGCGCTGGCGGTCGTCTGGAGCTCCTCGAGGCCGCTGTCGCCTCGGTCTTGAACAATCATCTTGAACCCGCCCGCGGTGCCCAGGCCTTCCACGGGAGGCGCCGTAAATGTTGACCACGCCGTCGCGGACTTCCTCTCGCAGCTTGGTGATCAGTTTCTCGGATAGAAGATCGCCCGTCTGCCCGCGCGGAACGCGGCTGTGGAAGTCGTCGAGCATCACGTACATCGCTCCAAAATTCGGAGCGTTCGCGTTCAAGAGGATCGATTGACCAGCGATCGCCAGGGTGTGCTTGACGCCTGGGATCGTCTTGGCGATCGATTCAACTCGGTTCATCACCTCGATCGTCTTTTCCACCGATGTCGAATCAGGAAGCTGAACGTTGACCAGCAGATAACCCTTGTCCTGAGCGGGGATGAATCCACTGGGGGCCTTCCCGAAACCAACGTAGGTCAGATAGAGCAAACCCACATAGCCGACGATCACAACCACGCTAATCCTCAAGATCGAGCCGACCAGACGCGTGTAGAGCCTTGTCGTCCGCACGAATCCGAGGTTGAAGGCGTGGAACAGAAACGCGAGCAGCTTGTTCAAGGGCTTGGAGCAGATCAGTCCGATCAAGCCGCCGAGAATCGCCCCCAAACCAGAGACCAGAGTGTGGTTGGTCACGTTGTCAACCGAATAATCATATGGCAATCGTTTGAGCAGCGCCGCGACATACGGGGTTTGAACCAGGAACCAGCCGCCGAAGGCGCCGGCGATCACGTAGGCCAGGATGGGCAGTACTTCGTTATTCTTGCCGTGCTCCGCCTTTGGCTTCATCAGCAGCGCTGCGAGGGCTGGGCTTAGCGTCAGCGAGTTGAACGCGGAGATGACCGTGGACGTTGCGATCGTGAGGGCGAATTGCCGGAAGAACTGGCCGACGATGCCCGAGATGAACGCGCAGGGCACGAAGACCGCGGTCAACACCAGACCGATGGCGACGACGGGCCCAGACACGTCTTGCATGGCTCGGATCGTGGCTTCCCGTGGCGCGAGTCCGAGCTCGATGTGATGCTCGACCGCCTCGACGACGACGATCGCGTCGTCGACGACGATGCCGATGGCAAGCACCAGTCCAAAGAGCGTGAGGTTGTTGAGGCTAAAGCCAAGGCCCGCCATTACAGCAAATGTGCCTACGATGGCGACGGGAACGGCGATCAAAGGAATGAGCGCTGTCCGCCAGTTTTGCAGGAACAAGAGCACGACCACGGCCACCAGGATCACAGCGTCGCGGAGAGTCTTGAACACTTCTTGCACCGACTCGCTAATGAACGGAGTGGTGTCGTAGACGATCTCGTACTCGAGCCCTTCGGGAAACTTGAGCTTGAGCTCGTCCATTTTCTTGCGAACCAGACCGGCGGTTTCGAACGCGTTGGAGCCTGGGCGCTGATAGATCGAAAGTGCGACGGTGGGCCGCTGGTCGAGCGAGCACGATTGATCGTAAGCCTGCGCGCCCAAGCTCGAGCCTGGCGACGTCTCTCAGCCTGACGATGCGTTGATTCACGTCGGTCTTCAAGATCATCGCGCCAAACTCTTCGGGGTCGACGAGCCTGCCCTTGGTGGTCATGGTGTACTGGAACACCTGACCCGACGGAACTGGGGGCTGGCCGATCTGCCCCGCGGCCACCTGTACGTTTTGCTGCTGTACAGCCAAAACGACGTCGTTGGCCGTCAGGTTTCTGGAAGCCATCTTCGTGGGATCCAGCCATATCCGCATGCTGTAATCGCGCTGGCCCATGTAGGTGATGTCGCCGACGCCAGGCAATCGCGCCAATTCGTCTTTGATCTGGATGGTCGCGTAGTTGGACAGCTCGACGTTGTTCTTGGTTTTATCCGGCGAGTAGAGATTGACGATCATCAGAATACTGGGCGATTTCTTCTTGACGCTCACGCCGCGGCGCTTGACCAGGTCGGGCAGAATGGGCTCGGCGAGCGAGACGCGGTTTTGCACCAAGACCTGCGCCATATCGAGGTTTACGCCCATGCGGAAAGTGATCGTCAGCGAGTAGATGCCGTCGTTGGTGCACTGCGACGACATATACATCATGTTTTCGACGCCGTTGACCTGCTGTTCGATGGGCGCCGCCACGGTGTCGGCGACGACCTTCGAGTTGGCGCCTGGGTAGATCGCGGTCACTTCGACCGTCGGCGGGGCAATCTCTGGATATTGGGCGATCGGCAGGCCAATTACGGCGATCGACCCTCCCAACGTGACGACAATGGAGAGCACGGCCGCGAAGATCGGTCTATCGATGAAAAATTTGGAAAACATTTAAGAATGCTCTCTCTTATTCCACAAATTCAGAATCGTAGTCTGGAGCCGACCCGCCCTGCCCTGGCGACTCCCGGTTTTTTGACGCGGCGGCCGCCGCGGCTGGCGCGAACCAGAGCCTTGGCGCCCGAGATGCCGAACGTGAGGACCATTAGCAGAACCGCGCCCACCCTTCTGACGGCCGGGAGTCGGAAGAATTTGGATTCGCTTATATACTCGATGACGAAAAAGAACACGGGCGTAAGGAAGACGCCGAAGATCGTCACTCCGAGCATGCCGCTGAAGACGGTGATCCCCAGCGTCCTCCTCATTTCGGCGCCGGCGCCGTAGGAGACCAAGAGCGGCAGCACGCCCAGGATGAACGCCGTGGACGTCATAACGATCGGCCTGAACCTGAGGCTGCAAGCCGCCAAGGTGGATTCGCGGAGAGAATCCCCGGCCTCCCGCCGGCTCTTTGCGAACTCGACGATCAAGATCGCGTTCTTACTGGCCAGGCCGACCAAGACGACGAACCCAATTTTTGTGAAAATGTTGATATCTTCACCAGCATGCCTGACTCCCCAGACCGAGCTCAACAGGCACATCGGCACCACCAGAATGACCGCCAGCGGCAGCGACCAACTTTCGTACTGAGCGGCCAGGACCAAGAAAACCATCACCACTGCGAAACCGAAGACGTACATCGCGGTGTCGCCTGCCTGAAGCTCCAGATAGGCGAGCTCGGTCCATTCATAAGTCATGGACGTGGGCAGGGCGCGGTCGGAGACGCGTTGCATCACCTTGATGGCGTCGCCCGAGCTGACTCCCAAACTCGCGTTGCCGTTGATCGGAGCGGCGGGATACATATTGTATCGCGTGAGCACCAACGGGCCGTCCTGTTCGCGGACAGTCGCGAGGGCGCCGAGGGGGATCATGTCTCCTCGCATGCTTTTGACTTTCAATCGCTTCACGTCTTCGATGCGTCTGCGGTAGCCCGACTCGGCCTGGACGATGACCTGCCAGGTGCGTCCGAAGAGGTTGATGTCGTTGACGTACAGCGATCCAAGATAGACTTGCAGCGTCAGCGCCAAATCCTGTAGGTCGATGTCCTTCGTCATCACCTCGAGCCGGTCGACGTCGGCGTAGAGCTGCGGAACGTTGGCGCAGAATACGGAAAAAAGCCCGACGAGCATGGTGGAAGCGGCTTTTTACTATTTGGAGGCCCGGCGTCTTTCTTCTCTTTTTCACGATCTTTCTTTCCTTTGATCATCCGATCGAGCATGTCGTTGGCTTTCGCTTTCGCCTGCTCGATATTGGCGGAGACCTTGCTGAAGAAGGAGGGTTGTTCGGCTGCCTTGGGTCCATCCGCGGGTTGCTCGAGAAGCGGTTCCTTAGCGGCCTCCGCCACCACGTCGTCGGTGGCTTTCTGAAGATCCTGCAACGAACCGATGCTGGCGTCGCTGCCCCGATTTTCGATCATGATCTTGAAGCCGCCCGCCCTGCCGACGCCTCTGACCGGCGGCGGGCCAAAGACCGTCGCCATGCAGTCGGGCGCCTCTTGCCCAAACCGCTTCCGGAATTCCGCGGCGATCGCCTCGCCTGTGACCGCTGGACGCTCGAGTCGTGCAAGACCTGTCAGAAAGTCGTAGTTCGAAACGAGTCTGCCCAACTCCGGCTTGTCGGTGAACGACATGTTTTCGGGATCTGGATTCGCCGCAAGGTAAGCGTCCACGGCCGCCCGAGGATTCTCGCCAGGCTTTCCAACGCCGGAAGCGACCGATTTCGAGAGTAGCTCGTCGATCCGCTTGTCGAGATCCGTGCCGTTCGAATCTTTGTCGATCGATTCCACCAATGCGGGCAAGTGCTCGCGAAGCCGCTGGAGAATGTCGACCCTGATGGGTTTGAGATAAAACTCAGGGTCTTTCCGATTGGCAAACCCGTCCAGGACGGCGAACATCGAGCCGAAGTTGGACCCAAACGCGACTCAAGAGCAGCGACTGCCCGCCCACGACCTGAGTGAACTTCACTCCGGGCGTGTCCTTGGCGATCTTCTCGAGTCTTGTCAGCGTCTCCCAGGTGCGGCCCGAGGCCGTGGCGTCGGGCAACTGGACGTTCACCAGCAAATAACCCATGTCTTGAGAAGGTATAAACCCCGTGGGAGTTGTGACGAAGTCTTTATAAGTTTGGTACAAAAGCCCTACATATCCAAGAAGCACCACGATCGCCACTCGCAAGAGCACGCCGACCGTTTTTGTGTAAACGAAAGAAAAGACCTTGAAGCCGAAGTTGAACGCCCGAAAGAACGTGCTCAAGATGAAATTGACAATCCGGCTAAGAATCCAACCGACAAGAAGCCCTCCGATCGCGCACAAGATGGGCAACGAGTATCCCGAGATCGGTCCCGCGCCGATCAACCAGCTTTTGATCGATTCGTTGTGCAAGGCCTCGATTCGCGGCAGTAGAAGTTCGGGAAGGTACATAAACGCGACGATCGCAGCCAACCCGGCGATGGCTATGGGGGGGCAGCTTCCTTGCTCTTTTCTTGAACCGCCTTGGGTTTGAGCAAGAGCGCCGCCAAGGCGGGGCTGAGCGTTAGCGAATTGAACGCCGAGATGATCGTCGAGGTTGCAATCGTCAGCGCGAACTGTTTGAAGAATTGTCCTACGATGCCGGTGATGAAGGCGCAAGGGATGAACACCGCGGAGAGCACAAGGCCGATTGCGATGACTGGTCCGGACACTTCGTCCATCGCCTTGATGGTGGCCTCGCGCGGCTCGAGACCGTGTTCGATGTGGTGTTCCACCGACTCGACCACCACGATCGCGTCGTCGACCACGATGCCGATGGCCAGCACCAGGCCAAAGAGCGTGAGGTTGTTCAAACTGAAACCCATCACCGCCATGACGGCGAAAGTTCCGATGATAGCCACCGGCACGGCGATGAGCGGGATGATGGCCAAGCGCCAATTTTGCAAGAACAGCAAGACGACCACCGCGACCAGAATGATCGCCTCGATCAGAGTCTTGTAGACCTCGCCGATCGACTCCTTGATGAAGGGTGTTGTGTCGTAGCGGATTTCATAACTCATTCCTGGAGGAAAGGTCTGCGCGAGTTCCTCGATCTTTGCCTTGACGTCGACGGCGACGTCGAGCGCGTTGGCGTCTGGGAGTTGGAACACCGCGAGGCTGATCGAAGGCTTGCCGTTGACGGAGCAGTTGATGTCCAGATTCTTCGCTCCGACTTCGACTCTGGCGACGTCCTTCAACCGAGTGACTCTGCCGTCTGGACTCGCCTTGATGACCATCTCTCCGAACTGAGCTGCGTTGGTGAGCCTGCCCAAAGTCGAAAGCGTGATCTGGGTTTCTTGCCCTCGAGGAGCTGGCTGTTGTCCGATTTGACCGGTGGCGACCGCCGCGTTCTGTTCGCGTATGGCGCGAACGACGTCGCCAGCGCCATCTTGAGCGAGGCCAGGCGGTCGGCGTCGAGCCAGATGCGCATGCTGTAATCGCGCTGGGCCAAGACCGTCACGTCGCTGACCCCGGGAACTCTGGCAAGCTCCGGCTGGATCTGCATCAGTGCATAGTTGCTCAAGAAGAGCTGGTCGTATCGCCCATCCTGGGAATTGAAGGCAATGGCCAGCAAGATGTCTGGCGATTTCTTCTTGACCGCGACGCCGGTCTGTTTGATCACGTCTGGCAAGAGCGGATCGGCGAGCGCCACGCGATTCTGAACCATGACCTGCGCCATGTTCAGGTTGACTCCGTTCTTGAACGTGACCGTCAGGTTGTATGAACCGTCGTTCGTGCATTGCGAGGACATGTAAAGCATGTTCTCGACGCCGTTGACGTACTGTTCGATGGGCGCGGCGACGGTCTCGGAGACGACCTGAGCGCTCGCGCCGGGTAGGTGCAATCGACCGAAACGGTTGGAGGGGTAATTGGCGGATACTGAGCGATGGGCAGTTGCGTAACGGCGATTCCGCCCGCCAGGGTGATCGCGATCGAGAGCACGGAAGCGAAAATGGGACGATCGATGAAGAAGCGCAAGATCAAGACTTCATCTCCCCAAGGTGGGTTCTCGATGGTTTATCCGCGCAGATGGTCCGACGATCGAAGGCCTGCGGCCGGAAGGCTTCTCCGGAAAGCATTTACGGCTTGGCGGAGGCCACTGATTTTTTCCCCGCCTCTGGGGCAGGGTCTAGCGGATCATGTCTGAGGTAGACGCCTTTGCCTTTTTTGATCAGTTGCAAGCCGTTGGTGATGATGATGTCGCCGGGCTTGATTTCGTCGCTCAACACGACTCGACGGCCGTTGACCTCGGGCCCGAACTTGGTCAGGGGTTGTTCTTTGACGGAGTATTCTCGCTTGCCCTTGGGCGCCGTTTCGCCGGGTTTGAGCGGTTGGGGAGGCACAGCGACAAGAATCGATTTGTTGCCCTGGCTTGATTTGAGCGCCTTCTCCGGAACCATCAAGGCTTGAGTTGGCAGACCGATGGGCACTCGGACCTTGGCGTAGAGACCTGGGCGAAATTTGCGCTCTCCCTTCTGACGCTTGGGCGAGGACGACGCTTTGACCGAGGTCGAAGACGCCTCGTCGACCACTCCGTTCATGGCCGAGGCGATCCGTGGGTTCTCGATGACCGCGCAGAACGAATCGTACCCGTGTTCGTATCGACGTGGTTGTCGAGAAAGTCGACTTGCCCCTTGATCGGGAATTCATTCGGAGGGGCGTCGTTCGCCAAACCAATGTCGACCATCAGGGCGTGCTCTCGGTAGGACTTGATCTTGCCCTCGGTAACCATCGAGCGGACGCGGAGCATCGTTCGTTCGTCGACGTCGAAATAGACCAAGAGGGGGTCTTGCGTGATGATCGAGGTGAGGATGGTGTCGTCGGCTTTGACGAGGTTGCCAGGATCGACCATTCGATAGGAGATGACGCCGCTGACCGGGGCGATGACCTTGGTCCAGCCAAGGTTCAACTTGGCGTTGTCGCGGATGGCCCTTGATGTGCCCACGGCCGCGGCCGCCTCGAGATAATCTCCCGTATACTTATCGAAGTCTTCCTGGCTGATCGCGTGCTTGGCAATCAAAGAGCTGGCGCGGCGTTCGTCGGCCTCGCACCTCTTGAGATGAGCCTCGGCTTGTTGCAGCGCGGCTTCGGCTCGATTGAACTCCGCCTGGTAAGAACGAGGATCGATCTCGAAGAGGACGTCTTTCTCTTCGACCTCATCCCCTTCCTGGAACAGCGCCTTGTCCAGATAGCCAGTCACTCGGGCGCGAATGTTGATCGAATAACGCGATTCGAGCCTGCCCGTAAAGTACTCGTACTCGGTGAATTCGCCGGAAGTCGGTTTTTCCCAATCGACGGTCGGCAAAGCCTGGGGAGGAGGCCCTGCCTTCTTGGGATCGGTGCAGCCTCCCAAGGTTAGAAGTACAACAGATAAGGCAGCCATTAATGGTGCTTTAGTTGGATTCAGAGCCACTGTGTTCTCCCACTTTCGTGAACTTGGAACGCCAACGTTGCCTTTCGGAATCGCTGAGGATCCCGAGGAAAACGATGTCCAGGATTTCGCGGGTCTGTTCTTCTGGAGGCCTGCGCTTGCCGCTGAAGTAGTTCGAGATCATCGCTCCATAAAGGACGTCGCCGATGATCACGCTGGTTCGCTTGGGGTCGACTTCTTTTCGAAGCCTTCCCAGATCGATCAACTCGCTATAGATGTTCACCCAGCGCTCGCGGACGATCTCCCGGTGCTTGATGTATGTAGGCTTTTCGCCGTCCTTGAAGAGCGCACGCTCCTGAATGAGCAGCTCAAAGCTCTCAGGGTTCTTATCGAAGAATTCGAAGAACGCCTGAATCCCCGCGGCCACCTTTTCGATGGGATCCTCGACGCTCTTGACGTGCTCGGCCACGGTGGCGCGCAGCCGCCGCATCCCGCGATCCGTAGCCGCCAAAAAAAGCTCCCGCTTGCTGGGGAAGCACCGGTAAATCGTTCCCTTGCCCACCGACAGCGTCTCTGCAAGCGCCTGCGTGACCGCATCGGAATAGCCGTGCTCGGCGAACAACCGCGTCGCGGCGTCCAAAATCTCCTCGCGCCGACCCGTCGTCTCGACGTCCGGATCGTCCCAGGCGTCAGGTTTCATTTGGGTCGAAACTGTGCTCATGAAATGGCGCCTTGAGACGTCGAAGTACCGCAAACAAGCAGAAAACACTGGATGCAACCATGCGGACTGACCAGTCAGTCCATCTCCTATATTATTGAGCGTCAAGGTCTGGGTCAAGGTCCCGAAAAAGTTCTTAATTGCCTGTGGGGAGGGGTCGCGCAACAATGGCCGAAGGTTGGAAAATGCATAGTTGGAGGCGTCGAGGATGCACTGGATGAAGAGAGCTGACGTCCGAAAACGTGGCATGCTCGTTGAGGTTGGCATCGCAGTCTGCCTCGTCTCTTCGTTTTTTGTCGGCAAGGCGAGAGCTGCTCCGCCCGATCAAAAGACGATCAAGGATTTGCGGGCGAAGATGGAGCGAATGCTCGAGGAAGAGCTGACCGAGAAGTGGTATCCGCGTGCGATCGACAAGGAGCTTGGCGGGTTCCACCAGAACTTCGCCAAAGATTGGTCGAAGCTGCCGGATGAGAACAGGTTCTTGGTTTATCAGGCCCGAATGACCTGGACCGCCGCGGCGTATGCGGAGTTTTCGGAGAAACACCGAAAGGAATTTCAGGAGTATGCCAAATATGGAGCTGACTATCTCCACAAAACCATGCAGGATCAGCAACCGGGAGGGTTCCATTTCTTACTCAAGCCCGACGGATCGATCGATCCTGCTCAAGGTACCGAGAAGCACGTCTACGGGACCGCATTCGCACTGTTTGCGGAAAGCTTGGCCGATCCTTTTAGGACCGATCTCCTCGGAAACGATTTCGACTGGCTCGAGCGGAACGCCCACGACGATGTGAACGGCGGTTACTTCGAAGCGATGTCGCGAAGCGGGCGGCCCATCATGACCTGGGAGCCACGAGCCTCCAGCGCCAATCGAACGGATCGGCTCGGCGTCTATTACGGTTACAAGTCGATGAACTCACATATCCACCTTCTTGAGGCGCTGACGTCGAGCCCGAATGTGGATGGCGGGAGAGGCGTCTGGTCCAGACAGCGTCTCAAAGAAGTCTTCCTCATCGTCCGCGACAAGATCGCCGTCGAACCTGGAGCTCTGAACCTTTACTTCACTCGCGACTGGAAGCCCGTTCCCGCTCACGACTCATTTGGCCACGACGTCGAAACCGCGTACCTCTTGATCGAGGCTGGAAAGACATTAGGCATGGCCGACGAGCGCACCTGGAAGGTTGCTCGGTCGTTGGTCGACCACGCGCTCGATTGGGGCTGGGACGACGAGAACGGCGGGTTCTATGACAAAGGCGACGCCTTCGGCGGGCAGGCTTACGATACGAAGAAGGTCTGGTGGACCCAGGCTGAGGGTTTGAACGCTTTGATGCTGATGCACACCGAGTTCGGCGAGGTCGACGACCGGTACTGGAAGGCGTTCTTGAAACAGTGGTCGTTCATCGAAAAGTATATGATCGATCCCGTGAACGGCGGCTGGTTCGAAGAAACGACGAAGGAGGGCAAGCTGATCGGAGATGGTCGAAAAGCTCATCAATGGAAAGCGAATTACCACACTTCGAGAGCGTTGATGAACGTCTCGAGGATGCTCGAATCGCTCGAAGTGAAACCTAACGCGGCCCAGCCGCAAAATGAACCTTGTGGCTCTTAGCCCTGAAGGGGCGACTTAGAAAAGCCCAGGGCAAAGCCCTGGGATCAGATGTAGCGATCGCATACCGCATTCCCACATTTTAGCCCTAACGGGGCGACCGAACCGAAGAAATCGGACGCAACGTACGCTCTTCTCCGTTGGTCCCAGGGCGTTGCCCTGGGCTGTTGTGAATCGCCCCTTCAGGGCTAAGAACGAACACTCTGCTCGCAACAAACATCTCCGCGCCGTGCGAGGATACTGCACCGTAAGAAACTAAAGCCGAGACTCCGAAGCAAGATCAATGACGCTGGCGAGATTCTGTGGGTCGTTCGTAGCTCTATCGGAGTCGCTTGCGGGGTTGGCTGCGCACGCTAATAGTTTGGGAAGCGTGAGGGTGAAGACCGCGCCTTGGCGAAAATTGCTCGAGACCTTGATTGTTCCAACGCAGGCGTCCGCAAGCCTCTTGGCAATTGCGAGCCCGAGCCCAACTCCCTGATGACTTAACTCGCGCGCCGTTGGCCCCTGAAGAACGGCTCGAAAATGTGCGGAAGATCCTCTGGGTCGACTCCAGTCCCTCGATCTTCGACTGAGAGTTGGACGTGGCGTTCGTCGGCTGCCAGGCGGATCGTGATTGGGCTTCCTTCTTTGCTGTACTTGACGGCGTTCTCGAGCAGAATATCCACGAGCTGGGCCAAGAGATGCGCAGGGGCTTCGACGCGGAACTCTCCAGGTGGTTCCATTTCGATCCGGAAGTCGCGTCGCCTGGGATGTTCCGACCAAGCCTCCAGACGTACCGCGAGGCAGGAATTCAAGTCGAGGGATTCCGCCAGTGGTCTTCGGGATTCGGAATCCGCCCTGGCAAGAAAAAGCAGCGATTCGACAATGTTCCGAAGCTCTCGCGACTTCTTTTGAACGATACGAAGCGTATGTTCATATTCTTGAGACGATCGCGCCTGGCGAAGTGACAGGTCAACCTGTCCTTGGAGCGCTGTCAGTGGGGTGCGGAGCTGGTGGGAGGCGTCGCCGGTGAAGCGTCTTTGCCGTTCGAACGATTCCTCGAGGCGGTCGAGGAGTCCGTTAAAGGATCCCCCCAGTTCTCCGAGCTCGTCGTTGGCGGCGGTCTGGGGAATCCGTTCGTGAAGGTCGAAAGCGCCGATCGATTTGGCAGCTTCA
This sequence comes from uncultured Planctomycetota bacterium, assembly GCA_963818975.1. Lineage (GTDB taxonomy): Bacteria > Planctomycetota > Planctomycetia > Isosphaerales > Isosphaeraceae > CAWFUI01. Next base: position 239,531 of record CAWFUI010000007.1, on the reverse strand, counting down.
GCCATGTCGATCAGGGGCTTGAGCATGCACCTGATCAGCCGATTGGCAAACGCAAACACGACGGCGAGCAACGCCGCCGCCAACAAGAAGAGCGCTAAAGCAAGCATCCAGAGCGAACGATTGACCTCGCTAAGCGAGACCGCCGCGCGAAATACGAGCTTTCGCGAAATCGCGGAGTGGTCTTCCTGTTCGTTGTCGACCGGATTGTGATGGGGTTTGGGAGCATATTCTTCGATCCGTCTTTCGCCAACCCTCCAAGGTCGATGTTGTTGGTCGTCCAGGGTCCAGAGGCGTCGTTGACCGGATGTGCGAGGGCGATCGAACGAGGCAAGGAACTGAGCGAGATCTGGGTCGGATGCATCGAGCAAATTCTCGTTCTGGTCGCGAACGATCCAGCGGAGCTGGCCTGGGTCGAGCCGGCGGTTGAAGGCGAGCTTGCGTTCCGCGGGCTCCCATTCCACTCCCTCATCGCCAACCTCGGCGGCCGCCGCAAGGGTGTCAAGCACTGCCTCGAGGCGATCGTCGACCTGTCCATGAAGATATCGCGACGCAAGCAAATAGAGCGCCAAGAGAAACCCAAGAGCACGACGGAAAGCGTCGACAACAGAAACAAACTAAGACGAGAGCGAAATTTCATGTGTGGAGGCGGCCTAGTCTTCCTTGGCGCCAAATCGATACCCACGACCTCGAACGGTATGGATAAGCCTTGGTCCCGCGGATTCGAGCTTTCTCCTCAGCTCCATGACGTGGAACTCGAGCGTGTTGGATATGCCGTCGTAGCGGTCGTCCCAGACGTGGTCGTAGATTCGTGTTCGCGAGAGCACCTGGTCGGGATGCCGCAAGAAGAACAGCAGGAGCGCCTGCTCCTTGGAAGTGAGCTCGATGCGTTTACCCGCGCTCGACTTTGTGGGCGGCGAGATCGATTTTGACGTCCGAGTGGGCAAGGACGTGATCGACCGCGGCGGTCCTTCGGCGCAAAAGCGCTCGCACCCTGGCCAGCAATTCATCGTATTCGAACGGCTTGCAGAGGTAGTCGTCGGCGCCGCCGTCGAGCCCTCGGACGCGATCGGAAGTGGCGTCGCGAGCCGTCAGAAAAAGCACGGGATCGGTTCGACCCTCTTTACGAAATCTTTTGAGGAGAGCAAGTCCGTCGGAACCTGGGATCTGCCAATCGAGCAGCACGACGTCCCAGGGTCCATGGGAAAGCGCATGCCAAGCGTCGACGCCGTCGGCTGCGTGTTCGACGGTGTAGCCTTCCTCGCGGAGACCACGGACGATGAAATCCGCGATCTCCGTTTCATCCTCGATCAGAAGCACGCGGATGCCCATGGTTCCACTCTCGGAGCGGTGATCAACCGCAAACAGGCGATTCAATCGTCGTCGTCTTCATCGTCCTCGTCGTCATCGAGGATTTTGCCTTTCGGCGACACCTCGACCTCGACGGACTTGTTGTCGACGGCAACCTGGACTTCGTACGACTCGAGCTCATCCTTGCCGTCCTCGATTTCGTGGATCTCCTCGGCCTTCTCGAACTTACCCTTCGGATACTTGGCTTTGACGGCGTCGGATACGGCCTTGGGGAGTTCGCTCGGTGCGATCTCCTTCTCGTATTCAGTCAGTTTACCGTCGGATTTCGACGAGACGTCGATTTTGGCGCCTTTGAAGACAATCGCGACCTCGAACATCGTTTCGCCGTCTTCGGTTTCCTTGCTTGCGGTCTCGAGCTTCGCGTTTGGGAATTTGTCGAGCACGGACTTCTGCACAGCGGCGGGCAGATCCTTGATCTGGACTTTTTCTTCGTCCCCAACCGCCGCGGAAGCCAGGAAGAGGAGCGAGCATCCGAAAGCGCCGAGCGTCTTCATGAGATGAATCCTTTTGTTATTACAAGTCAACGCAGGCGGCAAACGCCGCACTTGGCGTCGCGAGGCTTGGTGATCTTACACTCCGACTCAAAGGTTTTCGTGAGCCAAATCTAAGCTTTTTCTTATCGACTCCTCGACGCCTTCTCGAAGATGGAGCATAGAATTCGAATCGCAGGACATTACGCAAATGGTCACATGTCTGTCCATTAGAGAACGATTCGAGAGGCACTCGATGCGATCAAAAATCGAGATTTCCACGACGGGTTTTCTGGAGAAGCACCTTCTCCTGCTGGTTGTCGCGGCTTATGTCTTGGCGACCTTTCTTCCAGGCCCAGGGACGATGATTCGAGAGTTCGCGTTTCATACCCGTTTGGGCGGCTCTGGGTTTGACTTCAAAGCCCCCAGCCTGTTGCTCGCCGTACTTCTTTTCGTCTCGGGGACTCGAGTGAAGGCGGATCGCGCGGTTCAGGTGTTTCGCCGGCCGGCGGTTCTGGCGGTGGGGCTGGCGCTCAATTTGGGGCGCCGATCGCATACATCCTGGTCGGCTCGTTGTTCATCCAGGCCTGGCACAACCCGCACGAGGCGAGCCTCATATTCAGCGGCCTTGCGATTGTTGCGTCGATGCCCATCGCGGGTTCATCGTCGGGTTGGTCGCAAAGCGCCGGCGGCGACATGGCTCTGAGCCTGGGATTGGTGATCAGTTCGACTTTCTTGAGCCCATTGACCACCCCCGCTGCTCTCAAGCTGCTCGCGAGCGGTTCGGGGGGGCTGGTCAGCCGAGAACTGGGCGTGCTCGCTGGCCCGGACGGCCGGCCTTTCTCTGTTTCTGGGTTTTCGGCGCCGTCGGCCGTTGGCGTACTTTTCCGCTATCTCGTTGGCCAACGATGCATTTCCAGGATCGAGAAAGGCTTGGGGCTATTGAGCTCCCTGGTCTTGCTTGTGTTGTGCTATTCGAGCGCTGCTCAGTGCCTGCCGTTGGCTGCGCGTTCGCCCGACTGGGATTTCCTGGGTCTGACCTTCTTTGTGGTATTGGGCTTATGCTTGGTTGGTTTCATCGCAGGCCGTTCGATAGGCAAACTGATGCGTCTCGACCCCAGTCGAAGCGCCTCGATGACCTTCGGCCTGGGGATGAACAACAACGGCACGGGGTTGGTTCTCGCGTCCGCGGCTTTTGCGTCGCGGCCCGCGGCGCTGCTGCCCATCGTGCTTTACAACCTCACCCAGCACGTCGTGGCGGGTTTGGTTCATCGAGCGATGCAGCGGAGCGTTGGGGCGGATGAATCCGGACTGGAAACTTCCCAAGCAGAGGAGGCCGGAATACGATAAGACTTATGCATTCTAGACCGTTCGATAAATCGTTGCCGGAGCATCGAACTTCCTCCTCGAGAATCACTCGAGCCCCTGATCTCGAAAGGCGCGACTGATGCGGAAGTCCCTTGGAGCGATCGACCGTAGGACCATGCTCAGCGCGGTCGCGGGGGGCCTCGCCGCGCACCTGCTTGGGGTCGGAGCAAATTCGGCGCAAGACCAACCCAAGGCCGCCGCTCCCGCCGAGGTGAACTATCGGAAGCCCAAGCGCAATTATAAGCTCGTTGAGAAGAGCAAGCGGAGGTTTCTGCTCGAGAAAACCCTCGTCGACCAAGACAAGGCGACCGCGGACAAGGCGCTCGACCGGCTCGACGTTAACGTCACGAAGGCGCTCGAGGCCTTGCCGCCGCATTGCCGAACGGACCTCGGCAAGCTTCGCCTTTTCATCATGCAGGGCCCAAATCACGCGGGGGGGAAAAGACAACGGATTGGATTACGTGGCAAAGGAGCTTCCCAACCACAATCGTCTGCTCGACCCCAAATGGGCCGACGCTATCGTGATCCATTATGCGCACAATTACGTGGTCCTGAGCGATCTGTGGGCGCTCAAGGCCGTTGTGCATGAATTTGGTCACGCGTATCACATGCACCACTGGAGACAAGACCACCCGGGCATCATGGACGTCTACCAGAACGCGATGAAGCGAGGCCTCTACCGCGGCGTCCGCGAAGTAGACGGGACGACTCTCGATGCAGCCTACGCGACAACCAACCATCTCGAGTATTTCGCCGAGCTCACGTGCATGTACTTCGCCAAGTGCAACTACCACCCTTTCGACCGCGCGGCACTGCGTGAATACGATCCCGACGGCTTCAAGCTGATCGAAAAGTACTGGAAAGTGAAGGACGGCAAGCAAGCCGGCCTGCGAGGCAAGGCGTCTTGATTCGTCGAAGTTCTTCAACGATTCCAGCGAATGAATCCCTGCCGGATGAAAAAGTCTTAATATCCATGCCTCTGGCGAAATTAATACGATTTTAACGAAATCTTTTCGCTCTCCGGCGTCGCGTCCGAGTATCGTCGCGTCGTTCGAGCCTGTCTTGGATCGTCAATTCGTCCGAATGAGCGAACATTCAGGATCACAACAAGGACTCACGCACATGACGCCGTTTCCATTTACGCTTTTTGCAGGCTCGCACTGGCTCCCACGCCCGAGACGGCGCCGCAGGATTCAGCGGCTCGTTATGAGAAGACGCACAAGATCGCCATCGGCGGAGAAGGCGGCTGGGACTTCCTCGAGGTCGACGCCGCCAATCGCAAGCTCTACGTCTCCAGAGGAACGCGCGTGGTCGTCGTGGACCTCGACAAGGAAAAGGTGGTTGGCGAAATCGCCGAGACGCCCGGCGTCCACGGAATTGCCTTCGTCCCGGACCTCAATCGCGGATTCACAAGCAACGGCGGCGATTCGAGCGTCACCGTTTTCGACACGAAGACGCTCAAGACCATTGGCAAGGTGAAGGCCAACGGTCGTCCCGACATCATCTACTTCGAACCGACGTCGCGTCGCGTATTCACCTTCAATCACGGCACCAACGACGCGACGGCTATCGACGCGTCGGAGATGAAAGTGGTCGGCACGCTGGCGCTGGGCGGAGTTCCTGAACTGGCCGTGTCGGATGAAAAGGGGCATATCTTCGTCAATCTCGAGGACAAGAGCGAGATCGTCGAATTCGACGCGAAATCGCTCAAAATCCTCAAACATTTCTCGCTTGCACCGGGCGAGGAACCGACGGGTTTGGCCTTCGACGCCAAACAACGAAAGCTCTTCAGCACCTGCGCCAATAAAAAGCTGGTCGTGTCCGACGCGGACGGCGGCAAGGTCGTGCAGACGGTTGACATCGGCCCGGGCCCCGACGGCTGCGTCTTCGATTCCGAAACCGGTCTGATCTTCAGCTCCAACGGCGGCGACGGAACGCTTTCGATCATCAAGGAGCAGTCGCCAGGACGGTATGAAGTTGTGAAGACGGTCAAAACCCAGGTGAGCGCCAAGACCCTGGCGATGGATCCCAAGACGCACAGGATCTACCTTTCGGCGGCAACTCCCGACGCTTCGCCTCCTCCCGCCGGCAAGCCCGCCGCTAAAGGTGGAAGGCGCCGATACGTACCTGATTCGTTTTGTGTGATCGTGGTGGGTGAATAATCCACAAGAGTCAATTCATCGGAAAATCGAGGAGCACGTGACGGGCGGTTGCGCCTGACACGTGCTCTTTGCACTTCTCGAGCCAACTTGTCCCGGCGTGGAGGTGTCGCCGATCAGCGATTCCGTGCATAATAGGTTGGCACGCGAATCGAGCTTTCTGGGCAGGCTGGCACGCCCTCCGAAGGCGGAGCGACGGAGTTCCGAGATGAAAATATCGACAAGCCTGGCCCTTTGCTTGCTGGTCTTGCTTTCCGGCGTTTCCACGCTCTTGGGCGGAGACGACAAGAGTTTCGACGAAACGGTCGCGCCCATCCTGGCTCGTCGCTGCCTCGACTGCCATTCCGGTTCCGATCCGAAAGGCAAGCTCGACCTCTCCCAACGATCGACCGCGATGGCGGGCGGCGAGACGGGGTCGACAATCGTCCCTGGCAAACCCGAAGAAAGCCTGCTTTGGGAACAGCTCGAGTCGGACGAAATGCCGCCCAAGTCGCCGCTGACTCCTTTGGAAAAATCCACGATCAAAGCTTGGATCGCCTCGGGAGCGAATTGGGGTACAGACCCGGTCGACCCCTATCAAGCGACAACCCATCGCCGCGCTGGCGCGACTGGTGGTCTCTCCAGCCGGTTCGATCAGTCGCTCCGCCGAACGTCGCTCAATCGGGATGGGCTCGGTCGGAGCTCGATCGGTTCGTACTTCAGAAACTCGAATCCGAAGGGCTCGAGCCTCAGCCGGAGGCAGACAGACGCACTCTGATTCGTCGGCTTCGTTTCGACCTTACCGGTCTTCCTCCCACCCCTGAAGAGGTGGACGCCTTTCTCGAAGACGCTTCGCCCGGCGCTTACGAACGCGTCGTCGATCGTCTTCTCGCGTCGCCGGATTACGGGGTCCGCTGGGCGCGTTGGTGGCTCGACCTGCGCGCTTTGGAGAAAGCAACGGTTTCGAATTCGACGAGTTTCGGCCGAACGCTTGGCGATACCGAGACTGGGTGGCGGCTTCGTTCAATCAAGATCTGCCTTACAACGAATTCGCACGCCTCCAAATCGCCGGCGACGCCTTGAAGCCCGACGACCCGAACGCCGTCGAGGCGACCGGATTCTTGGTGGCCGGAGCTTACGACTCCGTCGGCCAAAACCAGTTGAGCGAAACGATGAAGGCGGTGGTGAAAGCCGACGAAATGGAAGACTACGTCGCCGCCGTCGGACAGACCTTTCTCGGTTTGACGATCAACTGCGCCCGCTGCCACGACCACAAATTCGACCCGATCCGCCAGGTCGAGTATTACCGCTTTGCTTCGAGCTTGGCTGGGGTCCGCCACGGCGAGCGGGACCTTTCGAAGATCGATCCGGACTTGATTGGGCTCGGCAGGCGGATCGAAAGCCTGGCCCGGACAATCAAAGACGTCGAAGCCCCCGCGCGAGCTCGGATCTTGGAGTGCCGAAAGCAAAGCCCCGATCCTTTGCCGACTCCGACGGCCGCCTGGGATTTCAAGCAAGGCCTGGACGACCAGATCGGATCCCTAGACGCCGAGCTCAAGGAGGGCGCGTTGATCGGTTCGGACGGGCTTAAGGTCGACGGCGAAACCGGCTATGCCGAAACGCCTCCGCTGCCGTTCGACCTGAGCGCCAAGACGATCGAAGCGTGGGTCAAGCTCGCCAATCTCGATCAAAGGGGAGGCGCGGTGCTCAGCCTCCAGACGCCCGACGGGGGCCGCTTCGACGCGATCGTATTCGGCGAACAGGAACCAGGCCGATGGATGGCCGGCAGCGAGGGATTTGTACGCACAACCGGAGTGCAAGGCCCGCCCGAAACCGAGGCGTCGCGGCTAGAAACCCATATCGCAATAACGTATGCTCAAGACGGCGATATTCGCATTTTTCGCGACGGCCGACCGTACGGCAAGTCGTACCGGGCCCACGGGCTCGCATCGTTCCCGAAGGGCTCCTCGCAGGTCGTCTTCGGACTACGGCACAAGCCCATCGGCGGAAATCGGATGCTTGCGGGAACGATCGTCCGCGCCAGAATCTATGACCGCGCGCTGGACCCTTCCGAAGTCGCGGCGTCGGCTGGGGCTTCGAGCGATTATGTCAGTCGCGAAGCCGTCCTAGAGGCGCTCTCGGTCGATCAGCGCGAAGAACTCGTTCGGCTCAACGACGAGCTCGGACGGCTGCGAGCGGCATTGGCTTCCTCCGCTCGGAAAGCTTACGTCGTCTGTCCCCAACCGTCGGCGGCGACTCGGGTTCAAATCCGAGGAAACCCAGGCCAGCTTGGAGACATTGTCTCCCCAGGAGGGATCGGCTCGCTGGCCGGTTTGAACGCGGATTTCGGGCTTTCGCCCGATGCTCCTGAATCCGAACGCCGCGTTGAATTGGCAAACTGGATTGCGAGCGCCAAGAACCCGTTGTTCGCGAGGGTGCTCGTCAACAGGCTCTGGCAGGCGCACTTCGGTTCTGGTCTTGTCGAGACGTCCAGCGACCTTGGCTTTAGCGGCGGCTCGCCTTCGCATCCCGAGCTTCTCGACTGGCTGGCTTCGGAGCTTGTCTCCCGCGGCTGGAGCATCAAAGCCATGCATCGGCTCATCGTCACGTCGGCGACGTATCGACAGAGATCCAAGCTCAACGCGCATGCGATGAAGCGAGACGCGGGTGATCGACTCTTATGGCGCAAGTCGCCGAGCAGGCTCGAGGCCGAGATGGTCCGAGACGCGATGCTCGAGATCTCCGGCAAGCTCGATCGCAAGCTTGGCGGACCGAGCTTTTTCGATCAGACGGTGACTAAGGCGCCGGGCACCGCAGCCCTGCTCTACGTCGACGCCGACCCGGCGAAACCAGGGCTCGATCGTCGTACGCTTTACAGAGCCTGGGTCCGCGGCGGCCGCAGCGGTTTGCTGAGCGCGTTCGACTGCCCAGATCCCTCGACGACCGCGCCGAAGCGAGCGAACACCACCACTCCGCTTCAGGCGCTTGCACTTCTGAACAACGCTCTCGTCCTCCACCTTTCTGAAGCATTGGCCGACCGCCTGGCTCGCGAAGAGGGCGCCGATCCTGTTCGACAAGTCGACCGCGCGTACCGATTGGCTTTGGGCAGAAGGCCCCAGTCGCGAGGAACGCGGACAAGCCGTCTCGCTGGTTCAAAAGTTCGGAGCCGCGGCCCTTGCCCGCGTCCTCTTCAATAGCAACGAGTTCTTGTATGTGGACTAACCGTCGCGACTTCTTTTCCTGGGTTGGCGGCGGACTCGCGGGCGCCGCTGCGGCGGCGATCATGCTCAGGGACGGTGCGCTTTACGCCGACGTCCCCGGCGAGTCGAGCCCTCCCTGCCCCCACTTCGCCCCCAAAGCGAAACGCGCCATCCATATATGCCTGTGTGGAGCGATGAGTCATCTCGACACATTCGACTTTAAGCCGGAGCTCATCGCATCGCACGGACAGTCGCTCAAAACGGACACGAAACCCGACGCGTTTTTCGGTCAAGTTGGCAAACTCCGCAAACCGGACTGGGGTTTTCGCCAGCATGGTCAAGGAGGGCTCTGGATCTCCGATCTGTTTCCGCACATCGCCGGCGTCGCGGACGAATTGACCATTATCCAATCGATGGTCTCGGAGACCTCCAACCACACCCCCGCGACGTTCCAAGAGAACAGTGGATTCAGGCTCAACGGGTTTCCTTCGATGGGCGCTTGGCTGAGCTATGGCCTGGGCAGCGAGTCGGACGATCTGCCAGCCTTTATCGTCATTCCCGACGCCCGCGAGTTTCCTGCCGGGGGTGCGATCAACTGGTCGAACGGCTTCCTGCCGGCACGCCATCAAGGCGTGGTCGTCAGGCCTCGAGGTTCGCCGATCGAAGACCTTTTCCCAGCCAAACCGCTCGCAACGGGCGCCGACGCCGCCGAGCAAGAGCTTTTGGCGTCGATGAATCGCAAGCACCTCGAAGCTCATGAAGGCGAAGACGCCCTCTCGGCTCGCATCAAAGGATACGAGTTGGCTGCCCGCATGCAGACGTCGGTTCCGCTTGTGACCGACTTGACGGGAGAGCGATCGGACACGTTGGCGGAATATGGACTCAGTCGACCCGAAACGACCGACTTCGGCCGAGCGTGCTTGATCGCCCGACGGATGCTCGAGCGAGGCGTGCGTTTCGTCCAGCTCTTCTCCGGCGGCACTTTCGGAAGCCCCAGGAGGAACTGGGACGGGCACGAGGACGTGAAGGGCAACCACACTCAGGAGGCCCTCCGGATCGATCAACCCGTGGCAACGCTTCTCAAAGACATGAAGCGGAGAGGGATGCTCGACGACACGCTCGTCCTGTTCACCACCGAATTTGGCCGCACGCCGTTCGCACAGTCGGCCTCGGACGTTGTGGGTACGGGAAGAGACCACAACCCTCAGGGCTTTTCCGTTTGGCTAGCCGGAGCTGGGCTCAAACATGGAATCGCCTATGGCAAAACCGACGAGATCGGCTGGAAGGCTGCGGACAATCCCGTAACCTGGCCCGACTTCCACGCGACCGTCTTGCATCTTCTGGGCATTGACCACCAGAAGCTCACCTATTATCACAACGGCATCCGCCGACGCTTGACGAACGTCCACGGCGAGGTGGTCAAAGCGATCTTGGCGTGAGCTTCTTCATACTTATCATGATTGGTCCAAGAACCGGACCTTTCCGGTGGCAATGTCGTAAACCGCGCCGATAAGAGCCGCGGTCTTTCGCTTTGCCGACTGTTTGGCTTCGGGCAGTGCTCGAAGCTGGCGCATCGACCAGTGTACGTTGGCCTCGACGGCCGCGTGAATCCGCTCGTCTCCTTCGAGATTCGAGGGAAGCTTCTTGAGGCCCGGTTGGATGGAAGCCAGCAGCGCCGCGATGAATCGAGGCTCTTCGGACCGGCCCGCCATTGCGTCGACCGCCGCGGTCACCGCCCCGCAGCATTCATGGCCCATGACGACGACCAGCGGGGTCTTGAGGTGGAGGATCGCGTACTGGATCGACGCCACGACGTCCGTTGAAATGACGTTCCCTGCAACGCGGATGACGAACAGGTCTCCAAATCCTTGATCAAAGACAAGCTCAGGCGGAACCCGGGAATCGCTGCACGCCAGTATCGTCGCGAACGGCTGCTGGCCCTGCTGGAGATGCGCACGCCAAGACGCGGCCTCGTGGCCATGGCGCAGCTTCCCTGAAACGAACCTGCGGTTGCCTGCTTTGAGCCAGGCTAGCGCCTCGGCGGCGTCGTTGGGCCGGGCTATGGGTCTCGGAGCCTTCCTTGGTCCAGGGATGGCCGCCCCGCGCTGAGTCTTCATGGTCTTTTTCATTGGCGAATTCCCGTCGATCCATCGGCTCTCGCGAGCCTTGAAATCTAACTTAAGTTCCATTCGGTTCCCTCGGTCATTTACTCGAAATGCGCAAAATCGCAACGCCAGGAGAGGATTTGAGTTTTTTCGCAACTGCTCACTTGCCGCCATCCCGGCAACTGAGATAACTTAGGTAGTTTGCACTAGGGTAGTTCTAGCCCCCCCGATTGGCCTGGGTCGAGCCCTGGAAGCAACAGCGCCCGCTTACGGCATGAGCGTCCACGGGCCTGAATCCGCTTTGTGAACTGGCAAACCACCCAAGAGGTTAACACTTTGAGAGCAGGTGGAACCCTCAATGTGCTGATGTGTCGCTTGCTTATCGAATCTAGAAATATTTATATTTTCATATCGTTGACTTATATGGATCGGTTTGAAGCCGTTCGAGGATCTTTCCCGACGGCGATTCCATGCGCAAGTGCAAGCGACTTCGTTGGGGAAACTTCCTCCGCCAGATGGTCCGTTCACGATGCTCGAAAGCCCAATTGGGGCTCCATTGGACCGGAGTTTGACGCCGTGATCCACGCTACGTCCCTTGTCGATCGTCTTTCCGAACTTCGGGTTCGTTTGATTTTCGGGAAACGTCCGCGGCGACGCCGAACAGCCAGCCGCCCACGGCTCCGAATCTCCGCCGAGGGATCGATGCTGGAACAGCGATCGTTGCTCTCGGGCAACGGCCTTCGCGGCGCTCATCACACGCAAAACGCACCTCTCGACCAAAGCGGCGATCCAACTATCATTGACTTCGCCGGCTATCAATGGAACTCGAATTACAATTGGAGCAAAGACAGCGGACCTTATATCAACGACCAGTTGTGGTCGCCGGAAAACGCCGTTGTCCAGTCGGACGGCCTGCATCTGAAATTGGCGAACGCGATGATCGATGGCAGGTCGCAATTCGCCTCCGCCGACGTGGCGCTCGTGGGGAAGGCGAACGGTCATCCGTTCCATCCCGAATATGGAACCTATCTGGTTTCCGCTAAAACCACGAACGGCCAGAGCTTCAGCCAATTCACGAACAATTCGCTGGCGATCTTCGGGGCGTTCACATACGAAAACCTGCACGGAGTCGGCCAAACAAGCCAAGGGTCCAACAAGATCACCGGCCTTCCTGCTTCTCTCATCGTCACCTTGAAGCAGCAGCCGGGGAAAGTGTACGTAACAGCCAACGACTATACCGGCGCGCCTGTGTTTCCCGTGTACCCAGATACGACGTTTATCAAGAGCATCGAGGGGGACACGGTCGTATTGACCAGAGCCGCGACGAACCAGGCAGTGTCCGGGTCTCACACCATTTACTTCACGGACAACAGCATCCCCAACAGAAAACGTGAATTGGACGCGATTGAAGTGAGCAAGTTTGGCAACTCGGGCAACCCCAACAACGCTCAGTTCGCCGTGCAGCCCACAAGCCCAAGCGACGGCGGCAGCTACGCAAACGTCAAGGGCTTCACGTTAAGCGACAGCGGGCAGATTACCATCGTGATGCACTGGAATGGTCCGAAGCAGCCGGTCGAGTTCTCGGTCTACTACGGCTCTTATAATCTGAGCGACCTTCCGAAGACGGCCGATGTCAACTACACCACCTCTGCCAACCAAGAAAAGTATATCCCGAATACATCTGAACAAACATTCCACATGAATCTGTGGCAGGCTTCCTGGCAATTCAATCAGAATGGCAACCCATGCCAGGCCAGTCCCGCCGAAATCGTGGTCACGAACTTTCAGTACGATCCTCAAGGCGCGGCGTTGCGGCGTCGGATGTGAACGTCTCCTCCGCGAGAGAGGCTCGGCAAAATGACGAACAGCGGCATTCGTCCCAATCTTCATGAAATGAGTCGGCCCGGCCGCGGCGTCGCTCAATAGGAGTGAGGTCCCATGATTTCAACATTCCACGCGGCTCTCGCCAGTAAGCGTCGTCTTCCTCAGCGTCTGCAACTGCCGGCCGAGCTTTTTGTGTTGGAGCAGCGCTGCATGCCGTCGAGCGGCTCGCTCGGCGGTCGTATGGATATGGCTGCGGAGCGCGGCGGCGAGTCGGCGTCGGCACATTCGCCGGCGACCGCGGAGCCATTTTGGTGGCACACCAGCAACGTCACTGTCGGTCGGCATCCAGCGGGCGTGGCCACCGTTGAAGTCTCTTGGCTTTATTCCGGCAATAAGCCCTGGGACGCGATCTACGGTCAGAGCGGCATCTCGTTGCAGGCGGGCGCCACCTATGAAATCCACATCGTCGGTACCTTGCTCTCGGGGAGCAATAGCACCTTCAAGGTCAGCCTCCAACATGCGAAGGAACCGTATACCTCTTACTTCAACGAGGAATTTTCTCAAGGATCCTATACCAGAAGAGTTACGGTCCCTCGGTCGGACTCGGACGCCTCGCTCCAATTCCAGTTCGGTGGACATGGGGCTCGTAAGTTCGTTGCCGTGCTGTCCCTATCCAAGGTGTAGATTCCAGGAGCGTCTCGCATGAAACTGGACTCTACATTGATCCGTCGAGCGCAAGCTGGAGCTCGCTCTGCGCGGCGTCTACGATCGACCCGGCCCGAGTTGTCGTGCCTCGAAGAACGATCACTGCCGTCAACGACGTCGGCGATCCAGTCGACGCACGGACTGTCGGCGGCGTCGAAGTCGCACGTCGCCGAGACGAGTTCCTCCGCCCTGCCCGCCGTTCGTGGGCAATCCGCCGTTGCCTCGCTCACGCCCATAGAGAGATTGGCATACTACGACCCTACTTCAACAACGGGTCAATACTTCACGCCCGTAAGCCCCAACGACCCAAGGTTGGTCGGCAAGGACGTCTACGTCCTGGTTCACGGATACGCTCCAGGTTATCGGGATTGGGTCACGAACGCTGCGGATATGGGCCACTTCGTCCTGAAGTGGTGGCAGACCATTCCGGCCGACTACGCTGGAGGCGCGAACAACCCTACCTATAAGATGATCAAATCGTATGCCGGCACGAAACCTGGAGATTCGTCAGGGCCCGTCTCGCCTTGGCTCCTCGACGGCCATTCCGTCTCCCCAGCCGGTCAGAAGACATTCGTCGTGTCCGCGAACGGCTTGGCGGAGGATCTGATGGCCTCGGATCCGAACGCCGCGGTCCTTGCCTACACCTGGCTCGACAACTCGGCCACGTCGGCGGCGTCGGTGACGATCAAAGGCCTGCCGTTTCAAGTTCCTCTGGACGCCTATAAGTCCGAGGCGATGACAACCCTAAACGGAGAACGTCTGGCCGTCGGGCTCGAGCAGGCGTTGGGGTCTCAGACGCATTTCGGAGGCCAACTTCAATTGATAGGCCACAGCCACGGATCGAAGGTGGCCACGGTGGCCGCCGTCGCTCTCACGCACGACACAGTCGACCCCCTCCACGTCAACCAGCTTACGATCCTCGACTCGCCCGAATCCAACAGCGGAGCGCTGGGCACTGTCGGCTTTTCTCTGGCCAAGCTCGGCGCAACAAACGACAACTGGTACTTCCTGCAAGACCTGAACATCAGCAAGAACCCTTCGGGCACAAACCTTCGTGGACAATTACATCTCGGCGCTCGACGAACCCTACAACGTCATTTCATACCCGAATTCGAATTCGACGTTGAAGAACGTCGTCGACGTGCATCTTCTCCCTTGGCCGGACCTGGTCAACGACCCAGTCAACGTGCACAGTTACGCAGCCTACTGGTACGCAGGATCGTCGGAGCCGGCACTCACCAACGGCAACAGCGTCGGCAGAGAGTGGTCGCCTCTGTTGAAGAATTCCAGCGGCAATGTTCCGTTTTTCAACTACCAATGGCAGACGTGGCGCACTTACAAAAACAACGCCGCGAATCAGTATTATCTTTTTCCACTGCCGGGTCTTTCAAACAATCCGATTTTCGATTCCGTAACCCTGAAGCCTGGTAAACAAACATCGGGGGTCATGTCGGCCAACAACGACCCGACGCTCGGCACTTACGTAACGTTAACGCAGCAGAACAGCAAAATGCAGTCGGCTGATTTTACCTTTGCAACCGCGCACAAGTGGTTCAGCGGCCTGACATTCCAATATCAATTCAACCACTTCACACCGGGAGATCTTTTGAACGTCTACGCGTACGACCCGATTGCCCAAAAGTGGGATCTCGCGTTCGTCATGGACCCCACTCTGGTTCAATCTCAGACCCAGCCGCTCGATGGAACGATCAGCCTGGCGTCGTTCTCGATTGGCAACTTCCAACTGAGGTTCACCCTAACGAGCGCCGAGCCGAATTCCACGTCGAGCGTCACGGTCTCGCGTCTTTCGCAATACGCGAACACTTAACTCGCAACAATCGATGCAACGACGCGGCCCCCCCTCGCTCGCCGCGTTACTTCAAATGGGTCTCGAACCAACTCAACATGCGTCGATTGATATCGAGCATATGCTTTTCTTCCTGGGGCCCGTGCCCTTCGCGTGGGTAGATCACAAGCTCGCACTCGACGCCAAAGTGCTTGAGTCCACGATGGAGTTGCTGGGCCTGCCCGATGGGGTCGGTGAGATCGTTCTCGGGGTGCAGGATCAAGGTTGGCGTTTTGGCGTTCTTCAAATGCGTGATCGGCGAGCTCTTGATGAAACCATCCTGCTTTTCGTAAGGCGTTCCATAGAACCAGTGGTCGTACTGCACGGACTGAAGCATCTCGGTGCCGAACTCGCTGGCCAGGTCGGACATCCCGGCTCCGACGATCGAGGCCTTGAATCGCGTTGTCTGGGTGATTGCCCATGCGGACATGTACCCTCCGTACGACCAACCAGCAATCCCGATTCGATCGGGGTCGGCGATCCCACGAGCGATCAGGTCGTCGACGCCCGCCATCACATCTTTGAAGTCGTCTCCACCCCAATCGGCGCGGTTCTTGACCATGAACGACCAACCATAACCTATTGAACCTCTGATATTCGGACAGAACACCGCGTAACCTCGCGCCGCGAGAAGCTGAGACCAGCCCAGGAAGTCGAACCCATCGGACCAGCGGCCCGTCGGTCCGCCATGGATCAACACGACCAGAGGCGCCTTGGCGTCCTTCGCGAGCGCCTTTCGGCCGATAAAGTGCCGCCTCGACCTCGGTCTTGTCAAAGCTGGTATACCTGTAGAACTCTGGTTTCACCAAACTTGCTTTAAGCAACTGTTCGTTGATTTTGGTCACGCGTTCCGCGCTTCCTCCCGCGGGCTTCAGCCAGATTTCGTGGGGCTCTATTGCAGTTTGACCGACAAAAGCCAGGTCTCCCAACACGCTGACGACGGCTCTACCGAAGGGGTTCACCTCAATCTCCGGTCCAGGTTCCGTCGTCCCATCGAGGCCCACGAAAGCCAGTCGGCTGGCGAACCCATAGTCGACGACAGCCAGAATCTTCTCTGGGCTTGTCCAAGCCTGCCCTCCGATGGGCCTATCGATCTGCTTCTCGGTCAGGTTGCGAGGCGTCCCGCCCTCCGCCGGAACAATAAAGAGGTCGTGTGGAGAAGGGCCATCGCCCCGGGCGCCTCGAAAACTCAGGAGCTTGCCGTCGAGAGAGACTTGGAGGTCGGACACTGGACCCGAAGGCGTGGCGATCTCCTTGGTTGCTCCGTCGGCGAGAGAGACCGATAAAATCCGATTCCTCCACACTAAGGGTTCTGGGTGCTTGGTTGCGACGACCAAGAGACGATCACCCTCCAGCGCCCATTTCATTTCCGCGATCCGCCAATCGTCCGACGAAAGTTTGCGCGTCTTCTTATCCGTCAATCCAACAACCCAGAGCCGCGCTGGCTTGTCGTCTTTGTCGACCACGCGGGCGTCGTCTTTGTCTTTCTCTTTCTTTTCCTCAGCCTCGCTCTTGGCGTCGGGCGCGAGGAATGCGATCGAATCTCCCTTGGGAGACCATGCGATCGATGAAACGGCGTTCTTGCCCGAAGTCAGAACTTCCGCCTCGCCGCCGTCGGACGGCATGACGTAGATCTGCGTGCGTTCCTCTCTGTCCGATACGAACGCCAGTTGCGAACCATCGGGCGACCAGGTGGGGTTTCGACTCGATTTGCGCGAGTGGGCAAACCGCCAAGCCTTCTTGGTCTGGACGTTCAGCATCCAAATTTCCTGCTCGCGAGGCAGCTCCTTGGGAGCTCTGATGACAGTGAAAGCAAGCCGCCGACCGTCTGGCGAGAATTGCAGATCGGTCATGGGACGCAGCGAGATGGATTGTTCGATGCTGAAGGGGGCGGACTTTTCCTTATCCGCCTTCGGGGTTTCATCAAAGCTAAACAACCCGCCAGCCAAGAGGCTTATCAGAAAGAAGTGGTGAATCAAGTTCGTCCTCGCATCACATGATTGAGGTTGAGCATCAACGACAGAAATCGGGAGTTTGATCCTACAGGGGAGAAACCTAGCACACAACGACGCAAATCCGAGAAAACCTGCGGAGTTGCAGGCAAGTTACGGATTTCGCGCGTCGCGTTATTCGGGTTTCCATCTGAAGAGATGATTCTTGCCGCCCCAGCCGCTGTTCTCGGTAAAGATCAAGTATTCTCCGTTCTTGCGTTTGAAGGCGCGGAGCCCCATGGCGGCGTCCTCCCAGGCGCACCGACCGTTCACTTCGGGGCCCGCGGCAAAGATCTCGACCAACTTGCCCGTGGCAAGGTCGAACGCATGCACCTCGCCAAAGAGAAAAGCCATGAAAACATAATCGCCGACGATTTGCATGTTGCTGTAAAAGCTATACCGAAAGAGGTTCTTTTCGTACATGAAGTAATCGGGATTGGTCTCCGGTCGATACGCCTTGATCTTCCAGGTCGGCTTGCGATTGCCCTTGCTCCAGTTGTCGTACCGGGCCAGGAAGTACTGAGGCGGCGATTTATCGCCTTCTCCCGCACGCGCCACGGCCGGAAAGAGCGCGACTAAGACGTCCCTATCGGCGTCGTAGTCCAAACGGCTGTCCATGCTCCAGGCGCGGGTCTTGCCGCCCTCTTCGGGGAATTTCAGATCGGTATACCCCTCGCCCGCTGCGCCGCTGTAGAGGGGAACCCCCTTCGGATTCAAACCTTTGAAGCGGAAATGACGGATTTTCGAAAAGTCGTTGTCGGAAGTCGCCACCCAAAGGTCTCCTTTGGAGTCGACGCAGTATCCCGTGGATTTGCCGATTTGCGTGGCCATCTTGACCGTCTCCCGCGGTTCTTCCTTGCCGTCGCCGTTGGCGTCGATCCATAGCGATTTTCCATGGTCGCGCATGCCGCCGGAGGGGACGGCGATCTCGCCATCGTAGCGGTAGATATTGATATCGCCGACGGTGCCCTGCCCGCTCGTGAATAGCACCAAGCGTCTTTCGGAGCCCAGTCTGCGGACCATGGCCTGGACGTTCCCGGGGTGGAGCAGTTCTCCAAACCGACGTGGATTCCAGTTATAGCTTACATATTTTTGTTCCGAACCCGGGTCGGTCTTCGAGAGGTCGAGCTCCAGATGGCTGAAGGGAGCGTAGATCTGGGCGCCGTCGCTGTCGGGATCGACGTCGTACGTATTGCAAAACACAAGACTGTTGACCATCCACAGCAGCTTGCCTTCGGGAGTAAAGGCGCGAACGTCGGAGCCCTGAAAGCCCCCGCCGACGTAGATGTTTCCTTGCTTGTCGACGCCCACGCCGGAGAGACGCGGGAATCGAGCGTAGCCCCCGGCGTCGGGGTCATGGACCAAACCCGGATTCTTCCCGCTAAAGATCCCCCCCTTCTCGCCAAAGGTTTTGGCAAGAGATGGATTTTTCGCGAGACCCGCGTAAATCCTGATGTTCAGGTCGAGGCCGTTCTCGGCGACGAGGAGCTGATCTTTTGAACCGTCATAGGCCAAAGCTCGAGGATCGACCACGTCCGTGATTTCACGGCCTGTGAAAGTTCCATCAGGCTTATAGCATTTGACGGAGGCTTTGTAAGTCGGCGCTGCGGCCGTCATGGGAAATTCGCCGCTGCGCTGGATGATCCAAAGGTCGCCCCGAGAGTCGACGGCCATCGGCCCTGGGCGTTCAAAAGCGAAACTCCTATCGACGAGCTCGGGGTTCTCCCCCTTGAAGTCTCCCACGGAGGGCCCGCCGCAGTTAACGGCAAAAAGCCTCTCCTGCTTCGGGCCCAGGATTTCGAACCCGCAGACGCCAGGGCCGAAGGTTTCAAACCTTAGGACCACTTCACCCTTGGAATTGGCCGCGACGCCCGGAAAGTCCTTGACCACGGGCTTCAGCACGCCGCCTGCAAGGTCGGCCACAACGACCGGCGTGTTGTTGATCCTGAGCGTCTTATGCCGAGCATCGATGTTTGCAGGTCTTTCCACGAACTCCGCAAGATGGCAGCGGAGCGTGAATTGAGTGCCAGGGGCAAATCCGGGAATTGTATATTTGTTGATTTCGCCTACCCGCTGGGTTTGGTAGACGAGCGCGGGAGCGAAGCGTGCATCTCCCGATGGCGCCGCGACGGGAGCGGGCGCGACGACGATGCCGTCGTTGGGGGCGTGGGAGGTGTGATAGGTCGGTATCCGTCCCAGCGAGGCGACGCGGATGAGATTCTCGCGAGAATCCGCCACGAAAAGTTCGCGACCGTTCGAAGCCATGCCGCTTATGACGCAATTGCCCTTCTTGGCGTCGAACAAGCCGACCGAGAGGACCAGGCGCCTCGGGGCAAAGTTGGCCGCCGACGGATCGAGTTCGACGATGTGGTCGATTTCGGCAACATAAACATGCTTGGAATCGCCGGTGACGGCGCCCTCGGCCGTTTTCGGAGTGCTAATTGGCAGCGGCCTCGCCGATTTTCCCTCTCGGTAGGAATTCACCGGTGCGCTCTCCCTCGTCCCAGTAGGCGCTCGTGTAGCAGACTCCGTCGGCGCCCACCCACATCGCCTTCAGTCCGTTCGATACGTGGCCGTCTTCATTCCGACTGCCAAACGTGTTGCCCACCCAACTGGTCTTGTATCGCATGCGCGGCGGCCCGATCGTTATCGAATCGAACTTGGCCTTCGCAGGTTTGCCGTCTTCGGACCCGCTTACGAACAATCCCAGTTCGAACGTACTCTCGAGCGCGATCGGACCGCCGCTGACGTTCGAGATCAAAGTCCAAAGCCAGCCGTCTCGAGACTTATAGACGGCAAAGTTTTCGCCAAGGCGCACCATTTTGAGCCAAAGCGGCGGCTTTTGAACAAGCGCGGTTCCTCCCGAGAAGACCTTGGCGCCCTGCTTGGGAGACTTGCCGAGAACGCGCGATTTCCACGCGAGTGCGTTGTCTTTGCTCTTCAAGAACAATCCAGCCATGGCCGATTTCGGGTCGTTGGTCGTGCGCCAACAACCCAGCGGCCGAACTGCCTTCTCCATCGAACTCGACTAGGCGAGCCACGATCTCAAAATCGCCTGATTGTCCGGAGATGTAGGCGAATTGGAGCTGATCGGCGCCCTTGACGTCCAGCCCCGCCCCAGCGCCCTCGAGAGTGAGCGTTGTCTTATCCCACTTATGACCGCCCGCCGAGCCCGGCGCCCCGACCCCCGCGTCCTTCCAAGCGAAGTTGGTCGTCGCATCTCCGGCTGATTTCGCGGCGGCCGAGTGTCCAGAAGGCTTGGCCGTCGCGGCCTTCGTCTGCGACTTGCGCGATTTTGTCGTTGATTGCTGGGGAGCCCCTGTGAAGCCAGATCCAATCAACAAAAGCAAAAAAGCGAATACAAGGCTGAACTTCCTCATGCGAGTCGATTGGTTCATCAGGCTTACCATCTTTTCTTCATATGATCGCGCACGATGCTGCAAGGCAAGACACTGGCGCCTATTCGCGATCACTCGAGTTTACTCGGCCGCGCCTGCGAATTTCCACGGAAGAACCGACAGCTATCGATTTGAGAGGGTCGACAGGCGCAAGTCTTGGTCTTTCTCCGCGCACCCCCAAATGGCCACGAGGAGGATGGGATCTCTCCCACCCTCCTCGCAGGTCTTCCGCGCGTTTTGCGATCTCGAGATGCGTTCGTCAATAGGCCAGGATGCCGAAGGGATAGGGTGTGAAGAACGGACGGGTGTAGTGCTTCTTGAAATCAAGCCACCAAATGCCGTCGTCCCAGCGGAGTGTCACGGCTCTCCAGTCGAGAGGAACTTCAGGATAGGGCGAGGGCGGACCGATGTTCGGCCAAGCTTGCCAGGGGTACGCGGTTGGGTATCCCACCGCCGAGAAGTTGGGGTAAGGAGCGTAGCTGGGCCAGGCGTAGTTCGGAAGGTTCGGTGCGCCGCCAGCGCCGGTGAGTGCGGCGGGTCCTTCAGGCGCTGGTCCACCTGCCGCGGAAGGATCGTAGTAACCGCCAGGGCCGCCCTGAGCGCCCATGCCAGGCGCCCCGCCCATCATCGGCTCGCCGCCCGCTTCGGAGGCGCCACGATGGTGGAACAGTCCACCGCCGCCCGCGGCTACCTGATATTGAGCACGTTTGATCTTGGTATCGCCCACCACTTGGAGACGATCGACGACGTTCTTGACGCCGGCCGCTTTCATTGCCCGGTTCAAAGCTTCGGACTTCTGGGCGGCCGATTTGACCGTCCCGGAAAGCGTCGCCTGACCGTCGCGTGTTTCGATTTCAATGCGGACGCCCGCCAGCTTCGACGTCGACCGCAAAGCCGTGGCAACCGCGTCCGCAGCCTGCTGGTTCGGGCTCGCCGCCGGCTGTTGAGCCTGCACTCGAGCTCCCAGTACCAAGCTCAGGAATCCAGACGCAATCGCAATCCGTTTCCACCGTACCGTCATGGCCTTCTCCTTATCCCGCCTGGTCCGCATGGACCCCGACGCGCCTCGACGGCGCGAAACCCAGATCCATCCGGCGCGAAAATCATGAACCCAAGGCGCAGGTGAGCAAAGACGGGCGACTGGACGTGCAAGGTGCAAAACTCTTGGGCCCGACGACACCGAGCCATCGTCGCAAAGTCTTGCGCACGTTCCGAGCCGCGTCAAATCGCCAGGCCAAAAAAAAATGGGGCCGGTCGGCCCCATCAACTCAAAAGGTTCAATCGCAACGCTTTACGACGGCGAGAATTTCTGGAATCCAGCTATGTCACATAGCGGAACCTGTTCTGGAAGCGATGGTTGGGTCGATGGCGCCGCCCCCCAGAGTCATGCCGATATAAAGGATTGTCATGGTTCCGCCGGCGAACAGGCCGAACTCCGACCCATTGCCTCCGCAGAGGGCGCCTACAACGCCCAGGCCCACAAGCGCTGCGGCGAACACGAACCTCGCTCGCTTGGCCCATCGGCCCGAATCCACGAGCCGATTCATGCCCAAGGCGGCGATTCCTAGAACCTGAAGCACGATGACCATCACTTCGAGCAGACTCGACGCATTTCTCATCGACCCATCCTTAGGTGTACTTGCCATCCCTGGCGAAACCACGTTCGAATCAAGCCGCTCTGCCAAGTCCCCTTGGCGGCGGACTCTTCTCTAGCAACTGACAGGCCAAGCTGTCAACAGGCAAAATTGGTTGATATCGGCGCCCCGAACGCCCTTTCTTTAACAAAAAAAGAACCCCTGCGCCGATTTCGGGCAGGGGTTGTAAGAATGACTTGCCGACTTCTGAAAAAAGTACAAAGCTCGGCAACGCAATTCCTGGAACTGGAGGGGGGGGTGCTAGGTTACTGATCTGTTGCTTTGGTGCCGCCGCCGCCACCGCCGCCGCCTGCGGGAGCAGGACCAGCCGAAGGCGCCGGCCGGCCGCCCGGGTATCCACCTACGCCCATTCCGCCGCCACCTCCTCCGCCGCCGCCGGATGAGTTTCCTCGATTGGCCCTCATTCCAGGAACCTTGGAAGAAAACGCTTGTTCGACGTCTACAACCTTCCAACCGGCGGCTTCCCTGCGGACGACGATCACTCGTTGATCGATCCGCTGGTTCCCTTGCCGAATCACCTGCACTTTGCCGATTTTGGTCCCGTCTCCTGGAAACACTTGTGTAACGCGATAACCTTTGAATTCAGCAGCGATCTTGTCCATCTCGTCGGCGTCGAGCGAGGATTCTCGGATCGCCAGGAACTTCTTCTGCGAGTAGTGTTTGGCGGTGGTGGGAGCGCGGAGAGCCGTGGCTTCGGCCAAGAGTTCAGCGTCTTTATCGGTGGCGGCGTCAATGAACGCCTTAACGGCCGAGGCGGGCGTCTTATAGCTTGGCGGCTTCTTTGCGGCCGAGGCGGCGCCTCCTGGCATGCCAGGACCGCCGGGACCGCCGGGGCCTCCACCACCGCCTGCGCCTGGGTAGCCGGCGCCCATCGCGCCTTTCCTCTGCATCTGCATTTGTTGCTGCTGTTGGCCGCCGCCGCCGCCGCCGCCAGCTCCGGGATAGTTGGCTCCCATGCCGCTTCTCCCTTGCATTTGCTGTTGCTGTTGCTGCTGCTGTTGACCGCCGCCGCCGCCACCGCCGGAACCAGGATAGCCGGCGCCCATGCCGCCCTTTTTGGCCATCATCCCCCCGCCTGGGCTTGGAGTGCTTTGTCCACCGCCCGGCTGTCCGCCTGGTGGAGCTGATTCCGCCGCGCCGTCGGGGCCTGGAGCCATGCGCATCTGACGGCCGCCAGGGCCGGCTGGTGGAGGACCGCTTGGCGGCGGCGCGGGAGCAGGTTGATTTTGTGCCACCGCGGGTCCGCTGGGGGGCGCGGGGGCTGGTGCGTCAGAGCCTGGCGCCGGCGCGACCGCAGGCGCTGGGTCCGCAGAAGCCACGTCGGGCCCGGCGGAATCGCCGGACGTCGGATTGCCCGACGCCGCGTTGGAGTCCGATTCTGGGCTGGGACCACTACCGCCGCCACAGCCACAAGCCCAGAAACTCCCTGCCAATAGACACGTCCACGCCCAACTCGTCGCTCGCGACTTCATGGCTTTGGGTCCTCTCGGAACACGATAAAACGCTATTTAGAGCGATGCCCGCCGATGGGGCGGAACTTGCATAATTGGTTCGTTCGCCAGCTCGACGTCAATTGCTGGAGTCGCCTTCACCGCTCGGTTTTGTTAAACGGCGGGACATTAACTCACCGAAAACCGTCCAGGCGGGCGGAATTGCCAAGGTCGCCCGCCAAAGCCTGTTATACGGGTCTACGCTTGAAGCGGGAATCTCGGCAGTCTGAATGCATGATTATGTCACGAAGGTGCGCCGAAAGGAAAGGGCCTTCTGATCGTACACGACTCCTAGACGACATGCCGAGCATTTTCCGTGCGATCAACGGCTCCGACACGCTTGTTCCATCGCCCTGGGGGTTATACGATAGAGCATCCGTGCCGCTGCATCCTTCGAACTCGCCTGGAGTCATCCGCATGCCCGCCGCAAAGACCATCCTGCTCGTTGACGACGACGCCGAGATCGTCGAGACCATGCGGACCGTGCTCGAGGACCAAGGCTTCCGAATTTTGGTGGCGCGAGACGGAAATTCGGGACTGGCACTTGCCGAGCGCGAAACGCCGGACCTGATTATCCTTGATATGATGATGCCCAAAAAGAGCGGCTTTCTCGTGCTCGAGAAGCTGAAAACCAGGCCTGGCGGACTCATCCCCACCATCATGATCACCGGCAACGAAGGCAGCCGGCACCGCGCCTACGCCGAAATGCTTGGCGTGCGGGATTACATTCGCAAACCCTTCGCCATGGAAAAACTGCTCAAGTCGGTCGAGGGCGTCCTTCAAGAGAAGCCTAGGCCCAGGCCCGACTGATCCAGGTTCTCTCGAAGGCCTCCAAAGCGGATTTTGAATCGCGGAACACTTCTCGACAAAGGGCCTTCGCCATGCGTATCGGAAGGCGTCTCGAAGTCGCACTGGTCGCCACGTTGGTCTTTGGGGGAGCGGGGCTGATCTTCAAGCTCTTACCCACCAAAAAGATCCACGCACAGACGCCAACCCGCGCGAAAGCGACATCAACCCCAAATGCCAAGTCGGCCGAGCCGGCTGGAATTCGCAGCGAGGCGCCGTCAGCCGCGGATTGCTGCAACGGCAATACCCGATGCAAGACCAATTGCTCGTGTTCCTGCAGCCAAAACAAGAGCGAGGTCGCCGTGACCGTGAGCTCTCGAACGAAGCGAAACGACGTGAGAAGCGAGCTCGAAGACCCAGCGATTGTGCTTTCGATGCTGCCCGACGGTTCGCGCGTTCAAAAAGGTCAGCTCGTCGGCGAGCTCGATTCCTCTCGGATTCTCGAAGCAATGATTGCCCAGACGATCAAACGAGACAGCGCCCAATCCTCGGCCAAGAAGGCCGTCATCGATCGCGAGCTAGCCGAGATCAAACTCAAGGAGTTCGATTCGCTCAACCTCATCGACCTCCAAACCCTCCGAGCGGAGGTGTTGATCGCCAAGGGCAATCGAGATCGAGCCAAGCGAGACCTCGAACGCGGCAAACAGATGGACAAACGACTAAGCACTAACACAACGAGCCGCTTTCAAGACGAGTTCGAGCGGCTCCAGACCGTACTCGAGCTGACCCAGACTAAACTGGAGATCTTCGAGAAATACACCAGCCTCAAAGGCAGAAAGCAGATCGAGGCCGAGCTCGAACAAGCCAAGTCCGAAGAGTTGGCCAAAAAGGCCGGGCTCGAACTCGAGTCCGACAGGTGCAAGAAACTTGAAAAGCAACTCGCAAAGGTCAAGTTATATGCGCCCACTTCCGGGGTCGTCGCTCTGCCCGATTCGGTCAATCCCAACGAGGCGATCGTCGAAGGCGCAGCCATCCGCCAAGGGCAGTTGATCTTCAGCATACGGTAAGCCACTCGGCTCAACGACGCGTTCGACGCCGAACACCAATCTCGACCACACGAGCGAGCCGGGCGTCTCATAAATCCCCAGCCTAATCTCCACATAGACACAAGCATCCACTCACCCATTCTTCAGCGAGACGCCTGCTTTGACTCGCGAAAAAGTGGAACCTAGCCTTCTTTTATGAGCGAAAAGCCGGCTCAAGAATTGTTCAGTCTCGCTTATCACGTGGTTTTTGGCGGCCATTAATTGTCTAAGAAAACTTACATTTGCTATAATCGCCAGTGATTGGTGCGACGAAGCGTCTAAGCCTTCGGGAGTTTCTATGTCCTTGATGGTTACCCCCCACGGAAACAATCGAGCTCGACAATTGAGAGTGTTGGTTGCGGAAGACGATTCGATTCTTCGCGCGCTTGCATGCCGACTGTTGGTGCAGCTTGGGCACACAGTGGAGACGGCAAGCGACGGCCGCGAGGCCGTCGAAGCCGTGGCGCGCAGGTCGATTCGACGTTGTATTCCTTGACGTGCACATGAAACCGACCAGCGGCGTCGACGCCGCGTTGGGGATGCGTCGAGATTTTGAGCATCTCCCTTGGATCGTTGGGCTGTCCGGCGACAGCGAAATTGAGGAACGATTCGCCGCTTTCGGAATGGACGATTTTGTCGCCAAACCTCTGCTCAAGCACAATCTAATCGACGTTCTGAATCGCGCTATGGACGGTTTACCATCATGATTCGACGCTTGGACCGAATCTTTCTCGGGTGCTTCCTGGCCGGGGGGTGCACGCTGCTGGCCCTTGGTTTCGCGGCGTACAAGAGTGCGGTCGGCTACGTCGAGAGCAACCGCTGGGTTCAACATACGTACAAGCTGCTGGACCAGCTTGCGGTCGCGACGAGCCGCCTACGGGACGCGGAGGCCGACAAGCGCGGCTACTTGCTGACCAACGACGACTCCTACCTTCGTCGTTACAAAGCCTCGGTTGCGAAGATCGAGCCCGAAATTGCCCAATTGATCGAGTTGACCTCGGACAACCCGCCTCAGCAAGAACGGCTCCGCAGGTTCGCGATCCTCGTGCGAATCCGCGTCCAAACCCTTCAGGAGGGGATCGATCTCTTCATTACCAAAGGCATCGAGCAGGCTTCAAATTCAATCAGGACCAATCATGGGCTCGAGATCATGACCAAGGCCCTAAACCTGGCCAAGGAAATCGAGACCGAGGAGCGGAGCCTGTTGGAAGCGCGCAACAAACGGAGTCGTTCGGCGGCTTGGAGTTCGGCCGCGTCTCTCGTGGTGCTTTCGATACTTGCTTCGCTGACTCTTGTGGCTTTCTATGTACTGCTTAAAGTCGAGGGACGCAGCCGCAAAAGGGCGGAACACGAGAGCAGGCGGCTTCACGAAGATCTCGAAAGACGAGTCGAGACTCGAACCAGGGATCTCGAATCGGCGAACGCCGGGCTGCGCGCAGCGAGAACCGTATCCGACAGCTCGCGGATTCAATGCCGCAGATCGTCTGGTGCGTGAGGCGCGACGGAACCCATGAATATCTCAACAAGCATTGGTTCGAATATACCGGTATGAGTCCTGAACGAATCGGCGAGTTGGCCGAGGGTTGGAAGGACGTCATTCATCCAGACGATCTCGAATCCGTAATTCGTTGCTACTCTCTCATGCAGAGCGAAGGAACTCCCTTCGAAGCCGAATATCGACTCCTCCGGTCCGACGGCGCTTACCGCTGGCAGCTCGGCCGCGCTGTGGCCGTGCGCGACGAACAGGGAGGCGTCGATCGCTTCTTCGGCGCGTCAGTCGACATCGACGATCGTAAGCAAATGGAGGTCGCCCTCAGGAACAGCGAGGAGCAATTCCGAGCGCTTGTCGAAACCCTGCCTCAGCTCGTATGGAGCACCAAACCCGACGGAGTTCCCGATTACCTCGGCCCGCAGTGGCTCGAAATCGTGGGCATCGAGGTTGCGGAGGAGCTGACCCGGCGATGGAGCGAAGTGATCCACGCGGAGGACATGGAGAGAGTGACTGCATCGTGGAACGCCGCGATCGAGACGAAGAGGCCGTTCGCAGCCGAGTTTCGGATGCGCCATCGGACAGGCGGCTATCGCTGGTTCAGTTCGCGAGCCATCCCAGTCTTTAGCTCCCACGGCCAGTTGCACCGCTGGTTCGGAACCTGCACCGACGTCGACGATTACAAGAGAGCCGAGGAGAATGCTCTGCTCGCCAAGAATCGAATCTCAAAAATCCTTGAAAGCATCACCGACGCCTCATTCGCGTTGGACCACGAATGGCGCTTCACGTACGTCAATCCCCAATGGGAGCAGCTTTTCAAAAAGTTTCCTGGAGAGGTACTTGGCGTGCCCATATGGAGCGTCTTCCCCCATCTGGCGGGCGGCGTCGTGGAAGAGCACTATAAATCTGTGTTTGAGCGGCGTATACACGCATCATTCGAGATGCAGTGCGTCGACTGCGGCAAATGGCTCGAGATCCGGGCCTACCCCACCGACGAAGGCCTTGCGGTCTACATGCATGAAATCGAGGACAGGAAGGCGATCGAGGCCGAACGGCTCAGGTCGCAGCTCGAGCTCGAGCGGCGCGTGGCCGACCGCACCGCCGATCTGGCCCACGCCAACGCCCTGCTCCGCCAGGGCGAAGAGCGGTTCCGAGGTGCGTTCGACGCTTCCGCGATCGGCATGGCCCTCGTTTCTCCGGAGGGCCGCTTTCTGCAGGTCAACCGTTCGCTCCGCGGCATCGTCGGCTACTCCGAAGACGAATTCCTCGAGAAGACGTTCCAGGATATCACGCACCCCGACGACTTGGACGCCGACCTTGAGCAGGTTAAGCGAATTCTTAACGGCGAAATTCACACATATCAGATGGAGAAGCGTTTCTTCCACAAGGACGGCCGCATTGTCTGGATTCTTCTCAGCGTGTCTCTCGTCCGAGACGCCGACGGCCGCCCCCTGCATCTTGTAGCCCAGATTCAGGACGTCACCGAACGAAAGCGGTTCGAATCGGATCTCAGGCTGGCGCGAGACGAGGCCATGGACGCGGCCCGCGCCAAGAGCGACTTCCTCGCCAACATGAGCCACGAGATCCGCACGCCGATGAACGGCGTGATCGGTATGACCGAACTCCTGCTCGATACGCCCTTGAATCCCGAGCAGCACGCCTACATGCAAACCATCCGCACCAGCGGCGAGGCCCTGTTGACCGTCATCAACGACATCCTTGATCTCTCCAAGATCGAGGCCGGAAAAATGACGATCGCGACGTCCGTCTTCCAGCTCGAGAGCGTCATGAGCGAGGTCGCCGACCTCATTGCTCCGAGAGCACATCAAAAAGGCCTGAAGCTGACCTGCCGCGTCGACCCCAACGTTCCTCGAGAGCTCGAAGGAGACCCTGTACGCATCCGGCAAGTGCTCACCAACTTGGTTGGAAACGCCGTTAAGTTTACTGAAATTGGCGAAGTGACCATCGAGGCGCAATGCATCGAATGCGACGACGGCTGGGCGAAGGTTCGCACTCTGGTGCGAGATACGGGCGTCGGCATACCCCAAGATCGTCAAGAAGACGTTTTTGAGAGTTTCACCCAAATCGAATCCGGCAGCTCCAGAAAGCATTGCGGCACGGGGCTTGGCCTTGCCATCTGTCGCAGACTTGTTGGGCTGATGGGCGGCGAGATCGGCGTCGAAAGCGAACCAGACGTGGGCAGCAGTTTCTGGTTCGACCTCGAATTCACAAGACCAGGGGCGGTTCCGGGTTCGATCAAGCCGAACGTCTTAAGCAAGTGCGGCAACCGCATTCGAGCATCCCGACCCGAGAAACTTGAAAGGCCGATCCGCATCCTGCTCGCGGAAGACAACGAAGTCAATCAAAAGGTCGCGGTCGCGATGATTACTCGGCTGGGAGGGCTCGTCGAAGCCGTGAAGAACGGACTCGAGGCCGTCCAGGCCGCCCAAGGCGGAGGCTTCGACCTGATACTCATGGATGTTCAAATGCCCGAAATGGACGGCCTTGCCGCCGCCGCCGCGATCCGCCCCAACGAGTCGTCGACGGGAAGGCGAACTCCCATCGTTGCCCTCACAGCGCATGCCTTGCAGGGCGACCGGGAAAGGTGCCTTCTCGCGGGCATGGACGCATATCTCACCAAACCGCTCCGTCCAGGCTTGCTCCGCGATGCGCTCGTCGAGTGGGCCGACGAGAGGAAAGACGATTCCGATCAGCACCCGGGCCACGATCATCACCATCCCTCGGAGTTCGATTCTCGCTGGTTGGAAGAAACGCACGGCGACGACCAATCTTATCTGCAAGAGTTTCTGCGCCAGGTGCTTGACGCCGTTCCGGAAACGCTCGACCGCCTTTCCGCTGCAATTGCCAGGGTCGACGGTCCTCAGGCGGCATGGGAGGCCCATACCCTCAAAGGCTTGTACTTAAACTTGGGAGCAAGCTTTTCAGCGAAGACCTGCGAGACTCTGGAACGCCTGGGAAAGACAGACGCCGTCGCCGAGTTCGGCGCGACGCTGACGATCCTACGCGAGAGATGGAACACGCTCCGCAACGACTTGCGAATCTATATCGACGCCCACGGAACCTTCCCGGCTACCCGCTGATCCCCAGACGCTGGAACTGCCGAAGCAATGGCCGCCGGCTCGTCAGTCCGATCGGATCGGTTCTTCGGACTCGACTTCCATACCGTGCGAGCCGATACTCGATTCGTGCGACGAGGCTATCGAGCATCTGGCAACTCGTGATTCCTTATTTCTTCTTATCGCTGATCTCTCTCCCGCTTGCATCCCTTCATATTGCAGGCATGCTGATGCTTCTCGTCGCATCGGCCAACATCTTCGCGTTCGGCAAGTTTCGTTATCTCGAACACCTGCGAGACGTACCGGTCGTCGTTCGCCAGGTGTTTCTCGTGCAAAACGGCTACATCATGTTCGTCCAGGTGGGCTTTGCGCTCTTGTGCCTCTTCTTCGGCGCCGAGCTCGCCTCCGGTCGGCCGTTGGGACGTTCCATCTGCGCGTTTCTCGCGGTCTTCTGGAGTATGCGAGTGCTCTTACAGCTCTTTTATTACGACCGCGCGACGCATCGCGCCAACCGCTTCTTTGACGTCCTGTTCCTGCTAGCCGACGGATACCTGGCTCTCGTCTTTGCGTTCGCGGCGCTCCTGCCAAGTCCGATGGAGACCTAAACGTTGCCCACGCCGGAGCCCTCCTGGACCGACTTGTCTTCGCGGCGGGCGTGGGACAATTGGTCCTCATTTTGGCCAGTTTGGCGATCCCTCGCGTGCTCCGCTGGAAAGAAGACACCGCCAAGCTGAGGCCGTTGACCCGCCAGGTCTTTTGGACCTACGCGGGATACATTTGGTGCACGAACCTCTCATTCGGGCTCGTGTCGCTGCGGCCCGCCTGGCTGCTCGACCGCACGCCGCTGGCTGCCTGTGTAACAGGATTCATCACCGCGTACTGGCTCGGACGCCTGGTCATTCAATTTGCGTATTTCGATCGCTCCGATGCTCCTTCGGGCAGGCGTATCGTTCTGGCCGAGATTGCCGCTCGTTGGGCTTTTCGTTTTCCTCTCCCTGGTCTACGCCGCGGCGCGCTCCTGCTGAACCTGGGAGTCCTTCGAGCGTGACAGGCTATCGTCCGAGCGATCCACTCTCACTGTCAATCGTGGCTTTAGTGCTCGTCGCGACGCTGCTCGGAGGCTTGGCTTTCGATCGATTACCGCAGAGACGGCCTGCCCGACTCTTGGCCTGGTTCTTGACCATCGCGGCCACGTTTGGCGTCGAACGCATCTGCCGCCACGAGCCCGCGGGAATTCGGATGCTTGCCGTGATCGGAACCTTGCTCTACGGGATGAAAGGCGTGGTGACGCTCGAGGCCAGGGCCGAGGGAATGCCGATGCTCCCCGCTTGGAAGTGGCTTGGCTTCGCGTCGGCCTGGCCTGGAATGAGGCCCTCGATTTTCGCCAATGCTGGGCAAGCTCGACAATCAGGAGCGTGGTCGCTCATCGGGATGGGCTGCCGACTTGGTGGGCTTGGATTCGCGTTTGCCGTCTTCGCTTGGGCACTCTGGCATTGGGGTCGACCTGCCTTGTCAGATCCGCTCGCCAGAGTGCTCGCGACTGTCCCCCTCCTCGTCGGATTGAGCTTAATGCTTCACTTCGGCGTCTTCAACATTCTTGCGGGCGTGTGGCGAATGGCGGGGGTTGACGCTCGGCCGCTGTTTCGTAATCCACTCGTATCGAAGTCTTTGAACGAGTTCTGGAGCAGGCGTGGAACCTGGCATTTTCAGAGATGACTGCGATTGGGGTCTACAGGCCCTTGTCCAAGGTCGTTGGTCGAAAGTACGCGATGGCCGCGGCCTTCCTGGCGTCGGGGCTGCTGCACGAACTGGCGATCAGCGTTCCTGTGTTGGCGGGGTTTGGCTTGCCCCTTCTCTACTTCCTGTTGCACGGGACGTTGGTCTTGGTTGAGCGAAGACTCGAAGCCTCTGGTCGAGCCGTAAACCGCTGGGGATGCTGGGCCCACGTCTGGGTGCTCGGGTGGCTTGCCGTGCCGTTGCCGATTCTTTTCCATCCCTGGTTTTTGCGCGGGGTGGTTTGGCCGCTGATTGGGATGGATTAAGGCTCTTGATGCGGGGGCCTACTCGGCTGGCTTCTTCGGCTCAGCCTGTCTTCGCCTGAGCTCAGGATCCCAGGCGCTTGTGCCATAATCGAAAGGACCGTCGCGTCGACGCTTGGGCGCAAACTTCGCATGGTCGTCCTGGCGATTGAAGCTCACGCTATAGCAATAGAGTTTGCCTTCGCGATGGAGCAAGAGGATCGGTTTGCCGGTGAACGGATCGATCGGAACTTTCGGAAGTATCGATTTGTCGATTTCTTGAAGCTTCGTCGGCCAACGACCCGCCTTTTGCCTCGACCGTTCGGCTGCGACGAGCGCGATCGTCGTCTTAAGCATAAGGTGCTTCCAGACGTCGTTTTCTTGCCCGACGGCGATAGCGGGAGTGAGGAGAACGGCCAGACCGACTCGATTGGCCGACCACGCGGCGAGCAGTCCGGGTTTGAATGTCTTTCGAGCTTCGGCGATCTCGGACCTCCAGGCCTCCCAATCGGCGAATTGGTCCTCCAGAGGCCTGCGGGCAATCCTCACTGCCTCGTTCAACCATTCCAGGGCCGTGGCTCTTTGGCCGCGAACGATCAGCCGCGTGATTGGTGAGACCTGGCTTGGCTTCTTACCGGGCGCCACGCCTCCTCCGGAAAGGTTCGCATAGCTGATCACACCGCTTTCGAGTTTTGTGAACATGTCGTCGGCACTGGCCCGTTCCCCTTCGAGCACGTAGAGCAATGTCGGCTCGTCGTCCTCTGCTCTGAGGAATTCTTGAAACCTCTGGAGCACTTGATCCGAAGGCTCGCCCATTCCAAGGACGTGGTCCGCGGCGTCAAGCGCCGTGGCGACGATTGAAATACGCACAAGCTGGGAGATCAAAAACGGTTCATCGCCGATCGACCGAGCCGTGTTCAGAATTGCCATGCAAGATTCCATCGCGCCGTCGACGTCTCCCCGGTTCGCCCGAACCAGGGCGTCGGCCCGAAGCAACCGGTGCAGGTCCTCGTCGATTGGGTATAAGGAAGGAGCGTCTCGGTGACCAGAGGCGCGAGCACGATCTCGCTCGAACCGCTTGGGTAACCGACGAGCGACCTCGCCGTTTGGACGTTGTCGGCAAGTCGCTCGAGTTCTTTCTCGAGTGTGGCGACCGTATCGGGATCGAAGAGGCGGTTGGTCGGCGTGATCCCCAGTTGGTCGTATGCAGTTGATAGCTCGGTTTGTCGAGCAGAAAGGCCGGGTGCATTCTCTGCTTTTGGCCAGTCCTCGGGGATGCCCTCCAACGCATCAGCGACGACGAGGGCCGAATTCTTGTCCTCCGTGACGACCTTCCGATGCGCGAGAAGGTTTTGCATCCGCCAGTTGGGGTCGTCTCGGTCGGCGTCTGCTACAGCCTTCGTGAGCTGGGCGGTGCTCTTTCGCGATTCGCGAAGGAAAAAGGTCAGAGCCCCAAGGAAGCCAAGTAGGGCCAGAGACGCAAACGCGATTGAAAACCATTTTAGAATTCGCAATCGTTGTTGACCTCCTTCGACTCAGTGACCGACTCACCTCGAACGGCAGCTTTAGGCTGATGGATCCTAGATGGTTGAGTTAAGCTGAGCCATCCGACAAGATTCTCCCCGAAACTCTACTCGAAATTGCTCTAGCATTGCACCGGATCGCGTGGTAAATTGACCACCTGTACGCAAGGATCGCTCCTGAGTAAAAGTCGGTCGGGTTTTTCCTCCAAGATTCACGCAACAAACAAGGGTGGCAATGGTCGTCGCCAAGCTCGCACTCGAGAACGGAGCGGTCTTTTCCGGCAAAGGCTTTGGGGCCGTTGGAGAAGCCGACGGAGAAGTCGTTTTCAACACCAGCATGATGGGTTATCAGGAAATCTTGACCGACCCATCTTACCACGGCCAGATCGTGGCGATGACCTACCCACAGATCGGCAACTACGGCGTCAACGCCGAAGACGCCGAGAGCCGCAAGCCATGGGTCCGCGGATTTGTCGTGCGAGAGCTCTCGAGCACGGTCAGCAATTTTCGGGCTCAGTCGAGCCTTCATGATTATCTCGAAGCGAACAATATCATCGGCGTCGAAGGCGTCGACACCCGAGCGCTCGTTCGGCTGACGCGCGAGCACGGCGCCCTCAAAGGAATCGTCTCGACCACCGAGCTCGACGACCAGGCGCTCGTCGACCGCGCTCGCACGTGTCCAGGCTTGGTCGGTCTCGATCTCACTCGAGACGTCATGCCCGAAAGCAAGCAAAGCTGGAACCCTCATCGCGATCGTCCCGACGAGTTTGAAGCTCGGACGTCGGATGCCGCGTCGACGCCGCATGTTGTCGCGCTCGATTTTGGCATGAAGTGGAACATTCCCCGATCGCTGACCAACGTCGGTTGTCGGGTGACGATCTTGCCGGGCTCGGCTTCGGCGGAGCAGATCCTCGAACACGAACCCGACGGAATCTTCATCTCCAACGGCCCTGGGGATCCAAGACCGCTGGAAGCCGCCACCAAGACGCTCAAAACGCTCATCCGAACCGCGGCCGAGGCCAAGGGTACGCCGATCTTCGGCATCTGTCTGGGTCATCAACTCCTCGGCCAGGCGTTCGGCGCCCGAACCTTCAAGCTCAAGTTTGGTCATCGAGGCGCCAACCACCCTGTCCGCGACGAACGCTCAGGCAAGGTTGAAATCACCACGCAGAACCACGGCTTCGCGGTCGACCCTGCGAGCCTTCCCGACTCGGTCGAGCCAAGCCACGTGAACCTCAACGATCAGACGCTCGAGGGTCTCAGGCACAATCGACTGCCAATCTTCAGCGTCCAATATCACCCAGAGGCCTCCGCGGGCCCTCATGACAGCCGCTACCTGTTCACGGAGTTTCGGCAAATGATGAGCTCGTAACGCTCACTCGACAAACCAGCTCGAGACCTAAAAGGGAACCCGGCTTCCCATTCCCCTAAATGTCGTCTTGAACCCGGCATTCTCGATACAAAAGCAGTAGGTTTGATATGTTGGAGTAACAGTTTTCGAACGGAAGCACCTTTTCCCGCAAGGAGGCCCTTCATGCTTGTCCTCAGCCGTCGGCCCAACGAAAGCATCCTGCTCGGCGACGACGTCGAGATCACCGTCGTGAAAATCGACGGCAACCACGTCCGCATTGGCATACGAGCGCCTAAAAACGTCGTGGTACTCCGTAGCGAACTCGCCGCCAACCACACCGTCGGCCGTCCTACCCAGTCAAACAGGGTGGAAGAGCTCGTGGGCTCGGCTTAACGAGCCTGCCGCTCAGGTTCATTTTTTGCTCGACAATTGTTTGCGCAGGGATTATTGTTCGAGAATGGAGCTTGGATTTCCTTATAAGGTTCGCTCGTCCAAACACCTTGATTGGAGCAACGACCGATGACAGGCCAAGACGTTGAAGGACTGAACCGCCGCGGCTTCCTGCAAGCCAGCGCTGCCGTGGCTGCCGGGACGGTTGGCGCTCAACTGCAAGCCGCCCCAGTTCAACAAAAAGACGCCGACAAGAAAGAGGGCAAGCCTGTTCTGCCCACCAAACCCCTCGGCAAGACTGGGGTCGACGTCACCATTCTTAACATGGGAACCTGGCGGAACACTGGTACCAATCGGCTGCTTCGCTTCGCCTATGCCAACGGCGTTCGAGTCTTCGACACTGCCGACTGCTACGGCTCCGAGCCCGCCATCAAAGACTGGCTCAGGGCAGTCCCCGAGGTTCGCAAGAACATCTTCTTGGTCACCAAGGACCACCCCAAGAACTCTCCCAGCCAACTTATCGAGATGCTCGACAAGAGACTCGATGCACTGGGAACCGACTACGTCGATTTGTTCTTGATCCACGGCATTGGTCCTGGAGAATACGGCCCGCAGTCGCTCGATTGGCCCAAGAGCAAAGAGCTCAAAGACGTTGCCGAGAAGATCCGCAAATCGGGCAAGGCCAAGCTGGTTGGCTTCTCATGCCACGATCGTGAGAAGGCCAAGTACATCCAGGCCGCGGCCGACGGCGGGTTTCTCGACGCCGTGATGCTTCAGTATTCGCCCTGGATCGAGAAGGACGATCCTCTCAATCGAGCCCTCGACGCCTGCCACAAGAAGGGCATCGGACTGATCTCGATGAAGCAGATCGCCGGCACGCCCGCCGAGATCACAAAACAGATCAAGCAGCGGGTTCCAAGCCTTCTGGAACGCGGCCTGAACGCGTATCAATCGCTTTTGCACGCGATCTGGACCGACGAACGGTTCGCGATGTCTTGCGTATCACTGAGAAATATCGAGCACATCTCCGAGAACGCCGACGCCGCCCGCAAGTTCGAGCCCTTGGCGCATGCCGAGCTCCAGCTCCTGCATGAGGCGCTCCTGGCCTCTCGGCCGACAATGTGCCACAACTGCGACGGCCGCTGCGCCCGAGCCGCGGGCACGAACGCCGCTCTCAACGACGTGACTCGCTTGCTGACGTATCACGATCAATACGGAGAGCGCCGCGAGGCACGGCGTTTGTTCGCCGAAATGGCCGAAGACGCCAAGGACTGGACCAACGCCGACTTGGCCGCGGCTCAATCCGCTTGCCATTCGAACCTCGACTTCGCAGCCCTGCTCGGTCGGGCCCAGAAAGTCCTTGCCTGATCGGCAAACGCGATTTGGAAGCGGTCGATCGTCTCCAAAGGCCCGCCGAATTTCGGCGGGTCTTTTTCGTTTGGCGGGCGCGTTCTCGAGAAAAACTTCCCAAATCACTAGGCGGAGCGTGGTTTGGCCGATACTATGGGAAAGTTCGCCTCACGCCATACCGGCTTGCGCAGCAAGGGTCGCCGCGCGCGTAAGAGCCGTGTCAAAATTATTGAAGCGGTGACGAGGGATCCAAGGGTCCGAGAGGGAGTTTTGCCTGTGGTGAAGTTAAGGGTTCGTTCCGGAGAATCAATACAGGAGGCCGTTCGTCGCTTCCGCAAGTTGTGCGAGCGTAGCGGTTTGAGAAAAGAAATGAGGCGCAAGGCATATTACGAGAAGCCTTGCGAACGAAGACGTCGGGAGGAGCTGAAGCGGCTAATGAAGGCCCGGAAGGCTACCCGCGTCTGATCCACACATCCATCCCATCAGCCGGCATCTAACCTAAGGTCGGCGAGGTCCGTAGCGGCTTCTCGGCGCCTCCAGGTGCGCCGAGGGTGCGGGTGCGCGCCTTCTAAACGGACAAATCGGCCCGTTGACCTGTCAATTGAGGATAGCGTTGACGGATCGGCTCGACCTCTTGCTCGATGAACTCCAGAACCTGTGTAGGAGACCTGCCTACGTAGGACGTTGGGTCGAGGATCGCATCGAGCTGCTTGCCGCCTAATGCCTGGAACCCTGGGTCGCTCCGTATCAGGTCCAGAAGCGGGTTCCTTGCCCCTTCCTCCAAAATGCTTCTGGATGCGGCCAACGAGTGCTTGCGTATCCGTTCGTGGAGGTCTTGCCGATCCCCGCCGGCTCGGACGGCGGCCATCAGGAGATTCTCGGTGGCCATGAATGGCAGCTGCTCGGAAACCCTCCGCGCCGCCATCGACGGATGCACCTCGAGCCCGGGCACAACGTTCAGATAAATGTTCATGATGGCATCCGCGCACAAGAACGCCTGCGGAATCACGATCCTTCGCACGGCGCTGTCGTCGAGGGTGCGTTCGAGCCACTGGGTCGCCGAAGTCTGCGCCGCGACGGCGGGCAAACCCATCAGGAACCTCGCGAGTGAACACATTCTCTCGGCTCGCATCGGATTCCTCTTATAAGCCATCGCCGACGAACCGATCTGGTCGGACTCGAACGGCTCTTCGATCTCCCGTTCGTGGGCCAAGAGCCTGAGATCGGTCCCGAATCGATGGGCCGATTCGGCAACGCCAGAAACCGCGGCCACGGCCTGCGTATCGAGCTTTCGCGTATAGGTCTGGCCCGAAACGGACTGAACGCGATCGAACTCGAACGCCCTCGAAACCCGTCGTTCAAGTTCCTTAACCTTCGTTTCATCGCCGTCGAAGAGCGCCAGGAAGCTCGCTTGCGTTCCCGTGGTCCCTTTGACTCCCAAGAACGGTAGATCGTCGATCCGCCGCTGGATCTCATTCAAATCCAGGATCAACTCCTGGCACCAAAGGGTTGCTCGCTTGCCAACGGTCACAAGCTGCGCCGGCTGAAAGTGGGTGTAGCCAAGGCACGGCAGATCCTTCCATTTCCCCGCGAACGACGCCAACGCGTCGATGGCGCCAACCAGTTTGTTGCGAACCAAGCCCAGAGCCTGGCGCATCAGAATGAGGTCTGCGTTGTCGGTCACATAGCAGCTCGTGGCGCCCAGATGGATGATCGGGCGAGCACCGGGCGCCACGTCTCCATAAGCGTGCACATGCGCCATCACATCGTGCCGAAGCTTGCGTTCGTAAGCCGCCGCCGCCGAGAAATCGATGTTCTCGACGTTTTGCCTGAGCTCTTCGATCTGAGCCTCGGAAATCGCCAAACCGAGCGCTTTCTCAGCCTCCGCGAGCGCAACCCAGAGCCTCCGCCACGCCACGATGCGCGTCCGCGGCGAGAAGAGCTCGAGCATCTCCTTGCTCGAATAACGCGCCGCGAACGGAAGCTCGTAAATCGAATGATCCAACATCGATGCGTAAAATCCTCGAGACGGCCAATCGAACAAAAGCCAAAGAGGCAATGCGGACGGCGTTTCGCTCAGATTCCGCCCAAGGCTCGCGATCGGCCCACCCTCGAGATCGCCAGCATGAACGCCGCCGTCCTCAGTGAAACGCTCTTCCTTTCGGCAAGGTCGAAAACCTTGTGGAAGCTCTCGACCATGCGGGACTCCTCTTCACGTTGAACCTGGTCCAAAGGCCAGCGGAAATGCTGCTGGTTCTGGACCCACTCGAAGTAGCTGACGACCACTCCGCCGGCATTCGCGAGGATGTCTGGAACAACCGGGATCCGCGCTTTTGGAACACCTCGTCGGCCTCGGGCCAAGTCGGTCCGTTCGCGGCCTCGACAATGACCTTGGCTTCCACGGCTTTCGCCAAGTTCGCATCGAAAACGCCTCCCAGGGCCGCTGGAATCAAGACGTCGACGGGGGTTGTGAGCAGCTGCTCGTTAGTGGCAGGATCCCCTCCCTTGAAACCAACAACTTTGCGATCGGCCTGGACGTGCTGATCCAAAGCCTTGACGTCCAGCCCTTCTCGGTTGATCACGGCGCCGTAAGCGTCGGAAACGGCGATGATCTTCCCCCCCGATTCCTCCAGGTAGCGGACGGTGTTGGACCCCACGTTGCCATAGCCCTGGACGGCGAACGTCGAGCCCTTGATGGTTTTGCCGAGGGTCTTCAACGTTTCGCGAATGACCACGGCCACGCCGAAGCCGGTCGCGGCCTCCCTGCCGGCGGAACCATGCAATTCCACGGGCTTGCCCGTGACGCATGCGGGATGGAACCCGTGATACTTCGAATACTCGTTCATGATCCACGCCATCACCTGGGCGTCGGTGCCGACGTCGGGAGCGGGGATGTCCTTGTCTGGACCGATGAAATCGTGGATCTTCTCGACGAACTTGCGGGTGATCCTTTCGAGCTCGCCGCGGGAGAGCTTGGAGGGGTCGCAGTTGATCCCGCCCTTGCCTCCACCGAACGGGAGGTCGACGACCGCCGTCTTCCAGGTCATGAGCGATGCGAGCGACCTTGCCTCGTCCTGGTCGACGTGCGGATGATAGCGCAAACCACCTTTGAACGGACCACGTGCGTTGTCGTGCTGGACGCGATATCCAATGAAATTGCCGATCTGCCCAGAGTCCATCTCGATAGCCACCTCGACGCGAAGCTCGCGGTCGGGGGTGATCATCAGCGTCCGCATGTTGTCCGAGAGGTCGAGGAGCGTCGCGGCTTGATCAAAGTAGTAATTCGTGGCCTCGAAGGCTTGCATGGTCGAGCCGATCCGTCCTTAATGAATCATCGGGCGCCGTCGACATGATCGTAACGGAGCCGAGCCGGGCGTGGCAATGCCTGCCCGAGGGGTCTAGCGACGACCTGAGTCCATACAATAACATACGTCCCGCTCTTCCTAATTGTCAGGCCTGCAAGGGGTTCGAACCAGATGAGACCTTGGCTCTTGGCCGAGACGACCTACGGCGACGTGAAGCAGGCCCAACGCCCGCAGGCCGCGGTCCTTCCGCTCGGGGCCACCGAACCCCACAACCTCCATCTGCCTTATGGCACCGACACGTTTCAGGTTGAAACCCTAGCCAACCAGGCGTGCGAGTCGGCTTGGAATCAGGGCGCCAGGATCGTCCTCTTGCCCGCGATACCCTACGGCACCGAAACCAATCAGATGCAATTCCCCTTGGCGATGAACGTCAACCCATCCACCCTGGCTGGGATGATCGGCGATCTTGTCGAATCGCTGGCTGTTCATAATATACACAAGTGCGTGATTCTCAACGGACACGGCGGCAACGACCTGAAGTGGCTGTTGAGGGAGCTTTACGGAAAGACCCGCGTCCAGCTCTTTTTGTGCAACTGGTACAAGGTTGCGGCGGACCGGTACGAAGAGATTTTTGAAGACGCCGGCGACCACGCGGGTGAACTGGAGACGAGTATGATCCTGGCGCACCGGCCCGATCTCGTGAAAATGGAAACCGCGGACGCGGGCTCAATGGCCAGTCCGAGGTTCGAGGCGGTTCAGCGCGGCTGGGTCGAAATCACTCGCCCCTGGCACAAGTTGACCACCAACTCAGGAGCGGGAGACCCGAGACCCGCAACTTCGGAGAAAGGAATCTTGCTTACTCGGATCGTCGTGGAGCGATTGGCGAACTTTCTCGTCGAGCTGGCCAAGAGCCCTCTGGACCAGCATTTTCCGTTCGAAAGCGGTGGATCCTCTTCCGGAGCCGAGCCATGATGAAGCACCGCTGGATCGCCGGAATTGCTCCCATGAGCTTGGCAGCGCTCTTGGGCCTTTGGCTCGCTTGCAGCGGCCGAGTCGACAAGCCCGCGGCGAATCCCGATTCCTCGAAAACCGCGGGCGAGGAAGTGATCGACTACAAACTCGAGGGGATCGTCCGCCGCGTCAACAAATCCGAAGGCAAAGTGGCGATCGATCACAAAGAAATCATCGGCTTCATGGATGCGATGTTGATGACGTTCCCCGTGAGCGACCCAGCGCTCCTGGACGGGGTTGAACCCGGCGATGAAATCGAAGGCACGCTTCGGGTGGTGAGACGCAAAGGCGAGGTGGGCGATTACAGCCTGACAAGGCTGGACGTAACGGTCCCTGCCCCGGCGCCGACGCTCGAGCTCAAGCTTTCCGGAGCAAAACCCACTCTTGAAGCGTCCAAAAGGCCGCTCGAGCCTGGCGAGGAAGCTCCCGATTTCGTCATGACGACGCAGGACGGGAAGAGTTTGCAACTCTCGGATTTGCGAGGGAAGGTTGTAGTGCTGACCTTCATTTACACGCGTTGCCCCTTGCCCGACTATTGCCCTCTGGTCGACCGCAAATTTCACGACCTTGCTCAAAAACTGGAGGTTCGATCCGCCACGCGCGAAGGCGTCCGGCTGCTGTCGATCAGCTTCGACCCCGAGCACGACGACCCCAAGACGCTCGAATCGCACGCCAGGCGCATGGGAGCGAAAGAACCGCTCTGGACGTTCGCCGTGGCCACCCACGAGGAACTGCGCAAGGCAGCCGAATCGTTTGGGCTGATGTATGGGCCCATGGAAAAACAGATCGTTCACAACCTCTCGATCGCGATCCTGGACCAACAGGGCAGGCTCGTCTCGCTCGATTTTGGCGCGGCAGGCAAAGCGTGGAAGGTTGAAGACGCCATGAAGACGATCGCCAAACTCGTCCCTCCCTCGAGAAAATAAAAACGATCGCGGCTTTCTTGCGAAACAAGAATGCGATTGTTATCGTATTGAAATCAGTTACATGCCGCCGCGTCGCGACTATGATTGTCCGCGGTGGACGGTGGATTCGCGCTCTTTCGAATCTCCCCACCCGACGGCGTAAACGCCAATGCACCAAGCATTTCGGTCGAGCCAGGCTTAGGCCGAAATTTCGTCGCCGGCTCATGAATCAACGTA
Source organism: uncultured Planctomycetota bacterium (assembly GCA_963818975.1). Classification (GTDB taxonomy): domain Bacteria; phylum Planctomycetota; class Planctomycetia; order Isosphaerales; family Isosphaeraceae; genus CAWFUI01. Next base: position 197,446 of record CAWFUI010000007.1, on the reverse strand, counting down.
GTACGAAGCTCTCACGTCCTCGACTTTGGCAATTCCAAGTCCGACGATGTTTGACATCTCCACAATTGACCGAATCTAGAGCCTAGGCTCATGCTTGCTTTAGAGTTTTACTTGGAAATTCGAAATTTGATGTTGTCAAGGTGGAACGCTCTGATTTATAACGAAGCATCACTGGGGAGACCACCATTAAAAGGCGGTTCTTTTGAGTGAGTCCGCCGGCTGGGATTTTCCTGGTTCGCCGCGCGGCGGAATTGGCTCTCGGCCGATCTCTCTGGATCGGTCGCAAGTCCATTGGGCTAAGAACCGGGAAGTTTCGCCCATGGGTTGGACGGAACGCGGAAGCAGCAACGATCCAGGCTTCTCCAGAGCTACAAAGAAGAGCGAGGAATATCCATGGCCGCAGCCACCAAGACAGCCAAACCAGCCCCTACCAAGGCATCGCCCAAGGCGAAATCGGGGAAGCACAACGACGCTCGCTACCAGCAAGCTCGCCGAGCTTCGATTCTTCTGAAGCACGTCAGCGATCCCACTCGTTTGCAGGTGATCCTGATCCTCTCCGAAGGCGAGCAACACGTCGGCGCCCTCTGCGCACAGCTCAGCCAGAGCCAGCCCGCCGTTAGCCATCACCTTGCACTCTTGCGGCACGGCGGCATCATCGCCCCTCGCCGGCAAGGCAAGAACAATTTCTACAGCCTCACCGAGACCGGCGGCGATCTCGCCAAGGTCGTCAAAGACCTGATCGCCTGACGAGATTTGTGGCCGTTACGCTTCGGACCAAACGAGAGCCCGCCAGCGCGTTAGCCGCGCGGGCGGGCTTTTCCAATTCGTTAGCGTAAGATCGGCCGCATCCGCCTCAGGGCGCCAATCGAACCCCCACGGCCGTGTTCAGCATGAACATCGCCCTCCGCATACGCACAGTGGAGTCGATCCTCTGCCTGCCGACGTTGACGTACTCGTTCAAGATGTTTAGCAGTTGGGAAACTTCGATCTCGCCCCCCTCGAACAGCTTCTGGCCGTCGTCATAAGCCTGTTTCGCCGCCGGAACGATCGTCTTCTCCATCCTCGCCAAGGCGTTCCTGGCGGCTGTGTATTCGGCGATTGCCTGACGAACATCCACCTCGACTTGCCTCGCGGTCATCTCGGCCTCGATCTTCGTCTGTGGAATGTTTAAAGTCGTGCGCAAGACGTTGCCCTGGTTCCGGTTGTAGATCGGCAGCGGGACCGTCATGCCAAAAGCGTACGACGTCGCGCTTTTCACGCCCAAATACGTGTTGTTCTGGAATGTGTAAGGTTGCAAGAGAAGATACAAGTCTTGAAATCGATTGGCCTTCGCGAGTCTCAGGTCGGCCTCGGCCCTGGGGATCCCCGCAAGCGCGGCCTTCAGGTCGGGCCTATGCTCGAGCGCCACGGCCTCGAGCTCTTGCGCCGTCGGCAGCGCTGGAAGCCTCGGCAAGAGCGAGGCTCTCAGTTCGATCGTCTCTGCCTGATCGGGATGAAGGTTCAGAAGCCCTCCCAAGACCCGTTTCGAGGCCTGGTAGGCCGCCTGGGCGTCCTCGACCCCCGTCGCCGCAAGCTCGCGCTGATGCAAGATCCGCTGCACCTCGGAACGGCTGGTCACCATCTTATTGACGTCCGAAAAACCACGTTTGTACTTCTTATATGTTAAATCATAGAGGCGATTCAAATTCTCCAGGCTGGTCTGGGCGTAGCGGATGGTTTCCCTGGCTTGAAGCGCGTTCAGATACGCCGCGTAGAGCGTATCGATCTTCATTCGAACCGCGTCCTGGAAAAGCATTTCCAGAACCTTGACCGCGGGCTCGGCCACGGCGATTCTTGCCTTTCGCTTGCCTGAGTAGTCGATCGGGTAGCTAATGTTCACGTCGATTTGCGGTTGTCCGCCAGGCCTCTGTTGGGAATAGTTCCCGTAAGGGTTGAGCTGAGTGTCCCAGAAGAAGAGAGGGTTGACTCTCAGGCTCGCGGTCAATACGTCGGCACGCGCCTGGGGAATCTCATACCACTTCGACTTCAGGTCTAAATTCTCGCGCAAGAGGGCCTCGATGGCCAAATCGAGCGTCAGGCCGTTCTCGGGACCAACCTCTTCGCCCGTCCTGGGCATCGCCAGGGGTCCATAGAAGTTTGGGATGTTCATCTGCGATCTTTGCAGAGGAGCGGTCAGCAATGACCTGGGGGCGGCCGCTGGCGGAGGCGCCGTGATGTTCGTGGGCACCCTCGGCGTCGATGCGCCTGGGCGTCCGCTCAGAATCTGCTCACCAGCACCCGGGTTCGTCCCCAAGACGTTCCCTCCAGAGCCCGGTGGAATTCCCAGACGAGGGGTCATGGAACCTGGAATTGGCTGAGGCGGCAACTCCTCGGTCGTCGGCGCCTGGCCCCAAGTTGAAGAAGCCGCCATCGCCACGAAACAGCACCCCCAAAATGCCCGTAGGGGCCCTGCCAACAAGCAGCGATCCAGTGCGTGGATCAGAAATGATTGGTCGAGTTTACGTTTCAACGATCGGGTTCCGTGGCGACACGTTCGTCAACTTCACAGTCGATGCTTGTCTCCAACTATCGGCAAAACCGTCAAAGCCAGTCCAACCCTTGTTTTGAGTGCGCTTGAACCCGCCACAATTGATCGCGTTCGTCTGTGTTCATGCAAGTTGCGTCCTCGGCCACAAGCTATTTATCCTTATAGGGATGCGTCATTCCAGCTTGAAGCTGGCAATGCAGTCGCCGTAGGTCTTGCGTAAATCTTGGAACGCGTCCTTGCCCGCCGAACAGGTCAAGAGAACGATGCGGTCGCGGTCGATCACCGCGAGCACGAGGAAGCGCAGATCGACGGTCGTCTCCTGACCACGGGCGTCCTGGGTCCTCAAGGCCGCCGAGTAATCCCAGAGCACAGCCGGCCGGCCTCCCACCTCGAGCTCTTCTTTCGAATGGAGTTTGTACTTCAACTGTTCAAAATCGCGCAACGTCTTTTCGATATGCTCTTCTCGCGTGACGGAAGCGTTGGTGATCGTGATGTTGACGTTGGCCGCGTTGGCGCCAATTCCTGGTCCAGTGAACATCGCCGGCGTGATCGAGGTCCCAAACGGCGCCTTTTTGTAGGCAGGCGGTTCGATCGAAAAGCCGTAAATCGCATCGACGTAAGTCGATTTCTTTTGGGCAAACTCTCGACCCCAGACGGCGCCCACCATAAACGCAAAAGCCGCCGCGGTCAGACATTTTAGAGCCAACGACTTGCTCATGCTCGACTCCCTTCAGCGTGTTTCCTGGTGATCAACCTCGGGCGATGATAAAATCGAAACCTGGCTCTTTCAACGTCCAGATCGGAAGAGCCGATCCACACTCGAGCGACTCTGCCAACGGGTCGCCGTCACGCGCATGCCGGAGAAGAGGCTTCGAAAGTGCCTATAGCTCGCCGAGAAGTCATGGCCGTTTGCCCGCTCGATTGCCCAGACACGTGTTCGATGGCGGTTGCCGTCGAGGACGGCAAGGCCGTCGCGCTCGGGGGTAATCGCGATCACGCTTTCACTCGCGGATTCCTTTGCCAGAAGATGGCCCGCTTCGTCGACCGGGTCTATCGCCCTGACCGCGTCCTCCACCCACTCAAGAGAATTGGAGCCAAGGGCGAGGCGAAATTCGAGCGGATCTCCTGGGAGGAGGCGATTTCCGCGATCGTGGAGCGTTTCCAAACTATCGCAGCGTCGGCCGACGGCCCCCAGTCGATACTGCCGTACAGCTACTATGGCACGATGGGCAAACTGCAAGCCAGCAGCCTCGACCGACGCTTCTTCCACCGCCTTGGGGCCAGCAAACTCGACCGAACGATCTGCTCGTCCGCGGGAACCGTCGGGTACGAATACACCATGGGCTCGGGCAGATTGAGCGCGGACCCGCTCGGCGTACCCAACTGCCGGTTCATCCTCAATTGGGGTTCGAACACCGTCAACACCAACAGCCACCTCTGGAGCCTGATGGTCGAGGCGCGCAAAGCAGGCGCGACCATTGTCACGATCGACCCTCACAAGAGCGCTACCGCCCAAAGATCCGACTGGCACATCGCCATTCGACCAGGCACAGACGCAGCACTCGCCCTTGGCATGATGCACGTGATCTGGCGCGACGGTCTCGAAGACAAAGAATACCTTGCCAACGGCACGATCGGCGCCGATCTGCTCGAGAACCGAGTTCTCGAGGATTACCCTCCGGAGAAGGTTGCGACGATCACCGGCGTCGAGCCCGCCGTTGTCGAGAACCTCGCCCGCCGCTACGCACGTGAACAGCCAAGCCTCATCAGGCTGAACTACGGCCTCCAGCGTCACCATGGCGGCGGAATGGCTGTGCGCACCGTATCTTGCCTGCCAGCGATCGTCGGCAGTTGGAGATTTCACGGCGGCGGCGCAATGCTCTCCACCAGCGGAACGTACGATTGGAACATGAACGCCCTCACCAGGCCCGACCTCTCCCCGCCGAACACGCGTACCGTCAACATGAACGAGCTCGGCAAAGCGCTCGCGGGCGAAATCCCGGGCCCCCCCGTCAAAGCGATTTACGTCTACAACTCAAATCCCGCCGCGATTGCGCCCGAACAGGCTCGAGTGATCTCGGGGCTCTTGCGCGAAGATCTGTTCACCGTCGTCCACGAACAGTTCTTCACCGACACCACCGACTACGCCGATATCATCCTGCCGGCGACGACCCAGCTCGAACATGTCGATGTGCATGGATCGTATGGGCATCTGGAAGTGATGTATAACGATCCCGCGATAGCCCCTCTGGGCGAAAGCCGGAGCAACAACGACGTCTTTCGGGCCCTCGCCGGGCGAATGCAATTCGAACCCGAGCTGTTCCCGGACGACGACGCGCCGATTCGCCAGGCGCTCGACGGCGGCCCCACGCTCGAGGGCGTGACCCTCGAGCGTTTGAAGAGCGAGCATTCCGTTCGTTTGAACCTGCCCGAGACGTTCGTTCCCTTTGCCGATGGTCGGTTCCCAACGCCGTCGGGCAAATGCGAGCTTTTTAGTCAGCGTATGGCAGACGCGGGTTTGGACCCCCTGCCCACTTACACTCCCCCGCTCGAAGACCCTCGGACCCGGAAGGACCTGGCCGAGAGGTATCCGCTCCAACTCTTGACCCCGCCTCGACCGGAATTCCTCAACTCGACTTTCGCGGGCGACGACCGAGCTTTGAAGCGAGCGGGCGACCCCAAAATCGAGCTCTCGCACGAAGACGCCCAAAAACGGGGCCTGGGGCACGACGACTGGGCGGAGGTCTATAATGATCGCGGGGCCTTCCGAGCGCGTGTTGCGCTCTTGGGTTCGGTCAGGCCCGGAGTGGCCGTGGCTCTCGGAATCCGCTGGAACAAGCTGACTCCCGGGGGAACCAACGTAAACAGCACGACCTCCTCCGCGTTGACTGATATGGGCGGAGGCGCCACGCTGTTCGACAACTTGGTCGACGTCAGGCACCTGCCCAGGCCTCTGGCCAATGGATCCCATCACTCGGAGCAACCTCGATGACTCTCGCCTTCGTCCGGAAGCTCATTCGGCGCCCAATCAGGCTCGACCACTGGGTTGTGACGGTCTATACCCGTTCCGAGTGTTGCTGCTGCCACAAAGCGATTGAGATTCTGGAAACCTACCGCAATCGCCATCACTTCTCGATCGAGGAAGTCGACGTCGATAGGGACCCCGAGCTCCGATCGAAATTCGACCTGTCCGTCCCCGTCGTGGCGATCAACGGCAAGGTCAGGTTCAAAGGCGTCGTCAACCCCGTCCTGCTCGACCGCTTGATCGCGGCAGAGGCATTGAGTCGCAAGTAATCGACTAGAACGCAATAGCTCTCTTCAAACCGAGTTCGAAACGCCCTTGGGAAGTCTCGGCGACTGATCCAACACGGAGAGCCTTCGAACTCGGCCCTCGATCAATACCTCCGGATCGAGCCAGCGGGTTTTGGGGACGGTTCGAGGCTTATAGCCGTTCAAGAACGCCGGATCGAAATGGACGATGCGGTCGATTCGATTCGAGATCGACGCCAGCCCCTGCGCTTTGAAGGATCGCCAGCACCGATGCGTCGTCGGACAACAGATCCTCTCGCGTCAAAAGCCCCTCGTCGAGAGCCTCGCCGAGCGCAACGGCAAACTCGTTGTAGATGAACCCTTCGGTCGGACTCGCCCAGAAGTCTTTGTTCATCTTTGCATATAAATCTCTTCCCAAAATCGCCTGATCGATCGAATCGAAGGCAAGCACACCCTCGACGACCACGAGACTGCCCAGTAAATCGCCCGCCTGGCTGGCGTCGATCGCTCCGCAGGCGATTCCGTCGCGGAGGAAATAGTCAACCCGATCCTCGCATAGCACCGGCAAAGGGCGCTCGAGGATCGTGTGAACCGAGTCGTCAAGGAACTGCGACGGGTCGAAACCCAGGTCCATAATGGCGGAGCGGATATCGGGCTTGTTGATGAACAGGGGCTTCAAGCCCTCGTGATAATCTTGCTCGTCCGATGTGTAGAGAAAATCCACCGCGTGTGAAAACGCCGTGTGTGAAAGGTCGTGCAACAACCCAGCGACGCGCTCGAGCTTGGCTGCGCCCAGCCGCGTAAGCAGCGTATAAACCCCCAACGAGTGCTCGAACCGAGTGACGGTCTTGTACCCAAACGCAAGAGCGGAAGGACCAGCCTGCATCACTCCTTTTAGCCGCTGAAACGTGGTCGTTTCGATCAAGCGCTCGATGCCTGGGTCGTCGATCCGCGTTTCTCCATAAACCCGATCAGACCATCGCATCAACGAACGCTTCTCCTGGCAGGGGCGCCGTGCGGCTTCTCAGGATCCTCGATCCCTAGAATATCCAGAATCTCGGCCGCCGCGACAACCTCTGGATCGTTTGTGCGTAAGTCGAGATATGGATTTGGCGTGAACGTCGCGGGTCGGGTCCGCCGTGCGCGGGCGTGCTCGAACAGACCGAATCGATCAATCTCGAGGGTCGCTCCGGACGTCTCTCGCCCTACTTTCCAGCAGCCAGTTTCACCAAGGCGTAGGCTGGCAGCCTCGAGCTCGCCTTGCGCCGAGGTGGAACTCCCGGCCTTTCTCTCCCACCAGCACGGATTCGGCTTTGCTAACATTTAAAACTTCAAAAATATGATAATGGTTACCATCGGAGTCGAGCACGGCCAGTTCCATGCCGTTCCAGACTCCATCCTTCCAGCCCAGGTTCACTTTGGCGTTTCCGTCCTCGAGAACCTCGACGATCGAGCCCTCGATCGGTTCGGGGAGGATCTTGGACTTCCACCCCTCGGGCATCTCGGGTACCCCTGAGACGGGCTTGTCCCTTCCTTCTTCGCGGAGCAGAAACGATCCTGTAACCCCGGATCGCGGCTCAATGCCGTGGTTCGTGGCGTGAGCGAACGAAAGCAGCTTCTCGTCTTCGATCAGGTATCGCCTCTTGTCCCAGACGATCGCGTGGTAGGCGCCCAGTTTCTTGGCGAAGACGCTCTTCCATTGCGATTTGCTAGGCGTCAGCTTCAGGACCCCGTTCTCGAGCTTGGCAACGCCGTAGTAGGTCTTTTTGGTCTTGCCGTCGTCGTTCTGCATGTAAAACGTGCCCGCGGGCTGAAGCCAGATCGACCGTTTCGTCTTCGGCGTGATCATCTCGTACATGCCGACGAACTTCTCGAGCTTGGGATCTTCGGTCTTGCCGCGGATCATCTTAACAGTGATTGCGGAATGCCACGGCAAGATGCCCTGCTGGTCGTCCGCGTATTCGATCAGCGGCTTGAGAATGTGCTTGTAGTTCTCCGCCGCCACGTCGAGCCAACGGTCGCTGAAATCGACGGTTCTCTTGAGCTTCGAGAACTTGTCCTCGGCGTCCAGCGGCAAGTGCAGCGAGATCGTCACGTTTCCGTGCTTATCCGTCGATCCCATTTGTGTGTGCGAGCCCGCCTTGGTCATCGGCGAAACCCGAACCTCCGCGTCTTCGATCGGCTCGAGCGATCGCGCGTCGACGACGTGGAACTTGAGGTCGACCTTTCGGGTCTCCCAGGACGAAGGCGGATCGTCCTCGTCTTGTCCAATTGCTGGGGCGCCCAGAAACGCGACCAGCAGAGGAATGAAAAGAACGGAGATCCGAATTTCGACCAGCAGCAGAGTCATTGACATCCGAAAGCCCTCCTCGACGCGGGAATCAAAGCCGGAGAGCCGATTTTCGTCAATGCCAACCGCGTCCGAATCTATCGGGTGGGTGGATGTCGGCCTTTACGCAATGCCCAGTTCACTTCGCGAACCCAATCTTCTTCAGCCAGACCGCACAAAGATCGGGCCAAGTTTTCAGCGAAGGATCGTCGCCGCCTAGCCCAAATCCGTGCGGACCATGTGCATAGACGTGCAGTTCGCAGGGAACTCCCGCTTTCGAAAGCGCCGAGGCAAACATCAGGCTGTTTTCCACCGGCACGGCTCGATCGTCCGACGAATGCACCAGGAACGTGGGAGGCGTCTTGGGCGAAACTTGCTTCTCGTTCGACATCAGATCGACGAGCTCGGACTTCGGTTTATCCCCAAGCAAGTTGTGCCTGGACCCTCCGTGCGTGTAAGGATCGGTCATTGTAATGACGGGATAAATCAACATTGCGGCGTCGGGCCTCGAGCTCAATCGATCGATTGGGTCGGCTGCTTTGGGGTCGCCGTCGTCGAAATGCGTTGCGGCGGAAGACGCCAGGTGCCCGCCGGCCGAGAAGCCCAGGATGCCGATCTTGTGCGGGTCCAGCTTCCACTCGTCGGCGTGAGCCCTTACAAAACGGATGGCCCGAGAAGCGTCGTTGAGCATAATCGGGTGATGATATTTAGGGCCAAGACGATACTTGAGTACGATCCCTACAATTCCAATGTCATTGAGCCTCTCGGCCACCGGCCTCCCCTCGTGGTCCGCAAGCATGCCATAGCCCCCGCCGGGGCACACGACCACCGCCGCGCCCGTCTGTTTGATCGACTTGGGAAGATAGACCTGAATCGAAGGCCGATCTCCAGCTTCGTCTCCAAGAGCTCCAGGAGCTTTACCCTCCCAGAGCGGAATTGCTTCCGGCGCATCGGCCGGGCTTGGCTCGCGTTCCGACGCTTTGCGACCTCCCCAAACCGAGGCAGAGGCGATCATGACCAGAAGGACGCTCATGCCGATCGCCAACGAAGACGAGAGCTTGCTTGGCCTAAACATCAGAACGCACCTCGAGTCAGGATTCCTAAGTTCGGAAAGCGAATACTCTCTGTCTACCACCTCCGGAGCCCTGAAACAATTCCGACGAAGCTTGCTCATGTCCTCAAAGAAGCAGCCGACGCCTCGGGCGCCACCGTCTCTTCGAACTGTTCGCGTATGAGCCTGTGCGCCCAAGGCCTGATCGACTTCCGCCTCAACTGGAACGCAACCGCCATGATCAGGCAGCAAACGCCGCCGAAGAGAACCGTCTTGGCGCTCCCAGCCGAGACTCGAGCACGCCCGCCAAGAGCGCGCCGAGCGGAGCCATTCCCATCAGCATCATCGAGTACACCGACATCACTCTGCCTCGCAGCGAATCAGGGACCATCGACTGAATCAGCGTGTTCGCCGAGCCCATCACCGTCATGAGTGAGAAGCCAATCGCCACCAGGCACGCTGCGGATAGCCAGAACTTGTTCGAATGCGAGAAGGCGATCAACCCCAGGCCAAAACCAGCGGTCGCGAACATCAAGATCCTTCCCAATCCCTCCACTTGCGTCCTGGCTGCGAGCAGCATCGCCGCGGCCACCGACCCCACTCCCGACGCGCCGATCAATATCCCAAATCCACTGGGCCCTCCCTTCAAGATTCGATCCGCGAAGATCGGCATCAGCACCGTGAAGGGTATGCCGAACAAACTCGCCAAGCCGATGTGCACCAGCAAGACGCGGATAGGCGCGGTGACCGCTGCATAGCGAAAGCCCTCGACGATCCGATCGCTCGAGAACTTCTTTGCTCCTCCACGCAGTCTGGGCGTTTGCGTCATCAAGAACAAGCCAACGATCACGGCGATGTAGCTGACCCCGTTCCCGAAAAAACACCAACCCTCGCCGATCCAGACGATCAAAAGGCCAGAGATCGCCGGGCCAATCGCTCTGGCGCCGTGAAACATCGACGAATTGAGCGCGATCGCGTTCATCAAGTCGTTCTTGCCCACGAGCTCGACCAAAAACGACTGCCTCGCGGGGATGTCGAATGCGTTGACCACGCCCAACAGCGTCGCCATGACAAAGACATGCCAAATCCGTACCTCAGAGCTCAAACTCAGCCATGCCAGGACAAACGCAAGCAACATCGAGGCGGTCTGGGTTGCGATGACCACGCGTCGACGATCGAAGACGTCGGCAACGCTGCCTCCAATGGGGCCCAACGAGCAGGATGGGAATCTGCCCCGCGAAGCCGATCAGTCCAAGGAGAGCCCCCGAACCCGAGAGCCGATACACCAGCCACTGCTGGGCAGTGCTTTGCATCCAGGTGCCGACGAGCGAGATGAGCTGGCCTATGAAAAAAAGCCTGAAATTTCGATGCTTCAGAGCCCTCAGCGCGACCGGCCAGCCGCCCGTCCCGCTTTCCAACGATCCTTCACTCGACGCCACTTACAGGCTCCTTCTGGCTCGTCGCCGCTTTCCGCCAGTCGCAGTATTCTAGGCAAAGCTCTCGTAATAAATCGCCCCGAGAGCGAAACTCATTGAGAAGCAACAACATCGGTCGAGCCTCAAAGAAAAATTGTGCCCCAGGGAAAAAAGATGCAAGGCGGACTGGATGACGCGGAGCTTTGATTGAGAACGGCATTGAAATGCGAGGTTCCTCTACCGTGGCAACCCAATCAGCGAACGTAACCGCAAGGTCTTTTCAGTCGCTCTTCGAGCACGGGACCGTAGCGGGACTGACCGATGGAACGCTGGTCGAAAAGTTCACCGAGGGCGATCGCAACGCATCCGAGCGTGCCTTTGCCCTCATGGTCGAACGTCACGGCCCCATGGTCTTGGGAGTTTGCAGGGCGTTGCTCCGGGGCCAACAGGATGCGGAAGACGCTTTCCAGGCGTCGTTCCTCATACTGGCTCGCAAGGCGGGTTCGATTCGCAAGCCCGAGTTGTTGCCTGCCTGGCTCTATGGAGTCGCCCGCAAGGCTGCTCTCAAGGCCAGGTCGAAGCGCGCTGAGGGTTTTTCGAATCGAAGGCGGAATGCGAGCGCAGAGCTTCGACCCAGCCGATCCATCGCCGTCCGTGGAGGCTTCGCTTTCACGCTCGGAAGACGCCGGGATTTTGCTCGAAGAACTCTCCAAGCTCCGCGAGCCCTATCGCTCGGCGATCGTACTCTGCGACTTGGAAGGGGTCTCTCACGCAGAGGCTGCGACGAGGTTGAACTGTGCGGAAGGGGCTGTGAGCGCACGCATTTCGCGCGGTCGGGGCCTGCTGAAACAAAAGCTTCTCCGTCGAGGGCTAAGTTCGGCTTCTCCGCTTCTCTTGTCAGGCTCTTCCAAATCGTTGCTCGACGTCGCACTGGCGCCGAACCTCGCTCAGGCTGCCGTTCAAGCAGGCGTTGCTATTGCTCACAAACAATCGATCGCCGGGCTCGTCTCGACCTCGGCGGCGCTCCTTTCCCTGGAGGTTCTTCCCGCCATGACTTGGACCAAGATCTTCGTAACGGCTTCCCTTGCTTTCGCCGTAGGCGCCGCGGCGCTGGGAGTCAGCTCTGCTGCCAATCCGAAACACTCAAACCGACAAGAGCCTCAGCAAGAGGTGCGTTTCAGTCTCGAGCCGATCAAACGATCGCCGCGCGGTCGATTACGCCCCTGAACCCGCTCTGGCGTCAACCCCTAACCAAGAACAGGTCGCCGAAAAGCCGCCAAAACCAACGACGCCGCAAAACATCAGGGCTGAGGAGTCGGCTCTCAAGTACAGAATCGAGCAGTATCGGCGGATGCAGTCGCTTGCACGCGTCGCGAGCGTTTCAGCTAGCGAGGTCGATGGCGCCCTTGCACAAGTCAACGAACTGCGGGGTAAGTTCGCCTCCGATCGAGACGCCGTGGTCGACGATGAGAACGAACTCCAAGATGCGATCGTATTGCAGAAACTCAAGATCGAACTTGCTGCAATCGACGCCGAGGCCTCCGCTGAACTGCTCGCTTTGAACGAACAATTCCCGAAAGAATCGACGAACAACCAGGTGAGCCTCATCCAAGCCAAGAGCAAGGCCAGGACCGACGCCATCCAGCTCAAAATCAGGCAACAGGAGCTGCGGACGATGACGAGAAAGAAGAGCGGAATTGTGAACCGACGTGTAGCCCTTGATCGGTTGCTCTCCCTCTACGGAGAACCGGGCACGCCTGTTCCCGAAACCGACCAAAAGCCGTCCGACAACCAAAAGAATCAGAGCTTGCCCCAGCCCGCTCCCAAGGCTGAATAACGCAGCCACCCTGCCGACGAGTCCTTAGCCAATTGTCGTCCCGATCAGTCCTCCGCGAAAATCGTGCAAGGCGGAGGACGAATCTGGGAACATACTCCTTGGACGAACAAGGGCTGAGGTTCGAGAGCAATGGATGGTCCATTGGGAAATGCGGCGACCCGCCAGCTTCAAACCCTCTTTGAGCACGGCGTCGCCGCCGGAATATCGGATGGGGTGCTCGTCGAAAGATTCACAGAAGGCGATCGCAATCTATCCGAGCACGCGTTCACTGCGATCGTCGAGCGGCACGGAGCGATGGTCTTTGGAGTCTGCCGCAAGCTGCTCCGGCAACAGCAAGACGCCGAGGACGCGTTCCAGGCGTCTTTTCTCGTTCTGGCCAAGAGCGCTCGATCGATCCGCAAGCCGGATTTGCTTTCGAACTGGCTCTTCGGAGTCGCTCGCAAGACAGCTTTAAAGGCCAGGTCCAGGCGCAAGAGGATCCAGGGGAGTGAACTCCGTTCAGTCGACTCAGCCGATTTCGACCCGTCGGACCCAAGTGCAAGCGTCGACGAAAGGCTCGAGACCGCAGAAGCCTCGAGACTACTGCTCGAGGAACTCTCGAAGCTTCATGAGCCTTACCGATCAGCGATCGTGCTCTGCGACCTCGAAGGTCTCTCGCACGCGGAAGCGGCAAGCAGGCTCTCGTGCGCCGAGGGCACAATCAGCGCCCGCATTTCACGCGGCAGGGCCATGCTTCGAAAACGACTTGCCCGAACGGGCGAAAGTGCAGTTCAAGAACGGGAGATGTTGGGAGCGCTCGGCGCCACGATGGCTGTTCCTCGATCTCTCTATAACGCCACCGTCCGTGCCGCGATTCAGGTCAAAAGTGGCTTCTCCGCGAGCGGACTCGTCTCGACTTCGGTTTCATTACTCGTAAAGGAGGTTCTCGCCACGATGTCATGGTCCAAGACGTTCATCACGGTCGGTTTTGCACTTATGGCCTGTTCCACACTGGTTTACTCAACTACCAAAGCCAACCGAGGCGGGTTCACCCAGGAGCGGCAATCGTCCACGGCACAGGCTCTCGAGGACGGTTCCCCAACTCAGCAGCCCGGCTTGCAACCCTCAAAAAACGCTCAGGATGTCGTAAAGCAAGACGTGGCAACGTCTGCTCCTTTACACGCCAGCTTCGAAACCGAACTCCTCAGTCGACTTGCCGACTACAAACGAGCGAGTCATTTGGTCGTGAGAAATGTCATGGGGAGGGAAGGGGCCGCCCAGGTGATGGCGAAACTCGATGAAACGCGCGCCAAGGTGGTCGACGCCGTCGAGAGCCTCAAAGAGGAGCTCGAATCGATCGGCGACGAACGCTTGGTCATGAGAGCCGAGCTCAACCTCAAAGCGGCTTCAGAGAAGAAGTTCATGAGGTTGTTCGACAACATGTCGAACCAGAACGAAGCGAATAAGGGCTCTGACCAAAACATCATCACTCGGATGGCTCAATTGAAAGGAGAGATGGACTTGGCGTCCGCCGAGGTCGAGGTGGTGAAAGCTAAGCTTCAGGTTCTTACTCGTCGAGAGGAAAGGCTCAGCGCAAAAATATCAAGATACGAAGAACTGACAAGAAGGTTCGGCAAACCTGGCGATCCGGTCGCCGACTGAAAGCCCTCAAAACCCCGCGGCAGGCGCACGGAGTTGGTTCTCCTCCAGGCGAAAGCCGGCTCACTCGAGCCCTTTCGTCTGCCTTTTCTTGGCGATCCGCTTCCTGAACCGATCGGTGTCGATAACTCTTCGCTTATGGATTCCCTTCGAAACGACCTCCAGGCCGTCGTGCGCCTCGACCTGAAACGTCACAACAGGTCCGTCGACGTGCACGACTCTGGCCGTACAAACCACCTCAAATCCCTCGGGCGTCGGCGCAAGGTGTTCGATTTCAACATACGCGCCCACGCTTCGCTCGTTCGGTTCCAAACAGGGCTCGAGGGCTTTTCTGGCAGCGAATTCGAGATACTGAATGAGCCAGGGGGTCGCCAGGACCGCTGGCATTTGGGCGTCGGCGAAGCGAATTCTGTTGGTCTCGTCGACGACCACTCGTTCTTCGGCCGACATGCCAACCTTGGGCTGGGTTTTCATCGCCGATTCTGGCCTTTCTCGAGGGTCGTTCCAAGGCGTTCTTGACCGGCTGTCGTTCCCAGCCGATAATAACCAACTAGCGCCTTGTGCAACAATTCACAATCCGCGGCTTGGACCAAGTCCCGCATCGGCGGGCTTTTGAGAGGTGGAGCGGGCCAATGGCCACGAAAATAGCAGGTAAGCCGCGAAAAGTGGTACCCAGGATCCTGGCGGTCATCAACGCCGACGGTTGCACCGGCTGCGAGGCCTGCATCGAAGTTTGCCCGGTCGACTGCATCTATAAGGTTCCAGGCGAAGAACACGCGAGCCTCCAAACCTGGTGCGATATCGACCTGGACCGCTGCATCGGCTGCAAGCACTGTGAAGACATCTGCCCTTGGGACGCGATTGAAATGGTCGATACCATCGAAGTCGCTCAATTCGTCGCGCAAAAAGGCGGTCCGCCGGAATACGTCGAGAAGCACTGGGACGATCTGGTGTCCGCAGCCCAACGGAACGCCGAGGCACTCGCCAAGAGGTAAGCCATCCGCTTGGACAGCCTCCAAGGCGGCTACCCGCTTGCCTCGAGGCCCGGATTCGCCTACCGTAATCGACATCCAACACTTGCCCTGAAATCACGCCTTGGATTCGGTTCGCGCCCACATGATGAGTGATTTCGTAGATCGGAGATTGGGAATGATCCGCCAACTGGGATCCCGTCTTGGGGTCTGTGCAGTCTTAACCACCGTCTTGTCTGGTTGTCTGAGCGAGAACGACGACGCTGCCAGCCGAGGTTCCGCGGAGCCTAAAGCCCAAGAGAAGGCTCAAGTCAAACAGCAAGCCGCCTCGCCGCCTGCCTTACAGAAGCCAGACACGGTCGCCACCAAGAGCGCAGCGGCCATCGAAAACGCCGTGACCGAGGAGCCGAGGGCCGCTAGCATCCCCGAGAACGTGCTCTGGCTCAAAGGCGACTCGAGCCAAATTCACGACGAACCACTCGAGGTGACAGTTCCGGCCGGTTTCCCAGCTCTCACCGCCGGCGTGAACGTCCCCGCAGCCAATCCCATGACCAAGGGAAAGTACGAGCTCGGCAAACAGCTTTACTTCGATCCCAGAGTTTCTAAAGACGGCACAGTCAGCTGCGCCACCTGCCACAATCCGGAGAAAGGTTTCACCGACAACTCGCCAGTCTCGACTGGGATCCTCGGCCGAACCGGCGGCCGCAGCGCCCCCACCGTCATCAACACCGCCTACGGCAAGACGATGTTCTGGGACGGCAGGGCTCCTTCGCTCGAGGGCCAGGCCCAAGGGCCAATCCAAAACATCGTCGAAATGGGCGATCAAAGTTATAAAGAAATCATTGAACGCTTGCACACCATCGAGGGATATAAGGAAGAATTCAAGAAGGTCTTCGGAACCGACGTCACGCTCGACGGCTTTGCCAAGGCGGTCGCCACTTTCGAGAGAACCGTTCTCAGCGGAAACGCCCCCTACGACAAGTATTTTGGCGGCGATATGAAGGCCCTAACCGACTCTCAGAAGCGAGGCATGGTCCTCTTTGGCCTAGACTTGCACCCCGACGACGAATTCAAGGCCGGCGTCACGAAGAAGAAAGCCAATTGCACGGCGTGCCACGTCGGCTTCAATTTCACGAACGAACAATTCCACAATCTGGGAATCGGTTGGGACGAATCGAAGCAAGAACTGGCCGACTTCGGCCGATTCGTTATCGATCCCGTGGGCGCGAAGAATCCCACCGACCTGGGCGCCTTCAAAACTCCAACCCTCCGAGACGTCGCCAAGACAGCCCCCTACATGCACGACGGCAGTCTGAAGACGCTGGCCCAAGTGGTCGACCACTACGACAAGGGTGGAAACGCAAACCCCTATCTCGACAAAGACATGAAGAAGCTCGAACTGACTGCATCGGAAAAGGCCGACGTCGTCGCCTTCATGGAGGCCCTGTCTGGAGAGCTCGTCATGAAAGTCGAGTTGCCGAGCCTGCCTAAAGGTCCCGACGGGTCGACTCCAGACCCCAGGAAAGCGCTCACTCCGCCGACTGGGGGAACCGCGATGCTCGACCCGCATCGATTGCTGTCCCCGCGATAACCCTCAGGTAATCCGATTCCGCGGAACTAAGAGCGCCCGGCGGCACGTCTCGTCGGGCGTTCGCACGCGCAAACCCCTTACGGTATCATTTCCGCTTAATCCGGACCAATTCACCCCACCGCCAGGGTTCCCCAATGAAGCGAATTCTCCCGGCGGCATGCATCGTCGGCGTCTTGATTCCTTTCTTCGCATGCTTTTATAAGGTGCTCTTTCTGGGTGAGCAGTTCGCCTACCGCGACGCCGCTCACTTCTACTATCCGCTGTACAAAACCGTGCAAGACGAATGGACAGCGGGCAGGTGGCCGCTGTGGGACGTGCATGAGAATTCCGGCATGCCGCTGTTGGGCAATCCCACCGCGGCGGTGCTCTATCCAGGAAAGGCGATCTACGCGGCTTTCCCTTACCCGTGGGCTGCGAGGATCTACACCATTGCCCACGTGGCGCTGGCTTTTGGCGGAACTTGGTTCTTTCTGCGCGGTCTGAACGTTTCTCGGACAGGTTCGCTGATTGCAGCGCTCTCTTACAGTTTCGCTGGCCCCATTCTGTTCCAGTACTGCAATATCGTCTTCCTTGTTGGCGCGGCATGGGCGCCCTTCGGCTTCCGCGGAATCGATCGCTGGCTCAGGCGCAAGAGTCCTTGGGGTCTTTTCGAGCTTGCAGGGGCTCTCGCCATGCAGACGCTGGGCGGGGACCCTCAGATCGCCTATTTGACAGGCGTTTGCGCCGGCGGATACGCCCTGGGACTCTATTTGCTCAGCGATCTCAAGCGAGCCTCGAAGTTGTATGGATTCCTGGCTGCCTTGGCGTGCCTGCTGCTTCTTGCGACGGGGCCTCTGTTGTACGCGGGAGCGCTTGGCTCGATGGGACCTCGCGATCGATCCAATTTTGCCGCGGACGCTCCCAAGTACGCTCGCGTCGCCGCTGCTTTCGTATGGGTCGTGGCGGGCGTCTCGGTTCTGCTGGCGGCTCGCTCGCGAAAGACAATCGGCAAACTTAGCGTTGGCCTGGCAGGGCTTGCATTCGCGGCTGTCCTCGCCGGTCTACTGGCCTCCGCACAACTCTTGCCGGTGCTCGAATACGCGGCCGGCACGAGCAGGGCCGCGGACGAAGGCCCCCACGAAATCTATCCCTTTAGTCTGCCCGTCTACAGAGCAATCGAATTCGTCTGGCCTCATTTTTTCGGCAAGCTTGCCGGAACCAATCGATACTGGCTGGATTACGTCCCGCCCATCAGTGGAGAAAGACGGGTCTGGACGCCTTCGCTCTACCTGGGAGGGCTTACAATCGTCTTGGCGCTCTCCGCCTTCGGATCTCGAAAAGGCCAACCGTGGCGTGGATGGCTCTCGGCGATCCTGCTCCTTTCGTTCCTTTGCAGCCTCGGTTCCTACGGCAGCCCCGTCTGGTGGGCCCGAGAGACCACCTCCGGCGCTCGACTCTTCGGCCCGCACGATCCGCCCGATCGAGCGTTTCGCGTCGACGGCCTCATGCCCGACGGCGACGGATCGCTCTATGGAGTCTTCGCTCGCCTTCTGCCGGGGTTCAACCAGTTCCGTTATCCCAGTAAATTGCTCACTCTTTCATGTCTTGCCATTGCCAGCCTCGCGGGTCTGGGGTGGGATGGTCTACTGGAAGGCGGCCGGAATGGACGAGCAGCCAAGTCGGTGGCGCTCTTTATCTTCATTGCTTCGCTTCTCGCTGTCTGGCGCTTCACCTTTGACGCGACAAGCCTTTCTCGCCTATTTCACAGCCAAGTCCAAGGGGGGCGTCTCGGGCTTTGGTCCTTTCCTGCCTACGGAGGCGTTCCTGGTTACGCAGCGGGCGCTGATCATTTCTACGGTCGTCTATGCATTGACTCTCCTGCCGATCTTTCTGGCCTCTCGAAAACCAAGGCTCGCGTGCGCAGCGGCCGTCTTGCTTTTGGGTTTCGATTTGGCATCAGCGAACGCCGAGCTGATCATCACCATTGAGCAGAGGACGTTCGAAACCAAGCCCAAGGCCGTCGAGATCCTCGAGAAGCTCGAACGCGAGGATCCCGCCCCGGGCCCCTACCGCACCTTTCGCTTTCACGGCTGGGAGCCGATCGCTTGGCTCAACAATTCCTCGCCCGACCGCTGCCGCGAATTTGTAATCTGGGAGCGAGACACAATTCAGCCGAAGTACGGACTGCTCTGGGACGTCGATTACACAGCCACCCGCGGCACCGCCGAGCTCTACGACTACGATTGGTTCTTCGGACCCTTCGTCATGACCATAACCCCCGAAGTGGCCGACTCGCTCAAGAGGATCAGCCGAGGCCAGGCCGTCGCCGGCAGGCAGATCGTCTGTTATCCCAGACGTGGGTTCGACATGTGGAATACACGCTACTTTCTGCTCCCCATGCTCGCAGGCGGCTGGACGTACGAGCGCCGCGGTTACGCTTCGTTCCTGCCCAAGAGCAAGCTGGTTTACCCAACCGAAAAGGAATTCCTAGCGTTCACCACCGAAGCGCTCCGTGATCGCGTGGTCAACGAAGACTTCCAGATCCTCAAGAACGAAGCTGCGTATCCGCGCCCTGGATCGTCCATCAAGCAAGGTTCATCTCGCCGGTCGAAGGCATGAGCCGAGAGGTGCGCAACAAACCCATGACCCTCCTGCTCTACGAAGACGACGGCATCTGGAGCGACCCCGACCTCGAGAAGTTCGACGCCCGCAGGTCCGCGATCGTGGAAGCCAACGACCGCGCGCTCCAGAGCCGACTGCCGGGTGGAGACGTGGGAGAAAACGAAACTGTGAGCGTGTCGATCCCCGACCCTCAGCACGTCCTGGTCGCCGCCACGCTCGATAAACCAGGGATCGTCGTCTTGGCCGACGTTTTTTATCCAGGATGGAAGCTCGAAATCGACGGCAAACCCGCCGAGATCCTCCGGACCAACCGAATGATGCGCGGCGCATTTGTCCAAGCAGGCAAACATACGCTCACGTACTATTACGATCCTGACTCTTTTCGATTTGGAAAGTGGCTTTCTCTCGCCGGCCTTGGCATCCTGGTTGTCTCCTGCGGAACGATAGCGCTGCTGGAGGGTCTCAAACGACGGCGAAGCCAGGATTCGCGGACGCCGAGAAACGCAGCAGCCGATAGGAGCCAAACATGAAGAGTACGATCCAGGCCTTGATCCTTTTGGCGATTTCCCTGCTCCAGCCCGCTCCAATTCAAACCGCCAAACAGCCCAAGGTCCAACCGGGACCAGGAGAGCCGAATTGGGTCGATCTCTTGAAAGATCGCTACCATCTCGACATGTTCAAAGACCTCGAGAACCCGGTCGAAACCACGGCCGAAGAGGCCTCTGGGCTCTTCCGCAAGGCGGGCGATGGTCCAGTCAAATTCACGCCGATCGTCGCGCTTGGCCTCGAAACGAACACGCGAGGCGGCTGGTACGAACCCGGCAAGGAAAATTCCGACGTTCGCCAGAAGCTCTGGTCATATAAGTTCAAGAACACCACTGAGGATCTTGCCAAAGAGAAGAACCTGCCGCCCCCACTGCTCGACGGATCGAAGGTTGAATTTGAGCCAGGCAAGTCGACTTTTGGACTCTGGATCTCGAACGACGGCTTCGACGACGGCGGCGTCTACACCGAGCCCAAGTTGGTCAAAGCCCACAACAAACGACTCGCGGCGCAGCCCTACAAGACCATGATCTACCCCTACAAGGACAAATCCGGCAAGAAGCTTCCTCATACTTACTTGATCGGTTGGGAATATTCCACGAACGACGACTTCCAGGACGTGATCTGCCTCGTCGAGAACGTGGATCTGGTCAAGGAATAATGCCAACGCAGCTTGACGCCTGAAAATCCAGATATCACATCATTCAGCGGATGAGCATGCTCCGGAGTTAGCGCCTTTCGGGAAGCCAGGCCATTCCGTCCGGACCCGAACCTGTTTTCAGTCGCTCCACTTCCGTAAGCGAGTCGAGGTCGATGACCGCTACGGCGTTGTCGCCGGTTAGAGCAACAAAGGCTCGCTTGCCGTCTGGCGGGATCAGAATCCCGCTGGCGCCGCGACCCAGAGTCAGTCGCTTTTTCACGGTTTTCGTCGCGACGTCGATCACGACCAGACCGCCGCCGCCGATCTCGGAGACCAACGCAAGCTTGCCGTCGAGAGTGAACTTCAAACGATTCGGCGCCTTCGCGCCGACGTCGATCGTCTCCTTGACTTTCTTCGAGGCAATGTCGATGACCGATACCTTGCCGTCCCCCATGTGAGCCGTCCAAAGCTGCTTGCCGTCCGGTGAGACGTCGAAGCCCTCGGGTCCCCTGCCCACGCTTATAACGGTCTGCCTCCAACCCGGACCGCCAGGGCCTCCTGGGCCGCCAGGCGGAGGCCCGCCAGGACCGCCAGGGCCGCGCGGTTCTCCTGGAGGAGGACCACCTGGACGTCCTCCGGGAGGTCCGTCAGGAGGAGGGCCCCCGGGACCACCTGGAGGTCCACCTGGTCCTCCACTAAAGCCCGGACCACCGCCTCCGCGCTCGATCACGCTAATAGTGTTCGAGCTGACGTTCGAGGTGTATATCGTCTTCCCATCCTTCGATACCACGATCATGTGCGTGCGGTCCTGACCCAATCCCAGCAGCCAATCGATCTTGTTCTCCTTCGGGTCGTAGCGTGCGATCGCCATGCTCCCTTCGGCAGTGAAATACAACTTGCCGTCCGAGAACCAGAGCCCGTGAGGCCTGCTCAGCGGGCCTAAGTCCACGCGATGTCGTTCCTTCTGGGACGCAATGTCGATCACCGAAATCGTATTCCCACCCCTTGGCCCGGGCCCTGCGTAATTGCTCGAGAAGGCTAGCTTCCCGTCGTCCGAAACCACCAGTTCATGCGGATCCTGACCGGTCGGAACCCGCCCCAAGACCTTCCCGCTCGTCGGGTCGACAATCGCCATCGCATTCTCACCCTTGTGCAATACGAGAAGGGCCGCCGAATGCTCCTGCGCCGGGAAGCTGGTCGTGGACAGGCAGGCCGCGCAAAGGAGGACAGTTGAGAGTTTCATCAAGTCACCGTTAAAAAGAGTGATCATTCTTGAAAGCTACGCTATCAAACTTCTCACGCTCGACCCGAGTGTACATTGAACCCAAGCCTCGGCTCTCGTCGCCAGTCCCAGACGCCGCTTGCTCCAGTGAATTGACAATTCTTAACAACTCGTCTGATCGAGCTCCGCCGCGAAACAAACCTTGCGCTGCGTCTTCTCATAACTTGGCGCCTCTGACATGCTTGTTCCGAGAACCGTCGTCCTCTACGCTCGATCTCCCAGGTAAAGCGTTTTTTGAGTTCTGTTGGAGCCAAGATCCATGCCTTACGGCCGGTTGAACGTCTGGTTTGCATGCCTACTACTCTTGGCCGGGACGGTTCGCGCTCAACAGCCAAAGCCCGCGCCATTGACCGTCGAGCGGATCATCGCATCCAACGAATTCCAAACTGAGGATTTGGGGCCCGTCCGTTGGCTCGAAAATGGATCGGGCTATACCAAGCTCGAACCCTCGTCGACAGGCAAAGGACGCGACATCGTCCTCACCAATCCCGCCGACGGCTCCCACGAGATCCTTGTGTCTGCACAGTCCCTGACGCCGCCAGGCGCGTCTCACCCACTGGATATCGCCGATTATTCTTGGTCCCGCGATAGTCAAAAACTCCTCATCTTTACAAACACCAGGCGGGTCTGGCGGCAGAACACCCGAGGCGACTATTGGGTGCTCGACCGTTCGTCGGGAACGCTTGCAAAGCTCGGAGGAGAAGGCCCAGAGGCGACGCTCATGTTCGCCAAATTCTCCCCCGACGCAACAATGACCGCCTACGTTCGAGCCAACGACCTCTACGTCGAAACCCTCTCCGATCGAAGCATCAAAAGACTCACAACCGACGGCTCAGCCAGACGCTCGAACGGTTCCTCCGATTGGGTCTACGAGGAAGAATTCTTCCTCCGCGATGGATTCCGCTGGAGCCCAGACGGCGCCTCGATCGCTTACTGGCAGATCGACGACGACGGCGTGAAAGATTATATACTTGTCAACACCACCGACAGTCTCTACCCCAAGATCACCTCGATCCCTTATCCCAAGGTCGGAGAGCCCAATCCTTCGTGCAAGGTGGGGATCGCGCCCGCCGTGGGCGGACCGACGCGATGGATCGACCTACCTGGCGATTCTCGCGACCATTACATCCCCCGGATCGATTGGGCCCCGGACGCGAAGGAACTCCTCCTCCAAAGGCTCAACCGGCTTCAGAACACCAACGACGTCTACCTGGCCGATGCAGCCACAGGCCAAGCCCGAAAGGTGTATACCGATCGCGACCAAGCCTGGGTCGAGGCCGTCGACGACCTCCATTGGCTCAACAAAGGCAAAAGCTTCACCTGGGTCAGCGAATCCGAAGGCTGGCGGAGGTTGTACGTTGTTCCCCGTGAAGGCGGAGAACTTCGCGTTGTCACTCCGGCGCCCTTCGATGTGATCGACGTGCTTCGCATCGACCCAGACGCAAACGAAGTCGACTTCATCGCCTCGCCCACAAACCCAACCCAGCGTTACCTCTTTCGCGCATCGCTCGACGGAACGAAGCCCGCGATGCGTCTGACGCCCATCGACCAGCCCGGCACGCACACTTACCAGATTTCGCCCGACGGCCGCTGGGCAATCCACACGTACTCGACCTTTGACACTCCGCCGCGGATCGACCTGGTCGAACTTCCCAGTCATAAAGTCGGCAAGAGCTTTGTCGACAACGCAGGCCTGAAAGCGAAGCTCGCCGCCCTTGCGCCCACGCCGACCGAGTTCTTCCGAATCGACATCGGCCAAGGCGTGGAGCTCGACGCCTGGTCGATCAAACCGCCCCACTTCGATCCCTGGCGAAAGTATCCGCTGCTCGTGCACGTTTATGGCGAGCCCGCAGGCCAAACGGTTCTCGACCGCTGGGACGGCGGCAAGCTGCTCTGGCACAAGATGATGGCCGAGCGTGGATATGTTGTGGTCAGCATCGACAACCGCGGGACGCCGGCGCCAAGGGGAAGAGCCTGGCGCAAGAGCATCTATCGGCAGATCGGCATCCTTGCATCCAAAGACCAGGCGGCGGCCTTGAGGTCGCTCGAACGCCAGTGGCCCTTCATCGACCCCGCCCGAGTGGGAATTTGGGGCTGGAGCGGCGGCGGATCGATGAGCTTGAACATGATCTTCCGCTATCCAGAGCTCTATCGCACAGCCGTCGCCATCGCCTTCATCAGCGACCAGAAACTTTACGATACGATCTACCAAGAGCGTTACATGGGCCTGCCCAAAGACAACCCGGAAGGCTATCGCGACGGATCGCCGATCACTTTTGCCGACCGCCTCGAGGGTAAGCTTCTCTTGATCCACGGCACAGGCGACGACAACTGCCACTACCAGAGCTGCGAACGCCTGGTGAACCGACTGATCGCCGCGAACAAAGACTTTCGCTTGATGGCCTACCCGAACCGCACCCACGGCATCGGCGAAGGCGAAAACACCTCCCGACACCTTTATGAACTCATGACTCGGTTCTTCGAGGAGAATCTGCCCGTCCGCCCTGGGAAGTGATTCGAGGTCTTTGGCCTAATGGGTATCTCCGAGGTATTCCAGGAGCGCCAGTTTCCAACTACGCTACTCTGGCGCCTAAGCGCCTGAATCTTCCAGAAGGATTGCGTTATGCGTTTCATGCGAATTTCGGCTGGGTTGGTAGTCCTGGCAGCCACGATGGTCCGTTCCGAGGAGGCGCCGCTCTCGCTCGAAAAGAAGCAGGCGCAATCCACACATATCTTGACGGGATTCGTCAGGGGGGTCTACAGCCGCGACGTCGATTCGACGCTTTACGGCAAGGGCACCGTTGTTACCCGCTCCGTCGTGGAAGTCGAGGTCGAGAGCGTCGAAAAGGGGAAGGGCATTGAAAAGGGCGACGTCGTTTATGCGCGTTGCTGGCAGCTCAAGAAGCGCGGGGAAAAAGGATTGGTCCCGGGACTCAACGGTCACTCCGACATTCCAGCCGACGGAGAAAGGATTCGCGCATTCCTGGCGAAAGGCAACTACACCCCAACAGGCCAAACCGACAACGGTCTGTCGGTGCTTCTCCCCAACGGGATCGACAAAATCGCCGCGAAATGACAGAAGGCGCATGTACGCTTGGCTCCCGCTGTTCAACGAAATCCGTCGTCAACGAATTACGATGATCATCGCGTTCCCATCCTCGACAGCCTTTGTTACGAGCGTCTTGGCCTGTGCCAAGTAGTGTTGGTATTCCTCGAGCAGATCCTCGAGCTCCTCGTCCCAGATCTGTGGATAGATCTGCTCTTTCTCCAGGGACTCGAGATCGAACCGACGTGCAAACTCCTCTTCCGTAACGTTGCTGAGCGCCGCGTTGAGCAAGGCAACTTGATCAGGAAGCAGCACGCGAGCCGGGCCATAGCCGACGTCCTCATTGCCGATAGGCTCCCCTCCGGTTCCGATAAAATCGAACGGCGGTTCTCCACCCCAAGCGCTGCCGGTCAGGACGAAATGCAGACCGTGCCAACTCTTTTCCAAGGAAACGCTTGCACCCGCCTGGTCGAGCTCTTCGAGAAGCTTGCGAATTCCAGAAGGATTCGCAACGACCTCAAGGGCCGACTCGGCGGGAACGGAGTACAGATGGCAGATCATGCTCATGGAACGTCTCCGGCTACGTTTCCTTTGTGCCTCGACTCAGTACAAGAGCGCACGCCAGACCAACCCCGAGGCTGTCGATGACAACGTCGAGCCAGGCGCCATTCCGACCCGGGACAAACGTTTGGTGGTATTCGTCGGACATCGCAAATAAAAGACAAAGGGCTGACGCGAAGCCGACGTTTCGGCTAATTGCTGTCGGTTTAAAGCTCTTGAGGAGCGTGTATATGAGCATAAACAGTATCGCGAACTCCGTGGCGTGCCAACCCTTGACCACGACGAACCAGGCATAGCGCCAGAAGACGACGAAACTGCGCACTGCCGATTCGTCGTTGAAGACGTGCTTGGCCAGCCAAGCGAAGAGATCGCGAGGAAGGATGACCGTGCTGGACGTCGCGAAAATGAGCGTACACCAGCCGATCGCCTCCAGGGCTGAGATCCAAGCGATCGGTCGCTCTTGCCGCATCCGAGGCGATGAAGCAGTTTCTTCGATCGAGACGCCCTCCTTCCATGGTCGCCCATTATTCCAAGAGCCATGCCCAGACAGCTACTTGCAGCCTTCCGCTCAGCGTCTCAGCGTGAGGCATCTTCCACAGTCACGCGTAGGCTTGCAGTTCCGGGGTACAGTCCAAGACAGTTTACTACAGAATTTGCCCCCGGGCCGACTCGAACTCGCTACCGGAGCCTGACGCCTCGCCGATCTCAAACGTTAAGCTAAGGTGCATGTCATAAGACTTCCGCGACATTGACGCCCGCGAGTTGCGACTGCCGTCGGGCCGGTGCGGCGCGGACCCTTTCAAACTCCAACGACAGATCGCTCGATTTGGGCATCCTCGGTGGGATGCCTGCTCCTTGGGTCTACGAGGCTTCCGACGGTGTGCTTGGCGTGCACAAGGGATTACTCGGGCTACTCGCATCGCCAAGCTCTCGCCTGGGACCACGATCCGTGTGGAAGTGAAAGGCAAGCTCAAACGGGGCTATGCCGGCAAGCCCAAGATCGGAGATCAATTGCCATGATAACCTCGACCCAATTTGAGTTGATCGAAAAGCTCGCTGATCTCCAGAAGCTGTCGCCTGACGTTCGTTTTGGCCAGTTGCTGGCGAACCTGGGATTCTTGGTTGAAGATCAGACCGACCAATCGCTCTGGGACGTCGAGGACGCTCGACTTTTGGAGGTTTTGGAGAAGCATCGGGCTGATCTACTTCAAAGAGTACCGAAGGATTGCTGATCGAGTTCGGATGCCGACCAACTCGGAAACCAGGTCGGAAACCAGACAGGTCGGAAACCAGACAGCCAGGTCGGAAACCAGACAGCCAGCTTTCAGTTCCTGGATCTGAGTGGGAAAACCGAATCTCAACGTACAATGGATGCGAAAGTACCTCGGGACTCAATATCAGACTGTCGGCTTGGACCCACCCCAGACAGTCAGCTTACTTGGTCGATGACTTCCGCGTCTCCGCGTTAGCCGTATCCCCGTGCCTTCCCCTACGGCTGCCAATGCAAGCACGGAACGGAGTCTCACGCAGAGACGCGGAGCCGCTGAGAAGAGGAGAATCGAACAGTGGCATCGAGCGCTATGGCCGCGACGTACGCGTGCGACCCAAGCCTTCCCGGCTTTGCCCCTCCGCGTCCCAGAGTGAGCCTTCTTCCCCTTTTCCTTGGCCGGTCCTTCCTCGCCCCCTATTTAAAGCGGATTGCTGCCGCAATCCCTCGATTACAAGAAATTTTGGCGCACAATCTTGCAATACTAAGCGTCTTCGAGTACGATCTGAAACCGCCTTTCCGTTTCCTGATGTCTCGATGCGGCTGGAATCTTACCTGGATTTCCTGACCCGCAAAGTTTACCCAGATTCACGACGTCGCGAATCGGCGGGAGTCCGCTCCTCGATCTTTGTTTCTCAACGCTGAGGAATGAACAACCATGATCATGACTGCCAACGGCGTTGCCGCCTCGCGCAACGGCCATCACGCTACAGGGCCTCGCTCGCACGCGGGCAAGGACAAGGCGTCTCGAAACGCCACCAAGCACGGCATCCGCTCCGAATGCCCTGTCATCCCCGAGATCGAATCGCTCGAAGAATGGGAGGATCACCGAGATGCTTATATCACTGATTTGGCTCCCGAGGGCCCTATCGAGACGTCGCTTGCCGAGGAGGTCGCGTCGCTCAAGTGGAAGCTCGGCAGGGTCGATCGGTTCGAACGCGAGCAGACCTCCGGCGCCATCCGCAAGGCTGCTGAACGCTGGCTTCCAGGCGTTGAAGAGAGGGTTGGGTTTGGGGAATCGCACAAACTCGACATGCTCGAGCGGATCCATCGACTCGAGGACGGCAGGTTCGCCGACGACGTCGTGATCCAGGACATCCTCCGGTTCCTGGTCCAACATTCCATCGCCCCCGCACCCATCCAGAACCTTGTTATCCGTTACCGAGTCGCGCTCAAACGCGAGCTCCGCCAAACCCTCGCCGATCTCGATCACCGCCAGGCCAAGAGGGCAAAGTCGGACGTCAAAAACATGGAGAAGGTGCTCGACACCGTCATGGGCCCCAACCACCAAAAGGATGTCGTGCTCAGCCAGGATGTGTATCGTAAGTTAACGGGAGCGGCAGAGGAAGGCCCGCCCGAAGCCGACCTCATCGAAGCGCCCACGCCCGAACCACAGGCCACGGTCGTTATGTCCGCCGCCGAAGTGAGTTCGTTTGGAAATCATGACGCAAATGGTTCGCTCGTAACCCCTTCGGGATCGCAGCAAGGCATTCCAACCGCCGTGGCCCCGACTTCGCTTGTACCGGCCCAAGCTGCGACCGTCGTCATGTCCGCCGCGGAGTTGAGTTCGATTGGTAGAAATCGCGCAACACTCTGTTCCATAGAGATTTCGGAATCGGCCGAAGAACTTTCGGTTGGGGTTGATAAGCATGGATTCTCGCTCGACAAACCCCGGACTTTGCGAAGAAGGCTTTGGAAGGAGCAGGTGTTGAAAGAGAAACAAGAGAAGCGGTTTCGGAAGTGAAGCTTCGCTTGGCGATGGTTGATAACGATGGCGGGTAAATTGAACCCAACTTGCGAAGGAGCGCATCGCTCGTCGTCCGCGCCGAGCTTTGAAACCAAGGGCCTCGTGAATCAGAAGAGGCCTGAGAGACGCGTTCTTTGACAACTCGTAAATCGGTAGGGTCGAGGGTCCCCGTGGTCGAGGTTCGGGGACCCTCGTTCGAGAGAATGTTCGCGCCGGACCTTTTCAGCCCATAGGCCTTTCGCTAGAATCTTTGATTCTTGCCCATTCAAGACCGTTCCTCAACTGAGGCAGTGACTGGAGCCAGCGGATGTACGCGATTGTCGAGTGTGGAAGTCATCAATTTCATGTTGAAGAGGGGGACGAAATCGTCCTCGACCGCCTCAAAGGCAACGAAGAAGGCTTTGTCGAGTTCGATACGGTCTTGCTGATCGGCGGCAAGGAAGACGGGCCCATCATCGGAACTCCAGTGATCGCCGGCGCAAAGGTGGTCGGAAAGATCGTCAAGGACTTTCGAGGCAAGAAAGTCATCATCCAGAAGTTCCGTCGCCGCAAAAACATGCGTCGCCGTCGAGGCCACAGGCAGAGCCTGACGCGAGTGTTGATCCAGAGCGTCGTTTCGCCCTGAGGCCTACTGGGCAGGCTTGCCGATCATGGCAGATTAGGTCCTCTTGGCTCTGATCACTCTGGGGCGACCCGAGTGATCTTTCCGAGTCGGGGCCAATTCGTACGTTTCGAGCGAAGCGATCATGCTTCGCACCTCGAGCTCTTGGTCGTAGCCGATCTCGAAGATGAGGTCTCCGCCAGTCGCGAGCAGGCCGACGGCTTCGTGGATCAGACGCTCGATGATCCTCAGACCGTCGTGGCCGCCGTCGAGCGCGACCTTTGGTTCATGATGCTTCACGTCTCGTTCGAGATCCGCGATACGCGCGGTTGGGATATACGGCGGGTTGGAAATGATCACGTCGAATGGGGCCTCGGCCGAGATCGGGGCCAAAAGATCTCCCTGATGAAACGAGATCCGATCCAGAACTCCGTGCTGCCGTGCATTGGCTTCGGCGATCTCGAGCACTGCCTTGCTGACGTCCACGCCCCAAAAGCGTGCATCGCGGCGCCTTGATAAGCAGGCAATCGCCAGGCAACCCGAACCAACCCCAACGTCGACTGCCTTGATATTCTGCCTCTGCCCCAAGGCTTCCAGGAATTCGAGAACGACGAACTCGGAATCGGGTCTGGGGATGAGCACATCAGGAGATACCTTGAACGCAAGCGAGTAGAACTCCTTCTTGCCGACAAGATAGGCGACCGGTGCTCCGTCCGAGCGCCTCTTAACAAGCTCTCGGAAGCGTGCCCGGGCCGATGGAGATGTTGGCTGCTCGAAGTTGGTATAGAGCTTCACCCTTGGCCAATCGAGCACGTGGGCCAGCAGAACTTCGGCGTCGAGCCTGGGGCTTTCGGACCCTTTTCTGGCCAGGAACTCCGACGTCCACGAAAGCAGCTTGCCGATCGTCCAGAGTTCGGCGTCGGATCCAGGGGCATGGTCGACCGCCTGGGTCGATGCCGGAACGTTTACGTCTAACTGTCCGTCCTTGTGCTGGAGTGGCTTCGGCACGGCGTCCCTCGCCTTTTGCTGCGTGTCTTAGACGTCTCCCAACTGCTCGCGCCGATCGTGGTCGATGAGCGCTGCCGTCAGACTATCGAGATCGCCCATGATGATGCGATCGAGATTATACAGAGTGAAGTTGATCCGATGGTCGGTCATTCGGTTCTGCGGAAAGTTGTAAGTACGAATGCGCTGGGAGCGGTCGCCGGAGCCGATCAGGCCCTTGCGTTGGGCGTCGCGTTGGGATCGGGCTCGTTCTTGTTCTTGATCGTAGAGTCTGCTGCGGAGGATGCGCATGGCCTTGGCCTTGTTCTTGTGTTGGCTCCGCTCGTCACGGCAATTGACAACCAATCCGGAAGGCAAGTGCGTGATCCGAACTCCGCTCTCCGTCTTGTTTTGGTGCTGTCCGCCGGGCCCGCCGGATCTCATGACGTCGATTTCGAGATCCTCGGTTCGGATGTCGATCTCGACTTCCTCGGGCTCGGGCAAGACGGCGACGGTTGCCGCGGAGGTGTGAATCCTGCCCTGGGTTTCCGTGGTCGGGACCCGCTGGACGCGATGACCTCCCGATTCAAACTGAAGGTGGCGGAACGCGCCTTCGCCGGTGATCCCAAACGAGGCCTCGCGAAACCCGCCGAGCTCGGTTGGAACAACTTCGAGCGTCTCGAACCGCCAGCCCGATCGCTCTGCATATCGCTGATACATCTCGAACAGGTTGCGGGCGAAGAGCTGCCGCCTCGTCGCCGCCGGTGCCGGCTCGCACTTCCATGATCAGGCTGTTGTGGTCGGACCCAGCCTGACGATCGTAGATCAGATCGC
Organism: uncultured Planctomycetota bacterium; assembly: GCA_963818975.1. Classification (GTDB taxonomy): domain Bacteria; phylum Planctomycetota; class Planctomycetia; order Isosphaerales; family Isosphaeraceae; genus CAWFUI01. The sequence goes on along the minus strand of CAWFUI010000007.1, from coordinate 166,711 downwards.
GGAGCGCCTCTCCGACTTTGGCCTGTTGCTCGGTGAGGACTCTCAGCTCTTCCTCGGCATAAGCTTTGATATCGTGGTCGGTCTCGGCCTTGTGCAAGGCCTCAGCCTCCGCGATTCGCTTGCCAAGCTCGAGATAGCGGCCATACGGCAAAGCCACTTTGGCAAGCACGCCGCGTTCCTTGGCAAGTGATGTGAGCTTGCCCGGATCGGACGTCACCGTTGGATCGACGAGCGCCGATTCGATCTCCAGAAACCGTTGATAGTCCGCTTGGAGCTTTTCGAACACAGCGCAAGTCTTATAAGGGCCAAAGGGTTAGGCGCGGGCAAAGTGAATCTGGCAGAGCAGCGGCCAGGCCAAAGCCAAGCCGCGGCAGGCCAAACATTCGAGGCGGCGCCTTCGCTAGGCCTTGGCATTCTCGGCGGGAGCCGCTTCCTCGGCCTTGGCCTTTTTCTTGCCGTAAGTGCCCTGGAATTTCTTATTGAACTTGTCGACTCTTCCCGCGGCGTCGACGAACTTGACCGACCCTGTGTAGAAGGGGTGGCACTTCGAGCACACTTCCACCATGATCTTCGGTTTGGTGCTGCGGGTTTGAAACGTGTTCCCACAACCGCAGGTTACCGTTGTATCAACATACTTTGGGTGAATGCCGTCTTTCATAGCCAACGATCCCGTTCCAAGCCTTGAAGTTACCGAGCCCGCGAAAAGCGCACGCACACGATTGCGACGCCGAGGCGGGCGCCCTTTGTCGCAAGACGAAGTATTTTATCAGGAACAGGCTCCTTGGGCAAACCGGCCGGCGACGAACCGAGCGGCAAGTCCCTGGCTTCGGCCCGGCGTTTGCTTTCGAACGCTCTAATCCATTAGCCTATTCAAAGAGCGTCCGAGCGATCCCCGAAAGAGTTCGAGGGATCGAGCTCAATCGACGCCCGCCTTCCGCGGAAATCCCACTGGAAAAAGTCGATGCACCGGATCTTTCTCGGGTTGGCGATTACCGACGGAACGCTGCTTTTGGCGACGGGCGTCTTTGGCTTTTTGGTTCCCCCGCCCCCTGGAGGCGCTCTCGCCTATTGGCATACCGTCCACATCCTCCTTGGCCTGTTCACGACAATCCTGACCCTGATGGTCCATTCGATCGCTTATACCTACTTCTTGGGCACGGGGAAGTGGGTCAAGGAAGTGGTCCGCGTCTATCAGCTCCCGGATTGGGTCTTGATGCAAGCCAAGAAGAACAAGAAGAGGGCGTTTCCCTTTGAGTTCTGGAGCATGATGCTCATCGGCGGTGCGGCTTGGATGGGCGCCGGCGTCGACGCACTGGGATGGTCGAGCGCCTGGCACCTGGCGGCCGCGTCGATCGCAATCGCATTTAACTTGTGTTCATTCTACGCTGAATATCTTGTGATCATCGCTCAATCGCGACTGCTGTTGGAAGTCAAACGGCTTGCGGATCAACTGCGGTTGGCTCAACCGGCGGCTTCGGATCAGTCGGCCGGGGCGACCGACTCCCGCCAGATTCCCGAGGACGCGGCGGTCGCGGCCAACGGCTAAGCCCCTTTAATCACGCTAGCAACGCCTTGTTGCTCGACCGCCGCGTCGAGGAGAAATGCCGGTTGACGTCTCCACTGGTCGTCGTCGTTTTGATCGTTCTGGTCGACTTGATGGGCTTCTCGATCGTCATGCCCCTCTTGCCGAGGTTCGCGGACGATTACGGCTTCAGCGAAATCCAGATCGGCGTTCTTCTGGCCGCGTTTCCCATGCTCCAGCTCATCGCTGGACCGATCTTGGGCAGACTGAGCGATCGCTTAGGAAGGAGGCCCGTGCTGATCTTCAGCCAGGCGGGCACGGCGCTTTCGTTCGTCATCCTGGCCTTCTCCAAAACATACTGGGTGATGCTGTTGGCTCGGATGCTCGACGGCGCCTCGGGAGGCAACTTTCTGGTCGCGCAGGCGTATATCGCCGATGTGACCAAACCCGAGGACCGAGCGCGAAGCTTAGGAATGCTAGGAGCTGCGTTCGGACTTGGCTTTGTGATTGGCCCGCTCTTGAGCGGACTGATGCTTTCAGAATCCTTGCCCATCGGCGCCGACTGGAGGGTCCGGCTTCCGTTCCTGGTGGCTGCGGGCTTCTCGACGATCGCATGGCTCTTGGTGCTCTTCCGTCTTCCCGAATCTCTGCCCAAGGACCTTAATGAGCGAAGGCCAGCGCGAACGGCAGGCTTGAGCGAGCTTGTCCGGACGCTTTCCAAACCCAAGATCCGCGGGCTCGTGGCCCTCTCGACCACGGCTGTTCTCGCCTTCTCGGCTGTCGAATCGACCTTCAGCCTCTTCTTGAAAGATCGGTTCGGCTGGTCGGCGCAACAAGCGTCTTTTGGCTTTACCTATCTGGGTCTGATGTTCGCAATTGTCCAGGGAGGATTGATCCGACCTCTGGTCAAACGGTTTGGTGAAGTGAGGCTGACGCTCTTCGGTCTTGGCTTTGCATCGCTTGGTTACGCCTCGATCGCCCTTTCGCGGGACTGGTATTGGCTGCTGCCTGCGATTTTCATCTTGGCTTTGGGCCAGGGGTTGGCCTCGCCTTCGCTTCAAGGATTGATCTCTCGGGCGACCCCTCAGGACGAGCAAGGCGGAGTTTTTGGAACTTTGAGCTCGGCGCAAACGCTGGCCCGCATGGTCAATTACCTGCTTGCAAGCTTTCTACTATCCCGATTCGGGTCTGCGACTCCTCTATGGGAAGCTTGTGTGTTTGCATTGATGGCACTCTTGGGGGCGTTTGGAGTCCTTGGCTGGGCAAGCAACAAAAACCTGGAAGATTGGGCGGACTTTTCCGGCACTGCTCGAATTGACAAAGAGAGCGTTTCTCGTTAAAGATTCCGTCCTCTTCGGACGACGCGTTCACTTCCGCCGATCCTCGGCGTCGTTTTCCGACTTTCCAATTCATGGGCTCTGGACCCCTGAGGTCTTAGGGATTCCAAGGAGTTTCCGACGATGCCGTCACCTTGGCGCGAATTGGCTCTCAAGGCCTCGGAACTGCTTTTTGGCCAGCGCCCTGAACGCCGTCGGAAGCGTCCGGGACGCTCGGCATGCAAACCGACCTTCTCCATCGAAGGCCTCGAACGTAGGGAGGTGCTTAGCACCGTCGCCCCCACGCCCATCGCCGACTTGACCGGATATATTACTGCAAACAAGAAGTCTTCACTCGTCTTCTTCCAGGTGAATCCCGGTCAATTCGTCTCGAACGGTTCGATGCCGATGGTTTTGGGGTTCCAGGCGGCTCCCAGTTCTGGGTCGGTGGTCACTCCCAGGGTTTCTCGCATCTATCACATCAATGGCTCTAACGGCCACGAGATCCCCTCCCGCAGCGGCATCGTCTTTACCAAGGTTGTCGACCCGCTAACCACCCCGGCTTACTACGCAGTCCGCGTGAAAAACCTCGCCCCCTCGACTGGCGGGTATCAGGTCCAGGTAACCCTGACCGGCGACGCGAACAACGACGGTCAGGTGAATCGGGCGGATCTTGGACTCATTCGGGCTTCGATCGGCTCGGTCGAGGGGCAGGCGAACTACAACGCCGGCGCCGACTTCAATAAGGACGGCCGAGTCGGCCAATTCGACCTGCTCTTGGCCAGGAGGAACCTGGGAATGGCCAAGTCGCTTGTATCGCTGATGCAGATGCCAAGGCCTGCTCAGTTCCGATAAGGAACGCCGGCGGGCGAAGTCCGAACCTCCGCGAATCGCCGCACAGCAGGGTCCCGCTAGCGCGCGCCGTGGACGTCGACCTGTTCCTGCTTTGCTCCTCCCTCTTTTCGGGCAAGCGGCAGTTTGATCGACACGGACAACCCTGGGTGGGCGTTCTCGGCGGAGATCTCTCCTCCGTGAAGGGCGATCGCGCGGCGGCTGATCGAAAGACCCAGGCCGGCGCCCCCGCCTGAACGGCTCCGATCGTTGCCGACTCTATAAAAAGGTTCAAATATATTTGTAAGCAAATCTTGAGGAACGCCTGGGCCGCGGTCTCGTATGGTTACGATTGCCGAGTCGTCCTGGCGGGCAAGATTGATCTCGACCAGGGATCGATCGGATGCATAACGGACGGCGTTGCGGAGCACGTTGTCGACGGCTCTGCGAAGCAGTTCGCGATCTCCCGCGGCGACCAAATGGGATCCGACGGAGAGCTCCAATTTGCAACCCTTGGCCTGGGCCTCCAGGGTCGCGTCTTCAACCAACTCCAAAAGCAGGTCGTCCAGCGGCACGGCTTCGTGGTGCGGGCTCGAGGGTCTTCTTCGGCGGCGCTCACCTGGAGCAGTTCGTCGACGAGCGCCGCGAGCAAATCGACCTCTTTCTTGATTCGTTCGATCGCCAGATCGCGATCCATGCTGGAACTCGCCAGATGCACCGCCAGACGCAATCGAGAAAGCGGCGAACGGAGCTCGTGCGAGACGTCTTGGAGGAGCCTTTGCTGAGCCGTCATCAGCGTCTCGGTCCGTTCGGCCATTCGGTCGAAGGCTCTCGATAGATCGCCGATCTCGTCGCGGCGCGTCGAATGCGTTCTCGCGTCGAGATCCCCTTGGCCAAAGCGGTCGACGGCGTACCGCAGCCTTTGAAGCGGCCTGGCCATGTAAACCGCCAAGGCGTATCCCAGCGCGGCAATGAGAAGGAAGATCCAAAGGTAATAAGGCAGGAAGCCCGCGGGGCTTATCTTTGGTTCGATCTGGATCAAAAGCCTGTAGCTCTCGGCCGGCGCGCTGGCGACAAAGAGCTTCCCTCGGTACTCCCTTGGCGGTTCCGGCGCAACCGCCGCGTGGGCCAGGAGCTCCGATCGATCGACGCCTTCGATCAAGTCCGTTCCAGACGCGTCCACAAGGTAATGCTTCACCTCGAACCGGGCGTCGAGCCGGCTAAGGTATCGCTTCAGACCCTCTCGACCAGAAAGCGTGTAAGCCGCCTTTGCATCGTCAAATATAAAATCATGGAATCGGGCTATATGATCGGCCGGGCCTGGCAGTCTTTTCCAGAGGATCCGGGTGGTCGCTTGGAACCCGACCAGCGAAACGACCGTCGTGCCGATCGCCCAGAGCAGGATCTTGGAGAAGATCGACCTCACCTCGCCTCTCCGATCGATCGAGCAGGGCTCAGGAGATATCCGACTCCGCGGACCGTGCGGATCCTATCGCCGTGCACTCCCAATTTCTTGCGAAGTCGGCTGACGTGGACGTCGATGGCGCGATCGAAGGGAGATGGACGCCGCCGGTAGAGCGCCGCGGTTAGCTCTTCACGAGTGACGATCCTTCCCGCGGACCTGGCCAGGAATTCGAGGATGTCGTATTCCACGGTTGTCAGATCAGTAAGTGAACCGTTGACATAGACTTCGCGGGCGCTGGGAACCAGCCTCAGACCATCGACCTCGACGTCCACGACGTTTCTGGGTCCCCTGGCGAATCTTCTAAGCACGGCCCGGGCGCGGGCGAGCAGCTCGTCTGGATCGAAGGGTTTGGGGATGTAATCGTCCGCTCCGGCGTCAAGGCCCTTCAGACGATCGGCCTTGGCCGTCCGAGCGGTCAGCATGATCACGGGCACAACGCTTCTGCCGCGAACCCTGCGGAGCAGCTCAACACCGTCAAGTCCAGGTATCATCACATCAAGAATAAGCAAATCGTATCCGCCGCCGAGTGCCTTGCTCAATCCACGCGGTCCGTCGTGGGCGGTTTCGATGAAGATCCGCTGCTCTGCGAAGAACTCGACCATGAGCTCGCACAGCTTAACGTCGTCGTCAACCAGCAAGATCGAAGGCGATTGATCCGTTGAGGGGCCGACGGGCGTTTGCGAAGGGGCCATCGCTGGTTCTCGCGGTTTCGAGATTGAACCGACTTCAATTGTAAGCAAATCCAACGAAGGAAGCGGTAAGGATTAGGTCGTACTCGTCGAAGCAACCGCAGCCTGTCAACTAGAAAATCGATTGTCAGTTGGGGGGGGAACGGGCGCGATGCGAGCCGAGGCGGGCCCGAAGAGTTTTACCAAAGGAGTGGGCCTTACGAGAGCCTCGTACATAAAAAGCGAGGCCGAAGTCGCAAGGAACGCGACCGCGGCTGTTAAGACCCACCAAGGCATACCCAAAGGGACGAGCCAGGCGAGCCCGAGAATCACAAGCGGTTGGTGGACCAAGTAAACCCAGAGCGCCGTGTCCGCCAAGTAACGCCCAATTGTAGTGGGTTTATCCAAGAATCTCTGAAAGAACCCTACGAAAGCGAAGCATGTCGCGGCGGAGGCTGCGCTGTAGAGAGCGTAACATCCCCACCGAATAAGTTGATAATATGGCAATGATGTACGTAGCATGTAAGAGTCGCTGAGCCAGGAGGCGGCTGCAAAACCAATAACGCCAACGAGGAGGTCCGGCAGCCACCCTCGAGATAATCTGGGCAAGGCGTCTCTTTCGCGGTGGAGAAGCCAGCCGGCCATGAAGAAGACCAAGAAAAAGCCCATCTCCGGATCGACCTTCCAAAGAAAGTCTGGAAAGGCTCGAAAGATCGAAGCGGGCATCCCAAGCGACCATCCGAAAGGTCCGGATGTCGCCGCCAACGCGGGCGCGCAAACGACGCCGACGGCGATCGGCGCAAAGCCGGAATGAATCAATCGAACGGCAAATTGGTCCGCCACGCCAAACGAACCTCGTGCAAAAGCCCATCCAAGAGCTTTAGCTAATGCTGGACCAATCGATGCAAATATTAACAAGTACCACAAAAACCAAAGGTGATTGAGCTGTAAGAACTGCTGGTTCGAACCAAACAACCTTCTGCTTACGCTCGAACCTGAACCCCCGAACGGTCCCCCGGGGCCTCCTGGACCAAAGCCTGGCGGCCCGCCGAAGCCCAAGCGGCCAAGATCCCTCCGAGCGTCCTTCCACTCGGAATCGCTCAAGGAACCGTCTTTGTTCTTGTCGAACTTGGCTAAGGGCGGCGGAAGGAAACCGGGCGGAGGCGCCTGAGTTCCAGTCGTCCCCAACCCTGACGCCGCACCCCGAGCTGGAAACATGGCGCCCGGTCCAAGCGCTCTGCGTCTGGAGGGCCGCCGTCAGAAACAGCCTGACGAGCCAAGACATATATGGGGCCAAATGTAAAGCAACCGATTATGAGTGGAATTCCTATCCGGGACCAGCGTTTCTTAAAATAGAGCTTCGTTCCGTACTTCTCGAGCATCATCCTGCCAAAGAATCCTGAAATGAGAAAGAAGAGCGGCATGCGAAACGAGTGCAGCCAATCCTGCAGATGCCGACTCGCTCCGCCGCCCATTGGACCCGAGGGCCGACCGCCGATGAACATCCGAAAGATCATCGAATGATAGACCACTCCGAGGAGCATTGCGGTCGCCCGAACCGAGTCCAGAGCGTAATACCTTGGAGCTTCCGGTTTTGAATTCATCGATTCGCTCCACCTCCATGGCGGCTCATCCGTTGGGAAGCAGCGAACGCGGCCGCGACGCCCCCCCTGGATGAGGCGGCGGCGACGATCGCCCGGTGGGGTTGGGCTTGATCCGCATTGAGGTTCATCGCCTCGGTCACGACGTAAAGCGGCCGCTGCTTGACTTCTTCGTAAATCCTCGCGACGTAATCGCCGACCAGCCCCAGGGCAGTCAGCACCGCGCCCGAGAACAGAAGCTGGAGGCAGACCAGCGAGCTCCAGCCTCGAACGGTGGTCTTCAAAATAAGCGACTCATAAATTACATATGCGGAATAGACGATGCCGCAGAACGTCATGAGGAGGCCTCCCGCTAGGAAGAGCTTGAGCGGCAGCGCGGAGAACGACGAAACTGCGGTCCAGGCGAACTTGGCCATCTTCCAAAAAGGGTATTTCGTCGAACCCAGCATCCTCGGGGGCCTGCGGAAGGGAATGACGGCCTCGCGGAGCCCTAGCCAAGCCACCATGCCACGCATGAATCTATGTTGTTCCCGAAATTCTCGGATCGCTTGCACGGCCGATCGACTGAACAGCCGAAAATCGCCCACTTGGGCTTGTAGACGCTCGTCGACTCCGCGACGCATGACCCAGTAGAAGAGTGCGGCGGCGCCGCGTTTGAACCTGCTCTCCCCTACTCTATCGATGCGCTGAGGAGAGACGACTTCATAGCCCTGTTGATAAAGCGCGATCATCTCGGAGATCAGCTCGGGCGGATCTTGAAGGTCGGCGTCCATCACGATCACGGCGTCGCCGGACGCGAAATCGATCCCCGCGGTGATCGCGGCTTGATGCCCGAAATTCCTGCTGAAAACGAGCACCTTGATCCGAGGGTCGACGGCCGCCTCCTCCGCCAGAAAACGCCGAGTGCCGTCGCGACTTCCATCATCTATAAATATAACTTCGTATTCAAGATCCATCGTGCCGAGAACTCGCGCCAGAACGTCCACCAGCGCCGGCAAAGACTCTTCCTCGTCGAGCACCGGTATCACCAGAGAGAGAAGCATTTGTTTTTCCCATTGTTAGAGTCGTTCAATTCATAATATTACTATACTTTACTTTTTAATATCAGTCGCTTTTACGAGGCCTAGTTCGGGCCTAAAGTCGAACAGTTGCGCCGCCATTCTCATGCGGCGAGCGAAGGAAGCGGTTGAGTTTGGGCCTTCTTTTTGGGAGGGCGGCTCGGAATTGGGCGGCGGCTCTTCCCGCCTCCAATATTCAGCGTCGACGGACTGGCCGTTTTCGCGGATCCAAGCCAACAACTCGGCGTTTCCCGTTCCGCCCGGACCCATCGGCGGTCCGACCCCGGGAGGAAACGGCATTCCCCCTCCCGGTCCGCCCGGACCCATGGGCGGACCCCCTCCGCCGCCAGGACCGCCGCCGAGGAGTACGAACCGGATTTCGCCTTCGCCGACCATCCGGGCAAATTCCTCTTTCGTTACGACAGGGTCTGCACCCATGAAGCCACCCAAGGAGACGGCGCCTTCGCCTGAGTGGATGATGATCGATGAGACCTCCATCGACGAAGGCGCCGCGACAAAGATCCGCTCGCCGCGTCGGTTGGCTCGGAGGAAGGAGACGAGCTTTTCGTTGCGTTCCTCTCCGGGCGTCATCCCTGGTCCCATCATCGGCGGGCCGGGAGGCATGCCTCTGCCTCCGGGGCCGCGAGCCAAAGATCGCGGACCGGCGGTGGGAATCACAGAGAACCCTGGTCGATTTGCCGTCGTCCAGGACCAATAGGCTGGGCCCAACATAAGCGAGGTCATGCCGATGCACGTCGCAAGGCTTGCCAACCGCGAGCATCTTCGTCCGACGACTGGAACGTTGGAGAGGATCAACCCAACGATCGCCGCGAAGGCCCCTGCTCCCATGACAGGCAAGAACCAACGGCGAACGCCTGGAAAGCTCCAGACGACGTACGCTTGCCATGCAGCCGTCAGAAGAACGGCGGCGGGCAGCCAGCCTTTGCCCTTTCCCTGGCGCCACTGGTCGAGAAGCTTCACGGAGCCGATTCCAGCGAGCGCAGCCAACGGCGGACCCATGACCGTCGTGTAATACTCGTGAAATATCCCACGTGCAAAGCTGAACACAATCCAATGCGTTGCCAGCCAACCGCCCCAGAGCAGGAGCGAAATCTGCTCGAGGCCCAGCGGCCTTCGTGGACGAACAGGGCGGCCCGCCGCAAGTCCGCCGAGGATCGCCAGCGGAAAGAGCCAGGTGATCTGACCAGACATGTTCGGTTGAACAAATCTTAGGACTCCAGGAGTTCCGCCGAACCCACCTGGCGGGCCCATCCGTCCGCCTGGTCCTCCCGGTCCGCCGGGCCCGACTCCCGGGAAGCCGAAGCCTGGGCCGCCGGGAGGAAAACCCCCGCCGGAAGGGCCAAACGGCGGGGCGTCTTCGGGAGGACCTTCCGGAGTTGAACCTTTGGTTGGATCTTCTCCCACGTTCGGTTTGGATACGCCGGCCCCAGGGGGGGCGGGCTCGCTCTTTCGATACCCCTTTGCCGCCGATGCACCCGGACCGCCGGGCCTTGGCCCGCCCAACCCGGGGTTGCCGCTTCCGCCGAAGACCCGCCCAAGCCCGTTGTAACCCAGCGCCAGATCCAGCGCCGAATTATTTCGCGATCCCCCGATATAAGGCCGACGTGATTTCGGCGTCAACTCGACCGCGATCGACCAAGAAAGAGAGGTCGCCGCGATCACGACGCCGGCCAAACTCAACCGCCCAAGACGCTTCCAAAGACTGCCCGAGCCTCCCAAAAAATAACAAATGTAAAATGTCGGCAAAATAACATATGCTGCTAACATTTTGATATTGAAGCCAAGCCCCACCAGCGCCCCCATGGCCAACAGCGGCGCCAAGCGGCCCGTCTGGAGCGCCGTCTGCAGAGCCCAGGCGGCAAGCAACAGGACCAATGCGAGCGCGGAGTCGGGAAGGTTGTCGCGATCGACGGCGACGCATATCGGCGTGATCGCGAGCATGAGCCCGGACAACAGCCCCGCCCTGGTTCCGAACACGCGCTCGACGAGTCGAAAGGTCAAGAGAACCGAGGCCGCTCCCATGAGTGCCTCGGGCAACAGCAACGAGAGACCGCTATACCCAAAGGCCTTGGCGCTCAGGGCTTGGATCCAGGTTGCGACCGGAGGTTTGTCGACCGTCACAAAGCCCAGAGGGTCAAAGGAACCGAAGAAGAAATTGCTCCAACTGTTCTGCATGCTCCTGGCTGCCGCAGCGTAATACGGGTTTCCGAATCCGTTGTGGTCCAGCCGCCAGACCCTTAGAACAACGGCGACGAGCACGACCAGCGCCCCGCCCAACCATCGCCAAAGCCGTGGATCTCGCCTCTCCTGGAGGCCCTCGGACAAAGCTTCGACTTCAGATCCAACTTTACACATATGAGACCAACGCCATTTCATAAGACGACGGCCGACGGAAAGCCAGGACTCGGCTCCTTGCCTTGCGCACCGACCTTTCCCAGGCCCAGGATCATGCGGCCCAAGTCGGCCCTTCCACCGCGTCGAATTCTATCGGAGACCCTAAGATCGAGTCGTAACAGAATGTAACGGCTGGTCGAGCAAAGTCGTCGGCGTGTTATCCCTGCGTTTGATCCGTATCCTATGCTTCCAGGACAAAGCCCGTTCCCCGGGCTGTAATCTGGCCTCTGGTTGATGGGAAATCGATTCAAATGCGCTGCAATTCAACGCTTCGACGACGTTCCGTCGATCTCGCGGTGACGCCGCTCGAGGGTCGTCAGCTCCTAAGCGAAGGCTTCACTGCTCCGACGGCTCATACGCCCGCGGATGTGGGGCAATCGGATCACAACCTGGCTCGGGCTTCCGGAGCCAGACATTGGGCCTGGCTTGCAAACACATATTGGTATGTACCGTCCACGAACCTGCTAGCCACGCTCTATCAGCCAAGTTCGGGGGCGATCATTTCCGTAAAAGACCAAACGGTCTATCACATTTCGGGCTACTACCAAGGCTACTTCTGGGGAGAGACCGTCAGCCAGTTCGATTCGCTCAGTCCGTCGAGCTCGGCCTTGGTTGGCACGGTTACGCCCCAGGGCCATGTGCTGCTCAATTTTTCGGGATCGTCGAACGTTACTCAAGGGATCGGAACCATGGTCCGCAAGGGTCGCCAGTGGACGATGGAGAATCAGATGTTCTCGGGGTCTTCGTCGAGCATCCAGATCGGTCACTGGGCCTACATGGTTCAGACGCGACCCGGGACGAAAAGCTGGAACTCGCTGCCTTCGGCGGGCGTTTCAGTGCCCCAGTTCTTGAGCAATTATTCACAGCCGGTTCCCACGCCCGTGTTCTGAGTGCGGACGAGTTCCGGCCGACATTGGCGGCGCTTACTTGCTCTTGGGCTTCAAGTAGCGATCGAGGTAGCCGACGGTCTCGCGCATCGACCAGGCAAGATCCTCGCCCTGCCAGCCGTGGCCGGCGCCGACCATCAGCTCGAGCCTGCCGGGAACCCCCTCGCGGCTGAGAGCCTCGGCCAGCTTGATCGCCTGCGAATGCGGAACGAGCGGGTCTTTGGTACCCTGGAAGGTTAAAATCGGGGCATCATCCGGTGAAACATATGTTAATGGCGAAGCCTTTTTGGCAAGTTCCGCTTTCTGTTCGCGCGGGCCGCCGACGAAGTCGTTGACCAGCGGGATCGAGACGTCGGGGATGTCGGAAGCCAGTAGATCCGTCGGGCCAAAGAAGTTGACGACGACCTGCACCCTCGAGCTCGGGGCGTCGGCTGGGACGTCTCCCTCGAGCCCGTCGCCCGGTCCGGTTAGGCCCAGCATCAGCGAGAGGTGGCCGCCGGCGGAGAATCCCATCGCGCCGATCTTATCGGAGTCGAGCTTATGCTCTTCGGCGTGCGACCTGAGCCAGCGAACAGCGGCTTTGACGTCGTGCACCTGGGCGGGGAAGACCTCTTTCGGGCAAAACCGATATTGAGGCGAGATCGCCACATACCCATGTTTTGCAAGTTCCTCGAGCAGCCGCCGGTTGTCCGCCTTCGAACCTGCCCTCCAGGCGCCTCCGTGAATGACCAGAACCCCAGGAAACGGCCCATCGCCTTCAGCCGGTTTTGCCAGGTCGAGCTTGAGCTCGGCGTCCCCAGCCTTGGTGTAGACGACGTCGAAGCTGGTCGCCACCTTGAGCTCGGCCTTTCCTTCCTCCGACGCCGCCCCAGCGGATCCCCTGGACAAAGCCAAGATGGAAAGCAGCAGCAAGCCCGTGCGAGAGAGGCGGTTCATGATCTCGGGTCCCAGGTTCACGAAGGGTTCAAGGGAATCGATTGTTCGATTTCGGGGCGTTGGGGTCAAGCGACGATTGCGTCGACCAGTTTGCCGCCGTTGATCGTCAATCGCTCGTCTCGACCGTCCCGAGGGAATGTGAGTCTACGGTGGTCAAGCCCCAGCAGGTGGAGGATCGTCGCATGGAGGTCATGGACGTGGACTTTGTCCTCGACGGCTCTGAGCCCGAACTCGTCGGTCGCGCCGTGGACGACCCCGCGTTTGATCCCGCCGCCGGCCATGAACATCGTGAACCCATAGGGATTGTGGTCGCGGCCGTCGCCTCCTTCGTTCATTGGGGTCCTGCCAAACTCTCCTCCCCAGATCACAAGCGTAGAATCCAGAAGTCCACGGGCCTTTAAATCTTTGATCAACCCAGCGACGGGCCGGTCGCTGCGAGCGCAAAGCTTGGAGTGGTTTGCCTCGATGCCCCGATGGGCGTCCCATTGGCTTCCGGAGCCGCAATAGAGCTGGACGAAGCGGACGCCTCGTTCCACCAGTCTTCGGGCTCTCAGGCACATCGCGGCGAACTCGCTCGAGCGCTGATCGTCTAGGCCGTAGAGCGATCTTGTCGCCTTGGTTTCGCAGGAGAGATCGACCGCTTCGGGCGCCTCCGCCTGCATGCGGTAAGCCAGTTCATAAGCGGCGATCCGGGCGCTCAAGCGAGTGTCTTCCCTGCGTGGAGATTCGTGCATCCGGTCGAGGTCGGCAACCAGGTCGAGCTTTGCCCTTTGACGAGCTTCGCCGACCGACTTGGGAGGTTCGAGGTAAAGAATCGGCGCCCCATCCTTGCGAAAGGGGGTTCCTTGGAAGGTGGCGGGAAGCCAACCATTGCCCCAGTTCCTCGGCCCGCCGATGGGCTCGCCCGCGTCGTTCATAACGATAAACGAAGGCAGGTTCTGATTCTCGCTGCCCAAGCCGTAGCTTACCCACGAGCCCAGACTCGGTCTGCCCGCGAGGATGCTGCCGGTGTTCATCTGACACACGCTGCCCACGTGGTTCACTCCGTCGGCCCAGCAGGATCGGACGATCGCCAGTTCGTCGACGACCTCGGCCACTCGTGGATACCAATCGGAGACCCACGCCCCTGATTCTCCATGCCGAGTGAAGTTTCGCTTGCTGGCCATCAGCGTGTTGCCGCCGACTCCCATCGACGTGAAGACGCTGCCGAAGCTGGACGGAAGCTGCTCTCCATGTCGCTTCGTCAGCTCGGGCTTGGGGTCGAAGAGGTCGATGTGGCTGGGTCCACCCTCCATGAAGAGGAAGATGCAGCTCTTGGCCTTGGGAGGGAAGTGAGAAGTCCGAGGCGCCAGCGGCCGCATCGGGTCGATCGAAGGCGCCTCCGCAAAAGCCGTGCGTGGACCCTCGAAACCAGCAATGGCGGCGGCCGCGAGCGACCCAAAGCCAAGGCCGGCGCGCATGAAGAAATCCCGCCTGGAAACCGCCCACTCCGTATGTGGAACGCGCATTGACAACTCCCGCGAGATCAATCGATAAACACAAATTCATTTAGGTTTATGAGTGCATGACAGAAGTCGGCCAGAGCGTCCTCGGGAGATACGGCGGCTTCCTGGAGAAAACGCACCGAGCGTTCCAACTCGCCGGCATTTGGCGGCCGGCCCAGGACGACGCGATAGGCGCGTTCAACAAGGTATTCGGGCGCCGAGCCCTCCTTGCAAGAGCTCTTTACCCGCCGCGCGAGCACTCCGGCCTGCTCGAGCACCCAGTCGGAGTTCAGCAGCGCAAGCGCCTGGGGGGCGTTGACGCTAATGTTCCTCTCGGGGCAGGTCAGGTTTGTATCGGGCGAATCGAAGGCGTCGAAGAGCGGCAGCTTCACGTTCCGCTTGACGAAGACGTAGAGCGACCGCCTGTTCTGCTCGCTCATAGGAGAAGGCGACCAGCCGCCGCGAGGCTGAACCCCAGGCGGAAGTTGGGGGAAAAAGCTAGGACCCCCGACGCGAGAATCGAGCCTGCCCGCGGCAAGCAAGATCGCGTCGCGAACCGCCTCGGCCTCGACACGACGCCTGCTCATACGCGAATAAAGCATATTCTCATGGTCGACGGCAAGACTTCTCGCAGATGCAATCGATTCTTGACGATATGTTGCGCTCGTAATTATCAAGCGATGGATCGACTTCAAACTCCACCCCTGTTTTACGAACTCCACAGCCAGCCAGTCGAGCAATTCGGGATGAGTGGGAAGTGCACCCTGGAGGCCAAAATCGCTGGCGGTGGCGACCAACCCCCTGCCGAAATGACCCTGCCAGATCCGATTGACGACGACCCGGGCGGTTAAGGGATGATCGGGACTTGTCAACCACTCGGCCAAGGCTCGCCTGCCTTGTCGTGGATCGATGGAATCCTGCCGAGCGCCGCCAAAGATTGAAGGAAAGCCGGGGTCGACGGCTTCCTGGGGTTGGCTCAGGTTCCCTCTGGCAAGCAAGTGCACTGGCTCGAATTCGCCAGGCAAACCCGCCATGCCGCTGGCGGTCGGCAGGTCGCTCGGCGCCTCCTTTGCCAACGAATCGAGCGAACGCCTGCAAGACTTCCAGACTTCTCTATCTGTATCGCTCATTGCCGCTTCGAGCTTCTTGGGCTCGACGTTCATCTTGGCGGCGTTCTTGCGCAAGAGCTCCTCCTGAAAAGCCGACCTGGCCTCAGGCTCGGTTTGAATGGCTCGACGCAGATCGTCGGGCAGCGACTCGAGCTTCGTCTTCAAGAGGGCCAGTCGATAGGGCTCTTCGACCTCGAGCTCTCGCCGGCGGACCGAGTCGACCCGAGCCTGGTGCTCCGCCTGTACGGAAGCGTGCATCGCCAACTCTTCGCCGGAGGCCAACGGATAATCGTCGCGCGGACCTGAGGCCGCGAAAAGCGCTTGAAAGCGATAATAATCCTTCTGGCTGATAGGATCGTACTTATGCGTATGGCACCGTGCGCAGGCCAGCGTTAGACCCAGAAACACCGACGCCGTCGTATCGGTTACGTCGTCAAGAATAAGCTGACGGTTCAGGCCCGGAACTTTGTTGTTGTCTTCAAACGGCCAATTGCGGTTGAAGCCGGTGGCGATGAAGGCCTCGCTCGACCCTGGTTCGATCAGATCGCCGGCGAGTTGAAGCCTGACGAATCGGTCGTAGGGCATATCTGAATTCAACGATCGGACGACCCAATCGCGGTAGCGCCAGGCGCTGGGCCTGACTGCGTCGGATTTGAAGCCGTCGCTCTCCGCATACCGCGCGAGGTCGAGCCAGCTCCTGGCCCAACGCTCTCCATAAGCGGGCGAGGCCAGTAGCCGATCGACCACCTTCTCGTAGGCGTTTGACGAGGCGTCGCGGAGGTATGCGTCGATTTGCTCGAGTGTGGGGGGCAAGCCCGTCAGATCAAAGGAGAGCCTGCGAATGAGCTGAAGTCGGTTGGCCTCGGGAGCTGGCTCGAGGTCGACGGTCTCAAGTTCACTCGCGATGAACGCATCGATGGGATTCCTGACCCAACCGACGTTCTTGACCTTGGGAATGATCTGGTCGCGCGGCCTCTGGAAAGCCCAATGGTCCTTCTGATCTTCCGACCACTTCGGTTGCCCGCCGTGATCGCCAGCGCGTGTGATCGACCCCCAAGTCAGCGACAAAACGACGATTAGACTGGCAGCGCCGGCTCGTTTCATCGTATGAGAACCTCGCCAAACGGGCTGGGAGCGAGTGAAGAACGTCGTGGGGGGCGCTGGATCTCCATTGTTCGACTGACAAAAAGATTATCGGCAACCAACCGCCTGCATGCAAACCTAAAAGCGACGAGCCGAGCGACCTTGCGCTCGACCCGCCGCCTGTTGAGGTGCATCCTCGCCGAAACCAATCTTGCCCAAGACCGGAAGGACTGATCGGAGAGCCAGGTCGCTCCACCGAGAGAAGCGACCAGGCACGAACGAGTCAGTCTAAGCGATCATTGGTAAGAATCGGACGAAATCACTTCGCGTCCAGCCGACGTGACCAGCGAACGCAGCACCGTGGGGCTGATGCTGTCCTTCAGGAATGCCACGTGTCCATCGCCGAAGACGGCGTTGGCCCCGGCTGGGTGGTACGAGAAGATCTCGTCGTTGGCGCCGGCATTGTTTCCAGCGGTCAGCGACGGGTTCGAATCGCCATAGTAGGGCGACGGGTCTTGCATCGGACGATACTTGTTGTTGATCTGGCCGGAAACGCCGAAGGCTCCGTCGGCTTCTCCCCAACGCCAGTAACGACGATAACCCGTGGGATAATTCGCGGTGCGAATCGGATCGTTCGTGTCGAGCGGCGTGACGTAAGCCTCGACGTATGGGCTCGCGAACGAACTGTCGCGACCCGCGTCTTCTGCAACCATGATCGTATTGCTCATACCGTCTCGGACTTGAGCGATCTTGGTCATGCTGAATTTCAACAGACCGTTCTGACGCTGCGTCTTATTGCGGAAGGGCGTGGCCGCCGTCGAGCCGGGCATTCCCGTGTTGAGATTGGGATCGACGTCGGTGTAGCAGGTGGCGCCGTAGTCTTGCAGCCCGTAGCCAAGCTGAATGACCGAATCCATCGTATCGAACGGGTCGGCGTCGTCGCGACCGCCCCGGCCAAATTGACGGAACGAGGAGGGGCACAGGAACACGTCGATGGCGGTAGTGAAGGCCGTGTAGTTGCTGCCTCCATTATGATTGTAATCGAACGCAAAGTTAATGGCGTTATACGTGTTTTGCTGATCCATATACGGCAACACGCGAGGCATCCAGCCGACGCCGTCGATAAACTGCGTGCCGGGATACGTGAGGGCGTTGTTGAACATGGTCGACTCGCCCGAGGGGGGAAGAGCGCCGAAAGTGCTCTCATAATTCATGAGCGCAAGCCCCATCTGCTTCAGATTGTTCGAGCACTGGGATTTGCGAGCCGCCTCGCGCGCCTGTTGAACGGCGGGCAGGAGAAGGGAGACCAAGACGCCGATGATCGCGATGACCACCAGCAGCTCGATCAGCGTAAAACCCCGCGAACGACGCGAGATTGATGGACGAACGTACATTAAGAACTTTCCTTTGTAGAGAGGGGGAAAAACTTTGTTGAGTGCACAAAAAACCAACTGCGTTTGGTCGCTCGAATTCGACCGTTATTTGAGTTCGAACGGCGGAAGCTCGTTGACTCCCTCTTTGATCGTGGCCGTGAGGCCCGACGCGTCTTCGTCTCGGTACTTCGACGGGTACTCGGGCAATTGGATCTTGTCCTTGATCACCCTGGGGCTGACGGGCTCGATGCGAACTTTGTATTCGCCCGCCACGGCGCCGTCGCCCGCCTTTCGCGTGCCTAGAACGAACGTGCCGTCCGCCTGGATTTCACCTGTCGCTTCGTCTTCGCTTCCCTTCTTGGGAATCGGGACGAGCTTCACCGTACCGCCCGGTAGAGGCGTGCCGTCGGCTTGAACCACCTTGCCTTTAACCTCGTAGGTCTTGATGGAGCGAACGGTTCCCTGCCCGCCGCTGGAGTTACAGCCGCTTGTCGCGGCGAGGGCGAGGCAAATGAGCACGAGCACGGATAGTCTTGCTGATTGAGCGAACATCAGACTCCTCGAGAAGCTGCTGAACTCTAAGAAAAAATCGATCAAACCACGTCGGTGAGACCGGCTCGATGTGAGAGCATTCTACCATCGCGTCAATAGGCTGTGTACTGAAACATCCAAGAATCCCATTTGTATAAGGCGTTGACGGCAAGAAGTTTCCATGAAGCAGCTCTCATTATTCACTGGTCTCGCCTCATGCGGAAGTCGACCGTCGTTTCACCCGATTTCGACTCCGTACAGGATTCTTTGCCGCTGACTTCGCTTCTCCGCCGTCCTCAAGCTTAAGGAATTCCGCGAGCTGGGGGGTGCTGCGCGGAGTTCCAAGCGGATGCTGAATTTCGAAAATCCTCAGACATTCGAATCGGCCGGCAAGGCGCCAAAGAAGTTGAACAGCCTACGCCAGGTCGAATCGAAACTGAGACTCATTGCCAAGAGTCGGACGAAATCACTTCGCGGCCGGAAATGGTTCCAAGAGCTCGCCAAGTGACGGGGTTAATCGAATCCTTGATGAAGTGGACGCTGCCGTCGGCGAACAACGTGTTCGCTCCGCCGGGATGGAAGCTGCTGGCGCAAAGGGACATATACGTTGGTCCGCCGTCGTTCTCGTCAACCCAGTCCCAATCAACCGGCTGGTTGGGGGTGTTGGCAACCGTGAAGCCCGAGTAGTAAACGCCGCCGTTCGACCAGCGCGTGTGACCGACCGGATTGGGCGGTCCGTTTCCGCAGTTCTGAATCTGATAGTTGAGAGCGGCAACCGACGCCGGGCCTGGCTGAGGAACGTTGGTGAACGAGTAGGTTCCGGTCACGGGATCGCTTACGGGGGTGCCGGCGGCGCCGCCGCAGTGCCTGGATTGCATATGGCCAATCGTGCCCTCGGCGGCCATCAACGTATTGCTCATTCCGTCGATGACGTTGGAGATTGTTCGGGCGTAGTCGGGTCCAAAAAGGCCCCGGTTCTTAGGACCAACCGAATTCGGAGGACCCCAATTGACCGACCAAACGTACCAATCGCCGTCGCAAGTGCCGTAGCTGATGCAAGCGTCGCCCGTGCCGCCTAGATCGGCGGTGTCGTAAGGTCCGTAGAGCTCGCTGGGGCAAAGGAGAAAGTTCAATACGGTCGAGGTGACCGTGGTATTTTGCTTGGCGCTATAAGTGAAATCAAAGTTGATGGCGTTGTAGAGGTTGCCTTGGTCGAGATAGGGGACCGCCCTGGCAAAAGCGCTCCAAGACGACTGGAACGCCCAGGTTCCGGCCGTTCCGGTTTGCAGAGGCACGAGAATCGTCGTAACGGGAAAGGTCTTGATCGCGCTTTCATAGTTCATGAAGGCCAACCCAATCTGCTTGAGGTTGTTGCTGCACTGCGACCTGCGCGCCGCTTCACGCGCTTGTTGGACCGCCGGCAGAAGCAACGCGACGAGCACCCCAATGATTGCGATGACGACGAGCAGCTCGATGAGCGTAAAGCCTCTCGACTTCCGCGAGACGCGGGGAGAAACTTGCATTGAAAAACCGTCCTTTATGCTAGAGGGAGAACTCTTTGAAAAAAATGGAAGATCGGCCGCAGTGAGTCGCCACGCAGCGACGCTAGATTCAAACCAAACCGCGCAAGAACGTTGTCAAGTCTTTGGAACTGATGGACCGCTCCAACAGCCGGCTCGAAAGCATGAAAAAGGCTCGCACGTTGCTGGTTGTTGAACTCGGCCAATGAAGCTAGTCGCTCAAATCAGAATTCCTGGCGGCCGCATACGAAGTTAAGGTAAATTCACGTTTTAACTTCGTGCATGCCTTTACATCCAAGCGCCGACCGCCGCTTAGTCCCGGTCGAATCTCGCATCGACATAGGTTAAGAGGAAGCGCAAGCGCCGGAGCCTGCACCAACATCCTACGCGGGGCAATTCTAGCGAACTGTCAATGCAAGGCTGAGTGAATCCTCCGTGAATCCTGCGCGTATTCCATGCAGAAAATATGAAGTTCTCGTGAACGCCGCTTTCCAGGGGGCCCGCAGCCGCCAAGGTCAAACAATCGACCCTTGTTTGGCGGAATTCGAGGCCTTAGAGTGGCAAAGGTTGATTTCGACACCAACCGTTGTTCGCGCGAGGCGGCCATGAGTTCGTTTTTCCCAGGCGTTTCCAAGATTGAGTACGGCGGACCCAAATCGCCAAATCCGCTCGAGTTCAAGCATTACGATCCAAACGAGATCGTCGCCGGCCGAACAATGCGGGAGCACCTGAGGTTCTCGGTCGCCTACTGGCACACGTTTGTGAATCCGCTTTCGGATCCTTTCGGGGTGGGTACTGCCCAGCGGCCTTGGGACGATGGATCGCAAAGCGTGGAAAACGCCCAGCGGCGTGCGCGTGCTGCGTTCGAATTCATGGAAAAGCTTGGAGTGCCCTTCTATGCGTTTCATGACAGAGACGTGGCTCCCGAGGGCAAGACGCTCAAGGAAAGCCACGCCAACCTCGACGCCGTGGTGAAGGTTCTCAAAGAGGAGCAACAACGCACCGGGATCAAATTGCTCTGGGGCACGGCCAACCTGTTTTCGAACCGTAGGTATATGCACGGAGCCGCCACGAGTCCGAACTTCGACGCGTTCGCTTATGCAGGCGCTCAGGTGAAGAAAGCGCTCGAGGTCACCCACGAGCTCAATGGCGCCGGTTACACCTTTTGGGGCGGTCGCGAGGGTTATAGCACCATTCTCAACACCGATCTCAAGCGCGAGGTCGACCATCTGGGCGCCTTCCTGAAGATGGCCGTCGACTACAAGAAAGAGATCAAATTTCAGGGCGTTTTTTACATCGAACCGAAACCCAAGGAGCCGACGAAGCACCAATACGATTCCGACGCCGCGGCCTGCCTCAACTTTCTCCGTACGTACGGGTTGCTGAGCGATTTCAAGCTCAACATCGAGGCCAACCACGCCACCCTCGCGGGCCACGACATGATCCACGAGTTGACCGTCGCCGCCGCCGCCGGCGCGCTTGGCTCGATCGACGCCAACACGGGCGACGCGATGCTGGGTTGGGACACCGATCAGTTCCCCACAAATGTCTATCTGACCACGGAGTGCATGCTCGTCATCTTGGGAATGGGCGGCCTGACGACCGGCGGGGTGAACTTCGACGCCAAGCCCAGGCGCGAGAGTTTCGAGCCCATCGACCTGTTTTACGCGCACATCGGCGGCATGGACGCCTTTGCGCGAGGGCTCAAGAACGCCGCGGCGATCTTGGCCGACGGCCGACTCGCGGCGATTGTGAAAGAGCGTTACGCGAGCTGGGATTCCGAACTGGCCAAGAAAGTTGAGTCTGGATCCGCAAAGCTCGCGGACTTGGAGGCCTACATCGCCCCCAAGGGTGAAATCTCGCCCAACGCGTCGGGTCGGCAGGAGATGATCGAGAACCTCATCAACGACTTCATCTAAGCGGTTGCGAGCGATCCGCGACGATGACTCCATTCGATTTCAAGAATCCTCGACGTCGGCGGCAACCTTAGCAATTGCATGGTATGTTCCTACTAAGACTGCACGCCTCCGGCGGCTCGTTGCCGAGTCGCACTTCATTCGTTCGAGTCCAATATGAAGCGATTTCGCCCGACCTTGGAGTGCTTCGAACCCAGGATTGTGCCGACCTTGGTGTTCATCTTCAATGGGAACGGCTTTGCCCCGGCGAACCCAGACGCCACAACGCAGATTGCCGCCGCCGAACTAAGACGCTACGGCGACCCTTCGGTACAGCTCTCCACTCCGTCTTTTAGCGATCCCGCCGCCTATTACGCCTTGGCGAGCGAAATCCTTTCGATCAGCAAGGGCCAACCGATCGGCCTGATGGGCTTTAGCGCAGGCGGCGCCGAGGCGCTGAGGCTTTCGGAGCTTCCCAATCTCAACGTCAGAGCCGTGATGAACTACTACGGCCCGCCCGACCTGCAAGATTGGCTGACCGAGCACAAAGGCGACATCCATTATCAGCACGTCACCAGCAACACTCAGTTCGACCAGGCGATCATCAACCTGATGAGTGGACCGATCCACACATCCGCCTATCTTGTCAACGCCTGGGGCATGAGGGATCACACAGTCGTGGCCTCGTTCAGCACCCAGGACTTCCACCAAGACTCTCCCAAAGGGGACGTTTTTTACTACGCAGGCGGACATGGGGTGGATCTGTTTGCCCAGGTGCCGGCGTTCCGAGACTTTGTATCGCATTTGTAGCGCGCATTTCAGCGTCCCTGAGTCCGCCGCGGGCGGAAACCCAACGTGAGACGACTTGGGCTAGATCCGCGGGCTGAGGCCCCTCAACCGATCTCACATCATCCCTGCCTCGGTCCTCGAGCCCTCGCGGCGTCTTGCGACCGAGGCCGCGACAAACTCGCGAAAGAGCGGATGCGCACGCGTCGGCTTCGATTGAAACTCCGGATGGAACTGAACCGCCACGAACCAGGGATGGTCGCGGAGCTCGACGATTTCCACCAGGTTTGCCGTCGCGCATATTCCTGTGGCTACGAGCCCGTTCTCCTCGAACGCCTTTCGGTATGAGTTGTTCAGTTCGTAGCGATGCCTATGCCGCTCGGAGATCAAGTCGGATCCGTAGGCCTGGTACGCCTTGCTGCCTGGGTCGAGGTTGCAGAGCCAGGCGCCCAATCGCATGGTTCCGCCGCGCTGGCGTACCGCGGCCTGATCGTCCATCAGGGCGATCACCGGATGCCTGGTCTCGTTGACGAACTCGGTGCTGTTCGCGTCCTCGAGCCCCAGCACGCTTCGGGCAAACTCGATCGCCGCACACTGCATTCCCAGGCAGATGCCGAAGAACGGGATGTTGTTCAACCGAGCGTACCGAATCGACTCGATCTTGCCCTCGATTCCACGCATGCCGAAGCCGCCTGGAACCAAGATGCCGTCGACCCCTGCGAGCATCGAATCGACGCCCGTCGAGCTGACCTCCTCCGCCTCGATCCTCCGCACCACAACGCGCGGCGCGATTGGCGATGCCTGCATGGTCGAGAGCCTCGTAGACCGACTTGTACGCGTCGCGAAGCTTGATGTATTTGCCAACGACGGCGATCGTCGTCTCGTGCACTGGCATCCGCAGCCGATCGACCATCTCGCGCCAATCGGAGATCTCCAGAGGCTTCGCTTTGAGCGTCAGCCTGCGCACGATCAGCTCGTCCAAGCCATTGTTCACAAGCGAAAGCGGAACCTCGTAGATGCTGAACTCTTTATCGCGTTCCTCGATCACCGCCTTCGGGCTAATGTTGCAGAAGAGCGCGATCTTGTCTTTGTCTTCCTTGCTGATCGGATGCTCTGTTCGGCATATTAAAATATCGGGTTGGATGCCGATCTGGCGGAGCGCCCCGACCGAGTGCTGCGTCGGTTTGGTTTTGAGCTCGCCCGCGGCCTTGAGGTAGGGGACCAAGGTCAGATGGATGTACAGGCAGTTCTCGCGGCCAATGTCGAGGGCGAATTGGCGAATCGCTTCGAGAAAAGGAAGCCCTTCGATATCGCCGACCGTGCCGCCGATTTCGGTGATGACCACGTCGACGTCGTCGGCGGCCAGCCTCTCGACCGCCGCCTTGATCTCGTCGGTCACATGCGGGATCACCTGCACGGTCCTGCCTTCGTAGTGCGTTCCTTCCCGCTCCTTTTGGATCACAGAGAGGTAGATCTTGCCTGTGGTGTAGTTGCATTCCCTGGTGAGTGGGGCGTGGGTGAAGCGTTCGTAATGGCCAAGGTCCAGATCGGTCTCGGCGCCGTCGTCCAGGACGTAAACCTCTCCATGCTGGTACGGGCTCATCGTTCCTGGGTCGACGTTAATGTAGGGGTCGAACTTCTGGAGTCGAACCCTCAGGCCTCGGCGTTCGAGCAACATGCCGATCGAGGCGCATGTGAGCCCCTTGCCCAGCGAACTGACCACTCCGCCCGTTACAAAGATGTGCTTGGCCATTAACAGTCCCTTTTGCGAGCGACGAACATCGTTGTTTGGGCCGACCGGTCGCCGCCCATGCGGATTATAACAATTTCGTTCCTTGGCTTCCCCGGTTCTCGATTAAGGTATACCCTCCTCGGCGCATCCCTTTGGATACGTAGCCGTTTGCGAGAAGGTCCTGGGAGTTTTGTGACTTGAAAGTGCTCTTGATTCCGGTGGGTTCGGCGGGAGACGTCCATCCCTTTCTGGGCCTGGGGCTGGGTTTGAGGGCCCGTGGGCACGACGTGAAGATCCTCACGAATCCGCACTTTCAGCCGCTTTGCGAACGCCTTGGCTTTCACTTCCTGCCGTTCGGGACGGTCGAAGACTTCAACAGATCGATCGCAGACCCGGACCTCTGGCACCATCGCAAGGCATTCAAATACGTCGTTGAGATTGGCATCTTGCCTTATGTTGAGCCTTTATATCGATTGCTCGCCGACCAATTTTCCGACGGCGAGACGGTGATCGTCGCCGCGAGCATCGCCTTGGGCGCAAGGATTGCGCAAGACAAGCTCGGCATCCCGCTGGCCACGGTTCAGCTTCAACCAGGGGTTTTCAAGAGCATTCACGAACCGGGGGTTTATCCTGCTGCGCCCGTCTCGAGGAGAACCCCGAAGTGGTTCAACACGCTGTTCTTCAAGCTGGTGGAAGACTTCGTGCTGGCAGGGCTTTTAGACAAACCGATCAACGCGCTTCGCGAGCGTCTGAACCTGCCGCCGATCAGACGAGTGATGTTTGAATGGTGGAATTCTCCGCAGGCGGTGATCGCGTTATTCCCAGATTGGTATGGCGTGCCTCAACCCGACTGGCCGAAGCAGGTGCGAACGGTCGGGTTTCCGCTTTTCGACGCGTCGGTCGGAGCTGAAGTTCCTGAAGGCCTCGAAGACTTTCTGGCTGCCGGGGATCCGCCGATCGTTTTCACTCCGGGTTCGGCGATGAGGCATGCCAATTCGTTCTTCGAAGAGTCGCTCGACGTGTGCCAGCTCTTGAAGGCAAGGGGGCTCTTCTTGACTTCGTACCCCGAGCAACTTCCCACAAGCTTGCCGAGTACGATCCAGCACTTCTCGTACATTCCGTTTAGCAAGGTGTTCCCAAGGTCGGCAGCGATCGTCCATCACGGCGGTATTGGAACCTCCGCGCAGGGCCTGGCTGCGGGGGTCCCTCAGTTGATCATGCCTTTTGCGCACGATCAGCCCGATAACGCCGATCGGCTGCGAAGGTTGGGCGTGGGCAGCTCGATCAAACCGAGGCGTTACAAAGCAAAGACAGTCGCTCGCGAGCTGGGTGGCGCTCGATTGGGTCCGAGCAGGTTGCCGAGCGCTGTCGGTACTGGAAGTCGCAAGTCGATCCGCAGGCCGCGGTCGCGGCGGCTTGCGAGGTGGTTGAGGCGCTGGGCAAAGGAAGGGTTTCGCATTCGTTGTAGGGGCAATGCCCTGTCGTCGCCCTCCGGATCGGCAGGCCAATCAATGGAAGGGAAGGGCGTGTCAGGGACGCGCCCTACGGGATTGTTCGGTGTAGGGGCTGATCCCACGATCCGCCCTCTGGGTTCGGCGGCCAATCGCATGAAGAGCACAAGGGCGACGACAGGGCATCGCCCCTACAAAGACCGCCATCGCCAATCCCATCACATCCCCGGCGTGATCGTTACCTTCCGAAACTCCACGGGGCCATGATCGCCCTGGAGCATGATCGGACCAGGCTTGGCCTCGTAGCTGTCGAGCGCTCCGCCGGTGATGCCAGGGATCTCCTGCCTGCTGATCACCGTCTCGCCGTTCAAGACGATTGTCACTTCCCTGCCGACGAGCGTCACTTCGAGCGTTTGCCACTCGCCAGCCTTCTTCGCTGCGTTGATTCGTGGCGTGAGAAATCCATACACCCCGCCGATCTTGTGGCTCTCGGGTTCGTCGCCAAAGTTGTCTTCGATCTGCACTTCGTAACGACCTCGCAGGTAGATCCCGCTGTTGCTCCCCTTTTCGTAACGGAACTCGGCGACAATCTTGAAATCGGTGAATTGCTGCTCGCTCACCAGGTCGTTGCCGGGTTTCGCATTCGTCAGAACGCCGTCTCGTACAACCCAACCATTCTCAGATCCCGCAGATCGCGTCTTCCATCCCGCCAGGTCTTTGCCATTGAAGAGGTTGATCGGCTGGCCCCACTGCGGTGGTGATTCACGTTTCAGCAGCGGCGCCCTTCGCGCTTCCCAAGTAATGCGATTACCCTGGTCGTCGGTCGTCTCGCCACTTAAGGTGTCGCCAGCCCCGATCTTGCCTTCGACCGGCACGTCGTCGCTCCGGTGCTCCCACTGAGGAGGAACAGAGAAGTGAAACTTGTCGTCGCTCACGTCGATTTTCGAAATCGGCCTGGCGCTTCCGAACTGACCGACGTAGCTGCCGACGAGCGCAGTTCGTCCCGACTGCTTGATCTCGAGCCAGGAGGGATAGTCTCCCGATTTCCCGTGGACCGTCAGCTCCCATCTGCCGAGCAACGAAGCCGGCGGTTGGGAGTTCGCGAACGTCGAACCAATCGCGAGGGGGAGGGCTAAAGCCAAGACAACACGACGAACGGAAATTCTCGAAAACATCTGCGACTCCTCGCCAACGCTTGGAAAAGCAATAAAGCTAACTCTAAATTAACAATCGAAGTATCGCCACTTCTTCATTTCAAGTCTTCTTGGCCTTGGCGTCGACAGCTTTGCGATACTTCTCGAGCCGAGCCTTTTCCTCGTCGAGCCTGGTGTCATTGGGGAGTCGGTCGCGTGCTTCGAGCAGCTTGACCGACTTCTCCTGGGCCTCGAGAGCTCCTTCAAAGTCTCCTGTCACGAAAAGCGCCTCGCCATACCTTCGAAGAACGTGAGGTTCCTGACCCTTAGATAAATCGATCGCGCGCTTGATGGCATCGAGAGCAACCTTCGCGAGCCTGGGATCGACTCTCTGTCCCTCTGGGACGTCGATCATATCGAATGCGACGCTGCTCAAAGCCGAAGCATAAACACTTCGTTTCGCCGCAAGACCGTCGTACTTTTCGATGAGTTTCTTGCCGAGGACAAGCACTTCTTCATCTCGGTTAAGCTTGCGCAGCATCAAGAGTCTATGCGCCTCCAAGGATTCGGAAATCCGTGGATGAGCCGCGGACTCCTCCTCGATGATTCGGAGCGTCTCCTGGTAATCTTTCTTTCGATAGGGACCGATGTACTTTTCCTGGACCTCGCTCAGCTCCTTATTCAGTTCGTTGGATTCGAGACGCTTTTTGGCGCTCTCAGCAAGGTCCATCTTGCCAGAAAGGACCTTCTCAAGTAATTCGTCCAGCTCCATGGGATGGCCGATATCGGCGATGATGCCGTCGTGGACGACGAACGAGCTTGGAATTCCCGGCACATCCGCCGCCCTCAGCCAATTCTCCGACATGAACCCTTCCCGACCCTCAAAACCTTTCGTCTCGTCCATCACGACGTAGTAATCCATCCGGTCGCCCATCTCTGCGACAAACGGCTTCACCTTCGCAGGATCGGTTTCCAATACGTCGACGCCGATGAAGGTCACTCTCCCTTTGTACTTGTGAGCAAGCTCCGTGATCTTGGGTATTTGTGCAATACAAGGCCCGCACCACGTCGCCCAGAACTCGACAACATACGTTTTCCCCGGCTCGAACTTCTCGAACTTCTCGCCTTTGATCCATTCGGAAACCCTCAGCTCGGGCGCGGGATCGCCGATGTTGAGGACTTTGGACTCTTTCTTGACGTCCGCTTTCTTCTCTGGGCCCACCCAGGCAGGGGCGTCAGACCCAACACAAGCGCGAAAAGCAAAGAGAGCTGGCGCAACATCGGAGTCCTCCTATCAGCGGGCGTCTATCGAAGATGGCGGGTAGCAGCGGGCTTGGATGAGCGGCTTCGTACATCAAAGCGTAACCCGGTCCGGTCAGGCTTGCAATCAGTGGCCTGGAGCCATTGTCGATGCGTTGGTTTGTTCTCCGGTCACGCCTCGTGCCGGTCCTCTGTCGAAGATTTTTATCAACTCTCGAGCAAGACTGCCGATGGTCGCGGCTAACAGTGTTGGAGACTCACTCCGACGTCCCATCAAGAGTTGACAGGTTGCGTGCGTTCGCGACACGGGCGATTGAACCGAGAAGAGCCTCCAGGAGCCACGAAATGAAGCACAGAAAGCTAGTACGAAGGGCCTTGGGCGTCGATTGCTTGGAAGACCGAAACCTGCTCTCCATCGCGGCCGCCTCCCACGCCGCTGAACATCGTCCCGAGCATTTTCCCCTCGTGCAGGAGGTCCACCACGCGATTGAGTTTGCCCAGGTCCATGCGAATCCAGCGGGCGTAATTGTGCAGAATCAATTCGACGCGAAGCACAAACTAAAGCTGACTCCGAAACCCCACAAACCCGCTCCGCCGCATCATCCGAAGCCTCCTCATAAGCAAAAAGGTAATCCGATCACGACGACGCCCACGCCCACAACGCCACCCGTATCGCCCGCCATCGGCACGTATTCAGGCAATTATGTGGGAACGTTCGAGTCCTACATCACCGGCGACACTCAGTCGATCAACGGGACCATGACGCTCGTGATCACGGGATTCAATACATCCGACGGCTCATTCTATGGAACGGTTTCTTTCTCTGGCGGCGGGCCCGCAGGCGCCCAGACCACTCCCGTGACGGGACATATCTATAGCGGCGTCGTCTCAGGGATCGGCGACAGCGCCACGAACTCCGCGGATTTCGAGGGGACGAGTCAACTGAACGGAGTCATCACGATCACCCAATTCGAAGTGTCCGCAGCGCCCGCGGGAGACTTCACCGACGGCGGGCTCGATCCCAACGGCGTGGTCTTGATGAAAACGTCGTAGCTCAGCAGTGAACGACGCGTGCTTCATTTCCGCTCTTCATCGAGCAGCAGAGCCAAGGGAAAGCGAGCAAAGAGATCTGCGAGAGCAAGGCTGGAACGTCCTTCGTGGTCGTCGATGGTCAGAACGGAACCTGTGAAAACGTCGCGAAATCGGCGGCCGGGCTCGATTCCAGCTTCCTCGGAAAACCTCAAGAGGGAATCCCCCCAGGCAGACGTACCCAGCGGCAGCGAGTTCACGTCGGCAACCATCGACCCAAGCATTCTGGGAAGCACGACGATCGCAGTTTGCTGGGCGGAGCTTCGCACATAGCCGAACGCGTTGCCAACTCGGTCTCCAACAACTTCCAGCGGGATGTACGAGCCCTCGCAGAAAAGGCCAGGATGGTCGCGTCGGCAAAGGAGAACGCGCCAAATGACATAAAGCTTGACCCGACCGTCCACCTTCGAGGCAAGGAGATCGCTCACGAGCTGCCGACAATCCGCGCCCGCGGCCTCGGAGAGCTGCTTCACGTTCGCGAGTAACTCTCGCCGGTGCTCAAAATCCACCGGTTGGCGATTATCTGGATCGACCAGCCTGAAGTCCCAAAGTTCCGACCCTTGGTAGACGTCCGGAACTCCAGGCGCAGTCAGATGCAGCAGCGTTTGCGAAAGCGAATTCAATAAGCCGAGGTGGGCAATCCGGGAGTGAAAACGGCGGAAGTCCTCGAGAAACACCGCGTTCGACGGATCCAAGATTTTGCCGATGAACCCGGATAGGGCCTCTTCGTACTCGGGGTTCGGTTTGGCCCAGCTCGTATGCACCTTGGCTTCGCGAAGGGCCTTCGAGAAATACGCCTTCACGCGCTCGACCACTTCGGCGTGCCGCCCCTGGTCGATCGCACCCGCCGGCCAGACTCCCAGGAGGGTCTGGTACAGCAGCCACTCCTCATTCCGACCCGGAACAGCATTCTCGCCGACCTCACTTCGCATTTGCGAATTCCATTCGCTCCACCTGGCCAGCGCCTTGGCCCAATCGTCGGGCGTCTCGGAAAGGATGTTGATCCGCGCGCGAACGTCTTCGCCGCGCTTCGTATCGTGTGTGGAAAGGGGAGAAAGGGATCGAGGCCATTGCGATTGGCGCTCGATCAATCGTCGATGCACCTCCTCGGGCTCGAGGCCAAACTGGCCTGGATCGCCGCCAACTTCGTTCAGCGAAGCAAGCCTGTTGTAAACGTAGAAGGCTGTATCTTCGACGCCCTTTGCCATCACAGGCGAGGTTACTTGCTGGAATTTGCCTGCGAAGCGGAGCCTCTCTGCTCGATCCTCGTCGGATTCGTCGGTCTCTCGGTCGGATAAGAGCACGCTCTCCAGAAACTGAAGCGAGGAGGGGTCAAGGCTTGGATTTATGGCCTGGGCGTCGCCTATAGCGTGCTCCACGACCAATCGATCAACATCCGAAGCCCCCCGCTGCGAGATGTAAGACCGATATACAGGAAAGCATGCGATTACTTCAAGTAGTGCATTCCGCAAACTGTTGAGGGTAAAATCGCGCGCGTTGCGCCGCTTTTGGGCGATTCCGTCCAAGTCGTGCGCCAGCATGTGCAGTTCGCTTGCCAGCGATTGTTCGAGAATCAATTTCTTCTTCTGGTAGACGACGTCGTAAAAGCAATCGTCGTCGCCGATCCAGTTCTGATAGACCCGGGCAAAGGCGTCCTGGCTGCGTCCGTCGACGAACAAACCGTTGATGATGTTCAGGATCTCGTATCCCGTCGTCCCGGAAGTTGGCCAGTTGTTGGGCAAAGATTCGTTCGTGCCGAGAATCTTTTCGACGACGATGTAAGCGGGTTGCACTTCTAATCCATCTCGACCCTCCGAAATCGCTCGCTCGATCCACTCGCGCAGCGGAGGTTCGATCTCGAACCAATCCGTCTCTTTACCTTGGGACTCCTCTTCCCATTCCTTTCGCGCGCAAGCGAGGACGCAGGCTTGCTGGAGCCGCATCAAGTAAGCCTCTGGATCCAACAGTCCGTCGGGATGGTCGATCCGCAACCCATCCACAGCGCCCTCGGCAAGGAGCCCAAGCATCAGCTCGTGGGTTGCCTCGAACACTTCCGGCAGTTCCGATCGGAGCGCCGCCAGACTGTTCACGTCGAAGAAGCGTCGGTAGTTGATCTCGTCGCTCGCCACCCGCCAGTGCGAGAGCCTGAACGGCTGAAGCGAAAGCAGTTGGTCAAGCCGATCGAAGCTCTTCGGGTCGCCAGGCTTTCCCGCAAAGCGCTTGACGTTTCGCCCGACAAAGGCGGCAATCCGCGGGTCGGAGGACGTCAAAACATGAATCCGACGTTTGATCACGTCTTTTTCTCGCTGGCGCTCGACGACGCGGGCTCCGTCGGTTTCGTCGAAAGGAGGAAGGTGATCGATCGAAGCCAGGATGCTCAGGTATTCGATAAGTGGTGGGTCGTCCGCGGCCAATTCGCTTTGGAGCGCTTCGAGTTCCACGCCTAGCACGTGCGCATAGCTCGATGGGTCGATGGGGAATCGATGATCGGCGTAACGGATCTCGAACCCGCCGCCGTCTTGGACGAGGGTTAATCCGCCTTTTTCGAGGACCTCTCCATAAGGCTCTCCAAGAACGGGAAGAAGCAGTCGTCCTTTCAGGTCTGGTCTCGGCGAACCTTGCCAGGAGATGTCGAACCAGTTGGCAAACTCCGACGAAGGCCCGTTCTCGACGACGTCGTTCCACCAGGAGTTGCCGTTGGAGAGAACGCCGACGTGGTTGGGCACGATGTCGGCCAACTGGCCGATGCCATGGGTATGAAGCTCCGAGATCCAGGCTCGGTAGTCTTCCTCGGTGCCGATCTCGGGATTCAACAGGCTTGGGTCGACAATGTCGTATCCGTGCGTGCTTCCAGGTCTGGCCTTCAAGTATGGAGATGCATAAGCATGAGTAACTCCTAGCTCGCGAAGATACCCCACGACCGCCTTGGCGTCTTGAAACGTAAAACTCTTATGGAGCTGGAGCCGATACGTTGCCTCTGGCTTTGCCCTGCGAAGCCGCCCCGAAGCCCGCTCGATCAGATCCTGCAATCGCTCGGCGTCGGCCATCCGCAACCCCCTTGGATCCATCTCATCGGGCCGACGTCTACTGGCCCGTCTTAGGGGTTTGCTCTTAGCACATCCTGTGCCTTTTTTTGCCGAGGAGTCGCTCACCAACGTTCAATCGTTTTCAACGCGCCCGCTTCGAGAGACTGCTCGAGGTCGAAAAACCCTTTCCAGGGGTCTTGCTTCTTATGCTCGAGCCGCTTGGGCGTCGTCTCAATGGTGAATCGATGGGGATCGAGCGAGACAGAAAGTTCCTGCCACGTCAGGGGGGTGGCAACCGTCGCTCCCCTCCGAGCCCTTGTCGAATAAGACGCAATCGCAGTAGCGCCCTTTTGATTTCTGAGATAGTCGAGATAGATCTTGCCGACCCTTTTCTGCTTGCTCGCTTGAGCGAGGTAGTGCTCAGGCTGTTCTCGAACCAGCGCGTCGACGAAAGCCTTGGCAACTTTTTTGAGCTCTTCCCAAGAGGTGCGACGCGCGATCGGAGCGACGACGTGCAAGCCTTTGCCTCCAGTCGTCCGGACAAAGCTCTCGAGGCCGAGGTCCATCAGCCGCTCTTTTGCGTGGCGAGCCGCCTTGACGACCTCCGCCCACCTCACATCCTCGGCAGGATCGATGTCGATGATGAGCCTGTCGGGCTTATCGATTCGATCCTCGCGGCAGCCCCAAGCGTGAATCTCGAGCACGCCCAATTGAACAAGCGAAATCAAGCCACTCAAGTCGTCAATGCCTAGATATTGGGCGTCTCCAGACGCTTCCGTGACAACAATCGCGCGTACGGCCTTGGGCATTGCGTCGGTCCGGTGCTTCTGAAAAAAGCACGCTTTCGAGTAGCCCTCCGGACATCGCACGACCGACAGCGGCCTGCCGACAACGTGCGGCAACATCCACTCCGCGACCGATTCGTAATACCACGCAAGGTCCCGCTTGGTGTACTTGTCCTCGGGATAGAGGATCTTGTCGGGGTGTGTGATCCGAACTCCCGCGAACACGTCTTCTTGGCTAGGTTTGGACGTGGGTTTGGCGGTCTTTGAAGCAGGCTTTGGCGTTGGCTTCGGACGTGCTTCAGGTTCGTCCTTCTTCGACGAATGAGCGGAATCAGGAAGCTCCAGCGTGATTTCGCTGGGCCTCTTGTCCTCGCGGAGTCCCTGGAACGAGGCATGACGCAGGATCCCGTCGTCCGTCCACGCGGAGAACGAAACTTCCGCGACGAGCTGAGGCGATGCCCAGTGTACAACGCCGCGATTCGCGACCCCTGATAGAGGCTCACAAAACGGGGATCGCTTACGTTCCAGCTTCGCTAGCCGTTGCTGAAGCTCTCCAAGCGATTCTTGGCTGAACCCAGTGCCAACTCGCCCGCAATAAACCAGTTCGGAGGGCGCTCGGTAATACCCGAGAAGCAGAGCACCCAGTGATTGGCGTCCGCCTCCAGGCTCTGTCCAACCGCCGATGACAAATTCCTGGCGCTTGAGGCATTTCAATTTCACCCAGTCTCGCGTTCTGCCCTCGACGTAACGGCTGTCCGCACGCTTGGCGACCACGCCCTCGAGCCCATGTCCGCAGGCGCCTGACAAGACTTCCGCGCCTCGACCTTCGATGTGGTCGTTATAGCGAACCATCCGCGAACCCAGATCTTTGCCGAGCAGTTGCGAGAGCAGCCTCTTTCGATCGATCAAGGAAACTTGCCTTAGATCGCGACCCCGAAAAAACAGGAGATCGAAAACAAAATAGTGCAGTCTGTCGTCAATTCCACGTCTGAGCATATTTTGAAGCGACTGAAAATTGGACGCCCCCTCCTTTTCCAGAGCCACGATCTCTCCGTCCAAGATCGCGTCTTCGAGCCCAAGACTTTCAACGGTTCGAACGATGTTGGGGAAACGGCCGCTCCAGTCGTTGCCACGGCGAGTCACGAGCGACGCTTTGCCTTGCTTTACGAAACAGATCATCCGATAGCCGTCGAGCTTCAGCTCATAAAGCCAGTTCTCGCCCTTGGGGGCGTCTTCGACCAAAAGCGGAAGCTCGGGAGAGATTTGTCGAGGCATGGCCGATCGCTTCGAACCGGGTAATCGGGAAGGGTCGAGCGACGCACGGACCGCGGGCTTGCGAACCCTTCCGTCTGCTCTTTCCTTTGCCTTTCTCTCGTGGGCAGGCGCCGACTTTTTCTTGGTCTTCGCCGCTGCCTTCTTATTTTCAGCGATCTCTTCCATCGTTCTTTCGGTCGCGATGCTCGTCGTTTTCGTGGCCAAAGCGCCGTACTCGTCGCCCGACTTGGACTCGTCGTCTTCGAGCTTCTCGAGCAGCCAATTCTTGCCGTCAGCGCCCGCTTTTCCGTTCATTTTGAACAAGACCCAACGGCCTTTGAGTCGTTCTCCATGAAGCCTGAAAACGAGCTTGCCCTTGTGATAGCTTTCTTCAGCGTCGCCTTCGGGCTCCCAACTGCCTCGGTCCCACAGCATGACCGTTCCGCCGCCGTATTCGCCCTCTGGGATCACGCCCTCGAACGTCCCGTACTCGATTGGATGGTCTTCGACGTGCACAGCTAGTGACTTGACCTTCGGATCGAGGCTTGGACCCTTGGGCACAGCCCAGCTTTTCAAGACTCCGCCGAGCTCCAACCGGAAGTCGTAATGGAGACGACTAGCGTCGTGCTTCTGGATGAGATAACGCGAACCATCCTCGCCGGGCGCAGTCGCCGGAGGGCTCCGCGGTCCGCTTGAAATCGCGCTTCTGTCGATACGCTTTCAGGCTCATCCGAGATCTCCGTTTGAACTCAACGAGGAGCGCTTCGAGTCCGTTTCGCCTTGGACTTTCGCTTGATTTGCACCTTGCCGGCCGCCGGCCTGTTTTGAGGGTTTGCCTTCGCTCTCGCGTTGGTTTTTTTGACGGGAGTTTGGCCTCGAGCGGCGGTCTTGGCGACTTTGGCCGATCTCTTTGGAGGGCTCTCGAGGCTTCTTCTGATCGTCTCCAGAAGATCGGTCTCGCTGGCGTCTGCTCCATCACTCTGGTCGGCATCGGGCTCGGATCGGATCAAACCTCGACCCGCTTTTTTCTTCTTCTCAACCAATGCCTTCAAGGCTTCGGTCGATCTGTCGGCGAGGTCGGTTGGCGAGAGGGAATTGGAGTGCAAGGCCTTGATCGAGCGCTCAAAGGCCGCGACGCGAACAGGAGAAGCCTTCTCCAGAGCCGGCAAACCGACTTCCTCGACCTTGCGAATCTCGTCGTGGAATCGCAGAGTCTCGGCGTGCAGTATTCCCCCCTTGGCGAAGATGGCAATCACGTATTCACGATCGCGCATCACAAACGTTCCGATCCCAGCCCGCTCGGTCCGCTCCAAGACTTCAGCCAATAGGCGGTAGGCTTTTGTCGAATCCGCCGTCGGCGCCAAATAGTATCCGCGCTCCATCAAAGCAATTGGCAGTTCACTCAAATCGACGAATGCCCGCAGATCGATTTCGCGAGTCTTTTTGGGTTCGAGCGCTTCGAGCTCCTCGTCCTCGATGGTGATGTAAGAACCATCGTCGAGCTCGTATCCGCGGACGATCTCGTTGTCGGAGAGTTCGTTGTCTTCGCTCGGGCAGAAAAACCGGCGCTCCAGCAGCGATCCGTTTGGCCCGATCATTCGCAAGCGAACCCCGGAATTCCGGCTGGCGGGCAGCACCATCACAGGCACGTTGACCAGGCCAAAGCTGAGCGCGCCCGACCAAAACGCATGAAACGACGCTTTGGTGGGGGCTTGCTCACTTGGCTTGGATGTAGTTTGTTTTTTCCCGCGCACCATTGGACGCAGTCCCTCTTGCTTACGCTCTTCCACTGCTTCCCAATTGTTTGAGACTGGCTGCAAGAGCGTCCGCCAACGAACCTTCAGGGCGACGACGAGACGAGGGTTTGCGCTTGATGCGTTTTCCCTTGCGCTTCGCCTCGATCAGTTCGCGAACGCGCGCCTGGTATTCTTCGGAGTAAGTCGAGGGGTCGAAATCCCCGGAGAGCGCCTCGACAAGTTTTTCGGCCATGCTCTTCTCTTTGGCGTCCAACGGACGGCCCTGCGGTGCTTCGAGTTCGTCTGAGGCGACGACCTCGTCGAAATGCCTCAGAGTGATCAGCATCAGGTAACCCTGTTGCGATACCAGCGCCCCCACATAGGAATGCTTGCGCATGACCCAAGCGACGATTCCTGCGTTTTGTTTACGGTCGAGCGCTTGTGCAAGCGCAAAATAGTCGGTGCTCGAGTCGCCTGCCGGACCAAGATAATACGGACGATCAAACAATTGGAGATCGATCGACCGCAATGGCACGAAACGGACGACCTCTACTTCTCGACTCGATTCAGGAACGGAGCGATCGAGCTCCTCGCGGGTCAAGGGAATGAAAAGCCCCGGGCCGACCTCGAACGCCTTGCGGGATTGGTCGAATGGAACGTTCGTTCCCGTCTCTGGATCCACCATCTTTTGTAGGACGCGCGTGAGATCCTTCTTGTGCAGAAGATGAAAATGGATCTGCCGATCGAGCACAGCCGAGAAAAGCTTGACGCCAATTCTGTGCTTTTGAATCGTCAACGCACCTTGCCAAATGGCCCTTGCAGTCACGCCTTTCCGCCTCCTTCTCAGCGAGTTGTGCGTGCGTTCGCTTCCTGGTCGCGGTCGCGCGCGCACTCGAAACAAAGCGCCTCGCCCGAGTCCAACATCAAAACGACGCAAAGCGTACAGACCTGATGATCGCAATCGGTGCAACGTCGAGTCGGCGTCAGAGTCGACTCGTGGTGACAGGAGACGCAGACCTCCTCCCCACGGCTGTACTGAAAGACGCGGGCGTCGCTGCTCCGTTTTGGCTTCATCTTCGTGCGGTCTCGCCAAATCACAACAATCCAAGCAGGGGGCAACATCATCAGCATCTTTCGTGCCGCGTCATGGCTCCACCAGCGGTCGAGGTATGGTGCGAGATGCGTGTCGAGGGCATGGGAATTGCTGATATACGCTGGCCGTCGAGCGAACCAGAGATCGCTTGGCAAAGCGCAGCCCGGGGCCGCTCGTAGGTCCGGAGGAATGAGATTCCCCGGTGACGCTCGTCGACAACTGAGCACTAACAGAGAAGCATAGAATCACTCTTTTGACGGAGAACAACGATGAAGCTGGCAACTTTGAACGATCTTTTCCTGGAACAACTCCGCGACCTGCACAGCGCGGAGACGCAAATTCTGAAGGCCCTTCCCAAGATGGCGAAAGCGGCGACGAGCTCGAAGCTCCAGTCCGCCTTCAAGGAGCACCTGGTGCAGACCGAAGGGCACGTCGAGCGGCTCGACCAGATCTTCAGCGAACTTGGAAAGAGCTCCAGAGGCCAGAAGTGCAAGGCGATGGAAGGGATCGTCGAGGAAGGCAGCGAACTTCTCGAGGCCCAAGCCGAGGAGGCGGTGCTTGATGCAGCCTTGATCGCGGCGGCGCAGCGCGTCGAGCACTACGAAATCGCTGCCTACGGCAGCGCGGCAACCTACGCCAAGCTGCTCGGTCACGACGACGCCGAGAATCTCTTGCGTCAAACCTTGAAGGAAGAGGCCGAGACCGATCAGAAGCTGAGCAACCTGGCCTTGAGCTCGATCAACCCCAAGGCCGCCCAGACGGTTTGACCCCAAGCGCAACGGCGATCGCTTCGCTCGCGCGACGAACCACGGACGCGCAGGCGCTGCGAACCCGCACAATGGCCGGATAACCTTTTGCAGCTACGACACACGAAAGGGAAACTGTTCATGTCAACAAAATACGGACCAAGGGCGGGCGCCGAAGTGAAGCAAGCGATGGAGGAATTCAAGGAAGGAAACCTCGAAAGCGGTAAGTCGGGGAAGCAAGTGAAGAGCCGCGAACAGGCAGTGGCGATCGGCCTCTCCAAGGCTCGCAAGAAAGGGGCGAAAGTCCCTCCAAAAAAGGGCTGAGGACGGGTTTCAAAACACTAACGAATACGGGTCGCGGCTTGTTCGCTCGTGCCGCGGCCCATACGATCTTATCCTCGGCTGGATCAACTATTGGGGAAAGCATCGCTCGAATCCGATTTTTCGGATCTCTTGCAAACGAGAGAGTCAATGGATCCGAACCAAAGAGGGGCGAAG
Organism: uncultured Planctomycetota bacterium; assembly: GCA_963818975.1. GTDB lineage: Bacteria > Planctomycetota > Planctomycetia > Isosphaerales > Isosphaeraceae > CAWFUI01. The sequence continues at coordinate 128,428 of CAWFUI010000007.1, read as the reverse complement.
GGACTCGAGTTCTTCGCCTTGGGCGGCGAGGTGGGCCGACGACTTGGAGAAGTCGATTGGTCCGCAACGGCGGCGGGCCCCGTCGAGTCCTGGCCCAGAAGCCTACTGGTCGTCTTGCGCATCATGCTCGGTTCGCGCTATCCGATGTGGCTTGGCTGGGGCCCCGAGCTCACGTTTTTTTGCAACGACGCCTACCGACCGACGTTGGGAGTGAAGTATCCCTGGGCCTTGGGAAAATCCGCGCGCGAGGTCTGGGCGGAAATCTGGCAAGATATCGGGCCAAGGGCGGAGGCCGTGCTCGAGGACGGGGTCGCCACTTGGGACGAAGGCCTGCTTTTGTTCTTGAACAGAAGCGGCTACCTCGAGGAGACGCATCATACATTCTCTTATAGTCCCGCACCCAACGACGACGGCGGCGTGGGCGGGCTGCTTTGCGTCGTCACCGAGGAAACCGAGAGGGTCATCAGCGAGCGCAGAGTCGTGCTTTTGCGCGAGCTTGCCCAGGCGTTCGCCGAAACTCAAACCGAGGTCGAAACCTTCGGGGCGTTCGAAGCCACGCTCTCCACGCCTGTCCGCGACCTGCCTTTCGCACTGGTGTATACATTCGAACCAGGAGGCAGGCAGGCCAGGTTGAGAGCCGCCAGCGGAGTCGAAAAAGGATCCGAACTCGCGCCGGCCGTACTTGATCTGGAAGTTGAAAAGACGCAATGGCCTGTTGGCCCCTGCTATGCTGGAGAAGGATCGATCGTCGTCGAAGAGCTCGACGGCCGTTTTCAATCGATCCCGTTGGGACCTTGGGACAAGCCGGCTCAGAAGGCGGTCGTGGTCCCGATCGCGCGTCAGGGGCAACATCGACCAGGTGGTTTCTTGGTTGCGGGCGTGAACCCCTACCGTCCCTTGGACCGAGCCTACCACGGATTTCTCGATTTGCTTTCGGGTCAAATCGCCTCGGCCTTGGGCAACGCCCGAGCCTACGAGGATGAGAAACGCAAGGCGGAGTCGCTTGCCGAGTTGGACCGAGCCAAAACCGCATTCTTTTCCAACGTCTCGCACGAGTTCCGCACCCCACTCACGCTCATTCTCGGACCTATTGAAGACATTTTGCGAAAGCCGGACGTCCAGGTCTTTCCTCGCAACCGCGAAGTTCTGGAGATCGTTCACCGAAACGGGCTTCGGCTGCTCAAGCTCGTGAACACTCTGCTCGATTTCTCCCGCATCGAGGCGGGTCGGGTGCAAGCGAACTACGAGCCGACCGACCTGTCATCCTTCACTCTGGAACTTGCGGGAGTGTTCCGCTCGGCGATCGAGCGCGCGGGCATGATTCTTTCCCTCGATTGCCCGCCGCTGCCTCGGCCGATCTACGTAGATCGCGATATGTGGGAGAAGATCGTCCTCAATCTCATCTCCAACGCGTTCAAATACACGCTCGAAGGATCGATACACGTCTCGCTTGCAATGGTGGACGACTTTGCCGAATTGGCAATTCGAGATACGGGCATCGGCATCGCTCCCGGCGAGATTCCCAATCTCTTCAATCGCTTCCACAGGGTCGAGAGCGCAAGGGGCAGAACTCAAGAAGGAACGGGGATTGGTCTGGCGCTGGTTCAGGAGCTGGTCAAGCTCCACGGAGGTTCCGTTGCTCTCGAGAGCGAACTTGGCGAAGGCAGCGTTTTTTTCGTGAGGATCCCCGCGGGGAGCGGCCACCTCCCAGCCGACCGTATCCGCAATCCTCGAACTCTGGTGTCAACGGCGCTAGGCGCGGACCCATACGTTGAAGAAGCCCTTCGCTGGCTTCCCGAGGAGACGGCTCGGCAAAACGGTTCGGATCCGACCCCTCGAGAATCTGGCGCCCTGGAGCGAATCGGCTCCGAAGACGTCGAGGGAAGGTCTCGAATCGTCATCGTCGACGACAACGCGGACATGCGATCGTATGTCAGCCGGTTGTTGGGAGAAACCTTCGACGTCTCCATCTACAGCGACGGCATGGAGGCATTGGAGGAAATACGGAAGTCCAAGCCGGACCTTGTTTTGTCGGACGTCATGATGCCTCGTCTCGACGGCTTCGGGCTTTTGAAAGCGATTCGCGAGGACGAGCGCATCTCGGGGGTCCCGGTCATCCTGCTTTCCGCGCCGCCGGCGAGGATGCTCGCGTCGAGGGTATCGAGGCCGGTGCGGACGATTACCTGGTAAAGCCCTTTACGCGCCAGGGAGCTAATAGCCAAGGCGTCGGGAACTCTGGCGCTCTCGCGGGCTCGGAGGGAAGCCCTGCAAAGGGAAGAGGAGCTGCGTGCGGAGACGATCAAGGTCTTGAACAGCATCAACGAGGGCTTCATCGCCTTCGACGGCGAGTTTTGTTTTACGTACTTGAATCCCTTTGCCCTCAGCGTCGTCAACCGTCTCGATCCCAATCCGCTGGGAAAGAACCTCTTCGAGCTTCTCCCCGATCTGAAAGGAACCCACGGAGAAGCAACTTTTCGTCGAGCGATGGTCGATCGGGAATCCGGCGGTTTGGAGTACTTCCACGTCGGCTGGCAACAATGGTTCGAGGCGGAAGTCTACCCAGCCGCCGGGGGCGGCGTCGTGACTTACTTCCGAGACGTCTCGGAACGCAGAAGGCGGACCGAGCAATTGCAGCAGCTTGCAAACGCGGCGATCGCGATCAACTCGACGTTGTCTTTATCCGAGACGCTTCAGACCGTTGCGATCCATGCTCGTCGCATCATTGGAGCTCGCCGCGCCGAGAGCCTGCTCGTCGAAAACGAACGATGGTCGGAGGCGCTCGTCGCCCTGGACGCAGAGGATCAGGCGTCCGAACGAACAGGAAAAGAACTTCGCTTGGACGGTCGAGGATGGTATTCGGTCGCCTGTAGAGCCAATAAACCACTTCGCATGACTCGGACCGAATTGGCTGGCGATCGCTCTCCTTTGGAACGCGAAGACGATTTCAACCAGCTCGCCCCGAAGGAGGCTGGCTCGCCGCGCCGTTGGCGGCGCGATCGGGAGAGAACATCGGCGTTCTCCAGCTTTCGGACAAATATGGGCAGGATTTTACGGAAAGCGACGAGGCCATTCTCGTTCAGTTGGCTCAATTCGCTTCCGCCGCGATCGAAAATTGCAGGCTCTTGAAAGCCACCGAGGCCGCCAAGGCCGAGGCCGTCGACGCCAGCAGGATGAAAGATCAATTCCTGGCCACGCTTTCTCACGAGCTCCGCACGCCCTTGAACGCCATTCTCGGATGGGCCCGGCTGCTCCAATCGGACAAGATGAGAGGAGAAATTCTCGAGGAAGGGCTCGCCACGATCGAACGCAATTCGAGGGTCCAAGCTCAGTTGATTGAAGACCTACTCGATCTTTCACGCATCACTTCCGGTCAATTGAGACTCGACGTCCGTCGAGTCGAGCTCGTGGAGGTGATCGAGGCGGCCGTCGCGTCGCTGAAGCCGGCCGCGGAGGCTCGCGGCATTCGACTCACATGCCTGCTCGACTCGCTGGCTGGGCCCGTGGGAGGAGATCCCGCCCGCCTTCAGCAGGTTGTCTGGAATCTTTTATCGAACGCGGTCAAGTTCACTCCCCAAGGAGGAACGGTTCAGGTTTTGCTCGAACGCGTGAACAGCCACGTCGAGATCAGCGTCATCGACAACGGCATAGGTATCAAGCCCGAGTTCCTGCCCCACGCGTTCGACCGTTTTCGTCAGGAAGACTCGACCTCAACCCGCAAGCACTCAGGCCTGGGACTGGGCCTTTCAATCGTCCGCCACTTGGTCGAGCTGCACGGCGGAACCGTCCGGGCCAAGAGCCCAGGCGAAGGCAAAGGCGCCACATTCACGGTTTCCCTGCCTGTGTTGAGCATCCATCCTTCGTCGGACGACCATACCCATAAGTCGACCCCGGTCGACCCGGAATTGTCGCTCTCCCCCTCGCCGCTGGAAAAACTTCGGATCCTGGTCGTCGACGACGAAACCGACGCTCGTGAACTCATCCGCAGGATCCTCGAGCAAGCAGGAGCGACGGTCCATACCGCCGCTTCCGCGTCCGAGGCGCTCCAATTGCTCGAATCATTCGGACCCGATCTTCTCTTGAGCGACATCGGAATGCCTGTATCAGATGGCTACGAATTGATTCGACGCGTTCGTGAGCTTGGAAAGTCCTCGAAAGAGCTTGTCGCGATCGCCCTGACGGCCTTCGCGCGAAATGAAGACCGCCGCCGAGCTCTGCTTGCAGGGTTCCAAACGCATGTCGCCAAACCGGTCGATCCCGACGAGCTCGTCGCCGTCGTCGCCAGTCTTACGGGAAGGACTGGACGCAGCGTGTGAAGCTGGGGCCGAACCTCGACGCCATTCCTCCTAAGCCGCGCCGGTCTCTTTGGGGCGTCCCATGGTCGCATAAGCGATCGGGTCCACGAGGCCAAGACGTGCGAAGGCGTCCAGACGGATTTTGCACGAATCGCATCGGCCGCACGCAAGCCCCTCGGCCGTCGGGTCGTAGCAACTGTGCGTCAGTGAATAGTCGACGCCGAGCTCAATTCCTCGCTTGATAATTTGTTCCTTCGTTAAGGTTAGCAGCGGCGCGTGGATCCGAAACGTCCCTGCTTTCTCGACGCCGGCCTTCGTGGCCAGGTTCGCCAAGCTTTCGAAGGCGCGTAAATACTCGGGCCTGCAATCGGGATAGCCTGAGTAGTCGACGCAGTTGGCCCCAATAAAAATGTCAAATGCTCCCAACGTCTCGGCCCAGCCCAGAGCCAACGCCAGAAACACTGTATTGCGTGCTGGTACGTAGGTGATCGGGATGCTCGCGGCCATGCCCTCCTCGGATCGATCCTTGGGCACGTCGATCGCCTCGGTGAGCGCGCTTTCCGCCGAAAGCCCTCAGGTCGACTCCAACCTCGATGTGCTTCCGAACTCCCATTGCGCGAACGACTCGGGCGGCGGCTTCGCGTTCCACTTCGTGGCGCTGGCCGTAGTTGATCGTTAGAGCGTAAGTACTGAAACCCAAATGCTTTGCCTCCGCGAGCGTAGTGGTCGAGTCGAGCCCTCCGCTCAGCAGGACCACGGCTCTACGGGCGTACGCATCGGGTTCTCGAGCTGGAGTTGTCATGGTCGGTCCCCTGCTGGTAGAATGCTGGACTCGCGCTAGCCCCTAAAGGGCTGCGGCAACTAGAAATTCGGTTCCATTACTTGGGTGTCGTTCGTCATGGCGCATAAAAAAGGTCAAGGCTCGAGCCGCAACGGCAGAGATTCGCAGCCCAAGATGCTGGGAGTCAAGCTCTTTGGCGGTCAACACGCCGTTCCCGGCAACATCATTTGTAGACAGAACGGGACGAAGTGGCGTCCTGGCAAGAACGTCGGCGTCGGCCGGGATTGGACCATCTACGCCTTGGTCGAAGGCGTGGTCAAGTTCGATCAGAACGGACGGCGGATCAATATCATCCCTCTCCCCCAATCCGCTGCGGAATCGAACTGATCCCGGATAGCTCGAACTGCTCGCGTACGAGGGTGTTATGTTTGTCGATGCGGTTTCCTTGTACGTGAGAGGCGGGGACGGCGGCGACGGCGTCGTGAGCTTCAGGCGAGAGAAATACGTGCCCAGAGGCGGGCCCAACGGCGGCGACGGCGGGCACGGCGGCCACGTGATCGTCAAGGCCGTCGAAGGCCTCACCAATCTGGCGCACCTTTCCTTTCAAAGACACTGGCGCACCGAGCGAGGCGACCACGGCCAAGGCAACAACCGCTTCGGCAAAAGCGCCCAAGATCTGATCATCGAAGTCCCGCCGGGCACCATCATCCGAGACCGCGAGCGAGGCTTTATCATTCGCGATCTCAAGCTGGTTGGAGAAAGTGTGATCGCGGCGCGCGGCGGCCGCGGCGGCCACGGAAATACGCACTTCAAGTCCAGCACCAACAGAGCGCCCAGACAACACGAAGAAGGGCAGAGCGGGGAAGAACGCTCCATCACGCTCGAGCTCAAAGTCATTGCCGACGTCGGTCTCATAGGCCTACCCAACGCCGGCAAGTCGACCCTTCTATCTCGGATCTCCCGAGCCCATCCGGAAATTGCCGACTACCCGTTCACCACCAAATACCCCAATCTTGGCTCGGTGCCCTTGAGTCGAGACAAGGGCTTGGTGGTCGCCGACATTCCTGGGCTCATCGAAGGAGCCCACTCCGGCCACGGCTTGGGGCACGAATTCTTGAAGCACGTCGAGCGAACGCGCTGCCTCGTACACCTTGTCGAGGCCCTGCCTAGCGACGGGTCGGAACCCATCGCCAACTACCGGACGATCCGCAACGAGCTCGAGGAATACAGCAAGGCCCTGGCAGAGAAACCAGAGCTCATCGTCCTGACGAAGCTCGACATGACCGGCGCCGAAGAGGCGCACAAAAGACTCTCGGACGAGCTTGGTCGAGAGGTTTTGGCAATCTCGGCCGTCGACGGCAGGGGTATCCCTCAACTCCTGGGCCGACTTATCGAGCTGACCGATCAGGCCGAACTCGAAGCCTTGGAAAACGCCAAACCCGCGCAAACTCAGCCGTCCGCTCCCCAGTCCGTTTCCGTCGTTGCTTCGCCATACTGACTCATCGCGAAAGCGATTCGAGGCGAGAGCTGCATACGTGATCCGAATTGTCGCAGACCTTGGCAATACCAGGTTCAAATGCGGAATTCTCGACGATTCCGGAAGAATCGCTCGCTCCTTCGCCTGGCCGGTAGGAGACCCGGACGCGCTCGTCGAAGGACTGCAAACCCTGGAGATCGATTGGAAAGCAACGGCATGGGCGGTAAGCTCGGTGAACCCTCCAGTCGCACAAATTGTTGAACGTATTCTTAAAAACCAGAGTGTAAATCAGATTGTTTGGTTCAACTCGGGCGACGACGTCGGAGTGCGAACGTTGAATCGAGAGAACGACAAGGCGGGGGCCGATCGTGCTCTGGCCGTCGCCGCCGCAATCAAACTGATTCCTCGACGCGAGCCGCGCTTCGTCGTCTGCTGCGGAACGGCGATCACGGTCGAACGCATCGGGGCCGACGACGTTTGGCACGGCGGAGCGATCGCCCCTGGGCTCAGGATGATCGCAGGCGCGCTCGCTGAAGGCACAGCGCAATTGCCAGAAGTCGATCTCGGTGGAATCGATCCCCCGAGCGCTTGTGGGGCCACAACGCTCGAGGCGATCCGAGGCGGGATTCTCTGGTTCGCGGCGGGAGGCGTCCGCATGTTGCTCGAACGCCAGGCCGAGGAGCTCGGCGTGACGGCCGATTCGGTCGTTTTCACCGGTGGAGACGCTGAATCGATCGCCCCATTGGCCTTGGGCGTCGCGCCTGGATCGTCCCGGAGCTCGTGCTTCTGGGCGTCGCTCAGCAAGCCTTCGGGGTCGACGCCGCAGGAGATTACAATCGTAAAAGTGGGTGAACACATCATCGAAGCAACCTGGCTCACCCCGCCCGGGCCTGCCGCAATCTCCGTGCTCGAGGTTTGGGGTCCCGGCGCCGCGGCATTGGTCGATTCGGTCTTCAGACCCGCCAAGAAACAAAGTCTATTGGAAACGCCTCCAGGCAAGCTCAGGCTCGGTCGGATCGGCGCCGGTTTGGGCGACGAGGTTCTGGCGGTGCTGCTCGAGGAATCTCAGACCGAGCGGCAGGGAGCGTCTCGCGTCGTCGAGATCCACTGCCATGGAGGACCCGCCGCCCGAGCGTTGGTCGCCTCCGCCTTGACCGAAAAGGGCGTGCGACTCTTGGAGGGTTGGTCGCGCGGATCGCGCCTCCGCGCTTCCAGAATCAAAGAGCAGGCCGAATTCGACCTGGCGCACGCAAGCACTCTGAGATCCGCCGAAATCCTCCTCGAACAGACCCAGGGCGCCCTCGAGCGAGAACTCACAAACGTGCTCGCGCAAATCGAGCTCGACGCATTGCGTTCGCTTGCGGTTCTCGAATCACTGCTGGCCCGAGCCGACTTGGGGACGAGGTTAGTCCGTGGCTGGCGGATTGCTCTCGCGGGCAAGCCGAACGTCGGCAAGAGCAGTCTCTTGAACGCGATCGCGGGATACGCTCGAGCCCTTGTCCACCACGAACCCGGAACCACGCGAGACCTCGTGACCGTTTCCACGGCTGTAGACGGCTGGCCCGTCGTCTTCGTGGATACCGCTGGGCTAAGAGCAACCATTGACCCCGTCGAAGCGGCGGGAGTCGAACTGGCCCGAAGTGAACAAGACGAGGCAGATCTCGTCCTTGTGGTCCTTGATGGATCGAATCCGCTCGATGACTCTGACATGGATTTACTCTGCCGTTTCAAAAAAGCGATCAAGGTAGCCAATAAGTGCGATCTGGCGGTGGAATGGGATCCGAACGACCATAACGCGATTGCCGTATCCGCACAGAATGCCATCAACATTCATGTCTTGCTCGATGCGATTTCCAAACGAATCGCGCCCGATCCGCCTACCGCCGGCGTCGGGGTTCCGTTTCGCGAAGAGCACTCGAGACTCATCTCACTTGCGATCAAGCGCCTAGGCCAAGGCAATCCATATCTGGCAAAGAGCCACGTTGAAGCTCTGCTGGGAATCGATGGGGAGTAGCTTAAGCGTAGAATCAGGGACTTTTCGAGAGCGTCGGCAGGCTCTGAAAGTCGACTCCATGGCCAAGTGCTGGGCTTTCGGGCGCAAGTTTGGCGTCCTCGCCTGTCAAGCTCCAGAGAGGCCTGGACGGCGGCCATTCGCCTCGGAATTTGAGATCGCCGTGGATCGCGTCGTCCTCGCGTGGTCCCACTGCCATCTCCCATTCCGGTTGGAAGTAGGTTCGGGAAGCGTCCGCGCGGAGGGCTGAGGAGTCTTTGCGGTAAGTCTTGACTTGATGATAGGCAACCGAATGCCCTTCCCATCGAATCGGATCGTGTAATGGGTCCACTGGCTCCTGGCCGTCGACCTGGATGAGAGGAGTCTCCGGATTCACCGCGGCCAGGATCGAATCGCGAACGTTGATTTCGGCCGTCGGCAGCTCGAGGGCCGTTGGTCCGCTCTCGAGCGCCGCCAAGCTCTTGGCCGTGAGCGCGGAAACCTGGCGCAGAACCAGATGGATCGATGAGCTCGAGCCCTCCGGCCCCCCCTTCGCGTGGATGAAATTGCCTCCAACAAAGGCCAACACGTTCGAGAACTCCGCATCGACCTTGCGTGCCAATGCGACGTCGATCAGATCGCCGCCGGAACGTATGATCGAATCCGTGATCCGAAGTCGGACCGCGAGAGTCTCTGGTCCTTGGCCTCCGATGCCGACTTCGAACTCATCGTCGCCGGTTCGAACAACCACAACCGCGGATCGAGCGCGTTCCCCCTCGACCGTCACGACCGAGCGGACGAGTTCGAGGTCGGTGCCTTCCCTAACGGCGAAAGCGGACCAACGTCCGCCCGCCGGGGCCTGAGCGTCCTCGAGAATCACGTCGACCCCGCTCAACTGAAGTGAAGCGCCCTGACGAAGCACGAAGAATGAAGGCCGAGCCAGGGACTGCTGCTCCGCCTCCGCCTTGGCTGGTCGGAACCGAAGTTTGGGACGACCGGCGCCCGGTTCAGCGACGATTCGACAGCGCGAGCTGACGTTCACGTCAAGGGCTGGCAGCTCGAGGTCGGCTTCCGCCGCAATCCGCAGGGTTCCTCCACGCGCGCCCAAGGCGCGGAAGGCCGAGAGGAATTGGGCAGAGGTTTCAATCGGTTCGTCGCGCGGCTTGGCAGGTTCAGGCCGCGCGATGCCAGCCTCGGCTTGAGGGTCGGACTTGGAGATCGCCTCGTCGGGCGAAGCCTCTTTCATGGGCGGCGGCATGTCGCCGACGCCAACAGGCTTTTGCGAGTCTCCCGATGCTTTCTCATCGACGTTCGAAGCAAGCTGCTCGCCGGACTTTTCGCCCACGGGAGGCATAACGACCGATTCGATCGGGCGGTCGGCCTTGATCGGCGCCGTCGCATCCCCTGACTGCTTTCGTTTATCGCCATCCAAGTTGGCCGCTGTTTCGAGACTCTTGGATTCGCGTGGTTCCGTAAAACCCTTCGAACTCGTTCGAGAGGCCTCGGTTCCCACCCGAGAATTGGGCGTCGACCGAGCCTCGATCTGCTTCGATTTGGGTTCGGCCAAACTCGGTCTGGCCGCTGCCGCGTAGATTGGTCCGGCAGGTCCCTCACGCACGCCAAGGTCCGACCTCGAGTTCGATCCGCTCAAGGCAAACGCCTTGCTTGGGTTCTCGAGGACAAGCCCCGTCCGCGGATCGGCCAATCGCCAGATTTGATCCTCGCTGGCCGCTGAGCCAACCTCCCTCGTCAGTGTTCCACCGTTCCCCCAGGTCTCGAAAAGATCGATGGAACCCGTGGACGATGGAGTCGCTCCCGTGGTCTGTAGGTAGGTTCGGATTCGTCCGTAAAGATTCGACCTGCCAAACCAATCAAGTGACGAGCTTGCGTCGACGGCAACCAGTGAACCGGCCGAGTCGACCGACGGCGCCACAACCGAATCGTCGATGCGGACCGTGGCGGAAACGCCTTTGAACCGAAAGACCGGACCCTTGCCGGCCAGAATCGAAACGCGTGAGAATCTCAGGAACGCCGAAGCAGCCGTTTCAGACGTGTTTTCTACCCAAAATGCGGTCTCGAGCGGCGCGAAGGTGCAATCCGAGAACACAACGTCGCAAGCCCCGTCCGCACGAATCGCCAGCGGTCCTGAGTCAAAATGCCCAGCCTGGATGCGTATGGGAACGGGCCTCAATCCGGGCGTTGGCTTGCTCTGCACCCGAAGTCCACAAGTCTTCGCGTTCGCCGAGGAAACCCCCAGGCCGCGGAATTGACACTGGCGAAACGAAGCGTCGGCGCCGTCGACCATAACAGCGGACCACGCCGCGTCCGAACCCGAGGCGTCTACTTGAAAGATGATGCGTTCAAATGCGACTCGGCCGTCGCGGAGCTCGAACATCGTGTACTCGGGGCTCGTCCCTTTTCGAACGGAGGCCTCCGCCTCGACTCGCGATGCGGGCAAAGCGCTCCTCAAGACCGGTCTTGCGCCCGAAGCCGCTTTGATCGTGAGATCTCGATTGAACACGTGAACAGCCGAGCGAACCGAAGTTTCATTTCGGGCCGAAAGGTTGAGCGGTAGGACGTAAGGGCCGTCGTCAGCCAAAGTGATCGTCGCGCGGGCAGGCGCCGTTTCGATCGCTCGTCCCAAATCCTCGGTCGATTTGACGACGATTTCGCCGCCGGCGCCTGCCGGGTCAAGCGTCGAAGCCGACGACGATCGCGAACCCGAGTTCTGGAGTGGAGCGCCGGTTCTCGAGCTTGGCGCCCCTGCTTGCGATTTCGAAGTTGAAGGAGAAGCTGCCGGCGTAGGCGGAATGGATGCCTGCGGCAACGACTCGGAAAGCGGATCCGCGCCCGTTGAACTCGGCTCTTGGTTCCACGCGATCATCACGCCCAAGACCACGCAAAACGCCAGCGTGGGGATCGCCCAGGCAAGGTGCCGCTGCCAACCCGCCGTCGAGGACCAGACTTGGCCATCGGCGTGGTCCGCTCGCAAACCCAACGAGTTGGAGAGCTTTTGGAGGGCTCGAACCAGATCCTCCGGAGTCTGATAACGCTCTTCGCGGTCCTTCGCCATCAGCTTGGCCACAACCTCCGCCAAACCATCGGGAACCTCGGGATTCAGCGAGCGGACGTCGGGAGGCGTCTCTTCCTGATGCTGCAAGAGCTTCTGGAGCACCGTCCCTTCCGGAAAAGGCGGTCTACCGGTCAGCATGTGATAAAGCGTGCAACCGAGAGAATAAAGGTCGCTGCGAACGTCCACGTCGCGGGGGTCTCGCGCTTGCTCGGGGCTGATGTAATCGAACGTGCCCAAAGTCATGCCGCTTTGCGTCAGTCCGTCGTCGCGGTGCCTCTCGAACCTGCGCGCCAGCCCCATATCGACAAGCTTGGCCCTGCCCTGCGGAGTGACGATGATGTTCGACGGTTTGATGTCCCTGTGCACCACCTGGCGCTCCGCTGCGTGCACCAAAGCGTCGGAGATTTGCAGCGTGTAGTTCACCGCCTCCGAGGCGCTCAACGGCCCTTTGGCCTCGACGCGCTGCCGGATCGTTGTTCCATCTATAAATTCAAATGCAATGTAGTGATAAGCACGATCATGTCCTAGCGAGTGCACTCGAGCGATATTTTCATGATCGAGCCGGGCCGCGGCGCGGGCTTCCTGGTAGAAGCGGCGTACGATCTCGGGGTCCGAGGCCTGCTCGGGCGGCAAGATTTTCAAGGCCACCGAACGTTCGAGCGTGGTATCGAAGGCACGGAAGACCGCACCCATTCCGCCTGCGCCGATCGCCTCTCTGAGCTCGAACTCGCCGACGCCTTCTCCCAGTTCCGGCAGCGGAGTTTCCACCGACGCTCGTGGGCCGGTTCCCGAAACCGAAGAGGGGATTTCTCCCTTGGCCGGCGCGCGTGGCGTCGCCGAGGACGACGTACGGATCGTCGGCGGGTCTGGCGGATTCTGAACGGCGTCAACGCCCGGGACGGAGAGGGGGTGCGAACCCGTTGAATCTGCGGGCCGATCGGCTTCTTCGCGTAACTCTGGTTCCATCATCGACCAGATCTCGGGCGAAATCCTGGCGAGCCTCTCCCTAGCCTACGCCATGACCACTATGTTTTGAGCTAGGGCGAGGCAAGGAGACGTGCAAGGAACTGAGCCTACAACCCTCTGACAAGTTTAAAGGTTGCTCACCCCAATGTCAACGATCTGGATGCTTCTTGGTCGGTGCGTTTGTGGGCTAGAAGGTCCAGACCCTTCGTTCACAGTATCGTGCGTTAAAGTTGAACGGATTTCGGGATCTAAGGAAGCAGTGCTCCGAACCGCAAATCACTATGGCGAAGAGGCTTACGAGCGACTCGAGACGGCCGTGAAGGCAAACTTTGGGGTGGCTGATCACGCGCCTGGAACGTGCGTCCTTGCCGCTGTGGAAGGCGCGCCGCACGCACTAGCCGATGCGCTTGCCCGCTGCGGGCCGATCTGGGCCTCGTCGACGAGAGGTTCGAGTTTCTGCCGAAGCGTCGAAACTCAGAGCAAAGCTCTCTGGGCCTAGTCCGAGGGCGCCCCTGGGCCTCTCATAGGGTCAGTTCCCCCGATTCACCTCTGTTGATCGACGAGCCCCTTCGCCTTCTTCGCCAGTTCGACGAACTCTTTGCGGTAGCCGGAACGATCGGGCCCGAGACTCGACCCAGCCATCTCGACGACGCTCGCAAACGTTCCCACGCCTTTGTACGGGCTCTGTCTCAGGATCATCCCGAACGATGCGACGGCCGAGGCAAATTGAAAGTCCGCCGAGGCCTCGCCGAAGCTCTTGTTCGAGTCGAGGAACGGTTTTTCGACAAGAGCCGCTCGTCGCCTCGTCCGGCTTCTTAAAGCGAAGCTTGATCGAGAGAAGCTCGCGAGACGTTGCTTCCAGGTTCGCGGCGGGAGCAGCTTCGGCGGCAACGGGCTTGTCGTCGGATTTCTGGTACCGAAGCTTGGTCGCTGGTTCGGGCTCGGAGACGCCAACGGGAACCACTTCGTAGAGCGCTGTTACCGAATGCCCTGGGCCGATTTCACCAGCGTCCTTGGTGTCGTCGTTGAAATCCCGGTTGGTCATGACTCGGTTTTCGTAACCGATCAGCCGATAAGCCGAGGCCCTGTCGGGATTGAATTCCACCTGGATTTTCACGTCCTTGGCAATCGTAGCAAGCGTACCGGACATCTGATCGACAAGCACCTTCTTCGCTTCGCCAAGCGAGTCGATGTAGGCATAGTTTCCATTTCCCTTGTCGGCGAGCTGTTCGAGCGTGGAGTCTTTGAGGTTTCCCATGCCGAACCCGAGGACGCTCAAGAAGACGCCTGAGCTGGCTTCCCGTTCGATGAGCTGGACGAGCTGATCAGGGTCGGTGACGCCGACGTTGAAATCGCCGTCGGTCGCGAGCACCACCTTGTTGAGCCCCTTGGGCAAGAACTGGCTTCGAGCCATTCGGTAGGCCAGTTGAATGCCGCCGGCGCCGTTCGTGGAACCTCCAGGAGCGAGCTGATCGATCGCCCGAAAGATCTCGGCCTTGCGGTCGCAAGAGGTGGAATCGAGCGCCACGCCAACACTGCCAGCGTAGACGACGATGCCGACATGATCGCGGTCGCGGAGCTTCTCAACCAGCATCCGCAGGGCAGACTTCAGGAGCGGCAGTTTGCGATAGTCGTCCATCGAGCCTGAAACGTCGATGAGGAATACGAGATTTGCGGGCGGGAGCTGCTCCCACGCCAGATCCTTGGCCTTGAGCCCGATGCGGACGAGCTTGTGACCAGGCTTCCACGGACAACCCGCGATCTCGACGTTGACCGAGAAAGGTTCGTCGCCGGCCGGCGGCGGATCGTCATAGGTGAAGTTGTTGATCAGCTCTTCGATCCGCACAGCGTCGGGCGGGGGAAGCGAACCGTCGTTAATGAACCTTCGCACGTTGGCATAAGAGGCCGTATCGACGTCGATCGAGAAGGTCGAAAGCGGGGCCTTGCGGGCGTCGAGAAAGCGGTTGTCGAAGGTCTTAGCGTAATCTTCGCCGAGAGCTTCACGGTCGGCTTCTATTCCCAGGGCGCCGCGGGCCACCTCCCCTTCCCGACTGATACCAGGCTCGCCATAACCTGCTAGAGCCCGAGCCCGAAGCGGAATTGCGTATCTTGTCGCGCCGCTAACTTGCTCACCACCGCCTACTGCAGCCTTAAAAGCAACGTCACCGAAGCTAACGATCGGGGCGCGGTCCTGGGATCCAACGGCTAACGAGTTGGAATCTTTCTTAAAATAGGCTTCAACCTCTCTGCCGGGATCCGCCATGGAGGCAAAGAATTCAGACTCTGCGCCTGGACCAACTCTGTTCGAATTCCTATGCGTTTCCCGAGCATTCTGAACCGCCGGGAGCAACAAACCTGTCAGAACGCCGCACGTCGCGATCAAGACAAGAGTCTGAACAAGGCTCATAGGCCACTTAACGCTCCAAAACTCAGTCTTCTTCACCCCGGGTTTCGTCACTGCCAAATCAATCTCCTCCTCCAACCCAAAGTTCACCCTCGGGCTTTTTTCATCCGCCAGCGACGCAGCCAGCCGCTTGGCGATTAACTGGGTTTGAAACGCCGCCTCTTGGAGCGCAGGGTTGGCAGAGATTTCGGCTCGGACCGCCTTGTGCTCCTTGGAAGAAAGCTCGCCGAGGGCGTAGGCAGTGATCTGTGGGTCGTCGGGATCGATCGGCATGACGGTTCTCCTGTATGTGTTTTGGATCAAACTTCGTGTTTTGTTGGGACGGGCTCGGCGAGGCTGGCCCGGAGCGTCTTGAGCCCGAGGTGAATGAGAACTCCCACATGGGAGACGCTCTTTCCTGTGATGCGGGCGATTTCGGCGTAGGAGAAGCCGTTTTGGAACTTGAGCCTAAGCGCTTCGCTTTGGCTTGGCGGCAGCGTTTCGAGCAACGCCAGCATCTGATCGCCAGCCTCGGCCTGTTCGATCGCGTCGCTGGGCGCGCCTTCGCGGCTTGTTCGTTCGGTGAGCTCGCTTTCAGTCAGTGTGCTCATGCGCTTTTCCTTCTTGAGGACGTCGAACGCCAGGTTGCGGCAGACCGTGAAGAGCCATTCGGCGAGGATCGGTTCGACTTTGCGCCTGTCTTGGCGGCAAAGCTTAAGAAATGCGTCCTGGACCACGTCGCGAGCGCGATCGACGTCTCCCGTCAGGTTTGCCGCGAACCGGGCAAGCGGACGCTCGAAACGGTTGACCGCGCGTTTGATCCAGTCGCCGTCTTCTTCCATCGCACAACGACCTGTCGGAGGAGTTTGAGGCTGCTTCGAGGAGTTAACGATCGAGCGATCGAGTTTCTTAATACCAGGCCGGTTTTTTCGAAACACATACCGGTCGGTTCATGCTGGGCAACTTGACAGAACCCCGGCCGGGTGGGAACCTGTAAGTGTCATCCTGCCCGAATGATACGGGAGGACAAGCCCGCCTCGAAGACTCCCACCGCTTTACTCAGCTCTCAAGAGCTCCAAAGTGACATCGATGCGACGCAACTCTTCAATCCTGATCGCTTTCGTCTTATTGCTCCCTTCCGCGAACGCATGGGCAGACGCGCCCAAAATCGACAGCCTGACGCCCAATGGCGTGCAGCGCGGCGAGACGACCGAACTGGTGGTTAAAGGAGCCAACCTCGCGGGCAATCCGCAGGTGGTCGCGCCCTTTTCTGCGAAGGTCGAACCAAGCCCAGGCAAGCCTGCCGACGCAGGAACCTGGACGCTCAAGCTCACAGTCGCCCCCGAGACTCCGATCGGCGTCTATATGATTCGCGTCCAGACCGACGATGGGGTCTCGAACGCCCAGCTTTTTGCCGTCGGGCAAACGCCGCAGGTTGAGGAGAAAGAGGACAACACCACCTTCGAGGCTGCTCAGACGGTGCCTAACCTGGTGACGATCGAAGGAAAGTGCCCAGGAAACGACGTCGATTACTTCCGGTTCACCGGCAGGAAAGGCCAAAGGATCGTGGTCGACGCGTTGTGCTCGCGGCTTGGCTCGTCGATCGATCCCGAGATTCGCCTGACAACGGCTGCTCGCAAGTTCGTCGCCTCGGCCGACGACACGCCAGGGCTTATTACCGACGCCCAGCTTACAACGATCCTTCCCGAAGATACCGACTACGTCGTCGAATTGGCGGATTCCAAGTATCAAGGAGGCGACAAGCCGATCTACAGGCTAACGATCGGGGCCTTGCCCGTTGCCGACGAGGTGTATCCGCTGGGTGGAAGGGCTGGTGAGACGGTCGGGTTCGAGTTCAGGGGCGGAACGCTCGACGACTTGAAAGTGGGCGCCCAAAAGCTGCCGAGCCAATTCCTCGACCCGTTCGAGCGGCTGCGGATCAACACGCTGGCGGCAGGAATCTCCAGATCCGCCGAGCCGGTCTTCGACATCGAGACGCGCCATGCGATCGCGCTTTCGAACTTTCGCGAAGAGCGCGAACCTATCGACCCGGACGCACCGCCTTTGCGTACAACGGCGCCCGTGGTCATCAACGGCCGGATCGATCCAGCCGACGACGAAGATCGATTTGTGATCGCCGCGACCCCTGGGCAGATGGTGAAAATCACCGTCCAGGCCGCTCGCTTGGGCTCGGCTCTCGACGCCCGCTTGACGATCTTTGGCACGAACAACAGCAGAATCGCCGAGGCAGACGACGCGAACTCGCCTCCCGCGGGTCCGAACCTGGCGCAGACGATCTCTCCTGACCCATCGCTGAACCTCACGGTTCCCGGAAACTCAGGCGAACTGACCCTGGCGATTCGAGACCTGGTTCATCGCGGCGGCAACGGGTTCCCCTACCGGATTGTGGTCGAACCCGTGACGAGCAAACCAACGCTCACGCTGGCAAACGATGAAGTGAACATACCAAAGGGCGGTTGTGCCGTGGTTCCGATTGTCAGAGCCGGCGACAACAACCCTTATCTGTTGACAGCGAAGGATCTACCCGCGGGCCTCTCGGTACGTCCGGGTAGGCTTGCCGAAGGGCAGCAACAGGGGTTCGTCACGATCATGGCGGCAGCCGACGCCAGATTGCCCGCCTCGAAGTTGAGGATCGTCGCCGAGAAGATTGCCCCAGCCCCCGTCCAACGGCCAGAACCGCGGCCGATCGAACACGACGCCGAGATCAAATTGATCTTCGCGAAGCAGGAGAACATGCCAACCAACCTGCAAGTTCAACAGGGCGTGTTCGCCGCCCCGGCGTTGCCTCTGCCCGCCGTGATCCAGACCGAAGAGGCGCCGATCGAGGTTGTACACGGTTACTCGACCGAAGTCCGCGTTCATGTCAACCGAGCCACAGGCGGCGATGCGGCGATCATTCTCTCTCCGTTCCCAGGCCCGGCGCCTCCTGGCATTGCGATCGGCAGCGCGACCATCGTCCCAAAGACCAGCGACGCGAACGTGAGCGTCTCAGCCACTGCCGAC
This sequence comes from uncultured Planctomycetota bacterium, assembly GCA_963818975.1. Lineage (GTDB taxonomy): Bacteria > Planctomycetota > Planctomycetia > Isosphaerales > Isosphaeraceae > CAWFUI01. The sequence goes on along the minus strand of CAWFUI010000007.1, from coordinate 110,442 downwards.
GCCAAGCTCGGCCTCTCGACCATCGCCGTGACGGCGAAAGGCAATCTCGTTGGCAAGGAACGTGGCATTGCCGTACCAGGAATCACGCTCGACGTCGTCCGGCCTGCCGCGATTTCGCTCGAGAAAGAAAAGCTCGAGATCAAGGCCGGGCAGACTGTCGAGCTCAAAGGCAAGCTTGCTCGAAAGGCCATATTCAAGGAACCGGTGACGATCAAGCTGAACGGTTTGCCTGCGGGGCTCAAGGCCGATCCCGTGACCGTGGGGCCCGATGCCTCCGAGTTCACCATGAAAGTGATCGCCGAGCCCGGGGCCAAACCCGCAACGGTCAAAGCGAACGCTGCCTCCGCGTTCCAGCTCAACAAGAAAGACTATTCCGGCGCCCCTCGGGCTGAGATCGCCGTGCAGGTTGTTCCTTGAGCATTCACGATCATAAGCGACGAATCGATTTCCAAGACTTTCGGAGACTGAAAGTGACGCTTTATTTCGGAACGACACGTCGACTCTTGGCTCTGGCCCTGCTCGTCTCAACAGCGGGCGTTGCCCTTGGGCAAGAAGCGAAGACAGCCGACGAGAAAAAACCAGAAACAGCTTCCGCCGCCGGCGCAAAGCCGACAAGCTTCCTCTCCGACGTCGCTCCGATTTTGGTGCGCAACTGCATCGCCTGCCACAACCCGAAGAAGTCCGAAAGCAAGTATGTGATGACGAGTTTCAAACAGCTTGCCAAAGGAGGACAGCAGGCCGAGGGGATGACGCTCGAACCGGGCGACCCCGACGGCAGCTACTTAATCGAGCTCATTAGGCCCGACGCCAATCCCAGAATGCCTTACAAGCAAGATCCTTTGCCCGCGGACCAGATTTCCGTGATCGAGCGCTGGGTCAAAGAGGGCGCGAAGTACGACGGCCAGAGCCCCGATGAGGATTGGACCGCGGTTCTTCGTCGCTTGACGCCGATCGTGATCCCTGAAAACTACCCCGCCGCACTGCCGATCACGAGCCTCGAGTTCAGTCCCGATGGGTCGGAGATCGCTGCCTCGGGTTATCATGAAATCAATCTTTGGAAGACCGCCGACGGCACTCTTGCAAGACGACTGAGAGGCCTGCCTGAACGGATCTACGACGTCGCCTATAGCCCAGACGGCAGATTGATGGCGACCGCCGCGGGAGATCCGGGTCAGTTTGGCTCGGTCAAGCTCTGGCTGGCCGATCCCGCGGGCGGAGGAAAATCGGTGCGGGACTTGCTCGAAACCAGCGATTGCGTCTTTGCCGTGTCGTTCAGTCCGGACGGAAAGCTGATCGCGGCCGCGGGCGCCGACAGGGCTCTGAGGGTGTGGGAGGTCGAATCGGGCAAGTTGGTCGCGACCATCGAAGACCACGCCGATTGGATCCTCGACGTCGCCTTCAGTCCCGACGGAACCCGTATCGCCACAGCCAGCCGCGATAAGACGTGCAAGGTGTTTGATTTCGCGAAGAAAGAGTCGCTCGTCACGCTCCCAAACCACGGCGATACGGTCTATTGCGTCTTGTTCGGACCCGATGGAAAGAACGTGTTCTCCGGCGGCGGAGACAACCGAATCCGGGTTTGGACGATCGACAACGAAGCCAAGCAAGTTCGAGAGATCGGCGGGTTCGGCGGCGCGGTCTTTCAGATGAGGCTAACCCCAGATAAGAAGAAGCTGGTCGCTTGTTCGATGGATAAATCGGTTCGCGTGCTCGACGCTGCGTCGTTCGCGGTGAGCAAGACGCTCGAGGGGCACGGAGATTGGGTCTACTCGGTCGCGATTGCGCCAGACGGAAAGACCATCGCTTCAGGTAGCTGGGACGGCGAGGTCAGGCTGTGGAACCTCGAGGATGGGAAAGCCCTGCGAACCTTCATCGCTGCGCCGGGCCGAAAGTCGGCTTCGGCGGGGAAGTGAGCTCGCCAAAAGGCTCGATGGAAACGAGCCTCGGCGTTCCGCCTGCTCGCTATTTCTTTGCTGCTTTTTCAGCTTCGGGCAAGGGCGGGACGGGCTTGCCAAGCTTCTCGAGATAATAAACGATCACCGGACGGACATTGATCTTGGGCAGGAGCTCGAGGCAACGCGTGAAATGCTTGGCTGCGGATTCCGTCTTGCCGGCTTCGAGTTCGCAGAGAGCCAGATCGTACTCCCAGAGGGCCTGTTGCGTCAGTTTCTTGGGGACGTCGATCGAGGCTTTCGTAAAGGTCAGAAGGTCGCCGATCAACACGAATTTGGCCGATTCGAGGATCTCCTGCGCCCCGTCGATCTGGTGTGCAGGGATGGCTCGGCCCGCCCAAAGTTCCGCGGCGGTCGTATAATCGCCCAGGAGAAAGTAGGTTTCTCCGCGTCGTCTGGCTGCGACGCCGGCGTCGCCGCCGAAGCTGGATTGATCGATCGGGGATTCCACCAACAGGTCGAAGGCGCGGTTGGCCCAGCCGACTTCATTGTAGAGTTCTCCAAGCTTGGGCCTGACGAAGTTCGGCGCCGCGCCCGCGGCGTCGGCGACCTCCAATTCTTCGATCGCCATGCCCGGGGCGTGCCCTGCGAGAGCCACCTGGGCGCGGTCGAGTTGACTGTTGGCTCGCTCGACCATCTGGCTTTCCACCTGCGAGAGCGCGGAGTTCAATTCGAGGAGCGTTTGGTTGAGCCCGTCTCTCTGTTGCTTCGTCTTCGACGCGAAAGCCTTGGTTTCGGTAACGGCTTTCAAACGATCTCGGGCAAGGTCGAGATACTGCAGCTCGAAGTATCTTTGGAAAAGCTCGAGGTTCAATTCGGCAAGAGCCGACTCGCCCTCGGGAGTCTCCTGCGGGGGAGTGGTACGGACCGCGAAGTTGAGAGCGGTCAACCATTGACGATGGCGAAGCGGCATCACCGTGGGATTGGGCGTGAGCGAACGGATCTCGTCCATTCGGTCGGGCCTGAGCGGAATCTGGTTCGCCAAAGCCCACTCCTGGAGCAGCAGGAACCGATACGCGATCACCAAGACGCGATAGGCTGAGGTGTCGTCCGGTTTACTCGAGAGGGCCGTCCTGGCGTGCCGAATCGCCACCATGCACTGGGCTGGGTCTGGAATGTAATCGGGCGAGGTTCTGGCGTTGGGATACGAAAGCGCACGGTAAGCGGCCAGCACGTGCGGTTGCAGCGGCTTCCGAAATCGAGACTGGAAGATCCGGTCCTCGAGCCTGACGTCGTTGGGCGGACGGCTGAACGCGCCGATCGAAAGCGGTCTCGAGTACGCGAGTGCGTCGGGGTCGATCTCGTTCGACTTGAAATAGGCGCTGTCCGCGTTGCCGAGGTCGGATCGGCCAAACATCACGACGTTGCCGTCGTCGTAGAAAGGGGTCCAGTACCGGCTTTCCACCAATCTCTCGTAGATGGCGGTGGAGGGTTGTTCGAGCTCTCCCACCCGCATGTTCACCATGACTGCGCTGATGTTGTATTTATCCAGAATCGGCTTCCAGCCCTCGATTGCGTCGTCGCGCAAATACCTTCGGATTTGATACAGCTCTTTCTTCAGGCTGCGGGGATAAACCTCGTCCTCGCGATGATCGATAAAGACCTTTTCCTCGGGATATCCCTTCCAAACCATGGCGTCGCCTTGGCCGAGGGTGAGATTGAGCACGCGGCCCTGGATCTTGGCGTGGTTGACCGCCAGGCTCTTGGCGGCTTCGAAGGCGAACCTGTCTGGGTCGAAGCCGTAGCCGAACATTCCCTCGTCGGATTGTCTGCCGTAACCGGTGAGAACTCTCGCCACAAGAGCGAAAGCTAGCAGCAGAGTGACCAAGCGCCCGCCGGTCGAGTACGCTCTAAACTTCCAATCGACCCGGCCCTCCAAGCCGAAAAACGCTTGATAAGCCTCCTGGAAGTTGAGCACGAGAACCACCGCCAGCACGACGCCGAAAATTCCCCGGAAATAACTGAACATGCAGCCCCACAGGAGGGCGGCGGTCAAAAACACCAAGAACCTGCTCGCCGAGAAACGGGCTCGATTCACGACGAACGAAACCAATCCGAGACCAACGGCGATAAGGTAATACGACATGAAGATGTTTAGCAAATAAAGATCGACTACACGGGAAGCCCCAAGCGTTTTTCCCAGATCGCCGTCGGGGTTGGCCCAGACGATCCAGCGGATCCGTAATCCGCGAAAAAACGAGTACAGCTGGTCGACCGTTGGCGGCTCCGAGACGGGCCTGAACATATCGAGAAACGGATTGGCGGCGACGACGAACGCATGGTGCAGCGAAGGATTGATCAAGCAACCAAGGGCCGAGGCGGCCAGGACGACCAGGCTCTGGACGAAGCCAGCCCCCTTCGCTTCCGTTACCGATTGCTTGGCAAACAGTCTTCCCAGGACGGCCGCGGCGAGAAGCAGCAGGCCTATGAGGAACGATGAGTGGACGTTGGCCCAAAGCACGAAAAGCGGAACGAGGAAGTAAATCAGCCCTTTCTTCCCCTGGCGAAAGGCCTTGAATAAGATCAGAAGCTCGAGAGAAAGAAAGAAGACCCCCCAGCCGTCGGGGCTTGGACTTGGAACCCCGGCAAGCGGCCCGACGAGCGGTCCCGCGCCAAGACGGCGCAGACGACCACGGCGGCCCACCAGGCGCCGGGACCCTTCCAGCGAATGTTCAAGAGAGCCAAAGCGGCCAGCATGCGCACAATCGCAGAAAGGGCCACGACCGCGCCTGCACCCATTGTTCCGCTGTTTCTTGTTCAACCGGAGCGGGTTTTTGCTCGGCCGCCTTGTCCTGCACTTCCACAGCCGGGCGTTCGGGGGCGTCCACGGGCGCCAGCTTCGAGGCAAAATTGTAGACCCCGGCGCTGGCGACGTCGAACAGCCAAGAAACGTTGTACCAAGGCAACCCCTGGCGCGTGTAACTGAAAGGGTCCTTCGTCACGAAGGCTTTCTTACTCAGAATCTCCTGGCCGCTCTTCAGATAAACCCATGTCGCCGGGTCCATGATCTTGATCGAAGCCGAGAGGAAGATGAGGATCAGCACCGCCGATACAACATACATATCATAGTAAGAATTCCACGAGACGACCCTTTCAGGGGTCCATGGTTCGGGAGCGGGCTTTGCTCGCTTTGGGGCTTCCGTCACGGCGGTCGCGGAATCGGCCCCCGGCGGGTTTTCTTCGGGGTTGGCTTCGGTCATCGGTCTGTCGCACACGCGTGTGGGAGGTTACGTTCCGGCGATCCCGCCGTGGTCTGTACGATCCTTCATGCTAGGTGTTCCCTTGGCGCGCGGTCAAGCCTCGTCCCCGATCCGCTCGTTGACTTGGCGCGCTGCCCTCATAGAATGATCTTTGCGAAGATAGGTCCGGACACCGATGATTGCTTGCAAGATTAACGAATTTGGCGCACCCATCGATGCGAATTCTCACGGCAATTCCTGTCTACAACGAGGAACGTTACATTGAAGGCGTTCTTCGCGAGGTGCTTCGCTATTCGCAGGATGTTTTGGTGGTCGACGACGGGTCGACCGACGGCACTTCTCGAATATTGAACGGCTTCCCGAACGTGGCGTCGGTTCGGCACTCGAAGAACCGAGGCTACGGCGCGGGCCTCGAATCGGCGTTCGCTTACACCATCGAAAAGGGTTTCGACGGGCTTGTGACGATCGATTGCGACGGCCAGCACCAGCCTTGCCGGATCCCACAGCTCGCCGCTCCCTTGGCGGATTTCGACGTCGTTTCCGGCAGCCGCTATCTCGAGGTTTTCGACCCAGACCAAAAACCGCCTGAATCGCGCAGGCGGATCAACAGAGAAGTGACGCGCTGGCTCAACGAGTGCTTGGGATTCTCTCTGACCGACGCGTTTTGCGGCTTCAAAGCCTACCGGACCTCGGCCTTGGCCAACTTCTCGATTCACGACAAAGGCTATGCGATGCCGCTGGAGGTCTGGGTGCAGGCGGCCGAGCACGGATTGTCGATCGTCGAAGTTCCCGTGCCGCTGATCTATTTGGATGAATCGCGCGCTTTCGGAGGGGCCCTCGACGACGCCGACTACCGGCTTCAGCATTATCGATCGGTCTTCCAGGCGGCGATCCAACGGTCGGGCTTGACCGTCGCGGGAGGCTGCTGTTGATGCGGACGCACCGGCTGCGCGCTCCGTCGGGCGACGGCGATCTGTTTGCTCTGCCGCCGCTCGATCAAGCGGAACAAAGCTGGCGCTCCAACCTCGAACTCCTGGAAAACTGGAATCACGATTTTCAAGGGAGAAGCGCGGGCTTTCTGAGAGCGGCAGCTGCTCGTGAAGCTCTCGAATCCGCCAAAATTTATCACGCATCAGCGGGAATTCCGATGCCGCCGGAGCTGGAAGCCGCTCCAGGCCCACGTCGAATCGTGGCTACGGGGCATCAGCCCGAGCTCTTTCACCCCGGCGTCTGGGTGAAGAACTTCGCGGTCAACCACCTGGCGCGGCGGTTTGGCGCGACCCCGCTGAACCTCATCGTCGACAACGACCTGCCCAAGAGCCTGGCGGTCCGAGTGCCTCGATTGGAAGGGCGGACCAGCGGGGTACAAACGATCGAGTTCGATTCGGGGGGGCTCGACGTCCCCTTCGAAGATCTGGTCCTGCACGATCCGGAGCTCTTCAACACCTTTGGGGATCGGGTCTCGACGGCCCTGAACGGAGCAATCGAGAACCCCTTGGTCCACGATTATTGGCCCCTCGCCGCCGAGTATGGCGGGCAAAGGCCCAGGATCGGGCTCATGTTCTCCAGGGCCAGGCGTCTGATCGAACAGTCGTGGGGCGTCTCCAATTGGGAAGTCCCGCTTTCGGCGATTTGCGAGTCGGAAAGCTTTCTATGGATGACTTGTCACATCCTGGCGCATCTGCCGCGCTATCGATTCATACATAACGATTGTTTAAACGAGTATCGGCTGCTGCATCGAATTCGCAGCAAGAACCATCCGGTTGCCGACCTCGGCCAAGAAGGGGATTGGCTCGAGGCGCCGTTCTGGGCGTGGCGAAAGCAATCCCCCAGGCGAAGGCCGCTCTTGGCGAGGCAATTGAAGGATACGATCGAACTGCGCATGGGCGGCGAGGACCGAGCGTTCGCGGAGCTTCCGTTGGGACCCGAGCGGGAGGCTTGCTGCGCGGTCGAGAGGCTGAAGGCCCTGCCCCCGGAAGGTGTGCGGCTGCGCAGCCGCGCCTTGACCACCACGATGTATTCGCGGCTGATCCTCTCCGGCCAATTCGTCCACGGAATCGGTGGGGCAAAATACGACGAGCTCGGCGACGAGATCATCCGCCGGTTTCTCGAAACCCCTCCGCCGGAGTACCTCACGCTGTCGATGACGCTTTGGATCGGAATCGACGGCGGAAACTTTCGATCGAGCGACCTCGAACGCGTCGATCGTCAGCGCGCGACCTGACCTTCAACCCGGACCGGAATCTGGGAGACGAAGCCGCTCCAGAGGCCAAGGCAATTGCCGAGGCGAAGCAAGCGGCCAAGGCCTGGCCCACCAAAACCCGCAACGAGCGCCGCGCAGGACGCGCGAGATCAGGCGATTGAACGAAATTCTCCAACCTTCGGTCGCCGCCCGCCGCGCCAGCCTTGCACAAGAGCGAACTCGGCTGATCGAAGAGCGTCGCCGCGCACTCGCGGCCAAAAGCCGCGAATATGCCTTCATCCTTCACGATCGCGATCGTCTCCTTGCCGCCTTCAGGCGGTTCGGCGCGGCGGCCCAATCGGACTGATTTTCAGATTTTTGGCGCACACTGTGCTGATTGCAGCGCCGGCGGCCGTACAATATTGATGAATCCTTCGTCGTCCGGCTGTATGCTCTGTACTTCGCAAATCGGACTTCGAGTGATTGCAATTGATCAATTCCGCACATTGGATGTTGTCGATGAAGTTGCCCGAGCCACCCGCCAAGTTGCCGTTCCGTCGCGGCTCGGTTGAGTATTGCCTCGGCAGCGAAGCCGACCACGAGGCGGTCTACCAATCGCTTTTGCACGTCTTCCATGGTCCTGATCGGGACGCGTTCCTGGGCGCGCTTGGGGACCCATCGTATAAACCCGATCAGAGAATCTTGGTGAAGGTCGACGGCCGAGTCGCCAGCCATCTTCATCTGACCGAGCGGAAGATTCGGCTGTTCTCGGGCGTCGCGGCAATGAACGGCGTGATGTGGGTGGGCACGCTTCCCGAATATCGAGGCCTTGGTTTCGCGCAGAACCTGCTGCGATTGGCGGAGACCCAAGCCGCCGCGCGCGGAGTTCTGGTGCAGTCGCTCACGACCAGCATGCCGCAATTTTATAGACCCCTAGGCTGGGGCGAATTCGGCAAGAAGAGTATCGGCGTTTGCTTGAGTAGAAGCCTGCCCTCAGTGGGCGACGGCTTCGTCGAAGCCAAAGGCGGAAACTGGCACGTGAGGCCTTGGCGTCAAGTCGAACTCAACGACCTGATGTCGCTTTACGACCGGCAATACGGAACGACCACCGGGTCGATCGTCCGCAGCGAGGAATACTGGCGTTGGATGATCGGCAGACGCTATGCGCATGTGATTTGGGTGGCGTGTTTGGGAGAAAGCGTCTTTGGATATGCTTTCGTGAAGGATCATAAAATCCTCGAGATCGCCTTCGACGCCGCTTACCCGAACGCCCTCAAGGCTCTTTTGGGCGCGTCCGAGCAGAGGCCCTCGAGCGCGCCTACCCGGACGTTGTGGTAAACGCCCCATCCGACCATCCAGTGATGGAGGCGGTGGTTCAGGCTCAAGGCAAGGTTTTGGACCAGCAGGAATGGGACGGGGCGTCGCCGATGTACCGAGTCGTCAACTACGAGGGCTTCTTAAAGGCCATCGGTCCGGAGTTGACCAATCGCGTCAAGGATTCCGGCGCCGAACTGCCCGTCGAGCTTGGCCTGACCATTGGAGAGGACCGTTGGCTGGTGCATGCGGCCTCCGCTGTTTCGAAGTATCGCATCGAGGCCGACAAGCTTGGTCGAAGGCACCTCTCGCTTTCGCATCCGTCGGCGGCGAGGCTTCTCCTCGGGCATTACGGAATCGACGAAGCAATGGAGCGGGACGGCGTCGAAGCCTCAACGGCGACGGCTGTCGAAGCGGCACGCGCTCTCTTTGGCGAAAGGCCCGTTTGGCGCAGCCCTCTCGATAGCGCCACCGCATAGCACAACCTGCACAAGTCGCTTCGAAATCGAGAGCCTTCGTTTCCGCCAAGGCCTCAAAAGCTATCGTATTGTCGGCGAAAGCCGGGAGTGAGCATCACGAATGCGATGACCGCGTACGCCGAGAGAATTCCGAGTCCGAGGTACAGCTCGTTGAGCCCGCCAGATTCTTGAAGACGTTCTTCCATCGGTTTGAATTCGACCTCGGCCTTCGGTTCGTCTTCAGTGCTCTCGGGCGATTTGAGGGTCGGGTCGACCGGGATTTCTTCGACGTCGACGCTCGCTCGAACCACAGGCATGACGACGAGAGCCACTACGTCGATCGCTGCCCCAATCGAGAGGGCCACCAAAAGCAGCTTGAACGATCGGCCTCGTAAAAACTGAACCGAGGCGTAAACTCCAAATAAGCAAACCAAGCCAAGGAAGACCGCCCCAAGGCTGCCGACCTTGAATGCGAAGAGGGCAAGTACGGCGCTCGCAAGCAGGGACGCTCCGCCGATCATGACGACGCCGAAGGGAATGCCGCCGCCGGAGCGGACGTAGGGTGCGTCGATGAGTGGATCTTCTTCTTCGAGTGGTACGACCATTCCGGTATCGAGGTCGAGGCCGCAAGAGCCGCAAAGCGACATCCCCGCAGGTACGTAGCCCGCGCAGTTGGGGCACTGCCTCGCCTGGGCTCGCGCCTGCGCGGGCTTTGGTTTGCTGGGCTCTGGGAGCTTCGAATAGCGCTGCGGCGTCAGCCGCGGCTCTCGACTTTTGGGTGTGAACGGGAGCGCCCGGATCGTCCAAAAGCGGCAAACCGAAGGTGTCGCGCAGATCACCCTCGACAAGGGGAACGTCGATTTCCCTCGAGCGCCTGTCGAGTTCCAAGGACGAGGTCGGCCTATCGCCGTCGGAACCTGGCCGGCTCGGCACCGCGGCCAAGCCCGAAGCCGTGACAACGACGTGGAACCGACCCCCGCAAGTGGGGCATTTCAGCCGGCGTCCCGCAGCTTCCGGGGGCAGACCAAGCTCAGTCTGACAATGTGTGCAGTGGACTGTGCTCGCCATCGATCCGCTTGTTGAACCGCCCCGCGCCGACGGACGCCGATCGCGAAGTTCCGGCTGATTTGTAAGGGCCACGTCTCTGGTTCCATCGTACCGACTGAAAGAGAATCGTGCACCGAAAGAAACTCTCAGTGCTCGGCTCCATGCATTCAACACCTTAACGAGCGACTCGGACCTTCGATTGGTTCGCTTTGCTCTGCAAGGAGAGTACGACGCAATCCGTCCTTCGGGTCGGCTCAACGATTGAAATTCACGCGATTTGTTTTTTTCTCGAGCGATTCGCCCAGAAACGTGCTTTTTGACGAGACGATATTCCCGCCGGCGATGCCAGGCGCCGCAAGAGTCCCTGGCTTGCGTCAAGGCGTCCGTACTCCCGAATTAGACAGCGCGACCGGGCGAATTGTTCCCGAAGTTTTCTTTGAACGTCTCGTCCGACTCGACGATTTCGCGCGTCCGGCTGTGCCGATAATCGAACATCCGCCGCAGCTTTGGGATGATCAGCGAAGGGGCGAAGAATCTGCCCAAGAAGCCCATGGGAGGAGTGAAATCGACCTCGTCTCGGAGCAGCGTTCCGCCTAGGCCGTCATCGAGGAAGCAATGCTTGTGCTCCCAACGACGGAAAGGACCATGAACCTGCCGATCCGCGAACATGACCCCGGCTGTGTACTCTGTGTGTTCGGCGAGCCAACGAATTGGGAACGGTCCAATCCAGGTGACGATCTCGACCACCGCCCCTGGTTTGATCGAGTGATCGTCTCGAATGACTTTGACGCGCTCCCAGGGAGGTGTAAGCCGCTCCAAGGCTCCTGGCGCCTCGTGAAAGGCAAAAACGCGCTGCGGGGAAGCCTGGAGCCGAGATTCCTTGATGAATTTCATGGGGCTGTCCGGACGTGGAGGCCGTTAAGAAGTGTTTTCGCCGCAACTCCTTGGTTGTTGTAGAAAAAAAACGGCTTAGTGCCAGTTTATAGTTGCGAGATTGTGGTGAGCAGGGGACGATAGGGGCCATCCCCTTCCGGCGCGCCCGCGAGACCCGCCGGTCCGCAGGTTCTGAAATCGTATTCAGTCACGGAGTTCGAACTATGAGTGAAAAAACGCAATTCTCTCGCGCGGCTTTCTCGAGACCGCCGGAGCGGCGACCGGCGCACTTGCGGCGGCCTCTGCGTTCCCGCACCCAGCCATCGGCAACGTGAAGGGCGCGAACGATCGGCTCAACTTCGGTATTATTGGGCCTGGCGGCCGAGCACAAGAACACATCAAAGCTCTCATGCGGATGAAGGAAGAGGGCAAAGCGGTCGACATCGTCGCCGTGGCCGACGTCTACGAGAAGGCTCGCGAAGACGCCAAGAAGAAGACCGGCGCCAAGCAATGCGAGATCGATTTCCGCAAGGTTCTCGACAACAAAGACGTCGACGCCGTTGTCATTGCCACCCCCGACCACTGGCACGCCACCCAGACGATCATGGCCTGCGAGGCCGAGAAAGACGTCTACTGCGAAAAGCCGATGACTCACACCATCGACGAAGCCAGGCGCGTCGCCGAAGCCGTTCGCAAGCACAAGCGAGTTATGACCGTCGGCGTGCAGTCGACCTCGGACCCGCGCTGGAAGATGGCCAACGAACTGGTCACCGCCGGCAAGATCGGCCATGTGATGCAGGCCCAGACCAGCTACTACCGCAATAGCTCGGTCGGCCAGTGGCGTTATTACGACCTTACAAAGGACATGAACCCCAGTACGATCGACTGGCGGATGTTCCTGGGCGTCGACTTCGGTCTTGCCCCTGACATGCCGTTCAATCGCGCCAAGTATCATCAATGGCGTTGTTATTGGGAGTTCGGCGGCGGCATGTACACCGACCTCTTCGTGCACCAACTCACCCACCTGATCCAGGCGGTGGGCGTACGGTTCCCGAAGCGCGTCGTCGGCGCCGGCGGCCTTTACCTCGAGTACGACGGCAGAGACGTGCCGGACGTGGCGACGGTGGTTGCCGACTACGACGAGGGCTGCCAGATCATCATCTCGGCGACGATGTGCAACGACCATCCGCTCGAGGAAGTGATCAGGGGCCATACTGGCACCATCAAGTTCTCCGGCGACGGCTTCGACATCTTGCCGCAAAAACTGGCGAACAAGCCCGGAACGCCGAATAAAGAGGTGTCCAGCGCGTCCGAGCACGTTGCTGCAAATCCTCCTCGCGACGACACCCGAGCCTTGTGGGACCATTACATCGAATGCGTCCGCTCGAGGAACCCGGAGACGTTGTGCCCGGCCGATCTTGGCTACGCAGCGATTGCAACGGTCAATATGGGCGTGCAGTCGTACCGCGAAGGCAAAGCCCTCTTCTTCGATAAGGCGACCGGTGCGGTCACCGAAGCCGATCCGTCGTGGGCAGCCCGCTGGGAAGAGCGCAGCGAGCTCCGAGGCAAACCAAACCAGGTCATGGGTTGGCACGCCGGAGAGACAGGGTCGCTGCTCGACCCGCCAGACTACCAGAAACTCGAAGGCGATTGGATCGACGGCAAAGACCCTGTCGCCTGATCGTCGAATCGACTCTCGTCGAACTGATGTTCCAACAAGAAGGCCCGGGAAACCCCCGGGCTTTCTTGTTTACTGGTAGGGCTTCAGTAGCCAGTCTCAGTTTGCTTCCAACGCGACGATCCTGCCATCAAGGACCATTTCCTCGAGAACGAAACGAGGATGTTCACTTCGCTCGCGAAGGACAACGACGTTGGCCGGAGCTCCTCTTCGAAGTGTTGGTTCGTCCAGGCCAAGAAGCCTGCATGGATTGGTCGTAACAGTTGCGATCGCCTCGCCGATCCCGCTATCCGTCGTCTCGACAAGGAAATTCAAACACTCGAGCAAACTTCGATTGGCCCCAGCAAGGTAGGGCGTTCCCGCGACGACGACTTTCCCTTCTGGCAGAACCTCCCAATCGCCGTACCTGCCGGCCGATAGACCTGCGAGGGGACTCGCGTCGCTGACAAGTATGATTCGTTCGAATCCCTTGGCCTTGACGATCACTTTCAAGACGTCTGGGTCGAGATGATGCCCGTCTCCAATCACGCTGGCATAGAGACGATCGTTGCTGGCTTGGGTCCAAATCGGATTGGGGTGTCTTGGCAGGCTTGCCGCAATGCCATTGCCCAGGTGCGTGCTGAGCTTCGCTCCTGCCGAGACAGCAGCTTGGATTGTTTCTCGGTCGGCGTTCGTATGGCCGAGGGCGATCGTCACGCCCGCAGCCGCGGCTTTTTCGATAAAAGCCATCGCTCCAGTACGCTCGGGTGCAAGCGTTAGAATTTTAATCCGGCCGCCTGACGCGGCTTGGAAACGCTGGAACTCGTCCCAGTCTGGATCTTTCAGGACCTCCGCCCGGTGCGCCCCGCGAAAGCCCTCCAACGATGAAAGGTATGGACCTTCCAGATGGACCCCCGCGACCATGTCGCCAACCTCGTGTGACTTGGCACAGGCCTTGGCAAGCGTTCGAAGGGCACGGATCAGATCCTCTTCAGACGCTGATATCAGTGTTGGAAAGACTCTCGCTGTGCCGAATTTCGCTTGGGCGTCGACCACCAGCTTCACCTGATCGGTCGTCAAATCGCCGTCTGAGAACGAGACGCCGAAGCGGCCGTTGTTCTGCAGATCCCAGAACGCAGGGGCAAGCCAGGGGAGTGCAGTTGCCCCGGAACCAAGGATGTCGATCGGTTCGACGCTCGCGATCACGTTGCCTTCAACCGAGACTCGAATGGGCTTCTTTGTCCATACGTCTCTGCCGACGATCGGGGGAGTCATCGGCGGATCGAACTCCTATGCAAACTCGATAAAGCTCGGACCGATTCAAGCGACGATTTCTTTGACGACGGTTCCATGCACGTCCGTCAGCCTGAAATCTCTGCCTGCGTAACGGTAGGTCAGCTTCTCGTGGTCGAACCCCAAAAGGTGAAGGATGGTCGCGTGAAGGTCGTGGACGTGGACCTTCTTCTCGACGGCGGCAAATCCAAATTCGTCGGTCGCCCCATGAACGCATCCTCCCTTTGCGCCTCCGCCTGCGAGCCACATCGTAAATCCGTAGTGGTTATGGTCGCGACCACTAAGTTGAGGGAACTCGGCGACCGGCGTCCTACCGAACTCGCCTCCCCACATCACCAAAGTCGAATCAAACAATCCGCGCTGTTTGAGATCCGTAAGGAAGGCGGCGATCGGTTGGTCCCATTGGCCAGCGAGATGCTTGTGTTCGTTCTGGATATTGTCATGGTTGTCCCAAGGTTGGCCTTCTCCGCTCCAGACCTGGATGAAGCGGACTCCGCGCTCGAGAAGTCTTCGGGTGATCAAAAGTTGCCTCGCGTGGGTCCCATGACCATAAAGCTCGCGGATTTTCTCTGGTTCTTGGCTGATGTCAAAGGCGTCGGAAGCCTCGGACTGCATCCGATAGGCAAGCTCGAACGATTGGATGCGAGCCTCGAGCCGAGCGTCGCGACCGCGCCTTTGCGCATGTTCCTCGTTGAGCCTCTTCACCAGATCGAGTTGTCTGCGCTGTTGTTCGGATGAGCAGGAGTTGTTGCGGATGTTCTCGACGAGCTTTTGGATTTCTTTGTGCTTGGTATCGATATACGTCGCCTGATACGCCCCGGGCAGGAACGCCGAGCGCCAATTCTGCGGGCCCGTGATCGGATATCCGCCAGGGCACATGGCGATGTAGCCAGGCAGGTTTTGGTTCTCCGAGCCCAGGCCATAGGTGGTCCACGCGCCCAGGCTTGGCCTTGGCAAGCGGGAATCGCCGCAGTTCATCAGCATCAGCGAAGGCTCATGGTTGGGAACATCGGCGTGCATCGATCGGATGATGCACATATCATCGATATGCTGCGCCGTTTTAGCGAAAAGGTCGCTCACATCGATGCCGCTTTGCCCATATTTCTTGACTGGGTAGGGGCTTCCCAGGGCGTGACCGGTCTTCCGTTCGGTGGCCAGGTTGGGGGTCGGAAGGGTTTTGCCGTGATACTTCGAAAGCATCGGCTTGGGGTCAAAGGTGTCGACGTGCGAAGGTCCGCCGTTCATGAACAGATGAACGACTTGCTTGGCCTTTGCCGGGAACTGCGGAGACTTGACCGACAGCGGGTTCGGGTCCGCCTCGGCGGCCGCGGCATAACCCACCGCCCCCAAATCCTGGGCGAACACCCCCGCCAGACCCATCATGCCAAAGCCCATGCCGGATCTTGACAATAACTCGCGGCGAGTGAGAAACGCGTCTTCAAGTCTTGGTTTGTGGTGGGACATTTTTGAGTTACCTATTGGCCGGAAAACTGGAGTGCAGGTGAATCATGAACTTGGATTGAGCAACGTCTTGTAATTCTTGGTCAGACATATCAAATAAAGATTCAGCCAGTAAATGTCGGCAAGGAACAAGACCAAGGTCGGAAATACGAACCCCTGAACCCTGAGGACGATCGCCGCCGCGGTGATCCCGATGTTGAGGAAGAACAACGCCCCGAGCAACCTCGAGCCGCTTTTCGAGAAGTGAACTCCGAGCAGAGGCGCTCGATGAGACGAGCGAAGAATCGAGCACGACGACCAATCCGTTCAAGAACGACCGAATCGACTCTGGATCTCGAACAACCGCCCCGAGAAGCAAGATCAGGTTGAGCGAAAGGATCGTCAGGATTGAAAATACGACCGCCGCGACTTTCATAAAACAAACTCGCACGTCGGTCTGGAGGTGAAAGCATCGAACAGGCTCCCGCACCGCGAGTGCTAGTCCACAAAAAAGAACTCGTTACTCATCATAAGTGCCTGTACATATCTTGGCCAACCACCAAGATCTTTGTTGATGAACTCCGCCGCGATCGATTGATCGAGCTCGCTCGCGGGCCTGCCGAAGAAGAGCTTGCAGAGCGCGTTCACTCGCTCAGCACGCTCGGCCAAACCTGCGATCTCCGGGCGTTTGAGCGTCGCTTGGGCCGATTCGATGACCCAGGGGTTGTTCATGAGGAAGAGCGATTGCGGCGGGACGGTGGTCGAATCGCGGATCGGGTTTGTGGCGTCGGGCGTGGGAAAATCGAATGTACGGAACAACCCGGCCAGGTTGTTTCTATCGATCCGGCAATAGAGCGTCCGTCTCAGCGACCCGCCTTCGGCCAAGCTCGGAATCGAAGGCCCGCCGATCGTTTTGTCGAGCCGACCCGAGACCGCCAGGATCGAATCGCGAAGGGCCTCAAAATCCAGAGGCCTGCGCTCCGCCCGCCAGTAAAGCCTGTTCTCGGGGTCTGCTGTAACCCCATCGGGCCGATCGACGCTGGCTTGCTGGTAGACCGACGAGAGCATCATCCTTCTGTGCAGACGTTTGATCGACCAGCCGTCTTCGATGAAAGTCCAGGCCAGGTTGTCGAGCAGGTCTGGATGGCTCGGCGGGTCGCTCCTCATGCCAAAATCACTCGGGGTCGAAACCAGCGGCTTGCCGAAATGATGCAGCCAAACCCTGTTCACGAAAACCCTTGCGGTCAAGGGATTCTCGCGCGATACGATCGCCTGTGCGGTCTCGAGTCTGCCGGCGGTTGCGAACGTTTCGCGTTTCGACCCACTGGCGATCGCGGGGAAGCGTCTGGGCACGGCCTCGCCCTGGTTCCCAGGATTGCCTCGGCGGAAGATCCGAGGCTCGACGGGCTGAGGGAGATCCTCGACGACCATCGCCCTCGGTGGCGCGCCAGTACCACTTTTGCGCCATTCGTCGACCGCACCTCTAAGCTTCTTGAGTTGTTCCTGAGATGGTCGATCAGGTATCAGGTCAAGATCGCCAACCGGGACAAACGGTACATCCGTGGGACTTCCTGGCGAATGAAAGATTAGCCTAAGCTCCTCGTGGGCGTCGTTTGGCAGTCTCGCGGCCCCCGTTCCGTTGAGTTTGGTTCTGGCGGAATAGTCGCGCCAGACCAACTCGGTCGACCAGAGCAAACCGCCCAGCCGTTCCGCTGCATCGCCCAGCGATTTGAGAGGCGGCTGACTCATCCGCTCGAGCACAAGTGGATTGATTCTCCTGCCCCCCTCTGCCTCGGAAGCGAACTTCGCAACCACCTCGGACGACTTCGCGGTGAACTCGCTTGTGGGCACGTCGGCCAAGGCGTTGAAGATCGCGAACACAGGGTCGAAGCCCTTTCTCGAGTGCTCGAGCCGATTCTGCCAATGCCGGATCATCTTCGGATTCAGGTCCATCCCGTCGGCAAGCTGCATGAAATCCTTGGTGTCGGGATTGTGCCTGGCGGTCTCCGCCGCCTTGATGTACTCCCCTGCCCTCTTCATAACCAATTCAATCATGTCGTCGAACTTAGTTTTGACGAAGTTGTTGAACTCTGATTCGCGTTTCTCGAGCTCAGCCTCGTAGGCTCGGTACTCGGGCGTGTCGGGGGGGGCGGCAAAAAGCGGCGGGAGGTTGGGCTCGGAGGAACTGGCGAACACCCCCCGTAGAGAGTAGTAATCGGCGGTGGGCACCGGGTCGAACTTGTGATCGTGGCAGCGTGCGCAAGAGACCGTCAGGCCCATCAGCCCTCTTGTCGTCACGTCGACGCGATCGTCTAGCACGTCTTCCTGGTTGTTCATGAACTTCGAGCCCACGGTCAAGAACCCCAGGGCTCGGAGACTCGACTTGTCCTTGCCTTCGATCGATTTGTCCGCGGCGAGCTGTTCGAGAATGAATCGGTCGAACGGCAGATCGCGGTTGAAGGCCTCGATCACGTAATCGCGATAGGTGAACGCCCAGTGGAATTCTGCATCCTCGACGAACACATAACCCTTGGTATCGGCGTAGCGGGCGACGTCGAGCCAATGCCTGCCCCAACGCTCTCCATAGTGTGGAGAAGCGAGCAGGCGGTCGATCACCTTGGAAAACGCGATTTGAGTAGCGTCTTTGTCGGATTCGAAGGCGTCGATTTCTTCGGGAGTCGGTGGAAGACCGATGAGATCGAACGTGGCCCTGCGGATGAGCGTCCGCCGATCGGCGGGCACGGAGGGGCTTAGCCCCGCGATCTCGAGCTTGGAGAGTACGAAGGCATCGATCGGCGAATGGATCCAAGAGGCGTCTGTAACTTTGGGAATTGCCGGGTTCGTAAGCGGTTGGAACGCCCAGTGCCTTTTCCAGGCGTCTTGGCGCGGGTCGACGAATGCCGAGCTTTGCGGCCATTGCGCGCCTTGTTTGACCCACCTTTCGAGGTCGCCGACGACCTCGGGTGGAAGCGTATTCTTGGGCGGCATTTTGATATCACCGTCGTGGCGGACGGCGGCGACGAGCAGGCTCTCGTCGGGTTTGCCGGGAACCACTGCAGGTCCGTTTTCCCCTCCCTTCAAGAGCGCCTCGCGAGAATCGACCCGAAGGCCGGACTTTTGCTTCTCTGGTCCGTGGCATGTCATGCAGTTGGCAACGAGGACCGGACGCACCTTTGCCTCGAAGAACTCCGTGGCTGCCTGGTTCGGCGGATTCGTTGGCACGTCGTCGACGTCTGCTCTCGCGGAGGCAACGAACGCCACGAAGATCCAGAGGCAGACAAGCCGTCGCTCCATCTTCACACTTCTCCAGAGACGTCGGGGCGGGTAGGTTCGGAGGGCGGATTGAGGCAGGGTTCTACACACGGAATTATAGCCCCGAGAACCGGCAATGAGAACCCTTGCGGCGGCGACCCAGCCGTCCCAGCCTCCCGAATTGACGTCCTCTGAGGCTTCAACGCTTCGTTTCGACGGGAATTTGTCCCCATCGTGCCCGATCCCGAAAAACAATGGTTCATTCGTAGTCAGGCGTCGTCTCTGTTCCTTGGAGGTCGTCCGCCGTTGTCGAACCATGCCGAGATTCTCGAACCGTTCCGAAAGTACCTCTTGGTGCTGGCTGAGGCGCACCTCGATCGCCGATTGAGGGGAAAGCTCGACGCGGCCGACCTGGTCCAACAGGCGATGATTCGAGCCTACGCAGGCCTGGAAGACCTCCGTTCACCGCAGCCCGAGGTGCTTGCCGGCTGGCTTCGAAAGATCCTGGCGCGGACGCTCGCCGACGCGGTCAAGCATTTCGACCGCGACAAACGGGCAATCGACCTCGAACGCTCGATCGAAGCCGACGTCGACGCCTCAGCTTCGGGCATGGCTGCCTGGTTGGCTGCGGATATCACCTCTCCAAGCCAGCGGGCGGAGCGAAACGAAGAGCTCTTGCGATTAGTGAACGCACTGGCCTTGCTTCCGGAGACGATGCGGGAGGTGGTCGTTCTCAAGCATGCTCAGGGTTGGCCGATCCAGAGGATCGCCGAACGCATCGATAAAACCGTGCCCGCCGTCGCGTCGCTGTTGAGACGCGGGTTGGCGGAGCTGCGTGAGATCATGGTGAAAGGAGAATAGAGCCTTGTCCAGACCCGAAGCCGACGCCGTTTCGATCGAACTCGACGCCCTAATCGGCGGTTATTTGCAGGCAGTGGAGGCTGGGAATGCTTTGGACAGGGAGGAATGGATCAGCCAGCATCCAGGCCATGCGGAGCGGCTCCGCGCTTTCTTCGCCGATCTCGATCGCGTCGAAAACGCCGTCGAACCGCTGCGTCGAGACAACGACCCGACGATCGACTTCTCGAATACGCAAGGCAATCGCGCCCAAAGAATCCGCTACTTTGGCGACTACGAACTCATCGAGGAAATCGCGCGTGGCGGCATGGGCGTCGTCTACAAGGCGCGCCAACTGAGCCTCAACCGAACGGTCGCGCTCAAGATGATCCTCAAGGGATCGCTCGCGGATTCGAATGACATCGCCCGCTTTCGCGCCGAGGCGGAGGCGGTTGCCAACCTCGACCATCCCAATATCGTGCCGATTTACGAAATTGGCGAACATGACGGTATGCAGTACTTCTCGATGAGATTGATCGACGGACCTCCACTCGGCAGGGTTCCGAATGGAACCCCGCGCGAGGAAGCAGCGAGGCTTACGTCCATCGCTCGCGCCGTGCATTTCGCTCACCAAAGAGGGGTCTTGCATCGGGATTTGAAGCCCTCGAATATCCTTGTCGGAAACGACGGAGCGGCGTATATCACCGACTTTGGGTTGGCAAAGCGGCTCGACGACGCGTCTGCGTCGCTGTCCTCGACAGGTCAACTGCTGGGCACTCCGCGTTACATGGCGCCCGAGCAGGCCTCGAACAAGAAGGATCTCTCGGTCGCGGCCGACGTTTACAGCCTCGGCGTGATCCTGTTCGAGCGTATTGCCGGCCGCACTCCGTTTGTTGGAGACGACGTACTGACGCTCTTGCGACAGCATCGCGAGACCGAGCCGCCTTCGCTTTCAAGCGTCAAACCGGGCGTTGATCGCGATCTCGAAACGATCGCTCGCAAGTGCCTCGATAAAGACCCGGTTCGAAGGTATAGGTCGGCCGAGGCGCTTGCCGACGACTTGGACCGCTGGATGCATGGCAAGCCGATCGAGGCCCGACCTGTAAGCTCCACCGAGCGTTTTGTCCTCTGGTGCAAACGGAACCCACGTTACGCGGCTTTAGCAGCTCTGGTCGTCATCAGCACGCTGGTTGGCCTCGGCGCGTTCGTCGTCCAGTACGAGCGTACGGTACTCGCTCGCAAGGAAACCGAGAAAGCTCTCGACGTAGCGAACACGGCCCGCCAGGTTGCTGAGGAGAGCCTTTACTTCAACCGGATCACACTCGCGAGAAGCCAGTGGCAAGCCGACAACCTCGAGGCCTCGCGGGGGATCCTCGACGGATCGGGCGTCGGTTTCCGTAACTGGGAGTGGCGCTACCTCCTTCGGCAAGCGACCCCAGCTCAAACGATCGGAGCGCGAGACGCCTTCGCGTATCGTCCGCCTGAAGGTCGAGAAATCGCCACAGTCCGTTCGGTCCAGCGATCGCACTCGTATCAAAACAAAGACGGCGGCAAGGGTACCGTGACCTGGGGCGGATTCCCAGTGCTGGCCGTGATCGACGCCAAATCCGGCCTTTCCAGGTTCGAACAGGACGTCGTCACAATCGAGGAGATGTCCGGTGGATTGGTGCTCATGTATCGAAGTGCGTTCCACCCAGACGGCAAGTCCGTCGCCTTTGCGATCAGTAAAAACGCGGATCCGGACGCCAAGCCAGCCGTCTTCATCTTGGACGCGAAAAATGGCGCTCGTTTAATCACATGCAAAAACACGCTAGGAGAAGTTCGGGCGCTCGAATTCAGTCCAGACGGCAAGACGCTCGCCGCGGCGACGTTCGACACAGGACGCGCTCATAAGCTGATGTTTTGGAACGCCTCTACGGGCGCCCTCGAGAAAACCATCGAAGGCGGCTGGTATCAGGCGATGTCCTTCAGCCCCGATGGAAAACAAATCGTCTCGGGCGACGCCGTCTGGAACTTTCAGACCGGCAAGGCCGCCCTGAGCATTCCAAACTCAACTCTGGCGGCGTTCGCGCCCGACGGCAAAACAGTGGCTGGGGTTTGCTCACTCGAGCCAAACTCAGCCTGGATTTGGGACTCGACTACCGGCGCGGTTAAACAGATCTTGCCAGGGAACTCCCAACCCGTCTCGATCGCAGCGATCGCCTTCAGTCACGACGGCAACAGACTCGCTACCGGAACCGACCAGAACTACAAGCCAAGCGAAGTCCGCGTTTGGGATCTGCCGAGAAGACTCGTCTCAAGGAGAATCCGCGGAATCAATTCGGGCGTCGAGCGATTGGCCTTCAGGCAGGACGACCGCGAGCTGGCGGTCGTCAGTCGAAACGAAGGCCTTGTTTTGGTCGATCTCGAACACAGTTCGGAATCGCTCGACATCCGTGTCAACAACCCCAGCGAGCACGACTACAGGCGGAACGTTTGGTTCAGTCCCGACGGAGAGGACGTCCTCTCGATCGCCTATGATCACAGCATCGACCCGCGCGTTTCTAGCGTGCAGAACGACGTCTACTTACTGAAGGTCTGGAACGCCGGCAACGGCAAGCTTCGGTTCACTACTCCAGCGATTAACGGACCGCTGGCATTTCGACCAGGCTCGCATGAGATTGCTGTATCGCTTTCCGACGGCGTGAAAATCATGAATTTTCAAGATGGATCTGTTATTCGCAAATTGGAAGGCGCGAAGACAAGGCCCGATGGGCTTGCCTACGACGAGTCAGGCAAATACCTCGCGGCCGTCACGAAGGGATCCGTCAACGTCTGGAATGCATCCGACGGCAGCGAAATTGTTCCGCCGGAAGGTTGGGGCGTCCAGGTTCCTAGGATCCATTCGCAAGGCTGGGCCAACAACGACGCGCCCTATTGGCTTAAGCTCGAGAAACACGATCCGAGCGATCAGAAGCCTGACCGCATCATTGCCTTCTCTCCAACTTATCTTGGACCAAAGGCCTGGATCGATGGAACCGCGGTAAACGTGTCTGACTCCGATGGGAAGAACAAACGAAAGATTGGCTCCTTCGATACGCCAGTGGATGGTTTAACGTTCTCGCTCGACGGAACGAAGATCGCAGCAGAGAGCGCGGGCTCGATCAAGGTCTGGAACGTGCAAACGGGCAACGATTCGCCCGTTCCAGCCGACCTGGAAGCATTTGCAGGCAAGGCGTTCGGACCCAACGGCGAACGACTGCTGATGACCACCGAGTTCTTCTACACAAACGGCCCGGCCGGCGCTTCGTTCAGTCAACAATTTCGACTCGACTGGGGAAACGGCCGAAACTTCAGCCCCGATCGACAACTGGCTTGCACGCGGAGCTTCTCTGGAGGATACAGCCGATTGGTGGTTCGTCCCGACTCGGGAGATACCGTTGGGAGCCTCGGCTCGCATCAGCAGGAGGCCATCGCCGCTGCCTTCTTCCCCGACGGCTCCCGACTCGTCACGGGCGATACGTCGGGCGTGATCAAGCTCTGGGATACAAAGAGCTGGCGCGAGGTGCTCAGTTGGCAGGGACACCAAGGCGCTGTGGTCGACATCGTCGTCGACCCAAAGGGCAGGAGAATCGCTTCGTTCGGCTGGGATGGGTTCGTCAGAGTCTGGGATGCCGGATCTTAGAACAAATCATCAACAATAGCCGACTGCGCAATCACTTCGGATTCACTTCGAGCTTCACATCCTTGAAGCGAACCTCTGTTGGTCCTCCCGAGTGAAGCTGGAATGCGAAGATCCCCCGCTTGGCGCCTGAAGGATCGTCGAGATCAACGCACTTGCGCCCATTGATAAACGTCTGGATCTTGCCCCCCTTGGCGACAATCTCGTAAGCGTTCCACTCGCCGGGCTTGACGAATTCCTCTCCGGACTTATCCCAGAGCAGAGCCCTGCCGTTCTCTTCGTAAAGCTTGCCCCACCAGCCAGGACCAACATCGGCCTGATAGCCTTTCATCTCGCCGTCGGGCAATGCTTCGCTGCGGAACTGGACGCCGCTGTTGCCCTCGTTGGCTTTGAGCTTAACCTGGAGAGTCAGCCGGAAGTCCTCCGCGGCGATCTCGCTCTTGAGGAATTCGTTGCGAGCAAGCCCTGACGTCTTGCCGACGATCTCGCCGTTATCAACCTTCCAGAGCATGGGGTTGCCAAGCCAACCGCTCAAATCCTTACCGTTGAAGAACGCCGTCGCGTTCTCTTCGGTCGCCAACAACGGAATCTGTGAGGGGCTTGCCAGATAGGCCACGAGCGAGCGGATTTCGGAATCAGACAGCGGCTTCCAGATGTCGACGGGCATCATCGATTCTTCCGTGACCTTTCGTTCCTCGATCTCGTTCTTGGGGATCGTCAAGACCTCGTTGGCAGTGGCAAGGGTAATCGACTTCCCATCCTCGGCCCTGATGATCCCTGTCAGCACGCGACCATCGGTCGTTGAAATCGCGTGCGACTGATAGTCTTTGCCAATCAGCGCACTGGGGTCCAATACGTTCGAAAGAACGTAGTCCAGGTCGGCCCTGTTCGATCCAGTCAACTCGGGCCCGACCTTGCCTCCCGTCCCGAAGAGCGTGTGGCACTGCTGGCAGACCTTGGCGAACACCGACCTGCCAAGGTTGGAGTCCGCGGCCTTCGCGGTCTTGTCCAAGATTCGTTTCTTATAATCGGCGATCTTCTGAGCCTTGTCCGCCGGGGTCTCGCGAACCAAACCCCAATACTTCGAGATCTGTTCGTCGAGCGATTTATTCTTATGATTATGCAATTGTCGAATGACGTCGGCAGTGAGCTGGGCCGAGGGGATTTTGTTTTCGGCCACGGCGGCCAGCAGTCTTTGGGCGTAGTCCAGCCTTGCAGCCAGCGTGTTGTGGGCGTCTCTTCGTTCATCGGGCGTGAACGAAGGATAGCGCGCCAAGATCGCATCGGGCGTATCGGGGTCTGCATAGGCGGCCAGCGCCTTGATCGCCTGGGTGCGCAAGCTTTTCTCGTCTAGAAGTCTTTGCAGCGCCCTGGGCAGCTCAGGGTCCCTGGCCTTCAAAAGCGAAGCAAGTGCTTCGGAGCGGGCTGGGATCGCAGCCTTCTCGTCGAGCAAAACCGAACGAAGAGATTTGAGCGCCAATGGGTCTCCGAATGTGAGTGCAAGCCCCATCGCCAGCGATCGAACCTGCGGATCAGGGCTCGATGCCAGTTCCGCGGAGATGCTCTCCCAGCCCACGGGCATGGCGGTTTTCCTGTCCCCTTCCAGAGCCCTGGTCATGCCTTCGAGAATGATCCGCCTGGACTCGAGATCTTTCGATTTGGCTGTGGCGTCGACAAGAGCCGCGAGCGCCTCGGGCGTTCCAGAAGAGCCGACGCGCCTGGTCATCAATGAAAGCAGCAGTGGGATCTTGGAATTTCGCGCCAGATCAAGCGCGCGTCTCGCGTCGACGCTCGCCAGCGGTTCGAGTGCGTACCAATACATAAGCGGAAGGTTGTGATCTCCCACGTCCTCGGAATGCGCGGCCAATCCCTCGAGCAAGTTCCAACGATCCTGATAGGGCAAAAGACCCGCGGCCGACGCAAGGTAAAGCCTCACGATGGGAGACGGGTCGGACGTTGCGGCCTCCACGAGCTTGGCGATCGGCACGGTTTTGGGTTTGCCTTCGAGGCCGAGCTGAATCGTCCAGGCTCGGATAAATTCGTTCTTCTCTTTCTTGAAATCGAGAAGGCTCCAATCGACCGGCGCCTACGGCGTGAAGGGTCCAAAGCGCTCTCAACCGCGCGTTCTCGGCGTCCTTGGAAGCTAAAACGGCCCTTAGGGTTTTCATCGTTGCCGTGCCGGCGCCTCGTTCTTGGAGGATCCTCCGAGCGTGCCTGGAGGTCCATTCGTTGGTCGAGGCCTGCAAGACGGCGAGTTCTTCCGACGACTTCCTGGTCAAGTCGATCGGCGCCGACTTGGCGGTTCCATAGACGACCTTGAAGATTCTTCCGTTGGTGCGGTCGTGGCCGTTCACGTCGTTATGGTGGCATTGATTCTTGTCGTACCAGTCGATCAGATACACTCCCCCGTCGGGAGCCTGCTTCAGGCTGACGATTTGAGACCAAGAGTCGTTGGCCAGCAAAAAGTCGGCGCCGTGAGCTCCGATAAAACCGGAGCCTTTCTTCGTGAGCAAATCTTGGTTCAATCTGGCCCCGTGGATGTTGTTCATGAACAGCGACCCGCGATAGTTTGAGGGCCAAGAATCCGCTTGATAGATCAACGCGCCGGCATGCGCGTGCCCGCCGCCGGCGGAATCGGACCTGCCGTTGCCGCCGTGAGGGTTGCCGCCGACGTAATGGCGATGGTCAGCAATAGTTTTGATATCATCATACGTATAGAGATTGAAATGCGGGCCTGCCTGGCGCTCGTATCGACCGCCCTGAATCATGTGGTAGAGGTGGGGAATCACGCACGCGGTTTCGATCGCCTGGCCGTGCTCGTCGAAATCGAAGCCCCAGGAATTGCTCGTGCCGTGCGCGAAGACTTCGAAGACGTGTTTTGTGGGGTGATAGCGCCAGATCCCGGCGTTGATCGGCGTTCGACGCGAATCGGGGTCTCCAGGCTTGCCAACGCGCGAATGGGTGAAGACGCCGTGGCTGCCGTAAAGCCAGCCGTCCGGGCCCCAGATGAACGAATTGAGCGTCTCGTGAGAGTCTTCGTAGTGCCAACCGTCCAACAGGATCTGGGGAGGTCCGTCGGGCATGTCATCCCCATTTTTGTCTGGGATGAACATAAAATAAGGCGCTGCTCCCACCCAGACTCCACCGAACCCGACCTCTAGGGCGCTGACCAAGTTCAATTTATCGTAGAACACCTTCCGGCTGTCGAACGAACCGTCGCCGTCGGAATCTTCAAAGATCAAGATCCTGTCTTTCGCTTGCGAGTCGTCGACGCGTCTGGGATACGAGTAAGCCTCGGCCACCCAGAGCCTACCGCGGTCGTCCAAGGCAGCCGCGATCGGTTGCACGACGTCGGGTTCACCAGCGAAAAGTGTGACGTGGAACCCTTCCGGAACGGTCATCGCGGCGGCCGCCTCGCGAGGGCTTAGCCCTGCGTGAGCGTATTCGTCAGGCGTCGAGTCCCCTGCTCTGACTGGAACCTTTGGTTTCGAGGAGAAGAGCCGAAAGTCGTCGAAATTGATATGCCCCCAACCGACGCTTTCATCGTCGACCAAGCGAATAAAGACTTTCTTGCCCAATTGCTTGGAGAGATCGACGGCGACCGGTTTGAGCTCCTCCGTGTCGTCTCCGGAGCAACGAAACACCACCCTTTTGTCGTCGTCCTGAACGATCTCCAATCGCGTGGCGGGCCTGGAACCTCCGGCGATCAAGAATCGCGCATACGGTTTGGAAACCTTGAACGCCCTGGAGGTCAACACGCCTCTGGGCGCGTCACCTCCCTGTTCAAACGATCCTACCCAAAAGCTTCCTGCGTGCTTGCTGTGCATATCGCTCCGCCGAGCGAATACCGCGTCGCCGCGAACCGGTCCACCTTTGAAGGCTTCTCCTTCAGTGGTCCAATCGGCAAGAGACCCTTGCTCGAAGTCGAAGTTCAAGGGGCGTCCGGAGTCGTCGACGGGAAGCGACCCTTCCTCCGACGGGGGTGTTTGCGAGCCGGCGGCGAACGACCCGCCCTCATCAAACCAGACCAAACACGCGCATAGAATCACACACAGAATGCTTAATCGACGCATGTGCAGCCTCGTCGGTGTGAAGCCCGGAATTTAACGGCCTCGATATCCGCCTTGCGGAGCTTGAGGCGCGGGGAGGAGTCGAATTTCGCAATTACTCGCATCGTATCCGTCGATCTGAAGGTGCTCGGCGGGAACGCCTTCTTCGTGGCGGATGTGCACGATCATATTGGTTTCGGCCTCGAGACGCGAGATTTCGAGCCGTTTCCGATTGTTGAGGTAATTCGCGACGGCCGCCGACACGCTGATGTTGACGCGGCGGATGTCGTCGCGGTGGGCCGCGAGAGCCAAGAGCCGCATGACGTCGATCGCCATGCTCTCGGTCGTCTTGACGACGCCGGCGCTCACGCAGTGCGGGCAATCCTCGTAGACCGATCGTTTGAGGCTCGGACGGATCCTTTGCCTGGTCATTTCGATCAGGCCGAACGGGCTGATGCGAAGAATCTTGGTCCGGGCTCGGTCGCGGCGGACTGCCTCGCGCAGCGTCCTCTCGACGCCCCTTCTGTGTTTTTCATCGCGCATGTCGATGAAGTCGTTGACGATCACGCCGCCCAAGTCGCGGAGCCGAAGTTGCCTGGCAATCTCCTTGGCGGCGCGGATGTTCATCTCGTAAGCCGTCCGCTCGGCGTCGTTCTCAACCCGGAAGTTGCCGGAATTGACGTCGATGGCGACCATGGCCTCGGTCTGATCGATGACGATCGAGCCCCCCTCCGGCAGAGGCACGTGCCTGCGCTGAATTTTGGCGATCTCCTGCTCGATGCCATAGCGGTAGAACAGCGGGGCCTTGTCGTCGTAGAAGCGGAGCCGGCCGACGAACCTGGGCATCACGTTCTTGAGAAACTCTTGAGCGCGTTCGAACGCTCCACGTTCGTCGATCCAGATCGTATCGATCTCGGCGGTAAAGATGTCTCGGATCGTCCGCGTGATCATATCCGATTCTTGATAGATCGGCGCCGGCGCCTTGGTTTTGCGAATCCTGCGGAGAATGGCCTTCCAAAGCCTGAGCAAATAGGCCAAGTCCCTTGCCAGCTCGGTCTTGGAACGATCCATGCCGGCGGTCCGGACGATGAAGCCAAGGCCCTTGGGGGGGTTGAGCTCGAGCATGATCTGCCGGAGCCGTCTGCGCTGCGACTTCGTCGCCGATCTTGCGCGAGACGCCTACTCGGTTGAGCCCTGGCATCAGCACCAGATAGCGACCTGGAATGCTTATGTAAGTGGAAAGCGTCGGTCCTTTTGTACCGATGCTCTCTTTGATCACTTGAACAAGAATTTCGTCGCCGCGTTTGAAGATTTCTTGAATCGGCGGTTTGACGACGCCTCTCCCGGCGCACCCCTTGACGCCCGCGGGCCTTGCGCCCGAGGCCCTGTCCTCGCGGCGGGCGCAGAGGCTCGACGGCGGTTTTAAGGCCCATCTCGCGCTCGAGCTCGGCGATTTCCTCGATCTCCTTGCGGATTTCCTCTTGAAGTTCGGGGTCGATCCGGTCTTCGACTTCGACGACGGCTCTGGGCTCGTCGTCAAAATCTCCGTCGTCGAAATCGGAACCCATGGGAACTTCGGAATCGTCTCCAAAGTCGAGGAAGTCGTCGCCGGCTTTGGGTTTGGGCGCCCGGCTGGGAGCGCCTCGGTAGCCGCTTGGGCGAGCGGTGGATGGGCGATCTTCGACCACTTCGCCTTCGACGACTGGGTCCGTGGAGATTCTCCTGGGAGGCGGAGGCGTCTCGCGCTCACGACGGCGGCCTCTGCGCTTACGTCGGCCGCGTGGACCGTCGTCACGCCCACGTGGGCCTCGCTCGATCAATCCAGAATCGGCGGAACTCCCTTCGTCGATCGGGCCAAGATCGCCACCGAACTCGCCCCCCTCGGGCCAGTCTTCCGCTAAGTCGTCGATCGGTTCGGGCTCGCGTTGCCGCTCTCGTCGTGGGATGTATCCAGGTTCGCCTGCGCGGGCGTGCAGCTTTCGCTCGCGCGGGGGTTCGGCCGAAGGCGATCGATCCCGCGGCGGCGGGACAAAACCGCTGGGAGCTTCGGGTTCGGGTCTCGGTCGGCCAAGATCGGCTGCGCGGTCCCGTTCTGCTCCGGGTCGCGAGCGGATCGCCGCGCGACCGCCTCTGCTCTTCGGAGGTTCGTCTGAAATCACTTCGTCGGTTCTAAATTCCTCGGCCATCGGCAGACTCGGTGTTTCGCCTGGGTCGAAGGCGGCGGTTTCCTCGACGAAATCGCTCAGAGGCTCGACCGGCGGCCCGGCGATTGACTGGCCAAACGATCCCGGAGCCCGACCGCGACCGCTACGGGTGCCGCCCTTGCCCTTTGTTGCGATTGCCCCTCGCGGGCGGGACGAAAGGCTTGGGCGCCTGGCTCATTGGAGGTGGAACGACGTCCGACGAATCTTCCACGGGCCCCCAAGGCGATTCAGGCTCGTCGCCAAAACCGAAGGGAGCTCCCGCCGGTTTGGTCCTGTGCGTTCGGCTGGGCGGCAGGAATTCTTCCGCGGGTCCTGGATCAATCGGATCGATCGGCGCACTACCCCATCCACCAAGATCCTCTTGATGGGCGGGCTCGACCGCCTTGGAAACGGTCGATTCTCGAGCATGCGGCGGTTCAACCTTCGGCTGCCTGGCTTTCGGACTTTCCCAAGGAGAAGGCGCGGCGTCTCGTTTCGGCTCCGGCGCCGGCTCCGGCTCAACAGGCTCGAAAACGGATTCAGGGTCCGAAATCGGGTCGGGCTCGCCGAATTCGTCCGCCAGCCCTTCACCGAACCTGCGCTTTTGAGGCTTGTCGCGTCGACCTTTGACCGACAGGTCGGGACGCTCGCGCTCGGGGGGCGCTCCCGTTCGGGGGGACGCTCGCGCTCGGGAGTACGCTCTCGGCGTTCGCCGCGCGGCGCTCGCGGTTCGTCGAGATCCGCTCTTGGATCACGGTATCGATCGCGGGGGCCGAACTCGCTTTCGTCTGTGAGATGGCCCCGATAGTACTGAGGCTCGACGTCGGAGACGTGTAAGAAACCATTGCGGCCGATCGAGAAATCGACGAACGCGGCCTGAATCGCTGGTTCGAGGTTGACGACCTTTCCCTTGTAGATATTTCCGATATAACTCTCGTGGCTGGTGCGTTCGACGTATAGCTCCTCGAGCACTCCGTCTTCGACAATGGCGATCCGGCATTCCTCCGGCTGGAGGACGTTGATGAGCATTTCTTTTTTCATATTTCGACTCTTCCCGACGCAGTCGTCTTATCAGATTAACGGCGGCGGGCCCTGCCTGCGCGGGCCGCAAGGCGGCCGAAGGTAACGGGCTGGACCCAAACGGATGTACGCGGTCGTGATCGATCACTCGGCAAGCTCCAAGCGGGTGCGCAGAGCACCGAGCCTTGTTTCAACAGATCCTCGAGGCCAAGCGCCTCCAAGATCTCTTCGGGGCGGGCGGATCCCGCTGGATCGATCTCGAGCTGAAACTCGAGCCTGCCGTCCTCGCCAACGTCGGCTGCGAGCAAGAACGGTCTGAGATCGATGTCGCGCGACCGCCCTTCGCGCAAACGGGTGAACGGAACGCTGGCTCGGCGGAGGAAGTCGCGAATCAACTCCCTCGTTTGCTCCGCGCGAGCGGCTGGGACGGAAATCTCATAGGAGACAGATAGGATCGTGGGTGGGCGAGACGAGGGAGACTCCACCGCCTCCAGTAGTTGAAGGCCCTCTGGCGCTGTGTTGCGCAGCCGTTCGAGGACCACTTGCGGTTCCATGGGAGCGGCCAGTTCGAGCTCGACCAACTCGCGTCGGCCTTCGACTCCCAGCGCGAGAGCCAACCCGAAAACAATCTTCGGCCTGGGGTTGAAGCCTTGACTCGAAGCGATGGGGATCGCCGCGCGGCGAATCAGCCGTTCGAAGCAACGCATCAGATCGAGATGACTGATCAACCTCAAATCCCCGCTCTTCGAAAACCAAAGGCGGATCCGCAAGGAGCCAAGGCCAGGGACGCGGGTCTCTTCTAGAACGTTGGCCTGTAAGACCTCCGGCGTCGAACTCGAGTCGCTTCCAATCAGTTTGGATTCGCCTGGGTTCTCAGAAACGAGACAAGAACCGCCCCCATCGGTACGGAGCAGATCGGTCTTCATGACGCAGGTTCCTCCTCCGGGCTTTCGTCGTCCTCGTGAAAACCCTGACGCACCAGCTCGGCGAGTGCGTCGGCGGCTTCCATTGCGTCTTCGCCCCGACATTCGAGAACGAGTTTGCTGCCGCATTCCGCGGCCATTGTCAAGAGCGACATGATGCTTTTGCCGTTGTACTCGCCGCCGTTATAGAGCACTCGCACCTCCGACTGAAAACGCCGGGCGAGTTCCTCGAACTTGGCGGCAGTTCGAAGGTGCAAGCCAAGCGAGTTCGTGATTTCGACCTGGCGAGAGGCTTCGGGCGGGTCGTTGGTCATCGGCGGCTGTTGTTCGCTCTTCCGGGCGGCCATTGCTGAATCGAGGCTCGGACGCCTCCTACTACCAGAACGGGGCTCGGACTTGTCTATAGGATCGGGAAGTCGACCTTGTTGGCACGCGGCGCCCGGACGCCGGACGACGCGATTAGGCGAAATCAAGACGAACGCTGGTCGTATTCCTCAAGAAGCTCGATGACATGTTCACGGGTTTGGGCCTGGCGGAGGAAATTGACGAATTCCTCGTCGCGCAGCCGGCTGGAGATGATCTCCAGAGCCCGCAAATGGTCGCCCGTCTGCTTGGGAGGCGAGACCAGAAGAAACAGGATGTAAACGGGCTCGTTGTCGAGCGCGGCAAATTCCACTCCAGAGCGGGATAGGGCCACCGCGCCCACCAGTCTGTCCACCGTAGGGTGCCTGGTGTGCGGGACAGCCACTCCCTGACCAATGCCGGTCGAGCCGAGTTGCTCGCGATTCAGCACGGCGCGAGCGACGCTCTCCTGATCGACAGGTTTGATCTGGTTCGACTTGGTCAGCGAAGCCACGATCTCTCGAATGGCCTCTTCTTTTTGATTGAGCTTCGAGATTGACGACGACCGCATCGCGGGAAACGAAATCCAGAAGCTTCATGAGCTGGGCCCCCCAAGCGAAAGCATGGAACGCTCGACGACCGCCTCGGCCCACGCCGCCGGCCTCGAATTCACACTCGCTCCTGGAGATTGGTCCCGCCCAATGTCCGCCGATACGCTGTTTTGGCCGCCCAAACCAGTAGACCGAATCAGAAACTGATAATGCAACATCCCTCGGAATTCCAAGCCTAGAACGATGATTCGAGGATCGAACGGAACCGGACCGTCCGAACGCGCCGTCGTTCGCGCAATGGCGCGAGACGACCTTAACAAGCCGCTTGAATCAAGCCGGCTCGCCTCTGTGTTGTTGAATCTTTTCCTTGTATCTTCTCAATTGTTCTTCGATCTTGTGCGAGCAGTGGTCCATTGCCGCTCCAGGCGTCGGCCCTTCTTCGCTGGCGACGAAATCGTGCTTGTGCTCGGCCGAGACCAGGATCTCGACGCGCCAGCCGATTTTGATCGGTTCGGCTGCAATTTCGATTTCCATCAGTCGGGCGAAGTATTTCTGGAGCTTCTCGGCTTTCTCTCGCAAGTGCGCTTGAGTTCCGGCGTCCAAATGCCCGTGACGCGTCGAAATCTCAATATGCACTAGCCAGACCCCCAAAGCGTCGGCAGCCAAGTTGTTCCCAGCAAAGACTCTAAAAGCGTAACTTCGTCCGGCCTCCCGGTCAAGGCTTTCAGACCGAGCCCCGAGCCCTAAATCGAATCGGCTTGCCGTGTTGAAACGCCCGTCGAGGGCTGCGCACAATGCTTGCTCGAAGAGTCCTGGGTCTGAAATCGAGGTTTTGGTCCGACATGCTTTGGGTGCAAAGCTACGATCCACTCCACTGGCCGCCGGCGTCGACTCTCTTGGCGGCGCTGCCGATCTTTCTGCTCTTGGGTCTTTTGGCCTCCGGGAAGGCCAACGCTTGGCAAGCGGCCCTTTGCGGCCTGGTCGCGTCGTTTGCGATCGCGGTCTTCGGGTTCGGAATGCCGCTTTCGTGCGCTCGGCAAGTTTGGCGGTCGGCCTGGTCTTCGCACTCTTTCAAATCATCTGGCTTATTGTCTCGGCGGTCTTTTTGTATCAGATTGTTGTCGACTCCGGACAATTCGAGGTGATGAAGGCTTCGATCGCGGGGCTTTCGTCGGATCGGCGGATCCAGGCGATCTTGATTGCGTTCTCGTTTGGAGCCTTCATCGAAGGCGCCGCGGGCTTTGGAGCCCCGGTCGCCATTTCCGCGGCGTTCCTCGCGGGCCTTGGGTTCAAGCCGTTCACTGCCGCGCTGCTCTGCCTGATCGCGAACACTGCCCCGGTGGCGTGGGGCGCGATCGGCACTCCGATCCGCACCTTGGCTCAACTAACGGGGTTCAACGTCGAGTTGTTGAGCTCGTCCGCGGGCAGGATCCTGCCGCCAATCTCCTTTCTGATCCCGGCTTGGCTTACCGTCTGCTTGGCGGGGTTCGGGGCGATAATCGAAATCTGGCCAGCGCTCTTGGCGGTGGGAGGCACGTTCGCTCTGGCCCAGTACCTCTGGTCGAATTTCGTCGGGTTCGAGCTCGTGGACATCGTCTCCTCGATCGTCAGTCTCTGCTCGGGGATCGTCTTGCTCAGATTCTGGAAGCCCAAACGAACCTGGCTGTTTCCCGACGAACGGCCGACCGACGATGCATCGCTTACAGCGGCTCGCGCGGAAGATCGATCTCGGCCTCGGTTGTCGAAGCGGTCGATCGCCCTCGCCTGGACTCCGTTCGGCCTATTGACCGCGGCTGTGCTGGTCTGGGGGGCGCCGGCGATGAAGCCTTACTTTCCTATTAGCTTCAAGGACTTATTGAACAAACACACGTCTTGGAAGATTGAGGCGCCGGGTTTGCATAAAAAAGTGGTCAAAGGCGTACAAGCTGGGGGCCCGATCTCCCCCTCGGAGAAAGACGCCGAGCCTGCGTACCTGGACGTCGCGCCGCTCTCGTCGACTGGGTCGGCTGTGTTCCTCTCGGCGGCGGCCAGCGGACTCTTGCTGGGCGTTTCACCAAGGCGAATGTGCGTGCTGTTTTCGCAAACCGTGGCACGGCTCGTCCCCGCAATCGCGGCAGTGGCCGCGATGTTGGGCCTGGGCTTTGTCACTCGCTATTCGGGAATGGACGCCGTCCTTGGGCTTGCATTCACAAGAGTGGGTCGAGGGCTGTACCCGATCTTCGGTACGCTTTTGGGATGGCTTGGCGTCGCTTTGACCGGTTCCGACACGTCCAGCAACGTGTTATTTGGAAACCTTCAGGTCGTGACGGCCCGATCGCTTGGACTCGATCCCGTGCTAATGGCCGCCGCGAATTCAGCCGGCGGCGTGATGGGGAAGATGATCGACGCTCAGTCGATCGTAGTTGCCGCCGCGGCCACCGGAGAACAGGGGCAGGAGGGCAAGCTGCTGCGAAAGCTGTTTGTTCACAGCATCGCTTTGGCGTTGCTAGTTGGATGCGTGGTTTTTCTCTACGCGCACGTGTTTAAATCATAAGCCAAGAAAACGCCCACGCTTCCCAGCAAGCGCTTGGTGGAGCCGCGGGGAAGCGTGGGCGCGGCGGCGTCGATCAAGAGGCCTCCTCGGACCAAGAGACCATGTAGTCTTCGCGTGCGTCGCCCGCGTCGGGCGCCTCGCGATCGTTGGCCTCGGCGTGTTCCAGCTTGGCTGCGGCTCCGACGCCTCTGTCGGGAGCCTCGGCGTGTCGGATTTTTTGAGCGGTTTGGTTTGAAGGGATTAACGGGATAACGATTGAGGAATCGTTTGATGCGATTGTTTCGATCAGGATCGCCATGATGCACCTCCCCGCGCGACGCGGGATAAGACCGGGGAGAAGTTCGCAAAACCGTGGTTTTAGGTTCGCGCACTCGTCCCCGCGACCGGTCGTTGCCTTTCGGCCGGCCGCTCGCCCGAGGCGATCGAGCCAAGGGCGACGAGTCTTCTCGGGTCGCGACTTCCGAAGCATTCGCTTCGGATTAGCCGTACCTGATGACTCATCTGTATTGTACATTAGGATCCTTCCAGGAGCCAGCCATTGGCAGCAGGCTTTCGAGCCCTGGTCTTGGCAAACTTTGAACCTCGAGATCGATCCCGATGCGAATCGGCATCCTTTCCGACACCCACGACCAGATCCGAAGAACCACCACTGCGGTCTCTCGACTGGCTTCGGCCGGGGCAGAGGCGCTTGTGCATTGCGGTGATTTCACAAGCCCAGACGTCGTCTATTCCATGGCAGGCTTGCCAAGCTATATCGTCTTTGGCAACAACGACTTCGATCGAGACGGGATTCGCATGGCAGTGCTCCGAATCGAGGGCGTCTGCCTCGAGTTCGGCGGGCTGATCGAGCTCGCCGGCAAACGCATTGGGGTCACCCACGGCCATAGGCCTGGGGAATTCAGAAAACTCGTGTCGGATGCCCCGGATTATCTCCTCTACGGGCATCTCCATATTTGTCTGGATGAGAGACACGGGAAGACGCGACAAATCAACCCCGGCGCCCTGCATCGGAGTTCGGAGTGGACCGTCGCTCTGTTGGATTTAGACAACGACCACGTTGAGTTCTTGAAGATCGGATGACGGTCTGACACTCTCCGACTTGTATCTCGTATGCACTGGGTTGAGAGAAGTCGACGGTCGCGGCTATTATAAGCGGCGAGTCGAGAACCGAGCCGGTGATCTCCCAGGGCCTGGCGACTCTTGGCATGCTCGATTTTCTGGTTTTGTTCGAAATTTGAAGAGCGGCTCCTAGTTGCTTTCGATCGAGTTGTAGTGCTGTTTCCGCATCTGGTTTTTGTTGTCGAAAGCGCACTTTTGAAACAGGAGTTCGGCGATGCGTTTATGTCTGGTTGAAGACCACGCCAGCGCAAGGCTCGAACCCTTGGTGCTTTGTCGTCCTGTTTTCGACCTGCTTTTGGGTGGTTCGACCCTCGGTCACAAGATTGCCCGCGCCTTCGGTATCGGGCCCGGACCGCGCGCCGAGGCGCGGTCGTCAGGCCCACATTGGCAGCACTCCAACGGCAACGCGATCCTTTGACCTCCGTCAACGATCGCGATTGGCAATCTCGCGGGCCAGTGCTGGTCGTCAATACGCGATGGACGCCGCCTGCTCGGTTCGAAATCCCCGATCTCGCCTCCAAATGGGTCGCTTATTGCAACAATCAGCCTGCTTGCGCCATGGTCGGCCCCGACGAGGCTGTCGATCTCGAGCCCGGGAACGTGGAGGACTGGTTTGAATCGCTTAGAGACCGCCTACCAGGCTGCGACGTCAATGGAGCTTGGATCGAGTACCCCTGGGATCTGGTTTCGTACAACTCAGAACACATCACTCGCGACTTCGAGCTCGACGGCGGGTCCGAGGTCAGCAACCGGCATCTGGCCTCGCTCGCCCTGGTTGGACCAGCGAATCGGCTGCTGGTTCACGAGTCGGCGCGGATCGATCCCTACACGGTGTTCGATACAACTAACGGACCTATCGTGGTTTCCTCAGGAGTCTGGGTTCAGCCCTTCTCCCGCATCGAAGGTCCATGCTTCATCGGCAAAGACACCCAGCTGTTCCGCGCCAACCTACGTGGCGGAGTTGCCATCGGTCCAAACTGCCGGATCGGCGGCGAAGTCGAGCAGAGTATCATCTTGGGCCATTCCAACAAGTATCACGAAGGCTTCTTGGGCCACGCTTACGTTGGCGAATGGGTCAACCTGGGCGCCATCACCTCGAACAGCGACCTCCGGAACGATTACGCGGAAGTCCAGGTTCCGCTGGGCGGCGATCCAGTCCCTACGGGGCAGGCGAAGGTCGGCTGCTTCCTGGGCGATCACACCCGCACGGGACTCGGCAGCATGATCAACACCGGAACCGTGGTCGGAGTGATGTGCAACCTTCTTCCCGCTGGTCCGCTCTTGCCCAAACACGTGCCGTCGTTCACCGCGGTTCGGTACGGCAAGGTGGCCCCAGGTTTCCCGCTCGAACAAATGTTCGCCACGGCAAGGACTGTCAAATCCAGGCGTAATCAAACGTTCTCGCCACTGGAAGAGCAGCTCTTCCTCGATCTCTTCGAGCAAACCAGGCTTGAAAGAGAACGCGCGTATCAGCGCAGCCGAGACAGACGCAACGACCCTTGGCCCAGCTCGGCGATGGGAGTCTAAACGACAAGGCGGCCGATTGCGGGGCCTCGACGAAGGTAGCCCCGGATCGCTCACTTCTTCTCGAGCAGCTTCGAGATCTCTTTCTCGACGTCTTCGTAAGTGAATTGATGATTAGGATCGTCAAGCGTGAATCGTTTGAGCTCCTTGCCGTCGGGGCCAAACAGGAGCACAGCGGGAATTGCATTGACGTTCAGCTTGTCGAAGGCGTCGGCTTGTTCTTCGTCGAGCACGAAGTTGGCAAACTCGGCCTTCTTTTCCTTGAGGAACGCCAAGGCCTCGGCAAGGGCCTTCGGCTTGGTTGGGTCGTCAAGCGAGAGTGAGACCGCGGCAAGCCCTTTCCCAGCGTATTTCTTGTGCATCTCGACAAGGTGAGGGAAGTTTTCCTTGCAAGGTCCGCACCACGTCGCCCAAATATCGACAACTGTATATTTGTCTTTGTTTTTGTCTTTAATCGTTTTCAAGAAATCGTCAAATTTGATCGGGGTCAACTTGATTTCGGGGTCGAGATCGCCGGAAGAGAACGCTCCGAAGCCAAGGGCCAGCGAGAGAACTGAAAGTCGAGTGAAGAAACGTCTTTTCATCGCCAAAACCTCGCGTTCGAATTCCCTTGCGGTCGCATAGCTCGGCTTTCCAACGAACCGCCAGCTTTGCAACAAAGCCAGAATATCAAGAATCAGAGCCTCGTATCAACTCAATAGGCCGAGCCTCATTCAAGCGAATGAGCCCGGCCCTTTTGTGGACGTTCGATCTCACCGGCGAGACTTCGCCGGAGAATCGCATGCTCGCTCAATCAGCTCTTCTTGTAGCCGATGCCGCAACCAATCGCGCGAGTCTCTTCGACGGGAACCGACTCGCCCTTCAACAGGGCTTCGACGGCGTCCTTGGCGTAGGTCTTCGAAACCTTCGATTCGTCGTTCGGGCTGTCGTCGAAAGAACCGGTGTAGCGGATCACACGGTCTTTGTCGAGAACGTAGACCTGCGGGGTGTTGGTGGCGCCGTAGGCTTTGCCGATCTTGCCCGATTCGTCGTAACCGTAGACGAAGCTATAGCCCTTCTCCTTGACGCGGGTCTTGATGGCGGGAAGCTTGTCGGATTCAACGTCGTTGACGCAAACGCCGATGACCTTCACGCTTTTGCCTTCGTAAGCCTTGGCGAACTCGATGATCCGGTCTTCGGAATTCACGACAACCGGGCAATGATTGGCCAAGAAGACCAGCATGACCACGTCTTCCTTGACGTCTTTCAAGTCGATCGTCGTCTCTTTATCACCTTTGACGGCGGGAATGCCCGAGAAATTCGGGGCCTTATCGCCAACGGAGATCACTTTGTTGTATTTGCCTGCGACGGCTGAGCCGGCAATGAGTGCGACGGCCGCCAAGCCAAGAAACCAATTGCGCATCGTAACTAACTCCTTATGCGGGTTCATGTGGAGCACGACAGCCGGCTTCCAAGACGAAAACCAGCCTATCCCACCCAACAACTGGCCAAACAAGCACATGCTATCATGACTTCAAGCTTGCTTGTCCCCGAGAATCTCAGATTCATGAAGTTCCGCGTAGCATCTCCCAGGGAGCGGAATGCGCGGAGGAACGTATAGTCCTATAGCGAGGTAATGGGCGACTCGGTCCCAAAAAAAGCCCGATTCACCCAACCTGGGTCGATTATAGTCGGCTAAATGTCCAGGTCAATCGTCGCCCGACCGAATCGGCTCGGCTTCCGACTCTGCCAATTCAATGGGTGCAACGGCCATTACGACCAGTGGAGAGGTCGGTTTGTCGAGCCTCGAGGGCTCTTCTTCGGAGATTTGTCGCCAGGCGTTCCATGCGCGTTCGAGCTCGGTCAGATCGGCCAATCCGTAGTGAATGCGAGCTGCGTCGTCCCAGCTCTCCCGCATTCCTTCGCGGACAAACGCCAAGAACCGTTTTCGGCCGCCGAGCTCGACCAAAAACCGAGAGACCGAATAACCTTGGCCGTAGAAGCCCATCAGATCCCTCGGATAGTCTTCCATCCGAAAGAGGCTGGCGAGCGTGAACTGGCGCTTCTTGTGAACCAGATCGGAAACGATGCGGTCGTGCCTGGAAAGCTCGCGCTGATCTTCGCTCAAGAGCAACGCGCCCTCGTCCGCCCAACGAGGCATCGGTTTGCCCAGGT
The DNA here is from genome assembly GCA_963818975.1 of uncultured Planctomycetota bacterium. Classification (GTDB taxonomy): domain Bacteria; phylum Planctomycetota; class Planctomycetia; order Isosphaerales; family Isosphaeraceae; genus CAWFUI01. Next base: position 70,878 of record CAWFUI010000007.1, on the reverse strand, counting down.
AGGCCGCGAAAATTGTATGAGTAATTTCATGTGGAAGCGCGGAATCTAGGATGCGGTCGATTCTGCCTTCCACGGACATCGTTTGGCCCAACACGCCGCCCTGGGGGCTGAAGTCGAAGGTTGTCACGCCCCCCGCTTCGCCGGCGGTCAGTTTCACTCTGAGGGGGCAGCGCTTCTTCCATGCGGGTAGCTCCTTGCCCAGCCAGGCCCGTGCGATGGCCATCCGACATTTCTCGGCGTGCTCTCCAATCTTCTTGGCTGCGTCGGCTGTCTGCGCGTGAACCTCGAAATTCTGGGTCTTATAGGTCGCCGACTGAGCAGTCGACGTGATCATCAGCGATATGGCGAATGACCCTAATCGAAGGATCCGCTTTGCCTGCGTAGCCGCATCCATGCAAAACTCCTCGAATCCTTGAGGACTACGTCTTGGGTTGCATCGCAACCTTGTGGTCGTGAGCCAGCGAAATGTATCAAAAGCCTCTGAAACTGTCGCCCCCGCTTCCAGGCAGCAATTGAACGACTGGGTAATTTACAGCGTTTAGGATATTCCGGGGGATTGCTTTAACATTTCCGGTTTGTGAAAGCAGTGGAATTGTGCGGAAAAGGCTCGAGAATTGGTTTATCTGAACGTCGGGGTAAGCCGATGGAATAGGACGTTCGCCCCCGTCAGGAACAAAAGAAGGGCCGACGTTTCCGATCAGGAGTTCGAGGGGTTCTCGTCGGCCGCGGAATGGACTGGAGTGGTCCAGTCGTCCGCGACGCCTAGGGCGCTCGGCCGCTAACGGAACGGAGAAGGAGATCCGATGGCAACAGCTCGACTGCGCGTTTACCCGCGAGTGGAGGATCAACGCGTGGACGACGCGCCCCCCACAATCCCCATCCGCCTGGTTGATTTGTATCCGCTTCTTGCCCAAGCGTACAAAGACAACTACATTTGGCTAAGCGATCTCGAGGACGACGAGCTGCTGGTCAGCTCCGACCTCTACGAAGTGGTTCGCGCCTTTTCCGATTGCAGGCCCACGGGTTGATCCATTCGGAGTCGCGAAAATCCGGTTAGGAACGTCGGCGAAGGTTTGTGGTTGGTGCTCTCTCTCTGCGAGGCTTCCGCAATCGGGCTCGCTTCCTAATCGCAACGATTACCGCGGGATCGTCGAAAGTCTTCACGCCCACGGTTGACAGACCTCTCCGCCGGTCGGATATTAAATTCTTACACAGATCTCTCATCCGCGCTCTGCAGACCGTCGGAGTGGTCATGGGCATCTACGACCGAGAGTACTACCGCGATGGTTCGCGGGGGCCAATCTGGATTTCCTCGGTCGCTCCGGTCTGCAAGGCGATCATTGCGATCAACGTCTTGCTGCACGTCGCGGTCTTGGTCTTTTCAGACCTCCCCATCATCGACTGGCTCGAGGCCGATAGTCACCTGATCTTCGAGAAGCTGCAAGTTTGGCGATTGGCGACGTCTGCGTTCGTCCATGACCCGAACCATCTTCAGCACTTGCTGATCAATATGCTCATGCTCTGGTTCGTGGGCAGGGAGGTCGAGGAAATCTACGGCGGCCGCGAATTCTTGCTGATGTACTTGACCGCGGCCGTGGTCAGCACGCTGCTCTGGTGTTTGGTCGATTATTTTGGATCTGGCGCGGACGGACGCTCGTCGGCGATTGGCGCGTTGGGTGCGATCTATGCGCTTGCGGTGGTCTTCGTGATGTATTACCCCACGCGAAATCTTGTTTCTGTTCGTCTTGCCGATGCCGATGTGGCTGTTGTTGGCGCTTTACATCAGCTCCGATTTATATTATTTGCTGTGGCAGTTGAACGGCGTTTCGCCGCAGCGGATTGCTTTCGCGAGCCATATTGGCGGGGCGGCGTATGGGTTCTGCTACAAGCAGTTCGACTTGCGCTGGTCTCGCTTGATCGACCCTCTCTCGAGGAAGCGCAAGCCGAGGTTTCGAGTGCTGTCGCCGGACGTAGTGGAGGAGCAACCCGCGCGTCCGGCAGGCCTTGCTCGCTCGCCCGGCGGTTCGGGAACGGGAAGGGCCGACGCGCCTGGCGGTGCAGCGCGTCCCACGCAAGCGGCCGTTGTCGTGCGTGAAGAGGAGTTCGAAGCTCGCCTCGACGAGATCCTGGCCAAGATCGCCCGAGACGGCAGAGGGAGCCTCACTGACGAAGAAAACCGCACATTGCAGGAAGCCAGCGCTCGGGCTCGAGACCGCCGGCGGGAGCGCATTTAGGTGTCGTCTCTAACTCAAGGGCCTTTCGTTCGCCCAGCCCGACGAGGCGACGAGCCGTTTATCGAGCACTGCAACCTCCAACTAGCCTGGGAAACCGAGCATAAGAAGCTCGATCCCGAGGTGCTTCGCCTCGGCGTGGCCGCCGCGGTCGCGGACCCAGGCAAGCTTAGATACTGGGTTGCGGAACGCGATGCCGTGCTCGTTGGACAGGCCGCGGTCAGTACCGAGTGGAGCGATTGGCGCAATGGTTGGATCTGGTGGTTCCAGAGCGTTTATGTCGCGCCCCAGGAACGCGGCAGAGGCGTTTTTCGGGCCATTCACAATCAGATTCGATCCGAGGCGCTCGCTGACAGGTCAGTTATCGGTTTAAGATTATATGTTGAAGATGCAAATACGCGAGCACAGGAGGCCTATAGAGCTCTCGGATTGAATCCCGGCGGGTACTCGGTTTATGAGGAACTCTGGATCGATCCGCGGGTCAGGGCTGCGCTCGAGGAGCGCGTGTGAACGAGGCCCAGTCTTCAAGCAGCTTGGCGGCCGCTCCGGAATCGATGGCGGTCGACGCGCGGTCGACCCCTTCCCGCAGGTTTTTGACGAGTCCTCCGACCAACAGCGTCGCAGCGCTATTGGCCAGAACGAACCGCCGAATGGGCCCTGAGACGCCCTGGAGCACGTCGCGGATTCGATGCGCGCTTTCAACCGGCCCGCCAACTTTGATTTCAGCCGCCAGGGTCTTCTCGAGGCCAAAGTCGTCGGCTGTCCACTCTTCGCGGCGGATCTCTCCATTTTCCACCCAGAGGACTTCGGTTGGCGCCGAGAGCGAAACTTCGTCCATCCCGTCGAGCGCACGAACCACGGCCGCGCGACCAGGCGACCCAAGCCTCCTCAGGCAGCCAGCCATCAGGTCAAGGTGCTCTTCCGCGGAAACCCCGATCAGCTGATATTCCGGACGGAGCGGGTTGGCCAGCGGCCCGACGAGGTTGAAGATCGTGCGAAACGGAAGTTGCCTTCGAACTGCTGCGGCGTGCCGTAGGCGCTGGATGATACAAAGGCGCGAAGAGGAAAGTGATCCCCAAGACGTCGAGCGACTTCCTGGCCACCGAAGCGGGAGCTTCGACAAGCACTCCGAGCTCGGAAAGGACCTCCGCGGAGCTCGAATTCCCCGAGGCGGACCGATTGCCGTGCTTGGCGACTTTCCCGCCGGCGGCCGCAACGATGATGGCGCACGCGGTGGAAACATTGACCGTCGAGCCGCCGTCCCCTCCTGTTCCACACGTGTCTATGTAAGAGTTCCTCAATGCCTCAAGCCGGATTTGTCCTTCCAAGCCTTCGGCCACAACGGCGTCCAGCACCGCGTCGACGGCGCCGGCAAGCTCGTCTGGGGTCTCCCCCAGGATCCGCAGCGCCGTGAGGAAGGCGGCGATCTGACAATCGCTGGCTTGGCCGCTGACAATTCGGCCGAACGCGTCGGCGGTCTGCCCGCGGCTCAACCGACGAGCCGACGCCAAATCGCGAATCGCTTCGGTCAAATCGTCCCTGGGCATTCAGGGTCTTTCATGAAAAGTGTGCACATGACCCTTCGCCTGAGTCCAGGACTCAGGGAACGCGGATGGTCGTTCGTTCCACCACGTCGCCGCTCCTCCGCAAAAGGACGATCTCGCGACTTTGAACAGCGTTCTTGTTTGACAGGGCGCGAACGACCTCGTCGGCGGATTTGACCTGTCGACCGTCGATCGTTTCGATTACATCGAAAGACTTGAAGTGTCTTGCGAGCGGACTGTTCGGGTCGACCTTGACGATCGCCGCGCCTCGCGAAGCGTCGGGCAACCCAAGTTTGCGAATCCAGCCCTGGTCGAGCGTCTGGATCTCCAAGCCCAGGGCCAATTTCGAGCTCTCAGGGTTCGACTCGGGCGCCTCGGGGGCGGACGGTCTGGACCGACGTTGAATTCCGCCAGCGCCCGACGCGATCTTGCGGTCGTCCGCCTTCGCCAGCACGGCGTCGCGGTCGGCGACCACTACTGAAAGATCGACCGGCTCCCTACCCCTCCAAACCACCACCACGGCGGGCTCCCCAATCGGCGCCATCGACACGAGATTGATCAAATGATCCAAATCGCTTACAAGCGTGCCGTTGAACCGGATCACCACGTCGTCGGCCTGCATCCCCGCGGCGGAGGCGGGGGAATCGGGATGGACCGCCGTCACCCTTGCTCCGGCCGGCCGCTCGAGTCCTAGAGTAATCGCTACGTCGGGACTGACTTCGTTCAAGTCGACGCCCATCGCTCCGCGATTGACCTTGCCCTTCGAGAGAAGCTGACGCATGCTCCACTTCGCAAGGTTGATGGGGATGCTGAAGCCGACCCCCTCGCTGCCACCGTGGTTCGAGGCGATGGCTGTGTTGATGCCGACGACCTGTCCCTTCATGTCGACGAGCGGACCGCCCGAATTGCCTGGGTTGATGGCGGCGTCGGTCTGTAGGAAGTCTTGATTTTCGACGCCGTCGTCCCGCAGCTCCTGTTCGTGCCGGCCTCGAGCGCTGATGATCCCGTGGCTCACGGAGTGGGTCAGACCAAAAGGACTGCCCATCGCCAGGACCCACGTGCCAACGTGCAGGCCGTCGCTGTCGCCCAACCGAGCCCAGGGAAGGTCGACTCGCGCCTAAGTCCAAAACGGCCACGTCGGCCTTCGAGTCGAACAGCGCCTTGATCGGGTGGAGCACCCTCCCATCGCTTAATGAGATGTTGATCTCATTTACTGCAGCGTTCTCGACGACGTGGTTGTTGGTAAGCACGTAGCGGTTTTTTCGATCGCCGTCGCGAACGATCACGCCTGATCCCGTCTCCAGGAACGTGCGTGAAGGATGCTCTGGGTCTTGACGTCGCTTTTGCGTGACGATGTGGACGACGGCGGGTGCGACGGCCTTGGCGACCATCTCGGTGGTCCGGTTGATCTCGTGAAACCGATCGTACTGGCGATCTAGTTCTTGGAACGAAGCCTCCACCGAGGCGTCCACTTTCGAGTCGACCTGTGACGGCTGCCGCGCGGCAGCGGTCGACTTTTTCTCCGCTGCGGCTCTTTTTGACGCGATCTGGTTCGCGGGCGCTGGGCTGTCGTCTGCCGAGACCGTGGGGCCCGATCGCTCGACCGCCACTCCGATCGCCACTCCGAAGAGCATGGCGCCTAGAACCAGCGGCCACGACGATTTGCGCGACATCGGAACTCCCCCGTGCGAGCTCGGAACTCGTCACGGAATGTTGAGTGCTGATCGTACTCTCAACACATATTATACAATGGACCTTCGCGGAGCGTCAAAAAGCTCTCGTCGACGGAACCGCAATTAGGATTCGTCAATAAAAAAGGCCGCCGATAGATCGGCGGCCCGCGGAATCGGACACATCGGCGTCTGTGTTTTACCTGCCGGACTCCGACACGTCGAGCTCGAGGTCGTTCAAATTCACTTCGGCGTCGTGCTCGTCGTCATCCTTCTCGAAGACCTTGCCCCAACGCGTATCGACCCCAAAGGAGCCTCGAGCATCGCCCCTGCGCTCCATTTCACGCTGGCAATCGATACACGAGTTGGTGTAGGGCAATGCGTTCAGACGTGGTTCGGCGATCTTTCCGCCGCAATATTCGCAGCGCCCGTAGACCCCCTTGACGATTCGCTCGAGTGCGCGCTCGATCTGTTCGAGCTCGCGGCTCTCGATCTCAGCCAGTTGAGAACTGATCTCGTCGTTGGCAGTGTCGACGGCGGCGTCGACGTTGTCGCCCACGCTCATCGATGTGTATTCGTGCCAGGACTGAAGGTCGCCGTTCAAAGCTTTCCGAAGGGCGTCACGACGGGCGACCAACCGTGAATGGAGCCGGAGAAGTGCATCTTTGCGTGCCATAACAAACCTCCAAAACTGTCGCGTTTCCTCGCGGCGAAGCGTAAGCTGATTCCGCCAATCAGGTTAGGTAAATCGAGAACAAAACTCCGAAAAGGTCGTTTCGACTACGGAGAGACAATTCTCGCCGCGGACGGATTCCGCCGATGACCCCACCAAAAGCAAAAACTCTCAAGCACATTATGCGCCACTGGCAAGAGCCTTCGAATTATTTCGCGGTTCTCCTTACACTACGACGCCGTGAGCGAATGGTTTGCTTGGAGGCTACGATTTCTTTCGAAGAGCGACTTGGCCACTCCTCAACATAGGACAAAAGAAAGACCTTGTAGGATCGCTGAGAGATTTTTTGGGTCTTTTCCTCAAAACAAGCGCCTGCTTTCCCCAAAGACCACGAACCTGGTGCAAAGAAGACGGGATTGCACCGCGAAAAACGACTTTATCGGCGCCCGCGGCCTAAGGAGCGATCCACGCATGTTCGAAACGACTGGGGCGCCAGGGGTCAATCGGCCTCGAAAGACGCGGAAGATGTGGGATTGGAGTCGCCAGGCAGTCGGCTGAAGTTAATGAACTGAGACCCTCTTGCCCGTTTGAAAATCCACTGCTCGAGAACTTCCGACTGTGTCACCACGCGGACGACGCGATCCGGCTTTCCCCCCATAAGACCAATTACCTCGTCTTTGGTTCGCCCGCGTAAATCATTTTTGGAACGCAGTTTACGTCCTTTTGATTCGCTTGGATCGGGTTCTTTTGGTTTCTCCGATTTGGCGTCGACCCAGCCTGTTCGCGTCTTTCGGAATCCGAGCTGGATGAAGGCTTCCGAAACGGCCTTCGAATCTGTGGCCAACTTCTCGGCTGCGTACAACAAGCTTGCCGCCGACGACCGATCTCCGAGTAAAGTGACGTATTGTTCGGCGAGCGTGACGCGCCCTTCAGCATCGTTTGCGCCGAGTGCATGGTCGCGTTGATAGTCGAGCCAGCGGCGGTAGAGCTCGCGGGCTCCATCGGGTCTTCCCAGGGCCTTCTCGAGCGAAGCTCCTAACTCGTGGACCTCCGATGGTCGCAATTCCGATACTCCCTCGAGATTGCTCTCCAGTGCGATCGTTCGCAGACTTTCCGCCGCGGCGGGACGATCGGAAAGCTTGGATAGCGCCTCCGAAGCGAATTTCAATGCCGCCTTGGGCTGATCTTTGGCTTTGGAGAAGAGAAGGCTCTCGAGCGCGTCGGCGTAAAGCCGACGGTCGAACACGGACCGAACGTCGCTCGGCGCGGTACGATACGTTTCGTCGATCTTCTCTTTGTACGCCTCGAGCCAACGATCCAGGTTTTTTGGCTTCGAAGCCGCAACGACGTCGGCGCCATTCAAGAAGAATTGAACATCTTTGAATATCGCCTCGTGATCGGCTGTTGTCTTGGCTGCCGACAGCCGGGCGCGCAAGGCCATGTGAGCAAACGCGGTCACTTGCTGTTCCGGCAATTCATCCTGCTTGGCCAGCCTCGCCAACCTGAGCCAGTGCCCAGGCTGGTCGGGCTCGATTTTCTCCCGCCCCTCAATGGCTAGCGCCTCGGCCTCCACGTCCTTTCCGGCCTTCAATAGCTCTTCGTCGTGATACTTTAACCCGCGCCGGCGCGCCCAATCGCCCCAGGCCGCTCGTCGTTCGTATTCGTTTGGCGGCAGCGCTTCCAGGCCGCTTTTCAGTCGTTCCAGATCAACGGGCAGCAGCTCGAATTTCAGCCCCCCTAAGACCATTCTGCCCTCGGATCCACGTTTGAGGATTCCTTTGAGCCTCGCCGTGGATTGTCTGGGGGGCTTTGCCGGACGCATCGTCTCGGGGATCTCGCACGTCAGCTCGCGGTCCCCAGCCAATACAACCTCGTCGAACCCCTTCTTGGGGTGAGGCCTGAAGAATTTGACTCGCTCGTCCACGATCACTTCCTTGCCGATCCATTTGTCGGGCTTTTCGAGCAGTTCGGTGGAATCGACGGTAGGAGGTTCATCGATTCGATGAGCCAGGAGTACCGTCGATGAGACGATTGAGAGGGGTTTACCCAATTCGCCGCCCCAGAGGCAGCGCCATTCCCACGCCGTCAGTGCGCCGCCGCTGGACCGAACGTTCGAATCCCTGTAGACGCCGGCATCGGCCGCTTCCTCCCACGGAATGTTGTCGAACGCCTCGAGCGGCTTCCACGACATGAGAACCCCGCTCTCGGGTTCGATCTCGAACAGCCAAACGTCGTCGATCTCGTCGTAGAAAATCCCTTCGAGCCTCGCTCCGAAAACGATCCTTTCCCCCGCCTTCGGTTTGATTTTCTTGAACAGGTCGAACCCAGACAAATCCAGCCTACCGATCCTTGCCTTGGGGCTGGCCTGGACGCCGATACGATATTCTAATATGTAAGGTTCTTTACCTTCAGGTAATCTGCTCACGTGATCGTCGACGATGATCGAACGTCCCTTGTAAATCCTGCGAAATTTCTCCTTTCGATCGTCTTCCGTCAAACGCGCGGCCTCGTCAAGGATCGTCTCGAGCGAGTCGGGCGCGCGGTCCACGAAGATAGCCGATTCGAGGGCTCCTTGGCGCACGTCGGCCGCGCCTTCGATGCCCTCGCCAAGCGAGTCCAGGGCTCGGCTGGCCTTCGACAGGATCTCGTTGGCGGCGTCGAATTTGCCTTCGGAAAGCGCCTTGAGTCCCTCGGTTCGACCCCGTTCGACGTAAATCGGCAGGTCTCGAAGATGCTGACGCCAGCGTGTGTAGAGCACCGTTCCGAGCACAAACGCCGGCACGGCTATGAATACAAGGATGTGTTTGTTGCGGCGTAATCTCTCGGCTAAGGGCGGTCTGGCCAGCGGCGAGAGTAGCGGATCGACGCCGACGTTCGTCTGGCCTCGACCGGGCTGAGTCTGGGCTGATCGAGGATCGGTCCTCGGGTCGGAACGCTGCCTCGAACTCGGTTCGACGGTCTCCTTCGCCCTCCTCCCGCGCCTGCGGTCGCGATCGTCTTCGGCGGGAGGAACCTCGACCTCGGCGTCGACCCAATCGTCGGGTCGCCCGCGCTCCGATGGGTCCGGAAGCTCAGGCGCCGCGGGAGCGTCGACCAGTTCCTCGGGGTCTTCGTCGAGCCTTCGAGAAATCCGGGCGCCGAGCTCCTCGTCTAGCTTGGGAGCAGCTTTGGTTGCGGGCCTGGGCGGCTCTGGCAGAAGGCTCTTCGGCAAAATGAAAACGCCAAGCCCACAGGCCGGGCAGCGGAGCGCACTGATACGTCTCCAGTCTCTCTCCACTAAGGCGATGGCCCTCGGGGCAAGCCACATCGTAGTATTGAGGACCAAGCTCCTTGGCGCCCCAATCGCCCAGTGCTTTTCGAGCCCGACCGAGGAAACTCAACGCAGTCGCCCCCCCTTCATGAAAACGCATCTGAAATCGGGAGACCCGTCAGCAGCGATTCATTGTGAAGACGATTATACCAGTTGAGAAATCGGCTCGGTCAACTGTCGTGCGTTTCGAGGCCAAATTCGGCGGAGAACTCGAGCCTACGAGCCCGGCCTCGCGTTTAAAACGAAAACAATACGATTTAGATCCAGGTGCTGCGCGAGCAAGCCTCGTCCGATCGCTTGAAATATCAGCTCGTTGGATTTAAACGAGGGCAACGCCTCGAAAAAATGCTTGGGGGCCGAAGTTCTGTTCGGGCCCCCAAGCCGAGTGATGAAACTCAGTTTCCGCCGGCGGCTTCGCCAGTGGGTTTGGCCTTCTTCAACAGCTCGGGCAGAATCGTCTCGAGCTTGCCCCGGGCGTCTGTCGAGAACAGATTGCCATCGGCGTCGACCACGAAGACGCACGGAATTGCGTTCACGCCCCAGCCTTTGGAGAACTCGCTGTTCCAGAAATTACCCTGGTAGTACTGAGGCCAGCCGATTTCGTTTTTCTTGACGAAGTCTTTCAGCTTGGTGAGGCCGCCCTGCGCCTCGGGCTGGTCCAGGCTAACGCCGATAAACTCAACGCCCTTGGGCTTGTACTCGGCGTAAAGGCTCTTCATCTTGGGCATCTCTGCCACGCAAGGACCACACCACGTGGCCCAGAAATCAACGACCACAACGGTGCCCTTCAGGTCCTTCATGGACATCTCTTTGCCCGTGATCGCTTCTTTGAACGAGAGCTCGAACGGCTTGCCGATCGCCTCCACTTGCTTCAAAGTGCCTTTGGCCATAGCAGCGTACTGAGAATCTGGGAAGTTCTTGATCATATCCTTGAAAGCAGCCAGCTTCGCTTCAGTCGAACTCAGTTGGCTGGCGCAAGAATAAAGCAACTGTGCTGCACGTTCATCTTTGGGGAATTTCGTCGCGAACTCGCTGACCGCGTCCGGAATTTTCTCGAACTCTCCGTTCGATTGACGAAGCGGGACGACAGCCTTTTGGAAGCCGATCTCAGCCTTGAGCTTATCGGACTTCGCCGTTTTTGCCGCCGCGGCGACCTCGGCCTCGAGCTCTTTCTGCTTGGATGGATCCATCATCAGCGCCGACCAGCGCTCAGGCAAAAGCTCCTCGAGTTTCTCGTTCTTGGCATCGGCTTTGAGTAGCTCGCCGATCAGCTCGGAACGTTTCGTCAACGCTTCACGATAAGCGTCGTACGACTTTTGATCCCTGACAGTGGCTCGATTTGGCTTCTTGACGGCTTCGAGGTCTTTCAAAATGGCCTCGGCCGTCCGCTCTTTGAACGCCGCTTGGGCGAAAGAGCCGGCGACCGCGCATACGAGCACTGTCGACAGGAAGCGATTGCTCGCGAATTTCATGGTGTGTAAGCCTTTACCGGTTAGTGGAGTATGCTCCGTACGTCTTTCGCCACGGCCCAATAGCAACCGAGGTTCGAAATAAATTTAATCCACGAGTCGAAGTGTTTGCAATGAGGAGTCGAAGCGAAATCGGACAAAAGCCAAAGACTCTTCGCAATCTTGCAGGGCTTCAATCTTCTCGAGTTTGGGAGCGGAGAGAACGTTTTGCCTAACACACCAACGATCCGGGTGAGATCATCGGAGCTCGGCAAGGAGACTCAAGGCGACTCGAGGCTCTGAACACCCAAGCACGAGAAACTTCGACTTTCCTCGACGGGCAGATCGCAGCCGTCCGGCATGCAAGCCGGCGTTTCCTCAACGAAGCCGACCTCTGTCGTCAACCGACGAATCGGCGCCCAGTCGAGGTCATGTTCGTAGCGTCTGTCGATCAGCCAATTTCCGCAGGTCTCTGCAAGCACGGCGAGCTGTTCGGGGGTGGCCAATTCCCTCCATGTTCCTACGCGCCCCGACCGACAATGGTTCCAGTGGAGTTGGGTATGGTCGTCTCGGAGGAGGCTGTTGGATGGGTCGTCGAGGTCGATGCTCTGGTCGCGGAGCCTTCTGCATAGCTCTTGGGTCCGGGCGATCGTACGAGCCAAGGAATACTCCTCGGCTAGGAGTCGAGCCTCCGCAACCGACACCTCGAGCCCAATAAATCGAGCCATTTCCAGAATCGTTGCTTCCGGATTCACGATCAACTCCTCGTAACGTCGCGAAAAAACGTTCGGCAAACCAGTCCAAAACGCGTCGTTCCGAAGGCATTTCTCGACCAAGCCTTCGGGCGCGACCACATCATCGAACCCGAACCGAAACTTGTGCATCAGCGAATACGCAACATCCCGAAGGTCCCTGAAGCTGTAAATCGCTCGCGCTTCTCCCGAATTGAGTGCGGCGGCAAAACTCTCGTGCCCGTCGTGCGACTTGAGAACGCGACGTCGCTCGCCCGGGCCGCGCTCGGCAACCATGTAATCTAAACCCCCGACGAATCCAAGACGACATCCGCTTCCATGACGCTCAACAAGTTCACATACCATATTATATATAAACGTTGATCCCGAACGAAACATGCCAACACAGAGGATGTCCATTTACCGAGCCCTTGATGGACGTGCTTGCGCCGAGGAACCGAGACAATCCCGCGTCGGAGAGAATGTTGAAAATCAACGGCGCCACGGGCCCGGATGACGCATGTCATCGGGTCTATCAACAGCAGGTATGCCGTAGGCGGACGCGGGCGTTCGGACAGCGCCAAGTCGGCTAGAACTTTGGCGCCCGAGCCGGTTGCTGGAGCCTTCTGAATTCGAGTGTGATCCCGCGACTCTTCAAACGCATTTCACGTCCGAGCAAGACTGAAAAAAAAAGTTCGAGATGCGCACGCCTCCGCAACAACAACGCTTCGAGACCTGCAAACTTTCGAAGGATTGCCAGGGCAGCCAAATGAACTCCGGCCAGATCGCAGACGGCCAGATCGCACGGATCGCAGACATCCCAAGCGCACGGATCGCAGACATCAAACGCCTGTTACGAGCCACTTTTCAGCACTTAGCGTCTCGGTTGCATTCCTCAGGCGCAGCACAGAACGAGCATTCGACTTCGAACGCTCGCTCCAGACCGAAGTCGGGATGATCTGCCGCTGCGGAAGCTACAGGAAGACAGCAGCGGCTCGCGTTCGCCCGTGATGCCAACGTCGGTTTGTCTTCTTCGCCTCGGCGTCGAGCCAATCGAGCCGGCCCACCGCTCCCTTGAACCATCGGCCAAAGTTCGCGATCAGGTCGACCCACGACTCAGGGTTCAGATTCAATCGTTCGAGGATCGGTTTGAGGTTTCGCGGGATCGAGCCCGTCTTGCCATCGCGGATTTCCCGGCCCGTCCAATCCAAAAGAGATAAATACTTCTGGATGGTCGAGGTAGAAAGCCGCGATCCGACGCCCTCGGCCCGAGCTCAACGGCAGGAACGGAAGCGGCGGCCTCGGAGTCTTTCGGCTGGGGAGTTGTCGCCTTTCCTATGGCCTTCGTCATGAGCGGCGATTTGCCCGGCCAGAACACAGACATCCCAAGTCTGTAGGCCAGATCGCAGACATCCCAAGTCTGTAACTTAGTCAGTGCTTGGCCAGATCGTGGCCAGATCGCAGACATCCCAAGTCTGTAACTTAGTCAGGGGCAAGATCGCAGACATCCCAAGGGGCCAGATCGGGCCAGATCGCAGACATCCCAAGGGCCAGATCGCAGTTGGCCAGATCGCATGGGCCAGATCGCAGACATCCCAAGTCTGTAGGCCAGATCGCAGACATCCCAAGTCTGTAACTTAGTCAGTTCTAGCATATCGTCCGAGGAATTCTGGGGGGATGAGCTCTGAATCGTCGATTTGATGCCATCGGGCGACCGCAAAACGCCTGTTACGAGCCACTTTTCAGCACTTAGCGTCTCGGTTGCATTCCTCAGGCACAGCACCGAACGAGCGCTCCTCTTCGCGGGAGGCAGAATAGGAGGCAGAATAGGACACCCAATGTCTATCATCTTGGCCTTTGTTTAAGGCACCCCTCGGCACTGCGGTCAATCGATCGGACCCGTCGTTCACGGGAATCCACCTCGTTTGTCCCGCTGGGCCGCTGCTTTCACGCTTTCCGCCCAGCCGAGCGCGTGCCGCTTCTCCGGCCGGCCTCGGCCTGCGGATCCATTACGAAATCTAACGAGCGACGCCTTGGACCGAGGCTACGTGAAAGCGACCTTCGCCACGACCTGCCCGTGATGCCAACGCTTGCCCGTACGCTCGGTGTACTCGGCAAGCGATACGCCTCGGCCCGCTGCTCGTTTGAACCAACGGCCGAAATGCCGAACCGTCTCCAACCAAAGCTCGACGTTGATCCCCAATCGCTCGAGGATCGGCGACAAGTCTCGAGGCGTCGAACCTCGCTTCCCCACTCGCAGTTCGCGACCCGTCCAATCCAACAATTTCAAATACTTCGTCAGCGAGATCGGCAGGAAGCCTCGATCCGACGCACGCGAAGGAAGCGCCCGAACTCGCGTCTTCACTGAAGGGGCAATGGGCTTCACTTCTGGCTTTCGTTCATCTGAAGATGCGTGTGGACGCTCATCCGTCAATGCGCCGGTCTGCTCTTTGCGCAGAAAAGGACACCCAATGTTCATCATCTTGGCCTTTGTTTAAGGCACCCCTCGGCTCTGCGGTCAATCGGCGGCAATGAACGGGGCGCGATCGGACCCGTCGTTCACGGGAATCCACCTCGTTTGTCCCGCTGGGCCGCTGCTTTCACGCTTTCCGCCCAGCCGAGCGCGTGCCGCTTCTCCGGCCGGCCTCGGCCTGCGGATCCATTACGAAATCTAACGAGCGACGCCTTGGACCGAGGCTACGTGAAAGCGACCTTCGCCACGACCTGCCCGTGATGCCAACGCTTGCCCGTACGCTCGGTGTACTCGGCAAGCGATACGCCTCGGCCCGCTGCTCGTTTGAACCAACGGCCGAAATGCCGAACCGTCTCCAACCAAAGCTCGACGTTGATCCCCAATCGCTCGAGGATCGGCGACAAGTCTCGAGGCGTCGAACCTCGCTTCCCCACTCGCAGTTCGCGACCCGTCCAATCCAACAATTTCAAATACTTCGTCAGCGAGATCGGCAGGAAGCCTCGATCCGACGCACGCGAATGCGGCACAATAAGACACCCAATGTTTATCATTTTGGCCTTGAAGAAAATAAGACACCCAAAGTTTGTGCATCTCCTACTCGGCTTATCCAACTTGGTTGGCGGTCTGCCTTGTCGAGGGAGTGCTATCGGGCTTTCGCCTTCAAGCCGTCCGCCGAGTGCGCAGAAGAGCATGGGTACTACGCATTCGTGAAGGCCGAGCGCGTGCCGCTTCGCCGGCCGGCCTCGGCCTCGGCCTCGGCCTGCGGATCCATTACGAAATCTAACGAGCGACGCCTTGGACCGAGGCTACGTGAAAGCGACCTTCGCCACGACCTGCCCGTGATGCCAACGCTTGCCCGTAAGCTCGGTGTACTCGGCAAGCGATACGCCTCGGCCCGCTGCTCTTTTGAACCAACGGCCGAAATGCCGAACCGTCTCCAACCAAAGCTCGACGTTGATCCCCAATCGCTCGAGGATCGGCGACAAGTCTCGAGGCGTCGAACCTCGCTTCCCCACTCGCAGTTCGCGACCCGTCCAATCCAACAATTTCAAATACTTCGTCAGCGAGATCGGCAGGAAGCCTCGATCCGACGCACGCGAAGGAAGCGCCCGAACTCGCGTCTTCACTGAAGGGGCAATGGACTTCACTTCTGGCTTTCGTTCATCTGAAGATGCGTGCTTACGCTCATCCGTCAAGGCGCCGATCTGCTCTTCGGGCTTCGGCGTCGCAAGCACATTGACCTGCTCAGTAGATCGCTCAGGGCCTTCCTCGAGAGTCAGATTGCAGAGCCATGCGTCGGCAGGTTTCGACTGTTCTGGAATCGCGGCGACGACGGGAACTCGCGTCGAGACGACCGCAGATTCCAAGCACTCTGCGGCGTCCGACGCCGCAATTTCGCGCATCTCGTTCGTGAGCGCACTGATGCGATCATAAGCGGATGTGAACTGGGACTCCTCGGGAGTCGCCGCTATTCCGGCGCGAACTGGATTGAGGTCGACGTAGACGCTGCAAGCGAGCATCGCGGCCTCGTCGAGGAGCGCCTGAGATCGAAACCTTCCCTGCCAAAACCTTCCCGAAACGTGATCCTCCCGGTTCGCCCGACGAGCGATTGGCTCGTTGAGCTCGCGCATGAACCACGAAACCGAACAAAGCTGGAGTCGACATTTACGGATACGCTCGGGATCGGATTTGATCATCGCGACTGCGAGCGTTTCGTTCTCGATCGGCTTGCCCGATTGATCATGTTCGATGGGATGAAGGCGGAGCCAGCGGATCGCAACCTCGTCGTCGGACCAGGTTGTCGCAATGTCGGGCCGGATTCGCAAAACAACATGATAGTGATTGCTCATAACCGAATACCCGCAGACTTCGACGGCGAAGACGGAGGCGAGGAATTCGAGTCGATCGCGGATCCATGGTTTGCGGTGTTCGAAGTCTTTACCCGAGTACTCGTCGAACCCGCAGAGGAAGGCCCTGCGGACGCAGCGCGAGATGCAATGGTAGACGCCGATCTGCTCGGGGTTGACGATCTCGCGGCGGGCGTACACGGGCATGCGGGAACTCCTGACGTCCAAACGCGAGCACGCGGATTACGGATGCTTGGCCATTCAGCTTCAAGAACAAAGTCGCAAACGGCGGATAAGGAGTCAAGAATCTGTCGGGAAAATGCAACAAAAGATGGGTGTCCTAGTCTGCCCTACTCGTCGAACCCGCAGAGGAAGGCCCTGCGGACGCAGCGCGAGATGCAATGGTAGACGCCGATCTGCTCGGGGTTGACGATTTCGCGGCGGGCGTACACGGGCATGCGGGAACTCCTGACGTCCAAACGCGAGGACGCGGATTACGGATGCTTGGCCATTCAGCTTCAAGAACAAAGTCGCAAACGGCGGATAAGGAGTCAAGAATCTGACTCCAAAATGCAACAAAGAATGGGTGTCCTAGTCTGCCTCGCGGCGGCGGTTGCGGGCAGACAATAGCTCAACAGAGCAGTTACCGCGAAATTCCGAAGATACCTACCTCTGGCCTCCAACTCGACGCATCTTGCTTATTGTGATATTCGGAACAATCCGTGTTTTTCGTCCCCCAAACGCAAATTTGTGTACTATACTTTCACTTGGTAGGCGCTCTTTGACAATCCGGCATCGGGAAAAGAGAAAGACGGCCGTGCGCCTCTGGCGGACCGCCTCGGGGGACGGCTCCCGCCCTAGGCGCGGAAGGAGCCTTGGCGATGACCGTCTACGAGCACAGATTGCCTAGATCCCTTAAGTTTGAGTTTCCGCCTAAGCGCCCGCAGCTCGAAATTGGGTTCGAACGTGCAGGGAGCGGAAAAAGATGTCGGACGTCAGCCACGGGTGGACACGGAAACACTCGGAAGGGGAGAAGACATCCGGAAAGGTCAGCCCGAGTTGGTCAAGTTAGCCAGAGCACGCAGCTTGAAATTGGGTTCGAACGTGCAGGGAGCGGATAAAGACGTCGGACGTTAGCCACGGAAGGACGCGGAACGACACGGAAGCGGTCAAGAGATCCGGAAAGGTCGGCCCGAGTTGGTCAAGTTAGCCAGAGCACGCAGCTTGAAATTGGGTTCGAACGTGCCGGGAGCGGAAAAAGACGTCGGACGTTAGCCACGGAAGGACGCGGAACGACACGGAAGCGGTCAAGAGATCCGGAAAGGTCGGCCCGAGTTGGTCAAGTCAGTCAGAGCCCGCAAATTGAAATTGGGTTCGAACGTGCAGGAAGCGGAAAAAGCCGACCGATTCGAACCACGGATGGACACGGAAACACACGGAAGGGGAGAAGAGATTCGGAAGGTCAGCCCGAGTTGGTCAAGTTAGCCAGAGCCCGCAAATTGAAATTGGGTCCGAACGTTGTGCCGCTATCGGTTTTTTTTTTCTTCGCAAGAATGCCCAATCGCAGACCCACCAACAACAATCCAACAACTTGAGCTGAGCGGGACCTAAATGCTTGCATTCAATTGAGTCGAGCCTGAAGTAAAAGGTCTATTCAAAACAGCCCAAACCGGCGATGCTCTCGCGCCGAACGCTGCCTGTCGGTCTTAGCTGGAGCGATGGGTCTCAATTGAGGGTCGGAAGGGGAATCGCATGGACGCGAAAGATATCCAAGACATCGTCAAGAGACTCGAAGCGCTCGAGGCCGAGAATCGGTCGCTCAGGGCACAAGCAGAAACGCGGCGGTCACTTCGTAGGCGAACGCTCACACTATGGATCGTCGCTTCTTCCGTCTTTGTGGGGTTGCCGCTGGGTCTCGCCGCGCAGCGTGCTGGCACGCCCCGATCGATCGAGGCAGAGTCGTTTGTGCTTCGCGACCGTTCTGGAAAGGTGAAAGCCTTGTGGGAGACGACGGCGGAAGGCATGCCCAGGATCTCTCTACACGACGATCAAGGGCTCGGGCGAATTGAGTTTCTGTTCAGGCCCGACGGCACGCCAGCGATGCATTTCCGGGACGCGGACGGCAGGGAAAGGCTTCTCCTGGGAATCGAAGCCAACGGCGTGGCCGCACTGGGAATCATGGGCGGAAAGGGCAAGGAACGCATCTCGCTCGGCACCGACGCCCAAGGCCGATTGGCAATGTGCTTTTATGACGGTTCTTTCAAGAGAGTCATCAGTTTGGATGCGAACGCGGCAGGGATGGTGCGGACGCGCGGGATCGGTCCGGGAGAGGACGACCAGAGGGTGCTGCCAGCGTCCTCGCAGGCGCCACAGTATGGCGATGCAAGACCCGCGTTCTCGAGAGGAATGGGCGAGACGGGAGCTGTTCCTCCGGCTGCCGGAGCCGCCTCGCCGAACCCGGTCGGACCAGGCGGGGGAGGCTTGATTCCGCCTACGAATCTTCCGCCGGAGATTAGCCCAACGGGCCCAGGCGGAGGAGGATTGATCATGCCTTCAGGCAATCCTCCGCCAGTGGAATCAGGACCCGCCGCGCCGCCCCAGGTGAACCCGGACGGGGCTCCTAGAAATCCACCAAGAGATTGACCGCATCCGCTCGAATCATTCGGCAGCTTCGGTCGTCTCACGCCAGCGAGCGGACGGCATTCTTAAAGAGCCTGAGACCGTCGGGGATTGCATCGTCCGAGGTTTCAAGACGCGTCCAGCATGGATGATGCAGCCGACTGACAAATCGCTCGGGGTGCGGCATAAGCCCGAAGATCCGCCCCGAGGGGCTCGCGACGCCGGCAATGCCCAGCGGAGACCCGTTAGGGTTGGCTGGGAATTCAGTCGTCGGTAGGTTCAAAGCGTCGACATATTGCAAAAAGACCTGGCGGGAGCCCACCAGATTATCCAGCAGACCAGCGTCCTTCGCCAGGAACTTTCCTTCCCCATGGGCGACAGGAAGCTCCAAAATGGTCTCGCCGTCGACGAAAGGGCAGATCCCGGGAGCGGCTTTCAGCCTCACCCATCGCGCCTCGTATCGGCCTGTGTTGTTATGAGCGAGCGTGGCCTTTTCGGGCGGGTCGCCGCCGGGAAGCAGGCCTGCACGAACGAGAACCTGGAAGCCGTTGCAGATTCCGACCACCAAGCCGCCTTTGTCGTGGAGCAACTCGATCGAATCCGCCAGAGCCGAGCCCATGCGCCTGGCGAAGATGGCGCCCGCGCCAAGTCGTCTCCGTAAGAGAAACCTCCTGGAAGAGTGAGGATTTGGTACGAGGCCAGCTTCTTGGGCGATTCGAGGAGTTGCTCGACGTGCCAAACCTCGGCCTCGGCGCCGGCGAGCCGCCAGGCCTCGGCAGTCTCTTCATCGCAGTTCGTTCCAGGGGCTCGCAGAACGAGCGCACGGGGATTCATCAACAACGTCCTCGAAGTAGCTCGAATGGGTTAAATGCTCCGGAGGCTCTGTAGGATCCAGAGATTCCAAAGAGCGGCTCCCGAGCGGATCTCGGGTCTCTTTGCCAGCCTCAGAGCCGGTCAAAAATCCCCCTGATGGCCGACAACGTACGCACCCTGAGCATACTCAGGCTCGGCGCGATAGGCGAGGTGATGTCGGATGAGATCGGCTTCGTACACCTGGACGACGAAGTCGGCGGCGATCTTCAGACGAGAGCTCGCCCCCTTGGCTGGGAAGTCGGCGGCGGATCCGCGTCGGAACTCCACAACTCCAACGTGCTTACACCTGCCTTTGACATAATTGATGCCAGGGATGCCGTCCGCGTCGCCAGAGATCAATAAGCGCGATGTCGTAGGTGTCTTGAAGCGCGACCATATCGACCGCAAGGCTGGTATCAAGGCCTTTTTCGCTCAACGTGTGGTGAAGCAGATCGACCTTCCAGTGACCCTCCTGGCGAATCTCGACAAAGTCGGTGGCGGCCTGGACGCCGTGATAGAACCGCTTCTTGCGCTCCAGCGCGCGTCGCTTGTTTTCATACCAGTCGCGGGTTTCTGCGAAGCAGAGGTTCCAGGCTTCGTCGAACTGGCGTTGTTCGGACAACTCGGGCAGCCTTCGGCCAACGTCCTCGATGTAGTGGTCTCGGAGCCTGGGGTTCAATTCGAATCGGCTTCGGAGCCGAGCCTCGGCTTTTGAATCGTTCAAGTCCCACTCGTCCATCTTGCCCACGACGTACCAGTAAATCCTGGAGTGTTGCGCGGTGGGCCAGCTAGCCCCTTCAGCGAAAGTTCTGCCCCAATACTGGACGCTCTGCTCGAAAACGTGACGGTAGAACGAACCGTAGTCGTCGACCCGCAGATTCAAATGCTTCAATACTCCGTCGAGGTTGGACCCATCGACAAAGGTAACAAATCGTTGCATCATTAGAATATCCTAAATATCAAGGAATGATAGCTCAAACCGCCTTGCCTCGCCCGCACCCGCCAACCAAGACTCGCCCGAAAGAGACGATCACGACCAATCGAGCGGCGCTTGCCACGCCGCCTTCAACCGAGAAACTTCGACGTCGACGACGCCCTTGAAATCGAGCCCGTCGATCACCAATCTGCACTCTCGAGACCCATCGAGAACGTCCGCGGTCTCTCCCAATCTGCCGATCGGGAGGTCGCCCATGCCATGCATGAACTGGCGCTCGGCCTCGGGCGCCACTTCGACAATGAACCGCGAGGGCGTTTCGGAAAAAAGAAGCACTGCGTCTGAAGCCGCGTCGTCTTCGCAGGGAACGTCGCGGAGCGAGACGTTCGCGCCTAGTCCACCGGCGAACGCCATCTCGGCCAGAGCCGCAGCAAGCCCGCCTTCGCTGAGATCGTGGCAGCTCCGCACCAGCCCCCCGCGAATGGCTGAATGAAGAGCCTGGAAAAGCGCCTTGGCCTGGGCTGGCTCGACCACGGGTGGATTTCCACCTGCGTCTGAGTGGATCAAGCCCCAGTGCGACCCGCCCAGTTCGTTGCGAGTCGTGCCAAGGATGAAGAGTGCGTTGCCTGGCTTCTTGAGATCCATCGTCACTGCCTGTCGGACGTCCGGCACCTGGCCCATCGCACTGATGAGCAGGGTTGGCGGAATGGCCTGGCGCGGTCCCTTCGCGAGTGTATTCGTTGTAGAGACTGTCTTTTCCGGAAATGAAAGGCGTTTCAAAAGCGATTGCGGCGTCGTGACATCCCTTTGCGGCCATGACCAGCGATCCGAGCGTGTCCGGCTTCTCGGGATTTCCCCAACAAAAGTTGTCGAGGAGGGCGATTCGGGATGGGTCCGCGCCCACTGCCACGCAGTTGCGAACGGCCTCGTCGATCACGCAGGCAGCCATCGCGTAAGGGTCCAACCTGGCGTAGCGAGGGTTGATTCCGCAAGCGATCGCCAGTCCACGAGTCGAACCCCTGACGGGAAGGACCACGGCCGCGTCGGAGGGACCGTCCTGAAGCACGCCCACGAGCGGCTTGACGACGGTTCGCGCCTGAACCTCGTGGTCGTACTGGTGGATGATCCAGGCTTTACTGCAAACGTCGTACGTTCCAAGGATCATCAACAAATCTTCATTGAATTGCTTGGGTTGCGAAGTGGCCGGAATCCTCGCGGGGACGAACTCGGGAGCCGTGAATTCCGCCCTGCGGACGACCTTTGGCCTGCCTTCGTGGAGAAACTCCATCGCCAGGTCGGCGACCACGCGACCTTGGTAACGAACGGTTAGCTTGCCTGAATTCACGAATTGTCCGATATCCGCGACGTCGACCTGTTCCGCCTTGCAGAGCGCCTCGAGTTCGCTCCATTGTTCGGGAGGGACCGCCAGGACCATCCGCTCCTGAGCCTCCGAGATCCAGATCTCGGTGTAACTAAGACCCTGATACTTCAGCGGCGCGGCTCGAGCTCGACCTCGGCGCCAATCTCGGCGCCCATTTCGCCAATGGCCGAGCTGAACCCCCCTGCTCCGCAATCGGTGATCGAACGGAAGAGTCCGCGGTCGCGGGCTTGAAGGACGACGTCCATAACCATTTTTTCGGTAATCGCGTTGCCGATCTGGACCGCGGCGCTCGAGGTGGTTTCGCTTTCGCTGGTGAGGTCGGCGGAGCTGAAGGTCGCCCCGTGGATTCCATCGCGGCCCGTGCGACCGCCGACGACGACGATGCGATCGCCGTGGCGAGCCTCTTTCTTCTGCATATCTCGAGGCATCACACCCACTGTGCCGCAGAACACCAAGGGGTTGGCCAAATAACCTGGGTCCACAACCAACGCCCCGTTGACCGTGGGGATTCCCATGCGGTTGCCGTAATCGCTAACCCCTCTGACGACTCCACGCAGGATCCGCCTGGGATGAAGAACGCCGGGAGGCAGACCGTCGGCGGAAGTGTTGGGCGGCGCCACGCAGAACACGTCGGTGTTGCAGATCGGCCTGGCGCCCAGACCCGTTCCCAATGGGTCTCGGATCACTCCTCCGATGCCTGTGTTCGCCCCGCCGTACGGGTCGATCGCGGAGGGATGGTCGTGCGTTTCCACTTTGAAGCAGACGTCGTTTTCGTCGTCGAAGCGGACCACTCCGGCGTTGTCGGAGAAGACGCTGACGATCCATTCGGGATCGAGGGTGCGCGTCGCCTGAAAAATCGTGTGCTTGAGCAGGTTGTCGATCACTTCGCCTTCGAACTCGATTTTCCCCCTCAGGGTTTTGTGCGAGCAGTGTTCGCTCCAGGTCTGAGCGATCGTTTCGAGTTCGCAATCGGTCGGCTCACGACCGAGCCTTTGGAAATGGCTCTGGATCGTACGCATCTCCTCTAGCGAGAGCGAAAGGCCGCCGGTTCTCGAAACAGCTTCGAGCTGGGCGTCGCCTAAGTTGGAGATGTGCACCTCGATGAGCGAGAACCGGTAGGTCGAGCCCGATTCGAGCTTCTCCAAAGCAATAGGACCGTGAAAAACCTGCTCGACGGCGGCGTTGGAAAGCACTTTCTTGGTCAGCAGGTCAAGGGTGTCTGGGTTTATGACCGAGACCTCGAATGATCGGACGCTGCGGACCGCGACGGCGTCCACGCCTCGGCTTCTCAGAGCTTCCCTGGCGCTATCGCCCTCTGGGTCGGTCACACCAGGCAAAGGAACGACGTGGATCGCTCGGGCTCCGTTGGATTCAGACTCTCGAGACTTCCCAGGCCCGCAACGGCTGATCGACGCGGTTTCGACAATCGAATCAACAAGCGTCTCGGCGGCCGCTTTGGCCAGCGCCTGTTCGTCGAAAACCCCTTCAACCAAAAAGCCACGTCCGGAGCGGACCTCGATGCCCGTCGGGAGGCCAAGGTCGGCCGCCTCGGCCGATATTCCAAGGCCCAAGTAATCCTTCGCGCCCGGACCGGGTCTGATCGCTATATGCCAAAGCGTCATCCAACCACTTCCCGTGATTTGAGATTCAATGGATGCCAAAATGATAATTAACTAAACCAAATGCACTCCCCAACCGGCTTCGTGGGGAGCAAGCAAGGTTTTGATTTCCGCTTCGAAAAAGACGAAAGAGTCTACACTGACAAGGATTGACCCGAAGCAGCTTTGATGCCTCTGAACAGAATCTTAACGATTCGAACGCCGCTTGAACAGCGGGGAGCTCTGTTCGAGGTTTTTTTGCGATTCAAGCCACCACGAGTGGATCGCCGCTTCGTCGCGTCGCTCGAGCGCGGACTCGAGTATTTCGAGTCGTTCGCGAAGTGCCGACAACGCCAAACCAAGGTTCGTCGAGTTGGCCATGAAGATCGCGGTCCAGAGCTCGGCGGAAGAGGCTGCGACGCGCGTGCCGTCTCGAAACGAGGCACCAGCCAATGTCAGGGCTTCCGCAGGCGCCGACCAAGCCAGGGCCGCGGCCGCCGCGTGCGGCAGATGGCTCGAGAACGCCACAAGGCGATCGTGCTCCTGGGGACTGGTTTCGACAACGCTCGATCCCACGCTTGTCCAAAACCGATGGGCGAGCGAAACGCGATCGTCCATCGTCGCCGACGTGCGAGTGACGACGCAGATTCGATCCTGAAAGAGATCGGCCTTGGCTGCCTCGACGCCTCCGCGCTCCGAGCCCGCGATCGGGTGTGCGCCGACAAACACGCTTCTGGCGGCCGCCGATTCTTCAACCGTCCGGACGATCCCTACCTTCGTACTCCCTACATCCATGACGAGACATTCGCCGGGAGCGTTCGCGGCCGCTTCCAAAACGTCGGCGGCAATCCGCGACACCGGAGTGCAGACGACCACCACGTCGGCGTCTCGGACAGCGGAGGGGATGTCCGCGGCGATCTCGTCGATCGCTCCCAGTTGAAGTGCGGGCTCGAGCGATTCAGGAGTTCGGCCGACGCCGACAACGCTTCGAGCCAAGTTGCGGACCCTCAGCGCTTTACCAATCGAGCCGCCGATCAGGCCCACTCCGACGATGGCCACGCGCCCAAAATCGAATTCAGAGGGTTGCCTCGTTGCCACGTCTCGATCCATCGACGTCTCGCTCCCCGGCGGTGGAGTCATCGCGTCTTTTCTTCTTGATCGGAGCTGCGCCTGGCGTCCTCCTCCCAGCGCATTCGGATCAGGCGCACTTTGTTTTCCACGGTCTTCTCGAGCGCAGCCCAGGCGGTCGCCGATTTCAGCGTGGGAAAAGCCTTCCATTTTCAAAAGCGCGATCTGACGCAACTTCTCCTCGCGGAGCATGGTGAGAAGCCTGCCAAACTCCTCGGCGATCTGTGCCGCGAATTCCGGAGTCGGCTCCGATGCGGCGATTTCAGCGAAGACGGCGAGTTCCGCGCCCGAACCGTGTTGTTGGGCGTCCAAGTCGGAGGCGCTGACCACTTTTCCTCCACCACGCTTTTGGCGATTCTCCCTTTGGTGAAGATCAAAGACCTTGCGCTTGGTCATGGTGATCAGCAGCTTCCAGAGGTCGTCGCGATCGCTCAGCTTGGGGAAGAGCCCGCGCTCGGCGCGATCGCAGAAGCTCTCGAACGCACTCAATGCGAGATCTTCCTCGTCCTCGACGCCTTGTCGTTTGCCGCCGTCCAATCGAGCTCGAGCCAGGCGGACCATTTTCTCGAAATAGCGATTCCAGAGCGGCGCCACGGCCTCGCGATCGCCAGCCTTCAGATTACCGATCCATTGCGTTATCGAGCCGTCGAGATCTTCCGACATGATCTTGGTGTTCCAGACGAATCGGTCGAGCAAGCCTGAGAAAGCAACGCCACGCCATTCTAACGAGCTCGATCGGCGCTTGCAGCCTTCCCTTCAACTCCCAAGGAGGAGTTGGGCGCACCACGCTCGTGAATCATCCATGCCAAGACGACCGAGAGGAACAGAAGTCCAATCAGCACAGACATCAATAACGTTCGAATACGAAGTATGCGTTCAGTTGCCAAGAGTTTCAACGACTCGGCGGCGCGCTCGGCCTGCTTGGCTTCTTTGATCTCGGCGGTTCTCAGGCGGTGTCGGACGGACGCGAGGTGCATCTCGACCCGATCGGCCACATTGCCGGCGTTTCTCGGCCTGTCGGCCGGTTCAGCCGAAAGGCAATCCTTGGCCAAGCGGATCAGAGCTTCGTCCGCGGAGGAATTCTCGAGATCCTCGAGCGCCTCGTCGAGATCGCACGAAGCCGCCTTGCGATGGAGGATCACTCGCGACCCGCCGCGGAACGCCGGCTTGCCCGTCAAGATTTCGCAGAGGATCGACCCCAACGAGAAGACGTCTGCGCGCTCGTCGACCGCTGCGGTTCCCGTCGCTTGCTCGGGCGCCATGTAGGCTGGCGTACCAACGACTTCCCCGGCGGTGATAAGCTCCGACCTGCCTTCCTCGTCAGTGGCAATCACCGTTTCAGTGGGAATGTTCTCGCCGGTCTTCCTGGCCCTCTCGGGCTTTTGCTTGGGGAGAATCTTGGCCAGACCCCAATCCATCACCTGAACCTCGCCAAACCTGCCCACCATCACGTTCTTGGGCTTGAGGTCGCGATGAACCACTCGCTTGGCATGCGCATACGCCATCGTCTGGCAGACCGTCAGAAAGATCGTCATCAGCCTCGACAATTCATCATCCCCATCCTCTCGGGGCTCGCGCTCTTCGAACTCGCCGCTGGACTCTCGAGCCTCTCGCTTTGCGAGCAGTTCGGCAAACGTCCTGCCGCGGACGAGCTTCATCGTGAAGTAGGGCCTCTTATCCGCCAAAACTCCCAATTCGTGGACGGGGACGATGCCAGGATGCTGCAATTGCCCTGTGATTTGGGCTTCCTCGATAAATTTCCGAACTAGGCGATTGCGCCCTCCAGACGCTTCGTTGATCACCTTGATCGCAAGCTCGCGGCCTAGCTTTGGATCTCGGCCTTTGTAAACCACCCCCATGCCGCCCCGACCGATCTCTTCGACGATTTCGTAACCTTCCACCAGCGGCAGAGGGCTCGACGCCTTCGGCGACACCACGCGTTCAGCACTGTCCGTTGAACCCGACTTCCCCATGGGCGAATGGTTTCCCGACTGGCGAAGCGCGTTCTCGAGGGCGATCAGTTCCCTCTCGAGCAAAGCTCTGTCGACATTCTCATCAGCCGAATCGACATATTTTGCAACGATAGGGTTCCGAGAGGCGCACCAGTCCGACTCAAAACGGTCGCAGACTTCGAGCACCCTCTCAAACAATGATGCCGAGTGCGTTTCCTCGTGGGATCCCAACGCGTCTTCCATCATGCCGAACGCCCATCCCAAAGAACCGACGCCCCATCATACTGTCCTCGCCTCGAGGCGAGCTGATTAGGGTGATTTCGAAGTTAACCGACCGACCCGTTGATTGCACGCATCAACGAGGAAGCCGTCCAGGTCCAAGAAAAAAACGAACTCCGCGAAAAAGTTCGGGGGGTTGGCGAAGGTTTCGTGGATAGAGGGTTGTAAGCGGTCGAGGTCGCCTGGAACGCGAACGAAACGGGACGCCCGATACGACCGCAAACGTCTGCGTCGAGACAAGAAAAACCCTGATTTCTTGAATGGAGATGAAACGATGAAGACCAGCATGACGACGATTCTGTTCCGCGTCTTGACGATTTCGAACACCAAGAAGCCAGCCGACCGCCGCCGGCTCGCCCTCAAAGCCCGACCGGAGCTCGAGGGCCTCGAGGAAATCAAATTGCAATCGAATTTGGGCTTCGGAGGCGCAACGGAATACACGTTCTCGTCGTCAAACATCGGCAGGCTGTATCGGGCGCCCATCGTTACCAACGGCTACGGAACGTCCTCTTCCAACGGCGGCTCGACCTTGCCCGGCGGAATCAACGGGAAAGAGGTCGTCTGGACGTTCCAAACAAGCTCGAACACAAACAGCGTCTCGACTTCCAGCTCATATACTCCCGCGACTTCCATCGCCGTCGGCAACACTTACATGCCGAGGTTCGAACACCGATTCCAACCTTTGTGAGACGCTCGAAGAGGCGCGAGACGGTTTGGCGCCGGCTGCGAGGGTCAACTCCTTGCAGCCGGCGCCGCCGCGTCTTGAATCGAGGCGAGCAAGCGCTTGGCCCGGTCGATCAGGACTTGGCCGTCGGTCGAATGCTCGAGAGCGAGCAGAGCGTGTTTCAGGTCGACATGCGCCAGATCCTTCCGGTCGAGCAAGAGCCTGACTTCCGCTCGATTGATCCGCGCATGTTCGGAGTGCGGGAATAGCTCGAGGTGCGACGAGTACAAATCGTCCGCGGCCTGCAGCTTCCCCAGCGATTGCAGCGCCGCGGCCTTGCCGAGCAAGGCTTGCTCTCTGCCGGTTTTGGGCCATAGGGCGAGGACGAGATCGAAGACGACCAGAGCCTCCTCGGATCGACCTTTTTCGAATCTCTGATAGGCTTCCCAGACAAGATCGTCCCGCTCCATGCTCGAGAGCGGCAGAACCCTTGCCGGTTCGTCGTCGCCGGAGAGCCAGCGATCGAGTCTTCCTCGGCGAATCCGCGAACTGAATGGCCACATGTCAATCCCGTCCGGGTTCAGTCTTGGCAAAACGGTAAGAGCGCCGCGGCCATCGCCGAGGCGGATTTCCAACGATCTCTTGCTTGCTTCTCGAGCGACTTCAAGATGACCTTGTCGAAGCCTTCGGGCACGTCGGTCCTGTGGGCTCGCAAGGGTATCGGCGGGTGCTCGAGGATCATCGTGTAAGCGTCGGGCCGATTGGCGTCGAAATCGAGGAACGGATAGCGGTTGGTCAGCAAGTAGTAGAGCGTAGCGCCGGCGCTATAGACGTCGGCGGGCTCCTTCACTTCGCGAAAATCCCGGATATGGTCTGGAGAGATGAAACCCATCGATCCGCCGACGTCGCCTTGGTGCGTCAACCCAGCGAACCCCGCGTTGTCTCGGAAGCTTTTGGCCAGGCCAAAATCGGAAAGCTTGACGACCGGCTCTTCCGGCGGCCCCTGAACCAACAGGTTGTTCGGTTTGATGTCTCGATGCACGTACCCCATTTTATGGGCGTGTTCCAAAGCGGAGAGGAGTTGCACGCCGATCTTCGCCGCCGAGCTTACGCTGAGCTTCGAAGGCAGGTCCGCGGACCATTGCTGCGCGTTCTTGCCGTCGACGTATTCCATGATCAGCGAGAACTGTCCTTCGTCCTCGACCATGTGATAGAAAGCGACGATGTTGGGGTGCCGCAGGCTCTTCAAGACGTCGAGCTCGCGGCGGAAATAGGCTTTGGCTCGGTCGCTGGCGGCCACGGTCGGAATCATCATCTTGATCGCGACAGGCCGGTTGCTGGCCAGATGCCTCGCCAGGAAAACCTCTCCCATCCCGCCTCCGCCCAAACGCCGCTCGATCCAAAAGCCCGACGGAGGCGTGGGGAACCTCCGGCGCATCTCCGAGCATTCCTCGCAAAGCCACTCGACCTTCGAATCGAGAGGGCCCGCGGCCACCGAAATATCCCCAGCCGGATGCTTGCCACAGTGAAGACACGATATAATCGTATGTTCTGAGCTTAACGTATTCTCGACGTGCACGACGAACGAGCTTTCGCCGGCGCTGATCGTATCCCCCTCCCGCAGCTTGGCGGTCTCGACCCTGATCCCATTCACCTTCGTGCCGTTGGTGCTGCCCAAGTCTCGAAGGTAGCAAAGCGGAGGATTGAATTCGATCAAGAAGTGATTGCGCGAAAGAAAACCGTCCTCGGGGACGGAGAACGCCACCTGAGTCGACCGCCCGACGATAAACGTATCATGGCGGTCGAAGACGTAATCTTCGCCTTGATGAGGTCCGGCGATCACGCGGAGCACGACAGGCATTCCAGACTCCAACTACGACCCGCTAGATTGTAAGCGGGTCTTCACAATCACGGAATCACCTCCTACGCCGAATTCGATCCGAAGCACCAGAAAAAGACCCGGAAAACCAAAGCCTCCGCGACGATCCAACAGCTCGATTTCGCCGGCGGACCATCGGACACTGAGTTCGTGGAATTCGGCCTCATCGCGCCGTTCGGAGTCTTTTCGATCAAGGGGGATGACGGAACGAAGGTCAAGAGGCGACTTCGTCGGCCGCAGGTTCGAGCGAATGGGCCGATCCGGAGGAATGCTCGCCCGTCGCCGTGTGAGCAATGGTTTCCGATGACGCGGAACTCTCGTTTGGAGCCGCTTCGGAAACCTGGGCTACGGGTTGATCGATCGAGTCTGGCGCAGTTGGGGCTCGACGTTTGGTCTGGCGCCGACGAAGGGGCGAAGTCGGTCGGCGCTTCTCCTACGGGGGCGGAGGAAACTTCGCCGACGGCATGGACGGCCTCGACGCTTCGGGACTCTGCTCCCGAGGGAGGTCCAGAGGACTGCTCGTTTTCCAGCGGAGAGTCATCGCTTCTGGCTTGCCAAAGCTGTTTCAATTGGCCGAAAGTCCGGAGCGGGACGTTCCCCGCCAGAGCATCTTGAGACAGCGGCGGGAGTGGCGCGCTGGGTTTACTTTTGCGTTGTTGGGGGGGTCTCGGGGCGGCCGCGCGGTCGAAACGACCCTTCGCCCCACCGCCTTGAGCATGCTGGGGTGGTCTGGGCCCCGGTCCTCGCGAAGGACCGCCGGGTCCGGCGGGTCTGGGAGGCATGGGAGGACGCGGTCCTCGCGATGGGGCGCCGCCCGAAGTCTGCGCATGACGACCGCCGTGAAGCGGGGGCCGAGCTTCCGCCGGTCGATTCTGCGTCGGCGCTTCGCCTGGGCTTCCTGCGCCTTCAAGGACGTTGGTTGGGGCTTGAGCTGGCTGCTGAACCTGACCAGGCCCTCTGCCGCCTGAGCGACCGTTGGGTCTGCCGACCCCCGGCCCCGCCCCAGCGCCAGCCCGCTCTGCACCTTCGCGCTGCTGCCTGCGCGGCCTGCCGCGCTCACCAGCGCCCGCTCCGCCTGGCTCCCCTTTGCCGCGCTCGCTGCCTGGCTTCACCATCGTCAAAGACACCCGCTTGCGCTCCTGGTCGACGGAGAGCACCCAGGTCTTGACGATGTCGCCCACGCACACCACGTCGTGAGGACTGCGAACGTAACGATTGGCAAGTTGGCTAATATGAACTAGCCCAGAATCTTTGAGTCCGACGTCGACGAAAGCGCCAAAGTCCACCACGTTCAAGACGGTGCCGGTCAATTCCATGCCTAGCGCCAGATCCTCGAGTCTGCGGATCCCTGTCTTGAAAATAGGCTTGGGGAGATCTTCGCGTGGATCGCGGTCGGGTCTGGCAAGGGAGTCGCAAATGTCGTGGAGCGTGGCCTCGCCAACCTCCAGCTCGCGCGGTCGCCGGAAAGTCGAGGCCGGAGAGCTTCTCGACGAACGCCTGACGTTTCTCTTTGTCGAGCACCGCCGAGGGATCGAGCTCGAGCTTGGCGAGCAGCTTCTCGGCTGCTGGGTAGCTTTCGGGATGCACCCAAGTTTGGTCGAGCGGATTCTCGCCTTCGCGAATCTTCAAAAAGCCCGCGGTCTGGGTAAACGTCGCGGGACCGATGCCTTCGATATCCTGGATCTCCAGGCGATTCTTGAACGGACCTTTCTCCTTGCGACGGTCGACCAATCTCCTGGCTGTGACCTGATTCAAACCCGAGACGTACCGCAGCAAAGGGGCGCTGGCCGAATTGAGGTTCACGCCGACGAAGTTCACGCAACTTTCGACGACCGACTCCAAGGTCTCCTTGAGTTGCTTGTGGTGGACGTCGTGCTGATAGAGCCCCACGCCCAGATTTTGAGGGTCGATCTTGACGAGCTCGGCAAGTGGATCGAGCAGTCGCTTGCCGATCGAGATGGTGCCTCGAAGGGTTGCATCGAGATCGGGGAACTCCTCGCGAGCGATCGGGCTTGTGGAGTAGTGGCTGGCGCCAGCCTCGTTGACGATCAGGTAGACCAGCCTGGCGAGCAGAGAATCCGCGGGGTGAGGCGTAGGTTCGGGTTCCGGCTGGGGCTCGCTCGAGCGTTCCTTCACCTTCGATTTGAGAGCAGGCTGCGCCTTCTGCTCGGACGACGTGGGGCCAGCTTCAACAGCTTGATCCGGCGCGGGCTCGGACGGTTCGCTCCCGGGGGGGTCTATTGAATTGGAATCGACGCTCGCCTCGCTCGTAGGATGCACTTCGAGCACGGGTTCGGCCGATGACGACATCTCAGTTGGGAGTTCAGCGACCTGCGATTCCTCGGAAACCGAGGATCCCGCCGGTTCCGGATTCGGCCCATCGATGGGGCTCGAGACCGATTCGGCCGGGTCGCTTTCAAACTGCGGGGGCTCGGCGGACGAGGGCTCGGCTTGTTCGACAGGCGGGTTCTCGACCAAATCCACTTCGGTTGGCGCCGAAGCGACTGTCTGGGCGCCGCGGTCTTGCTCGGCGGCCGCCTCGTGAACTGCAGACTCTTGAACGAGCACCGGCTCGGGCGTTTGCGAAGCGGCTGAATCGGGCAAGCTCGAAAATCGTGTTCCTTCGGCGATGATCTCGGCAATCAGCGACTCCGTCTCGCGCGAGGCCGTCCCGTTTCCGATGGCTATGATCGAAACTTGGTGCTTGGCAACAAAGTTTTTAAGCGCAAGCTTTGCTTCGTACCTCCGGTTCTGAGGAGGATGTGGATGGATCAGTGAATGCTCGAGCAATTCACCATGAGCGTCGAGCACCGCGATCTTGCATCCCGAGCGAAGTCCCGGGTCGATCGCCAGTACGCGATGCCCCAGGACCGGCGGCTGAAGCAAGAGAGCCCGGACGTTCCGCGCGAACACCTCGACGGCGTGGCGCTCGGCGACTTCCGATAAGTCGCGGCGTATTTCGCGTTCGAGCGAGGGCAAGAGAAGCCTGTCGAGGGCGTCGGCAAGCGCAGCCTTCATGAAATCGGCGTGCGGACTTTTCTCCGGCTCGAGCATGAGAACGGCGGTCGACTCGACCTCGGCGCGGGGGATCTCGATCCGCACCTTGAGGACGTTTTCCTTCTCGCCTCGGTTCAGTGCGAGTATTCGATGCGCTGGAAGCTGGCCTATCGCCTCCGAAAAGTTGAAATAATCGCGGTATTCGAGCCCCTGGCCTTCGGGCGCGTCGCCCTTCGTCGCCGAGAGCCGCGCGGCTTTCCAGGCCAACCTGCGAACCGCTTCCCGTAGCGCTGGTATCTCGTTGAAGTTCTCGGCGATGATGTGGCCGGCGCCCTCGAGAACTTTCTCGACCGTTTCGAGCTGCTTTTCCGGATTCACATACGCCTCGGCGGCGGCGTCTCGATCGGCGACCGATGGATCAGCCGAGGCAATCGCGCTGGCCAGCGGCTCGAGCCCGCGCTCACGCGCTTCCGCGGCCTTGGAGCGCTTCTTGGGCTTGTAAGGGAGATAAAGATCCTCCAGCCGCTTGGGGTTCTCAGCGGAGCGGATGGCGGACCCAAGCTCTTCCGTCAACTTGCCTTGGGCCTCGATCGATTTGAGGATCGTCTGCTTGCGCTCCGCCAACTCGCGGAGTTTGCGCACCCTCGTCTGGATTTCCCGGACGACCACTTCGTTGAGGTTGCCCGTGCGCTCCTTGCGGTACCTGGTAATGAAGGGGACGGTGTTGCCCTCGTCGAGCAAGTGAACCACGCCTTCCACCTGGACTCGCCTAATTTGCAAATCCTGTGCAATGCGCCCGAGGTCAACCTGTATCGACGATTCCATGAAGAAACTCGCAGCGGATGCAAAGGCGGAAAGATCGCGAAGCTCAAGGCCCGCGTCCCTCCGGAGTGGTCTCCCTACGAGCGCGAGATTTGCCCACTCTACTATTAGGACGCATTAGTCTAGGCCAAACGGCGCGCCGATGTCAATTGTCGACGCCCATCGTCGAAACAGCGAAAAATTGAGGAATTCCGAATATACCCAGACTTATATTCCTAATAAATCGTTGAGTTTTCATGTAAAGATTTTTCAGGACGTCTTCGGATGTACGCTCGCCGAGGGCTCGACCGACCATCCTTCGGACTCAGGTCGTTCAAGCGCCAGCGAGTCCCGTTCAATTGCCTTGCAGAATTCTTCGAGCGGCAAATGGTTCAGCCGCCCGGGGTCGAAAGGGTTCTGAAGCTCCGCTCCAATCTGGTCGAGCGCCAGGATGGGATAGGCCGTCAGGAACGTGATGAGCGGGATGGGCCAACCGGAAACTTTATAGTGGAGGGCGAACGGCAGCGTACATAGGAAAAAGAAGATGAACCGACGTACCACGTAAGAGTACGAGCTGGGCAAAGGCGTCGTGCGGATCCTCTCGCAAGCGCCGACTAGCCGCAGAAACGGCTCTCGTTCACTTTCGAGCCTGAGGAAGACCACCTCTTCGCAGCCGGCTTGGCTTGCAATCCGCGTCAGTTTGGCGATTCTTCGAAAGAGCGCCGTGGGCATGTGGGCGGAACCGGCGATCGCTTGGGCAGAGTCCGCGCCGAGCAGCCGTTTCACGTCGCCAAGGTCTCGCTCGTCGCGGAGGGTCGCTTTGACGACCCAGCCGATCGAGGCGATCGAGGCGGCAAACGCCTTGCGCCAGCCTTCGTCTTTGGGACCCAAGGTGAGCGCGGTGGTGGCGATGGCGCGGGACTGGTTGATCAAATCCCCCCAGAGCCTGCGGGCTTCCCACCAGCGGTCGTACCCGGCGTTGGTGCGCATCACCAGCAGCAAGCCCAGGATCGCCCCGCCGTACTCGTAAGGCGCCACCTCAACGGCAAGTTCCGCGTTCGTTGCCTTCTCGACAATTGCTATGACAACCGCAAGGGCGACGAAAAAGAGCGCTCTCAGCACCACCACGGGCTTCGCCGAGTAGCTCGAAGCAAACACGTCCCTCCAGAAGCTTGCCGGGTTTGCCGAGTCCACTCGACTGCTCCTGGAGGGATGCGTCTAACGAGGCTTAGCCGCAAGACGAACTTCCTGCCTCTTATCCCTGAAGGGCCGACTTAGAAACCCCAGGGCAACGCCCTCGGATTCGACGAAGCTGCTCGCAAGCCGGATTCCCACATCTTGGCTTTGACAGGGCGACCAAACCGAGAAGACCGGACGCGGCGCACGGTGTTCTGCTTCGGCCCCCGGGCGTTGCCCTGGGCTTTATTGAAGTGCCCTTCAAGGGCTAAGAAACAACACTCTGTTCAGAACAGACGTCTCCGCACAGTGGACGCATCCTGTGCTGTAAGCAAGTCTCTGACTTCAATCGAGGAAATACCTGTTCTTGTGCGGGTCGAAGAACAGATAAGGCCAAGGGAAAGGTCCAGGTCCTGTGACCAGCGGGTCGAGGTCGTAGACCGGGGAGTAGCACCCGCCGTCGTAATACGCGCAAACAGGTTTAAATGGGTGCACGAAGTTCGAGTACCATCGCGCCCCCCTGTGGGTGTAAGAACACTGTGATCCAACGCTGCTCTTGCCTGTGTAGCCACGGAAATTGGGGTTGTTGCACTGGACGCAGTCGGATCGCCAGGGCACGCCGTAGACGCCGCCGTGGGTCAGCGAATTGGGGAAGTGGAAGGTCTGCCGCCTGGCCCATTGGGTCTCGTAGAAGTTCTCGCGGTAGGGGTCGGGAGGCAATTCGCGAACGCGCGGCACCACGCGAGTGACGTTGCCGCTCCGTTGGTTGGTCTCGGGGACGTAGACGTTGGAGTTCTGGGCTCGGCAGGCGGGCCCAACGAGTAAGACGGCGGCAAAAACGAATCCCGCGGCAAGTCGCGGAACCACGCGAACTTCTCATCGGATTCGCCCTCCTATTTCAACTGCTTTGCACTCTGGAATCCCGCGCTCCTTCGCCAGGCGTCGAACCTGGAAAATGAGCAATGGCGGGCGACGC
The DNA here is from genome assembly GCA_963818975.1 of uncultured Planctomycetota bacterium. Lineage (GTDB taxonomy): Bacteria > Planctomycetota > Planctomycetia > Isosphaerales > Isosphaeraceae > CAWFUI01. The sequence goes on along the minus strand of CAWFUI010000007.1, from coordinate 35,715 downwards.
AGCATCGTACGCGCCCGCCATTAGGGATTTCGGCTTTTTTCCCGTTGGAACTTCGATCCGATCCGCTCAGGGATCAATATCCGAGAACGGCGGGAACGCGAAGTAATCGCGAGGCGACCGGGTGGTCACGACATAAGGAACGTACCCAGGCGTCAGGGGAACAGGTCCTCCGGCGCCCACGAAGTACTTGATCTTATTGCCGTGATTGAAGGGGTGCGTCAGCTTGCTCAAAAGCGCGTGTCCACCGCCACAGAACTTGCAGCCCTTGCCGCCGCAGAAGCTGCAAAGCTTCTTCAGGAAGCCCGTGAAGCCGCAGTGGCCGCAGCCCTTGCCGCCGCACTGATCGCATGCCTGCCCATGCAGCAACCCTTTGCCTCCGCACATTCCACAACCCTTGCCGCCGCAACCATGGCAAAGCTTGCTCAGGAGCCCTCCGCCCAAACCCTTGCCGCAGAGCCCGCAGCCCTTGCCCCCGCAAGTCGAGCAAGCTCCAGCCAACACGCCGCCATGCTGATGCGAAGGAACAGCCCCGCCTTGAGCCGAAGCAACCGGGTACGTCGCCGCCCGACCAGGAGCCTGTGCGGAGGAATGGACCCGGATCGGGTGCGTCTTGCTCGGCGCTACCGCTATCGATTGAGGCGAAGCCATCGCAGCCGCGCACAAGCCCTTATGGCCAAAGGGTTTGTTGAATAATCCCTTCAGTCCTCCGCCGTTGCCAAGGCAGGTTCCGCATCCCGCTCCTCCGCAAGTTCCGCAGGCGCTGGCGCCGGCGCCGTGATGGAACAATCCACCACAGCCAGATCCGCCGTGGCCCAGACCGCCGCCTTTATGGCCGTGGCCGCAACCGTCTTTCACGCCAGTGCCGCAGCAGCTCGAGCAGCCCTTGCCGCTGCAAAGCCCGCACATCTTATTGTGTAGTCCGCCCAGCCCGCAGGTCAGGCAGCCTAAGTGCTTGCCGAATACGTCGCTGGGCGATTTGGCATAGTGCCCGTAAGGAATGGGCGGCGCCATGTAGGGTTCGCCCGTGTTCACGTCGATTCCCGGAACGGACTTCGGGATGACGTGGAACGCGTCCGCCGACGCTCGATTCGCGATCGACGCGCAGAAGGCCAAAGCCAACAGGCAGGCCCAGGGCGTCGCTTTTCTGATATCAATGCGCATGCTCACTCCCTTGATCGTGGATCGATCGATGAATTCCCTCCTGGAGTGTCCGGAATCGCGAATGCGGCGGCAGTGCAGGGTCGGTCAGGCCCAGCTCGGCTCGTCCAACGCCCTCCGTGTCCCGATCTTGCCGCCAAGGATCGCCCTCCTGGAGCGGGATCCCACGGTTCGACCTCTGAAATACCCCCGTGCTTATTCCTTAAGGGGGATAAGCGGACGTGGAATCCAGCGGTTCAGCAAGACTTCTCTGTAGACAATCGGTTCGAGCACGCCTGCATCTGGAGTGAATCCCGTTTTGGGGCTCGAGACTGCTGGTCTTGATGAGATCGATCCGAGGCCGGCCCCCGCCCTGGCGTCTACCCGGACGAGGGACCGGCCTCTTGATTCGGTCGGCTTCGAGAATCCAATGCTCGCCGCCGAGCATTGGATCCGACGGTTTCAGACCCCGAGACTGCCCACGCCCTTAGCGGCTGAAAACCACCTTGGCGGGCAACTCGGTGACCTGCTGCTGCTTGTCGTCATACCGCACCTGGGCGTGTGCGGCCTTCTCGGCGTCCTTACGAGCCTGGCGGATGGCGCCGAACCGAGGCAGGAAGAGGTGGGACCATTCCAGCTCGAGGTCGCGACCAGCCGAAGAGCCGTTGGCGGGATCCGGCTTCGGTTGTTTCCGCCAGCCCTTCTTGGGAGCCTTCTCCATCGTGTCAACCACCGCTTTGCCAGACGCAGCCTGAGTGGGGGCTGGAGCGGCCGAAGACTCCGTGTAATTCGTCCGCATCACGCCAATCGGCTCGGGCTCGCCCGTGGGGGCCGCTTCTCCGACGACCGCGTGGCCAGGGGCGGAAGTCATAACCGCTCCCGGCTGACCGCCTTCCACCACGACCGTCCCCGGAGGATTCCCGACCGCATGTCCTTCGAGAATGAGGGGGGCCGAGGCCTCGATAGCGGCCATTTGGCAGGTCGAGCAAAGGCCGGGCTGGACGCCTTCCATCACGACTGCGGTGGGAGGACCCTGGCTTTCTAGCTTCTTCATGCACTTGGCGCAGACGTGCATCGGCTGCGTGTGCACGTGCTGTTTGTGGCGTATGCGGTGGAAAATCCCATGCCCTTCGCCGCTTTCGCACTTGGGGCACGGCGTTTCGTCGTCTCCCGCCCAGACCGAGGCTCCGGCGGAGAGCCCGAGCGCCGCGACGCCCAGACAGAAGACTTTCATCAAACGCATCGGAAACTCCTTTTCCTTGACAGGTGCGCGGACCAGAGTCGCCGCGATTCTGGAGGAGGCCGGTCCGATCCTGAGGGCCCCGAAACAATCAAGCTCAGCGAGATCCCTCGCTCCACGCTCGAAATCGAGGCGAACCTGCCACAATTCTCAAAATCGGTCCAAACCCTACCCCTGCTTGCGAAAATCCGTGGGAAGAAGCGAAATGATCGCTTCGCCTCGACTCGGTCCCCATCCCCGCCCCGAAGTGGGCGTTGGTCCATAGCCAGGTGGCGCCAGCCCCTGGTCGGAGCCGAACGCCCCGCTTCGCCTCGGTCCCCATCCACGCCAGGAACCCAATCTCAGGCAGGCTAACTTCGGGACCTAACTTCGGGACCTCGACTGTCTGCGCTCGGCCGTCTGAGTTCGGCCGTTGGGGCCGAATTGACGGCTTCCGACCGCTCGGAACGAAAAAAAGAACCAGGCTCGATATTCCTCGGCTTGCCGCGAACTACCCTGATAAGATCCAACCCTGGCGTTCGATCGATCTGCCTCCAATTGTCCTACCGCACACGAACAGGGCTCGACATGCCGACGTCGAAATTCAGCAGTCTCTCGCTCGCGATCATCCTCGGATTCTCAGTTCAGACCTTCGGAAGGATCGAAGACCCGCCTGCCAAGACCGTCGCGGACGACGCCTCCAAGAAGATCGACGCGATCTCGAAGAGCTCGGCCGTCAGCGAACAATTCGCCAAGACCCTCGTCGGCCATTGGGAAGGATCGATCAAAACGCCTGGGACCGAACTCAAGATCGATATCGATTTCACGACCAATCCTGATCGTGCTCTCGCTGGAGACATCTCGATCCCCTCTCAGGGCTTAAAAGACGTTGCCCTGATCAAGATCAAACTCGACGAATCCGGCGCCTATACTTTCGAGATCGACGGCATCCCTGGTAAGCCAACATTCTCCGGAAAGACCCCGACCGACGCTAAGAAACTCTCAGGGGACTTCTCCCAGGGCGGGCTCAAATTCCCGTTCGAGCTCACATCCGGGCCCAAAGCCTCGATCGCGATGAAAGACTCGCTCGACGGCTTCGACTCCTTCGTCGAGTCGGCGATCAAGTCTTGGAAGGTCCCAGGCCTGGCGATCGCGGTCGTCAAGGACGGAGAGACCATCTACGCCAAAGGCTTCGGCTTCCGGAACGCCGCGGGGAAACTGCCCGTCACCCCCAAGACGGTCTTTTCAATTGGTTCCTGCACGAAGGCCTTCACGACGTTCGTCATGGCGACGTTGGTCGACGAGGGCAAGCTCGATTGGGACAAGCCTGTGCGGGAATACCTCCTCGGATTTCAGACAGCCGACCCAGTTGCGACAAACCAATTGACACCTCGAGATTTGGTCTGCCATCGCTCCGGAATGCCCAGACACGACCTCATGTGGTACAACTCCTCGTTCACCCGCAAGGAAATGGTCGATCGGCTGGCCTATCTCGAATTCACAGCGCCCATCCGCAGCAAATTCCAATATAACAATCTCATGTTCTTGACGGCTGGGTATCTGATCGAACAGATCTCCGGGACGACCTGGGAAGACGCCGTCAAGAAGCGAATCTTCGATCCCTTAGAGATGAGATCGAGCGTCTTCAACATCTCCGACGTCAAGAAGCTCGACGATTTCGCGGTTCCGTACGACCTCAGAGAAAAGGCGGTGGTGGAAATCCCGTTCCGAGAGATCGCCAATATCGGTCCCGCGGGATCCATTTCTTCGAGTGTTGAGGATATGTCTCATTGGGTGTCGATGCTTACGTCTCGGGGCAAGTTTGGGACAAAGAGCGCTTGCTGGTCCGAGCGTGGTTTCGGAGCTCTTTACGCCGGCGATGGTGATGGGATCGCCTTCGCAGAAGCCCGAGGCGATTTCGGACATGGATTACGCGTTGGGCTGGATGGTGGATACCTATAGGGGCCATCAGCGTGTGCACCATGGCGGCAATATCGACGGCTTTTCCGCCGAGACGGTGCTTTTCCCGGAAGATGGCTTGGGCCTGGTCGTGCTTACCAATCGCAACGCGACGCCTGTACCTTCCCTGGTGGGTAGACATGCCGCGGATCGGCTGTTGAAGCTCCCGGCCATCGACTGGAACGGCGAGGCACTGGCAAAGAAGGCAATCGCCGAGGCGGCCGAGAAGCAAGCCAAGGCCAAGAAGGCGACCGTGAGAAAGCTGGGGACCGTCCCCAGCCACAAGCTCGAAGACTATATTGGAGATTTCAGCCATCCGGGTTACGGACTCGTCAACATTTGGATGAAAGACGGCGTCCTCTGGGTTCGATATAACTCGATCGAGGCGCCGCTCGAGCACTGGCATTACGATGTGTTCAACGCTGGTAAGAATCCCGCCGACCCAGCCTTCGAGGACAAGAAGGTCCAGTTTTTCTCGAGCCTAAGCGGATCGATCGACGCGCTCGAGGCTGCGCTCGAACCGGCCGTCAAGCCGATCCACTTCAGCCGGGCTGTCGACTCGAAGCTCTCCGATCCCGAGTACCTCCAGAAGTTTACTGGGGAGTATGAACTTGCAGGTTCTACGGCAAAAGTCGGCCTCAAGGGCAAGTTCCTGACCTTTCAGGTTGCGACTCAGCCGATATCGGAACTGATCCCAACCGCCGAGGGCGACTTTCTGCTCAAGATCGCATCGGTCATTCGCGTGCGGTTCGTCCAAGACGCCGATAGCAAGGTCACCGGCGCCGAGGTCAATCAACCCAACGGCGTATTCTCAGCCAAGAAAACGAAGTGAGGAAGAGTGCTGAGACGATCAGGAAACCAAGGCTCCGGCAAAGGCCTCGGCGGGAACTCGCGCTTCAGACCGAACCCGCCGGGCGATCGCCTCGACTTCGGGGGGGTCGAGAGGGGTGACGTTCGACTCCGCAGGCTTGCGAGCCACTGTGTAAACATGGACGCTCTTGATCGAGCCGCCGCCGTCGACGATGGTTCTGAGTCGACCACAAAACGCCCCAATCTCGTGTTCACTCGGCCCTCGACCGTCCAACTTGAGGAAAAGGCTCTGGATGACGATGGGTCTCTTCCGAGCGGCATCGAGCAGGTTGTCGAGGATCTTCTGAAACGGGATCGACGTCCGCTCGATCAAGTGGTAATACTCAGCGGTCCCTGCATCGAGTTTTGCCCAGATTTCTCCATTGTTTTGGTCAAGGATCTCGAGAGCTCTCCGTACGCTATCGCGGTGAAACATACTCGCATTTGTGATCATCACAAGCTTGACGTCGTCGAGCCGTCGTGCCCGCTTGAGCCCAGCGACTTGCTCGACGATCGTATCGATGTTCCGAAAAGTCGTCGGTTCGCCGTCGCCCGAAAAAGCGATGTCGTTGAGCCTTCGGAGCGCTTCCGGCACCACTGCGAACATCGGCTCGGCATAGAGCAAGCCTGATTCGACCAAGTCGAGCATCGCCTCGAGCTCGCTCATCAGCCGCTCGGTTTCGACAAACTTGGTGACCGAATTGCTCCTGCGATCGACCTCGCAGTAGATGCAGTCGAAATTGCAGACCTTGTCGGGGTTCAGGTTGATTCCAACCGAGACGCCCTTGCTCCGCCTCGATAGCACTGGGTACACAAACTTGTTCGACTGATACAGCCGTGTATGATCCACGTGGGGAAGCAAAAGCGTGGAACCAGCGGATTGCACACTCACTGGCGGGTCCGACGTATGCAGGTTGTCGTTCATAACCTTCATTATAGCAATCTGGCAAGTTCCGGGTATCGCGAACGAGAGGCTTGGGCTTGAGCACCGACTTTGCCCGCGCAATCGTCTGGACCCTCGCTTTGAACCTCCCAGTTCTCGCGGGCGGCTATTTAGCCTCTGCAACTTTGCTTCACCTCGAAACTGGACTCGATCGGTTTCTCGCAGGTTCGCTTCTAGCCTGGACGTGGATCACTCTGGGTCTCCAAATTCTGGGATCGGTAGGGCTTCTCGAGTACACCCCCCTGCTCTCTTGGTCTTGCGGGTTTCTCGTGTTCGGTCTTGCCGCGGCGTACTGGAGGAGACGTCGCGACGGATCGACGCCAAAGGCCAAGGCATTCGATCGCGAAAGTTGGTCGATCTGCGCAACGCTTGCGTTGGGCGCCGCAATATGGGCTTGCATCAGCTTTGCCGCGCCATCACTTATCGGACCTGTGAAGGTGGTGAGCGACGGACCAATCTACCACCTCTACTTTGCGGCGCGTTGGTGGCAGGAAGGCAAGCTGTTCTTGATCGCCGCGCCGTTTGGTGAATCGGCGGCAACTTACTTCCCTGCCGGCGGAGACCTCTGGTTCACCTGGCTTTTTGTGGGGTTCGGCGGGGATTCGCTGGCGAAGGTTGGGCAAGCGCCCTTTCTGCTCCTGGCCTGCACCGCGGTCTATTCGATCTCCAGACGGATCGGCTCGAGCACTTCTTCGGCTCTGGTCGCCGCATCTTGGTTTGCCGCGTGCACGCCTTTACTCATATTTTCGTTCGAGGCGAACGTCGATACCACCTTCATCGCGGGATACTTGCTCGCGGTCGATTTCTTGATGCGTTTCGACCTCGAGCGTGGGGATTCCTCGACTCTCGCATTATCGATGCTGGCCTTGGGTTGCTCGCTAGGAGTCAAGCCGACGGCGTTGGTTTTCGCGCCTCTGGTTTACGCATTGGCGCTGATCGTGATACTGCGAGCTCGACTGAGACCGCGGAGACTCTTTGCGTGCTTGCTGATCGTCCTCTTCGTCCCTCTGATCCCCTCGGGCTTTTGGTTCGGGAGGAATCTGCTGCTGACGGGCAATCCGCTTTATCCAATGCACCTCGAGGCTTTTGGGAAGGTAGTGCTTTCTGGTTGGTATCCAAGATCGGCGATGCATCGAAGCCCCTACTTTATTCCGATGAGCCAGCTACGAGCCTTCGGAGACCTGTTGTCCGCGGTGCTCGACGCCAGGCTCGTACCCGTTTGGCTGGCCTCGATTCTGATCGTCTGGCTTCCTGGCAAAGAGCCCAAAGGCCGACGCGAATGGGCAAGGGCGATGGCGATATTGGCTGTGCTGAACATACTTGCTTACTGGATGTTGATTCCTTACCGGACGCAGCAACGGTTCATGCTGCATGGAGTGGGATTGGCTGCCGCTCTCCTGGGTCTTCTGTTCGACCGGAGCTCGATCTTGAAGCTTCTTGGGGTCGTACTACTGATCGTACATATTAGCGCTTATTCAGGCTGGCCGATGGTTTCCCCTGGGCAAAACCCGCCCTGGGATCTCGACCCAAGCATCCCCAACGCAATGCCTGCTTTGGTTCGAGTTTGGTCGCGATCGGGCCCCGATTGGCGGTCGATGGTTTTTGGGGCCTCGTCTTTGGTCGTGGCCCTGGCATGGAGCCTCGCGGCGTCCAGGCCGAGCCGTCGGGCTCTCTTGGCGGCCCTTCTCGTTTCGTTGCCTGCGTTGGGCGTCGTCCTAAGATTAGAGGATGGGAAGTACGGCAACGACCCCAGGACCCGGTTCTACCCTGCCTCCTTTCCAGACTATTACCGCGGCTGGCTTGCGCTCGACAGACTGACCGGTCCAAAGGGCGCCAAGGTCGCCTACTCCGGGACCGATCTCCCCTATTACCTGCTTGGAGCTGGCTTCAAGAACAAAGTCCGCTACATCAATATCAATGCTCATCATGATTGGCTGATGCATGATTTTGCTCGCGAGGCTTCGCATGCGGGCAAGACCTTGTGGGACGACCCCAGGCCTGGGTGGGACAGGCTGCCGGAGCGGGCGGACTACGAGGCGTGGATCCGGAACATGGACTCGGCGGGCGTCCAATTCTTGGTTGTGACGCGAGCCAACCCCTCGGAGGGAAGGTTTAACGTCGCCGATGCGAGCGGCTTTCCCATCGAGCGAAACTGGGCCGAGCTGCATCCCAAAAGGTTCGAGCCGGTCTACGGGGCAGCAGAGGGAGACCGCTTATTTCGCATCTATCGCATTAACCGTTGAAATTCTCCTTTAGTGCTTTTTATTCAATTTCATAACGTCTGAGCTTCTGTCGCAGCGTCGCTCTGTGCAGTCCCAGGGCGAGGGCGGCGGCTGCTCGGTTTTGGTTTTTCTGATCGAGGATCGTCCTCAGCAGAACCGGTTCGACGGCCGCGAGCAGTTTTTCATAGAGCTCGCCCTGGTCCTTGTCTTCGAGCTTGCCAGCCTCGGCCTCGGTCCACTGGGCCACGAGTTGGGCGATCCTGTCTTCGAGAGGCTGTCCGGCTGGAGAGCGCGAGAGCGGCGCCAGAGGCTCGGGAAGGTGTTCAGGCAGCAAACGACCTCCACGAGCCAAGATCGCGGCGTGCTCGACGGCGTTTTTGAGCTCGCGGACGTTGCCCCACCACTTTCGCCGCAAGAGCTCGCTCGAGAACTCCGATCGCATCAGAGGATGAACGCCAGATGAAATCGAGAACCTCGCCAGGAAGCGCTCCGCCAAGGCCAAGACGTCGGCGCCCCGCTCCCTCAGAGGAGGGACGTGGATGGGAAACGCGCTTAACCGAAAGTAAAGGTCTTCTCGAAAGGCGTCGGCCGAGATCCTCTCGGCAAGGTCCCTGTTGGTCGCGGCGACGACTCGAAAATCGGCGGACCTGGGCTTGGCTTCGCCTACGGGGGTCACCTCTTTCCGTTCGATCGTCCGCAAAAGCTTGACCTGCAGAGCCAGGTCAACCTCGCCGATCTCGTCAAGCAACACCGTGCCTCCGGAAGCGAGCTCGAGCAGGCCTTTACGTTCCCCCAACGCACCGGTAAAGGCGCCCTTGGCGTGGCCAAAGAGCTCGGCTTCGACAACTCCAGGGCTCAAAGCCGGCAGGCAGACCGGCATGAAAGGCCCTGATCTTCGCGTGGAATGTCTGTGGATCGCCCGAGCCACAAGCTCCTTGCCGGTTCCGCTTTCCCCCGTGATCAAGACAGGCACGTCCGTGGCTGCGACAAGTGCAATACGCTTGAACACTTCTTGCATCGGAGGCGAAGATCCGATCAGGGATTCATCGTCGACGTTGTCTTTAATCCGAGGTTCGGCCGCGGAGCGTTTGCCCCCAGCCGAGTCGAGAGCCCTGTTGACCGCCGCACGCGCCGTCTCGAGATCGAACGGCTTGACCAGGTAATCGAAGGCGCCCGCCTCGACGGCCCGTACCGCCGTTTCCAGATCTCCAAACGCCGTGACGATGATGACCGGCGCCTGGCCAATGCTCTTGCGCAATGGTCCAAGCGCGCTAATTCCGTTCATACCTGGAAGTCGGACGTCCAAGACAACCGCGTCCGGCAGAAAGGCCTCGGCCATCGGCAAAGCCTCCTCCGCCGACCCGGCCACGCCAACCTCGTGGCCGTCCTCGGCCAAGAACTGCTGGAAGGCCCAGCAGATGCTCGGTTCGTCGTCAACGACCAAAACCTTGCTCATCGACACGTACTCGCTTCAAAATGAAAGATGGTCTTGTTGTCGATTCGCTTCCAGGCGAGAGAGCCTGAATGGTCTTCAGCAACCTGCTTTGCCAAAGCCAACCCCAGGCCCACGCCCTCGGGCTTGCTCGTGACGAAGGGGTCGAATATCGACGACGAGACTTGGTCTTCGGGCCCCGAACCTGTGTCCACGACGTCGATGGAAAGCCCCACTTCGCTGGCTTTCGCCCTCACCTCGACTCCGCCCCCAGGACCCGCGGCCTCGATCGCGTTCAATACCAGGTTCAAGACCGCCGACTTGATCGCGTCGACGTCCCCCTCGATCGCCCCTGCTCCCTCGGAGAACGCGTGGACAAGCTTCACCCGGGCGTGCTCGGCGATAGGCCCGACAAGATCCATCACCTCCAGGACCAGGCCCTTGGCGTCGAAAAGCCTGGGAGGCTTGCGTTCCCTCCGACCCAGAGCAAGCAGGCCCTTCACCTGCTCTTCGACCAGCGAAAGCTGCTTGAGAGCGATCTGGAGAGTCCGATCGGTGTTCACTTGCTGACATTTACGCTCGTGGATCTGGATCGAGAGTCGAACGCCGGTCAGAGCGTTCCTCAACTGGTGCGCCAGGCCCATCGCAAGCTGGCTCAAGAGCGCGTTGCGCTCGGTCCGCTGGATCCTTTGCCGCATTGCCTCCAGTTCGGAGCTCATCTGGTTGATCGAAACCAGCAGGTCCGCGAGTTCGTCGACGGGCCTGCCTGGGTCCAGGGTTTGAAATTCCCCCTTGGCGATCCGCGCGACGCTCGAGCGGCACCTTGTCGATCCTCCTGCCGAAACCGCGAGCTTGCCAGACGCTCACAAAGGCAAGCAGGCAAAGGGCGCCGGCGCCGACGATCAAGGGAGGCAAAGCTGCATCGCGACGGATCTCGCTGAGCCGCTCTTCGGTCGTCAGCACCACCAGCCGATCCGCCCCGCTGGTTTCGCCAGGTTGGACCTTGGCCATCGTGTATCGCTTACCACCTAGATCGATCGTCGTTCCGTTGATCGAAGGCCAGTCTTTGGGAAGCTGGATCGAGGTTGGGAACGTGCTCGCGAGCGTTCGGCCGGACGAGTCGAGCGTGACAAAATCCGCCCCCGAGAGTCCGTGCATCCGAGCCAGGACGTTCGGTTTGAGTGGAAATGGGGAATCCGCCAGGGCGTCAACGACCGCGTCGAGGTTCTTTCGAGCCCTCGATTCGCTGCGCCTCGCGGCAAGCACCGCGGTTGATACCGCGATGGCCGATAGAGCCGTCACCAGCACGACGACCGAGGGCGCCAGAAGCTGATACCGAATCGGCCATCGCATGCTTGAGATTCGTCTATCTAGGGCAGTCCGGGCGTTATTGCGCGGCGTCGCCTTGTTCTTGGGGTCCCGTCATTTTGGGCGGATCGCCGGCCTGAGCCGTATGCCAGCCGAGCCTGAACGCAGCCCTTGCAATACGGGCGGCCTTCTCGAAATCGGCCTTCGCCACGTCGTCGGTCGGCTGATGGTAGTCGGGGTGAAGTCCCGAGAAGAAGAACACGATCGGGATCCCCTTCCTGGCGAAATTGTAGCTGTCCGTCCGACCGTAGAACTGGTCGGCGTCCCACATCACCTTCACCCCCTCCACCTTGCACGCTTCGGCCGCGTTGGGGACCAGCGTGTTGTAGCCTGAGTGCTTGTTCGAGGGATGGATGCTAATCGTCTTGCCGTCGTTGCGGCTGACCATATCCATATTGATGTCCGCAACGATCTTATAACCTTCTGGGATCGTCATATGACCTGTGAACCATTCGCTTCCCAAGAGTCCCTTTTCCTCGCCGGAGACCCAAAGGAACGCGACGCTGCGGGCAGGCCTTGGACTTTGGCCGTAGGCTTGGGCCACTTCCAGGAGGGCGCTGGTGCCCGAGGCGTTGTCGTCGGAGCCGTTGTGGATCTGGCCGTTGGAGCCGACGCCGACGTGATCGTAGTGGGCGCTGTAGATGACGATCTCTTTCTTCTTCTCGGGGTCCGAGCCAGGGAAGATCGCCACGACGTTGCGGTCGTCCTTCAAGTCTCGCTTGAAGTTGACCTTGAGCTTGAGCTTCACGCCTTCGAGCACTTTGGGATCGAGCTTGTCGGCGGTGATACCGCCGGCTGCGTAGATCTCGTCGCTGAGCTTCGGGGTCGCGATCAGCCAGCCCAGTCCGCTGGTCTCCTCTCGAAGCCGAACCTGGCCCCTCATCGGCCCCATGGCCATCGGTCGCCGCTGATTTTGGTTCTTGGCCGGCTCGGTCGAAGGACGCTGGCAAAGGATCAGCGCCAGGGCGCCCTTCTGCTGGAGGATCGGAGTCAGCTCGCTGGCGTTTAAAGGCCTTTGATTCTCGGTACCGCCGGCTTGATTCCGAGCGGGACCGCCCATCAGCGCCACGACCACCCGATTCTTGACGTCGAGGCCTCCCAAATCAGAAGTTTTGCCGTCTTTATCCCCCATCGGCCAACCGATGAAAACGACCGGCGCTTCGATCTCCTCGTTCGAACTGGGCGGCCTGATTACGAAGAAATCGACGTTTGCGTCGAACGGAACCACGCGTTTGGCGCCGTCTTGCTCGACATCAAGCTGACCGAGGTGCCTTCGTTCTCGATCGTGAGCGTCTCGAGCGGGAAGTGCTGGAAGAAGGTGGTCTGTCCGTTCTCTTTCTCTCCCGCATCGCTTCGGCGCCCGCGGCTTCGACATGGTCGGCCAGATACTCCGCCGCCAAGAGCGTCTCGGGGCTCGAGGTGTCTCGCCCTTTGAGCAGATCCGAAGCCAGGAATTTCATATGTCCGCCCAGTTCGCGAGCGGTGATCCCCTTGACCGCGTCGGGAACCGATTCGACGCTCGGTTTCGCATCCTGCGCCAGGACGCCCTGCGCGGTCGCAAGGACAAACAACACCCACACTTTGCGGACGCTCATCATTCCAACTCCACTTCGATTTCGCTCGATGCCCTTCGGGAGGAATAGTCTCACGAACTTAATGTGACATCCCCGGACCTCTTCGACAAGCGTCTGGCGAGCTCAAATTCAGCTCGCATAGGTCTGGAAACCCAACACGCGCCTCGCTTCCGCGGGCGTTGTCGAGCCTGCTTCGACGGCTGCTTTGGCTTTGTCCCAAAGCGTCTTTACGCCGCTTTCGACGATCGTTTTCGCAAGCCCGTCCAGATCGATTCGGTCCAGAATTGCCTTCGAGACGGCCGGCGTCCTGGGCATGACAAGCTCGGCGATCGGGAACCTGCCCGAATATCCCGTACCACCGCATCGTGCGCAACCGACCGCTGCTTTCGCCTTCGAGACCTGCATGCCCAGGTGAACACTCGGATCCGAAACGTCCGCGGACTCCGAGCAACTGCACAGGCTCCGCAACAGCCTTTGACTGAGGATCGCCAAAAGCCCGCTTCGCAGAACGTAGGGCTCCAAACCCATCTCCGCGAGCCTCGATATCGCCCCCGCCGCGCTTCCAGCGTGGAACGTGGTAAGCACGAGATGCCCAGTGAGCGCAGCCTGAAGCGTCACTTCCGCGGTCGCTTTGTCGCGGATCTCTCCCACGACGATCACTTCCGGGTCCTGCCTCAACAGCGACTTGAGCCCCCCCGCAAGATCGAAACCTGAGTGCTCATTGATTTGGGATTGCGAAACGCCCGGAACCGCCGCTTCGACGGGATCTTCCAGAGTCATGAGGTTTCTCAGACCTCCAGATCGCAAGGCGATTTCGCGAAGGCAGGCGTAGATCGTGGTCGTCTTGCCGCTGCCTGAGGGCCCCGAGACGACGACGGCTCCGGAGGTTTCCGAAAGCAGTCCGTCCAAGGCAGAGGCGACTCCCGACTCCAGACCAAGGTCGCCGAGCCGCGCGAGCCTGCCTGAGCTGGGGAAATTCCGGACCACGGCTCGCTCTCCATGGAGCGTTGGAAACGTGCTGACGCGGGTCTCGACGTTCCCGGGATCGTTCCGAATCCTGCCTTCCTGAGGAACGTCGTTTCGATATGTCAGTAGTCCTGAAAGCACCTTAAGCCTGCGCCACGACGTTGGGCGCCGCCGAACCGGGTATCAGGGCGATTGAGGCCAAAACTCCGTCCAACCTCCAGAGTGCGTGCAAACCTTGGGGTGTGGGCTGAAGGTGGATGTCGGTGGCGTTTGCCGCCCGCGCGGACTGGAGCAGCAGATCCACTGCGTCGGTCGCGTACTTGGCGTTTCGGGGATCAAGTTTTGCTAGCGCCTGGGCAAGCTCTTCGGCGGGCGTGGGCATTGCCGGCGCTCCTACGCTTTTAGCCTGTGCCTTGGGAGGCGTTCGAAGGGGTCGGGCTGGGGGCCGGCCAGTGGCCGCTCGGCCAACCCCAATCCTTCACGGGTTCCAATATCGCCTGGACGTGCGAGAGGATCGATTCGTCGATCGGGGCTTCGAGCGTGGCCATGTTTCGCTCGACCTCTTCAACCGTCGACATGCCAACCAAAGTTGTTGCGATCCGCGGCTCCGCGAGAGTGAACTGAAGCGCGAGCTTCGCCAGATCCGCCCCCAATCCCGCACAAAACGCCCTCGCCCGAGTGACCGCGTCGATCACTTCCGGAGGCGCTGGGTGCCAGTCCGGAGGACCCTGCTGTGTCAGCAAACCCATCGACAAAGCGCTTGCGTTGATCAGCCCAAGACCACGCTTTTCCGTAAGCGGCAAGAGCTTATTCATAAGTGTGGTATCCAGCAGCGTATAGTGGCAATAGCTCAACACAAGGTCCAAGGGGCAAGTCTCGGCGGTCTCGACCAAGAGGTCCAGCGGATACCCGGATACGCCGATCAACCGACACTTTCCTCGCTTCTTCAATTCCAAGAGCGCCGACACCGTATCGCTGAAGATGAACTTCGAGTCCTTCTCGAATTCGATGTCATGTGCGATAAAGATATCCACATAATCCGTCTTGAGTCTTACGAGTGATTCGTCCAAACTTTGATACAAATGCTTGGGCGTGAAGTTAAAATCGGTCTTGGCGATCCTGCCTCCTTTAGTCGAGAGAAAGATCTTCTCGCGCCAACCGCCCTCGAGAGCCAAGCCCATGACGGTCTCGGCTCGTTTGAGTGCGTAATAGGGGCTTGTGTCGAAGAGGTTGATCCCCAGATCGATCGCTTTTTGCACGGTGCGGATGCACTCGTCGATCGAAACGTCGCCGAACACTCCGCCGAGCGGGCTTCCTCCGAACGATAGAGGAGAAACCGAGAGGCCGGTCTTGCCTAGGGCTCGCAATTTCATCGCAATTTACCTCTGTCCATCTTCGCAGCCAGGTCGATCTTCGGCCTTCCCAGCCGCGGAAGCAATTTACAAGCCATTGGCAATTCCCTAACCTCTGTAACACTCCCCAAGACTCGTCCGCAAGCGCTCGACGCCGGCGACATACTTGACGAAAGGTTTGAAAAGTGTATCTTTTCTGTTAAGACAGTTATTTCAGTCCTTGCGGAACGAAACAAGTGGAACTGACTCCTGCTGCTAAGAAATTTATCCTGCATTGGGGCGAGATGGGTCAAGCCTGGGGGATCAACAGAACGATGGCCCAGGTCCATGCTCTTTTGTTTGTTGCTCCGGAATCGCTTGACGCCGATTCGATTAGCACCTTGCTCGACGTGAGCAGGTCGAACGTGTCGACGAGTTTGCGCGAACTGATGACCTGGGGCATTGTGCGAAGGGTGCACGTGATTGGCGATCGCCGCGACCGCTTCGAGGCGCTCAAGGACGTGATGGAGACCTTCCGGGTCATCATGGCCGAGCGAAAGCGACGGGAGATGGACCCCACGATCGCGCTTTTGGAGCACTGCGTCCACGAGGCCGAGACGGGCGGCAAAAACGACGAATACACCCGCGAGCAACTCGAGAAGATGCTCGATTTCACGCAGATGCTCACAGCCTGGTACAGTCAGATCGACCGTTTGCCAACGCCTGCCTTGCAACGACTCTTCAAGGCAGGGGCCAAGATCTCCAAGCTTTTTGGCGTTCCCACCGAGGTCGGGGCGAACTGAGGCTTCTGGGACGAGGAATCAGGATCAAGAAGTTGGGTCGTAGGGCCCTGAATACCAAGAATCCGCCGCTCGCAAAAACCCCATTTCAAGCTGCGGGCTCTGCGTCAACGTTCGCGATTCCGCCGACTTCTCTGTCAGGTCCCCTCTGTTTCCGTGTCATTCCGTGCGGTCCGTGGTTCAGTTTCCCCTCTTCCCAACGTTCGAACCCAATTTCCACTTCAAGCTGGGTAAAACGCGGCGACCCTTGCGGCTCCGCTGACTTTTCTGTCCGCTCCCTCCGCTTCCATGTCGTTCCGTGGTTCATCATTCCCCTCTTCTCAACGTTCGAACCCAATTTCGGATTTCACGCTGGGTAAACCGCGTCGACTCTTCCGGATCCCGCTGACTTTTCGGTCCGCTCCCTCCGCTTCCGTGTCGTTCCGTGTTGTTCCGTGGTTCATTTTCCCCGCTTCCCAACGTTCGAACCCAATTTCCGTCTCGAATCGGAGGCAAGAAGCTGGGCTAACATCTCAAGATCCCTCGTTCAGATTTCCGCATACATCCGTTCGATCCGGTGTTGGGCTCCGAGGCTTCCTGACCAAACGAAGCCAAATCTGGGCGACCTACGCAACCTGTTCAAGCGAGGCGGACCTTGCCGTGGCTCCTTCCGCGCCGAGGGCCATGCGCAGTCCAGACGGTCCACCGAGGGCAGACCGCCGCCGTTCTTCTTTCCGCATATCAGGTTGTCAAAGAGCACTGACCTATAATGGTCTTCCCTAGAGTTGCAATTGGAAGACGAAACCGGCAGGATTTTCCCAAATATCACAATGCGGAAGATGCGTTGAGTTTGACGGGAGCAGGCATAGCGGCCGCGTCCAGGGTATGCCTAACTCGAATCGCGAAGAGCCTGAAACAGCCAGGCCTTTGCATAGGCCCAATGACGGTTGGTGGTACGGACCGAAATGCTGAGGGAAGCCGCGGTCTCTTCGATCGTCAGGCCGGCGAAGAAGCGAAGCTTGACGACGCTTGCGACTTCAGGTTCTTCCTGTTCGAGTCGCCGAAGTGATTCATCGAGAGCCAGGAGATGATCGCCCGACTCTTCTGCGAAGAGATCCAGGTTGGACAGATCGACGCGTTTGAGACCGCCGCCGTGGCGTAGACGCTGCTTGCGACGAGCAGCATCGATGAGAATCCGCCGCATGGCTTCGGCGGCGGCGGAAAAAAAATGGCCTCGACTCTTCCACTGAGCCATTGCTGGCGCGGCTTGCCCGTCTCCATGTTCGACGAGCCTTAGGTACGCTTCGTGGACCAATGCATTGGCGTCGAGCGTCTGGCCAGGCTTTTCTTGCGCAATTCGCCGGGCGGCGAGTCTCACCAATTCATTGTAGACCAGGGGCATCAATTGGTCGCCAGCCTGCCGGTCGCCGCGTTCGATTGCCGAGAGAAGGTCGGTAACTTCAGCCATGAGCGATCATTCTCAAGAAAATTCGATTGTTGAACCCCGTCGTTGCTGTGCTGTGCGTCGTCGAGGACGCGACCATTACTTCGAAGGTTCTCCGGCAGCCTTCTCCAGATCGCCGCGCCATTTGTCCGCTTCGGTCTTCTTACCCCAGGCATCGTAGAGCTTTACCAGGCGCTTCTCTGTTGCGTCGATTTGCAACCTGGCAAACTGCGAGAGCTTGTCCGCTTGTGCTTCGAGCTCGCGAAACGATTCGAGCAAAAGCGCCTCGGCATCGGCGAATCGCCGCATACCAATCAAGGCTTCTGCCAGACGCGATTGAACGGCGAAGCCCTGCCACTTGCCTGGTCGGTACCGCCGCCAAAGATCGCGACTCGTGCGCAAGAGAGGCTCGGCCTCGGCAAATTCCTCTTGTTTCAGATTAAGGGCCGCGGCCTCCTCCAGATTCTTGGCCTTGAGCAGGCTCCTGTGTTCCTCTAGTGCCACTGTCCATTCTTCCGCCTTACTGTTTTGACCAAGCAGTTCGTACAGATTCACTAATCTTTGGGCAGCCTCGGGCAAGCGAAGTTTATGACAGTCCTCCTCGTGCTGCATCATGCCCTTATAACCGGAAATGAGCAGAGGTTCGGCGTCGGCAAGCTTCCCTTGGCCCAGCAGGCATTCGCCGATGAGCGACTCGACGTTGTACCTGGACCAGTGGTCTGCCTGATGCTTCATTCTTAGCTCAAGGGATTCTCGCAAGATCGATTCGGCTTCCAAGTACTTCTTTTCCTGGATGAGGCTGTGCCCTTGATTCGCTAATGCGCCAGCCTTTTCCAGAGATTCGTCCTTATTGACAATGTCCTGGAGCTGCTTGAGACACTGTTCCGCCTCTTCGTTCCGGTCCAACGCTTGATACGTATGCGCCAGGTAATCGAGAGCGGGCCTGAGGTTGCTTTTGACGCCGGGACCAAGCTTGGGAAGCATCTCTTGTTCGCGTCGAGCGACTTCTTGGAAATAGGGAAGAGCCTCCTGATACTTCGCTTGCCCGAACAGGGACCTGGCCAGGATGAACCGGGGTCCGTTCGGCTCGATGCGATCGCCTTTTTCGACTCGCTCAATCGCGGCCAACGCGTCGCGCAAGAGCGGCTCCGCTTCGGCGAACCTGCCTTGGTTGCACAGGTTTTGGCCAAGTTCAAGTTGGGACATCTGGGTATAGCGATGGTCTTTTCCCCATGATTTCTTGCACGTTTGATAGAGATCTAATAGATATTGCTCTGCTTCTTCAGGGTGCTTTGTGACTTCATACCATTGCGCCAAATCTCGCAGCGCGGTCAAGGTCCGTTCGTCGTCCACTTTGAAGTTGCGCCGATAAACGTCGGCGAGCTCTTTTTTGACGCGCGTGACCTCGTCGGGTTTCGCTTCGGCTCGATACCAGCCGGCAAGCCGATCCATATCTTGCAAACGCTCGAGCTGGGCTTCGCCATACTTTCTCTTTGATAGTTCGATTTTCTCTTCCAGGCATTCGATCACTTTATCGGACCTGCCCTGTTGGCCGTACATGAGCGACATCGCCGACAAAGACTTGAGAATCAGATGGTCTTTTTCAGGGATCGTCGTCCCTTTGAGGAACTTCAAATAGTCGTTATAGAACTTGTCCGCATCTTCATACCGTTTGTTCATCGAGCAGGAGAGCGCCAGGTCAAAGAGACAAAGTCCACGTTGCAGATCGGTTTGAGTACGAACAACTTTGTAGACCTCGTAAGCTTTTCGAAAACAGGGCTCGGCGTCGCGATAGTTGATTTGGTCGAGAAACGCCTTGCCGAGCAGAAACCTGAGGTCTGCAAGGTTGCGGTCCATTGGATCGAAATCTCGCTCGCCGCGGGCTATTGTCGGTATGAGAAGGGCGACCACTTCCTTCGATTTCTTCTGATCCATGAAGATTTCGCCGAAATTGACAAAGTAGCTATAGAGATTGGGATGCGGCTTGTCTTGCGAAGCCGCCAACGCCTGCTGAGCGCCTCTGACAAGCCTCTCGGCCTCGGCGAACCTTGACTGCTTCTTGTAAGTTGCCGCCAAGTTGTTGAGTTGCAGGAGGGTTCGATTATTCACAGGACCATAGATTCCGCGGTATTTTTCCAAGAGAGAGGCTTGAATGACTTCCGCTTGTGAAAATCTGCCAAGGATCAGCAGGCCCCCCGCGAAATTCGCCTGGAGATGCAGAGTGTCTGGATTATCTGGACCGAGGATCGTGCGGAGCGACTCAAAAGCGTTTTCTATTCTCTTGATTCCGCGCTCCAACAAGTCCCGTCGATTTTCCGCGCGGCCCAGTTCGAGCTCGATCGTTCCCAGATTTCCTATTCTGCTCCAGGTAATATGATGATCCTTGCCGAGAACTTTGGTCAGTCGCTCGACGACTTCCATCGTTTCCGACATCGCCTTCTCGAACTGACGTAATTCTGCGTGCGCATTGGCCAGGTTGCCCAAGGTGGACAACGTATCCCTATGATCTGGACCTAGCACGCGCAATTGAAGCTCGTGCGTCTGCTGGTAAAGGCTAAGGGCTTTTTCGGGTTGGGCTGATTCTCGGTAGGCGTTTGCGAGGATATTCCGGACGTACAACGTTTGAGAATGCTCTGGGCCTTGCACACGCGTTTGAGTTTCCACGATCGCTTCGAGCAGCCTTAATGCTTCTTGAGTGCGCCCCCAATTCATCATTGTGGCGGCTTGATTGATCCATGCGAACAACGTTTCTGGGTGCTCGGCGCCCAAGACGCGGCGAAGTCCCTCGTATGCCTCCCGCGAAAGTTTTTCCGACTCTTCAAAACGGCCTTGGATATCGCGAAGGCCGCCGATTTTCATCTGGGCGATCAGGGTTTCAGGGTGATCCGATCCCAGAGTGTCAGCCAACACCTGCTGCGCTCGGCACATCAACCGATCGGCGTCTCGATTGAGACCTTTGACCTTATGAAAGATTCCAAGTTCGAAATTGGCTTTCGCCGTGATCGGATTCGCTTCGCCAAATGCCTTTTCGCAGATTCGAACGACCTTTCGATGGAGTGCCTCAGCCTGGGCAAAGTGATCGAGCTCGAGCTGGATCGACGCCAACACGCTGAGAGCATGGACGGTGCCCGGATCATCGTCTCCAAGGATCTTCTGGTAGAGCGCCAGCCCTTCGCTCGCGGAGTTTTCAGCCTGTGTTCGGTGGTCCAGGTCCAGGGACGTCTGGCCAAGCCGCACGAGCGTCGCGGCGACTTCGAGCTTGGCTGCGCTCGTGCTGCGCCGTTGGCCCTCGAGTGTTCGCTGCAAGAGATCTTCCGCCTCCTTGGCCTTGCCTTGCCGTTGCAGCAGTTCGCCCAAACGGCTCGAGACCGCCAACGTTTTCTCGTGGTCTTCGCCCAGCGTTTCTTTGTAAAGCCAGCGCGCCTGCTCAAGGTGCTTTTGCGCGGTTGGGTACTCTCCCAGACCCTGGTAGGCCTCTCCGATGGTGACGCGAATGGCAGCCTCGACCAACGGCTGTCTGGTAAATCTATCGCCGATGCGTTGGGCGGCTCGGTCGAGCGCTGTACGCACCTTGAGATTGGGATCGGGGTGAATGTCGCGGCCAACCTGATTGAAGGCGCTGGCTTGTGCCAGGAGGTCCTGCTGAAGAAACTCGTTCACAGCCTGAGCGACCGAAGCTTCGGTCTTCGCGTTCGCTTCCGATCGTCGAGCGCGAGACTCGGCGTGCAGGGCCCGCACAAGGCCTATGGCCGTGCCGACGACCCCGGTAATCAAGAGCGCCGCCAGGGCAGCGGCCGTCAACGCCTCTGTACGATGCTTCCTCAAGAACTTACTCAAGCGGTAGCGAGTGCTGGGCGGGCAAGCTTCCACAGGCTCGTCGCAGAGATACCGCTCGATATCGCGCCAGGCCGTTTGCCGTCTCATATCGCCTTGTGCGGTCCTTTTCCAAGGCTTTCATTACGATCCAATCGATCTCTCCGCGCATGAGTCGAGAGAGTTTTGTCGGCTCGGTCTTTCGCGCCGCCGCAATGCTGGGCAGCTTGTCCGAGCTGCTCAATCGCAGACTGGGCCGAGGCGGTTCCTCTTCCTTGATCATCCTCAGCATCTCGGTGAACGCCGCTTGACGAAGCGCTTTCGTTCGAGCGGAGTCGTGCCGGTGAGGAGCTCGTAGACCAAGACGCCGAGCGAATAGATGTCGCTGCGCATGTCGATTCCCAAACCGCTCATTTCCGACTGCTCGGGCGACATATACTCGAACGTGCCAACGATGGCGCCGAATTGGGTGAACATCGTACGTTCAGTTAGCCGCTGTTCGGTGGCCTTGGCCACGCCAAAGTCGATGACCTTGGGTACGGGTTTGCCGTCGTACAACGTGACGAGGACGTTTGTGGGCTTGATGTCGCGATGGATCACGCCTTTCTGATGCGCATGCTGGATGGCCTGGCAGATCGGCACAACGAGCTCGAGGCGTTCTCGGGTCGTGAGTTTGGCCTGGTCGCAATACTGCGTAATGGGCACCCCATGGACCAGTTCCATAACGAAATAGGGCCTGCCGCTGCTGGTCGCCCCCGCATCGAAGACCCGAGCGATATTGTGGTGATCCATCAAGGCTAGGGCCTGGCGCTCCGCCTCGAAGCGGGCAACGACTTGATTGCTGTCCATTCCTGGCTTGATGATTTTGAGCGCAACGCGTCGGCGAACAGGGGTTTCCTGCTCGGCCATGTAGACCACGCCCATACCGCCTTCACCGATTTTCTGGAGCAGCTTGTAGGGTCCGATAACCGAACCTGGGCCTTCGGAAAGCGGAGCGAGAGTCGGGGTCGATGCAACGATTTCGAGAAAACCGGTCGTTACGCCGGGTTCCGAAGCGTGAGACGCCGTTGGACCGCGTTGCTCTTCCAGAAAGCTGCCAGCCTGATCGAAAGCCGAGAGTAGTCCCTCGACTTTCTTCTGAAGCTCGGGATTCCCTACGCAGGCCTGGTCCAGAAAAGCTCGACGTCGTTCGGGCGAAACGATTTCCACAGCTTGATCAAAAATCGCCTTGGCGGTTGGGACCGATTTGTCCATACCACATACCTCGCTCGGGTTGAAGTCTCACCCTATCGTGCGATGTTTGAGGACGAATCGTGCCACGTGAACCGTCAAAAGACGTGAAGCCCCGCATCCGACGTAGCGAATGGGTCTGAAATCGGAGCGGTTCTGGAGCTGCGAGTGCCAATTCGCATCTACAGCTCAATCGTTCACGGCGGAGACCGATCCAGACGTAGCCCACCCCTTATAATGAAATGGGACTGTCCGCTCGCACAAGAGACCGACGTTATAGGATCAAGGATCGAAATCGATGGCCAATCTTGAACAGGCCCGTGCCGCCAAGGAGCTAGCGAAAACGATTTTTCCGCTCGCTCATCCAAAGGGATGAACCTACCATGCACTACTTCCCACCCCTGGTCGTCTTGACCGAAGTCATCGGCACGAGGATCAAGGTCGAGCCGTCGGAGGCGGGTTTTTCGAGCTCCGCGACGTAGTCGGTCGGACCGACCGCGACGGCTCGGATCGCCGAACCCGCGGGGATTGTCACCTCGACGTCCTTGCCGGTATAGCGATATGCGCCCGATCCCGAAGCCTTGCAACCGGGGAAATGATAGACGTCGGAACCCTCCTTCTCCCGTTCGAGCACCAAGGTCAAGGTGCGAGGGACCGGTCGGAAAAGACCAGGCACAGGGCGCGCGGTTGACGATGATTTGGCAGGCTTGGTCGATGTGTTTGCCTGCGGACCAGTACGCTTCGTTTGAGAGGTGGTCTGAGACTTCGTCTCCGGCACTGCTTCTTTCTTGACCGAACGATCGATGGCAAGGTAACGCACAACCGACTTCTTCTTCGCTCTTGCCTTGGCGATCGTCGCCTCCTCGGAGGCGCGTTTTGCCTTTTCGCTCTTCGTCATTGGGCGAGACTTCGGCACCGGAGTCCTGCCCTCGAGCAGTCTCACTTTTTCGATCGAATCGTTCGGGACCAGGATCAGACTTCGCCCCGTCGACTTCGGCGGTCCTAAAGCGATAAACGCATGCTTGCCCTGGGCAACCGCCTCGAGCGGCTGGCTTGATTCGACCTTGGCCTTCGTTCCCAGAGTCAGATACGAAAGGCCTACAGGTATGCAGGTTTCAAACTCGATGGTCGGTTTCTCGGTCGTGAGCACAAGCTCGGTTCGCTCGAACTCGTCAAGCCGCTCAAACGTCGGACCAATCGACCCGTCGTTCTTGGGCCTGGGGATTTCGGGTCGTTGCTGGCTCGGGATCGAAAGGTTGTTCACTGCCCCGCCCTTGAAAATCACCTTGTCGAGCACGGCGCCCGACGTGGAGTAGAGGGAGACCTTGACCACATCCAGATCCCAGAAAAACCCACCTTCGTACAGCGGGACGTAGAGCACGTCGCCCGGTTCGAGCTTGGGGACGGCGCTCACGAAGGCCTGGGGAGTGGCATGGAGGTCGTTCGAATTCTTGAGGTACTGGTCGGCAACATTGTTCCGTTCGTCGCCTGGGAGGAAGGCCTCGTTGATCCCTCTTACCAAGTTTCGACCGAGTTCGTCTTTGGCGGAGCGCGTTTTCATGGTCGAGCGGGAGACGACGACAACATTCTCGAGCGTGCTTTTGCCTGCATAACTGATCCGAACCATCGCAGCGCCCAAGCGATTGAGCATGTTGCCGGAGTCCGGCGTGGGAAAACCGACCTCGTCGCCTGTCTCGTCAAAAAAGACGCGGTGTGCCTCGGGCAACGAGCGCCCTGAAGGATGCGCCGGTATTCCGTTTCGATCTCGTCGGCCATCACGTTATGAAAGAGGGTGATGTACAGCTTGAAGGCGCTTTCCTCCATTTTCGTCTCGCGGAGCTTGTCGATTTTCGAGACGAAGCCGCCCGGGGCGTCGTCGTCCATCATCTCCTGGGGCGAAGGCTCACGCTTGAGCAGGGTCTTGAGGACGTTGTACGCCGAAGACCTGCCAAGCGCACTGGGAAGATCGGACTTGAGAGTTCGGTCCTTCGCCAGGAGCGCGAGATATCGCTCCATAAAATAGTCTCTGGCCGTGATCGCCGAAGCCATGAACTTCCGGCGCGGCAGCAAGTTGCTCTCCGCGGTTCGCGTGACGAGTTCGGCGTGGTCGGACCAAGACTCGGGCAGCATTACGATGTGGTTATGATAAAACTTTCCCGTGACGGCAGCTTTCCAGAGCCGTAGGTCTTCAGGCGCGGGGCTCGTGCGATCGTCGGCTGCGAGTGCCGGTCGAGAAATACAGAGCAGCATGAGACAAATTCGTGAATATCTAGCCATTCGCGGCGAGCTCCCGGGGAGGATCATTCCGGACCTCGTTTTCATTCACTATGCGTTTCGGACCCGCGCAGGTTTTATTGAATCAGATCCACAGTGAGGAGCAAAGGATAAACGCGTGCTGGGGAGACTGATTCCGAGGTGCAGGTTGTTTGCGTTTGAGCTTAAACATCCTTGGTCGTTGCCCAAGGCTGTTATGAGTCGCCCTTCCAGGGCTAAGACGTCCGAACGCGAGAGAGGCAAGCCAACATCGCCTCCGGTTCGGTTGCTAAAACGGCGCGCCGGCGCCGCCGCGGGCAGGGGCTTTGCCTTTTGACGCGGGAGGAGGAGCTGTGGTTGCGGGTCCCGCGGGGACCTGGGGAGTCGCCGGGGCGGCTTGCGCAAGGGGCGGCTGCGCCGGCGCGGTCGGCGGTGGTACGTTCGCGCGAGAAATCGAGCTCTTCGCATTTGCGCCAGGCGGGTTCGTCTGCCGCTTGGCAAGCGCCTCGGCAAACGCCTTGAAGATCTCGTCGTCCAGGTAACCGTCGATCATGGCCGAGGTGTCGGAGATCATCTTCTGGGCGTTGCGCGTCAGGATGGCGATCGGCTTCTTGCCAGCGTTCTGCTTCTTCGATGCGTCGTCGCGCAGCTTGGTCACGCGCTCGTTGAAGCTGGCCTTGGTGGGCAGTTGCTCGAATTGCTCGAGCAGCTTGGCGATCTCGTCCCACTGGTCTCCGTCCTCGCGGAAGCTCAGGTACTTCTCGAGCCTTTTGCGGATGACGATCTGATCGAGCACCTCGTCTCGGATGGCGTTGAGCTCGGTTTCGAGCTCGACGGTCAGGTTCTTGGTGTCGATCATGATCGGTCTGGTATCCCGGATTTCGCCAGGCATGACGGGCAGGTCGGCCAACGGTTCGTTGTCTCCGCCCATCAGGTGGAGCATGAGCAAACCCTGACCTGGGATCGGTTGGATCTCAGCCCTGCCCTGGCGGTCCGTGAGCGCTGCGAAGCGAGGTTTGCCGTCCGGAATCGGTTGCGCTGTGACAACATACCCGCCTGCGGGCTTTTTGTCGGGCTTTGTGACGAATTGAAGTTTGACTGGGGTGTCGGCCGGTTTCACTCCCAAGGCGACCAGCTTGTTCCGCCTGCCCTTGCGCCTTGGTCAGCGGATCGCCGAGGTTCGATACGATCCGGCAGGTTGCCTTCGACCCTTCGACTTTTTCCACGCGCAGGTAGGACCAAGGAATGTCAAGGATTTGCAACATGGTGTTGTCAGGTCTGAGATAAATGCGCAGCGGCCTGAAGACCGATCCTTTCGCGAGGAATTGACCGAGTGGTCCGGCGACAGGGAGTTGGCTTCCCTGAACTTCGATGGTCACGCCGCCGTCTTTCGATTCGCCGATGTCGGCGGTGGGTGCGAAGACGTCGAGAGAAAGCTCGAACAGTGCCCTCGGGGCGTCGGCTGGGTGCGGAGCGTATCTGCGTTTGGCCATGGCCAGTCGGGTGGTCTTGCCGTCGCACTCACGGGCCACGATCTCGTAACCGCTTCTTCGGGGCGCCACTCGGACCACCCAGGCTTTATCAAAATCGCCCATCCAGTCGGCGAAGTCGGCGGCCGTAAGCGCTTCGAGCTTCTTTTCGGTCAGGGGTCCCTTGTTCTCTTCGACAGTCAGTTCCCATGGAGGTCCGATCAGTCGATGAACAAGTCCTTTCCAGTCGTAGAGGAGCTTTTGTCTGCCGCGTTCGCTGATGCGCGCCATCGGGTCGATTTCGAGCCAGACGCGGATCCGGTAGGGCTTGAGACCGAGGGGCGTTTTGTCGACGGGTTTGGCGGCGATCGAAGCGGAAGACTTGGAGAGAGTCTTACTCGATTTCGCGTCGCCTTTGGCGCTGGGCTTGGCTGCGCTTCCTGATTGATCGGGCTTAGGCTTCGGGGAAGAGGCTCCATCGGCGGCGCTCACGGCGGAGAGCAACGCGCAGGCAAAAAAGCCAAGAGCGATCGAGCCAACGATCACCAAGGATCGCGAGCGTACCATGGTGCGATCTCCCACGTTTCAATTCCCTCGTAGAGTCGGTCTGAAGCGTCGCTCGGCCCAACCAGGCGCGTCCGCCATGCGTAGTGGTCTTGAAGTTGCCAAAGCGGGATGATCGGCAGCTCATCCCTTGCTTCTTTATCGATCTGGAGCACAACGGACCTTGCGGTGGTCCAATCAGTCAGTTGTTCAAGCTGAAGGAGGATTTGCAGAATCCTGGGGCTTGCCAAGGAGGCGAGCGAATTGGTCGAGGCGGGGGCGTCGTAGCCTGGGCAGAGGATTGGCCCAGCCTCGATGACAGGTTCGGAGCATCGGAAAGTCCGATAAGCCAGGTCGAACCGTCTTCCGGTTCGTAGTGAGCTTTCGAGTTCGGTCTGCGAGCGTTCGACGAGGTCGATCTCGACGCCGACTTCGTGTAGAGATTTGGCGATCAAGGGGACGGCGAGCCTGGCTTCGGGTGTATTGGGGTATTCGAGGGTGAGGCGGATCACTCCGGTTTCAAGCTCTTTTTTGGCAGCGACGACGTGGGTCTTGGCGAGCAAGAGCTCGTGGTCGAGCGGTTTGACGCCGGGCGAGTTCGCGTAGCTTTCTTTGTTGAAAGGGCCGTCGGCCGGCGAGTTCACGTCGTCGGCAACTCGCCTCAGGAGGTTTTCCTCGAGGATCGTCTTGCGGTCGATCGCGTAGGAAATGGCTCTGCGGAGCGTGCGGTTCCTGAGGTTTGGGGTGCGGCCGTCGACGGCCAAGTAATGCACCGAGGGGGTGAGGTAGGAGCCGATCTTGACGTCTTGGTTGGTTTCGAATTCAGGGATG
Source organism: uncultured Planctomycetota bacterium (assembly GCA_963818975.1). Classification (GTDB taxonomy): domain Bacteria; phylum Planctomycetota; class Planctomycetia; order Isosphaerales; family Isosphaeraceae; genus CAWFUI01. Next base: position 8,353 of record CAWFUI010000007.1, on the reverse strand, counting down.
TCGGTATAAGGGATATGCTCAACCAGAGAGATTTCGCCGCGAGCCAGTGCGCCGACGATGGCCTTCGAGGAGGGGAACTTGGCTTCACGAATCCGCTGGATCTTTGGGGTGATCGATGTTGAGGTATTGGCTCGATAGCGATCGACGCCTGGAGCGCTGGAATCCCAACGAAACGGGCCGTCGCCGATGGGCAAGCGTCCTTTGGCGGTGACCACCCAGCCGTCGGGTCCTGCCTGGGCTGGTCCTACTGGGTTGGTCAGCCAGGCTTCCGGGCGGAGCGCGCGCGGGTAAGTCTGATTTCCAAGCGGGTGGGGTCGGGCGTCTCGACGTGGTCGAGCAGTTCCCCCCAACGAGCGCGATAACCGAGGGAGAACGGCTCAGCCTGGTCGGATACGATGCGGGCGGCGTCGCTGGCCGCGACGTTTCGCGAACCGTCGGACCAGGGTATATTTGGCCTGAGCTGAACGATGAGTTTTCTGCCCAGGTCGGCGGTGGTGACGCTGGCCGCGAGCTGACCTGGAACTTTGCCTTCGATGGCGTCTTGATCGATCGAGGCCAAGAGCGGGATGTAGACCAAAGGCGCCACGCGTTTATCGGCTGGGGCGTTCAGGCAGGGGCTTACGGCCTTGGGCAGGTCGATGACGGCTACGTCGAGCGTCGGGCAGGCCTCAAAGGCCTCTTTATAGCTGCTCTCCGCGCCCTCGAGCGTTGGCCAAATCCGCAACGTCTCAGCCCAGAGGTCGAGCTTCTGGGTTCCCTCGCTCCTGGAGGCGGCTTCGGCATACCGCTTGGCAAGGTTGATGAACCTTTCGTGGGCCGCGATGACAGACTTGTGGTTGGGGGTCAACTCTTCGATATCGTGCAAGACGCGTCTGCCAAGGGTGTAGGCGCCTGAGTAGAAGGCCTTGTCGACTCGAGCGACGTAGGCTTTGGCGAGTTTGTCGGAGAGGTCGGGATAGTTCGGTTTGCGGAGGTGGAGTTCGCGCAAGAGTCTGAGCCCGCGTTCGACGTCGGCGTCGAGCAAAGCGGAAGTGCCTTCGCTCAAGAGGACTTGGTCGACCCGTTCGGATACGCCCTTCCAATGCGGGTCTCGCGAGAAGACGGCCAGGTAATACTCAAACGCTTTGCCGTAATCGCGGGTGAGGATCATGCGATCGCCCTCGGCGAGCAACAAGTCCTCGTAGTATTCGACGCTCTTGATCGAGGTTCGCTCGAGGGTGAAATCGCGCTGTTCGCCTTCGAGCAGGTGGATGGTGATCGTCGTGGGGATCTCTTCTTCCGCCTCAGCCTTCTTTTTAGGCTTTTGGGGTGCGACGCCGATGTTGCCTTCCCCGGTGGGCCGATCGTTTTCCTTTTTGAGAGCCTCGCGTTCCCTGGCGAATTCGGCGGTGGGCAGCGGTCTAGGGAACACGGGCTCGACGACGAGAGACGAGTTGTCGATGAGCGTGATTTTGTCGAACGGCGCATCCGCTGATGAGGTCGAGCTTCGGCGGGGTCATCTGCGCCTTGGCTGTCGATTGGGTTCCGCTGGGCGTATGAGCCCTGGACTTCCCGGCGACTGCCAGGGAGAGAACGACAAAGAGCCCGACGCCTGATGCGAGGGCTAGCCAAATTCCGGGTCGTTTCGTCATGGGGATCGGGTTGCTCAACAGGTCGTCTCGACATGAAGCCGACTGCGATTCCGCAGCCAAACGTATGATACCAATGCTCGATGCTCGCTTGCGAGGGGGTTCGATCGTCAACCGAACGACGGAATAACTCCGAGGGCGGGGTTGGGAGGGCTGGCGGCTTTGCTCGGCGGCCCGCTCCGCTTGTTTCCGGCCCCTTGATGTGGGATTATAGGATGAGAGCGAGGCCGGTGAAGCATCCTGCTCGTTTGCTCAGGTGCTAGAGCTCGCGGGGCCGGACGACCAAACTTCCATGTCGATACAGCGCAGGCGCGTGGTTTACTTCGGCAGAGTGCAGGGTGTGGGGTTTCGGTACAGTGCCAACCGTATCGCGCAGTCGTTCGATCTACTGGGCATGGTTCGGAACCTCGAGGACGGGCAAGTCGAGCTTGTCGTCGAAGGTCCGAAGTCGGAGGTGGAGCTCTTTTTGGGCGCCGTTCACGAGGCGATGAAAGAGTACATCGAGTCGGTGGAGGTAGAAGAATTGCCCCTGGGCGCCCCTGCGTTACAATCGTTTTGCGTGGTCTGTTAGCCGGCTCGAGCATGAACGCAAACAGGCCGGCGGCCTAGCACGGTCGGCTGAGCCCGTGCATTTATCGTTATTCTTTCATCCCTGGTCTGGACGCTACGCTCTCATGAAGACTTTCACCATTGCCATGGCGACCGCGAAGGAAGCCGTGAGAAGACCGGCCTTTTTCGTGCTTGGCGTCATTGCGATCGCGTATTGGGATACGCCATCATCGCCCCTTACTTCACCTTTGGAGAGGACATCAAGGTCTTCAAGGATACGGGGCTTACGACCATCTCGACGTTCGCCCTGATCTTGGCGCTTTTGACTTCGAGCTCGGCGGTCGCCGAGGAGATCGACGGCAAGACGGCGATCACGCTGCTTTCAAAGCCCATCAACCGCCGCCAGTTCATTTTGGGCAAGTACCTGGGCATCGAGATGGGCGTGCTGGCGTTTTTTGCCGTGATCGGGACGTTGTTTGCACTGGGGGTTTGGTACAAATATGGTTACGACTTGCGCGAATCCTCCGGCGACGTGATGGACGCGGTTCAAAAGCGCAAGCAGGTCGAGCAAGTGATCCCTGGCTTGGCGCTTGGGTTTTGCGAGGTTTCGGTTTTGGCCGCGATTAGCGTGGCCATCTCGACGAGGATGCCGATGCTGGCCAATCTGGTGATCTGCGCCTCGATTTTTTTCCTCGGTCACATGACGCCGATCCTGGTGGCGGTGACCAAAGGTCGCAACGAGCTGATTTCGTTCATGGCGCAGTTGTTCAAGATGGTTTTGCCTTCGCTGGAGTTCTTCAACGCGGGGCCTTCGATTTCGACCGGAGCGATGATTCCCTGGGTGCAGTATGTTTTGCCGGCGGCGATCTATAGCATAATGTATAGTGGAGCAGCGATATTGCTGGCATTCGTGCTATTCGAGGATCGCGATTTGGCGTGATCGCGAATCCGAGCGCGGACGGAGCGGTTGCCGGCCGTCACGAGGGAGCAAGCATCTCGCACCGGATTCCCACCCATGCACGCAGCATCGTTCCGGCGCGCCGAGGCGTTCCTGAAAGATCAATCGACGGAGCGTTTCTTCGTCGGTTTTCTGGGGGTTTTAGAGGCCTTGATGGCCTTGAAGCTCGTGGTGGTGGTGGGGCTGATGCTCAGCCTTACAACCACGCCACGGTTTACGTATTTTAGCTCGCCCTCGTTGCCTCCCAGAGTGGCAGGCGGGCCGAGCGAGGCCGAGGCCTTGGTTCGCTTCCCCGCAAGCGCCAGACGACACGCCGAGCGGATTGCCGACCCGGACGTGTGGGTGCTGAGCGACGCCGGCTTGACTCCGATCGCGCTGATGAACCTGGAATCGGGTCGGCCGACGCTCAAGCTCTGGGGCCATACGTTGCGGTCGATGATCCGGATGGTCCCAGCCTTGGGATCGAGCAGGCCCGCGCTTCTGATCCTTTTGATGAGCGGGTTGGGGCTTGTCGTCGCGCTTGCGCTCGTCTTGCGCGTTCGAGTGATTATGAGAACGCGGCTGGTTTTGAAAGTCGCTGATTCGCTCAGGAACCTGATTCACAGGCAGATTTACAGACTGGGCCAGACGTCGTTGCCCGCGGAGGGTACCGGACCGGTGATCAACCTGTTCACGCGGGAGGTAAACGACGTCCGCTCGGGGCTCGAGGCTGAGATGTCGCAATCGCCTCGAGTGTGGGTGTTGGCCGTTGGGTTGTTTCTGATGACTTTGCTGATCGATCCTGCTCTCGCCGTCTCTTTGTTCGCGCTCTGGGCGCTCATCGGCTTGGCTGCGTTTTCCCTGATCAAACAGCGCAAGCTTCAGGAAGACCTTGCCAGCCGAGATTCCGCCGTGCAGCTCTCGCTGCTGCAAGAGGACCTTGGTTTACTGCGGCACGGTTCGAGTGCACGGGATGGAGCAGATCGATAAGCTGCGGTTCGACGAGCACCTGGATCGTTACTCCTACGCCGAGAAGAGGCGTTTGGAGCTTCACTCAGCGCCAGATCCTTGGGTTTTCCTGCTGATTGGCGCGGCCGCGATGCTCACTTTCGGCTGGCTTTCGCTCAACGTGCTTTTGGGCAGGATTTCCGAGGCAGGGGTGCTCATCGTTCTGGTGTCCCTGGTCGCGCTTTTACACCCGATCCGCAGGATCTTGCAGTTGCGGAAGGCCGTGGAGCAAGCGTCTCGTTCGGCGACCGGCATCTTCGAATTCCTGGAACGCAAACCGGAGATGCAGCAGCACGTTGGAGCGAGCTTCCTGCCTTCGATCAAGTCGAAGATCACGTTCGATAACGTCTCGGTTCAGAGCCTCTCCGGGAAGAGCCTGCTTCAGGGCGTTTCGTTCGAGATCCCAGCCGGCTCCAAGACCGCGCTCATGGGCATGGACGACGAGGCCAAGTACGCTCTTGTATGCATGATACCCAGACTCCTGGATCCCAAGAGTGGAAAAGTGAGGATCGACGGCGCCGACGTTCGCGAAGTGACGCTCGAATCGCTGAGGGCGCAGGTGGCCACGGTCTTGCAGGCCGACCTGGTTTTTAGTGATTCGGTGCTGGCGAACATTGGCCTGGGCGATACCAGTTACACTTTGCCAAGGATCATCGAGGCTGCGAAGATCGCGCACGCCCACCACTTTATTCAGGATTTGCCCAGCGGTTACGACACTGTGATCGGGCCCTTGGGCCATTACCTTTCGACCGACCAGCAGTATCGCATCGCGCTTGCTCGCGCCTTTCTACACGATCCGTCGATCGTCATTATCGAGGAACCGAGTCTCCACCTGGACGACGACACCAAGCACTTGCTTGACGATACGATCTCGCGATTGGTCGCGAACAGGACGCTGATCTTCCTGCCGCATCGACTTTCGACGATTCGCCATTGCGACCAGATCGTGGTGATTCACGAAGGCAAGGTCGAGGCGATCGGGACCCCGCGCGAGCTTCAATCGTCGTCCAAGTTGTTCAGGCATCTTCAGTACATGGAATTCAATCAGTTCGCGACCGGCGAGATCGAGGTTGGCCAAATGGCGGCGAATTGAGGTTCTACTGCTCGTTGCCTTCGACGAGCATCTTGAAAGGCTTGAGTTTGGCCAGCGAGGCTAGATCGGGATCTTCGGCGGCGACCTTCCTGGACTGGCCAAGGTTAATGGCTCGGCGAAGGAGTTCGATCGCTCTGCCTTCTAGGCTTGGGTCTTTGGATTTGGCTTGATAGACGGCGACCGCGCATGCCGCATTGTACAAGCACCTGGCGGTTGGATTGTCTTTGAGGATTTCGACGTCGTCGAGGCATCCTGGACTTCCCAAGCGGGCCCTGAGTAGTGCCCGTTGTTCAATCCCGTCGAGCCAGCCAGGCTTGGCGTCGAGAGCCAAATCGACCTGATCGAGGGCTTCTTTGGGCGACTTCGCCTTGAGCGCAAGCGCCATGCCCAAGTGGGCTCGGAAGTCGCTATTATCGAACTTGAGTGCTGTTTCGAAGTCGGACACGGCTTCGACGACTCGGCCTTGCGCCAACAGCCGCGTATACCCACGAGCGACGAGCGCGGAAATGTTCCGTGGGTTCTTCAAGAGCAACTCGTCGAGTTCCCTCTCAGCCTCCTCGAGCTTTCCGCACCTGGCCTTGGCCAGGCCCAAGGCCACTCGCAGCGAGGGGTCGCGGCGGATCGATCCGTCGCTCGAGGAAAGCTCGATCGCCTTCGACAGGTCTCGTTCGGCGCCTTTGGGATTCTCCAGGTCCAGGTTCACGAGCCCTCTATTGACGTAGGCTTCGGTGAACTTGGGATCGATCTCGAGCGCGCGGTCGTAAGCTTCTCTGGCCTCGAGCGGACGGCCGGCCCGCGCATAGGCAATCCCCCGATTCAAGTAAGGCCAGTTGAATGCGGGCTCGAGGGCGTTGCACACTCCAAAATCACCGGCGGCCTCGAGGAATCGGTTCTGATCCATGTGACAGATCCCCAAGACGAACCAGCTCCAGAATCGCTTGGGATCGAGATCGATGGCTCGCTTGAGCGTCTTCTCAGCCTCGACTGGGCTTCCTCCCGCCAACAGAGAAGCGCCTAGCAAGTAATAATCTCGACTGCCCGAGGGAATGGCGGCCTTGGCTCGCGCCTTGTCTTCTTTGGCGAGCTCCGCTTCCCCCAGAGCATCGAGGTAGCGCGGCCTCGATCGGCGTAAAGCGCTGGCGAGGGCCGAGGCAAGAAAGCCTCCACGGCGTCCAAGGCCCTTACCGCCCACTCCAAGACCTTCCTACGGTCCGACTCGCTCGAATGGGTTCGAGATGCGAAAACGCTGGCCCGCGCCATCAGCATCAAGATTTCTCCAACGTCCTCTCGAAGCACCAATTGCTCGCCAGCCGGCAGCAGCTTGACCAGCGAGGAATTGGTCCAGTTGCGGTCTTCCAGCACGCGATAACCGGAAAGCGTTTTCCGGGCCAGCCGCTATGCCCCCGGAGAGATGGTCGGTTGGACCTTGGGTATTGAGCAGCAGTTGGCACTTGTTGAATCGGTCGAGGAACGTCGACCGTTCGATCCGCGCGGAGGCTCTCTTGAGGTTCACTGACAGCATGCGGATGAGCCCAAAGCTGGCGGCGACGAGCAGAACCGCGAATAAAGTGACGGTGGTCCAACTGCAAGCCCATGGGTTGCGTCGGGCCCATTTGCCGATGCGTTCCCGGACGCTGGGTTCGGGAGCGAACCTCAGCGGTCGATCGTCGAGAAACCTGCCGAGATCCTCGGCCAATTGAGACGCCCTGTGGTAGCGCTCCGCCGGATTGGGCGCAAGACACTGGCGGACGATCGAATCCAAACTCCACGCGGCTCGCGGGTTGAACGACTTCAACGAAGGCGCTCCCGAGAGCCGCTCGCCAGCCATGTTTTCGAGCAGCTTGGACATGGAAAGCTCGGGCGAGGGCTCGTGAAACGGGTGCCTTCCCGCCAACATTTCGAAAAGGATGAGCCCAAGCGAATAGAGGTCGAGGCGCTCGTCGACCGCGCTGGGCGGCGTGGCGCCGCTAGGGTTGAACGCATCGATATGCTCGGGAGACATATAAGGCAGCGTTCCACCAACCAAAGCACGAGCGCCCTCGGCTTCGGTCGCGTTTTGTGGACCGACCGAGAGGTTGAAGTCGAGAAGCATCGGCGTTCCGTCGGCGGCGATCAGCACGTTGGACGGTTTGAGATCCCTGTGCAGCAACCCTCTGGAATGCGCATGTTCGAGCCCCTCGGCCAGCCTGGCGACGATCCAGACGCTGGCCCGTTCGAAGCTTGCTCCCTTCAAGAACCTACGGAACGGCTGAAGCCGCTCTCCGTTCTCTTCATCGCCGGAAGCCTGCTCGTCGGGCGTGGTGGGATTCATGAACGCGACCCAAGGTCCGTTCAGCGAAACCCACTTCCACAAAGACCGCTGCCTTGACGATCGGCTTCGGCCGGCGGGGCGGGCCCGTATACCAGGGGTTTGTTCTCCAGGAGGAGACGAATGCAAGCTTGTGAGCGAAGCTCGCTCTAGGCCGGTCGAGGCGAGGATCGAGTTCTTTCCGACCAAGGTCTTGCCGCCCACCCTGTCGAGGGCGTCGAGCAGGCTTCGGCCGTCACGCTCCGAGGGGATCCTCGCGCCGGCGTGTCGAGCAGTTCGGCGAGGTTCGCCCCTCCGAAATAGGGCATGCAGAGGATCCGCAAGCGGGTCTCTGGGTCGTCGTGCAGCGAGTGAATCGGCACGATGTGCGTGTGTTGCAGCCTGGCCAAAGCCCAGGGCTCTTCTCCGAGCGCCTTGGAGATCTTGACAGCGACCAGTCGGTTCGCCAGATCGGCTTGCTCGGCGAGATAAACCCGCGCAAACGCGCTCTTTACCGAGCTCGGAAACGATCCGAAAGCCTGCGATGTGTTCGCCGATTCGCGGCAGCCTCGCCGGCGCCGACTTTCTGGCCGCCTCGCCGCCGTAAGGCTCGCGGGCCTTTGAGGCGCCTCCGAGCGGTCCGGTTTGCCCGAATCGACCGGTTTGTCGAGATCCCATGAGCAAACATTCGACCGGCACGGCGGACATGCACCGCACCCCTCGAACTAGGCGGTCGATAGCGCTCGACTTCTTCTTCGACTCCTCCTTGGCCACGGACGATTGCGAAGGGCCTTCGCCCTCCGCGGACCAGGAACTGCCGGCAGGGCTCCATCCGCCAAACACATCCTCTA
>CAWFUI010000006.1:0-113990 GCA_963818975.1 uncultured Planctomycetota bacterium | reverse complement strand
CGGTGGCGGATTCATGAACGCGACCCAAGGTCCGTTCAGCGAAACCCACTTCCACAAAGACCGCTGCCTTGACGATCGGCTTCGGCCGGCGGGGCGGGCCCGTATACCAGGGGTTTGTTCTCCAGGAGGAGACGAATGCAAGCTTGTGAGCGAAGCTCGCTCTAGGCCGGTCGAGGCGAGGATCGAGTTCTTTCCGACCAAGGTCTTGCCGCCCACCCTGTCGAGGGCGTCGAGCAGGCTTCGGCCGTCACGCTCCGAGGGGATCCTCGCGCCGGCGCTGTCGAGCAGTTCGGCGAGGTTCGCCCCTCCGAAATAGGGCATGCAGAGGATCCGCAAGCGGGTCTCTGGGTCGTCGTGCAGCGAGTGAATCGGCACGATGTGCGTGTGTTGCAGCCTGGCCAAAGCCCAGGGCTCTTCTCCGAGCGCCTTGGAGATCTTGACAGCGACCAGTCGGTTCGCCAGATCGGCTTGCTCGGCGAGATAAACCCGCGCAAACGCGCCTCTACCGAGCTCGGAAACGATCCGAAAGCCTGCGATGTGTTCGCCGATTCGCGGCAGCCTCGCCGGCGCCGACTTTCTGGCCGCCTCGCCACGTAAGGCTCGCGGGCCTTTGAGGCGCCTCCGAGCGGTCCGGTTTGCCCGAATCGACCGGTTTGTCGAGATCCCATGAGCAAACATCGACCGGCGCGGCGCCATGCACCGCACCCCTCGAACTAGGCGGTCGAATAGCGCCTCGACTTCTTCTTCGACTCCTCCTTGGCCACGGACGATTGCGAAGGGCCTTCGCCCTCCGCGGACCAGGAACTGCCGGCAGGGCTCCATCCGCCAAACACATCCTCTATAGGATCGTTGATATCCATACTTGTTTGTTTCCGTCTCGCTTTGTCGTGAATCGCCCCCGATTCCAATCCGCGATTGGGACCGCGCCGACGACGCAGCGGCCGTGGACGGGGAGCTTGTCGGGAAGATAGGTTGCGTTTGGCCCTTCGTCCAAAGGCGGCTCTCGAACTTTTTTGCCGGCGAGGTTTGTCAGCGACAGGAGTGCGTCCTAGGCTGAACGAGGCGGGGTTGCCGCCAAAAGATGATTAGCCGATCTGGCTCGAGGTGCCTTTCATGGCCGCGTCAACACGCGAGATCACAAATGGGGCAACCATTAATCCGTTAGGGTCGCGACGATCCATGAAAGACGCCGATCGCACTCGTCTTGCCGAATTGCTCTCTCGCGAGTTCGGCGCTCCGGCCGTGGTTTTCGACGACTCTCCCTCCCTTCCACCGGTCTACTTCGGCAGGGAGCCCAACTCGGATCCGTCTGCATTTCTCGAGCTCGAAGCGGCAGTCTACGGAAAGGAAGCGAGGCCGCAGGCTGTGTCGGTGTGGCCCAAGCACGATTCCAGCAGCGTGATCTGGCTGTTGCTGCCTCTCGAGGCGATCAAGCCAGGGTGTTTTGCCGCGGTTGGATTCCAGGCCTGGCCCAGAAGCAGCCAGCTCCGTGGAGCGTGGGGGCCCGCCGTTCCCCAGCGCGCTTTGCTGGCCTGGGGTCGAGAAACGCTCGCGCGGCTCCTCTCCGCGGATTCTCGATCGGAACCGAGCTCCGAGGCGCTCGCGGCGCCAGGTCGACCTGCCCGAAGCCTTGCGCTTCACGATCGATTGACCAGCCGACTGAGGGTCTCCGACCCGCCGGAGATGTTCCAACGACTGGCGCTCTCTTCGCTGCGCGATGAAATCGGTTTCGCCTTGGCTGCCCTGGGTTCCCGCGTCGACTCGCGAACAAGTGGTGGTCGTCGGAACGCTCGAAGGCTGCGATTCGCTTTCGCTCAGGCAGATTGCGACAAGCTCTGAGGCCGAACCTTCGCGGACGTCTTGGATCGAGAGGGGTGAATCGGACCAGACCGCGCGTCACGTTCGCGGTGGTCGCCGCCGAGAACCCCGCGGCAGGGTGGGTGGTGGTCGCCAACCCCAAACGCTTTTCGAGGATCGCCGCCGACGCCGCCGGTCTGGGAAAGACCGTCGCCACGCTGATCGGCGTGCAAAGGGCCAACGCCCGGCTCTACACCGACATGAAGGACCTGATCTTCGGCGTGATCCGCGCGTCTACATCCGCCATCGACGCCAAGGACCCCTACACCTCTGGACACTCGGAACGCGTCGCGCGAGTCGCTGTTCGGCTGGCCGAGGAGTTGGGCATGAGCTCGAACCATCGAGGAGACCTCTATCTCATGGGTCTCTTGCACGATATCGGCAAGATTGGAATCGACGATAGCGTGCTCAAGAAACGAGGGCCTCTGACCCCGGAGGAGTACAAGAAGATCCAGGCGCACGTCAACATCGGCGTGGCGATCCTCGCGGATCTCAAAAAGCTGAGCCACTTGCTGCCCGGCATCGAACACCATCACGAGAGCTACGACGGCAAGGGCTACCCCAAGGGCCTTGCAGGGGAAAACATCCCGTACGAGGCAAGGATCCTCGCCGTGGCCGACGCTTTCGACGCCATGTCCAGCACTAGACCCGACAGACCCAGACTAAGCCCAGCTCAGATCAGCGAGATCTTCACCAAAGGCGCCGCGGTGCAGTGGGACCCACATGTCGTCGACGCCCTTTTCGCTTGCCGCGGACGAAGTCGAGAAAATAACCCAAAAGGGGCTCGGGGAGAGCCTCGTTCAAGCCGTGGACGACACGCTCGGCCGAAACTGACCGAAGCCAAAACTCCCAGACGCGACTTCGAGCATTGGGATCACCCAATCGAGGTATTGTTTAAATCTCGTGCATCGACGTACAGCGCGTCATCAGCCAGGCGTCAAGGTCGGCAAGCATTTTCCGGGTAAGGCGGTTGCGCAGGAATACGATCGAATTTGCGTCGAGAGGCCCGCGGAGTGAAGCACGGAGGCCTCGCGTCTGGCCGCGTCGACCGGAGATCGCGCGTTCCATTCGCCGTGCAGCATAAAGACTTTCAGTCCACGGCATTCCTGCCAACGGGCCAGCGGGCGAAATCCGCCTGGGATCCAGCCGTTGATCGCCGCCACCCCGGCGAACTTCGAGGGTTGGGTTAACGCCAATCGAAAGGCAACCGCCGCCCCCTCGCCCACTCCCACCAGGAAAATCCGCTCGGAGTGGATGTGGAGCGTGCGACGAACCTGGCGGATCGAGGCCAGTACGCCGTCTTCGATCGCGTCGATGCTTTCACTGCCGCCCTCGGCCATGCAGCGACGCAGCGTGTCCAAGTCCGATTCCCGTCGGAGATCGGTCTTCGAAAGCCCAGCGGGAGCTTTTGCAGCAGCTTCTCGTTTGAACGAATCTCCCCAGCCAAAACCCACAACCCGGCCCGATCGGACAATCGGCTCCGGTCCACGCAAACTGAGCCCAACGTAGTTGCGCCACGAAACGCGCGGCGCGGCCGCGATCATTCGCTGCTCGTCGCTGCCGCGACCGTGCAACAAAACGAGCAACGGATACGCATAGTTCGGTTCGTATCTCTGAGGAACGAACCGAGCTTCGATCAGCTTGTCCGAAGTCGAAGTACCTGTCGCGGAGAAATCCATGAAACAATCCTGTTGCGTCGTACTTAACCCGAAGTCGTCCCATTATAAAACAACAGGCCGATCGATTGCTCGCAAACCTTGTCCTGATGCCAACTGATCGCATTGAGCTCACACCGTCTCTATGACGGCTGAACGTCTTTAGCATAGCTACGATTTCGCCAGGCTTCAACAAATAGCCCAGCTTCCGGTTCTAGACCAACACTAGCTTACGGAAAAGCTGTCAAACTGGGCACCCCTAGATCACTGAGGAAGGCGTGGCGAATTGGGTAGAGACGTTTTAACTGCGCGGACCGTCAGGACGCGTTGTAACGACCGAGTCTCAAAGTGCGACCGGGGAGGGTTCCGCTACTTGGTCGGCTTATAGACCTTGAGAGGGTTGTTGTTCTGATACAACCTGAGAGCGGTTCGGTGGTAACGATAGGCAGCCTTGGCGGCTTTCTCCTCGGCGACGACGGCTTGATGGGCCTTCTGTTTGGCTTCTTGAGCCGCAAGTTTCTCCTGGCGCAGGACCGATTGATCGTACTTCTGCAAGGCGGTCTTCTTGGGTTTGGTGGGACTTGCAGCAGGTCCCGTGGTGCTGATGCCCAGCGACTGGGCCACCTCGTTGGGGCTCAAACTTGTGAGCGTAACGGTCCCCGAATAGTTTGTGTTATTCGCAAACGTGGTTTGATCGATCGTGTGCAGCGGGTCGATGACGACGGCCACTTTGCCCTGGGCCACTTGAGGAGGCGTCGACCCATCGGGCAGCGTTGTCGGAAGCGTGAACGTCTCTTCGAGTTGTTGCTGCTGGCCTACCGCCAGAGACGGGATGGTGGTCGAGCCCAAATAGATGGTCTGCGTCGAGCTGATTTGCGTGTCCAGGTAGGCAAAATCGACGCGAACGTTGCTGGCTGGGGCTTTGCCCACGTTCTCGACGGTCGCAAGCACCTGGATCTGCTGGCCCCAAACTTTCGGTTGGGTGGGCGCCGTCACGGACGACACTTCCAGGTGCGGGAGGTTCGCAGCGGCGGTCGAATTCGCGTTCGTGCTGATGTTAAGGTTTAGCTCGTCCATTCCCCCTCCATATTGAGGAAGCCGGGGATACCATTGGCTCGTTGTATAGTTCACATCCGGCAGAAACGAAAGCGTGAACTGGGTGTTCCCATTCAGGACCTTGGGGATCGTGGTGGGTAAGGTTATCAGTTGATTGACGGTCACAGTTTGTCCGGCGGCGACTGCCGGCACGGACACCTGGCCTATCGCGAAATCGTTGCCCATTCCCGGCGTGTCGGTCGAAGGCGTAAGCATCAGTTCGCCGGTGGTTGCCGGAGGCGCTTCCTTGGCCCTGGTTCTGGATTTGCAGCATGTAGGAAACGGCGGCGCCCCACGTCGACGACTGCGAGCCCAAGGAAAACAGCGTTGGTACGAGGTTGGCAGGCGCCGTGGGCGCGATCGTCACCAGCGTCTGGTCGACGCCCTGGCCAAGCGGCGTCGAAGTGAGGTCGGGGCCCGAACCCATATCCACGCGGGCGTCCAGATAGACCTGGTTCGTGGTGGACCCGGTAAGTTGCAGAAGCGGCATTTGCATCTGCTGACTGTAAGAATACGTTTGACCAACTCCCAGGCCGCTGGGGATGGTGATTGTGCCCAGGAGCACGGAGTTGCCATCGACGCTAGGCCCGTTGGACGCGTAAACGTCGACCTGGATTGGCGTCTGGTTCGGTCCCGAGCCCTTGTTCTCGATCGTACCCGTCGCCTGGAAGACGTTCCCCCATTCGAGCGTGCTGGGGGTCGAGAACGCGGTCTGGACCATCAGCGGCTGAAGGGTTGTGGTGGTGACGGTCGAGGCTGTGTCTGTTGTACCCGACGAGAGGAGTTGGCGGCCTTCGAGCGGCTCGAAACGTAGGGTCTTGGGGCCCTGGCCCCAGCCTCTCGGGCGCGTAGCTTTGCCGCGCTTGCTGGTCGACATGACTCTCACTCCTCCTTGAGCGCCCCGGCGAAAGCGCCGATCTGCGCCGCCAAATAGGCTCGAACGCGGGTCCTCATCCTGAGGAATCGGGTCGGACGCTAACCCTTTTCGAAAATCCGGTCAAGACCGAGAATTATGACATTTTTCAGCATGGTGTCGACTCGAGACAACGTAACATCCCTCTTCTCCGATCGAGGAAAAATGGATAGAAGACCAAAACCTGTCTTGCTCGTCCCGCCTTCCTCACGTTTCTTGTCTCGATTCGAGCACATCTTCGGATCTGGGAGCACTCCCATGAAGGGTTTGAAGCGCCGCGCTCATGCGACCGCTTTGCGTATCGGGATGCGACCCGTCCGTTCGGCTCGCTGCGCGACGCCGCTGTGCGAGAGCATCGAGATTCGGCGGCTTCTCTCCGCAGCTCTGCCGAAGTTGCCATCGCCGCCCGCAGCCACTATCCAGAACGCCGCTGTGCAACTTCAGAGCATCGATCCCGCGGCTTTCTCGAAATATCAGGCCGATCTCGCAAGGGCGGAGCATGGTTCCCGCGTCACGATCGCCGAAGCGAAACGACTTTCGGGAGTCGAGGGCGCCATCGACGTCGACATCTCAGGCGCAGATCAAAACGCCGCCGAAACGCGGAGCACGATCAATCAAGTTCAGAACGTCGTCGATTCCGCATTTCTCGCGGGCAAACAGAGGCGCAACGTTCTGGGCCAACCAGTTCCAAACACTCACCAACGACGTCAACGACTTGGGCGTCTCGTCGACCTTGGTCTTGCGCGTAATCGAACAGATGAGCCTGGTTGCGCAGTCAGTTCGGCTGACCCCGAAGCTTCAGAATACGATCGCCAAGGACCGCGCCGTCCTCGCCAGAGACCTCGGGCCCAACCCCGACGTCGATTTGGGCCCTGACGCCGCCGACCGCGATCCTTTGGTCGTCTATACCAACGGCCAGGTTGAGAACTTCATCCGTTGAGGCAATGTCAGCGCGTCATATGGATCAATCCGTCCGTCGAAGATTCTCAACGGCAGCCTCGTAAACCGCGGCGGCGGCTTTGGACATCAGGTGCATTGTCTTTTGCGAAGGCAGAAGCGGCAGCCGCTTCAGACCCATATCGAGGATGACCTCGACGATCGCCTTTTCGATGTTGCGTTCCAGTTTTCCGACGGTCTTGGCGTCCAACATGAAGCCTACTCCTACAAGAGCTTTACCTCGTTTGAATGATCGATGTTCCGCTGCTTCATTGGAAGGATCCCGTACACTCGAATTACGGACCAGCAGCAGTACGATTCTTCGGCCTCTCAGCCCTGAAGGGGCGACTTAGAAAAGCCCAGGGCAGCGCCCTGGGAATTGACGCGGCGATCGCATGCCGAATTCCCACCTCTTACGCGCTGCAAGGGCGCCCGAGCCGAAGAAGTTGGATGCGCCGTACGCTCTTCGCCGTAGAACCAGGGCGTTGCCCTGGGCTGTTGTGAATCGCCCTTCACGGCTAAGAACGAACACCCTACTCTCAACAAACTTCCTCGCATGGCGCGTCCAACTTACAGAGAAAGAAACTAAATCGTGCCAACCACAGAAGGAGCCACCGGCGGACTTGCAGTCCGCGCATTCCTCTGAAACAATAAGGTCTGACTCACGTCAGAGACGGGCGCAACGCATTTCGGAGCAGGCAATGAGAAGGTCACGGCGACATGGATTTACGCTGATTGAATTGCTCGTCGTGATTGCGATCATCGCCCTGTTGATTGCTCTCCTGCTGCCGGCGGTTCAACAGGCCAGGGAAGCAGCCCGCCGCATTCAATGCGTGAACAACCTCAAACAAATCGGTCTGGCGATGCAGAACTACGAGTCCGCACTAAGTGTATTTCCTCCCTCGATGTGCTCTGCAGGCATCGGAAACGCTGTCACTTGGATCAACGGCTGGAGCGCTCTGGCCAGAATCATGCCCTATTCCGACCAGAGCAATCTCTTTAACTCGGCAAACTTCACCTTGTGGAAAGAAAACCCAGAGAACACGACGACGATCGCCCTGAGTCTCAGCATGCTCATTTGCCCAAGTGAGGTGAAGTCGAGGGTGTCATCGCACGATTACGGGCTAGCCGGAATTACGAACTACGGCGTCAGTCAGGGAGATTGGTTCGTCTGGGGCGGCTTCAACGGGCCTGACAACAGAAGCGCTTTTGGCATGAACCGAAGCCGACGGATCGCGGATTTCACCGACGGGACAAGCCAGACTCTCATGGCCTCCGAAGTCAAGGCGTATCAGCCCGCGTCAAACTGTCGGACCATCCCCCTGCCCTCCGTCAATGATCCGAACAACATACCAAGTCCGTACGCGAACCCGTTCGCCGTCGCTCCCGAGTACGACAACGGCGCGTGCATCACTCAGAACCAATACGAGTTCCATACCGAGTGGTCCGACGGCAATGCGCACGCGGCGGGATTTACCACGGCCTGGCCGCCGAACAAGGTTATCCTCGGGCGCGTGACGTATCCGGGGATGGACCTTGATCTGAATGGTTACAACGAAGAACTCGGTGGACCGACGTTCGCGGCGATCAATTCGCGAAGTTACCATCCAGGCGGAGTAAATTCGGTCTTCTGCGACGGGCACGTCCAGTTCATCAAGAACTCGATCGACGGGATGGTGTGGCGAAAACTAGGGACGGTCGCCGGCGGAGAAGTCTTCAGCAGCGACAATTATTGATGCCAAGGGCAACTTAGGGGTAGAAGCTCGGCTTGTTCAGAATTTGCCCTCCGGGGTACATACCCAACAACGCCTCCATGCGATTCACGGACTTGACGTGACCGTCGAGGTACATACAGTTTGACAGTCCATGGCGCTTCCAAGGAATCCAGGTGTCAAGCGTCGGCGTACCCAGCCAAATGTCGTAATCGTCTTGCCTTGGGTCGCCGTCTTGGACGGCCAGGATGCCCACCGCGTCGCGCTCATTGAAAGCGACGAAGTTTGACGTTCCGACTTCCTGCTAAAAACGTGGGAGCATCCAGCGGCCGTAGCGGCGCGTCTTGTGACTCTAAAGCGAGTTCATCAGGTAGCTTGTTCGATTCGAGATGCCATCGATCGAACCATCGCTCGCAATGTAAGGCTGAACTTGGGAGAGGTCCGACGGACAACGGAAGATTGCCCCTTCCAAAATCTGGGTCCCGCCCTTGGCGTTCGCATCATTGGCGAACCTAGGGATCACGTCAGGCAGGACTTTGTCTTCCCAGTCCATCTCGGCGAACGAATCGGCGTCTCCGAGTTGTGATAGTACGTCGGCTTCGAAGGGATGATGTAGAAAGAATTGACCGTCCCAATCATCGAAATACTGCAAGACCCCGAGGCCAATCTGGCGCATGTTGCTCTTACAGTTCGTGCTTCGGCCGCCTCTCGCGCTTGTTGTACGGCGGGCAAGAGAAGAGCGACCAAGATCGCGACAATCGCGATAACGACCAGGATCTCTATAAGCGTAAATCCACGGCGACTTTACAACATAAAGCCCCAGTTTGAAGCGAGGAAATCCGCGTATTACGTTTATTGCAAAGGTACTACGCAACGAGGTTAGCCCAAGTTACGGAGCATTTGTTGTAGGATAAGGACTTACGTCGATTTTCGGCCAAAGTCTTCACTACATTTCAGCAGCGGCTTATGGTTTCGAGCGAGGCGATTTTAATCCCCGCGGCTCTCCTCTTTCAGCGGATCGTCGAGGCGTCGCAGGCGGCGCGGCAGTGAAAGCCCCATCCTCGAAAGCAACACCTTCTGCGCGGCGTCCGGTTCTGTAACGCAACGCAGCCTGATCGTTCGCGACTCCTTGCCGTCTCGCGTAATTGTTGGCAGCACAATGTCCCCGCTCTTGATCTTGTGGAATTCGTCCACGAGTTTCCGAGGCGCATGGCCCAAGCCGGAACGTTCCATCCATCCCGCCAAAGTCTTCCACATGACGTATGCCAAGAAACATACAAAAATGTGCGCCCGAACCCTGCACTCCTTGTGGTGCCAAATCGGTCGAATGCTCAACTCGTCCTTGGCGATTCGGAAAGCCCATTCCGCCTCGGTCAATTGAATATATCGCTTCCACATTGAAACCGCGTCAACATCACTTAGATTACTCCGCAGCACATAACAGCCCTCGGAGATGCTCGCCCATTTCGACCACTCGGCGTCTCGACTCCAACTGATCTTCAGACGCGCCTTGCCCTCCGGCTTGGCAAGCCGTTCGATCCGCACGTCGAATGCACCAGTGGCTCGCCAATTCTTTTCGAAAAGGCGGCCCAGGCGGCGATTCGCGACGCCCTCGTCGACCAGATGGCCCGAGGCGATCGTTGTTTCTATTTTTCGCAGTCCGGCCTCGAGCCTCGTGACGAATCGCTCGTGCATCGCCTGCTCTTTGGCACGACGATCGTCGCTCTTCGCGAGTAGAAAGACCTCTCCGGTTTCGGTCGCAGGCACAAGTTTGACGCGCACTCCCTCCTGCGGTTCGCTCCAGCCGACTTCTTCGCTCAGCGCCTTCTCGAACCGACGCAACATCGCCTTAGGCGCACCGACGATGTAAGAGCCGTTCCGTTCGCGAAGGAAAGACAGATTCTCATCGCTGACCATCCCGCGGTCCATGACCCAAACGCGGTTCGTCCTGCCGTACTTTTTCTCCATCGACCCGACGACTTCTTGAACCGTCTTGGAATCGTGGCGGTTGCCCTCGAACACCTCGTAACCGACAGGGTAGCCGTCGTCGGTGACCACCAAACCAATCAAAACTTGGAGGCAGTCTGGTCTGCTGTCGCGAGAATAGCCACGTTTTGCGAGCGGGTTGATGCGACACTCGCCCTCAAAGTAGGTGCTGGTGATGTCATAGAGAAGTAGTTCGTAGTTGAGATCGAAGAGCTCTCCCAGTTGCTTGCGGATATGCTTTTCGACTGCATCTTTATGCGGCAGCAGTTTGTCCAGACCAACGTAGAGTCGATCAGTGTGGACCTTCTCAACCTCGACGCCGAGGAGTTCGTCGAGAGCCGTTTCTCGATACCATTTCTCTTCGATGTGCAGTTCGCTCGATGGCTCGCAGAAGCGGGCAATGGTCAGGATTGCGGCGACTTGATGCCACGAGATTTCCTCGCGGCCTTCGGGGATCAGGCCTTCGAAGAGGGTGTCGAGACCCAAGAGCCGCCAGAGGCCCCACGCGAGCCAGACGTCGCCAAAGGATCTGGTGCGTTCAAGCCGAACGCCGCGCAACTTGACCAATGCAAGCTCGTCGTCGAGAGGCTCGTCACGGCGCGGCGGATCAAAGAGCGACGGCTCCGGGCGGGTCTTTCTCTTGCCGGAGGCAGTCATACCAAGTTTGGCCCAACCGTCGAGTTCGCCACGCTTCAAATCGCCGAGGTAGGCGATGACCCGCTGGCGGGATCCGCGAGCGGTCCGATAGGATTCGACGAGCGCCCAGTAGGTGTGCGTCTTGCCGCATTTCTTCCGTTGGCAGCGTCGGAGAAACATCGTGGATCCTTCCTCCTTCGAGGACCAGGATCGCATAAATCGAGATACTTTCAATAAGGTAGGTCTTCACTACATCGCTTTGAACGGACGAATCAGCCGATTTTCGGGGATTTCGCCGAGCGAAATGGGCGAA
Organism: uncultured Planctomycetota bacterium; assembly: GCA_963818975.1. GTDB lineage: Bacteria > Planctomycetota > Planctomycetia > Isosphaerales > Isosphaeraceae > CAWFUI01. Next base: position 102,887 of record CAWFUI010000006.1, on the reverse strand, counting down.
AAAACTGAAAAACTGCCGCGAGTAGCGTAACTTGGGTTAGCGTTCCCCGGTCCTCGGAACAAGAGCGAGGTAATCTTAGGTTTTCAGGCGAACGTTTCGGATACGTTTAGAGACGTGATAAGTTACTTCTGCGGCGCTGGAGCCTGTCGGTCGATTCGGAAGATGTCGTCGTCCGGAAGTTGCGCAACGCGCTCGCCTTCGGCTTTGAGATGATCGTACGGAAGATCGCGGATTGTTTTCGCGAACTCGGGTTTGATCGTGAACGTCAGCTTCTCTTTGGTCTTTCTGTTCACGACAATCGTCCTGAGGGCTTCGGGGGTCGACTCTTCGAAGACCTTGAGGTTGAGCTTTCCAGGACTGGCGCCAGTCGCGGCTTGAACGCCATCCGCAACGCACGAATATTGAACCTGTTGCGGGCAGTGGTGCTCGACGGAAATATCGAAGCTGAACCTCTCGAGCCCCAACTCCTTGAGCGCGCGTTCGCCGATACGATAACCCACGACCGCCCAGGGTCCCGCCGCTCCGTGTACGTCTGCCACCCGCGCGAGACACTCTTTGATTCTTGGCGACAGGGTCGCTCCGGATGCGATCGACAGAGTCGCATCGTAGCGGATCTCTGAATAGTCGCGTCCGTCCAGCTTTCCAGGCGTTCTGTCGATCGCCCCGGCGTGTAGAAAGACTGGCTCTCGCGACGCATCGGGACAGGCGGACTCGCCATCCTCGTTGGTTCGAATGCGCGTCGGTTCGCCATGCTGGCGATAGACCTCGAGCTCGGCGTCGGCGAGTGGTTTTCCTTTCCAGCGCGCCCGGACGATTGCATCGCCGTTTTGATTCACCACGAGCGCTAAGACGATTTCGTCTTCACCCACTTTCGTACTTGGCTTTGCTCCAGGGCTCAACGGCCTGAATTGACCGAACGCGGTGCAGTGGATCAGTACCGGCGAGCTCTTGATCTCGACCACCCCACGATCGCAATAGGCGCTGAGCGGGGCTTGGCGATCTTCGCCGAGCCTGCACTCGAGCACCTCGGAGGATCGGGTGCTTTCGAGAGGGTTCCCATCGGACCAAATCTGGGTGCGAGAGATCTCCTCGACACGCTCGGCGTCCTTCTCGGAAGGCGTATCGCCGAACTGGATGCAAACCCGCGGAGGAGAAGCCGACGAGTCGAACCTGAACCAGAGCTCGTGCCCGTGGGCCTGGGAGATCCAGAGTGCTGCAAGTATCACTCCAAGAACACTACGAGATTTCATAGGGAAGGCTCCAATCTAGAACGAGTCCGAGCTGAAGACCTCTCCGCCGCTGATGGTGGATAGCGCCCTCCATGTCACCAAGTTTACCGAGTCCTTGACGAACTGCACGTGGCCATCGCAAAAGAGAACGTTTACGCCCCCTGGGTGAAGGCTTCTGGCGGCTTTCCACATCGGTCTCAAGGGGTTCTGAGGGCCCATGCAGTCGTAGAGTTTCGAGTCTGGGGCGTAGTAGTGATTGTAGAGGCTGCTGCGCATGCCTCCTTCCCACCAGCCGACTCCCCTGTCGAGCTCCCAACCAATCGGTGCAGCGCATCCAGCCGGATCTGGAACCGCATTGCCGTCCTGCGCAATCCCTCTGCGCAGCATGTCTGAGGGCGGGGTTGTGGAGGTTGAGGCGCCAGGGAGACCGAGCAATTGCTCGGAGGCGGCCACGCTGACACTCGTACCGTCGGTGATGTTGGCGATCGTGACCGGCGGGCCCAAAATGAACGCTCCGTTGGAGTTCGTGGGGTCCCCAACGCCGTTGCTCCCGGTTATTCCGTCGCCCGTGCAGAACACATAGTTGGTCGGCCCGGAGGTCGAATCGGGCGGCCGGCCGCTGTCGGTTGGACAGAAAAACGTGTTCACTCGTATCGAAACGGCCGTCGTGTTCGCCGGGAAAATGGTAAACGGGGCGACGCCAAAGTCTGGGAAGCCCGGAGCGGTTCGCACAGGGAAGTTGAAGTTGATGGCGTTGTAGAGATTGGTTTGATCGAGATAGGCAGTCATCTGAGCAAACGCGGACCACGAGTAGTGATCTGGGAAGGAAATAAGAGGCGCAGTGGGTCCAGGAATGATGTACCCAACGGGGAAAGAGTTCAGGGCTGAGTGGTAGTTGTGGAGAGCGATGCCGATCTGTTTCAGGTTGTTCAAACACTGCGCTCGCCTCGCAGCCTCCCGCGCCTGTTGCACAGCGGGCAGCAATAGCGATATCAGCACGGCGATGATGGCGATGACGACCAACAGCTCGATAAGCGTAAATCCGCGGCGGCGACACATGATTAGGTTCCCCGGTCAAGCGAATCGACGGCGTATTACGAAACTGGAAAAAGTAATACGAGCCGAGCTTAACGGAGGCCGAAGATCAAATCAAGAAGATCGTGCCGGGGGCCAAAAGCGGACAGCCTGAGTTCGGGCCCCCATGACCAGGGGCGGCATGAGCCGTCCCTGGCTATTGACCCATGCCCCTCCTGGGCACTATGTCTTCCGGGTTCTGTTCCCAAGCCCTGTGAGGGGCTTTCGCAAATATACAGGGGCGGGCCGCCCCTGGAGAGGATGAGGAGGCTCGCGTCTTCGTCCCAATGACCAGGGGCGGCATGAGCCGCCCCTGGCTATTGACCTAGGCCCTTCCAGGGCCAAGAAAATATGGGATTCAACCGGCCCTTGTCTTACGGCGCGGGCTCGCTCTCACGGACTCACTCTCAGGCTGTCCGTTCTTGCGGACGCTCACTTCCTTCGTGCGAGCCCCGGAATGAAAAGCCTTGCGGAACCCAAACCAAGGACGCATAAGACCAGCGACGAAGGCTCCGGAACCGAAGACGTGAACGCTTTGATGTTGTCGATCGCAAAAGTCGCCGGAGTGTTCATGCCAAATTGGCCAACATCGGTCGAAGTCAGGTTGAACTCGAGGCTTTCGGCGCCCTTCAATGAACTGAGATCAATCGTCGTCCAGTTGCTCACAAGCAAGAGCGTCGAGCCCCGAAAGTCGGCCAGATAGAACCCGACGTCGCCGACCAGGGTTCCCGCGCCGTTCGCGCCTGAGTATCCCAGGATGTCGAGCTTGAAATAGTCTCCGTGATGAAACGCACGCGCAAATCCATCCCCCTCGACAATCGACTGGGCCGTGTACGTCGTGTTCGTAACGTCGATCGAATCGGGATTGGTTCCTTTGGGCAGATTGATAATCGCGTCCCCTTGGGAAAAGTTGTAGGCAATTCCGTAAGTGGCCGAGCCGCCCGCGCCCGTGCCGGAGGCTCCGAGCGGGGCGTACGCTCCATACTGGTGTGTGTAATCCGCGCCTCCGAAAGTGTTGTCGATCTTGCTCGATACCGAGAACCCCGACCAAGAACCGAACTGGGCGTTATAATTGTTGTTCAAAGTGAATCCACCGGTCGTGAACGATCCGCTCGGGAAATTGTTCACGAATGTGTTCGGGCCTGGATACTGGTCCTCGAAGGTTCCGATGATGTCGGCCGTAGCGCGCTGGGCGCATAGACAAGAGCCGTCGCCATGACGAACGCGCAGACGTTGATGAGGGAGCGAGAGAAGCGATGATTTCGATGCACTTTGAGTTCCTCCTTTAGTATCCGTCGCCCGAGACAACTTCTCCGCAATTTCGGGTGCAAAGCGCGGAGAGGATTTTTCGATCCGTTTGGTCCTTGAGAAAGTGAATGGATCCATCGGCGAACAGGACGTTTACGCCGCCTGGATGGCGCTCGTCAATTCCTCTCCGTACTCGCTTGGCGGGCGAGCGTTGATCGGATAGGCCTGGTCGAAGATGTTGTGGCCGCTGGCCCACATCGCGTTGATCGCCTCAGGGTCTTCTCCGACCAAGATCGTCTGCGAAGTTCCGTCGGTGATCCTCGAGATGGGTATCGCCAGATTGAAGATCAACGGACCGCGCGGAGGGTTGTTGGTGAACGTCGGGTCGCCCAGGCCTCTGGGTCCGTACATGCCGCCGTAATCGGCGTCGGCGTGCACGAATTGATCGCCTGGGTAGCGATTCCAATACGTATCTCGCGGTTCGGTAGGGCAGAGATAGACGTTGAGGACAGTGTACGTGATCGTTGAATTGCTGGGGGCGTCGTAAACCCAACTCAGGTTCAGGCCGTCAAAGAGCGCGTGTTGGTCGAGATAGGGGAGTATCGAAGCAGACCAGCCGCTGTTCATGTTGATTGTGGCAGGTTGCCCGTAGATGGAGATCCAACCGCCGGCGGGGAAAGTGTTTTGCGCTGCGTGGTAGTTTTGCAGCGCCACGCCGATCTGTTTCAGATTGTTCGAGCACTGGGCCCTGCGGGCAGCCTCCCGGGCCATCTGCACAGCGGGAAGCAAGAGCGCAACCAAGACGCCGATGATCGCGATGACCACCAGCAGTTCGATCAGTGTGAATCCCGTTCGTTTCAGTCGATGAGCAGCCGTCAAAGACAATCACCCAAGCATCTGGATGCTTTGGTGAAAAGCGACGGCGCGAATCGGCCTTCTCCCACTGAACGGGAGAGTGACGTGTCCACCGTATGCCTTAGGCCGAAGCATCGTTGGTCAAGAGCAGTCGACGGTCTTCCGGCTTACGGCTTAAAACGGTCCGGACGCCTTCCCACGACCATGGTCGCAGTGGCTTTTTGTCCGGACCTCACCGTTTACGGCGGCGGTCCCGCGACGGATTTTCACCGTCTTCCCTACCAGTTTTGCTGGTGTCGGCTGCCCGTAGTCAGAATTTCAAAGAGCCGCCAGAACGTCTAGGAGGCTTTGGTTGGCCTGTATGATCAGCGTCAAGCGTGCCTTCACAGGTTCGAGCAAACGAATAGTCCCAACCCGGCATTCGTTTGTCAAGACGGTGGCCGCGCGGATCGAGCTGCAGACGATATTGTTGACTGTTGACTCATGGACCTCACGACCACGTCCGACGATGTCCCTCCGCCGGCCTGCCGCGTCCTTGTCAGAAGTCGAACGGGCAGCCCGAGTATTCGTCGTCCGGGGCGCCCGAAAAGTCGAGCGGCGCTCGGCGGCGAGCGTAAGCTCCGCGAGATTCGCCCCGAGCTCCTTGAGCATTGACGACGAATAACCAGGCCAATGCTTTCGAATTCGGCCCAAAGAGTCGATGATCACCACGTATGCCGAATTCTCAATTTGATATGCTCGAATGATTTTGTGTTCGGGGTCGACCAGAAGCGGATAACCAACGCGGAATCTTATGGCCCAATCGGCCGCGGCCTCCTGCTGGGAATCGATGACTCCGAGAAATTTGGCTCGAGGGTACGCGGCGTGGAGGTCGTTGAAGTAGGGCTGGACGGACTCGCTGCAAGGACATCCATCCTTGAGGAAGGTCAGGACGACGGGCCCCGAGCGCAAGAGGTCGGAAAGTTTGTAGGTTTTGCCGTCGTCGGCGGTTTCATTGAAGGGAGGCGCCAAGCGGTCGAGCATGGCTTGGCTGGCTTTGGCCATTTCGCTCGTGACGATGTGTCTTGTCGTCTTTTGAATAATGGGTCGACTAGGCGGATCGGTTGCGGTTGAGTCGTGGCGTAAACGGGCGCGGGCGTATAGCCCGCCGACTGCAGTGAAAAGCAGCGCGTAGAGGAGGACGACGAACTTCTTCATGAGAAACTCGCTTTCCAACGAATGAGGGAGAGTAAACGCGCAATGATCGCGACGGTTGTATGGTTTTGTTTGGTATACACGACCGCCACGCCAGCCGCTGGAGAGAGCGGCGGCGCGTACGGAATGTTTTCACGACGGAACGCAAGCTGGTCTCGGGACTTCCTTAGTACTGCGTCGCGGACAGAATCTCTCCGCCTTGACGAGTCGCGAGAGCCTGGAAGGTTTTGAAAGCGATTACCTCTTTGATGAAGTGAACGCTTCCGTCCACGAACAAGAAGTTGGCGCCCCCAGGGTGCAGCGACCAGAACTGATCTCCGTGCGCCAGGCCCGAAGGCGAATTGGGCCCGTGCCCCTCGCCCGTATGCGCCAGGACCAACGCCCCTCCCCCTTCGGGATCAAGCCCAGCCTCGGCCTGAAGCGCAATGAGTGGAACCGCGGCGTTCGTGACCGCGCCGGTCCAAGTGCCTCGGGATAGATTCTGACTCCGCTCTCCGACCATGAGGGTCTGACTCGAACCGTCTGTGATCGAGGACATGTCGATCGAGTGATTACGAAAGAAGATGCCGTTGCCGTTGTCTCTGCCCGGAGGGCCGTCGTCGTCGTCGATAATGTATGGATAGAGACTCGACGGATCTCCGCTGCCGACGCAGCCGAGGTAGTTCGACGACGCGACCACGCAAATGGGCGCGCCGGCCGCCGTGCCTGTTGTCGTCGAATCGACGACGGTAAACGTGTTCATCAAACGGGCGTCGGAGGGGCAGAGAAAGCTGCTCAAAACCGTCAGCCGAGCACTCTGGTTCGCTGGGAATTCGATTCCGAGCACGAAATTGATGCTGTTGTAGAGGGGCGCCTGGTCCATCTGGCTCATCATGTGAGACGCCCAGCCCCACCCTGGCCCGTCGTTGTCAAACGTCACCGGGTCCATGAGCGACAAATAGCCGGGAGGGAACGTCCCGACGGCGGAAAGATAGTTGTGCAAAGCCACGCCGATCTGCTTCAGGTTGTTTGTGCATTGCGTTCTCCGCGCCGCCTCGCGAGCTTGTTGGACCGCGGGCAAAAGCAAGGCGATCAGAACGCTGATGATCGCGATGACGACAAGAAGCTCAATGAGCGTAAAACCCCGACGATGTCTCATTGGAGAAATCCTATTGGATGAAACCGAATACACGCGTTCGTCACCGACCACGATGGGTCGTGGACGATGCGAGCAAGTTGATGATCACGCGATGTAGTGGAAGCCCAGCCACACCTCGGAAGAGGCGGCTGCGCGGTGCTCGAAGATGAGCATTGAGCCTGGGAAGATCAGGCTTCGCGTGAGGATTCGGGCGGTTCGTCGAGGCGAGAGGAAAGATGGGCTGGGATTGTACAACGCTCGGCCGAGAGGAACCGGCGAGAGCCTTGCGAACTCGTGTTTTCGACAATAGCGACGAGCGTCGCGACCTTGACGATCGGGGTTGCCGAAGGGGCGTCAGGCGTAATCGGATCTCCGCAAGGCGCCGAGCCAACGCAAGGACCATCAGACTCGGCATTCTTCAGCGGTTGCGATGAGTCTCTCGCGGAATGCTCTTTCGGTCGAGATTCCCTTGGACCGCAGCAACACGATGCGCCTTTGCACTTCGAGGCGCACTTGCAATAGAGGTGGTGCTCGTCGATCCGAAAGGTACTGTTCGAGGAGATCGACGAAGCCGACGACTCCTGCAATCCCAATCCGAGCAAGACCACGACCGCAGTCAGCATGCAGCGGAAGGGTCGAGCGATCTTGGTGGTATTGGGAAGCATCGTCAAACGAAAAAACGAAGCGGGGTCGGGTGGGCGCGTCAAGACTTAGTGTGGTGCAGAAAGAGCCCAGTGTCAAGCTACAGAAAGGTTGCAATGCTGGCTATAGCGGCGTCACTTCTGCTCGGAATGAATCAGAGTTCGCGTCGATGAGGGAACCCTGACCATCTGCCCACGCCGGACCTGACTAAAGCAATCGCTCTTATTTGGGCGGCCAGTCGAAAAGTACTCGCGGCTTTTCTCCGCGCGCGTACCCGCCCTCCGCTTTGCGGAGAATGCCGCGCCAATCTTCCAATTCCTCTCCAGTCGGCGCTTTCGCCGGAACCTTGAAGGTATAGTCTTCCCAATGGCCTGTGTCGAGCTCGACCAGCCCCATCCGGAATAACTGCTCGCTCAAACCAGATAACGACATGTCATACCCACGAATCCAGACCACCGCCGTTCCTTCGTCGTCGACTAATGGATTGCTTTCGTTATAAATACCGATATGGTTTCCAACGCTCTTGAACCAGGAACGAGTGAACTCTTCGGCACTTACTCGGCGTGCGGCGTCGGCCGACTCCTTGACTCCCAACAACCGGCAGAGAACTCCGCCACAAGTGAACTTCGTGGCGCTTGTGACCGATATTTCGGCAGGACTGGTCTGGACATTGCTCAGAAGCCAAGTCTTGGTATCGGATCGGGGTGCGTGCGTGCCAGAAGACGTCGAGGCACCGCCTCCCTCGCACCCAGAGAGGGCGAAGAGCAGGACCAATCCAAGAGCGGTCGGACGCGTGGCCAACAAGACGCCCTCCTTCGAAGATCGGACAGTCCGAATAGATCCGACAACTGTCATTTAGTATCGGGCGCCTGAGTGCCGCTGTCCAGAGGATCGAGACCGTTGCGACTCAAAGTCTCGACGCGCCACGAAGCAGTTTCCCCAGCAACTGCCGAGCTTGCCGAAAACCGGCTCGAGCTCGAAGAGTCGGAGTAGGCATATCGGAAGTCGAGTTTAGCGACGTGCCCGCCTTTGACTCCTCAGTTCACAGACGCTGCTTGAATCGGGTTCTTGCCCACGCTTTTCCTGCCTCCAAACCGCTCGCGATAGGGTTTGTTCCGCTTATAGAGTTCGAGCGTCTTTTGCGCCACCTCGATATTCTTTTTGCATCGTGGCTCCTTGAGGATCAGATCGATGACTTGCTGTTGTAAGATGGTTGCAGCCTCGAAGTCCCGAAGCTCAGCCCACGCCGCAGCTCCGAGTTCGTAACGGTCAGCGAAGTCGAGATTCGAGAGTTTTGAGACACGTTCAGCCAGCTCGAGTGCCTTTTTGCCATCGCGAACTTTCTCATCGGGACAACTCGAGCGCACTCGCGACAGTAACACCATCGCTATTTCATCCTCCGGGTCCTTCATGAGAGCTTCCTCGAACTCCACAACTGCTTTTTGATAATCCTCGCGTTCGAGACAACCGATCCCCCGAAAACGAGACATCTGCTTGGCGAGAGGATGATTCGGCGACTGTGCCAACGCCAAGTCGAGCTCCTTGTTCCCCTGGTTGAAATCGCCCACTGAAAAGTTTGCACTGGCCCGCTCGAACAGTACCCACGCCCTTGGAGGTACTGACATTCCCTTCTTCAATTCCTTGATCGCGTCCTCAGCCTGATCCGCCTCAAGCAATAGCGCCCGAGCAGGGCATGCGCCTCTTTGAAATCGGGCTCGAGACGGATCGCCTCTCGTGCGTCGCGATTCGCGAGTTCGCGGTGCTCCATTAGGAGTGTGAGCTCTCCCCTGACCCGATAGGTCCATGCCTCCTGAGCCTGGCGGATCGCTGTACTCAAGTCATCCCAAGCCAACTTGACGATGTTATCAGAGTTGCCGGTGAGCAGCTTCGAATGCGAGTTGGTACTGTAATCTTGCCAATCGGCAAAGCGTGCCAGAGCCCTCCACGCGTAAAGCCAAGCGCGCCTGTCGGCCGAACTCGCCTCGCTCAGATCGGCAACTGCATTCTCATAGTCTCTTCTAAGAACCCAACAAATCCCTCTCACGCCTTGTGCAAAGGCGTCGACGTTCTTTGCCTCGCGGAGCCGCTTCGTGAAAAAGGGAATCGCCTCGGAAACCGTCGCGACGTCGTCCTTACGCACCCAACCGCTCGGACCGCCGAAGGTCAGGCTCTTCTCTTGCTCACCGTTCGGCGACCAATCGTGCAGCCAGGTTTGTTCGACGAAGAGACGATCACCGTCCTCCTTCAAGACAAGGAACAGGTGCGGATAATCCTGGCTCAGGTTGTACGGCTTGCCGTCGACTATGTACTCCATGCCTTGGTTGCGCGGCACAACCTGCTTGCCAACCCACGCTTCTTCAGCGGCGGTTGCTGCTGATTGGAGAAACTCCGCCAAGATGAGCGTGGCGAGTGCAGAGACCAACCCACGAATAACGTGCGGTTTGGCTAGAGATAAGATCCGCATCGAAGCATCCTCCCTGATCGAAGCCACACATCCGACGGTCCCTGATGCGGATCATACTATGGAGGCAAGCACCTTCGTCAACACGAATCGCCTGCGGAGAATCGGGTTCGAGAGGGACCTCGATCTCGTCCGGGCGACGAATCCTGGAGTGCAAGCTTCGATCTTGGACAAGAAACCGACCAGGTTGGAGTGCTCCCGACTGAATTGATTCGACAAAGCAAAACACGACTGTAACTCATTCCTCGCAATCTCGATCGACCCGCCCATTGACTAGCCGAGTTGTTCTGGTAAACTTGTTTGTGATACAAACTGATCTTTACTGCGAACTAAGAGGCGATTTGGATGACTGATGAAACGATCCTGGGAGAATTACCGACGCCTGCCCAGATGCTGGCGTTTAACGAGGTCGAGCGTGCGACGAGGACGGCGGTGAAGCTGCGTGAAGCGTCGATGGCGCCGGCGGTCGGCGGCATTGCTGTCGGGTTCTGTGTTGTGGGCACGGCGCTCTCGGTCATGCACGATTCCGCCCGATACCGCGGCAACAGTCCTTTCATTGGATGCGCCATGGTTCTCGGCTTTATCGTGTGGTTTGTCTTGTCGCTACGCAGGATGAAGCTTCTACGCGGCGCCAGCACGGTCTCGGTTGTCGATCGTCGCGAGGACGATCTACGCAAGGCCGTCGTGAAACCGCGCAAGGTCGCTCTCACTCTTGCGTTCTTAATGTTCATCAACATGATCTCGGTGGTCGTGTGGAGCATCGCGTTGCGCCATATGTCGAACTCGGCAATAGTATTGAGCCTGGCTCTCGCGCCTGCTTTGGGAGTCGGGTTCTTCCTTTACAGGCTTGCGAAGTTCGGCTTTTGGGAGGATCTGCTGTTCGCATTTGCAGTTGGGCTCGCCTATTCGCCTCTTTTGCTTCAACAGTGGCGGCTGTCTCCACTGAGTTTCGGCGCAATCGGAATTGCAGGATTTGCTACTTGGGCTCTGCACCGGCAATGGCTCGTCTGGGCCCGGTCGCACGAAGACAAGACGTTCACAAAGAAGCCCATGGAGTCCGAACTGTGAGCAAATCGGCCCAGCACCCGGATACGTCGGCGGTACAGCCAATCGTCCTTGACCCTGTGATTCATGAGCCAGGCCGCTTGGCGATCATCTCGGTCTTAAACGAATGCGGATCGGCCAGTTTCAACTTCGTGCTCGGCGCCACCAGACTCACCCGCGGGAACCTTTCGACGCATGCCTCTCGACTCATCGCAGCGGGATACGTCGAAGAAGACAAGCGGATCGTCGACCGCAAGCTCTTCACCGAGTATCGGCTTACCGATATGGGTCGCAAAGCGTTTGCGCGATATCGAGGCGACTGGTTGAGGTTGACCTCGGGCATAGGCAAGAAGAAATAGAACGTGATCTTTGTACGCATTTCCGTTCGACGGAGGCCAAGGTCAGGCCGGCAGCGATGTAGAGAATCGAATCAATCGACAAAGGCTCACGACACTTGGCAGCGGGCTTTCGCGCGCCAGTACTAGCGCGATCGCTCTCGAACGGGTCGCTCGAAGGGAGAACACCATGCGCAGCATCTTCATCGCAATCGCGGCTTCGATCGCATGTTTCTGTACGACTTCACACCAAGCCTTGGCCGATCCTCCTGGGCTCAAGACGCTCGAAATCGGCGCGAGGACGCCGATTTTTCGCTACCAGGGGTCGACGGAAAAACCTACTCGCTCGCCTCCTTCAAAGGCGCCAAAGTCCTTGTCGTGCTGTTCACGTGCAACCACTGCCCCACTGCCCAGGCGTACGAGGCCAGGATCGCCAAGCTGCACTCCGACTTTCGCGACAAAGGCGTTGCCCTCGTTGCCATATCACCCAACAATGCCGACGCGGTCCGGCTGGATGAACTGGGCTATAGCGATCTTGGAGATTCGTTCGAAGACATGAAGATTCGAGCGAAAGACCATAAGTTTGCGTATCCGTATCTCTACGACGGGGCGACTCAAGCCACTGCCCAGGCCTACGGAGTTTTGGCGACTCCGCATGTGTACATCTTCGACGCCGACAGGAAGCTGCGCTACGTGGGCAGGATCGACGACGCCGAGGTGAAGGAAGTGAAGTCGCACGACGCCCTGGCGGCGATCGAAGCTCTACTGGCCGGTTCGCCCGTTCCTGTCGAGAAGACTCGCGTGTTCGGCTGTTCGACGAAATGGGCGGATAAGCAAGCCGACGCCAAGCGATCGCTCGAAAAGTGGGACGCCGAACCAGTGAAAATCGAGCCGATCGACGAGGCTGGTGTCGCGAGGCTGGTCAAGAACGAGAGCAAGAAACTGAAGCTCATCAACGTCTGGGCAACGTGGTGCGGACCTTGCGTCCAGGAGTTGCCCGAGCTCACGACGATCAACCGAATGTATAGAGGCAGACCCTTCGAAATGGTTACGATCAGTCTCGACGAAGCCAAAGACCAAGAGATCGCCCTCGAGGTTCTGCGTAAGAACCACGTATCGGGCGCGAACTATATCGCCACTTTCAAGGACCGCGACAAGTTCTTCGACGCGCTCGACAAAGAGAATCCAGGACCCGTGCCCTATACGATCCTCGTCGCGCCTGGAGGCAAGATCGTTTATCGAAAGTCCGGGTCTCTCGAGCCGCTCGAGCTCAAGCGGGCCATTGTTGGGTACTTGGGAAGGACGTACTGAGGGCTCGAGCGTTGCCTGATCGAATCAACTTCTCGAAATCAACTCCCAGACAGGAGCGACCTGAGGATGCTGGGTGGTTTGTTTCCGGGAACGATGATGCGATCGCCCGGCATCAGTTGATAATTCGTAAGTGCGTCGCCACGTTCCTTGATCGACACCCAATCGATCATGAGAATCTGGTCGGGCTCGCCCGGTGGATGAGGGCGGACGAGGTAGGCCTTTTCGGGCAAGCTGTTGCTTCTGAGGCCCGCGGTCAAGATCGCATCGATCACGGTTTCGTTGCCGGTCAGGGGAAATTTGCCCTGGGTGGTCACAGTGCCCAGGACGTAGTAGGTATTGCTTTGGCTTCCGTTGACGAGCCTGACCGACACTTCGATGGGTTCGTCGAGCTTGATCTTGTGCGACTTTGCATACTGGGACAATTGGATCGCGATCTTCCGTTCGATTTCTTCCAGCCTTAACCCGGCGACGTAAACGTCTCCATAGTATCCCAGGTCGATCACGCCGTCGGTTTGGACGGTGGGCGTCATGATCGCCAGCCCCAGGGCCGCGGGCTTGGCGCTGATCTCGAGCTCGTCGGGAGGTTCAACAGTGTAGGGCGGCATCGAGACCATCTGAAGTTCGCGAGGCTGGTTGGGGTCGATCTCTCCCAGGTGGGGGATCTTGTCTTCGCTATGCCTGGACCCGATTCCCAGACATCCCGCAAGCGCAAGCGGCAGAACGGCCAAGGCCAACCGCGCGGTCCAACGGTTCGGCAAGAGCGCGGCGACCATATGCGGACGTGCGACTGCCGGCGTCGAGGGGGAGTTTCGATTTGGGAGCGTCTCTTCCGCCCTCGTGATCATACTATCGCCTCCTTGTGGACGAGGGAATTCCGCCGTCCATCCCTCCCCTTCGGCATAACCGGCAAAGTCTCTTTAATCAAAAAGTCGGGATTGACCGAAATCTTCGTAAAGCTATGCTGTCGCGACCTCCAGTCCAGGGCGCCCGGACCGAGCCTGGGCGTTTCGGCGCGGTTGGAAAGGGAATTCCATCGCTCGCGGCCGAGATCCGCGGACTCTTCGAGTAAGGTGATTTTCGTATGTCAAGAGCCGCGGCGCGGGTCTTGTTCGTGGGCCTGGACGGCGGCGCCAAGTCTGTTTTGGACGCTGGCTTCGAGCGCGGCTGGTTTCCCAACCTCTCGGCTCTTTGGAAGCGCAGCGCCCACGGAATCTTGCGATCGAGCGATCCCATGGTCACCCCGGTCGCGTGGACCAGCTTTTCCACCGGAAGCGACCCAGCCGACCACGGCATCCACGAATTCTATTCGATCGATCCGATCGACCGCTCGATCCACCACAACGATTCAAACGACGTCCGAGTCCCAACGATCTGGCAGGCGCTTGGCGATTCCGGCAGGGAAATCGTCAGCATGAACCTGCCGATGACCTACCCGGCTCCAAGGGCGCCGGGAATCGTCGTTAGCGGCTCGGACGCGCCGAATCGAAAGTCCGCGTTCTTGCAGTGTCCCGAGTTCGCCGCCGAGCTGGCCGACCTGGCGCCCGACTACACCAACGCGATCATCTGGAAGCGGCGCCCGCAACGCTTCGACGAACTCGAGGCGTTGGCCCGTCGCAACTGCGCGGTCTTCCGCGCTCAAGCCCAGGCCGCACTTCTGGCCGATCAGCGAAGCGATTGGTCGGCGATGATGGTCCACTACCATAACTTGGACAGCTTGCAGCACCGTCTTTGGCCTTACCTGGACGTCGACCAGACCGCCGCGAACGAACCCGAGTGGAGCAAACAAGTTGTCACGTGTCTCAGAGCCCTGGATGAAAGCATAGGCGTTCTTCTCGAGCTGGCTTCGAAGCGCGAAGCGGCGGTCGTGGTGGCTTCGGATCACGGTTTTGGACCTTGCAAGGCGCTTGTAAACGTGAACGGGCTTTTGCGGGCAGGCGGGTTCCAGAGGCCCATGTCGCTAGGCTCGCGGGTGATCCACAGGGCCCATCGGCTGGGAGATCGGTTCAAGCGTTGGCTTGCGCGGCGGACTCCCGGCGGCTTGGCCCGACGAAGCTCGCGGTCGATCTTGGGGCAAGTGGGGTGCGATTGGAAACGCACCGTCGCGTTCGCTCCGTTTGGTCAGTTGAGCGGCAACATTTTCCTTTCGCCAGACTTCGCCAAGCACGAATCGAAGGCGGACCGCGTCAAACGAGAGCTTATCGAATGGTTCAAGGATGCGACGGACCCGAATACGGGCGATCGCCTGTTCAGGCACGTTTACGACGTCGCCGAGCGCCAAGGGGTCGATCCTCGCATCGCGGGCTGCGCCGACGTTCTGGCGCTTTCAGCCGACGGATATCAGGCTCAGGCCAAGTGGAGCCGATCCAAGTCCGATGTGCTTCTTCTGCCCGATTACAACCTGCCGGCGACGCACTACCTCGAAGGCGTCACGGCGATCGACGCGCCCGACGTGAATCCTGGGCGTTTGCTCGCCGCCGACCTACGAGACCTGGCGCCGACGGCCTTGGCAATCCTTGACGAGCCAATTCCCCAAACCATGACCGGTCGAGTCATCCACGAGGCGTTCCACACGCCCCTTCCTGTCCGAAGAACACGCGCACTCGAACCAGACGTCGTCGGCGCGGCTGCTCATCTGGAAGTCTAAGCCGTCCGGAAAGCGACTTCGCGGCAGTCCAGTCCGAGACACTCCCAGTACACAAAAGAGACCAATGGTACTTGTATCGAAAGGAGCATCGAATGTCCAAAGACCTTAGGGCGGAGATTCACTCTTACGTGCTGAGCGAATTCCTGCCGGGGGAAGACCCAGCCGAGCTCCAAGACGACACCCCGCTGATTACCGGGGGCATCCTCGATTCGATCAGCACGCTCAAGCTCGTCACTTACATCGAGGAGCGCTTCAAGGTCACGATCGAAGCCTACGAGGCCGGCGTCGAGCACCTCGACTCGATCGCCCAGATCGCCGAGCTGATCGACTCGAAGCGATTGACCGCGGCCTGAGTCGAACTCGAGCTCAGAAGGCGACTGCAAAGCCGAAAAGCGCAAGCCTAGAAGGTGAATCGTTCGTGAGCCCGAAGTTGTAGCTTCCGAAAAACGCCAGTCGGTTCGTGGCGTTCCACTGTGCTCCAACTCCCGTGACGAGGATGTCGGCCCCTGTGTCTTTCGCCGTCTGGCCGAATCTCGGCAACGCCGCGTTGTTCAAGTAGCCGTGTGTAAACACAAACACGTCGTCAAACAACCGACGTTCGAGCGACCACTGCAAGGCCAGGTTGTAGAACACCAACTGTCGAGGTCCGTTGGTGACGTTCCCTTGAATGCCGACGTTCCATTCGAACTCGAACTCGTAAGGTAGAGAGTGGCTGAAGAGCAGGTTGATCGACGGCTGCGTGCCCTGCGAGAACGCCTTACTGCCGAGATTGGTTTCGATGAACACTTCGAGGCCGACCGCGGGCAACAAATATCTCTTGTTCTCGTCCCAGAAGTGCATTTTGAGGTCAAAGGCCAAGGGCGAGAAGCCAGTGGTCTTTGGAGCGCTATATTGGTCCGTGAAGCCGTTGCTGAAGAGCCTCAGCTCGAGCCTGTCGGTCAGTCCATAGCGGAGCAAGAATTCCCAGTTATACAGCTTCGCGGAGGTTCGACTCGGACCGTAGAATGTAACCGGCGAGTTCTCGATATAGAACCGGCCCTGAGGCAGAGTGAACGGGCTGTTGGGGAAGTTTGAAGTGTCGGCGCCCGGCCTGCTGATATCGATCGCAGTGTCCGACCTTGGCGCCAGCCGGTTGACGTGGTCTTCCCCTTCTTCAGACCCGTTGGGGTCGTCGTCCTGCATCCACTGACGGATCGTTCTGAAAAAAACGGGTGGTTCCTCGGGAGTCGATTCGTCCTCGTCCTCTTGGGCTCGAACGACCTGATCGTCGGTCTTTACGACTTTGCCAGCCTCTGGGTTATCGTGATCGATCGAGCTCGCTCGAGGTACTTCGATCTTCCCTACCGAGCTCTTGGTTGCAAGATCAGGCAGAGCGCATCCCATCGAATCCATCAGGATCATCGCTAGCGCCGCCAAGACGAGCCCGACGACCCGGCGAGGCCTCGAACGCGGAGCCTTCGCGGCTGTTCGATGCAAGAGTGAGGGCATAGGGACCGCGATAAGGAAGTGAGCGCGGATTCTGTTCAACGGCCGGCGTGTGGGAATGGACGAGAGGGACGTGGTTCGACGCCATCGTTATCGGCATGTCAGGCGTCAAAGTTTAGCCAACCCGCACGGTCGGAGCAGGCAACCCGATCGATAGGATGCGGCAGCGCTGCTCATGGAAGGATCAACCGGCCGACAGATCGGTCGAGGCCAGATCGTTGTCCTTGAGAAACTCGAGGATTTCACGAGTAAGCACCCCCGAGTTGTCCATGCGAGGCACTTTGTTTTGGCCTCCGAGCTTCCCACGTTTTCGCATCCAGGCCTCGAAGCTCCCCGGCTTGGCCTCGACGATCGCTGGAAGAGGCAGGCCGACGGAGTCGTCCCGATGAGCGTCGTAGTCGGCGTTCCGTGCCCGCAGATCGGCGTCGAGCAGCGACCGAAAACGTGCTAGGTCGGACGGCGGTTTCACGAACTCCAGTATGTAAAGATGATGGCCCAGCGATCCCGCGAAGATCGGTCCCGCGTGCCATTCCAAGATCGAAGAACCCGTCGCTCGGCAAGCCTCGGTCATCGCCGATTCGATCTCCTCGCTGATCAGGTGCTCTCCGAAGGCCGAGAGCGTGTATTTCGTCCTGCCTGTAAAGGTGATGAGCGGCGGATCAAGCGATTCGAAGCGAACGGTATCTCCGATGATATGGCCCCACATGCCTGCGCATGTGGAAACCACAATAGCATATTCAATTCCAGTCTTGACGTTTCCAAGCCAATGTCTGATCGGGTTCGAGGAGTCTAGCTCGTCGGTCGGCACGAACTCGTAGAAGACCCCGTGGTCGAAGACCAGCCGCAGCAAACCGCTCGAAGGGTCTCCGAAAGCGATAAAGCCTTCCGAGCATGGGTACGACTCTTGCAGTCGGACGCCTGGACCACAGAGCTCGGCAAATGCCGATTGGTAGGGATCGAATTTGACCCCTCCGTGAATGATCATTTCCAGCATGGGCCAGATTTCGCGAAGGTGGGTTTTGCCCGTCCGCCGCAGAAGCTTTTGAAAGAGGACCAAGAGCCAGCTCGGCACGCCGCTGATCATCGTGATTGGCTCGAGAATGCTCTTTTCCGCCAACCCTTCGAGCTTGGCGTCCCAGTTCGGTTCGAGCGCCAATTCGAGCGGAGGGAAAGCATAGGGCCTCAAAAGAGGGTTCAGCCGTTTGGCGGCGACTCCGCTCAAATCGCCCTGTTCCACGCCGGGTGCTGGGTTTTCCAGCTTGGTCGATCCGCCCAAAAAGAACAGCCTGCCGTGAAAGAGCTTGGAATCGGGCTTGGACGCCACATGATAGGCAACCATCGTGAGCACTGCCTTGGAGTTCGAGGCGACCATTTCGCGTGAGACTGGGATGTATTTCGTGGCTCCCTGGGTCGTCCCGCTGGTCAGCGCAGGAACGGGATGAGCCCAGGCCAGGTCAGATCGCGAAACTCAGGATAGGCGTTCTGGAAGTAGAGCTTCCAGACGTCCTCATAGGTTCGGATTGGTACTGCCGATTGGAATTGTTCGGGCGTCCCAATTTCGTCGAAGCCGTGGTCGCGGCCGAAGCGCGTATGTGCTGCCGTCCTGACCAACTTTTGGAGAACCTGCTCTTGGACGATGGCGGGGTTGCAACGCTCGAGCTTCGCGACCCTTCGCTTGGCGTAGGCGTGTAGGCCGAGGTTGGCGAGCCTGCGTATCAAACCAGGCGCACCAAACGCGCTCGCTGGCGAGGCCTTGGTGGCGCTGTTCTCATCCAAGTTCCTTCACGCCCTTGCAAAAGTACGCCCCGGCGGGCGGGAAGTTCCTCGGTTCGAAGGCAAACCTGACCTCGTCGAAAAACTTGCGATAGAGCCCCATGTAGACCCATGGAATCTCGGTGATTTGGTTGAACGTACCGTCCTTTGCCAGGACGCGCTTGACCACCCTGAAGAAGTCGATTTGGAGCTGTTTCGGGAAGCTCGGAACCGGAAGCCCGGAGATGATAAAGTCCGCCGTTTCCACTCCGCGGTCGGCGAGCATCGAATCCAAATCGCGGACGTCCCCCTCGATCACTTCCAGGCCACGCGATTTGCTGAAGCGCTCGGCGCAGGAGCACTGCGAAGTCGTGATCGCGTTCGACGACGATCAGTCTGCATCCTTCAGGCGCACGGTCGGCAAGCACGCGAGTGATGGGCCCAGTGCCCGCACCCAGTTCCACCACGGTCCGCGCCTTGGACCAATCGATGTTCTTGACCGTCGTGCGGGAAAGCCAGCGGCTTGAAGGCGCAAGACTGGCGATCTTGGTGCCGTGGCGGAGGAACTTGCCGAGAAACAGGAGCTGATCGCTCATGGGAGGACCGTCTGCTGGAAGGATTCTGGATTACGGACGCTGCGCGAGCTTGGGCGATTGGGGTGCAAAGGCCTTGGCCCAAGGCGGCTGACGATCCTCGCGCCTCGAACAGCCGAGCGGGATCGAGCATCGGCGGGATCGTCTTCAATCGATCCTTCATGAACCTCATCACAAGCTGATTAACAAGCCTGGATTTCTCGATTTGAGGAGCGTGACCGCACTTGGGGATGACCACCTGCCTGGCTCGCAGCATCGTGTCGGCCGAGCGGATCGAGCCCCTGACGTCGGAAATGACTTTGTCCTCGAGACCCCAAATGAACAAACACGGATGGGGCGTGGTCGCCAGCAGATGCGAAACCGAGTGCTCCACCGTGCCTCGGAGGGTTCGCAGAACCCCCTTCTTCCACTCGCGGTCTTGAAACTTCGCTTCGATGCTGGCCACCAAGTCTTCGGTGGCGAACCGCTTGTGATGGAACACGGACTTCACCAGCATATCGTAATTGCTGCGACGTACGCCTTCGATCATCGGCAGGTTCTCTCGCCCATGCAGGCCCGAAGGGCAGATGAGCACGAGCCTCGAGACCTTTTCTGGATGCTTGTTCGCGTAGGTCAAAATCACCTGGCCGCCCAGGCTCGAGCCCACCAAGTTGTAAGGCGGATTCTGCACGAAGGAATCGAGAAACAGCGCGAGCCGATCGGCCAGGTAGTCGACGGTCACATCACCCCCCGACTCGATCCAGTCTTGAAGCGCCTTGCCTCGATAGACCAAGATCTCGGGAACCTTGACGTCGAAATGCCTCGACCAGGCGACGCGATTGGCGAACCAGCTCTCTGCCTGCTCGGCCAACCCGTTCACGAGAATGAGTGGCTCGGACCGATGGAACGCGTTGAGAAGATGCGGAAGATCGAAGAATTTCCTTACGTTTTCGCTCTTCGGCTTCGCGGAATTCATAAGTTGCAAATCCTGGTCGTCAAAACCCTTGGCGAGGACGTCTTCCAACTCTTGGCGGTGAAACAACAGTCACAAGGGACGCCGATCGAAGAAACAATCGCACCATAAAATAGCACCTCGAAGAGGCATTACCAATCCAGTCGAGGTATCTACGATCGGTTTACCTTAGCCGCCGGACCTGGCGATGCGGGCCAGAGCTGAACGCAAACCGTTGCCTTGTAAGCTCGTACAGAGAAATTCCAGGCTGGCAATATCGCCTTCCTGGTGGGTTGCGTTCAGCGCGCTCTCCCGAACGAAGAGTGTTCGCTCAGAACGGATAGATCACCTGGATCCGTTGCTCGAGTGCGAGAGTCTGGAATCCAGTAACCATCAGGACGACCGCGGCGGCAAAGCTAGGTTTAGCAAGGGCTTTCGAGTAGTTCGCCGATGCGATCAGAAGCGGCGGCGCGCAGCGGCAGCCAGAGCCGAGCTACCTCGCTCGAGTTCTTGCCGCTTAGATCGAGCAAGAGCAGAACGACCAACGTCGCGACCGCCGGCCAAGGCAGCGATCGCGGGCGCGCAAAACCAAAGACCAACCAGATCGAGGCTGGGATTCCCAGACCAACGGCAAACTCCGCCAAGTTCACGAACACCCAACGCGCAAAGCTTCGGTGGTAGTGCTCGTAGAAACGGGCATGGTTTCTCAGGTTCGAAACCCAGGTCGAGAAAGGATTGTCTTCAATAAGATACCAATACATGAGCACACATGCGAGGAAACCGACCCCAATCAGAGCGACGAGCAGCGGCGGCTGCGCAGGTTCTTCGAGACGAGGATGGCGGCGACAAGCCCTATCGGCAAGAACGCAAGCGTGAAGAACGTCCCCAACGCCAAGAACGCCCCCGAGACCATCGCCAAAACCCATCCGAACCGGGGCGTCTCGAGCGACCACGCAGCCGCCGCCAGCGCGGATGTGGAGACGAGTGGATAAGCTGCATCCGCGGTGGGTTGAAAGAGCAGAGCGGCAGGCGCGAAGATCCAGAACGCCGACGCCGCGAGGGCGGCCGAAGGCTCAACATACGCTCGCGCCAGGATATAAAGGGGAATTGTCGTCGAGATGCAAGCCAAAAGCACGCCTGCGCCAAGAAGACGAAGGCGGCGAGGTCGGCCGTCCCATAACCCCACTTGCCTCCGAGGGCGCGGAAACCGTCGATCGCCGACGCTGGGGCGTAATTGACCAGGATGCGAACCAGACCGGGGTTCGAGGTCATGAGTCCGCGGGTCCAGTGGTTGATCATCAGCAAGCCTGGAGGATGAGTGCCGATGTGAAGCTCGTCCTGGCCCCTGATCCACTTCGAGTAATCTGCCAGAAATTCTTGGCTCGTCTTGATCTCGTCGCGCAAGCGTGTAATACCCGCTCGAGCCCGAGCTCCCCAGAGCAATAGGCCAGCGAGAGAGGCCATAGCCGTACGGCGCCGACTCTATGACAACCAGATGAAGCCCTATGCCGAAGACCCATACGAACCCGAGATACAACGCTTCTCTCCAAAGCCCGCCGCGTTTGCGAAGGTTGGCTTGAAGAGCTCCTACGAACCATGAGAAGCAAACGACGGCGAAGACGCCGAAGCCAATCATCGCCCAGTTTGTCGGCGACGAGATCCTGCTCCACTCCCACTCGCCAGGGACGCCGAGCGGAAAGGCCTTGGAAGCTACACCCATCACGACCGCCAGAGTGATCGAGGCGGGGATGGCGATCGAGGCGATGAGTTCTCTCCGCATGACAATCGCCTTCCCAAGGGCGTGATCTCGAGGGCTCGAATCGGGCTCCGGGCGTCCCTTAAGTTTCGGAATAAGCTTACCGCTTCAAACCGAGACGCGTCAGTCGTATCCTCTTACGCAGCGCGACAAACTTTCCCCACTTCCCCCCTCCTCAACGCAGCCTGCCTGGAGTTCGATCGCATGGTATTCGAGACGTTGCCCGGCGAGCCTGGACGGAAATCCCTCGACGCTTCTCGATCTTGTGCAAAGAACTGACGCCCTACCACTGGTTCGTCCTGATCGTCGCCTCGCTCGGCTGGCTGTTCGATACGATGGATCAGCAGCTCTTCAATCTCGCTCGCGAGAATGCGATGAAGGAGCTCTTGGGCAAGTCCGCGTCGGCCTCGCAGATCAGTCTTTACGGCGGTTATTCCACCTCGATCTTCATGGTCGGTTGGGCCCTTGGAGGGCTGATTTTTGGGGTGCTGGGCGATCGTATCGGACGCGCCAAAACGATGATGCTGACGATTCTGCTCTACTCGGGATTCACTGGCCTGAGCGCGATCTCGAGGGGCTTTTGGGATTTCTCGGCGTATCGCTTTCTCACCGGTCTTGGAGTCGGTGGAGAGTTCGCCGTGGGAGTGGCTTTGGTCGCCGAGGTGATGCCCGACCGCGCTCGACCGTTTGCTCTGGGGCTTTTGCAGGCGCTCTCCGCCGTCGGCAATATGCTCGCTTCTGTCTTCAGCATTGGCCTGGGCGTGCTCGAGAGTCGAGGCGCCATTGCCTCCGTGAGCGGTTGGCGGATGCTTTTTCTGGTGGGAGTGATCCCTGCATTTCTCACTGTGCCAATCTTTCGCAAGCTCAAAGAACCCGAGCGCTGGAAGCAAGCCGTCGCGGGCGAGCGCAGCGCCAAGGGCCATAGACTCGGGTCGCTTGCCGAGTTCTTCGGCGACCCACGCTGGCGCAAGAACGCAATCATCGGCATGCTGCTCGCCTTTTCGGGGGTTGTCGGGCTCTGGGGAATCGGATTCTTTAGTCCAGAACTGCTAACCCCTGTCATACGTGCCGAGGTGGTGCGCAGGGGCGTCGCTCCCGAAAACGTCGCGGGCCAGGTGACGATCTGGAAGGGAGCGGCTTTCCTCATCCAGAACATCGGAGCCTTCTTCGGGATCTACGCCTACAGCCAACTCGCGAACTTTATGGGCAGAAAGCCCGCGTTCGCGATCTCGTTCCTGCTGGCGATGACTTCGACCGCGATGACATTTTGGTATCTGCATCGTTTTATCGATATCGTTTGGATGATTCCCTTGATGGGCTTTTGCCAACTTTCGCTTTTCGGCGGCTACGCGATTTACTTCCCGGAGCTTTTCCCAACTCGCCTCAGAAGCACGGGCATTTCGTTTTGTTACAACGTCGGCAGACTTGTCGCAGCCGCTGGGCCTTTGACCCTGGGTCTCTTGACCAGCCAGGTCTTCAAGGGATTCGCCGAGCCGTTCCGTCTCGCGGGCGTATCGATGTGCCTGGTGTTTGTCGTCGGCTTGCTCGCTCTTCCGTTCGCTCCGGAAACCAAAGGAAAACCGCTGCCGGAATGACGAAGACGTCGTTTGCTTCGACCAGGTATCGATCGTCTTCAGTCGACTGGCTCGCCTCCAGTCTGGATAATGATTCGTCCGTCCCAAGATTCGTTTCCTTGGAGCCTTGTGCATGACGATTGCAGACCCGACGAACTCGGAAGTGAACCTGCTTTCTCCTCTGAAAATCCGAGGCGTGGAATTCCGGAATCGGATCGCGGTTTCACCGATGTGCCAGTACATCGCCGAGGAAGGCATGGCGAGCGACTGGCACCTGGTTCACCTGGGCAGTCGAGCCTCCGGAGGGGCAGGCCTTGTGATGGTCGAAGCGACTGCCGTCACGCGCGACGGTCGAATCACGCACGGGGATATGGGCATCTGGACCGATGCGCATGTCGAACCGCTGGCCCGAATCGCCAGGTTCGTGGAGTCGCAGGGCGCCGTCCCCGGCATCCAACTCGCACACGCAGGACGCAAAGCGTCGTGCGAGCTGCCGTGGCTTGGCGGCAAGGGCTTGCTGACGCCCGAAGTGGGCGGCTGGCAAGTCGTCGCGCCCAGCGCCATTGCGTTTTCCGAGAAGAGCCCCGTACCGAAGGCTCTCGACGAGGCAGGGATTGCCGAAATCGTCGATGCCTTCGAGGCCGCGATTCTCAGGTCTTTGAAGGCTGGCTTTCGCTTGATCGAGATTCACTCTGCCCACGGCTACTTGAGCCACGAGTTCCTCTCTCCGCTTTCGAACAAACGAGAAGATCGCTACGGCGGCAGTCTCGAAAACCGGATGAGGTTCCTGCTGGAAGTCGTCCGACGGGCGCGTTCTGTAATGCCCATGGATATGCCGCTGTTTGTGCGAATCTCTGCAACCGATTGGGTTCCTGGAGGATGGGATATCGAGCAATCGGTGGAGCTTTCGAAGCGGCTGCGCAGACCTTGGCGTCGACCTGGTCGATGCATCCTCTGGCGCACTCGTTCCCGACGCCAAGATCCCCATCGCCAAGGGGTTTCAGGTTCCATTTGCCGAGCAGATCAGACGCGAGGCGAAGATCATGACCGGCGCCGTTGGAATGATCACCGAAGTTTCACATGCCAATGAGATTATCACAAGCGGGTCAGCGGATCTTGTTCTCCTTGCCAGAGAGATGCTCCGCGAGCCCTACTGGGCGCTCAAGGCGTACAAGGAAATGGGCCAAGAAGGCCCATGGCCGATTTCTTATGGGTATGCGATCAAGAGGAGGTAGGAGGGCGTGCCTGTACTGTCCTTCCCGCGTTGCCTGGTTCCTGGAGGAGTGCGTAAGATAACGTAACTGACGTATCGAGAAGCGATTCGGGATTCAAGAGACCGATCTGATGGCGACTACATCTCCAGGTGCGATTCCGATTGAGCCTGCCGACGCGTCGGGCGAGGTGGGAGTTCCGCTTCTCGAGAATGGCGACCGGCTGACCCGTTCCGAGTTCGAGAGGCGATACGACGCCATGCCAGGCCTCAGGAAGGCCGAGCTGATTGAAAGAGAGGTCTATATGCCCTCGCCTGTCCGACATGGTCGACACAGTCATCCACATACCAGGTTGGTTGCCTGGTTGGCGAATTACGAGACCGACACCCCTGGCGTCGAGGCTGGCGACAACGGCAGCGTCAGGCTCGACATGGAAAACGAACCCCAGCTCGACGCTTACCTGCTGATCCTTCCCGATCGCGGCGGCCAGGCCCGGATCAGCGACGACGACTACATCGAGGGCGCACCCGAACTGGTCGCCGAGATCGCATCAACAAGCGTCAGTCGCGACCTTGGCAAGAAGCTCAATGTGTACCTCCGCAACGGCGTCCGCGAGTACCTGGTTTGGCGCGTCGTCGAGCGCCAGCTCGACTGGTTCGTGAACCGTGACGGGCGGTTCGAACCAATGCTGCCATCGACCGACGGTCTCATGCGCAGTACTGTGTTCCCTGGCCTTTGGCTCGATCCGGCCGCTTTGATCCTCGGAGACAAGGCGAAGGTCAGTGCAATCCTTCAAAAGGGATTGGATTCACCCGAACACGCTGAGTTCGCAACCCGCCTGGCACGCAGAATATTACTCTAAATATACTGCTATCTTACACATCAGATTGCAACGATAAGTTTTGCTTTCCAGATTCAGTCGATCTTGGATCGTCGGAGATCGAGGCTTAAGACTCGGTACTTCTGAGATCCGCCTGCCTTGAACGAGCGCGATTCTCGCAAAATTGACACCTCCGCAGAGTGTTCTATCTTCCCAGAGGAACAACCCCGAGCGCGAGCGAGCCGACGTGGATAAGCTCCGTCGCCGCGCAGGTCTTCGCCGAGGACATGTGAAGTCATGAAGTGGCTCAGCAAACTGCAAACTCTAGGCGTCCTGCAAACAGCCAAAAGCACTGAACGTAGGGACGTTCGCAAAATATATTCCCTGGAACTGCTCGAACAACGAGGGCTCTTGAGCGGCGGGGGCGCGAAGGCGGCCGTTCTGCTCCCGGCGGCCGTCGATCTTCGCTCGCTTGCGCCGCCGATCTACGACCAAGGAAACCTGAATAGTTGCGTCGCCAATTCGTTCGCGTTCGCGTACAGTTTCCAAGCCCGTCGCCAGGGCCTGGTCAACCCGATCGACCCCTCGCGGTTGTTCATTTATTATAATGCTCGATCGATCGCGAGCCGAGGCGGAGCAGTCGCCGACGAGGGCACTAATGGCAAGCCCGCTGTACAGGGAATGCGGAATTTCGGAGTGGCTCCCGATTCCGTCTGGCCTTATATCGCTGGAAAAGTGAACAGGAAGCCAAGTGCCGCTGCTTACTCGATCGCGCCTCTTCATCGTGTGACGGCTGCCAAAACGCTGCCGAATAACAGCGTCGTCGCGGTTGAACGATCGATCGCCGCCGGCTATCCCGTCGAGCTCGGCTTCCGCGTTTACCCCAGCCTCAGTTCTCAGTTCAGCTCGAGCACTGGGATCGTAAAGCTTCCCACGAAGGGCGAAAAAAGCGACTCGGGCCATGAGGTTTCGGCCGTCGGCTATAACGCTTCTGGACGATATTTCATCGTCGCCAACTCTTGGAGTACGGGCTATGGCCAGAACGGTTACTACTTCCTGCCGTTCGCCTACATCCGCTCCCCCAAGCTGTCGTCGGAATTCATCTCGCTTAGACGCGTAACCTGATCGCCGTCAAGCGACCAAAGTTCATCGGCTTGGGCGTAGCAACGGGCGAGAGCCCATTGAATGGAAACGGCTTATGATCCTTCGCCGGCTGGCGCTTCTTCAAGCGCTCGGGCGTGCAGGTGGTGCCGATGCCCATCGGCAGGCGCGGGCCTGATCGGCAGCTCGGACGTCGAAAGCTCTCGAGCCATCTTTTGGAACTCGACCTGCGATCGGACAAGAGCCTCGCCTGGTTTGGGCATCACGCGGGTGTAGCTTCCGTCGGGCATCAGCTTTCGTGATTTCACGTTGTCCATGAGCGCAACGCCCAAAATGCCCTCGACGATGCGATTCTTCAGCCTGGGATCCTCGATCGGGAACATGATCTCGACCCTGCGACGGAAGTTTCTCGGCATCCAATCGGCAGAGGACAGGAAAACCTCTGGACTCTTGTTGTTCTGGAAATAGAAGATGCGCGAGTGCTCGAGGTATTTGTCGACGATGCTCAGCACCTGGATGTTCTCGCTCGCTCCTGGAACACCGGGCCTCAGGCAACAAATGCCTCTAACGAGAAGGTCGATGCGAACCCCAGCTCTGGCTGCGTTGTAGAGGGCTTCGATGGCACAGGGGTCGACCAGGGCGTTCAGCTTGGCGATGATGCGCGCGGGCTTGCCGGCAATGGCGTTCGATTTCTCGCGATCGATCAGCTCGATGATGCTATCCGCCAAATGCATGGGAGAAACGATCAACTTGTTCCACCGGTTGCCCTGGGAGTAGCCAGTCAACAGGTTGAACAGGCGCTGGCGTCTTCGCCAAACTCCGGTTTGCACGTGAACAGGCAGAGGTCCGTATAAATCCGGGCGGTCATCGCGTTGTAATTTCCGGTGGCAAAGTGAGCATAACGACGAATGCCGTCGTTTTCCCTGCGAACGACGAGCGCGGCCTTACAGTGCGTCTTGAGCCCGACCATGCCATAGACGACGTGGACGCCCGCCTTCTGCAACGCTCTGGCTTTGACGATGTTGTTCTCCTCGTCGAGCCTGGCCTGGAGCTCGACCAATGCCGTGACCTGTTTGCCGTTTTCGGCGGCCCGAGCGAGCGCGGCGATGATTCGATTGTCGTCCGCTGTGCGGTACAAAGTCATCTTGATCGCTAGTACCTGAGAATCTTCCGCTGCCTGCTCGATGAACTGAATGACCGAACCGAAAGATTCGTACGGGTGGTGGACCAGGAGATCTTGCTCGCGGATGACCGAGAAGATGTTCGAGTGGTTGGCCATGGCGGCGGGCAACTGAGGCTCGAACGGAGGGTCTTTGAGCTCGCGAAAACCTTCGATGCGCCAGCGATGCGAGTGAAGTGAGGTCGATGGGACCTGGGACGATGTAAACGTCCCGCTCGTCGAGGTCCAACGCCTCGGGCACGCGAAGCTGGGCCAGGAAACCGTCGTCAGCCCGCTTGTCGATTTCGAGCCGGACAGCAGCGCCCCATTTTCGTTGGCGAAGGGTTTCCTGGATGGTCGAAAGCAGGCTCTGTTTGACTTCTGTCTCCTGGATTGTCAAATCGCTGTTGCGAGTGACCCTGAAGGGCACCCAGTCGACGACCTTGAAGCCGCCAAAAAGCGAATCGAGCCTGGGCCCGATCACATCTTCCAAAAGCACAAACCGGCGTTTGTCGTCTTTCTCGTCGGGAAGCGGAACAAGCCTGTTCAGGACCGAGGGCACTTGGAGCACTGCGTACAGTCGTCTGGGAGGATCTTGCGTGGTGGTCTCGATCCTCAAGATGAGATTCAAGCTCTTATTGTGCAGGTGCGGAAAGGGGTGGGCTGGGTCGATTGCCAGCGGCGTCAAAACGGGATAGACCTGCTGCTCGAAGTATTGGTCCAGGAACGCCTTTCGCGATTTGCTGAGCTTGTCGGAACTCTCGATCACGATGCCGCGTTTGGCGAGTTCGGGCTCGAGCTCTTTGTGCCAGACCTCGTATTGTCTGCCAGCGCATTCATGGGCGCGCCTGGCGATTTCGACGAGTTGTTCGAGCGGACCGAGCCCGTCGGGGGGCGGGTCTTGGGGCTCGAGGTTGTCGTACAATTGAGCTTGCAGGCCGGCGACGCGAACCTCGAAGAATTCGTCGAGATTCGAGGCCGAGATCGAAAGGAAGCGGACGCGTTCGAGCAGCGGGTTGGTTTCGTCTCGGGCCTCTTCGAGAACGCGGTCGTTGAAGCTAAGCCAACTGAGTTCTCGGTTGATGAAGAGCGCGGGTTCGACCGCGGCGCGGTTGCGTTGGTTTGAGGCGCCGGCCGTTCCGTTCTT
The DNA here is from genome assembly GCA_963818975.1 of uncultured Planctomycetota bacterium. GTDB lineage: Bacteria > Planctomycetota > Planctomycetia > Isosphaerales > Isosphaeraceae > CAWFUI01. The sequence continues at coordinate 74,204 of CAWFUI010000006.1, read as the reverse complement.
GGTGGGTTCAGCCATGAGTCCCACTCCTCTGTGTCGGCCTTTCAGCTCCGGCTTTTCTTGGTTTTGACGAGGTTCCGGAGAACTCTCAGGTTCACGACGTCGAGATCCTCTCCGCATTCGTTTGTTCCCTTTGGCGTCTCGAGGATCATCGGCAGGGCGTTGAACCGCTTATCGTTGATCACGTGCTTGAACGGCTCCAGACCCATCAGACCGAGTCCGATGCCGGCGTGTCGGTCCACTCGACTGCCCAAGCCTTTGAGGCTGTCGTTCAAATGCCAGGCGCAAATGCGGGAAATCCCTATGCTCCGGTCCAAGACGTCGATAACGTCATTATACTGCCGGGTTGTCGTTAGCGGATAGCCCGCGGCAAAGAGATGGCAGGTGTCGATGCAAACGCCGATCCGCTCGGGCTTTTTCACGTACTGGATGATGCCTCCCAAGGTTTCGAGCTTCGCGCCAAACATGAGCCCTGCCCCGCCGTGTTTTCGAGGTCGATGAAAACGCCGATCCCTTTGGTCCGGGCGAGGATTTTGTCGAGTCCTTTCGCGACCCGTTTGACGGCAGTGTTTTCGTCGCTTCCCATCGCGGCGCCCGGGTGCATCACGAGGTCGCCAATCCCCAGCGCGGCGCAGCGCTCCACCTCGACGACCACCGAGTCGATGGACTTCTTCCAGAGGTCGTCGTCGGGGCTCGCCAGGTTCGCCAAGTAAGAATTGTGGGCCACGGCCTCGGCAAATCCGGATTCGGCAAACGCCCGCTTGAAGGCCTCGACGCCCTCGTCGGAAAGCGGTGCGGCCCGCCATTGGTTCGTGTTCTTGGTAAAGAGCTGAAACGTCCGACAACCCGCGGCGACCGCGGCGGTTATCGCGTTCACATGGCCTCCTGCAATCGACATGTGCGCACCCTAACTTGAGTAGATGCTTTGCCATCGCAATTGATCTCTTATATTCCAATATTCAAATCATGAAATGCATCGGCCGATTCTCGACGTCCGGCAAAACGGTGCTCCACTTGGTTAAATTGCGAAATCCGATCGATTGAACTCAAGAGGGACCTTGCCGTTGGACGACCTAGCATCTTAGAATTCGATGTAGGAATCATCTTTTCCACGGAACAACAACGGGGGCTGCGATGGGAACGTCGCTCTGGAGCGGATTGCTCTTGGGTTTGTGCGCTCTCGCCTGCCTCACGACGGGCTGCGTGTTCAAGAAGCGTATTAGCGATCTTCGCTTCCAGCGCCAGAGAACGCTTCCGTCGCGAACGAGAGTGGCTCGAGGCCCGGTTTCTTTCGGTCCTGCACCGCAACAATCCGATTGAGCGACTCCGTTGGGAGGATGCGACCTGGGACGATCCGATCGTCTGGGCTCGAGACATCCAGACGCGGAGGCTGCTTGCGCTTGTCGGTGTTACTTTCCCGACCGACCCCAGCGAGGAAGACCTTCCGGAAAAAGGCTATGCGACGGCCGTTTTCGAGTTGAAACGGGGTCGTTGGCTGGCGACCGGCGAGCCCTTGGACGCAGTGGCGCCAGACGAGGCCTGCGCGCGAGGTCGAGGCTACGAGGCTCTCGCCCGATCGAGGCCAAGAACCTAGAGCAATGGCGGGCTGAACACGGCTGATCTGCCCGCGCAGTAAGACTTTGCGCCTAATTAGAGGCCTGAGCGTCGGCGAATGCGGAATCGAACCCGCGACCTGACGGGATAAAGCCCATCTTGGTTTTAACGAACGTCGCTGCCTCCGCAGCGCCATACTCCCTATCCATTCCGCAGTCTTCCCACTCGACCGACAACGGGCCTTCGTAGCCGATGACGTTCAGCGCGCGGGCAATTTCCTCGAAGTTGACCTGACCTCGACCAGGCGATCGAAAATCCCAACCGCGGCGAGCGTCGCCGAAGTTCAGATGAGAAGCCAGAATGCCCGACCTGCCGTCGAGCGTGCGCGCGGCGTCCTTGACGTGGACGTGATAAATCCGATCCGGAAACGCTCGGATGAATTCAACTGGGTCGACAAACTGCCAGTGCAAGTGGCTGGGGTCGAAGTTGAAACCAAACTCGGGTCGATGGTTCAACGCCTCCAAGGCGCGCTGGGCGGAGTAGATGTCGAACGCGATTTCGGTGGGATGCACTTCGAGCGCGAATTTGACCCCACACTCCTTGAAAACGTCGAGAATCGGATTCCAGCGCTCCGCCAAGAGCTTGAACCCCTCGTCGATCGTCGAATCGGGAACGGGGGGGAACGAGTAGAGGAGATGCCAGATCGACGACCCCGTGAATCCGTTGACGACGTTCACCCCCAACTTCTTGGCGGCCTTGGCTGTATCTTTCATCTCCTGGATCGCCCAGGCTCGCTTCTTTTCAGAGTTTCCTTTGAGCTCGGTGGGAACCCAGTCGTCAGTCCGAGAATCGAGGACGTCGAGCACGAGTTGGCCGGTCAGGTGGTTCGAAATCGCCCAGCATTTGAGCCCATACTTGGCCAAAAGCTCCTTGCGCTCCTTGCAGTAGCCGTCGTCGGAAAGCGCCTTCTGAACGTTGAAATGGTCGCCCCAGCAAGGCAGCTCGATGCCCTCGTAACCCCACGCGGAAGCCTTCTTGCAGATGACCTCGAGGGTCATGTCGGCCCACTGACCAGTGAAGAGCGTAACGGGACGCGCCATTCCTCGGTTCCCCCTAAAAAGTGGACGCTCGGGGACGTCCGACCTGCCTCGCGTTCGATTCATAAACCTTCCGCGAAACATTAAGGACGCCAAAGTGTCGTGTCAACGGTTTGACGAGACTCTGCTTTTTCGCGAATAATCTAGCCTAGCAGCGATCCAGAGCGTCTGTATACATATTACTTCTCACGCATCCCATTATCCCAGTATGGCCAAGAAAAAAGCACGATGTCGCGCGGTCTTGTTCGATTTCGACGGCGTTCTGGCCGATACCGAGAACTTTCACGTCGCCGCGTGGGAGGCGACTTTGAACGAGATCGGCTGGCCGCTCGACGAGGTCGATTGCACCCGCGCGGCTTCGGAGGACGACCGAGACTTCTTGAGATCGGTCTTCGCCGCCAGGGGAGTTGAGGACGGCGACGTCGACGGTTGGGCTGCTCGCAAGCAGAGGCGCACGGTCGAGATGCTCGCCAATTCGGCGAAGCTCTATTCCGGAGCGATTGAGCTCGTCCGCAATCTCGAGGGCAGGGTCAAGTTGGCGGTCGTCTCGGGAACCTGGCGCGAGAACATCGAATGCGTGCTCGGCAAGTTCGAGCTGCTCTCGGCGTTCGATTCGATCGTGGGCAAGGAAGATCTGCGCGTGCCCAAGCCCGACCCTGACGCATATTTGAAGGCGATCGCGGCGCTCAAAACGTCCGCGGAACAAGCGATCGCCGTCGAGGACTCGGGGTCAGGGGTCGAATCCGCGCTGGCGGCCGGCGTCGGAGCCATCGCCCTCGGCCATCGCTTGCCCGAAGGACCATGGTCTCGAGGCGCGCTCTACGTCGAGACGCTCTCCGAAGTGCTCGCGGCAATCGGGCTCGAATAACTCAACCGCGTTCCCCGCTCAACCGCGCTCCGAACGCAGCCATTCGACGTATCGACCCAGTCCCACCGAAAACGGCGTTTTGGGCTCGTAACCCAGCTCGGCCCTCGCGAGCGATATATCGGCAAACGTTTGCTTGACGTCGCCCGGCTGTTCCGGTTTCTGCTCGATCAAGGCGGGCTTGCCAACGGCCTGGGCGATCAGTTCAATCATATGACGAAGCGTCACCGGACTCGAATTCCCAAGATTATAGATATGAAAAGCCTTGCAGAACTCCAAGGCCTTGACGACCCCAGAGGCCACGTCCTCGACGTAGGTGTAGTCTCGCTTGGTCGTGCCGTCGCCAAACATCGGCGTCGGCTCTCCCCGTTCGATCAATCGGGCGAATTTGGCAATGGCCAGATCTGGGCGGTTTCTGGGTCCATACGCGGTGAAGAACCGAAGCCCCGAGATCGCAAGCCCGTATACGGAGTGGTAGACGTGCGCCATCAGCTCGCACGATCGCTTGGTGGCAGCGTAAGGGCTCACCGGCCAGTCGACGGGGTCGCTCTCGCGAAACGGGCCTTCCAGTCGATCGCCATAGACGCTCGAGCTCGATGCAAAGACGATTTTCGGCGGCTTTTTCGCGGTTTTCGAAGCTTCAAGGATGTTGGTCGTGCCGCCAACGTTCACGTCGACGTAGAGCGTCGGGTCTTCGAGGCTTGGTCGCACCCCCGCGCGGGCCGCGAGGTGGACGACGGAGTCGAACCGACCGCCGGCAATCAGGTCGAAGACGAGCTTGCGGTCGCGAATGTCTCCCTCGACAAGCGAAAATCTTGGGTTTCGCGAGGCTTGTTCGATGTTCGCCCGTTTGATTTTGGGAGCGTAGAATTCGTCGAAGTTGTCCAGCGCCACAACATGGTTGGCTTCTTGCTCGAGCAAGAGGTCGACCACGTGTGAGCCGATGAACCCAGCCCCGCCCGTGACGAGAACGTGCACCGTCGCACCGACCTTTCTTATTCTTCGGCGACCAGCTCGTAATGGAAGACCGGCTTGCCTCCCTCAATGGCGAGCTCGACTGCGTCGCCCTGGGGGCTTTTGACGAGCTTCACTTCGCTCGTGCGTTTGCCGTCGTTGTCGAGCGAATACGCCTTGAGCTTGGATGCGAAGGAGGTTTTCCAGACGATGCGTCCCGCGACCGGCTCTTGCAGGAATGGCGGCCTGCCAAGCTGCGCCACGGCCGACTTCCATTCGTCGACGTACATCAAACCCGTCGGCTCGACTCGAGCGATCGCGGTGACCAAGAGGCGTGCAGCCTTGGCGATGGGATCGCGGCCGATCGAGGTGGCCATGATCACTGCGTAACGGTTGTCGCAGCGCATCGAGAGCGTTTCGAATTCGATATGGTCGCCCGCCCACCAGCCTGCCACGCCCTGGGTGTAGGCGTTGTTGATCACAAGCTGGCCGCGTTGCGGGCTCCAGCCGGAAAGCGTGGGCTTGGCGGGCTCGGCCTGACCGCGAAGGAAAAGCGACGCCGCGTGCGGCAAAAGCGCAAAGACGTGCGGCATGCCGTTGATCGCCTGCGGAATCGGGAAGATGTCCTCTGCCCCTCCCGACCCGGCCGGACCAGAACCCCAGGCTTCGGGGAACATGAAAACGCCCCTGCGGACGATCGCATCCCAGTCTTCGCACTTCGCCGTCTGGACGCCCAGCATGAAATCGCCGGCCTCGTAGGGAATCGCCCATTCGCCTTTGGATTGCGTGCACCACTGGCCGACGACGAACGGCCTGTCGGTCCTTCGCTTGCCGTTGGCCACGCGGCTAAGCGCATCCCGGGGGTTCCAAAGCATCGCCACTCGCTCCGGTTCGGTGAAAGCCAGCGCTGGCGCCACATAAGCTCGCGTGTCGATAAAATCGAGCTTGTCGCCCGCCTGGGCGGCGCAGAACTTCAGCTTCTCGGCGATAGTGCGAGCAGCCGGCGATGGGGGCTTTCAAGCCCCACGTCCTCAGGTCGGTTGCAATCCCCTCCCATTGCTCTTTCTCCAGGCTGCTCCAAAGCTTCGGGCTCGTCGGCCGATTCCCCTTGGCTTCGGCCAAGGTCCGCAAAAGCTTCTCCGATTCCGGCGAAAGCCCGCCCGGGTTGTCCTTGAGATTGAACAGCGAAGTCTCGCCGGAAATCGTCACGAACGCCAGAACCGGATCGTCCTTGAGCGCCATGCCGGTCTCTGGGTTCACGTGCCCAAGCAATTTCTTGGCGGCTTCCACCGTCTTCTTTTTCAAAATCGGGTCGAAGGCCGCGGCGGGCCCTCCGCCGGGCGGCAGCATCCGCCGCGCCGGGGACGCCGTCCCCAGTGCGATACCGACGCATCGACTCGAGCTCAAGAGCCACGTAAACGCCGCGTTCCTTCAAAAGCGCGATCAAATGATCAAGCTTCTCGAGCGCGATGGGGTCGAGCTCCGCGGTGTCGTCGCGGCCGTCGTCGAACAGGCTCTTGCCCGTGCCCAGGGCCACGTCCAGATCTCCCAGGCGAACCAGGTTCACCCCCGACCGCGCCAGTCGGTTCGCAAGTTCCAGCGACCGCTCCGGAGAAGAGAACGAGGTCGTGGGCAGGAATGCGACCCCGAAGAATCGCGCCGCTCCGAGTTGCCAAATTGAAAGCGGCCCCCTTTGACGCCAATGGGTCCGCGAGACCCAGCGGGAGCTTTGAGAAGAAACGAAACGTCAAGCGCCGAATCGCCAATGATCTCGTTCGAGGCGGTGGTCGGTTGCCAATCGGAAGTGTCGGTTTGGATGTGGAACGGAGTCCACAAACCCGCCTCCGCGTCGGGGTCGGAAAGCACTTCGAGGTCGTCGAGCAACAGTTCGCCGCCGTCGGATTTATGGATGCGAATCACGCCGCGATAAGCGCCACGGGGCACCGGCGCGATCACTTGCCGACGGGTCCAGCCGGAAGTCCCGCTCCAGGAGAACAAATCGTCCGCGCCGATCTCCTTGCCGTTCGCATTGAGGTAAAAGATCGTGGCCTGAGCACCCAACCCAGGTCTCAGATTCGTGCACTTGGCCCAGATCCTGATCGTCAGCGCGCCAAACCGTTCGATCGGCGTTCCCAAGCCGATGTAGACGTTGGTGGATTCACCCCCCACGAGATCCACCGCCGCCGACGATTCATGGCCCGGCGAGATCCGCTCCGACGGACCGTCAAACACCCAATAATCGGCCTTGCTGGGAGAACCAAGCTCGGCGTCGCCGTTGACCACCAAATTGCGCGAAGGCGCTCCGCCAATGGGCACGGGCTCGATCGAAAGACCGTCGAAATCGAGGAGGCCGGTCGCACCCCACAGGCTGACCGTCAAAATCGCCTCGTGAGTCTTCGGTTGGATCGCGAACCGTTTGGCCACGTGGACCCAATCGGCGGTGCTCGGACCGCTCAATGGGCCAATGCGTCCCGATCCCGTATACCGCAGCTCGTCGCCCAGAAAGTCGACCGTCATCCTGGGCTCGGAGCCTTCTCGCTCTCCGGGAACGATGTCTTTCGACCGAACCCAGAGCCCCACGACCACGGCTTCATACTCTTGCCCGTCGAGCGGAAACGCTCTGCTGGCGCGTGCGGGTCTGCTGGGCTTGTCGGCGCACAGGCGAATGAAATGAGGCCCCTTCGGACCGTCGTCCTTGATCCAACGGGCGTCTCGAAAGTTGTACCAACCGTCGGGCGTTGCGTCGCCGTTTTCGTCGTTTTCCATCTCGTCGAGCGCGGGCGCGGCAGGGCCAGACGGCTGAACAGCGGGATCCTCTTGCGCGCGGCAGACGCTGGAACAAAAGGTCAGCACGACCGAGGCGACAAATAACAGATACAAACCACCCGACGTCTTGCTTCCGATCACGGATTGTTCCTTTCGGGCGCCGAGGACTTGGAGCTCTTCTTATCGCTCGTCGTTTCGCTTTTGCCCGCATCCGGCTTGGGCGCCGCTTTCTTGCCAGCCTTCGCCTTCGCTTCTTGGGCTTCCTTGAATGCCTTTCCCGTCATCGGCACGAAGAGCGTCGACCGCAACGTTTTGCCTTCCAGCTTGCCGTTCTTCTTCTCGAACAACATCAACTCCTGCTCGTAACGGTTTCCAATCGGGATCACCATCCTGCCCCCCTCCTTGAGCTGATCGATCAACGGCTGCGGGATCTTTGATGGAGAACATGTGACGATAACCGCGTCAAACGGCGCCGCGTCGGGCCAGCCTTCGTAGCCGTCCCCAAACCGCGTATGCACGTTGTCATAACCGACTTCCTTAAGCACGGCCGTCGCTCGTTTGGAAAGCGGCTCGACGATCTCTACGGAATAGACGTCCTTGACGATTCTGGACAGTATGGCCGCCTGGAATCCCGAACCCGTGCCCACTTCGTAAACCTTGTCGGTCGGCTGAGGATCCAGCACCTCGGTCATGAACGCCACCTCGTAAGGCGCGGTCAACGTCTGGGCGTGGCCGATCGGAATCGATTCGTCTTCGTACGCCTGCCGATTCGAATCGGGAGGCAGGAATTTGTGCCTGGGGACCGTCCGAAACGCCTGGAGCACGCGAGCATTCTTGATCCCTCGCTCGATCAGCGATCGCTGCACCATCCGCTCGCGAGGGCCAGCGTAGGGGTCCGTTTTCTTGGCCTTGTCGGCGGATTCGTCCTTTTTGTCGCTCTTGGAGCTTTTTTGATTCGATTTTGTGGATTGAGAGGGCGCCTGACCCGTGCTCGAACAGACCCATCCCGCGCAGACGAGCACCGAAGCGAACAGGGCGATCGGACGAAGCGGTTCCATGGAGCGTCCCTCGGCGAATGTTGGGGAAAGTCGATACTTAGCGAGCGAAGTCGGCCTGTTTTCCTACAAATGAGTATACGCTTGCGGACGAAGGTCGCAACGTCCCATGCTCGCGCCCACGGTCTTACAATCTATCGAATCGTCACGTCTCACACCCTGTCCACGAGAAACCCTGGTGTGTGCGCGATCCATTCCGGTCCGGCCGTCGAAACTAAGTATAGAGACGATTTCTGAGCCAAGGACATTCGATTTCAAAGGCTCGTGGGTCTCGAACATGGAGGCTGCGACGAGGCAGGAAGCCCGACGCGGACGCGTGATGAGTCAACCATGGAAGACGGCCTCGTCCCTCACTTTCGCATTGGCGATCCTGCTCTTAGCCAATTCCAGCAAAGCCCTTGCAGTGCTCCTGCAAGACCAATCCGAGGAGCCGGCTCGACGCTCTTCGCTTCTGCCGGAACGCGTCGACCGGTCGCTCTCCAAGATTCTCCAGTGGACCGACAAGCACCCCCTGCCTTGGATGCGCAACCAACAGGTGTGGAGGGATTTGCGCAACCAGGCCGATTACCTGGTGATCAGTGGAGACTACGACGCTGCACTACGCATTTATAATTCTTCGCTCGCGCTCAAAGCGGACGAGCCCGTAACCTATGCGAATCGAGGCCTCGCTTTCGCTGGGCTCAAACAGACCACGTCCGCTATTCGAGATTACTCCGCCGCGATCAATCTCGACCCGAAGTACAAAAACGCCTACGCAAGACGCGGCATAGCCCAGGCCGAGCTGGGAAGGCTGGACCTTGCGCTTGCGGATTTGGATAAGGCCGTGCTGCTCGACCCTGAGGACGCCGAGGTGCGGTTCAACCGCGGCCTCGCCTATTTTCAGAACCAAGACTTCCGAAAGGCCAACCTCGATTTCGACGAGGTGATCGGCATCCAGCCCAAGTTCGAACAAGCCTATCTTCATCGAGGCCTTTCTTACTCCCGTTTGAACGAATGGAAGCGGGCGCTCAAGGATTTCGGCGATGCGCTCACTCTTGACCCTGGCGACGCCCGAGCCAGGGAAGGCAAAGCTCAAGCGTTTGCGGTTCTCGGCCGGACGGATTTGGCCGAACGGGAGGCCGACCTCGCCGTTCAAATGGCGCCCAACGACGTCTTCGCATACAAAACCAGGGCTGTGCTCCGAATGGCGCTCAATCGACCCAAAGACGCCATTGCCGATTACGACGAAGCCATTCGCCTGGAGCCTCGCTCGAGCGATCTCTACTACAACCGAGCCATCGCCTCTGCCCTTGCCGGCGACGACAATCGAGCCCTCGCGGATTACACAAAAGCCCTCGAGCTCGACCCCAAGAACTGGCGCACCTGGGGAAACCGAGGAGCAACGCTCGCTCGATTGCACAGGCATGAAGAAGCCATCCACGATTTCGACCGGGCCGTGGCGATCAACCCCGACGACGTGCTCGACCAGGCCAATCGCGGCAAATCCAAGGCAGCCCTGGGACAGTATGAGCTCGCCATCCGCGACTACGACGCATCACTCAAGACCCATCCCGAGGCGGCTGAAAACTACCTCCTCAGAGGCGACGCCCGCCGTTCCGAAGGCGACCGGATGGGTGCGATCGCCGATTTCTCGAAGGCTCTCGAGGCCCGTCCCGATTGGTCCGAAGCTTTGCAGCGGCGTGCCGACGCACACTTCCTATTCGAGCCCGAACAAGCTTACCAAGACGCTCGCGAATTTCTGGTCGTCCGCGGTTTCGAAGACGCCAACGCCCCCAGCATGGCCCTCCTGGCGGTGCTCTCGGCCAAGCAACTCCACGAACACGCAAAAGCCGCCGCGGTCACCTCCGAGGCACTCGCCAAAGCCGACCCAAAGGCTTGGTCAATTACGCTTTTACGACATCTCTCGGACGAGCTCTCGGCTGCCCAGGTCATGGCCGCCGCCAAGGACCAAAACGAGACTGTCGAGGCTGCCGCAGTCGTCGGCTTCAACCTCCGGTTCGCGGGACAAACCGAAAGAGCTCGCGAATACTTCCAAATCGTCCTCGCCAAAGCAGACCCTCGCTCTTCGCTCAAAGCGCTCGTAACTCAACACTTTCGCCAATGAGTCGTGGTGCCGACTCAGCCTGCAAACCCTTCTGAGAAGAAGCTTTACGTCAAATCAGCTATAAAAACAGGGTGCAGAGGGATCGGCGCAGATCTGATGGGTTGACGATCCAGGGCGAGACATAATCGAAAACCTCCTTGGTTGAAAGCCTACACTCCTGTATGATTCGTTAGCTCGCTGCACCAGAGCAGTTTCAAGGCAAGCCTGTTCAATCGACGTCCGATCGCCTTGTTAAGACCCACGCGAGGGCGGGTGATCCCGCAAAATCGCTCACCATGTTCGACCGAAACGTGCTTCTTGGTTGCATGGCGGTGTTCGCGGTTGCCGCGACTATTCTTTCTTTCTTCTCGCTTCTCTGGGTTCTGAGAAGCTCGCGAGCCAGCAAGCTCGACCGCTCCTACTTGCCGCCGATCACGATTTTCAAGCCGCTCAAAGGAGAGGACGAGGGTCTCGAGGCCAATCTCCGATCGTTCTTCCACCTCGACTACCCGACATATCAACTGCTCTTCGGGGTGGCTGAGGACCACGATCCCGCCATTCCGATCGTTGAGAGGCTCCTCTCCGAGTTTCCGGCGGTCGACGCCAAACTTGTGGTTGGCAACCCCGCCTTCGGACTGAACCCGAAGGTTGAGAATTTGGCTGCGATGAATCACCACCGGAAGCACGAAGTCATTCTCATCAGCGATTCGAACGTCAGGGTCAGACCGGAGTACCTGCGCAAACGGTCTGTTACCTGGCAGACGACTCCGTAGGCCTGGTCTCGAATCTTTTTGCCGGCGTCGAGGAACAACAGATTGGCGCCGCTCTCGAGAACCTTCAGCTCAACGGGTTCATCTCCGCCGGCGTCGCCTCAGCCAACCTCATGGGCATCACCTGCGTGGTTGGCAAATCGATGCTGATGTCGGTCAGGGCGCTCGACGCGATCGGCGGGTTCGCGGGAGTCAGAAACCTGCTAGCCGAGGATCAGGCCATCGGCATCAAGGTCCGCAAGGCGGGCTACGCTGTCAAACTGAGCCACCACGTCATCGAGAATGTGAACCAGCATCGCGGGTTCCGCTGGTTCTTGAACAGGCATTCGCGCTGGTACAAGATTCGTCGACGCATGGCTGGGCCTGCGTTCTTGGCCGAGCCGTTGGTCAATCTCTCCACCATCGGGCTGGTCTGGGGCCTCTCGGGCGATACCGTGGCAGCCTGGGGCGGAATGCTCTCTTTGGTGGGTCTGGGAATCTTACGAGATGCGGTTCAGGCCAAGATCCTCAGAGGCAAATTCCCCAAACCGAGCGATCTCCTGCTCTGCCCGCTCAAGGATCTCGTGCTCCTGGCCATCTGGCTCGATGCGCTCTTCGACGACCGCGTCAACTGGCGGGGCCATCGGTTCCACGTCGGCAAATTCACGCGTCTCCGCGAAGGCAGGACGCCTCGACTCGTGCGCAAGCGGGTTCAGCATATCCGCAGAATCCGCCGCCAAAAGTCTTGACTCTTCGCCCACGAGGCGACCAGGTCAATCCCTCCTTCGGCGGGCCGCCCTTGGTTCGAACCCCCGAGCACCGTCAGGCCTCAGCCGGACGCCTCAGCTTTTGACTTTCCCCAATGCCCGTCAGCCCACCAAAATCTCCCGGATCGGCTTGCCTTCCGAAAGCTTGATTGGTCTGCCCACGGGCGAGTCGAGCTCCTTCGTCGGATCGAGCCCTACAGCCGTCAAAAGGGTCGCATGGACGTCGGCGACGCCGATTGGATTCTTGGGGTCTTTCGCCCCCTCGGGATCGGTCGCCCCATGAACTCTTCCTCCAACAATCCCAGCCCCAGCAACGGCCAGACTAAAACCATTCGTCCAATGATCTCGGCCTCCCGCCAGATTGATCTTGGGCGTACGACCAAACTCGCCGCCGCAGAGCACCACCGTCCGGTCCAAAAGCCCCCGCTCTCTCAGGTCGCGAAGCAGCGTCGCGAACGCAGGATCGAGGATCTTCAACAGATTCGAATGAATTTCATGATTGTTCACGTGAGCGTCCCACCCGCTTAGCGTCACCTCGACGCAGCGGACCCCAGCCTCGACCAGCCTTCTCGCGGCAAGGCAGCCCCTGCCGAAGGGATGGTCTCCATAGGCTTTGACCAACTCCGCGGGCTCGCGGTTGATCTCGAAAGCCTTGAGCTGCTCCGAGCTCATCATCAACCGCGCGTGGTCGGTGGTTTCCCTGTGCATCGTCGCTTTGAATCGTGCGGAACGACCTCGGGCGAACGCCTGATCGACCACGGCCAGGTCCCTTAGTCTCTTCTGATCTCGCGGCGCCGCGACCTGAGAGCTGACGTCGGGCAGCTTTTCTCGAGGGTCTCCCGTCTGAAACGCATCGAACTCAGCCCCAAGAAAGCCTCCCTTGCCGGGCCAACGCGTCGGGATGATCGAAATATGCCTTGGAATCTCTGCGTTGCCATAGGGCAGCTCGTGGCAGACGACCGCCCCGATCGAGGGAAAGTCGACCGTCGCCTCGGGACGATAGCCCGTTTTCATCAGGAAGGTTCCGCGCTCGTGGTCCCCCTCTTTGCTCACGAGCGAGCGGACGATCGAAATCGAGCCCATCTGCTCCGCGGTCTGTTCGAAGCCCTTGGCAAGCTCGATCCCCTTGATCGCGGTCTGGATCGCCTTCGTTCCCCCGGCGCACCTGGCTCCCTCGTGCGGATCCCACGTCTCGAGCTGGCTGGGGGCGCCGTCGAGCCAAAGCAAGATCATCGATTGAGCCGCGCTCGGCTTCTTATCCGCCCTCGCCGCCAATAGCTGGCTGGCGGGAGTAAGCCAGCCCAGGCCGGCCGCTCCGGCGAACTTCAAGAAGTTTCGCCTGCCCCAAGCATGTTCCGAATTGTGTCTTGCTAGTGCATCCATGAGAACTCCGTGGAATTCACCAGGGTCCAGAAAATGTCGGACGTCGCCTCTTTGCGAGGATCGCCGCGCAAACCGCGGATTCTGCTCTGAAAATGGGCCGATTCCTCGGCCGTTGGCTCGCGCGTCAAGAGTGCTAAATACGCGTTCCGCACCGCCGCTTCGTCGTTGGGAGACATCTGGGCGATCAGCGAAGACGCATTCAAAAGCTCGGGCCTGGTCCGCTCGGTCGCGATCTTGCCGTTCATCAGCAAAAGCCGTTGAGGAATCGTCGAGCACGTCGCCGCGGCGTCGTCGTTGGCGTCGCCAAAGCGGCCGACGAAATCGTTCTCGCTGATAAGCGAAAACAAACGGACCAAGATGTGCGAATCGCCGTCAATCGTATGCACGCTCGAAGCCTGCACCAACGACCGCACCACCTGCTCGGGCCTGAGCAACGAGAGCGGAAACGCAGCCCATGTGCGCTCGGCCGTTTCTTCGTCCGAAGTGTACGTCGCGCTATCCAGTCGGTAGGCGCGCGTCTGGACGATGTTGCGGATCAATCGTTTCAGGTCGAACCCGCTCTTGGAAAAATCGTCGGCAAGTAGGTCGACAATTGTATTGGAGGCCGACGAACCCAGATCGTCGACGGGGGCGACCAACGGTTTCCCAGCGAGGATCCACCAGACTCGGTTTACAGTCGCCTTCGCAAGGTAGGGGTTGCGCGGATCGGTCAGCCAGCCCGCCAACCGATCTCGGCGAGACAGGTCTCCAGCGGGTAACAACTCGGGCAAGAAAGGAACCCGCGGGGCGATGGTCTCGGTCTTGCCCGTCTTCCGGTTCACAGGCTGATACTCGCTCTTTCCTTCTTGCACGCCGGTGAAGCGAACTTCAACATTTCCGAAGAACGCGGCCAGGCCCTGAAAATCGGCCTGTTTCCAGTTTTGGAACGGATGGTCGTGGCACTGGGCGCAATCGATCCGCACCCCCAAGAACGCACGAGCCACGCGAGCAGCAAGGCGATCGGGGCTCAGCTCTTTGCGATCGCCGTCGTAGGTGACGCTTATGAAATTCGTTGCGGGCTGGTCGGTCCAAAGCCCTTTGCTCGAGATCACGTCGCGGACGATTGCGTCGTATGGTCGGTTTTGGAGGAACTGGTCGGAGAGCCATGCGACCAACCTGCTCCGCCGGAAGACGATGAATGGACCGTCTTCCACTCCGACAAAAACGCGAGCGAACCGCTGCGCGAGGTAATCGGCGAAGCGACGGTCGGCCAACAGCTTTTCGAGCTGCCAATTCACCCGCTCGTTTCGAGGCTTGGCTTCGAATGCGCGGATCTCTTCGAGCGAGGGAGTGGAACCTCGAAGGGCCAGCGAAAGCCGGCGGAACATCGCCAGGTCGGCTGCTTCCTGGGCAGGCTCGACGCCCTCTTTTGCCCAGAGCGATTCGAACGCCTGATCAACCTGATTGACGACGGGATTGGACTTTTGCTGGGCTCGCGTTTTGGAAATCTCAGCCCGATCGCGACTCGTCGGAGTCGGTCGGACTAGGCTGGCGAGCGATCCCAGTGCTCCGAGCACGATCGCCCAGAACAAGACGTGCCGAGTCCACATCGCGGGCGTCCTCCAATGGCGGCTTATTTGATTCTACTTCTTACCGGCGGGCTTCGTTTCAAAAAAGATCAGGGCAGGTCCAAGATCGGTCGCGGAATCGAGAAGACTTCTTTTGAACGGTCGCGATAAAGGATGGTTTGTTCCTACACCTATTCGCCGGGATCGAAGAAACCTTGAACTCAAATTGAAGGTATTATCCGATTATGACCACCGGCGTCCTCACGCTTCCGAGCGATATCGTCCATGAGCCGACCGAAATCGAGCTCGAATTCGACGATTCATTCGAAGCCGCGCCCGTCGAGCCGGCGCCCAGGCCTGGCTTCTTTCGCCGAGCTGGTCGAGCCTTTGCCTCTGCCTCGGAGTGGCTCTTTGGATTGTTCGCGCTCGTTGGCGGTCTGGCCACGATGGCGGCGATCCCCGTCGCGCAGTTTCTTGTCTTGGGTTATCTGCTCGAGTCGATGGGAAGAGTCGCCCGAACGGGCAAGATTCGATCGTGCTGGGTAGGGGTTCGCAAAGCGGCGGCAGTGGGTCGGATGGCGATCGGCTGCTGGTTGGTGCTCTTGCCTTTGCGTCTCCTTGCCACGCTCGCAGCCGACGCCGAAATTATCAACCCAGGCGGATCGTACGCTCGCGCGTGGAAGTTTGTGGTTTACTCCGTCACGGTGCTCGCCGTCGTCCACATCGTCGCTGCCTGCGCTCGCGGCGGAAAGATGCGCTACTTCCTCTGGCCGTTCGCCAATCCGTTCAAGCTCGCCTATCAGATCAAGAGCGGCGGGTTCTACCAGAAGGCCGTCGACGCAGTCTGGAACTTCGTCGTATCCCTCAGCCTTCCCCACTACTTCAGGCTTGGCCTGCTCGGCTACCTGGGCTCATTGATCTGGCTCATAGCTCCGGTTGCTCTACTGGCAGCGGGGCGCAAGTATCCAGTCTTTGGGATCCTTGGGGCTCTCGCTTTGGCATTCGTCGCGGTTCAACTGCCGCTCTTGCAGGCTCGATTCTCGGCGGAGAATCGCTTTGGCGCCATCTTCGAGCTCAAGGCAGCGCGACGAGAATTTGCCAGAGCTCCGCTCGCGGTTGCATTTGCGTGTACGCTGACGACCCTCCTCGCCATTCCGCTCTATCTGCTCAAGATTCAAATCCTGCCCCGCGAGACGATCTGGCTGCCCAGCATCGTCTTTTTGTTGTTCATTTTTCCTGCTCGTACCGCGGCCGGTTGGGCGTACTCGCGAGCCATGCAACGAGAGACAAAGGCGCACTGGTTCTTCCGAACCGTCGCCAGGCTCTGGCTTGTGCCTGTGGGTCTCGTTTATGTCGCATTCGTTTATTTAGGGCAATTTACTGCGTGGAAGGGCTTTTTGAGCCTCTACGAGCAGCACGCCTTTCTCTTGCCTGTGCCATTCGCGGGCGGAGGATGAGGCCGGTGGTCAAGACGGTCAAGACCGCCGTAGCGCGCGTCCCGGCGTCGCCCCCGTGGCCTCTCCGTTCTCGAGCACGATCGTCCCGTTCACCAGCACATGCTTCGTACCTTCCGCAAGGGTTCTGCCCGCGGCGTATGTCGACTTGTCCTGGACTTCCGCTGGGTCAAAGATCGCGATGTCGGCGACATACCCGGGCCTCAAGATCCCCCGATCGTGCAGGCGAAAGCGCCTGGCCGCGTGCGCAGACAGGTGCGTCACGGCCTCAGCCCAGGTGTAGTCTCTCTTCTCTCGCGTGTGCCATCCCAGATACCTTGCGAAGGCGCCCCAGCCCCTGGGATGTGGATAACCGCCGCAGAAGATCCCGTCGGACCCTGCCATGTGCGCAGGATGCCGCAGGATGGCCCGAACGTCCTCCTCGGTCTTATCCCCTGGTCGAAAACCGACAATCCCCACCGCGAGCTTCGAAGCCAGTAGAATCTCGCACACAAAATCGCCCGCGGGCTCGCCTGCTTGCTCGGCTGCGGTAACGAGGCTCAGCCCCTCTGCCCATCGATAACTCGGATGCGCAACCATCGCAATCTGTATCTGATCAAGCGGATAAGGCGTGGGCTTACTGAACCATTCAGAGTTCAACTTGTTGCGGACAGTGAGGTCGGACAATCTTCCGAGCGTCGCGTCGACGCCACCTTCCTGCACCCAGGGCGGCAATGCGACCATCCCCAGGATTGTACTTCCCGCCAGATAAGGATACGTATCGAACGTTAGGTCATATCCGTGGGCTCTGCCTCGATCGATGAGAGGCAAAAGGACATTCGCGGGTCCATGATAGTGCGAGATATGTCCTGCGACATTCGATCGGCGGATGATCTCGTTTACCTCGTCCATACCGACAGGTGCGTTCGGCCCGTAGCCGCGCATGTGCGTGACATACACGCCGCTATAGGGAACAATCGCATCGCAGAGGGCAGCGATCTCTCGAGCATCCGCGTATCGACTGGGAATGTAATCGAGGCCAGTGGATAGTCCCACAGCCCCAGCTTCCATGCCCTCTCGAACGATTCGCTTCATGGCCTCGAGTTCACTGTCCGAGGCGGGCCTGGGGTCCTGGCCAATCACCTCGAGCCTGACATTGCCATTGGGGATCAGGTAGGCGATGTTGATCGCCGTCGCACGGTCGAACTTCCGTAGATACTCCTCGACGCTCGACCATTCGGTTGGCACGGACTCTGGGTTCCCGTTGAACCCTGCGGTGTACTTTCGCATGTACGCAATGGTTTCGGCCGAACCAGGCGCGAACGACGATCCGTCCTGGCCGATGATGTACGTGGTGACGCCTTGTTTGAGGGCGGGCAAGTGGATGGGGTCGGCGAGCAGCATCAGGTCGCCATGGACGTGCGCGTCGATGAACCCGGGCGTGATGTAATGGTCTTTCGCGTCGAGCTCGCGAGCCGCGGTCGATTCGCCCAGGTTGCCGACGGCTGCGATCATCGATTCGAGCAGTCCCACATCCGCGCGAAACGGCGGCCCGCCCGTGCCGTCGATGACCCAGCCGCCTCGGATTAACACATCGAAAGTCATGGTGAGTTCCTGCAACCGATCTTTCCATTTGAAGAAAAGAGTATTCCGCTTTGGAGCTTGAGAAACAAGGCTCCGAGGCGCGGTCGTCGCTGAGGCCGCCTGACGCCATAAGATCTGTTTCAAGAGAATCTGCATCCTTCCGGCATTGCCGACGATATGCCTCTCCCGTAAACTACCGGTACAGGAGATCATCATGTTTGGGGCGGCTCGCTAACATTCCGGGAATTCATCATGCGCGAGCCGCACCCTCTGGCGACGATCCACGACGCCGTGCTCGAATTCTCGCGTGGGCGTACCGATGCCGTGCTCTTCGGCGCACAGGCGGTGAACGCTTACGTCGACGAATCGAGAATGACTCAAGACGTCGACATTCTGTCGACGCGAGGGGAGGAACTGGCCGAGGAGCTGCGGGCGTTCCTGTCTTCCTTTTGCCTGATCGACGTCGGAATCCGGTTTACGGCGGACGAACGACTGTGGCGACTATACCAGGATCGTCAACCTAAAAAGCGACATCTGGTAGACGTACACCAGGTTGACACGTTTCCTGAGCACCGAGTCGTGGACGAGGTGTTGGTTGTGTCTCCCGATGTTCTCATCGGCCAGAAGCTGAAGCTCATGGTCAGTCGTTCCAAAACAGCGAGCGGGCCTCTGGATCTTGCGGACATTCACCGCGTCCTCATTGCCTTTCCAGAGCTAAAGGTGTTCGAAGGGGCGATTGCCGAGCGATTGCGAGTTTCGGGCGCTTCCGAGGCTGTTTTATCGGCTTGGCGAGAGATCGTCGGGCAAGAGATTGTCCTTCCGAACGACGAAGATGGGTATTGACGGGCTCAATCCGTTCGCCGCCTCGAGGACGCCCTACAACACGTCTTACCCTCAGCGTGTCGATGCCTGCGCGATGGCTTCCCTTCCAATCGGGTTGCTGATGGAAGATCCCAACGGTGTCCCCATCTGTGACCCGCAAAATTTCCCCAGTCTGCCCAGTGTGGAATTTCAAAATTTCCTGCCGGTTTTTGCCTCGAACGGCAACTCTACATAATGAAGCAATAGTCGGTCGGCTCTTTGACAATACGGCTGTTGGTCAGGAGTCGGCGGACTTGGACGGGTCCGTCGCCAGCGATAGGAATGCGCTCGATCTCGAGCCGAGCGCGGAAGGAACCGACGGGCGTCGAGATAGGGCGCATTCGGAAAAGCTTGCCGAATTCAACCGGTCTATCCATTCTCTAGAACTTGAAATTGGGTTCGAACGCTCTGGAGGCCAAAAAACGTCCCATTGACGCCAGTTCCCACACGAGAATTGGGTTCGAAGGCTCTGGCGGTTCAAAAAGCTTTGCCCTCGACGACAATTGCGAGACGAAAATTGGGTTCGAATGTTCTGGAGGCTCGAAAAGCAAAATCCTCGGACTCCCAAGCCCCGACTTTAAGTCCAAAATTGGGTTCGAACGTTCAGGCAGAGGAAACTCTGGCGACCCTGCCCCCTAACCCCTAACTCCCAATTCCCACAAAAAAATGGGTTCGATTGTCGGTTTCCGTGAGATTCCGTGCGTTCCGTGGTTCACTCTGTTTCCTTTTCCCTGTACGCGCTCCCTCAGCTTTGGTCTCGCGATTTTCATCTCGATTTCCGTTAGACTCGCATTGGTCCCCCGCTTCCTAACCCGCCGCAGAGACCAGTCATGGAAAGCCCGACCCAGTTCGAGGGTGACATCCGCCTTTCGCTTTGCGATTGGCGGCTGATCCAAGACGCTTGCGGCCGTTACCGGGAGGCTTGGCGGAGCGGGTCCGAACAGCCAACCCTCGAAGACCACCTTCGCGAGGTTGCCGAGCCCCTGCAATCGATTCTGATCGCCGAGTTCTCCCAGATTGATCAAGCCGAGAAGGCAAGGGCGAATTCGAACGGAGCGTCAATGGAGTCGATCCAACCTTCGTCGGTTTCGGCTCTCCCTGCTTCCTCCTTGGAACCCAGCACCGATCTCAGCGGGTTGGCGCTGAACGCGGTCGATCCAGTCTTCTGAGTCTGACCCGACGATCGAGGTTGTCAGGCCCAAGCGGTTTCGGCAACGGACGCTCCCCACGATCCCAGGTTATGAACTGATCGAAGAGCTCGGGGTTGGCGGGATGGGAGTGGTCTACAAGGCCAGGCAGGTTCGGCTCAACAGGCTTTGTGCGCTCAAGATGATCCTGGACTCGGACCAGGCCACGGACCTGGCGATGCAGAGGTTCGAGTCCGAAGCCGAGATCGTCGCCCGGCTCAAGAACCCGAACGTCGTGCAAATTCATGCGATCGGAGACCATGAAGGCAAGCCTTACGTCGAGCTCGAACTGGCTGAGGGAGGGAGCCTTTCGCAGTTGCTCGACGGATCGCCATGGGATCCGAAAAGCGCCGCGACCTTGGTTCGAACCGTCGCCCAGGCGCTTCATGAGGTTCACAACGTCGGGGTCGTGCACAGAGACTTGAAACCGGGCAATATCCTGCTCGATCGCGATCGATCGCCGAAGATTTCCGACTTCGGGTTGGCGAAACAACTCAGTACGGATTCAGGGCTGACGCGGTCGGACGCGATCGTCGGTTCGCCCAGCTATATGGCCCCGGAGCAGGCTTCGGCAAAGAACAAAGACGTTGGGCCAGCTGCGGATATTCACGCCTTGGGAGTCATTCTCTACGAGCTATTGGTGGGCAGAACGCCGTTCAAAGGTGCGAACGTCGTCGAGACTTTGGAGCTCGTCCGATCAGCGGAACCTGTTCCTCCTTCGAGGTTGGCGCCTGGAATCGCCAGGGATTTGGAGACGATCGTTCTCAAGTGCTTGCGCAAAGAGCCGGAGAACCGATACACTTCGGCTGATGAACTCTCGAACGACCTCGACCTTTACTTAAAAGGAGAGCCGGTCAGGGCCCGAAGAGTCGGCTTCGTGACGCGTGTTTCGATGTGGTGCAGGCGAAAGCCTTGGCTGGCGGGCCTATCCGCGGCGCTTCTACTCACCTTCGTCGCGGGGGCTGTGGGCGTTGTGGTTCAGTGGCGGAAAGCTCAAGAGAATTACGATCTTTCGCGGAGGCGGCTGCACTTGGCTCTCGAAGCCATCAGCCGGTTTCACTCGGGCGTGAGTGAAGAGTTGATGCTCAAGCAGAAAGGGATGGAGCCGCTTCGGGACCAGTTGCTGGGAGCCGCGAAATCGTTCTACGAAAAGCTTGGGAGGGATTTGAAGGATGATCCATCGCCCTCCGCAAAGGCCGACCTGGCGGACGCTTATTCCGAGCTCAGCCGAATCACTCTCATGATTGGGTCGCGGAAGGAGGCCTCTGCCCACCTGAAGCGTGCGTTGGACCTGAGGGAGGGCGTGGTCGGAGACGACCCCAAGAATCTCGATCAAATCTCGAAGCTCGCGTCCGACTACCACCGTCTGGGCGATTCGAGATTCCACGAAGGCGATTTTGAAGCAGCGGAGGAGTCTTACCGGAAGGCTGGAGCTCTCTTTGGCAGAATAACCTCGCTCGCTCCCTCGAGTGCCATCAACCAAGCCGATAGCGCGGCGCTCGAGTCTTCCAGGGCTCGCCTTCTGGACGCCGTCGGCAAGCGAGACGAAGCAGCAAAGCTTTACGAAAACTCGATCCGAGCGTACAAACGGCTCGAGAAGGAAGCGTCTTATGAATCACGATATCCATATGAGACTGCATACACGCTCTATCATCTTGGCGATCTGTTTCAGGACATGAACGAGTTCCAGAAGGCGATTAGTCGGTACGACGAAGCCGCGGGCAAAATGGTGAACCTGCTCGAGAAACGACCAAAATCGGTCCAGTATCGTCGAGCGATGGGAGCGATTCTCAATTCCTCAGGCAACGCTTACAGGGCGATCAACCAATACCAGGAAGCACGCAAAAGGTATCGCCAGGCGATCGCGTATCGAAAGGCATTGAGCGAGGAGCTCCCTGGTCAGGTCGAGTTGTTGATGGATCTCTCCACGTCGCGGGCGAATCTGGGAGGTACGTATTTCGACCCTGGAGACAAGACGGCTTCAGACTCGCTCTGGCAGCTCGAGGAAGCATTGAGGCTCCGCGAGCAAGTCTGCAAGCTTGTGCCCGACGTTCCCGATTATCGCAGGATGAAAGGCGAGAGCCATCACTTGCTGGGTAGACATCGTTACTTGTACACAAGTGATCGCTCAAACGCACAGGCCAGCTTCGAGCGCGCCCTCGACATCTTGCGTTCCCTTGTTCGGGAACATCCCGGCGATACGAGCTATCAAGAGACTTTGGCGGAGTGCGTGGGCAATTTCGCCCAGCTTCTTTATGGAATGGGAGAGCCCAAGAAGGCCCTTCCTTATCTCGACGAAGCGATTGGGCTGATGTCGAGGCTTGTCGATAAGCGTCGAATCGACCAGCGCTTTCTATCGGAACTTGGCAAGCTCCAAAACGCCAAAGCCGCCGCCCGGGTCATGCTCGGAGAGATCGATCAAGAGACGATCGACGCGTTCAAACGAGCCCAGGAGATCAACCAGAGGCTCGTTGAACAGAACCCCAAGTTTGTCCTGTACAAGACAGAGTCGGCGAGGTCGTCTCATGGACTGGGCAAGCTTTATCGACTGCAAGGCAGGCTCGATCTCGCTCGAAACGCCTTTGCAAACGCCGTCGAGGCGCAAAGGAGCGTTTTGGCGGACGACCTCGAGATCGTTTACAACCTGGCATGTATGCTCTCGAACGCCTGCTCGGTAGAGGATGAACCCTCACGGAAAAGCAAGCTGGGAAACGAGGCCATGGATATGCTCAGGCGTACCATTGCTTTGGGATTCGTGAACCTCGAGCATTTTCAGAGAGACCCCGACCTCAACGGAATTCGCGTTAGGGAAGACTTCAAGGCTCTGATGCTCGATCTGGCCTTTCCCACGAAGCCGTTCCAAGCTCGCTAAAGCGGCCTGTCTGGTCTGGTTGCGCGACGGACATCTGTCTTCCTTCCCTCCACTTTGAAGCTAGACTTGGGTTTGTGCCGATAATGCACAAGAGGCTCATTTTCGCGATCGTTCGCAACGTATGAATTCGACTTCATCTCGGGGATCGGCGGCCGGAACTGCCGATCTTTCAAGACGGAACGAGTGACGCTCGGTTCAGAGAGCGATAGAGGTCCTAGCGGATCCAATTGCTCTATTCCGTATGGGAATCCCCGATGCAAATTCTCGAGCGGCGAGATCAAACGAAGGCGGCAATAGCTGCGTGGCTCAGCGCCTTCTCGCTGCTGGCGGGGCTCCTTTGGAACGCCCAGGCCAGCGGCCAGCAAGCACCGGCCCCCGACGGCTCGATGCGCTCCCTCGCGCAGGACGCCGCGGCGTCGTCAGGCGATTCGACGCGAGACTCGCAACCGACATCCCCTCGGAGACGCGGTCTGAGGGCGCTCTTTCAATGGAGAAAAGAGGAGCCCAGGTTCGATCCCGCTCCTCGTTCGATTGATTTCGACAAGTCCGTGAAGTCGGCCAGGCGATTGGCGCCGATCGATCTCACGCCGCCCCGTTCTCGAGAAGCGGACGCTGGAGGTCCGGTTGCGACCAGTCCGCTCATCCTCTCGCCTGGCGAGAACTTTCAAAGAGAGAAAGACCGCTCGCTCGTCCGTACATCGCAGATTCCGGGGGGCGCCCCCAACCGCCGAACATGGACCTTTCCCCACTTTCGACGCCCGCGAACCTTCCGGTTTCGGCGGCAATGGCCGGCAGACCCATCAGTCTCCAGGCTTCGCTTTATGGGGCTGTTACGGGAAACCCCGATCTCGTCGCTCTGCGCCAGGGAAATGAAGCCTCGGCAGAGGCAGTGGAGGCCGCCAAACACTTCCCAACGACGCTCAACCCCACGCTCTGGATCGATTATCGCCCGCTCAATTTCGTGCCTCCGGATACATTCGCCTCGAGCGGCAAAGGAAGCGGGTCGACCCAGCACGGATATAAGTATGCCAAAAATTATATCTATATTTCTTGGCGCCAGCCTCTTGAGCTGAAGCATCAGACCACGCATCGCGCGGCCATCGCGCAGGCTGCTTTTGATTTGCAGCGATGGAACGTGATCACCGCGGAGATGAATTCGCTGGTCCAGACGTATCGGTTCTATCAAACCGCGGCGTACAGGCGGGAGAAGGCAAGGGTTGCAAAGCAGTTGGCCGATTTCAACGAAAAGTTGCTCGAGACGCTTCACAGACGACTCGAGGCAAACCAGGTTCTGCCCGTCGACGTCGCCTTGGCAGAGGTCGAGAGCCAGGCCACGGGGCAACAGTACCAGGCCGCCAGGCAAGACTACGCGGCGGCGCTTACCGACTTGCAAAACCAGATTGGACTGCCCGAGACGGCCGGATTGGTCGCCCCCAGCGACAAGTTCTCGATTCCTCGCTACATCCCCAACTTGAGCGAGCAGCAGTTGATCGAAATGGCCTTATGCAGCAGGCCCGAGATCTTCGCGGCTCGGGCACAGGTGGCGGGCGCCGAAGCCGCTGTCCGCTTGGCGAACGCCGATAGGACGCCAAGCCCGATCATCGGTCCTGAATACGAAAGCGACGAAGTCTTGGTCCAATATGTTGGCATGGTGTTCATTTGCCCAATCCCCATTTTGAACAACGGCACGCCGCTCTTGAAGCAGCGCCAGGCGGAACTGAGGAGGACGGTGGTGGCCGAGAGGCAGATCGAACAGCGCACGGCGGTTCAAGTCAAGTCGGCGCTCGCCAAGTGGAACCAGGCGGTCACTCTGGTCAACAGGACCGCTGGATTGACGCGAACCTTGAAATCGCAGGTCGAGTCGATCCAGCGCCTCTTCGATGCGGGCCAGGCCGATTTGAACAAGCTTTATCAGGCCCGGCAAAGGCTCATTCAGCTCGAGAACGCCGAGCTCGACGCCTTCTGGCAGGCCACTCAGGCGCAGTCGGACCTCCTACTGGCCTTGGGAGCGCCGTCGCTGATCGCTTCGCTGCAAAACCAGGTGACAAGCGGCATAGAGGGCCAGGGCCCGCAACCTCCCGCCGAACGAGAACAGCCTGCTGGAAGCCCGGCGCCCGAGGTTCAACCCTCGCCCCCGCCGACTTCAAGCCCAGCCCCCTTCCAACCGCAGGCGAACGTAAGAAGAACAAACGGCTGAACCGGGAATGCAGGCGGTTAAAACTCGACGACGACTTTCCCAAACAACGTACCTGCATGCTTAAGCGTGTTGTCTTCGAGTAAGCGTTGGGCGTCTGCAGTTTGCGGCAGTTTGAAGGCGGCTCCGATAAGCGGCTTTAACTTGTGTTCTTTAGACCATGTCGTTATGTCTTTCGCGCAGACGCGTTGTTCCGCGGGTGTTGCGTTGAACATGGCAAAGCCGAAGAGCGAGCAATCTCTGGTGTAAAACGAGCCGAGGGGTAAAGTTGGCAGGGCCGTCCGACCCGCCATGAGAACCATTCTGCCGCGTCGACGAAGCAGAGGAATCGAGACCTCGAGGTTCGGCTCGCGCTGGGTTTCGAACCAGACGTCGACGCCTTCGGGAGCAAAGCCGCGAAGCTCGGAGGCTACGTCGTCGGTCTTGTAATCGAGCGCCAGATCGGCGCCAAGTTCCTTGCAGATTCGGACGCGCTCGAGCGCTTCCCGCCGAGGCGGCCACTCTGGCGCCCGCGGCTTTCGCCATCTGGACGACCATCGAGCCCACACCCCCCGAGCCGCCTGGAACGTAAACCGTTTCTCCCGCCTCGAGTCGACTGCATCGGAATAAACCCAGGTGGGCCGTGATGCCGACAAGCGCCATCGCCGCCGCCTGTTTGTCGGAAAGCTCTTCGGGAGTCGGGTAGGCGAACTCCTCGGAAACGGCCGCAAATTCGGCCGCGACCCCCTGCCTTCCCAAAAGCCCTTGGTTCGATCCCCAAACGCGGTCGCCGACCTTGAAACGCGTCGCGTCAGGGCCCAACTCTTCAACCCTCCCCGCGAAATCGCAACCGACGATGTAGGGATAGGAAAGCGGCATTGTCACGGTGCCGGCGCGAATGTAAAGGTCGATCGGGTTGAACGAAACGGCCCCCACGCGCACCAAGATCTCCCCAGGGCCAAGCCTGGGGCTGGGCAGCTCTCCCACTCGGATCGATTCCGGAGGTCCAGGTTCGTTCACAAAAGCAGCTAGCATGACTGATCCTTTTTATCATATAACATACGCGAACATCTCTGTGTTTTTGTGATCACATTACAAGGACCGCAGGGGGCGGGTTTGGGCGTCGTTACACGCGGAGGTCGTATTCGCGAACTTTGTCGAAGAGCTGTCTGCGACTGATGCCAAGCTGTTCGGCCGCTCGCGTGCGGTTTCCGTTGCACGCGTCCAGGGCCTGCTGGATCGTCTTTCTCTCGACCTCGGCAAGAATGGCACGCAGCGGCAAAGACTCGGTCTGCGCGGCCACGGCGACCGCCGAGATCGCCGCATACTCCGCCGATCCGCCTTCGGATGCGCTGGACGTCAGCTCGGTCTCGAGATGCTCCGGCAGGATGGCCTTGCCCCTGGCCGTAATCGCGGCTCTTGCCAGGCTGTTTTCCAACTGGCGCACGTTTCCGGGCCAGTCCCAATCGGCAACGACTTCGAAGGCGTCTGGTGCAAGCGAAAGGCCAGGCCAGCCGTACTTTCGTTCGAGGCGGCGGAGGATCGCATCGACAAGACTGGGGATGTCCTCGCGACGGTCCCGCAAGGGGGGAATCGTGATTCGCACCACGTTGAGCCGATAGTAAAGATCCTCGCGGAAGCGGCCTTCGGCGACCTCCTTGGCAAGGTCTCTATGGGTGGCCGAAACGATCCGTGCGTCGGCCCTGAGGGTCTGATTGCCCCCAACGCGCTCGAACTCGCGGGACTGCAGCACTCTCAAGAGTTTGGCCTGGGCCGAGAGCGGGATTTCGCCGACTTCGTCGAGAAAGATGGTTCCCCCCGCGGCCCTCTCGAATCGACCGGCGCGCTGCTTGTCGGCGCCGGTGAACGAGCCCTTCTCGTGACCGAAGAGCTCGCTCTCGATCAGCGATTCCGGCAAAGCTCCGCAGTTGACTCGAATCAGCGGGCCGCCAGCCCTGCGAGAATGCCTGTGTACGGCTTCCGCGATCAGTTCCTTGCCGGTGCCGCTTTCGCCGATGATGAGCACCGGCTCCTCGGTGGCCGCGGCGCGCCCGGTGGTCTTGAACACTTCCCGCATCGAAGGCCCAGTGCCGATCAATTCGGGCTCCGTCGATTCTTGGCTTGGAGAACCGCTTTCTTCCGATTCGTCGTCGTTACTGGAGCTGTTGCGGAGCGCTTTGACCTGGGCGGTGAGAGTCCGCTGGTGCAAGGCTCGCTTGAGCGTGAAGAGCACCTCGTCGAGATCAAAGGGCTTGTTGAGATAGTCATAGGCTCCGCGTCGCATGGCCTCGATCGCGGCGGTCGAACCGCCGGCGCCGGTAAGCACGACGACGGGCAGGTCTTCCAGTGCGGCGCCAAGATCGGCAAGGACCTCCAGGCCGCCTCGGTCGGGCATCTTCAGATCCAGGAGCACGGCGTCGGGGGAATCCGCGCGAATCCGCTCCACGGTTTCGACTCCGGTGGCCGCCTCGATCGTCTCGTAGCCTTCGGCCTGGAGCAGCTTTATGAGGTTTCGGCGAATCGAGCGATCGTCGTCCGCCACCAAGACGCGAGCCATGAAGTTACCCCTGCTTTACAAGTCGAACTAATCGCCGCTTAACGATACATCACATCCTGGGCTTCGGAGCCGCGCCGTCGGTCGCCGAATCGATTTTCCGAGTCGCACCGTCTTGCTCGATCGGCAGCGTGAGGGTGAACCTAGCACCTCTTGCGTGGCGACGGTTCGTGGCCTGAAGGTCCCCGTTATGGGATAGAGCAATCTCGCGCGAGATCGCCAGGCCAAGCCCAGTGCCGTCGGGTTTGGTCGTGAAGAAGGGTTCGAAAAGGTGTTCGAGAGCGTCTGGTGAGAGCCCCTCTCCCTCGTCTTCGACGGAGGCCGTCACGCAATTGGTTTTCGGATTGAATCGAGTCGAGACCTTGACCACCCCGCTATTTGGCGAAGCCTGCACAGCGTTGGTCACGAGGTTCCGGAAGACTTGCATGAGAGCCTTGGGAGCCATGGGGGCTTTCGGCAGATTGGGGTCGAGATCCGTCTCGATCGACACTCCCTTGGGGGCCGCCGCAATCGCCCCTAGCTTTGCCGATTCGGAAGCCACGGTGTTCAAATCCCCCGGCTCGAGCTCGTCGCCGCCGAAGCGGAAGAAGTCGAGAAGTCCCGAGACTATGGTCTCCATTCGGTCGACCTCGTTGATCAGACCTTGCGCGCTTTCGGAATCAAGCTGAACTCCTCGATTCCAGAGCTGAGCCGTGGAACTGATCACTGCAAGTGGGTTGCGAAGCTCATGGGCCACCTGAGCGAGAAGTCTGCCCATCGAGGCCAGGCATTCGTTGCGTCGGCTTTCACGCTCGAGCCTGCGGCTGGCCGCGGTGTGCTTGCGAACCGCCGAGGCCACGTTCAAAGTCAAGACGAGGGAAGTCAAGATCCCGCCAAGCGAGAGAGTCGTGTATGCAATGTAGCCCTGGGTCGAACTGTTGAGCAGGCCGGTGCGGTCGAGGCGTTTCGTCGCCCATACCGCTCCCACCGGCTGATCATTGTACCAGACGGGGTTGGTGCAAACCGCCAGGACGTTGGGAGGAACGTCAACAACGGTGAACAGATTGCTCTTTTCCTTGTAAGAAGCTCGGGAGCGCATCTCGACCAGATCGAACTCGTTGGCGGGGGGCGAGCCGCTCGGTTGCCTCCAGAGGACGATCTCGTCCTTGTCGGGTTGCTCGGTTATCACCGACGCGCCCACGAAACGCCTTCCGAACCGGCTGTAATAGCCGGCGTCGACCCCCGGGAAACTCCCGGCGACCTTCCTTGAAACCTCGGCGAGCTTGGTCTCGAGGTTGGTCCACTCTGACTCAGACAGATCGGGGCTGGGCCAGGTGGGAAGCTCTCCCAGATCGGAAGATCCAGCGGCCGCCAGCTTCCGGCACGCCGATTCCAGCAGGATGCGGGCCTGATGTCCACGCTGCTCCCTGCCAACGATCGAGTAAAGGCACCAAGCGAGCGCGGCGAGAGAGCCGGTGAAGAGCAAAAGCGTCGCACACGCCTGCACCCACAAGAGTTTGCTCAAGCGGGCAGACCTCAAAGGCCCAGCCGCTCCAATTCTCCAGGGTTTCGTCATTGGCTCATGATTCCGCGGAGACTTCGCGTGAAATAGTCATGCGTGAAAGAGAACCCAACTAAACAAATCGCCGTTGTGGTTGTCCAGTCGCCCATTCTATACGCCAGGCAGGCGTCAACCAAGCCGCGACTTCCCGACTCTCGAGTCGGCTCAAAGCCGCCCGAGGGTTCGAGGATCCGCGTGAAACCATGGATTTTCCACCAAAAAGCCTTCATTTTATTGGGCCGGCCACAAACGGGAAGACAAACCGGCACGAAAGCTGCGGCTTGCTTTAGTATGGTGGAACTCGAATTGGAGTCAAAATATTGTGAGATATTTATATCATTTTTTATTTACCAGTAGTATCGCGGTCGGAGTTTTTTCCGCATTCTCGCCGATTGCGCTGGTTGCCGGGCGGCGCGATAGGGGCCTGGAAGGACTAACGCCGAGAAACGAGGGCGGATTCGAGAAAATGGGTGTACAGGAGCCTCAACCCAAGCCGGACGTCCACTCGGGATCCGACGTTCACGGCGAGTCGACCCTCGGAGACGTCGAGCAACCCGCGAAGGACCTCCAGGACGCATACGACGTCCTGCGCAGGCTCAGGTGCGATTATCGAGGATTGGGTCGCGCTCAGGAAGTGATCGAGGAATGGACCAATCGCTCTGTTAAGCTCTATAGAGCTGGACTACAGGCTGAGGTGGAGAAAAAGCAAGACCTGGCGGTCGGCTACGCCGCGGCTGCCCATGAACTGGCCGCCGCGGTCGATCATGCGAGGAACGCAAGCCGATTCGAACAGTACGATCCCGACCTGCCTCGTCCCCCAAAGGCTCCAGCCCCTGGAATCGACGTAGAAACCGTCCGGGTCGATCTGATCAAGGCGCACGACCGTGTCGTGTCCGAGCGATTGCTTGCCAAAGGCGATGAAGACGCTTGGTACTTCGCGGAGGCTGCGCGTAGTCTGTACAACGCCGCCAGACGCGACGTCCAGGTCAATCGGCTCGATCGCGGAGAGGAACTCGCCAGGGCTTCTTATCACATGGCGGTCGCTTGCGGCCACATCACCAAAATGCATCAAACGCCGAACAAGCCGATTGCAGCCGAGTCCAAGAGCAAGCCCACGAAAGCTCCGGCTCGAAGCGACGCAAAGACCCCAGGGGCTCAGTCGGCGCCGATCCCTCCGGAGATTCCGTAAAATAAGGCGAATGGCTCGCGCGATGTTTAAGAATGGCTCGGCCTTGGCGGGCTTGAGCCGATTCCTTCCTTTCATTATACTCCTTTCCACACTCGCTCAGATTGCCTACGCGAGGCGCGGCGTCCATCTTCAAGGTTTACTCAGAGTTGCACATGCAGAGTCCGGGCACCAAGCCTCCGCGAGTAAGTTCGTCGATCGTCGCCCTGACGACTTTGGCGTTTGTTTTGCTCTGCGGGGGCTCATCCATCGCTTCGTCATGTGGTTCGCATGTCGAATCAGCAAGATTCTCCGCGCGCTTTACCGGAGAACTGCTCGCCCTCGACGGTCGGTCTTCCACTCAGGAGTTACCATCGGGCAATCCGGTGCACCCACGCAGGCCTTGCAATGGTCCAGGCTGTTCCCAGGCGCCCAGGCTGCCTTTGAACCACTCGACGATTTCGGCGGGATCGCATTGGAACGATCAGGCGCTCGCCGTCCAGTCGATCGAGCTGACTCTCGACGCCCGTTGCAACCTGGAGGTGCTCGTGGAGGGCTCTGCTTCCGAGGTTTATCAATACACACTCGAACGGCCGCCCAGGCGTTCGAACAGGTCGCTCTAATCAAGTCGCTTGGAACCCGCGCCAAGGCGTGGGCCCTAATCCGAGCCCGCGAATGCCGGGCTCAGCGCCAAGGCTTGGCGAGTTCCGCAAGAACGGAAGCCGTACGCCATTCAGGTTTTTTCTTGGCCCGGCGGGCCGACGTCCGAGCAACCGCCAAAGCCTGCGCCCTGCGAAAGCGGGGGTCGCGGCCGGATTGTCGTATACCATCGCTAATAGCATCATACCATCATCATTCGGAGTCTTTCCAATGAATCGGTTCACTCGTAGGCAATCGGGTTTCACGCTCATCGAGCTCTTGGTCGTCATCGCGATTATCGCGGTATTGATCGCCCTCTTGCTCCCCGCGGTTCAGCAGGCTCGCGAGGCCGCGAGGCGGGCCCAGTGCTTGAACAACCTCAAGCAGATCGGCCTGGCGCTGCACAACTACGCCAACACGGTCGGCTGTCTGCCGTTCGGAAAGTCCGACTTCGTCGGCGGACTTATGAACGGCATGGGCGGAACGTCCGGCGGCATGAATTCAACGGCTATGGACGCGCGTTGGAGCGCTCAAAGCCAGATTCTCCCATATGTAGACCAGCAGAACGTCTACAATAGCTGCAATTTCAGTCTGCCTCCCGACGTCCCCAATTTGGACTCCAGCGGCGGGATGATGGGGAGCATGCTTTCCGCCTACTCAACCCCAGCCAACTCGACGGCCTGTCGGGTGGTCGTCACGACGTTTATCTGCCCGACCGACCCCGTGGGAACGAGAAACGTCGACGCCCTTTGGTCCGGCGCCGGCAACAGCTATTACGGCTGCCAGGGCGGGTTTCTCTGCTGCTTGAACGAGGCGGACCCTCGATGGACCAGCACTCTGGTTCCAGGCGCCGCCGAGCCCGGACTCATTTACAACCTGAGCGCCGTCACGTTCGCCGACATTCGGGACGGCGCAAGCAATACGGCGCTCTTCTCCGAGAAGATCAGGGGAAACGGCAACTCCAACGCGCGTAGCGATCTTTTTATGATCAACAATCAGAACACAATCGACGCGACGATGCTGGCCTGCAACAACTACGCCTCGAACTCGATGGGCATGGGATCGATGGGGGGCGCCATGACGATGTCGAGCTGGATCGGCAAGGCGTGGTGCGTCGGAGAAATGTATTGCACCACCTATAATCACGTCGCGACACCCAATAAACCAAGCTGCGGGGGAATGAACTTCGTGGGGGACGACGCCAACATGTCGATGAGCATGCCTCCCTCGAGCTTCCATTCCGGCGGCGTGAATCTCCTGATGGGCGACGGCTCCGTCCATTTCGTCAAGGACTCGGTCGCCCTTTTCGTCTGGCGCGGCATGAGCACGCGCAACGGCGGAGAAGTCTTTCAGCCCGACTTTTAACTGATCCGCGCGAAGTCGATCCGGCGGAGGCGGCCCGAATCGAGCTCTATTCCGGGGACTTATCCGATTATTCTTTCATAGAATAAATCGACTGAGATCTTCATCTTTGATGAACGGATCGAGCCGTTTTCGGACTTCCTCGGCGTCCAGGACGATCTTTTCCCCCTTGCGGTCGGGGGCGTCGAAGCTGACGTCCTCGACCACTCGCTCGATGATCGTATGCAGTCTGCGGGCGCCGATGTTCTGGGTTGATCGATTCACCGCGTGCGCGATGTCGGCCATGGCGTCGATGGCGTCGGGCGTGAACTGGACATTCACGCCCTCGGTCTCGAGCAGAGCCTCGTATTGTCGAACCAACGAGGCCCGAGGTTCGCGGAGGATCCGCGCGAAGTCGTCCCTGGTGAGGTCGTGAAGCTCTACGCGAATGGGAAATCGACCCTGGAGCTCGGGCATCAGATCGGAGGGCTTGGACCTGTGAAACGCTCCGGCGGCAATGAACAACATGAAGTCGGTTTTGACTGGCCCGTAGCGCGTGGTGACGGTGGTGCCCTCGACGATCGGCAGGAGATCCCGTTGCACGCCCTGACGTGAAACGTCGGGTCCGCGGCCGCCGCCGTCGTCGCCCGCGATCTTGTCGACCTCGTCGATGAACACGATTCCCGACTCCTCAGCCAAGGCGATGGCGGTTTGCTGGATCTTCTCCTGGTCGATCAAACCCTCGATTTCTTGAGCCATGAGGATGGGCCTGGCTTCCGAGACCTTCAGTCGGCGAGTCTGAGAGCTCTTTGGCAGGATCTTCTCGAACATGCCCTGAAGGTCCATTTCCATCTGCTCGAGGTTCCCCGCTCCGAATACCGATATTGGAGGAACAGACTTGGATGGTACGGAAAGCTCGACCATCTGATCTTCGACCTTGCCGGCCTTGAGCCGCGCCTTCATCTTGACGCGCGACCGAAGATAGCGGTCGGTCTTTTCCTTCTCGGCCTTCGCCTGGTCGGCCGATGAACTCCCATCATCCGCGCGTAGGGCTTCGTCGAGCGAATAGGGCATGTCTTTGGGAGGGGGCAGGAGCAGGTCGATCAGGCGTTCCTCTGCCTTTTCTCGAGCGATGTCTTCGACCCGTTCGTTCTCACTGGACCTGACAAGCCCCACGGCGGCCTCGACAAGGTCTCGGACCAGGCTTTCGACGTCGCGGCCGTAGTAGCCCACTTCGGTGTACTTGGTCGCCTCGACCTTGACGAACGGCGCCCCGACAAGCTTGGCCAGACGCCTGGCGATCTCGGTTTTCCCCACGCCAGTAGGCCCGATCAGCATGATGTTCTTGGGCGTGACGTGCCCCTGGAGCTCGGCGGGCAGCATGCGTCTGCGCCAGCGGTTCCTCAGGGCGATCGCCACCGCCTTCTTGGCTTCAGGCTGGCCGACGATGTCGCGGTCGAGCTCGGCGACGATCTCTCGCGGCGTCAGATCGCGCAAGCGATTTCCTCCACAATGATGTGCTCATTCGTATAAATATCGATTCCCGCGGCAAGCAAAAGCGACTCTCGGACGACTTCCCCAGCCTCCAACTTGGTATGTTTGAGCAAGGCGCGGGCCGAGGCCAAGGCGAAGCCGCCGCCCGATCCCGCCGAGAGCACGCCGTCGTCCGGTTGAATGACGTCCCCAGCGCTGTGAGCATCAGGCTGTGTTTGCCGTCCGCGACGATAAGAATCGCCTCGAGTCTGCGCAAGAGCCGATCCGTCCGCCAGAGCTTCGCGAGTTCGATCGCCGCCCTGGGGACGTTGTTCGGATAGTCCTTGAGCTTGGCTTCGAACCTTTCGACCAGAGCCAAGCCGTCGGCCGCACTGCCTGCAAATCCGACCAAGACTTGACCTTCGAGCAGCTTCCGCACCTTGGTGGCTTCCGCCTTGACGATCGAGGCGCCGAGCGTGACCTGCCCGTCGCCCCCCATGGCCACCTTCGACCCTCGACGAACCGAGAGAATCGTCGTCGCATGCCAATCCATCTCGTCCCGCATCCTTCCCAGTCTTCCAGGTCGAGCGCCGCATCAAGTCGCATCCGCCTCGGACGCAAGGCGTTAAGCATAATGCCTGGGCGAAGCCGACGCAAAGGAGGCCGCCGATTCGATTGCTTTGGAGAAGTCGAGATTCGCCCTATGTCGATGCTGGGCAAGATGCTGCGGAGAATCGGCATGATCGGAACGGTCGGCGCCGTCGTTAAAGTCAAAGCAGCGTGCGGCGACTGGACGATAGAGAGGAGTGAGGGAAGGGATGCGTTCTCTTGAGAACGCGCGATCTAGCGGGAGCCGACCAGTGAGATTGATGCGAATCCTGGCGATTGCGGCTTTGGTCTTGGCGGGTTTCGTGTTCGTCACGACTCAGGAGGGCTTCTCGAGGCCTCCTCATTGGGCCGCGAGCCTCTTCGACGAGCATAAACACGATTTCGGACCCGTCGCTCGAGGCGGGATCGTGAGGCATCCCTTCGCCGTCGTCAACCGGCTGTCCGAGCCAATTACAATAATAGATGTACATGCGTCGTGTGGGTGCACCACGGGCCAGGCCACGGTCTCCACGCTCCCGCCGGGCGGAAAGGGGTTTGTGATCGCACAGATGGACACTCGCAATTTCGTCGGCCGCAAGGAGACGATCCTGTTCGTTAACATAGTGACGGCGGGCGGACGCGAGGCTGAGGTGCGGCTGGAGGTGGCCTCGGACATCCTGAGCGATATCGTCATCAACCCGGGTTTTGTCAGC
The DNA here is from genome assembly GCA_963818975.1 of uncultured Planctomycetota bacterium. GTDB lineage: Bacteria > Planctomycetota > Planctomycetia > Isosphaerales > Isosphaeraceae > CAWFUI01. The sequence goes on along the minus strand of CAWFUI010000006.1, from coordinate 39,264 downwards.
TTCGGCAACGTCTCTCGCGGGCAGACGCCGAAGCAGACCGTCACGATCGAGAGGTTGGGCTCTCCCGATTGGAAGGCGACGCGCCTGCTCTCCGCCAGCAGGGTGCTGACCGCGAACCTGGAAGAATCTTCGCGTAGCGGAGCCGGCGTTGCCTACGCTCTGACCGTTGCGCTTAAGCCGGACGCACCTTCAGGCGTTGTCGACGACGAGATCGTGGTTCTGACGAACGATCGAGAGAATCCCAAGATCCCCATCCGCGTGAGCGCCCAGATCGGCGGCGACCTAACGGTAAGCCCCAGCTTGCTGGCCCTTGGAGTGATCAAGCCCGGGGCAAAGGCGGAGGCGAAGTTCCTGCTCAAATCCTCGAAGCCGTTTTCGATCGTTTCGGTCGAAGGATCGGGCGACGGCTTTGAGATTCGACCGGTCGCGGGCCCAGCCGGCAAGATGAAGCAGGTCGTCGTCACTTACCAACCGAGCAAGGGCCAAACCAGGGGCGACCTACGTCGCACGTTCCGGGTTGCGACCGACCTCCCAGGCGAACCGCCAGCTCTGCTGACGACGACGCTGCATGTCGATCCGTAACGGCGCGGCTGCCTCTTACGAAGCGCCAAGCCCCTCCCCTGGGCCTGGAACGAGGCGTCGGGCCAGGCCAATCGTCGATAAAAAACGTCACATCTTCATACCGCTCATTTTGCCCGTGCTCATCGCGGTGGTCATCAGGCTCGCCTCGGTGATGACTTTGGGCGAGTCCATGCTCGGCTTGAAATTCATATCGCCGTTGTAGAGGATTTCGAGGGGCATGTTGACGACCATTGCGGGTTTGACCGACAAGGTCGCGACTCCGTGGTGGATCGTCGCGACGCCAATCTTTGAAAGCCCTGGCTTCATCCCAGACATGGTCATCCCTGCCGGCATGTTCATATCGAACGTGACTTTCCCGGTTGGCATGCCGCCGGTTGGCGTCGATTCCACCTTGGCCACGAGTTTGATTGACTCGAGATGATTCATCTTGTTGTAGGTCGGCGTCGACGAGAAGACGATCTCTGTGGCGGTTTGTCCTCCCGGCATCGGCATCGACATTTCCGGCACAGTAGCGCCTCTGGAAAGCAAGAAACGGTCTTCCAAGGCATTGAGGTCGGGGGCGAAGGATCGTCGGCATGCGTTGCGTTTCATCGGCGGGTTCTCCAGTGAGGTTGATTTAGGACGGTTTTCAATTCGTGTCCCTACTCACAAGAGAAAAAAAAGCGCCCAGAAGGTTACAGCCCTCCTGCTTTTTTTGTCGAAGTCGTTCGCCCAAGGCTCTAGAGCGATCGCCTCATTCACGCAACCAGGGCGTCGAGCAAGGTCGTGATTTCTTCTTCGATCTGGGCGGGATCGTCGACGGTGTTGGCGATTTCCTGGCGGAGCAGAACCCTGTAGCGGTTTCGGTACCGATGAGCGCTCACCTTGACGCTCGACTCGCTCATGCCAAGTTCCGCTCCCACCTCGGCGTAAGTGGGCGACGCCAGTTTCTCGAACAAGCTCGGCCAAATGCGTTCGAAGAGCCGCTCCTTGCCCTTCAGCCTTGCCTCCTCCTTCAGGGCGCTCATGACGCGGTTGAGCAAATTCGTTGCCCAGGCTCGCAGGAAGATTCGCTCCGGGGTCTCTTCATGAAAAGGTTCGAGCCGAAGCGAGTCCTCGCTTTTGGCTTGGTCGAACGAGATGAGAGATCGTCTCCCACCTCGTTTGAGCGCCTGCTCATAGACCCGCTGGTTGCTGAGAAAGTGGCTGCAAGCCGCCATGAGAAAGGAGCGGAATCTCCCTTTACCCTCCGTGACCGCCGAGAGAGCCCGGTTCGATCAAAAGCGCGAAGAAGCCCTGAGTCAAATCCGCTGCGCGATCCGGATCATACCCTTTGCGACGGATAAAGGCATAAACAGGGTGCCAGTACGCTTCACAAAGTTCGCTCAGCGCTGGACGCGCTTGCGAGGGAGTGGAATCCTTGAGCTTCTCGATACGCATCCAGATCGTCGAGGGGAAGAGATGAGGCGGTTTCGGCTGCTCCTTTTGCAAGTGTTCCGAGGCCAATCCACGCCTGTCTTTGTGAGCCACGATAAACTTTACTCGGTTCGGGAAAATGCCAGGCGAAGGTCTCGACCTGCCGCTGAATTCGTAGCGGACGGATTCTGATCTTACGATCGAGAACGAGCTTAATAAGGTTAGGCAAGCTGAGCCGACTCCACAAGCAGGTTCGGTCTTGCAAATGAGGCGGCATAGGGTTTTTGACAACCGACAAATACACGAGCACCGCGGAACGACCTGTTCTGTGCTCGCCGCGAGACCTTACAATAGTGCGTACGAATGGGACTTCAATGCGCGTCGCTCGCGGATCTGCTACATGTCATCACCCGAAACCGGCGGACACCACCGGACGCACCGCGATCCCTTTTGCGTGGCGCTTGCGCAGATCGAACCGAAGCTTGGCGACCTTGCTTTCAACGCCAAACTCCATTTGGAGCAGATCGAAACCGCCCAAAAACAAGGCGCGGACCTTGTCGTCTTTCCAGAGCTCTCGTTGACAGGCTATTACCTTCGTGACGACGTCGTCGACGTAGCCCAAGCCCACGAATCGACCCTGCTTCGCGAGCTTTCGTTCGCCTCGGCGACCACGGCGGTCGTCTTCGGATTCGTCGAGGAATCTCGCGAGCACCGCTTCTATAATTCCTGTGCATACGCCGACGGCGGAGCGATCCTGGCGAAACACAGGAAGGTCTACTTGCCCACCTACGGCATGTTCGACGAACAACGGTACTTCGCCGCGGGAGATCGTGTACGAGGCTTCGACACACGTTTCGGGCGCGTGGGGATGCTCATTTGCGAAGACGCCTGGCACCTCTCTTGCGGCGCCATGCTTTTGGCGGACGCTGTGGACCTTGTGATCATCGTTGCCAATTCACCCTCCCGTGGCGTCTCTTCGAAAGACTTGGGAAGTCAATCGTCTTGGGATTTGCTCACGCGTACCTATGCTCAATTCGTGGGGGCGCCGGTCGTCTTCGTGAACCGCGCCGGCTATGAAGACGGGGTCAGCTTTTGGGGCGGCAGCCGCGTTGTGAGCCCCTTCGGAGAGGTTTTGGCCGAGGCTCGCGAGCTCGAGTCAGGACTTGTGACCGCCACGATCGATCCTCGAGAAACGCGAATTCAGCGAATCCAGGCCCCATTGGGAAGAGACGAGCGAATCGAACTGACGATTCGAGAATTGGAGCGAATCCGCGATGAGCGGTACAAACATTCCGACCTCCCCTGAACGACCAGCGCCCAATGGCGCCATCGCTTCAGGCGGCCGAGGGAAGGATCCGCTGGCGATCAACACCGAGCTCGTCGAGAAAATCCTGGTTGGGTTTCTTAAGAACGAAGTGGGTCGAGTCGGCTTTTCGAAGGTGGTCTTGGGCCTTTCCGGCGGCATCGATTCAACGGTCTCTGCCTACCTTGCCGCGAAAGCGCTTGGTCCCAAGAACGTTTATGCCGTGCGAATGCCCTACTCGAGTTCCTCCTCGGAAACCATGGACCATGCAGCACTCGTTGCGTCCGAGCTTGGGCTCTCGATGTCGACCGTGCCGATCACCGAACAGATCGACGCGTATTTCGAGTTGTTTCCCGACGCCTCTCGGTTGCGAAGGGCCAACAAGATGGCCCGAGAGCGGATGACCATCCTCTACGACCACTCCGCAGCCCTGCCCGCTCTCGTCGTCGGCACGAGCAATAAGACCGAGCTTCTCCTGGGCTATGGAACGATCTTCGGCGACATGGCGTCTGCGCTCAATCCCATTGGAGACCTGTACAAAACCCAGCTCAGGGAGCTCGCGGTCCGTCTAGGCGTTCCTCGTGCAATCATCGATAAAAACCCGACCGCGGACCTCTGGGTCGGGCAGACCGACGAGGCCGAGCTCGGGTTCACATACGCGGAAGTTGATCGCCTGCTCGTCAGGATGATCGATCAACGCATGCGCCGACAGATCTCGCAGCGGAGGGATTTGACGCTGAGTTCGTGTCCAGAATCGCCAAGATGGTTCGGACAAGCCACTACAAGCGAAGGCTTCCGATCATTGCAAAGCTTTCGCGCAGGACGATTGATCGCGACTTTCGCTATGCGAGAGACTGGGGAACGTGATGAGCCCGAAGGCGGCGGCGAGTTTGCATCGCCGCCCCCCTGCGGCTTTGTTTTACTTGGCCTTCTTGTGGGCGTCGTGGCAGGCCTTGCAGGACGCGCCCATCTTCTTGAGCGAGTCTCGGGCCTTGTCGAGGTCCTCGTCCTTGGCTGCGTCGTCGAGAGCCTTGCCGGCGTCGTAGAACGCATCGGCCTTCTCTTTCCAATCGTCTTTCTCGCCTCGGGGAGGATCGTTGTCCGCCAAAAACTTGGTGTACTTCGCGATCGTCTCGGTGCCCTTCTTGACAGACTTCCAGTCAGGCTTCTCAGCCTTCAAGGCTTTGCCGACTTTGGGAAGCGCGCCCTTGGCGACCTTTCCCATGATCTCTTTGACTGTGGGCGTTTTGTCGCCCTGGGCATGGCTATAGGAAATGACGACCGCGCCGACGATCGCGAAAACAGAGAGGACGCTCAAAAACTTTTTCACGAATCACGCTCCGCTGGGAAGAAGGACGATTCCTCAATAGAATTGCAGCCTCGGAACCATTGGCACCAAGAAAATGACCACAACTTGGAAGCAATCGCAAGTAGAAAACCTTCGATCTCGACAGATAGGCAGGTCACGTCAACCCCACGTTTCGCCCGCTCGAGCTTCGACTTTGTACTACGAGAGTGGCAATTCGGCTGCGTCGAATGAACGCGGGTCTCCTGGTTGCACCGTCCGGCTCGGAACGATCGGCTGCGTCGGCGATTCTTCGCTCCGAAACCCACCTCCTATACACGGGTCGATGCTGTTCCGCAAAGACTTTTTGTTCGAAACGTCGAAACTCGTAAAACCTCCGGAACGACATGCGAATCGGCGAAGGTGCTGGTGGAGGCGTCTTAGGCAGGGATTCTCCAGCGTCGCCGCCACTCAGAGCAACAGGCGGACCAAGAGGAACCACGGGAAACGAGGAGGTACGTGGAGATCCTTGGCTGGTCGCGACTGGAAGGCCAGGGTTATGGATGAGCGCGAATGTGTAAATCCCTCCCGAGATCGGCGGCAACACGCAGCTGACGGACACATCGTCGAAGATCGAAGTCGCCACGCCGGCGGAACCACCTTCGAGCGCCGGTGCTCCTGCGGGAAGCGACCAACCCGATTGGGTGATAGTCCACACCGTCGGCTCCGCCGAGCCATTAGCGGGCCAGATTTTTCCATAGAGGGTTGTGTCGCCGGTCGTCGGGTCTTTAATCGCCTGGAGCTTGAACCAATAGGGCGTGTTCAGACTCCATGTGAAAGAGACTCCGCCGCTCCAAGACACATTGCCGTCGAGAAACTGGACCTGGTTCGTTCCGTGGAACACCAGGTAGAACTCGCCCGCAGAACTCTTGGTATCGAGACCCAAGCCAGCGCACCGGAAAGCAAGCGGATTGCAGTTTTTAGTTTGGAATGCATTTCACTTCATCCTTGACGGAAAAACGCCTGTTCACGCTGCACCACGAGCGTCGGTGTTGTCAACCTAATCCAGCCCGCCTTTATTGGCAAGCCCGTCCCAGGCCGACGCAGGAGCATTTCGCAAGACGTTCACAAGCTCGTTTGCAAGAATCTTAAATGGCTGTTAGCTTCGGTGGTCGAAGCAAAGGGGCAAGCGGATGCAACGACCGTCGGCCCTCAGTATGCGGGACCAAACCCCATCAGCTCAATGCCCTCTACCAAGGCTGATCACACCTGCCCATGGACTCTGTGTGGGGGCGCTGACTTAGCCTGTCTGGGTTTGAGATCATATGGGCGTCTGGCTTCCACTGTAAGTGATCTGGAATATATCGAACCAACTGACGTCATGGACGATATCATGATAAACGGGGAAGTAGATCTGTGCGCTCGTGTAAGGTGAGGGGTCGGCAATTGAGAGATTGCTCGTCGACCAGCTTTGCCCGAGCGCTCCGTTGACGCTGCTAACCTCGAGCGAGACGCTCGAAATGGGTGTTCCGGAAAGGTTGGAGAGGTCGATTTCGCCGTCGGCGAAGCCGTCCGGCCCAGGCGAAGACGTTCCAAACAAGTCAACCAGATTCGTCTGGCCAACATAGTTCATCGTCACCGAGATGTTCAGGCGTGTCTCGAGCCGGAGCAGACTTGGGAGAAACCGGTGCTTTGCTTTGCGCCGCAAGGAGGCACCTCATGGGTGTCTAAGCCTCCTTGCTAGCTGGGCACGGTTCCTTGTCCGGGCCAAAGAGGAGAATCAGTTCACGTTCTTCCGGTTCGCCGACTCCTAAGCAGCCTGGCCGACCCGGTCGCGATCGCCCCAGCAGAGAAGATCAGCAGACCCGTTGGCTCGGGCACGGAAATGGGAGTGAGCAGGTACCTGTCGTCACCACTTGCGGCCAGGATCTGACCCGCGTCATTGATTCCGTAGGCAATATCGAGCACTATGCCTGACCCCTGGGGTATCAGGGAGTTGAGGTCGACGATCTGCCCGTTCTGGGTGACAAAGGCGTGTACATCGGGAGAAGACGAGCTTAACGCCGCGCTTCCAACGACCACGCCGTAGTTATTTATTGCATAGGCGCTTCCGCCGTAAGAACCCACGATGGTAGTTGACGCGCCGTTCGAGTAGATCGAGGGAAGCGCTGGTTGGCCGAAACGGATTGACCCACAATTTGGCCGAGAGCGTTCATACCGGACGCGGAAAAAGACGAGACGCTGGTGGCAGCATTAGTGCTTAAGGTGATCAAGTGGCTTCCGTCCCAGAGCACACCCCACCCTCCGTGAGAGGACAAGGCCACCTCATCACTATTGTTAATCGCGACCGGGGTAAGCCCGGCCGATCCTGGTATCGAGACGACCGAACCGTCCGCCTTGTTGATCACCACGTTGTAAGAGTCCGTAGCCGCGTTGAAGACGCTCGTCGCAACGTCTCCGTGGTTGTTGATCGGCCCCGAGAACGATACCCTCCCTGAGTCGTTCAAATACAGACTCTCACCCGGGATGTATCCGCTTATAACGGACCTGGCCCCGTTATTGTAGAGGTAAGCAACACCGTCTTGCGTATAAGTCACCTCTCCCGAATTGTTGATCGCCATTGCGGTTCCGTTCGTGCCCGCGGCGTTCAACTGCACGATCGAATACATCGGCGACGCCTGCGCCGGCGAAAGGCCGGGCAAGAGCACCAGCGCAAGAACGGCAAATCCTCTGGCGCTGAAATTGGCGCACATCGTCAGCTCATCCTTGAGGTAAAAGCACCTTTTCATAGCACATCCGATGCACTTGCGTCGAGAAAGTACCAGAGCCGGCCAATCCAGGCAAGGCCGTCCCGAAAATCGGTTCATGTTTGGCAGTCGCTCTGCCGATTTCGGACGCCGATCGCATAAGGTTGCCTTGGGCGTTCGGACCATTGCCTTCGGCTGACTTTGCTTCCTGCCTGGAGCCTGGAACGCCGCAAATCCAGACAATCCGTTTCCGAAAGAGCTCGGATTTGGCCTTGCATTGAGAAGGCCAGAGTTTGCCGCCCGGATTTCTTCATCCTTGACCGAAAAAACGCCTGTTCACGCTGCGGCTTGGGCGTCGGAGGCGTTAGGCAAACCCTGCCCGCCATTCTTGCCAAGCCCGTCCCGAGCCGACCAACCGGCCCTTCGCGGAACCTTCACGAGCTCGTTTGCACCTACATCGAGTACGTATCGCAGTCGATCACTTGAGCAAGCGACTCGTTCGCTCGCGAGGGTCCACGGCCCAACAAGTGCCGAACCATCACCTAGTAGATCCTGATCTCTCTAGAATCGACGTATGATCATTCGATAATGAACGCTATAACCAGAGAGCAGAGGTTACGGCTCTTTGCTTAGCTTGGCAAGATCCTCCCTACGATTTCCTTCGTGGCTTCGACGCGGCAATTGGTGATCGATCGGCGGCGAGCAGTCCCTCCCACCAAACGTCGCGATACTCGTTCCAATCTTGTCGCCAGATTCGCCCTCCGGACGCTAAAATAAAGTGAAGATGATCCAACCGGCTTCCGGCGCAAGGAGTGAAGCACGTGGACAAAGCAGCCCAAGGCGAAGGATTTGTCGAAGAGATCGAGGTGCACGGCCATATCGTCGATTCTCTGCTCCTGCCCAAGATCTTGGACAGGATCCTCCAAATGGGCGGAACTTTTGAGATCCGTCAATGCACGATAGGATCTCGTCGTGTCGATCCTAGCCACGCCAAGATCGCCGTACGGGCTCAGACTGCGGAAGCCCTTGACGAGATACTCGGAGACCTTGTCGAGCATGGCGCCACGCCTGTTCATCCAGGAGACGTTCAGCTCACCTCCGCAGACGTCCCAGGGGCGTTTCCCGATGGGTTTTACTGTTCAACGAATCAGAGGACCCAGGTGCGTCTCGGAGGCAGATGGATCGACGTCGACAAACAAGAGATGGATTGCGGCGTGGCCGTCGACCCATCGGGCAAGCGCGCTGGTGCATCCCGATGGCGGAGGTTCCGATTGGCTTGCCGATTGTCGTGGGTCACTCGGGTATTCGCGTGCAACCAGTCGAACGCTCCAGAGAGAGTTCGAGCTTTGGGTTCATGACCTCGAGCGTTTCGAGCGAAAAACCCAAGGCGGTCAGCCTGAGAGCGGTGGCTGATTCGATTCGAGAAATCCGAAGCCAGAACAAGAAGATCCTGCTTGTGGGCGGGCCCGCGATCGTCCACACAGGTTCTTCGGAGCATGTGGCAAGGCTCATACGCCTCGGCTGGATTCAAACGCTCTTCGCGGGCAACGCCCTCGCGGTGCACGACATCGAACAAGCAATCCACGGGACGAGCCTGGGCGTTTCACTCACTCGCGGCGAGGCCATCGAACACGGCCACGAGAACCATCTGAGGACGATCAATACGATTCGCAGACTTGGCGGAATTGAGAAGGCGGTCGAATCAGGACTGATCACGTCTGGGATCATGTACGAGTGCGTCAAGAATAAAATCGACGTCATCTTGGCGGGCTCGATTCGCGACGACGGGCCTCTGCCCGAGGTGATCACCGACGCGATTGTTGCTCAGACTCGCATGAGGGCGGCGGTGAAGGATGTTGGGATCGCGATCATGATCGCCACTGGGCTTCATTCGATCGCTGTCGGCAATCTTTTGCCTGCGTGGGTCAAGGTGGTCTGCGTCGACATCAACCCGGCGACGGTGACAAAGCTGCTGGACCGAGGTACGTTTCAAACCGTGGGTCTTGTGACCGACGCCGAGCCGTTCCTTCGCGGTCTCGCAATCGAACTCGCAGGCTCTCGAGAAGCGTGACAAGGAATGAGGGAGGGTAGGCACAGGGGCCTACCCCTACAGGGGATTTCCGAGACTTGTTGACGTGAGCACGCCGATTTCCATGAACAAGCCGCGCATACTGATGTGCCGACCCGAGCATTATGGGATCGAGTACGAGATCAATCCCTGGATGGACGTGAAGGTGAAGGCGGATCATGACCTTGCGATAAGGCAGTGGGAGGCACTGAAGCGAATCGTGGAAGATCTGGGCGTCGAGGTCGAATTGCTCGATCCTGTGCAGGGATTGCCCGACCTGGTTTTCACTGCGAACGCTGGATTGGTCCACAAGAATCTTGTCATCCTATCAAAGTTTCGTCACGGGGTAAGGCAAGGCGAAGAGCCCTATTTCCAGGCCTGGTTCACATCGCATGGATTCGAGGTAGAAACCATGCCTCTAGGCATGATTTTCGAAGGCGCTGGCGACGCTTTGTTTTGCGGCGAGGCGCTCTTCGCAGGCTATCGCTTTCGGAGCGATGCCAAGAGCCAACAGTGGATTGGGGAGCGGCTTGGCGTCGAGGCGCTGCCGCTCGAACTGGTCGATCCACGGTTTTACCATTTGGATACGTGCTTTTGTCCACTGGCCGACGACGCCGCTGTTTATTACCCTGGGGCCTTCGACGAGTATGGACGCTCGGTCATCCAGACGAGGATCAAGCAACTGGTCGAGGTTACCGCGGAAGAGGCTAAAAGCTTCAGTTGCAATGCCGTGGTGGTGGGCCGAACGGTCGTCTTGAACGAGACCGCGGGAAGGCTTGCGAGCGATCTGGCAAAGATCGGCTTCGATACGCGACCGACAAGCTTGACCGAGTTCATTAAGGCCGGCGGCAGCGCCAAATGTCTGACTCTACGCCTGGACGGCGAAGAGGCCGCGGCCTGGAAGCGGGGATGAGGCGGCGGATTCGCGTAAGCGGGACAAACGAGGTTAGCGGAGTAAATGGACCGACTTTACATCATGCGTCACGGGGTTGCGGTCGATCGAGGCGCAAACGGCGTCGTTGACGACGACCGTCGCCTTACGCCTGGCGGAAAGCGAAAAGTCCAGGTGATCGCTCAGGCTCTTTCGAAGGTTGCGGTGGGCGTCGAACGGATCTTGACGAGCCCTTTACCGAGAGCCAGAGAGACGGCGGAGATCGTGGCGATGCACCTTGACCTCGAGGGTTCACTCGAAGGCAGCGATATGCTGCGACCGGGCTCGGGAGCGAGCGAGATACGCACCTGGCTCCAGGGTCGACCTGAAGGGGTGCTTTTCATCGTTGGCCACGACCCAGCGCTCTCAGAGCTCGTCGGCCTGATCGCTCTGGGCGAGCCAGGTCGCGGATTGGCATCGCTCCGCAAAGGCGGAATCGCGGCGTTCGAGCGCGGCGGCGACGGCAAGCTTCGGCTCGACTGGCTTGCCAGACCAAAACTCTTCACGCGCGTGCTGGAACCGTGAAATCGCTTCGAGAGCGTCCCGAATCAAGGAATTTCCATGACTGTCGCGTCTGAGCCTTCAAAGCCGAAACGGATCTCCTGGAAGACGCAGGCTGTGCTTTCGCTGGTCGCACTTGGGTTGTTGGCCTTGGCAGTCAGGTCGAACCGCAAGGAGCTGGCCGAAGTTTTCGCAAAGAAGCCGGATTTTGCGCTCCTAGGCCTTGGCTTTTGCATTTACATGACGGGTCTGTGCCTGACCTTCTTGCGCTGGTATTTGCTCGCTCGCGCAGTCGACTTTCCGTTCAAACTGAGGGACGCCTTTCGATTGGGCTTTATTGGAAACGTGTTTAATCTCGTCATTCCAGGGGCTGTCGGCGGAGATTTGATCAAGGTCGTTTTCCTCTGCCAGGAAAAGCCCGAGTCGCGAACCCAGGCGGTGGCGTCGGTTGTTCTCGATCGGCTCGTCGGGCTCTTGGGCCTTTTCCTCTTGGGTGGTCTGCTCGGCCTCTCGGCCTGGAACAGCGAGCAATACGAACTCCGAATCATGCTCGGGTTCGTCTGGCTTGCCGCCTTGGGAGTCGTGTGCGTGCTTGTGACCGCCTCGACCCCTGCCCTTTATCGTCCGCTCGAGAGGGCCCTCAAGAACCGCCCCAAGATCGCCGGGGCAATCACAAGACTTGCCGAGGTCGCAGCGGTCTATCGAACCAAAGTGAAGGTCGTTGGAATAGCAATTTTTATGTCCATGTGCGTGCATGGACTGTCCGTTGTTGTCTTTTATCTCGTCGGCAAGAGCCTGTTCGGGACGATCCCCAGCTTGGCAAGCCACTTTGTCATCGTGCCGCTGGCGCTGTTCTCGACTGCGGTGCCGCTCCCCTTGGGCAATCTGGGGCTGACAGAGCACATCACGGACACCCTTTTCAATTTCGTCGACCATCCCAGCGGGGCCGTGGCGATGATGGGCTTTCGCATTGAGATGTACGCAGTCGGACTTGTGAGCCTCTTGATCTACCTTGTCAACGCCCGACAAGTGCGCGAACTTTCCCGCAAGGGCGAGCAGATGGATACGCCCGCGGCGGCGGTCGAAGCCGGATCCGTGGACCATACGGAACCGATCAAAGCTCCTTGACGTAGATGTTTTTGAACTCGAGCGGATGGTCGTGATGCTGGAGCTCGATCGTGCCCGATTCCGGAATCGGCTTTGATCGATCGAAATAGTTCTCCATTGTCACGTTGTCGACCACGAGCTTGCCGTTGAGCTCGACGGTCACTTTATCGCCTTTCATAATGATATGAAAGGTATTCCACTCGCCGATCGGTTTGTCGGCGACGACCAGCGGCTTGCTGGGGTTTTTCTCGTTGTTGTAAAGACCTCCGGAGCCGATGGGGTTGTCCCAGATTTGCACCTGGGGGCATCCTCGAAGGTAAATTCCCGAATCCCCGCCCGCTTCGATCTTCCAATCGACGTAGAGCTCGAAATCTTTGTAGGCCTTTGCCGAGAGGAGGCTGTCCCCCTTGCCGTCGTAATGAAGCACTCCGTCCTTGGCGGACCAGTGTCCCTTGGCCTTGCCTTCGTTCTTCCAGCCCTCGAGGTCCTTGCCGCTGAAGAGCGCTGTGAATCCAGGCGGAGGCGAGTTGTCTTCCGCGGGCCCGATATACGCCAACGACGCAATAACAAGCGAGAAGAGAAACATGTGAAAAAGCTCCTGGATGGAAGACGTCGTAGGCCTTGGTAAGAACCAACGCATTCTTTGACCGCCGCGTCCATCAAACCATATGGAAGCGTTTGCGTGCGATCCATTCGCACGTGATGAGCACGAAGAACAAACCGAGGATGAACCAATTGTTCCAGAGTGGTATGGGAGGGTCTGTGTCGAGAGGAACTTTTTGAGCTTTGGGTAGGTCTTTCAAGAGCGAGTCGGCTTCGGAAGGCGTGTAGAGCCTGCCTCCGGTCGACTCGACGGTACGAAGCAAGTCTGCTTTGTTGAGTTGGGTTTGTTCGAGCTCGCTGGCTGGGGGGTCGATGGAAAACGCGGCTGGCGGAGTTTCGCTTTGGAGGACGGGCGGGGGCAAGAGCCGAACCATGTAGTCCCCTTCTCGAAGCTGTGGCAAGGAACCTTCGAAGATGTTCCGCGCCGAGGGCGATGATTTGAGCGTGAGCTTTCTCGGACCTTGGTTCTTGCGCTCGACCTGGACGGTCACTTCGCCGTTGGTCGGCGCAACGGCTGGATTGGGGAAGTAAACGCGGATCCTAACAGGTTGGCCTCGCTGGTAGCGTCGGCGGTCGGTGACGAGTTCCGCCTGCTTTTGTCCTAGCAGCTTGGAGCGCGAGAGGAACCGAAGCGTCTGGATCCAGTATCTGCCGAAATAGCGGTCGCCGACCCGCATGCGCCAGCGCCAGGTGCCGTCGATGGCGCTGAACATCGTCCGACCGGCGCCTACGAATTGCGTGAGCACCAGCGGCAAAGGCCCTTCAGCGCCCTTAACGTCGGGGTGTTCGGCGAGCACGATCGCCGTCGGCTTTTTGTTCGGCGCCTCGAAATACCAATATTGTTCGGGCAGACGCTCCCAGATGCGTAGACTTGCAGCCTCGTCGTCTCCGAACCGAAAGATTGGGCTCGTCCTGCCCTCGGGGGTAAGCCTCGGTTTGAACGGTCTGATGTTCTCGTTGAGCGCAGTGGGGTTTCGCGCCTCGGAGAGCTCGACAGGTAAGAGCTGCTCGAGCGGAGTGCCTTTGAACGCCAGCGGGTCGCTGGCCTCACCCGCTACAAACAAAAGTCCCCCGCCCTTCTGCGTGACGAACTCGCTCAAGTTCGTCATCTGGGCCAGCGAGAATGCTGTTGGATCCACATCGCCAAGGACCACCACGTCGTAGGCGAACAGATCTTCCTTGGCGGCGGGGAACGTTGGAATGGCCGAGCGATCCTGTTCGCTGTACTCGGGATCGGAAGAGAACAAAACGACCGAGACGTCGACCGTCTCGTCGCGATCAAGACAGTTCTTCAAGTACCGATATTCGAACCTTGGTTCGCTGTCGACGAGCAAGACCTTGAGCTTTTCCTTGCGAACGGTAATGGTGCGGACGACTCGGTTGTTGTCGGTTTGGAGCTCGCGGGGCTTCTGCTCAACTTCGAGGATATAGGTAAAAGAACCGGTTTCGTGCGGACGATAACCGATTTCGACCGGTTTGGGCTGATTGTCCGGCGGGGCGACGACTTTGATCGATTCGAGATCAATTGCGTCGGCGTCGGGCGACTCGGCCCCGCCTGTCTTTTGGCGAAGCTTGATCGTCACTTCCTGGCCGGCGAACCCGCGCGAAGAAAGCTTGGCTTGGAAGCGAATGAGGTCGTCGACAAACGCGACGTCGTCGACGATCAAATCTCCAAGGGAAAGGTCGCGCGGAGCTTCTTCATCGCCAACTCCGACGACGAAGATAGGCACGCCCTTCTTGTTGGCGAGCTCGGCGGATCTGGAGAGCGGCTCGTCGTCGGTGGTCTGGCCGTCGCCGATATAGACAATGGCCGTCGGAGCCACGCCTCTGAGCTCGGTAAGGATCTGACGGACGCCCGACCCCAAGTCGCGATTGGTCGCCGCTGGCCTGAGCTTTCCTGATCGCGGCCAACGCCTTGGGTAGATCCTCTTGCTTGTCGACTTCAGCAAGGACGGAAGCTTCGCCGGCGATCGAATAAATCCTGAGTTTATGCTGCTTCACAAGCTCGCTCAGGAGTTTCGCTTTGTCTTTGAGCAAGACTCCCCTGGCAACGTCGACGCGCTCGGGGTCGTCTCGTTCGGTGGTTGTGGTCGTCTTGGTCTCGGGAGATTTCCCATTCTTGGTTTCGCTTTCCTTGCCCTCTCCGGCCAGTTTTGCCAGGGCCGCTTTGACCTTCGCGTCGGACGGGTGGTCCACGATCTGCTGGCTCGACGACAAATCCCAGAGTACGACGAAGTTGGGCAGGCCTGTGCGTTCGACCGAAAGCACTGCCTCGGAAAGCATGAAGACGATCAAGAGCAAGAGTGAAATGCGGATCGCCGCGAGAACCATTTTGGGCAGGAGTCTGACTTGCCCTTCGCGTCGATAGAGCCAAATGATGAGCACTGAGCCCAGGACGACCACTGCGGCGGTGACAGCCTGCGGCCAGGGCTGTTCGAATCGGATCTGAGGGACGATCGCCTCGCCCGATCGCGCCGGCTCGACTCCCAACACATCCGCCAGTTGCTTCAGCAGCCAGTCCATCGTGTCCGCATTTCCTCTCGAGGTCAAAAAGATCGGACGATCATCGCGCTCTTGCCGCTCGCGCCGGGCCTGCGTGGTGTCCAAAGAACCAAGCCAGGATCGATTCGACGAACAGCAGAACGAGCACTGCGTAGAGCAACGGCCTGTGCAGTTCGCCCCTTTGGCTGACGGCCGCGGGATTGCTGATCAATTCTTGCAGATTCGTGTAGTACGCGAAATTCCAACCCGAAAGGGTGTCCGCCAAGGCCAGGCGGTCGAGCTTGGCTGGGTTGCTCTCGGCGGCGGGCCCGTTGGCCGCGAAGGTCGACTCCTGATCGATCGGCGGGCCGACTTGCACGCGATAGGCCCCCGAAAGGTCGGTCTGCTCGAAATGAAGCTTGCTGCCCTCCTCGCCGCCTGTCAGCTTGGTCTTCGCGGTCTTGTTGTCGGGCAGAGTGACGGTCGCTGGAACGTTGAGCCCGGCAGCCCCGAACGATTGGTCGAGCGGCTGGCCTACCGCGACGTTGTGCTGGGCAAGCCGGCCTTCGGCCGCTTGGAGAAACATCTCCTCCATCACCGCTGGATAACTGTAATGCACAGGCCAGCCCGACCAGCCCAGATCGGCGGTCGTCGCGACCACGAAGACCTTCCCCTTCTTCCAATTCGCCTCCACGATCGCGGGATCTCCGCTCGAGAAGGCCAGGGCCGTCTTGGCGGACGAATTTGGAGGCAATATCAACTTATGATATTGTCGTGTAATGACGTTCGTCAGCCCTTGGATCACTTCGTCTTGCGCGCCGCTGAACTGCTCGACGATCGGGTGTTTGAAGTTGAGCGGGTTGAAGGTGTACACGGTCTCTCGCGAGTCGGCGCTGCCGACCGAGGGGCCGAGCTGCACGGGGAGGAAGCCCTTGCCGTCTTTGTAGAGGTATCGGTTGTAATTCTCGGCCTCGACCTGGTCTCCGCCGAAGACCACGACTCCGCCGCCTTGGGCCAGGTAGCTTTCGAGCGCCGAGACCTCCGCGTCGCTAAAGCGAGCGACGTTGCAAAGCGCCACTGCGTCGTAACCGTTCAGATCTCGGCCCAGAAGCTGGGACTCGGAAGCGACTTCGCAATGAATGATCGAAGGCGATCCGTCGGAATCGGACTCGGGGGTGAGCGCTTGCGATAAGAGGTCGGTCTCGGCTTTGTACGGCTCTGGTTTGAAATCGCCGTCGACCAACAGCACGCGAAGGTATTCGCGCACCGGCGCCGAAATGAACCTGCGGTCGTCCAGCGGCAGCGCGTCTGGATCGATCCGAGCCTCGATCAGGTGATCCCCAGGCGAGGAAAAGGTCGGCGAGAAATCGATCGAAACGTCTTGGCCCAGCGGCAGCACGACGTCCTCCTCGGGCCCGAATTGGCCGTCGATCATCAGCTTGACGTGGGCTAATTGGTCTGGATCTCCATTGAAGTTTCGCAGAGTCACGCGGACGGGCGCAGGCTTGCCGACCGTGACGATGGGCCGCTCCAGGCGCAGGTCGGTGATCGCGATGTTCTTATCGGACGAGTTGCCCAGGTCGATCACGATCGAACGCGGTTTGAACGCATCCAGTTTCTTGAGAGCGCGCTTCAGCGAATCGTCGTCCTTGACCGCGGTCTTTGGCTTCCATGACGCCGTCTGGAGGTCGGTGAGAATGACGATCTCTTTCTGAGGTATGTCGGAAGACTCAAGAGCTTTCGCGACCGCGCCAAAGCTGGCGTTCAAATCCACGCCTCCGTGGGGCAGAGCGATCTCGGAAAGCTCTTTCAAGACCTCCGCGTGGTGCGACGAGGGGTCGCGAATGACGATCTTGGGCGGATCGCCCATCAGCACGATGCTGATGACGTCTCCTCGTGTGCGTTCTTGCTCAGAAGCTTGGAGGCTAGCGACTTGGCCTGATCGAATCGCGAAGCTTCGCCTTTGGGCGTGTACGACATGCTGAGCGAACCGTCGATGACGACGGTTCTGTGCGTTCTCTGCCCCACGATCACCGGCAGTGCGCCTGTACTTTCGAGATACGGTTTGAGCATCGCGGTGACAAGGAGCAGAATGAGCAAAGTTCGGACAGCCAACAGCAGCCACTGCTCGATCCGTATTCTGCGGGTGTTCTTGCGAATGGCCGCCAGCAGAAAGCGCATCGCCGCCCACTGGGTTTCGCGGAACTTGCGTCGATTGAGCAAGTGTATGATGATCGGTATCGAGGCGCCGGCCAGGCCCCCGAGAAGAGCCAGGTTGGCAAAGCCTATAAAAGCGAAGGCGACTGGCGGGTTCAAAACTTTGCCTCTCTTCCCGCCGAGATCAGTCGGCGGCCTCTTGACTCAGAATTCCAACGAGTACACCTCAAGAGACGCCGAGCTTTCGCGCGTGCTCGCCGGCTGCTAACGGGCGCGAGCCATTCTCGACGCAAGGTAGCTCGAAAGCGCTCGATCAAGCGGCTCGTCGGTTCGGAACAGCAGGTAATCGATGTTGATTTTGCGGCAGCTCTTCTTGAGCTGGTTGATGAATCCGTTGATTTCGTCTTGATACGCCTTTCGCAACGCGCGAGGCTCGGTGAGGATCTCCGGCAAGCCCTCCAGACCCTTGAACAGCGTCGTGTCCCGGAACGGGAAATCGAGCTCGGCGGGATCCAGGACGTGGAAGACGATCACGTCGTGCCGCCTATGGAGAAGATGCTTGAGCCCGCCGACGATCTTCTCGACGTCGTCGAAGAAATCGGACACGATCACAACCACTCCGCGCCTTTTGATGCGGTCGGCAAGATCGTGAAAGATGGCGCCAAGGTCGGTGTGCCGCTTCGCGGGTGCGGCGTCCAAAACCCGAAGCACCTCGCGAAGCTGAGAAGGCTGGCCCGAGGGCTTCAAATAGTTCCGCACAAAGTCGTCGAAGGTCGCCAGGGCGATAGAATCCTGCTGCTGCAAGACCATATAGCTGATCGCCGCGGAAATGAACTGAGCGTACTCGAGCTTCGACACGTTGTCGCCCGAGGCGTAAGCCATCGATTCGCTGGTATCCACAAGCAAATAAGTTAAGAGATTGGTCTCTTGTTCATACTGTTTGAGATACCATTTATCAGTCTTCGACCAGGCCTTCCAGTCGACGTGGCGGATGTCGTCTCCAGGGACGTATTCGCGGTGCTCGGCGAATTCGACCGAGATGCCCTGGAACGGGCTTTTGTGCATGCCCGCGATGTATCCCTCGACCAGGCGTCTGGCCTGCAAATCGAGGCCTTCGAGCCGAGCCAGGATTTTGGGATCGAGGTATCTGGAGTAGTTTTCCAAGGGTGCGGGAGCCTTCCGGATTTGCTTCCGAGCCTCGGCCTAAGGGAGGCGCGGCGGTCGATTATTGAGCGGGGGCGGATTTCTCGGCGGTCTGGACCTGGGCTTCGCCGGTTTTGAAGATCTCCGGCAGCCGACCGGCCGAGTGAACAGCCGAGTCGTCCAGGGGCGTCTCTTCGAGCAAGCGTTCGATCAAATCGTCGGCCTTCACCCCTTCGGCCTCGGCGTGGAAGTTGGTGACGATCCTGTGCCGCAGTACCGGGCGCTGACGGCGCGAATGTCTTCGGCGGAGGCGTAATACCGGCCGTTCAAAACCGCTCGGGCCTTCGCGGCCAACACCAGGAATTGGCTCGCTCTGGGGCCCGCGCCCCAACTGACGAAATCTCGAATGTAATCCGGTGCGTCGCCGCGATCGGGACGGGTGTTCCGAACCAGCCTGACGGCATACTTGGAGATATGATCGGCCACCGGCACTTTGCGGACCACGTCTTGAAGCTCGAGAATTTCCGAACCGGCCAGCACTTTGGAGAGGCTTGGCTTCTTGGCACCGGTGGTCAGCTTGACGATCGCCAGTTCCTCTTCCTCCTTGGGATAGTCGACCATGATGTTGAGCATGAAGCGGTCGAGCTGGGCTTCGGGCAGCGGATAGGTGCCTTCCTGTTCGATAGGGTTTTGCGTGGCCAGGACGAAGAACGGGTCGGGCAGGCGATGCCTCTCGCCGCCGACGGTCACCTGGCGTTCCTGCATTGCTTCCAGGAGCGCTGCCTGCGTTTTCGGCGGCGTTCGGTTGATCTCGTCCGCAAGGATGATGTTGGCGAAGATCGGACCCCTGAGGAACTTGAACTGGCGGACGCCTGTGGCCTTGTCTTCCTGGATCACTTCCGTGCCGGTGATGTCCGAAGGCATGAGGTCGGGGGTGAACTGAATGCGGTTGAAGCTCAGGTTCAGAGTGTCCGCCAGCGTATGGATCATCAGCGTCTTGGCGAGGCCTGGCACGCCGATGAGCAAACAGTGCCCGCGGGCGAATACCGCCGTCAGCAGCTCCTCGAGCACCTTGTCTTGCCCCACGATCACTTTTCCGAGCTCGGACTTGATTCGTCCGAACGCGTCTTTCAGTCGCTCGACGGCGGCGACGTCTTCGTGCTTCAGATCGGGTTCGCCCTGAACGTTGTCTTCCGTCACTTGCCGTCTCCTCGATCAATAAAGAAAGCGCGTTCAACCGAACGTGGGCTTGGACATTCCAAGGGAGCGTTTTTTTGCCCCGAGCCGGCTCTTCTTCGCTCGCTTGTCCGAAGTTGTTCTCAAGTAGGAGATTAACGGAGCCCGTGCGCGGAGTCCACCGGCTCGTCTCTGCCCGCAAGCGACCAAACCCCCCAAGGCGTGGCCACAAGAGCTCCTCGCTTAACGAAGTTGATCGTCAGGGAGGCGGTTTCGGAAGGAAACAGAAACCTCTGGATCACCTCGCCGGACTCGAGCGAATACACTGCCAGCGGAAGGGCTTCCACATCGCTCTCAACGGCCGAAGATGCACCTGGAAAAGCCGCGATGGTCTGATCGGAAGGAGCCAAGGCCCAACCGCCGCGCGGTCCTTCCAAGTGCCTGGACCATAAGAGAGAGCCATTGTCCAGCGATATCGCGCTCAGGGTTGGCGTGGAAAGCCCTCGGCTGGCGCCCGAGGCATAGTAGCAGCGCGATCCGGAGACGACGACGGCCTCGGACCTTTCCGATAAATCTTCGGCGCCCAGCGGCGTCGACCAGAGTTTACTGCCGCTGGCGGGATCGAGCCTGATCAGCTCGGCGCCGTCGTGCAGAACCAGCACGCGCTCGCCGTCGCACATGACGCGAGGGGGTCCGCGCGTGGGCATGACCTTGCTCTCCTGGAACGTCCACGCCGTACGTCCAGACGATAGCTCCAAGAGCGAGACCGTGAGCCTATCGTTGACGAGCAAAACGCGTTCGTCGTCGAGTGCGACTGGGGGTCTTGGCCATGCTTCGTCGTCCTCTTCACCTGGATATTCGGCGAGTTGCTTACCGCTTTCGGCGTCGAGCACGACGACCGCGCTGGGCTGGCGGTTCTGAAGCACGATTCTCCGAGGACCGATCAAGTGGTTGGGGTTGATCGAATCGGCTGCGGTCTTGTGCGACCACTCGAGCAGGCCCGTCTCGGCGTCGAAGGCGAGGAGCTCGGACGATCCACGAAAGCAATACAGTCTGCCACCGGAGAGACAAAAGTCGCGAAGCGTTCTATCGTTTTCGATCGCCTTGGCGTCGCCCAAGGCCAAGACGTCTCTGGCGAATGGGTTTGCCTCGCGTTTTTCATCGACCAGCTCTTTGAGATTGAACTGCCATAGGATCCCGCCGTCGGCGGCCGCCAAGGCGCAGATCTTGGATTTGAGCGCCACTACGACGCGGTCGTCGAACCAGCCGATCCACTTCGGCTCTTCTTTGAGATCGACCGACCAAGGCGATCGACCGTCCACTGGATCGATCGGCTTGATTGTCGTCTTCTCCACCAAGAAAAGCCTGCCGGATTCGGTGCGGTCGGCGGGCTCGGCCACGACGGGGCGGGTCAAGGAATCCCAGCGCTTGAACCACTTGCGAACCAGCGGCGGCGCCAATCGCGTGTTGCCCTCCTCGAGAGAGGATTTGTCGAATGGGGCTTTGCCTAGACGAACCCGAACGATCTCGCCCAACCGTTTGCCGGAGCCGTCGGAGAGCTGAACCGAAGAGAACCTGTCGAGTATTTGCAGGTAGACTTGCTTCGCCTGGCGCAACTGCTTCTCAGCCTCGTAAACTCCGGCCAAGCCATAAAGCGCTGCCGCGCGGCCGGCATCGTCCTTGGACGCCGTGAGCATTCTGCGGTAGGCCGACGCGGCTTCCGAGTGTTGTTTCTTTTCGGCTCGAAGCTTCGCCAACGCCTGCCACGCACTGGGAGCAACCGTCGACGTGGGATAGAGCCGGGCGACGTCCTCGATCTTTCGTGCGTCG
Source organism: uncultured Planctomycetota bacterium (assembly GCA_963818975.1). Classification (GTDB taxonomy): domain Bacteria; phylum Planctomycetota; class Planctomycetia; order Isosphaerales; family Isosphaeraceae; genus CAWFUI01. The sequence goes on along the minus strand of CAWFUI010000006.1, from coordinate 17,955 downwards.
CCCTCCTCAACGCCCTCCTCGAGTTGCTTTTTCGCGGCAGCGTCCCAGCGTTCGTAGATTTTCGCCCCGTGTTCGTGGATCAGCTGATCGAGTCGATCGGCGACGAGCAGATCGGCGCGAACGACCCGCTCCTTGTCGGCGACCAACGTCAGGCCTCGAATCGTTCGTTTACCGAGCAGACCCTGGAGCGTCTCCACCGCGCTTCTCGGCTGGCCGCGTCGAGCCTGAGCCTCCGCCAGTTTCAGAAGTGCGGAGAGCTCGTCCTTATCCGACTGCGAAAAGCGGGCGGCGGTTTCGTAACGAGCCGCAGCTGCATCCCAGTCGGCCTTGGACGAGGCTCTGCGCGCCGAGATTCACGAGGAGACGGTATTTTCGTTCCTTGGACGTCTCCGAGAGCAGCCGACCGTCGAGCATCTCCGACGATTTCGCCTTGGCGATCGCCCTGTCCAAGCTTTCCAGAGCCACGTCCTCCTGGCCCGCCGCTTCGGCGACCCGTGCCAGATCGTAATAGTTCACAGCTTCGTCGGGCTGGCGCGCGATCGCGTCGCGATAGCGTTGGATGAGTCGATTGTTCTGACAAAAAACGACCAGCGAATCGGCTTGAGCGACTGCCAAGTAACCGTTGCCCGCAGCCAGATTGCCGCCGCCGACCTGAAACATCTCCTTGAGTTTGATCGGCGGTTGATTGCCTCGAAGGCCCGTCGACTGATCGAGGACGTGGATCTCGGTTTTGGTCGGCCAGAAAATCGAATCGCCCGCAAGGATGCCTCGACCGCAGCCGTCGAAGCCCGCGGGATGGTCAGGCCATTTTGTTAGCCGCTTTCCCGTCTTCACGTCGATCGTAACGACGTGGTCTCCGGTCGCGACCAACCGACCTTTGGCAACGCCCAGGAGGTGCACCACTTCGGTTTGTGGGTCGAGCTTCCAGACCATTCTTCCCGTCGCTGCGTCGAACGCGACGATCAGCGGAGTGTCGTCGGGGGCAACGATCGCCAGGCCGTCGTGCACCACCGCGGGGTTCAGATTGCGCTTGCGGCTCGAGGCCATCCCGTTGGCGTCGCCCCCAGGGTAAGACGCAATCCAGCGGATCGAACCCGTCTCGCCGTCGAGCGCCGCCACGGCGCCCGCGTTCGATTGGTAAAAGAGCATTCCGCCTTCCAAAGAGAGCAGCTTGTGGCCGATCTCGACCGTGGGGATCCACATTCTGTTGAATCGCCTTGGGAACTGCTGAAAGTCGGCTTTTGCGTTGAATTGAAACAGAAAGCGAACCCACTTGGGGTCTCCTGTTTCGGCGCTTAGGCATGCGATGTAGGCGGCTGGGAATCCGTTCGGGCTCACAACCGTGATGGCCACGTAAACGTTCTCCGCGTCGGCGACCGGAGTACCTTCGAACCCAGAGCTGCCTGCTCCGAGCTCAGCTTGGTCGCCCAACGGGATGTCGCTGCAATCACGCTTCCAAAGCAGCTTGCCCTCGGCCGAGCGGTCGATCGCCACGATGCGGCTGGTGGTTACAACGGCGCCAGGTTGGTTGATTCTCCCATCGCTCATGTTCTCCATGCGGGCGAAGATCCGATCTCCATAGGCAGTCAAGGTGAACTGTGGAGAATCGCTCGCGGGAATCGCAGCGCGAGGAGGCCCTGAGGCTGGGAATTGGTCGTGCAACCAGGCAACGTCCACGGGACCAAAGCCGTTGGGGTCGGCCGAGCGGTCGTTCAGGTTGTAGGCTCGCACCATCCTGCCGTCGCAGATCAAAACCTGGTCGCCGAGAATGATCGGATGAAACGGCAGCCGACGTTCTCCGCCGCCTGCCATCGGGGCGCCGAATCCGTTTTGCCGCGGAAACATCGCCGTATCGCGCCTGCCGGAGCCGAGCGTGAGCGGAACCTGCCACTGCTTGGAACCCACGTCGATCGCGTCGGGCGCCACGCGAGAACGGCTGGGGGCTCCCGCGAACGTCGGCCAACGGCCGTCTCGCTCGCTCGTGACCGCAAGGTGATCCTCCTCGATCGCCGATTCGACGATCTGATACAGAAGTCCGTTTCTGCCCGCAAGCTTCCCAGACGCGGCCTTGTATTGTTCTCGATAGGCAGCCAACTCTTCGGGCGTGGGTGCTTTTTCGCCAATCGCGGCGCGGCAAAGCAATTTCTTGGCGGCGACGACCGCCAGGTCGACGCTGGGATCGGGATACACAAGCCCTCTGCCCGCCGCCGCTTCGTCGGGTACGATGCGTCGATAACAAACGAGAGCTTCGTTGAATCGACCCTCCTGAAACGCCAAGTCGCCCAAAAGGTCCACTGCATCGTCCCCCCAAGACGACGCGAACGACTGCTCCACCACTTTCCTCAGCGACAGCGCGTCCCGCTCCGTAGCGCCCTTGCGATACCAACGCTCGGCGGTCGAATCGACCCGATCTCGATAAACTTTCAATCCCTCGGCTGGAAGCTTCAGCAGCTTCTCTTGACAATACATTCGGATATCAACAAACAATACCGAATCTGTCGGCGAACCGGGGTTTGGAGTCTTGGTGACGGACTCGCCGTACTGGTCGATCACCTTCTGATACAGGTCCACGGCCTCGTTCCATTGGCCGGCGTTGGTATGCTCGGCGGCGTTGCGCAAAATCTTGTCGGCCGCGAATTTCTCCAGCGGATGGACGGTCTGTTGCCACTGCACCTGCTGCCACGCGAAAACCTGCTTGGACGATGGTCCGAGCAAGCCAGCCAAGAGGACCGCCACGGCGACAAGGATCCATCTCCTCGTCCAATTCCCAGTCGATCGAGGACGCGGCATAAGTGCATAACCTTTGCGAAGGACCCGGTCCTGGAATGTCAAAGTCCCGGAAGTTCCAGCCGCTTCGAGCACTTCGCTCATGTGCTTGTTGCTTCAATCGAAAGTCGCTTCACGCAACCCAAACTCGCACTGCACCTTCAACTTCGATTCACGTAAGGGCCATCGTATTCTAAAGGATATTCAACAATTTGAAAACAGCCTCGTAGCAAACCAGATGCCATTTCCAATTCTCAAACGACCAGACCAGCGACTACTACTGGATTGACGCCCTGAACTTCACAACACAAGAGATGCTCGATCGCAAACATGCATCGAGTGCGGCTGTGCAATCGGCATGATGCTCGCTTTTTAAACAGCTGGAGGATTGGGGGAGGCTCTTGGTTCTTGACTCTCGGCAAATAGGTGCCTGGCACGACGCGTTCAACAAATCGACCAGGTCAACCTGAAGACCGGTTCTGGAGCACCACTCCAAAATAAAACAGAGCCACCCCTCCGCCGGCGATCAAGAGCGTCTGCGCCACCGAGACCTTGCCTGCCAGTTCGCTTGCGATCGCGAACGGCAAAACGATCATCCCTGCCACTTGCATCGCTCGGCCGAAGGTTCGAAGGCTCATGGCGGGCTGGGATTCAAGAAAGCCTCGATATCTCAGTTCTTGATCGCGGAGGGAAGCAGTTTGATCTCGCCCACGTCGGTGGTCTTGCCGGCTTCCACCTTCACTGAGGTTCCTGCTGCTTTGCCTTCGGTCACATAGCCAACGTTGCTCTGCCAGACGACCAGCTTCTGATTTCCAGCCGGCACGCCCTTGATCTCGAAAGAACCGTCTTCCGCGGTCACCGCGAAGAAAGGATGGTCCATCACCAAGAGGTACGATTCCATCCAGGGGTGGATATCGCAGCTCACTTTCACGGGCAGCCGGTTGGCGGCAATCTTGGTCTTGAGTTCCGTCCAGGGGGAACCATCTCGTTCATCGCATTGCCCGAGAATTGGTGCGTGTGCACGTTGTGTCCGACAGGGTCGCTCGACTTGAACACCACTTGCTGGTCTTTATGGATCGCCGTGGCGTACGGCGTAAATTCGCACTTGACCTGGTCGACGACCACCTGTGGATGATCCGCCAGTAGGCTTGCGACCGCTTCGTCGTTCTTTCCCACGGGCTTATTGATATAAGCAAACGCACACTTCACGCCTTTGGTCTTGGGATCGACAACGAGCGACTTGCTTTCGAGGTCGGCCGACTTGCAGACGGCGTCCTTGACGTCGCTTTGCCCTTCTTGACCAGAACCTTAGGGGTTGGCGCCTCGCCGCCTCCCCAGACGAGTCTGCCCTTGATCGTTCCAAATCCCTTTTTCTGGACGACAAGTGCATGCTTGACCGCGGCTGGGGGTAAAGTGGTGGCGCTGGACTTGGGCCGGTCCAAGACAAGTGGCGCAGCCAAGCAAAAGGAGGCCGACGCAACGATCGCAATCTTGCTGGGGAGTTTCATAAAAGCCTCGGAGGGGAACTGTTTTGGCGCCAGGTCGGGGCGGCCTTGGCCTTGATCAATGGTGGGCAATACCTACTGGCAAGGTCCAGATTGTACTCGGAACCGATCTTCAGACGCCAGAGCGACAGCCTTCGCCGGCATCATTGGACGAACAAACAAGCGCGGGCGAAGGTCGATTCGACCGCGCTTGGCCCTTTGTGGAAAACTCAATTCCCGGCAGCGATGCGGGCGGCGGGAATGACAAAAGGCTTGCTCGTCTCGCCGTCGGCTTTGATCGTCACTTCCTCGCCCGAGGAGGGCGTAAGGAAGCCTGATTTGTTGACGGATTCCTGCCACACGACCACCTTCTGCGTCCCAGCCGGCACGTTCTTGATCTCGAAGTTCCCCTTTTCGTCGGTCACTGCCCAGTAGGGGTTGTCGAGTACCATCCAGTAGGCTGTCATCCAGTTGTGAATGTCGCAAATCACTTTATAGGGCCTGCGTTCGGGAGCCTTGGTGGCGAATTCGATCGATTGACCCGAAGCGATCGCCTGATTGAACTGACCGTTCGCGCCCAGAGTGCCATGGACGTTGTGGCCTGGGGCGTCGCTTGATTTCATAACCACCGTCGATCCCGCTTCGACGCCCATGACGTGCGGGACGAACATACAGTTTTTCTGATCGAATTCGACTTTGCGCTGTGCCGGGCGCTCTTCGCCTCCGGATTGACCGCGGTTGGCTTGGGCAGGTACACCAGTGCATATCTTACGCCCTTCGTCACGGGATCGACCTCGAGCGACTGAGAAGGAACTCCATCCTTGCCGCAATAGGCGCCGTCTTTCACGTCCTTGTCGGTCGCACCCTTGGGAACCAACATCTTGGCGGCGGGAACCGAGCCTTCAAAGACGACCGTGCCTTTGAGCGTACCCCAGCCCTCGGATTTCGTGGGCGCCGCGGTCGAAGTTCCCGAGTCGGGCTTCGCGGCGGTCGTGCTGGAATCGACCGGTTTGGAAGTCGAAGCCGTGCTCGAGGCCGCCGTACCGCCGCCCGCTCCCCCGCTGGAATAATTCGCCTCTCCAGGAGACGGCGTAACGACTCCGTTGTCGATCTTTTCGTCGGCGCCGCCGCAACCCCAAACTCCCAACGCCAACCCAGCGGAGAGGCCAAGACCGACGCATTTCGATTTCAAGAATCTTTGTACTATCATATAAATCAGATCCCCTAGCAAAAAAGAGTACTCATATAGCAGCATTAATTTGACGAGCCGAACGCACCGCCGTATCGGGCGGGCGGCTCACGTCGCGTGTTGCATGGCCGGTCATCTGCCTCCGCCGCCGGTCGGTTTGACGGCGGCCGCGGGAGCCTTCTCGGCGGCGGAACCCGAGGCCAATTGCTGTTCGACGGCGTCAGCGAAATTGAACAGGGTGTCGCGAATCGCTTCCACCTGCTCGAGCGGTTTGCCCTCAAGCGATTTCGGAGCTCCAGGAGCGGGTGGACCGTGCGGTTGGATGTTCTGTGGCATAGCCGTATACGGAACGAGCCTCATCGGATTCCCCAGCCACTTGGTGAGATACTCGGAACGGAACCTCGTTCCCACCTGACGCAGATCTGGTCCGTTGACCACGCCGCCCGCAGCGTTCGGCTTGTAGGTTCCGATCGCATGGCACTGCACGCAGGCTCCCTTGGTGATCAGCGACCAACCTCCCGAGAAATAGTTGGGATGCTCGTTCTGCTTCGTAGCGATGTAGGCCTGCTTGCGCTCCGGAATGTCCTGGTAGGGGAAGTCCGCGTGGTCGCGCGCGGCGAAGTAATTCGCCAAGTTCTTCGTCTCATCGGCGGCCGACGCGTAGTGGAACCTGGGCATGCGCAGCATGGCCGCGGGGCGAATCAGATAAGGGTCCTTTAGGAAACTCGTGAGCCAGGGCGTTTGCACCTTCCATCCTTCACGCACAAGCGGCGGCGGAAGCTTGTTCCAGGCCGCCCCGAACTCGCCCCCCTTCTCAGCCTGAATGTAGGCCTGAAGCCAGCCGAAATTTCCTCCAGAAGCTGGGGTCTTCATCACCTTCGTGGAATCGACAACCACCTGATCGCCAACGTTGAACGTATACCCGCGCACCGTCACGGGCTCCCAAAGCTGGATCGTCACCTCGTTCTCGAAGCTCTGCGTCGGCATGCCCGAAAGCACGATCGGACTCTTGGCGTCGTCGTCCGTCAGCTTGGGCTTGTTCGTGGGGTCGAAAGTCAAGCCAGGATAAAGCGAGAGAAAGTCCTTGTTCCTGCTCAAACCGCCGCCGTTGTACGATACGTCGACGTTGTTGTCGAACTGGGGCATCGCCTCCTTCACCGGCACCCCCGCGGCGATCGTGAAGCTGGGCATCTCGAGGACGTGGCAGCCCTTGCAGTTATACCGCGTCAACAGCCTCGATCCTTTGGCCAACGCCAAGCCGGCCTCGTCCGGCCTTGGCACGTAACGGCCGCCTATGCGCTCCCCAGTCAGTCCAAGGACGAAAGTCATCACCTCTTCGATCGCCTTGGGATCGTTGGCCCAACTGAACTGAGGCATGCGCAACCGCTCGTCCCAGCTCTTCAAATCTTCCTTGGTCTTCTTGTAGTCGTAGCTCCGAGGCCTATGCAGCTTTTGATACAAGAATCCCATGCGGGACTGGTGCTCGAGCTCTTCCTGGTAGTAAAGGTCGGTGCCGTCGCGCGTTTTGCCCTCCCCTATCGGCTGGTCTTCGAGATACTCCATGATGTGCGCGTAGTCGAGCTTGGCGGGGCTCTTCGACCCCCAGCCGTCGAGCGGAGTGCCGATCGGCTTGGCGTTCTCGAACCCTGGGATGTTGTGGCAGCCAAAACAGCCCATCCGGCTAATCGTCTTTTCGCCCAGGTACATCAACTTGTCGTCGACCGACATCCCATCGGCAACCGCATCGAGCTCGGAAAGCGGCACGCCCGACTTGCCTTTGTAAAGCATGACCAACTTGTCGAGGGCCGCGGCAACGTCCGGATCCTGCGGGCTCGGCACGTCCACCTTCTCGGCCCACTCGGCCTTCACCGAGAGCAGCCAACTGGCGATGTCGGCGGCGTCACCCACGGCAAGTTGTAGGTTCGGCATCAACGTGCCCGGATGGTACGCCTCGGGATTAAAAATCCAATTCGTCAGCCAGTAGTAACCCTGCGCGTGGGTTTTGAATTTATCGGCGACGTTCGATAGGTTCGGTCCGTGGTCGGCCGAGGCAAACGGCGCGGCGGACGCTGGAAGCTTCTCGGGACTAAACTCCTTGTGCGCATGGCACGCCATGCAGCCCTTCTGGAGGAACGCCGTCTTCCCCTTCTCAGGGTCCGACTTGGCGGGAGGCTCGACGAACCCCTTGGGCGCCGTGCTCTTGGCGTAAAGATAGTGGACGATCGATTGAATCTCCGCGTGCGAAAGCGGCAGGTCGTGCGGGCCGCTGTTGTTGGTTACGCCGTAAAATTGCGGCATCCGCGTGTCGGGCCTGAACGCCTGCGGATGCTTGACCCACTTGAGCGTCCAGTCCTTCGAAGACTTCGATCCGACGTGTTCGAGGTTCGGTCCCACCTTCGGGGTGTCTGTCAAATTCGGACCCATCGCCGAACCGCCGATCAGGTGGCAGCCTGTGCAACCAAACTTGGTGATCCGCTGATACCCAGCCTGAAGCTTCTCGGCCTGCGGTATGTCGGTCACCTCGGTGTGACACTTGAGGCAGCTCGACTCGATGAACCGCTTGGGCAGCATGGGATAATCCCAATAGTGGATCTTTTCCCAGTTGTGCTCCTTCCGCCATTCTTCCTTCTGCTCGAGAGTGTTCGGTTCGTGCGACGAGAACGTGAAGTCGGTGCCCGAACCTTGGCCTCCATGGCAGATCGTGCACCCAAAATAATTAATCGGGTGCGGACCATTCGAATCCAGATAAAGCCCCGCCTTCGTCGTCTTGCCCGTCAGTTTATCGAAGACCTCGACTCCGTCGGCGACGTGCGGGTGAGAGGCGAAAACGGTCGGCATTTTCTGATGGTTGGCGTCGACGTCGTAATTGGTCCTGTCAATCGCAAGGTGGCACGTCATGCACCGATCGTAACGTGGCACTTCCTTGAAATTATAATTGATTGTTAAATCGGGAAGGCTGATTTGGCGGATCTTCTCCGGAGGCGCGGCCAGGTCGATGACGGGCAGGCCTCGAAGCCAAGCCAACAGTCCGTTGGCGTTTTGCTCCTTCTGTTTCAGCGTATTGGCGATCCGGCTGCTGTCTCGCAAGAGCGCGTCGCGCTTCTTCTCGAGGTCCGAGATATTGCCCTTGAGCTCCGCCATCGCCTTTTCCGCGGTCTGGCGCTCCGCGACGACGGTTTGTTTCTGCTTGGTCAGGTCCTTGAGCTTGTTCTCGGCGGGAATGATCTTCGCAGCCAGGAACTCGCGCGCCTTGGCGTCCTCGTGCTGGTCGATCATCTCGTCGTAGAAGCTTCTCAGGCTGTCGAGCTCGGCCTTTTGAAACTTCTGCAGCGTGTCGAGTTCCGTATATCTGCCGATGATCTGGTCCAACTTGCCCTGCTGCGCCTTGATCTTGGACCGATTCTTCTTGGCAAGCTCTTGCGCTGCTTTAATTTCGGCTTCAACCTGTTCGATCGCCGCTCCGTTCTTCTGCTGTTCCTCCTCGACCTTCTGCTTTTCGGTTGCCGTGAGTTTGGCCTGCTCGATCTTGAAGAACTCTCTTTGGACGTCCTTCCAGGGACGCAAGTGGTCCGCGAGGATCATCCAAACGAGCGAGGCGGAGAGCAAAATCGAACCGATGGCGAACCAGACGTTGAGCGACCGTTGACTGCGATAATGTTCATCCGAAGCCGGCATCTTCGTTTTCGCGTCTTCCTCGCGGGCGGGCCGGGCTCGAAAAGAGTCCGGCCGATCGAGTTGTTTGGCGACGCGCCTCCTCGAACGAAAGAATCTATATATTAAAGAAATACTCTGGCATCGCGACGAGATACTTCAGGTTGATCGTCCAGCGGAGCACCATTTTGATCGGCAACGAAGCCATGAACAAAATCAGGACCGCCAGAGTGGCGTAGCGGATCATCCCCCCCTCTTTGATCACCTTCTTGAAAAAGAGCTTGCCCAGGAGCGGGGGAACGACCGCGAAATAGAGAAAGCAGATCAAAAGACCAGGCCATTCCCGCACGATCGGCGAATCCGGCTTCTTCGTGCCCAAAAGCTGGATCCAGAAGATGTCGGACAGGTTGATGTTATTCAGCGGTATTACCCGGTGCAGGTCCCAATATTCGTAGGGGCCGAAGAAGTTCCAGTTGGGGCCGCGGAGGAAGGTGCCCAGTAGGATGAGCATCACCCACAAGACAAGAAAGCCGTACTGGAAGGTGACGTACGCAAACTTGCGCTGGGCGATGGTGTAGTAGCCGTTGCCCTTCTTGTTGGTGTCGATGTACGGGATGGCCATCAGGCCGACGATGATCATGCTGGGCAAGACGACGCCTGCCATCCAAGGGTCGAAGTAGACGAGCATTTCCTGGAGGCCCAGGAAGTACCAGGGCGCCTTGGATGGATTGGGAGCGGTGGTCGAACTGGCGGGTTGTTCGAGCGGGGCTCGCAAGGCGATGGCCCACACCACCAGGACGATCGTCAGTACAACCATGCAGATCAGCTCGGTATAAACCAGGTCGGGCCAGGTCAGCACCTTTTCGGGCTCGAGCTCCTCGAGATTGGGCAAGCCTCTGGCCATGCGTTCGTCGTTGATGACCGCCCTACGCAGCGAAAGCCAGGTGAAAAAGCCGACCAAAACGAGCATGCCGACGATCGGGACGTTGTCCGGTTTGGTGACGATGTCTCGAAAATCGAAGTCGGTCATGCTGAGGCCAAAGAACAGGAGGAACGCGTTCACGAGCCCCCAGGCCATGACTCCGTTGGCGAAGGCTTTGCGAAAGTGGACCATGGCGGCGAATCCGAGAGTCGCGCCGACGAAGAACGTCGTCGGACCGGAAACCGCGTCGATGGCGGAGCGAACGAAATCGGGAATGCCAAATCGACCATCCAAGATGCACACCACGCCCATCACTTGAAAGATAAGGCCGCAACCGACCAAACGATCGTCCACAAGGGACGATTGATCGGACCGCCAAGCCCCACAGCGGGGATGTGGTCGTCGAGAGTTAAGCGCCTTCGGTTCGACTCGCGCCCGTTGCCATTCTTCAGTTCCGCGTAGTGCGCCGCGTCCGCCGAGGCTGTGATGACGATGATCGTGTTCGCCAGAGAGAGCATGTAGGCGACCGCGCCGCCGCCGGGCAAACGCTGGCGCCATGAGAATCAACACCGCCAAGCCGTAAAGCCCAGCGACCGCCGGAAAGAGCCACGAGGGAACCTTGCGGGTCCGAGGCTCCAGGCCCAGTCGAGAGCCTCCCTCGGAAACCATTTCCATATAGCCAACGTATAAAACCGCGCCCGTATTCAGGATGGCGGCGAGGAGGTAATACCAGCCCAGCCCCGTCATCACCCCGGTCGTCAAGTCGTGTCGCATTGCACTCGCTTCCCCATCGGACACACTCGATCCGATCCCTGGTCGCCGCCAAAAACCGACCTCGAAGTCCAAGTCGGCAAAGGATTACAGCTCGATCACATCGGACCGCTGATATTGCCGTCCTTGCAACTCGCCAAAAGTGAATCATGATCAGAAGCGCCACCGCCAGCGGTATCGCCACGCAATGCAGCACGTAAAAGCGGTTGAGCGTCATCTCGCCACGCCTGCGCCGCCCAAAGGGCGAACTTGGCGTCCGAACCGGACGTGATCAACTTCACCCCGTTCAATTCCAAAAGCTTCGCGCCTGGACCTTCGACGCCAACGCCTGGAGTGGCCCTGGCCATATTCGATCCGACCGTGATGGCCCAGATCGCCAACTGGTCCCAGGGCAAGAGATAACCTGTGAAGGAAAGCAGAAGCGTCAACACGAGTAGCAAGACGCCGATCGTCCAGTTGAATTCCCGAGGCGGTTTATAACTCCCCGTGAGAAACACGCGATACATGTGGAGCCAGACAGTGATTACCATCGCGTGTGCGCCCAACGGTGCAGCTCTCTCAAAATGCCCAGAGTCGTTACGTCTCGAAGCGCCAAAATATCGTTGTAGGCGTGTTCGAGCGTGGGCCTGTAGTAAAACATCAGCAAGACGCCGGTGACGGTCTCCACCATGAACAGGAAGAACGTCGTTCCCCCCATGCACCAGGTGTAACTCAGAGCGATGCCTTGCTTGCGAACGCTGACGGGATGAAGGTGGAGGAAGAAGTTCGTCAGCACCACGTCGAGCCGGTTCCGGCGGTCGCGAGGCATGGGATGGCGAAAAATGCTCTTCCAAACCTGCGATTCATAGAGTTTGTCGAGTAGCGGCATGGCTTTCCCTGATGCGTATCCCAGACCGGCCTGGACCGGCGTGTCGAATGAACCACAACCCCAGCGTTCGCACGACTAAACCGCGGAAATGAAGCTTTCCGGGTCGGACCACTGCTGAAGCTCCTCCTGGAACTTCTGACTCTTGTCGACCAGTAGCTGACCGTCGTCTCCAACCGTCAGCTTGAACCGTTCGAGAGGCCTGGCGCTGGCCCCTCGAAGTTGATGCCCGAAATGTAGAAACCGCTGCCGTGGCAGGGACACTTGAACTTCTGCTCTCCGCCCAGCCAGTTTGGGGGGCAGCCGAGGTGCGTGCAGATCGATTGAAGCGCGTAGATGATGTCCTCGCCGTTGTAAGCTTTGGACCTTACCACCCAGAAGCCCCATTCGGTCTTCCAATTCTCGTTAACCATTTCGGGCTCGAATTGGCTCGCGGGACCAATTTTCACCGTCGAGGGAGGCTCCGCCAAGACGTTGGGGAACAGGAACCGAACCGTCATGATGGTCATCGCGCCCATCGCGGCGGTGAACATGCCCCAACCGGCGGCGACCCACGGGAAATCTTGAAGGAAATCGCGTCGGTTCGATGCGCCTGCAAGGGCTGCTTCCTTCGAAGGCCTCGGCGGAACGGTCTTGGGCTCGGCCTTTTTGGCGGCGTGAGATTTGGCTTTGTCGTCGGTCTTCGCAGGGGCGGATTTGGCAGCGCCCGCTCGTCTGAGGGCCTCGGCCAAGTCTTTGGGATCGGACATTTTGTCGAGTGGAGGCAGCTCCCTGGCGGCCGCGGAGCCGGCTGGTGCGCCCTTCACGGCGGGAGCAGCCTTCGCCGTTGGGGTGGGCTTCGCGGCGGCGCCGCCGCCACGCTCTTCGCGGCCGCTAGCTTTTCTTTGAGCGTCATGGGACGGCCTAGCGATGCAGCGGCGGCAGGCGCTGCCAGGTCCGCAGCCTCGGACGCCACTTCGTCCATAGCCTCTTGAACCGGAGATGCAGCCGACTCGGCGCCGATGACCGCTTTGGATGGAGCTGCAGGCGCTGGAGCGCCGCCGGCTCGCGCAGCGGCTAATTTCTCTTTCAAAGTCATCGGTCTGCCTAAGGGTTCAGGCGGGGGAGCCGGTGCGGCTCTCACGGCGGCGGGCGGCGGCGGCGCCGCACTGGGCGCCGATCCCTCGATCTCGCCTGCTTCCTCGGCGGCTTCAGGCTTCGCTGGGCCGCCTCTTCGCGCGGCCGCCAAGATGTCCTTTACGCTCGGTCGCTCTGCCATTTTCACGCCTCGCCCGGCTTGTGCCCTGGTTTCGGAACAGCTCGCCCTTGCGCATGATATCGACTGAGAAACCCACCCAACATTGGGCGGACCCGCCCAAGAAGGCTCGACTCTCCAGCACGGGGGGAAGAAGGAGATTAGATCACCACCATACAGAATTCGTCGCCCGACGCAAGCGGTCCGCTCTCACAACCCACCCCAAACCGCAAGCAAAGAACGCGAACACTTCGATCGACCAAACTTGATCCAACCTTCAATTCCGACTAAAATCACTGTAAGAACTGGGATTGGCTGCGTCAAGCAGACCGTTGTCCGCCGATAACGGCTCCTTGGCAACCATCGGTAGGGCGGCCCCGAGGAGCAATTGCGATGACAGTGGATCCGTGTTTGAAGGACGTCCGCCGGAAAGTCGAATCGCGAGTGCGGCTTTCCTTCGAAGACGGCCTGTGCTCGAGGAATCGAACAACCTCCTCGAGCTCGGTTCGCTGGCCAATCTCGTCCGCGAACGATACAATGGCAACTTTACATATTATAATGTCAATACGCATATAAATCCCACAAACGTGTGTGTTTATACCTGCGATTTTTGCGCGTTCAGGGCCGATCTGGACGATCCTCGCGGCTATGTGATGGACCAGGATCAAATCGTCGAGCGCGCAGGCAGGCGCACGATCGGGGCGCCACCGAACTCCACATCGTCGGCGGGCTGCACCACAAGCTGCCGTTTTCGTACTACGTCGACGTGATCCGCTGGATCAAGCAGGCTTATCCGGAGCTTCACCTCAAGGCCTACACCGCGGTCGAGATCGAATTTTTCGCCAAAATCGCTCGTTTGTCGATTCGAGAGGTGCTCCAAGAGTTGATCGACGCCGGCCTGGGCAGCCTGCCTGGCGGCGGCGCCGAGATCTTCCATCCCGAGGTGCGATCGGAAATCTGCGGGGCAAAGGCTTCCACCGAGACCTGGCTCGAGGTGCACCGAACCGGCCACGCCCTTGGCCTCCATTCCAACGCCACCATGCTCTACGGGCACATCGACAAGCCCAAGCATAGGATCGACCATTTGATCAAGCTCCGCGAGCTCCAAGACGAGACTGGGGGGTTCCAGACGTTCATCCCCCTGGCCTTCCATCCGGACAATTCGCGGATGTCCGAGATCCCCAAACCTTCAGGCATGATGGACCTGAAAGTGATGGCGATCAGCCGGCTGATGCTCGACAACTTCCCTCACATCAAAGCCTATTGGGTGATGTTGGGTTTAAAGACCGCGCAGGTGGCTCAGTCGTTCGGCGCCGACGACCTCGACGGCACCGTGGTGCATGAAAAGATTTACCACGAAGCGGCGCGGAGACGCCCCAAGAGTCGACCGTCGCCGAGATCGAACGTTTGATCCGCGAGGCGGGCCGGGTTCCCGTCGAGCGCGACACGCTCTATCACAAGATCGAGCGTCAATCTGGAAGTTGGAGGTCGAGCGAAAAGATCGTCGTCGAGGCCGCCTTGGCTGGGGGACGTGCGACCTGAACCCGCTTCACGCCTTGACCTTGGCCAAGCCGTCGATCGGTTCTTCGGACAGGCTCGAAGTGAGCTGGCCGTCGGAAATCTCGATGACGACGTCCTCTGGAGTAATGAACCGGCGGTCGTGCGTGACGACCACCAGAGTCGTCCCAAGCTCCGACTGAAGTCTGCGGAGAATCTTGTAGATTTCGTCGCCGGTCTTGGAATCGAGCTCGCCGGTGGGTTCGTCGGCAAGCACCACGACGGGGTCTTTAACGAGCGCTCGCGCAATGGCCACGCGCTGCTGCTCTCCGCCGGACATCTGGTAAGGCCTGTGATTGAGCCTGCGCCGAGACCCACCGAGCACAGCAGTGCTCGGGCCTTGGCCTTGAGCGCCGGCGTCACTCCCGTGGGCATGAAAGAAATCAAGACGTTTTCCCATGCAGTGAGATTCGAGATCAGATTGAACGACTGGAAGATGAAGCCGATCTTCTCGCGCCTGTAGTTGTTTTGTTCAAGCTCGCTCATGCTTGTCAGGTCGTGGCCGTCGACGCGGATGACTCCCGAGGTGGGGCTGTCCAACGCGCCCAAAAGGTAAAGCAAGGTGCTCTTGCCGGAACCCGACGGCCCGACGATGAACGCAAACTGGGCCCGGGGAATCCGGCAGCTCACTCCGCGGACTCGCCTTGACCGTCTCGTCGCCGCTGGAAAATTCCTTGCGAACCCCCGTCACTTCAATCATGTACAAATTCTCGCTCGCTTGGAATTCTTGACGATTTTTATCGCTTACACGTTAATGCGACCCGAGACGAATCGCGTCCATCGGCGCCAACTTGCTGGCGCGCCACGCGGGGTAAAGGCCGCCGAGCATCCCCATCACCAGCGAAAGTCCGATCCCAAGGCAAATCTGACCCGGGGTGACCTTGAGCGAAAGGCCGCCTTCGATGAACTGATTGGCGACCGCGGCGGCCGCAGCGGCCAACACGCAACCCAAGACGCCCGCCAAGAGCCCAAGGTAGCCGCTTTCCAAGGTGACAAGCGTCACGACGTTCGCCCGCGACCAGCCGTTGGTCCGCAAGACGCCAAACTCGACGAATCGTTCAGTGGTGCTCATCAGCATGGTATTGACGATGCCGACGACCCCCACTCCCAAGGCGAGGTTTATAATCATAAGCAGGAATGCGTCGAACTGGCCCAAGATCCGCGAGAAGTTCGATTGAAATTCGCCCATGCTGCGGGCGTCGAGCGTCGAATCCGACTTTTCGATGAGTTCCGCGATCTTGTCGACCTTTTTGGGATCGTCCGCCTCGACGTAGAAGCTCGAAACGGTGTTCTCGCCCACATTCAGCAGTTTTCTCGCGACGTTGACGTCCATCACGATCACGACGTCCAGGAACATCGACCCTGTGTCGTAGATCCCCACGATATTGAAGGGCTTGCCGCCGATCGCGAGCGTCTCTCCCACTTGCTTCGATTTGCCTTTCTCGGGCCCGAAATCTCTTGCGATCTTGCGGCTAATGACGATGCTCGGCTTTCCCTGATCTTCAAGCGTCAGGAATCTCCCTCCCCCTTGCTCTTTGGGCAGCATCTTCCGCGCATACACTGGGCTCTCGAGCTTGAGATGCGTGGGGATGTCTTGTCCTTGAATGACGATCGCATCCAAGGGACTGAGCCCTTTCGACTTCTTCCCCAGGCCCAAGGTCGACATCGCCTGCTTTACGATAAAGCTCACGCCTTCGATCGTGGCGCGAGCTTCCAAACTTCAGGCGCGACGATGCGCACGCCTGGTATGTTGCGAAGCGTCTCGGCCTGGCTGGCGGGCAGCTCGCTAAAGACCGGGCTCGGCACGTTTTCACGGAGGACCACCAGGCCCTGAATTTGACCCAAGGTCTGGCCGAGCAAGGCTTTCATGCCGCCGGAGAGGCTCGAGAGACCGAGGACCCCCAGGATCGGGATCGAGAGCCCGACAAGCCCAAGGACGGTGCGCATGGGCCGGGTCAGTAAGTTTCGCCACGCAAAAAGCCACATCGAGGCGATCACTCCCCCAGCGGACGCTGCTGCGGCCTCGTGCCTAGCGTGCGACAAAGACCTAAGGAACCAACGCGGTTACGTCGCCATTATATTCAAAGCCCCCGATCGGCCAAGGCCAAGCCGAAGGGGGTGGGTGAAGGCAGGGTCTCGTCGCTGGAGAGTCTGGCGCCGCGGCCACGACTTGTTGTAGGGGCTCATCCTTCCGTGGCCAGACCGAGCTTCCATCTTTGGTTCTCGTAGTGGCGAGCCCCGTCGACGCCCCGGCTTCTGTTCTCTGATTGGCCTACCGATTTGGGATCTCGACGACTTGAAACCGAACGAGGGCGGGACCGACCGTGGTCGATCCCGCCCTCGTGCACTCGGCGCTCCCAAGCGGTTCAAGAATTGTTCAGGGTCGGGGCGTTGGGGTACGGGAAGGGGCTTGGGAACGGAGTCACCCCTTGCCCGATCACCCCTGCCGGCGGCAGGTTCTTGATTGGCGGGCCAACCTTCTTCACCTGTCCCAAGAGCAGCACTTTGCCGACTTGAGCCAGGGCGCCCGCCTGCTCCGTCGGGTTCACGACCACCCCAAGGTAGTACTTCCTTGGGCTCACAGGCAGTGTGACTGGAGTTCCGAACAACGTCTCGAAGTTCGTCGGCGGATCCAGGTTCACGTCGCCCAGCACCAGATTCTGCGTTGGCACCAGAGACTGCGGTTGAATTTCCTGCACATTATACTTGGCGACGACCGAGACTCCCGAGTTGAACGTCTTGGAGGTCGAAGCCACCAGTTCGACGGTCAGTGGTCCGCCAACCGCTGTATTGACTGACCCGTAGTTCGCCAACCGAATGTTCGGAGCGATCGTGTCGCCCGGTTGCATCAGTTGAGGCAGGTCGACGCCCACCACTTTCACTGCGGCGGCTGGCGTGACGATCTTGATCGGATCTTGCCTGTCAACATACGTGCTTCCCACAGCGTCGCCGGAGAGCACTGCAAGTTGAAGGTAGAGCTTTCCGCCGTAACTCGGGAAGCCCGCGGGCCTCGAGGGCAGCACGAAGTTGGATGTGAACGTCGAGTTCGAGTTCTGATTGACGCCCGGAACCACGGCATTGCCCAAGAGAACGGAATGCTGACGGGCAGAGCCAGGATTGACCAAGAGCGAGACAGCCACGGTGAATGGACCGGCGTCGGAGCTGCTGCTCGACCCGGGCGCGATCGCCAGCGGCTGAAGGATCGAGTTGGTCCCGTAATTCGTCGTGTTGATCGTGGCGCGTAAAGGTTCCACCCCAAGTGATCAGAGGCGTGGGATAGCCTGTCACCTGGAGGTTTGGAGTCACCGAACCGATGTGCGACATCAGCTCGCGGCCTTCGAGCCGTTCGAGTACGGCCGGCGGTCGTTGCGACCGGAGTCGGCGTGCCTGGCGCATGCGTTCGCGCAAGCGGATGAAATGATTTGAGGAGAACACCGAACACCTCCGTGCGGCCGAGGGTACAGGCAAAACAAACGCAAGCGAGGTCCCGGCGGATCCAAGAGATACGCCCACGGA